>OZ251471.1:0-1998056 GCA_965242635.1 Bdellovibrionales bacterium | reverse complement strand
TGTTCCTGTGTATTATCTGATTTCCACCAGTGAGGCGAGTAGCAATCTGGCCCGTTATGAGGGGGTTCGTTATGGTTCCCGTTTTGACTTTAAAGACAAAAAACCCTCTCATCTGGAGGAATTTTACAGCCGGAACAGGGGGGCGGGTTTTGGCCATGAAGTCAAAAGAAGAATTATCATGGGGACCTACTGCCTTTCCAGTGGCTATTATGATGAATATTACAACAAAGCCTCCCGTATCCGCCGGCAGATCAGGGATCAGTTTAAGGAGGCTTTTTCCAAAGTGGATGTGTTGTTGGCACCGGTGAGTGCAGACACGGCCTTTGAGCTGGGGAAAAAGCCGGCGGGTTCCTTGGAATCGTATTTGTTGGACAGCTTTACTGTATCGGCTAATCTGACTGGCCTCCCGGCTCTGTCTGTGCCGGCGGGCTTTTCGGCTGAAAACAACTTGCCTGTGGGGGTGCAACTGATAGCCAACCACTTTGATGAAAAGGTTTTGTTTGATACAGCTTATTTGATTCAGGAGAGGTTAAAAGCTGTGGGCCAAAGGCCCAACCTTCAATACCGCCCTTGAACCCCCTGTCTGAAAAAAATATTTAAAAAAAGAGGATTTTCTGCCGACAAACAAAAACAGAGGGGCTTTTTATGAAAACGGGGTTTTTGATTTTTGTTTTTGCTTTTTTGCTTTCCTGTGGCTACACCACAGTGGAGGACTTGGGCCATCCCAACAACTGCCATTTTCGCACAAACAGTGGCTTTGTCATAAAGTGGAGGGATCTCCCCATACCTGTTTACACTCATATTTCCCTTTCTGCCCTGACCCGTAAAAATTTTATATACGCTGTGGATATGTGGAATGAGTCCTGGAATTATTATACAGGTGAGGGGGCTTTGTTTGAATTTATGGGGGATACGGATGTGCACTACAATCCTCAGAACAGGGATGATGACGGCATTAATATTCTTTATATGGATAAAAGGCACTATTTTTTGGCTGAAGACAAGCAGGCCACCACTTACAGCCAGAATATGTTTGGGGGCCTTATGGTGGAGGCAGACATCATATTCAACGGCATTCATTACAAATGGTTTTACGAAAAAGAGGCTTTTGATTACTCTGCTTACACACAAGTGCCGGCTCTTTCCACAGGCCGTTATCTGGCCAGCACCTCACCGGAGTCTTTTTGGCAGAGATTTTTGTCTGCCTGGACAAATGTGCTGGATTTTTTTGCTTTGGGGAGAAAAACAAACCGACGTGCTCCCTCCTCTGAAGAGGTGGATATTGGCAAAAAGGAAACAGATTTTTTAAGTGTGGGTATCCATGAATTGGGCCACCATGCCGGGCTGGGACATATCAATAGCCAGCCAAGTATTATGAATGCAAAACTGGCCACTGGTGAGGTTCGAAGGGATATAGGGGAGCTGGAGCTTTCCTCCCTGGCCTGTGGGTATAAAGTGCAAAAAGCCCCCGGCCGTTCTTTGGCCAGCACAGAAAGGGCGAAAGGTGTCAAAGGCCCATCTTTTTGGCAGAGGCTTTGGTCCCGCCTCAGCTCCTTTTTTCGTTAAGCTGGCCTTTTTTGTCGCCTCTTTACTTGGGGGTTTGGGGCCTTGTGGGCCTGACTTGCCTGAAATACAAATCCATTATAGAGTTTGCTGTCATCTTGGGGGGGGTAACCAGCCGGCTTTGGGTGTATTATGAAAACAGCTCTTCAGGTCAGGAATTTGGAAAAAAGCTATGGCAAGAGCAGGATTTTGCACAGTTTGAGCTTTTCTCTTGGGCCAGGGGAGGTGACCGGCTTTTTGGGAGCCAACGGCTCCGGCAAAACCACCGCTTTAAAGTGTGTTCTGGGTCTCTTGCCCATGGATTCCGGTGAAGTGTGTTTTTTCGAAGAAAGCCCTGTTTCCCGCAAAGTATTAAAAAAGGTGGGGTTTTTGCCGGAAAGCTCTGGTTTTTATGATTACCTGACGGCGGAAGAGCTGTTGCTTTTTTATGGCCGGCTGGGCACTTCCCTTAAAACCGCTGACCTGAAAGCCCGGATCCGAAAGAGCCTGAAGGAGTGGGATATACATCATGCGAAAGATCAAAAACTAAAAACTTTTTCCAAAGGCATGTTGCGGAAAGTGGGTTTGGCACAGGCCCTCCTTTCTGAACCGGAGCTTTTGATTTTGGACGAGCCTTTGGCCGGCCTGGATCCGGAAAGTCGTGCCCATGCAGGAGAGCTTTTACAGGAAAAGGCCCGTCAGGGGGTGGCTGTTTTTTTCAGCTCTCATTTGCTGGATGATGTGGAAAAAATCTGTGACCATGTGGTGGCTCTTCAAAACGGCCAGGCGGTTTTCACTGGTTCTGTTTTGTCCTTTTTGGATCACACACAAAGTGCTTATGAGATTATTTACAGGGAAAAAGACAAAAAGCACCGGGTGTTGGTGAAAAATGGGGTGGAAAGCCAAAAAGAGTTGGACCGTTTGAGAAAAAAAGGTTTTTGTATTTTGTCGTTTCAGAGGAAAAACAAACGTTTTAATCACAAATGAAAACCATTTTTTATATTGCCTTGAATACAACAAGGGAAATCCATCGTCAAAAAGCTTTTTATGCTTTGGCCGTTTTCTTTTTGTTGGCCTTGGGCCTGGGGCTTGTTGCTGGCACCTTAAGCCTGAATGAGCAAAGACGGTTAAGCATCAACTTTGCCTACACGGCCTGCCACATCAGCCTTGTCCTGATGGCCCTTTATTTTGCCGGGCATTTGATCCCCCGTGAGAGGGAGAGGCAAAGCCTTCTTTTGCTCTTTACCCGGCCGGTTTCAGTGGGAGAGTTTATTATGGGGAAATTTTTGGGCCTCACTGTTATTTTGTTGGGTGTGCTTTGTTGTTTGATGGGATTTGTTTGTTGTGTGTATGGGGTTTACGGGCAGGCTTTCACTTGGCTTTTGCCGGTGGCCATGAGCGGGATCTTTATGGAGGCTTTGTTACTTGGTGCTCTGGCTTTGTTTTTCAGTGTGTTTATGCCAGCTTTTTTGGTTTTGGTTTATTCGTTTATGGTCTTTATTGTGGGCCATTCTGTTTCCAGCCTTTTGTTTTTTGTGTCCAAAGATGAGGGGGTGGTGAAGTGGGGGGTGGCTGTTTTGGTCCGTGTTTTGCCGGATTTGGAACGGCTGAACTGGCGGGCTTATGCCTTGTATCAGGATCCTCTTTCCTTGGGGGAGTGGGCCTCCTCCTCTTTTTACGCTCTGTCTTACACAGTCTTTCTGTTACTTATCACAACTGTTACCTTTCAAAAAAAACTCTGATTTTTTTTGAAGGTTTGGGGGGCAGACAGGGCAGTTGGAGCACTGCCCCATGACACAACCTCTCACAAAAACGGTCTGGCCATGAAAAGCTCACCTCAGTCCTGCCCGGTCTTTGGTTTCTGCTCAATGTTTACTTGGTTTTTTTATTCTGCCCCCTGCTTCGCCCGGCCTGAAGAAAGCACTTTGTGATGCCACGATCAAAAAAGCTGGCCAGGGCAAAGAGGCTTTTTTGATTTAATATGGACTTGGCCTGCTTGAAAGCCCACAGCATTTTGGGCTTGTTCAGCATACAGGCTTTTAAAAAGAACTTATACGATTTTTTTTCCTGACCGGTGTGGAACAAGGCCTGAGCCAGACCCACCTGTGCCGGGGCAGAATCAGGCTCCTCCGCCCCCGCTCTTTTGAAATAAGGAAGGGCCTGTGCATAATCCTTCTGCTGAATAAGAAACTGGCCGGCCTGAATCTGAGCAAAAGCTGATTTGGGAAACTTTGTGGCTGTTTGTTTTAAATATTCACCTGTTTTTTTCGGATCCTTCAGAGACAGGGCATAATAGACATGATTTGTGGCTGACTGAGGATAATATTTTATGGCTTTTTTGCAACTGGCAAGGCTTTGACGATAAAATTCATTGATATAAAGATATTTGCATATATCCTGAACATAAATTTTTTTCACACCAAATTCCCTGATTAAGACCTGCAAAAGGTTTAAGATGGCGTATTTGTTCTCCTCCGAATCCTCTTTAAATTTCAGCAGTTCCAGCATTTGCAGGTGGGCCTGTTCCCTGTGTTTTTTGTTGTTTAAGGCATGGACCTCATTGATAATTTTTATGGCCTCCTCCCTGTGTTTGAAAAGCCCTGTTTTAAAATAAAGATTCTTTAAGCCCCTAGCCAGCTCCAGCAGATAAAGCCCCTTTTTTTTGTGCCTGTTGAGCAACTGGCGAAGAGTCAAAACCTGATTTTCGTAATCCCCTTTTTGTTCATAAGCCCGGGCCAATACCACAAGAGAGCGAGGGGACAAATCGCTTAAAGCACCCTGACGCCCTGCCTGAGGCCCTGTGCTCCGGTGCCGGGAGGCAGGCAGAACCTGCCCCGATGGCGGAACCTGCCCCGATGGCAGAACCTGCCCCGATGGCTTTGCTTGCTGAGATGGCGGAACCCGCCTCGATGGCCGATTTAGCAGTTCCAAACCTTGAGTGAGACCTTTTATGGCAGGATCCGGCGAAGATGGTGAAACCCGTGGAGCCGGCTTAGCTCGCCCTGAGGACTTTGCCCGTGAGACAGGCTTGTCCCGCTCTGAGGACTTTTTTGCCTGTTTCGATGACCCTGCTTGCTTTGAGGACTTTTTTGCCTGTTTCGATGACCCTGCTTGCTGAGCTGGAGGCTTTGCCTTTGTTTTTTTCCGGTCCTGGGCTGTCTCACCGGAAACAGAAAAAAGCAGGCAAAAAAGCCCAAAGAAAATCACTCTTTTCATCATACACACTCTCTTTTTGTGCCCCATACCACTATTACAATCGTCCTTGAAAAAGGCTTTTTCACAAGCCACCATTATAGCTTGAGTCGAAAAAAATCTCAATATTTCCCAAAAACTACAAGCCGGCCAGCCTAAAGTCTGTCTTTTTTTTGTCTTATTTTGGAAAAAAAATTTATATTTCCCCCTGTTTTTTCCGATCAGTGTATCAAAAGCTTGTTTCATAAAACAGAAAAGGGAGCTTGAGGATGCCTCAAAACAATATTATCAATTTTCCCGGTCCCAAGGAACGGTCCTCCATGCCCAAAAAAAAGCCGGCAAAAAAACCGGAAAAAAAATCAGAAAACCAGGCTCTCTCTGCCATCGGGGCAGGTTCTGCTCTGTCCATGAAGGACAACATTATTCCCTTTGGCACAAAAAACACACAAAAACCAAAAAAGCCTTCCAAAAACCCTTATAAGGCATGGTCTGAAAAAGGCCCGGCCGGGGAGGACAGTTCCTCCTCCAAAGAACCAGACTTAATCCAATGGCCTTCCTCTGCGGGGGCTGGTGATCAAAAGCCTCAAAAGAAAAACCCTTATGTGTTTGCCGGGACCGGCCTCTCTTTTTTGTTGTTGGTGGCAGGCCTTATGGTTTTGAATCAAAAAAAGAGCACTGACAGGCACATAGCTTCTGCTGGAGATTATATATCCTCCATAAAAATAGTCAAAGACGGGGTCCGGCACAATTTATTGCTCCATAAAAACAGGAGGGGAAAGCTCTCTGTCAGCCTGATACCTGAAGACAACCGGCAACTGAGCAGTGTGCAGGACTCTGAAGACAGCCAAAAACCCACAGATGAATCAGCAGAAGAACCTGAAGTCTCTGTTAAAAGAAACCCGGATAATGAAGACCTGCCCTCCACAAAAGCCCACTGGCGGGGCCATGAAAAGAGAGCCTTGTATCTTATCAAAACAGGGCAGAGAAAAATAGTCCAAATGGGCCGTCAGCCTTATAAATAAAAAGCTCACAACCCTGTCCAACAGCCTCTGTGTTTACTGGAACAGGTCCATAAATCTGTCATCAGATCCAAAAATTCTTGCCAAAACCTGTCCTTTTATGCCAAAAAGAACAGGCAATGAAAAAACTTGTTTTAATTTGCTCTCTTTTGTCCATGGGCTTGAGTCTTTATCTCAGCCACCGTTCCTATTCTCTGCTGGCAGACAGGGCCACCGGAAAATCCCTCTGCCATATCAGCTCTGACTGGGACTGTGATCAGGCCCTCAACTCCTCTTATTCAGAGTGGGCCGGTGTCCCTCTTTCCAACTGGGCTTTTGCCACTTACTTTATTATAGCTTTGCTGATTCTTCTGCTCATGCAACAGGGGCCGGCCCCCCAAAACCAGAAGAACACCAGCAGGCCCCTTTCCTTAAGCTTGAGTTTTTTTGCCATTCTCTCCGCCGGGGCCTCTTTATTCATGCTGGCTGTTTCTGTTTTTGTTCTGAAATTTTTTTGCCCCTTTTGTGTTCTTCTTTATGTACTCTCTTTTGTTGTTTTATTTGCCGTTTTTTTTTGTTTCCCCCCACTTTCCCTTGTGCGGTCCCTCTTTCATTCCAAAAAGTCAGGGGTCAGCCTTTCCTTTTCTTCTGTGCCGGGCTGTTTTGTTTATTCCTGTCTTATATTTACAGGGCTGACCTTTTTAACCCATGTGGTGTTTCTATCCCTTTACGATATCCCCTCCATGAAAAAAACAGTCCGGTTTAATGTCATGGACTGGCTTTCCGCACCGGAAAAAAAGCCCCTGGACCAAGCCCTTTTAAGCTTTGGGCCGGACCAAAAAGAGGCTTTGCTCACTGTGACCGAGTTTGCCGACTTCCTCTGTGTCCACTGCCGAAATGTCTATTACAGCCTGAAAAGAGAAAAGATAAAGCCCTATATGAGGGTGGAATTTTTCTCTTTTCCCTTGGACCAGTGTGATGGGCCAAGCCTCTCCTGCCAGCTCACAAGGGCGGTTTACTGTGCGGAACAACAACAACAGGGCTGGGCCATGCATGATCTGATTTTTGAAAATCAGCCTCTGCTTGTCTCTTTAAGGAACAAAGACCAGGAAAAATCACAGGAAACACTGAAAACATTTGTCCAAACCTTGAATTTAAACCAAACATTATGGCAAAAATGTATGCTCTCCTCTTTTGCAAAGAGGGCGGAACAGGAACAAATTGAGGCCGGAAAACAATGGGGCGTCACAGGCACCCCCGCTGTATTTGTCAATGGCAAAAAAATCAGTCATATATATTTAACCAGCACCTTAAAAGCCCTCCACCAACACTTAAAAAAGGATTAGTATAAAAAGGGGAAAGGGCTGGATCCTGCGAAAGGGGCTTTTTTTGTTTTTTCCTCTATCCTGAGCAGGCGATTGTATTTGACCACCCTTTCCCCCCGGCAAAGGGAGCCGGTTTTAATCTGATTCACCCCCCATGCCAGGCTCAGGTCAGCAATACTGCTGTCTTCCGTTTCCCCACTTCTGTGAGAAAGACACACCCCGTAAGCCCCCTTGTGGGCCATCCGGACAGCCGCAAGGGCCTCTGAAAGTGTCCCCACCTGATTGATCTTGGCCAAAAGGGCATTACCGGCTTTAAGGTTCAGGCCTTTTTTGAGCCGTCCAATATCCGTGACAAAGAGGTCATCCCCCACAAGCTGTGTGTTAGCCCCAAGAGCTTTGGTCAGGGCCTGCCAGCCCGCCCAGTCCTCCTCTGCCAAACCATCCTCAATACTGACCAAAGGGTATTTTTTTCTCCAGTCCTGATAAATATTTGTCAGATCATGGGCACTTAAGTTTTCCTTTTCCCAACAATACAGCCCTTCCTTATATAACTCAGAACCCGCCACATCCACCGCCAAAGCTATCTGTTTTGCAGGGGAATAACCCGCCTTTTCCACGGCCTGCAAAAGTAATTTCAGGGCCTCCTCATTATTGGCAAGCTGAGGGGCAAAGCCCCCTTCATCCCCCACTGCCGTCCCCAGGCCTTTTGCCTTCAAAATGTCCTTAAGGCAGTGAAAGGTCTCCGCCCCTGCCCTTATGGCCTCTCCAAAAGAATCAAAGCCGTAAGGGACAATCATAAACTCCTGCACATCCAGATTGTTGCTGGCATGCACGCCTCCGTTCAGAATATTGATAAAGGGCAGGGGAAACACATAGTCCTTTCTTTCAGAGGATTCAAAAAGCTCCTTCCCTTGCCGGCACGCCTTGGCCCTGGCAAACGCCAGAGAAACCGCCAAAAGAGTATTGGCCCCCACACGGGACTTATCCGGTGTGCCGTCCCAGGCCTTTAAAAAGGAATCCAGCTCCTCCTGATCCGCCACAGGGCGATTTTTCAGCTCATGGGCCAGCTTTTGGATATGAGACAAAGCCTTCAAAAGCCCCCTTCCATGAAAACGGCGGGGGTCCTGATCCCTCAGCTCCAAAGCCTCATAAGACCCCGTGGAAGCCCCCGAAGGCACACTGGCCGTCTCCATCACACGGCCATCCAAAGTGAGGCTCACCTCCAGGGCCGGCCAACCCCGGCTGTCCAAAAGCTCCCGCCCCCGAATATCAGATATCAAATACATGCAAAAAACATAGCCCCCGTGCAGAGCAGAGGTCAAAATTTTCAGATTTTAACGCTCTGCATAATTTTATTTTCCATTATTCTGTTTATTGTGTTATAAGCTTTTTTCAGTATAAAAACAACAGCTCTGTTGCTCATGTCACTTTGCCTTAAAGAGCTTGGGGGATGTGAAAGCGGGGTTTTTTAAACAAAAGGAGAGAGCCATGTTTGGAATAAACAAAGTGATGTTGGTGGGTAATCTTGGGGCGGACCCGGAAGTAAAAAAAACAGCCAGTCAACAGACGGTGGCCTTGTTTAATCTGGCCACCAGCGAAAGTTGGGTCAACAAAGAGGGGGAGCGACAGGAGAAAACAGAATGGCACCGGATAGTGGTGTGGGGGAAGCTGGCGGAAACATGTGCCCGGCACCTGTCCAAAGGCCGTCAGGTTTTTATAGAAGGCCGGTTGCAAACCCGATCATGGGAGACAGAGCAGGGTCAAAAAAGGTTTATGACAGAGGTGGTGGCCACCCAGGTTCTGTTTTTGGGCCGATCCCCTCAAGCTCAGGCTCAGGCTCAGGCTCAGGCTCAACAAAACAATGAAACAGGTGCTTATAACCCCAATGTTAAAAGGGAGCCGGACTTTCAGCAAAACAAGTCAGCTGATTTGCCTTTTTAAACCAAAACAAGGATTTTTCAGGTCCGACTAATGAATTGGACCTTCTGTGAGATGAAATATTTTTTGTTTACCATTTTTTTTTGTTTCATCCTGCTTGTTTCCACAGCTCCGGTCACAGGCTTTGCTGAGGTCGGGCAGGCTGTTTCGAAAGGGCCGGCCAACCCGGCCCAGGTGGGGGTTATTGAGGCTTTACGTTCAGCCAGTTTACTGGTTCAGCTGACCATGGTCTTGCTGGCGGTGATGTCGGTGTTGTCCTGGGCCATTATTTTGAGCAAGTGGAGCCTGTTTAAAAAAAACACCCGGAACAATATTCCCTTTGAGGATATTTTTTTTAAAGCCTCCTCTCTGGAGGAGATATTTGACATGTCCAAGTCTTACCCGGAGAGTTCCCTTGCTTTGGTGTTCCGGGCCGGTTACTCAGAGTTGAAAAAAATGGTGGGTTCCAACAAGGGCCAGCTTTTGTCTGATATGGACAATCTGCAAAGGGCTTTGAACAAGTCCATCAACAATCAGATTTCCCGTATGGAGAGAAGGTTGTCCTTTTTGGCCACCACAGGGTCGGTCAGCCCTTTTATCGGCCTGTTTGGCACGGTGTTTGGCATTATGAGTTCTTTTCAGCAAATAGGGGCTATGGGGTCGGCCAATCTGGCCGTGGTGGCACCCGGCATTGCCGAAGCCCTTATTGCCACCGGTTTTGGGCTGTTTTCTGCCATCCCGGCGGCTGTTTTTTACAACCATTTTATCAATGAAATCAAAAAAGCGGAGTTGCAGTTCAATAATTTTTTAACTGATTTTTTGAATATTTCCAAAAGGAACTTTTTTAAATAGCCACCCACCCTTTTGGGCGGGTCAAAAAACAATCCCATTGGAGATAGCAGACACAACAGGAGTTTTATTTATGTCTTTTTGGCAAACAGCTTACGCTCAGGTGGAGGTGCAACCAAAGCCAAAGCCCCATTTGATAGAGCAAATAATTCCCTTTGTATTTATTTTTCTTTTGTTTTATCTTATTCTTATACGGCCAGCACAAAAACGGCAAAAAAAACATCAGGACCTGATACAACAGCTGAAAAAAGGGGACAGTGTCATTACTTCCAGTGGTGTATTGGGTGTTATCCACGGCCTGACAGAAAGTTTTGTGACTTTGGAGGTGGCTCAAAATGTGCGTATCCGGGTATTGAGGTCGCATATTTCCTCCCTGGCCGACAAGGGCACCAAAAAGGGGCCTGCCAACTGACTTTAATTTTGATCCTGTGAAAAGGGTGTAAATATGACAGAAAACAACAAAATCCGGTGGTCTATTGTTCTTTTTTTTCTGAGCTTGGCATGTGCCTTTCAGCTCCCCAACTTTTACTCTTTTAAAGAAGACCAGTGGTGGATCTCCAAGGAAAAGCTGGTCTATGGCCTGGACATTCAGGGAGGCTTGCACCTCGTTATGGGGGTCAAGGCCAATGAGGCCATTCAGGAAAAACTGACCAGCCTGATGGCCGACCTCAAAAACCAGGTGGAAAAGGCTGGTGTGGAAATAACCGACATTAAGACAGCCGAAGACAAAACAGGGAGAATACATATCTCTTTGAGCAAAGCAGAAGACAAACAAAAAGCCAAAAAAATTATAGAAAAGGAATACACAGGCTCGCTTTTGGGGGGTGTGCGTCTTCGTGTGAGTGAAGGGGCGTCAGCCCAGGCCTTGACTGTGGGCTATAATGAAGTGGAGCTGATTCGCCTTCGAAAAAGCATTGCCAGCCAGGTGGTGGAGGTGATTCGAAGGCGAATTGATGAATTTGGAGTCAGTGAACCGGTGATCACTGTTCAGGGGGAGGACCGGGTATTGGTGCAACTGCCGGGGGTTCAGAATTCAGCCCGTGCACGGGACATCATCCAGAAAACCGCCCGCCTGGAGTTTCGTCTCGTCAATCAGGAGGTGCCCACAAGCACACTTGCGGAATGGGTTCAGGCTGTGGAAAAAGAAAATGACTACAGCTTAAGCCTGAAATTCCCCTACCCGGAGTATGTGAGAAAAATCAATGAAGACCTGAAAGACAAAATCCCGGAGAATCATTTTTTGGTGTTTCAGAGGGCGGAATCCAGCCGGAGCCTTTTGACTGGCAAGGTGCCGGTTCTCGTCAGAACGGACAGTGGTTTAAGCGGAGAAATGTTACAAACCGCTTTTGTTTCTGCTGATGAGTTTGGCAACCCGGAAGTGGCTTTTCATATCAATGTGGCCGGACGAAAAATATTTTCTGATCTGACAGGCAATAACATCAAAAAACCTCTGGCCATTATTTTGGACAAAGAGCTGAAGTCCATGCCGGTGATTCAGTCCCGTATATCAGACAGAGGCAGTATCAGCCTGGGCCGTGGAGAGGGGCAACAGAGTATTCAGGAGGAAGCCGAAAACATTGCCACTGTTTTACGGGCCGGGGCCCTTCCCGCCCGTTTGGTGAAACTGGAGGAACGCAGTGTGGGCCCCACCCTTGGGCGGGATTCCATTGAAAAAGGCAAAAAGGCCGGCCTTCTGGCGGGATTGTTGGTGATGATTTTTATGTTGCTTTATTATCGTGTGCTGGGTGTGGTGGCCAATGTGGCATTGGGCATGAACATGATTTGCCTTTTGGCTCTTTTGACTTCGCTGGGGGCCACTCTCACTTTGCCAGGGGTGGCAGGCATTATTTTAACTATCGGGATGGCGGTGGATGCCAATGTGATCGTCTACGAAAGATTGAGGGAGGAGTTGAGAAAAGGCTCATCCTTGAGTTTGGCTGTCCGGGACGGCTATCGACACGCACTATCAGCTATTTTGGACGCCAATATCACCACGGCCATTGTGTGTGCCGTGCTGATGTCTTTTGGCACAGGCCCGGTCCGGGGTTTTGCCGTCACTTTGTTTTGTGGCATTGTCACTTCAATATGGACGGCCATATTCGTGTCCCGGACCATTTTGAACACACTTATAAAACGATTTAAGTTAAAAACCCTTTAATGGAGCACGAAAACAAACTTGATGAACAGACTATGAAAAACACAAATTTTGATTTTTTAAAGTTTTCCCCTTCGATCACCACTTTATCCTTAAGCCTTTCTCTTTTGGCTTTGATATGGGTTATTGTGAATGGTTTGCATTATGGTATTGATTTTGCCGGAGGGAACGAAATTCAGGTTCGTTTTCAGCAGGCCCCGTCTGTCTCAGACTTAAGAAAGTATGTATCGGAAAAAGGCTTTGCTCATCCGGCGGTTCAGACTTTTGGAGACGCAAAAAAAGAGTTCCTTATTTTTATGCCTGCTGTCACCCAGCCAAAGGAAAAAGACAGCTCTGCCGGATCTTTTTCGGACACTGACAGGGATATTTTGCCCCAGTTGATAGAATCTTTTAAGCGGGACTTTGCGGAACAGGGGGTGGAGATTCGAAAAGTGGACTCAGTGGGGCCGCAAATAGGCTCAGAATTGAGGACCAAGGGGATTTTGGCTCTTTTTTATTCTTTGATTTTGATCCTGATTTATTTGAGTATTCGTTTTGATTACAAGTTTGCCCCGGCGGCGGTGATCTGCCTTTTTCATGATGCGATACTGACTATATGGGTTTTTGCTCTTTTTGATTTGACAGTGAGTGTCCAGACTTTGTCTGCCTTGTTGGCCATTATCGGCTATTCCCTTAACGACACCATTGTCACCTTTGACCGCATTCGGGAAAACCGGGAATATTTGGGAAAGACCCAGGCTTTTTCCCGCATTTGCAACCGCTCCATTAACGATGTTCTCTCCCGCACTTTACTCACTTCCCTTACCACCATGATGGCCGTGGGGGTGATGTGGTTTTACACAGACGGGGTTATCAGGGACTTTGCTTTCACCTTGGGGGTGGGGGTGCTTATTGGCACTTACTCCTCCATTTATGTGGCCACCCCTTTGCTGGTCTTTATCAACCACCTCCAACAAAAGAAAAAACAGCTGTAACAGGAGATCATTCCCACAAATGTTCATTATTTTGTCGATAGATTCACTACCTGTCCAAAAAGTCCGCCCCGTTTCGGGACGGAATACCTTGGACCCTCACGGCACGAACTTTTTGGACAGGTAGTCACTTTATCAATTTTTATTCAGGTGACCATTTTCACAAAAGTGGGAATCTCTTCCAAGTATTGGTGAAACATGTCCAAAGTTATTGTGTTTGTGGATTTCTTTGAAGGGGAAGTAAAGGCCCAAAGCCGGCACCTGCTTTCTTTTGCTGTGCAAAAGGGCTGGCAGGTGAGTGCCCTTGGCCTCGGAGTGGAGGAAAAGAATTTGCAACATGTCCGGCAAAAGGGCGTGGAGCATGTGTTTTTTCACCCACAAATTAGTGCCAACCCAAAAGTTTTGGTTCCCCATGTGTCTGGTTTCATAAAAAAACAAAAGCCGGACCTGATTTTGGCCACCAATTCCATCTCCAATTTGGATTTGTTTCCAAGAGTGGCTTTAAAATTAAACAGCCCTTTTCTCTCTTCTGTTTTGGATATGAAAAAAGAGGGAGAAAAGTGGGTGGTGGAAAAAAGCCTTTATGCTGGTAAATTCCAAGCCCTCTGTCGTCTACCCTCAAATCCGGCCCCGGTGGTTTTGTTCAATCCTCGAAACAAAACAGAAAAGTGGGCAGGATCTCCTGTACCAATAACCAAATTGGATTGGCCTTTTGAGGAAGAAGCCAACTTTGTAAGTGTTCAAAAACAAACCAAAAAACAAAACAAGAGACCAGACCTGGAATCAGCTGACATCATTGTTTCCGGTGGCCGGGGCATGCAGGGACCGGAAAATTTTAAATTGCTGGAAGAGCTGGCCGATCTGTTGGGGCCGGGCACAGCCATAGGTGCTTCCCGTGCCGTGACCGATGCAGGCTGGTGCCCACACACCATGCAAGTGGGGCAAACTGGCAAAACTGTCAGTCCCAAACTTTATATGGCTTTTGGCATTTCCGGGGCCATTCAGCACTTGGCTGGTATGAGCCGATCTGGAACCATTGTGGCTATCAACAAGGATTCCTCTGCCCCCATTTTTCAAAAAAGTCATTATGCCCTGACAGGAGACCTGTTTAAAATTATCCCCTGCCTTATAAAAGAATTAAAATCGCCGGGTCGGAAGGAACAAAGTTGACGCCACTTGCTCCTCTGATCGTGACCCCCTTCTCCGTATTATACCTCTTTCCCCTTCATTTCCGTAAATGTTTATTCCTGCCTGCCTGACTGTCATTCCTGCCTGCACTGTCATTCCCGCATGCACTGTCATTCTCGCCTGCACTGTCATTCCCGCATGCACTGTCATTTTCCACATGCACTGTCATTCCCACATGCACTGTCATTCCCGCGAAAGCGGGAATCTGGTCGTTTTTTTTAACAATCAAATTAATTGTTTTTCCTTTAAAATTTCAACAAGTGTTTTGGCCTGTTCCTCTTCAGAGCCAGTAATAAAATGAGCTGAAGGGGGTGGGTCCGGCAAACGCCAGGATTCAAAGCTCACCCGATCCGGTTCTTTGGAAGATACCGGATCTTGTGTTTTTTCCTGATTTGGCTCACTTAAGGGAATGGTTTTTATCGGTTTTTTTTTGGCCTGCATAATACCCGGCAGGCTGGGGTAACGAGGTTGATTTATTCCCTTTTCCACTGTGACAAGAGCCGGAAGGGACAGAGTTATTGTCTCTGTTATTCCCTGTTCCCTGTTTCTTTCACAAAGCCAATGCCCATTTTCTTTTTCTGTCAGTTGGTTCACAAAGCCCACATTGGGGATATTCAACAGCTCTGCCAGCATGGGGCCCAAGGCAAAATGATTTTCGTCCACAGCTGTTTTACCTGTCAAAATCATATCCCACTCCGGTTCCTCTTTTAGGGCTTGGCTCAGGGCACGTGCTCTGTGTGCCGGGTAGGTGCTGGTTTTTTCATGCTCGATTCGGCAGGCTCTGTCTGCTCCCATAGCCAGGGCCTGACGCAGGGCTTTTTCCGCCCGGAGGGGTCCATGACTCAAGGCCACCACTTCTGTCCCGCCTTTTCGTTCTTTTATACGCAAGGCCTCTTCCAGAGCAAACTCATCATAGGGGTTGATAATCCATTCGAGGTCGGATTCCTCTATCCCCTCCCCTTTTTCGTTGAGTTGGAGACGGGCCCCTGTGTCCGGCACCTGCTGAAGACAAACAAAAATTTTCAAAATATCCCCCTTGGTAACAAATTTGGTATAACATCATAAAAACCCCCTGTCCACAAAAATTCAGGTTTTTCTGTTTGACAGCAATGACCCCCCATGTTATACTGATCTTGTTTGAAAATGCATGTTTCACATTTGCCTTGCGGGAGGAAAACAGCCCAAAAGCAACACCTTTTTCAAAACCAGTTTGGTTTAAACCAAACTGGTTTAAATAATGAGGCTGGTGTTTCAGTGGACCTTCAAGGCAAAATAGCCATGCACAGGCTTTTTTATGAAGGAGATTGTAAATGAAATGGGCTATTGTATTTTTGATATTTATTATGGTGGGTGTGGGTTGTTCCAGGCCATGCGATCCTGATTTTTTTTGGTCTTGCCTGGATAATAAAGTGTCTCAGTATTCATGCAGTGCTCTCACCAATAAAAGTCAATCTGGCTGGACAGCGGAGATTGAACAATGCAAAAATCAATTATTGCAGAATTTGAGTTATTCTGAGCAAACAAATTGTAAAAACAAAGTGGCTGATGATCTTCAAAAAAACTTAAGAGTGCGTATGACAGGAATAATGGATCGAATATTCAGACAGTGCGGACTTTAAACCCTGAAGTCCACCTGAAATCCAGACTTTTATCCTGTTATTGCACTGTGCCAAAGCCTTAAAAAGTATTTTTCTGAGGTTTTTGGAGAAAGTAGACAGCTGAAAAACGGTTCCTGATTGCTGTCCCTTTTGCAAAGCCTGCCATTCTCACACACTCATCGCCAACGCTTTAGGCGATTCTTTTTAATTCCTTTAGCAGAATTCGAATCTCTTTTCCACCACCATTGTGGTAATAGTCCAGGGCTGTTTTTCGTTTTCTTTCTTTAAAAGCCGGGTCTTTCAAGCACCGATTTTCGTGGTATTTTTTTAAATAATCGGGAAGGTATTTTGCCACACGGGCTTTCACTTCCGGCCGGTTATTGTATTCTATCTGATAGGCTTTTCTTTTGGGCTGGCATTCCGGCCGGTGATAATAGGCCCGGCTCCTGGCCTGGTGTTTCTTTTTAAAGGCCGGGTCATTGTGATACCTTTCCCTGAGATAAACCGCCTTTTTGTTCATGGACTTTTTCATCACTTTTCCCTCAGTTATATTTTATTGAAGGGTATGTGCACTTGGTGTCGCATGTGTCTTCGCACTCATTTTTGCATACGGTTTCAGTGTCTGAACAACCTGTTTCACATTTATCTTCAGTGTCAGTGCAACCCGTGTCGCATGTGGTTTTAGCGGCAGTGCAAGCAGTTTTACATGTACCATTAGAATCATCGCAAGCTATCACACATGCATTATCTGAACCACAACCAGTTTTGCATGCACCATCAGGATCTTCACAATCACTGTTGCATTGGGTTTCAGTGGTGGTGCAATCCGTATCGCATGTGGTTTTGGTGTCTGAGCAATCATCATCGCATTTGTCTTTGACAGTTGTGCAATCGATTTTGCATGGGGTGTCATTTCTTGAGCAAAGGCTTAGACAAATTCTTGATAATGATACAAAATCATCGGCATCATTCAAGTCATTACAAGCCCCAAAGGATAAAGTATTATTCTCATAATAATCACACTCTGAACCTTCTCTTCCGGTTAACCCACCTATATCCGGATCTCCACGACTCCCTTCACTTTCTTTAAAGCTGGTAAATTCCTCTTTAGTGTTCCATTCCTGAATAATAAATCTGATGGTGTGAAGAACCTCTTTGTTTTGATCCAAGCAAGCCCAAGTAACAAAAGGCTTGCCTCCTTTTTGTGCACCATCAATCTGTGCACTATAAAATGGTGGCTCGTCTTTCGCTTCCCACTCTTTATCTTTCATTCCTGAAAAATAATTCGCTGTAGGAAAAGAGGAGCGGAAACTTTGATCAATTTTGTCATACAGAGGATATAAGGTATAATCTTTCTTTAAACCTTTATTCCCTGCTTGTTCGATTAACACAGCAGGAAATCCATCTTTATCAAAAGTATCCCAATTTATCCGGGCCAAACCACCAATACAATTTTTTATATCCCCATCCCATTTATAATCACCTTCTTTTTTACC
The DNA here is from genome assembly GCA_965242635.1 of Bdellovibrionales bacterium. GTDB lineage: Bacteria > Bdellovibrionota > Bdellovibrionia > Bdellovibrionales > UBA1609 > JANQSP01. The sequence goes on along the minus strand of OZ251471.1, from coordinate 1,980,825 downwards.
GTCTTTATAAAGTTCATATTCACCCAAGCAACAGTTGATCTCCTGATCATCTTCTTTTCTAATATATTGACAAACTTTATTGGAGTCTTCTTTTGCGTAACCTTCTTGTGAATTTGGTGGGCATAGAGATAAAGAAGGTTGTTCGTCTATCCATGTTCCACCGTTATCTTCACAAGTTGATCGCTCGCTATAACTACCACCTATGCAATGAGCTTCAATTCCTTCTTGAGTAACTGGTTTTATAGAACATCCAATATACTCTATAAGTGGATTGCCATCTTGATCAGTTCTTCTTGTTTCATACTGAGCAACATAGCGAGGTCCCAATCCCACTGCTTGGTTATAATGCCAATGGGGCAAAAAAGCCAAATAGGGGCACATCCCCGGTGGAACATTATATTGAAGGTTTATCTCATGAAACCAAAGATCCCCCTCTGCCACCTCCAGTATGCAATAGAGGTCTTCGGTGGCTGATTCCTCATTGATGGAGATTTTACAGTCTGTGCCGGGGCCTTCGTCCATTGCATAAGGTTTCACAAAATCCAGAGGATCAAAAGTGTTGCTGTCGCCGGTATAATAAGCTGACTTGATATTCACATTAAAAAACTCGTCATCGGGAATATTGGATATTTCATCTCCATCCACCAAAGAATACTGATACGATCTGTTGCCATTCAAAAAAGAAAGATCACAACTGGAAAAGGCCAAAATGGCAATACCCACCAAATAAAGAAACTGATAAATATTTTTGCTCATTAATTCCTCCAAGCATGAATCCCTGTCATGTCAATAACTGGGGGAGAAAGTGGTAGAGATGGCATGTCTCTACCACTTTTGACATTAAGTGCCTGATTTTTAAGGAAAAATCACTTTTTGAGGGAAAAGGGTTTGCCGGCAACCAAAACGAGAAAAAAGAGCTTGTTTTAAAATAAAAAACTTCAAAGCAAGACAAAGGTCTTATTTTGAGATATTTTGTAAATACCTGATATTATTTAAATTTTAAGTATTACCTTAATTTTTCAAAAAAAATTTATGGAATCTGTAAAGAAATTTAACACTTTTTCCGAAAAGTTTTATATAATGAAAGAAAAACCCGGAACCAGAATCGGTTTCTGAATAAAATCAAGGGTTTACAAGGGAAAGTGGTAGAGACATGCCATCTCTACCACTTTTCTTTGCAAGTGCCTGAAATTATTGAATTTCCATGTTCCTTTTGCCCCTAAAAACCCCCCAAAAAAAAGCCTAAAAAATGACCCTTTTTCAGTCTTCTGCCCCCCGATTCGTCTGTTCCGAGGACCGTAATTCCTGTAAATGTTCCTTTTTTTTGACTTTTGCAACCCAATCCCCGGCCAAAAACTGTGCCCAAATCCCAAAATCACAGCGGATTCTCAAAAATTACTGGACAAAGTGCTCCATTTATGCCATTATCCCCCTCATGAGTAAAATTTTGATTCACGACAGCTTTTTTAAAGAGGTCTTCTCTCACCTCAAATACGCCCTGGACCTCTTTCGCCTCATTCTCACCAAAGAGGAATTTGTCCTCTTTGACTGGAACACTCTCAAGTCCTCAGCCACCACTTTTATTGATAAAAAAGGCAGGGAAAAACGCACCGATTTACAATTTTCTGTTCAGATGAAAAAGGCTCAAGAACGGTTTCAGCTCTTATTTCTGGTGGAACATAAGAGCTATCAGGATTCCAAGGCTGGACTGCAACTGCTGGGCTATCAAACGGGTATATATGAAGAAATGGCCAATCATCCAGCTTTTAAACCAGCTATGGGTCTCACTCCTGTTTTGCCGGTTTTGGTTTATCAGGGAAAGGACAGGGAATGGAAAGGGCCTTTGGAGTTTCAGGGCTGTCTGAACTGGACTCCGGAGCTGAAGAGGAGATTTGGGGAGAATGTGATGAATTTTCGGCCTCGTTTGCTGAATATTCCGTCTTTGGACTTGAAAAAAGAGGTTGAGGGCTTGACATCTTATCTGGTTTTGTTTATGTTAAAGCATATATGGAGGCTGGATGAGGCGAAGGTGCGTGAGTTTTTTGTTTTGAGCAGGGATATGAATGTGGAAGACAGGAAGTTTTTAGTGGGCAAGGTGGCGAGTTACATTCAGGGTTATGATCCACATTTTACTTGGGATATATTGCAGGATATGGAGGAAGAAATAATAAAGGAGGCCAGAGTTATGTCACTATTACAATACACATTGGACAAAGAGCGGAAAAAGAGCCGTATAGAGGGCCGACAAGAAGGCATGCAGGAGGGCGTGCAACAAGAAAAGCAGACTGTGGTGTTAAATATGCTGAGGGAAAAGGCCGATTTGAACTTTATCTGCAAAGTGACGGGCCTTTCTCAAGAGGAAATTAAAAAGCTGAAAAACGGTTCCTGATTGCTGTCTCTTTTGCAAAGCCTGCCATTCTCACACACTCATCGCCAACGCTTTAGGCGATTCTTTTTAATTCCTTTAGCAGAATTCGAATCTCTTTTCCACCACCATTGTGGTAATAGTCCAGGGCTGTTTTTCGTTTTCTTTCTTTAAAAGCCGGGTCTTTCAAGCACCGATTTTCGTGGTATTTTTTTAAATAATCGGGAAGGTATTTTGCCACACGGGCTTTCACTTCCGGCCGGTTATTGTATTCTATTTGATAGCCGACTTGATATTTATATAAAAACCCTCTTTTTTGCTCTTTTGCCCTCCGATTCGTCTATTCCAAGGGACCATTGTCCCATTGTGACAAACAGAGGTTTTTGTGTGACAGAAGCCAATGCCAGAAGTGACTTTTTTGGAGTTTAGGGGGCAAACAGGTCATTTGGAGCACTGCCCCATGACACAACCCTCCACACAAACGGTCTGGCCATGAAAGGCTCAACTCAGTCCTGCCCCGCAACATACAACCCACCAAAAAAGGCCAAAAGTAGCTTTTTTCGAGGTTTTGGGCTGGATTTTGCTTGCCTGAACATATCCAACCTGTTAGTCTTAAGTTTGTAGCAGGCGGTGAAAGGCCTCACAATCCCCTTGATAAGAGGGTGAAAGCCTTAAAAAGCCAACTGCACAAACCGACACATTGAGTTAAAAAGACAGGGGTTCGATTTATCGGACAACCCCTTGTGGTCCATGGAGGATATTCCAATGAAAAAACAAAACACATCAAAGTATTATTATCATTAACAAAGGAGGAGGGTTATGTCTAATACTAAAAAAATAGAATCAAATCGATCGATGAAACCTAAAGATCAAGAACCTGATGTATGGGACTGGCTAACTAAAGGCACAGGCACGGTTTCAGAACCTTGGCCCACAGTAAAAGAAGTATTGGCAGATCCTGAAGTTCAAGAAGAAATTAGAAAAGTGCACTCTGCTTTTGATAGAGCATCTCAACAGACAAAAAATGGGAACCCAAAAAAATAAGGTGATAGATCATGCTGGAGTTAAAAAGTATTTTATGGGTTGTTCCTGGAGTGATTTTTATTTATATATATAATAAGAAAAGACCCTCAGACAGTATTACTTTAACAGGTTGGCCATACCTGTTTTCTCTGGTAATTATAGCATCACTTTTTTGGTTACCTGTTGAAACCCTGTTAAATGGTAAATTAGATCATTTGGGCAAATGGGAAATTTCAATTTTATCCGCTATATCCGGGTTTATCGCCTTTTTAATGGCTTTGCTTTTTACTTCTATTGTCAACACCAAAATTAATATTCGTTATCTCTTTTTTTTGATAATTATTGGAGTCCTTTTATGGTTACCTTTTTATATCCTTTTTATTGGTATTGAAGGGTGGCAAACTTTAGCTTGGCCGGTTGTATTTGGAGCTTTGCTGTTCTGCTTATCACCATTATTAAAAAAAGCTTTTAAACTCATACCTTTTAACTTGCAAGATGATTTTATAAAAAATTGTATGGAATGGGAAAAATGTCCTGTTATATTAAGCCTTCAAAATGATAAAATTTATATAGGATTTTTAATGAAATATCCAGAAAATCCCAGAGCAAGACATGAATCTCAAATAATTTCCATTATACCAGTGGTGAGTGGAGGCAGAAATAAAAATACAAGAACAGTGCAATGGGAAGATAGTTATCCAAAAGGTTATTCGTATGACTGTGAACTGCTGATTCCAAGGAGTGCAATAGTATCTTTTGGAAAATTTAATGAAAAAGTTTTTGACTTCTTTCAAGAAAAACCCAAATTTTCTTCTGTGAAAAAAAAATCAGGCGATTCTTTTTAATTCCTTTAGCAGAATTCGAATCTCTTTTCCACCACCATTGTGGTAATAGTCCAGGGCTGTTTTCCTTTTTCTCTCTTTAAAGGCTGGGTCTTTCAAGCACCGATTTTCGTGGTATTTTTTTAAATAATCGGGAAGGTATTTTGCCACACGAGCTTTTACTTCCGGCCGGTTATTGTATTCTATCTGATAGGCTTTTCTTTTGGGCTGGCATTCTGGCCGATGATAATAGGCCCGGCTCCTTTCCTGGTGTTTCTTTTTAAAGGCTGGGTCGCTATGATACCTTTCCCTAAGATAAACCGCCTTTTTGTTTACGGACTTGTTCATTATCCCACCCTTATTTATAAGTTATTAAAGGATATGTGCAACTCGTATCGCATGTGTTTCTGGCGATTGTGCAAACATCATTTTCACATGCAGTTTTGGTGTCAGTGCAAGCACTGTCACATGCAGTTTTGGTGTTAGTGCAAACCCTGTCGCATGCAGTTTTGGTGTCAGTGCAAGCTGTTTTGCATGGGCCGTCAGAGGCATCGCAAGCATTGCCACATGTGGTTTCAGCGGTGGTGCAATCTGCCTCACATGTGGTTTCAGCGGTGTCGCAAACACTGTCGCATGTGGTATTGATTGTCGTGCAAAAATCTTCACAGTCTTTTTCATCTTCTAAACAACCACTTGCACAGTTTATATAATTATTATGTTCTTTGAACTTTAATAGGAATCTGTCAGCGTCCCACAAATCATCGCATTCACCAAAGTGTAAAGTTTTATTCTCATAATAATCACAATCTGCACCTTCGAATCCGACTGTATCCGGGTCGCCACTGCTCCCTTCGCTTTCTTTAAATCTGTTAAATTCCTCTTTGGTGTCCCATTCCCGGATAATCAGTTTTATGGTGTGACGAACTTCTTTATTTTGATCCAAGCAAGCCCAAGTGATAAAAGGCTCACCCTTTCGGAGGGGCCTTGTGCCACTTACAGGGGAAATAGGGGAAATATGATAGGCCGGCTCCCCACCCTCTTTATCCTCAGCATCTTTAAAGTAATTTGCAATGGGCAAAGAAAAACGGGCACTGTGATCAATTTTGTCATACAGAGGATATAAAGTGTAATCTTCTTTGACACCTTTGCTTCCAGACTCAACTATTAACACAGCAGGAAATCCGTCTTTATCAAAGGTATCCCAATTTGTCCGGGCTAGCCCGCCAATGCAATTTTTTATATCCCCACCCCAATCGCCAGAGTCTTTTTCATCCCCTCCTATAACTCTGTATTTCCCTATACAACAGTTTTGTAAATCCCCATCTCCCTCCTTTGTGCTCTTGTTATAAGGACATAGGTTTTCAATCTCTTTTTTAGAATTTCCTATACATACTCTTTTATTATCCTCATCTGGTAGCTCTGGTGTATACAATGAATACACTTTTTCATATTGTGATTCTCCTGAACTGCTTGTTCCTGTCAATCTGTCGCATGCGTAAACTGTGGGAGGACCATAACCAGACTCATGGTTATAATGCCAGTGGGGCAAAAAGGCCAAATATGGGCACATTCCCGGCGGAACATTATATTGAAGGTTTATCTCATGCAACCAAAGATCGCCCTCTGCCACCTCCAGCATGCAATAAAGGTCTTCGGTGGCTGATTCCTCATTGATAGAAATCTTACAGTCTGTGCCGGGGCCTTCGTCCATTGCATAAGGTCCAATGAAATCCAAGGGATCAAAAGTGTTGCTGTCGCCGGTATAATAAGCTGACTTGATATTTACATTAAAAAACTCATCATCAGGAATATTGGATATTTCATCTCCATCCACCAAAGAGTACTGATAAGATCTGTTGCCATTCAAAAAAGAAAGATCACAACTGGAAAAGGCCAGAATGGCAATGCCCACCAAATAAAGAAACTGATAAATATTTTTGCTCATTCTATAATTCCTTTCTGCTTTTTCCATGACTTGAACCAAGCCACAAAGAGATTCCCACAGGACACTTTGTGTTCAAGGCAGGAATGACAAGTTGATAGTGTTTTGTCACAATATGTTTCAACAAATTAGCCCGCTTTGCCGAACTTCCCTTTCTGGATTCCCGCTCAAGGCAGAAATGACGAACCGATGGTTTGCCTGTCCAAAAAGCCGTGCCGTGAGGGTCAAGGCGGGAATGACGAACCGATGGTTTGCCTGTCCAAAAAGCCGTGCCATGAGGGTCCAAGGTATTCCGTCCCGAAATGGTGCGGACTTTTTGGACAGGCATTAAACCAAGAAAAAGATTATTCAAAACCAACATTTTGTTCCTTCCTTTTTTCCTGCTCATGACAATTTGCCAAGCATGAATCCCTGTCATTTCAATAACTGGGGGGGAAAGTGGTAGAGATGGCATGTCTCTACCACTTTTGACATTAAGTGCCTGATTTTTAAGGAAAAATCACTTTTTGAGGGAAAAGGGTTTGCCGGCAACCAAAACGAGAAAAAAGAGCTTGTTTTAAAATAAAAAACTTCAAAGCAAGACAAAGGTCTTATTTTGAGATATTTTGTAAATACCTGATATTATTTAAATTTTAAGTATTACCTTAATTTTTCAAAAAAAATTTATGGAATCTGTAAAGAAATTTAACACTTTTTCCGAAAAGTTTTATATAATCGAAGAAAAGCCCGGAACCAGAATCGGTTTCTGAATAAAATCAAGGGTTTACAAGGGAAAGTGGTAGAGACATGCCATCTCTACCACTTTTCTTTGCAAGTGCCTGAAATTATTGAATTTCCATGTTCCTTTTGCCCCTAAAAACCCCCCAAAAAAAAGCCTAAAAATGACCCTTCCCCCTGTCCGGGTGCACCCCCAAAGGAGGTTGCAAGACGAGATTTTTTTCTCTGATCGTGATACTGTGCCAAGTTTTGATCGCAGAAAAGAGGCAGGGCGAAAAGTAACCCACCCTGCGGGCACCTTTGGCGATATTTTGCGTCCTCTGCTGAGCCAATTTTCAGGACCGATCCACTTTCACGGGAATGGCCACCGTGTCGGTGGGAAAGGCAGGCTGAATAAAAATTGATAAAGTGACTGCCTGTCCAAAAAGCCGTGCCGTGAGGGTTCAAGCCTGCCACACAGAAAGTATCTGCTCCGTCGCTATGTTGTTGTTCAATGGCACCGCGTCCCCTGTCCACCGGGCTGGCGTCCCGAAACGGTGCGAACTTTTTGGACAGGTAGTGATTCTGTCAACGAAAGAATGAACACATACAAGAATGGTCAAAAAATTCGGGAAAAATTCGGTTTTCCGAATTTTTTGCCTCCAAAACCCCACTTACTCCCTGATATTCACTAATTTTGGGCTACCGGGGATGAAAAAGCAGGTGGTGAACTCTTTTTCCATCAGAGCTGACCAATACCCTCACTCCAAACTGAACAATCAGCGGGGTATGGTGTTTGTGGATTTGAGTTGTTTTGAGAAGGATATAAGTCAGGTGCTTGACAAAAAGGACCAATGGTGTTATTTAGGAAATCAGGGTTCTTGTTCAGGTTGGGAGTCACGATCAGAGGTGAGAGTTGCGTCGACTTTGTCCCCCGCGACTCGCGGGCGGGTCAGATGACCGGCGAGGAGAAGAAACTTTTATCAGGAAAGGGGGCTGACATGGCTAAGGCAGTGGGTTTGTTTGATGGGGTTCCTGCAAGTCGTTTGACAAGGTTGAGGGAGTGGTCGATTGACCGCTATGAGCGGGATCAGCGATCCCTCAAAGACGAAGTTTACGATGAAGGCCGGAAAGAAGGCGTGCAACAGGGCATGGAAAAGGGCATGGAAAAGGGTATGGAAAAAGTAACCTTAAAAATGTTGCAGGCAAAAACTGATACAGATTTTATTGCCAAAGTGACAGGCTTGTCTCAAGAGGAGATTCAAAAACTGAAAAATGGCTCCTGATATGAGGTTCAGCTTATATGAACATCCGGATCATAATATATATGGGTCTGCTGGCCCTGACAGGCACAGCCCACAGTGCTCAGCTCTTTGAATCAAACCAGAACAAAGAACCTCCTTCCACTTTCCAACAGGAAATATCAATATCCCAGGCTATTCTGTTTCAAAAAGGGCTTAAAGCTCTACAGGAAAACAAACAGGAGGCCAGCCAGCTTTTTTTCGAATTTCTAAAAAAAGAACCTCTATCCCCAGCCGGGCTTTTTAATATGGGCTTTGCCTTTTATCAGGAGGGGAAAGAACACCTGGCCAAAGCCTTTTGGCGACAGGCTTTGTTTCAAAACCCATACAATCCCCGCCTCCAATCCGCCCTGAACAAAGTGGGTGACAAAAAATATTTTTGGCTTTGGATTCCAGAGGACTTGGTATTAGGACCAATGGCCCTGGCCCTTTTTATCCTAAGCCTTTGTGTGTGGCGTTTTCGCCCCATTCAAAACCCGTCACTCAACAAAGAACAATCCCCATCATCTCAAGGCAAAAAAAGTCTTTTTTGGCTTTTTGTCAGAGAAAAGTGGTTTACCCTGTTTTTTTGTTCCCTTTGTTTTATCGCTGGTTCTTTTTATTTTTATGTCCGTTTGAAGCCTTACCACACTTTGACAGAAGATACCGCTCTGTTCACTGCCCCGGACCCCCAGGCAGGAGTTCTTGTGGAACTGAAAAAGGGGCAAGTGGTGCTGAAAAAGAAAACTTTATCCAAAAAATGGCAAAAAATTCACCTGCTGGAGGGACAAAAGGGATGGCTCCAAAAAACAGCCCAAAAAACAGCCCAAAAAACAGCCCCGGAACAGGAATCAGCAAAGGCCATGCAGGCCCAGGATTATACCCCACCCATGCTGATAGCCTTTGATCCGGCCAAATAAAGCCAAAAAAAGTCAAAATTTTGTTGTTTTTCAGCACATCTGCTGTTTATACTTGCCGGGCACTTGCTTTTTTGGCTTTTTCATGCCAATTTATGGCCCTGTGAAAAATCTCTTTTTTTAAGGAGAAAAATCATGACAGAAACAACAAACAACCAAAGCTCTGACAAAGAGCGACTGGGCAACAACAAGAATCCGGCGGACAAAGAACCCACAGCCAACAACAAGAATCCGGCGGGCAAAGAACCACCAGCCAACAACAACAAGGATCCGGCAGGCAAAGAGCCACCGGCCAAAATAGATCCTCCTGTTTTTGCCACTCTCATCCATTCCATCAGCCAGTCTGCCCTGATAGCCATGGGCCAGGTCCCGGAGATGAAAGAAAAGAAAAACAAGGCTCTGGCCGAATTTAATATTGAACTTTTACTCCTGCTGAAAGAAAAAACAAAAGGCAATTTGACAGCAGAGGAAAAACAGCTTATGGATACCTGTGTCCAGGACCTGCAAATAATGTTTGCCCAACAATAACAAGCCCACGGGCTTTGACCGGGCACCAGCCCGTTTTTTTTGGACAGACCAACATAACAAAAGAGGAAATATGAAACATGCATTTTTAAACAAGATCAGTATAAAAGTGGCCAGCCTTGTTTTGGCCACAGCCTTTTTGACTGTCGCTTTCCTGCCGTATCCCAAAAGCTTAAACGCCAGGCCCTTGATGAGCACACTCCAGGCCGGCGATCCCCTGCCCCACAATCTTTTTATCAAAATGGCCAAAATCATCAACCCCACAGTGGTCAATATCTCCACCACTCAGTTAATTCGCCATGCCCCCCGCTTTCCCCAGTTTAATGACCCTTTTTTTGATTTTTTCTTTGATCCCCAGGGCCATCCACCCAAAGCCCAGCCTTTGCAGTCCCTGGGCACCGGTTTTATCATCCACGAAAGTGGCCTCATCCTGACCAACACCCATGTGGTCAGCCGGGCGGACACCATTCAAATCCAGCTGAAAGACAACCCGGAGCTGTATACAGCCAAAATAATAGGACAGGACAAATACACCGACATCGCCCTTATCAAAATTCAGGCAGACAAAAGTCTCCCCACCGCCCGCCTTGGGAACAGCAGTGAGTTGCAGGTGGGGGAATGGGTGGCCGCTTTTGGCAACCCCTACGGGCATGGACACACAATGACAAAGGGCATCATTTCCGCCATCAACCGGAGGATTGACGAGCTTAATTTGTTTCCTTTTTTGCAAACAGACGCCATTATCAATCCCGGCAATTCCGGTGGCCCTTTGGTGAACACCAAGGCGGAGGTGATTGGCATCAACACGGCCATGCGAACACAGGGTATCAGCTTTGCCATACCCATAGACAATGTCAAAGTGATACTGAAAGATTTGAAAAGCCACGGGCGTGTCCGAAGGGGCTTTATTGGTGTGCACATGGGGCCGGACAGTGCCCCAAGGCACAAAAAAGCCCCCCCGGGGGCTTTGATTTTGGAGGTTTTGCCCAACACACCTGCCGACAGAGCAGGCATAAAAAAATATGATCTTATCACCCGGTTCAATAAAACCAAAATCACCAACTACAAGGACCTCTTTAAAGCTGTGGCCTCCACCCCTGTAAATCAGACCGTGCCTGTTCAATTTATCCGACAGGGGAAAACACAAACACGAAATATCACTGTGGCGGAAAGACAAGAATTGTCAGCCAAAAACAACATTCCACCCCCCTCTTATGAAAAAGAGAAAAAAGCCCCCTTTAACCTGGGATTGGTGATGGTGACAGGCACAAAAAAAACCATGGAGTCTCTTGGGCTTCCGCCTTTAAATCGCCCGCACCCGGTGGTGACCGAAGTCAAGCCCGGATCGATGGCTGGTTTTGCAGGATTCAGACGAAAAGACATTATTTTGAAAGTAAACGGACGGCAGGTGCAGTCGGCACGGGATGTGCAAAGGCGACTTTCCCGGCACATGAACAACACATTGAATGTGCTGAGATACCGCCCCTACTCCCGCCAATATATAAACCTTGTCTTTCAACTGAAAGTCCGTTAAACCAAACTGGCACGGGGCAGGCAGAGTCTGCCTTTTGAAAAAGGTGCGATTTATGATATGTTTTTCACCTACAGGAAAGACAAGAAACATGAAATTTATGCCCTTGGACTTGACCGGGGGTCAAACAAGATCAATATAAAAAAGCAGGGAATCACAATATGCTGAAAGTACTGCAAGGAGGAAAAATGAACAATTTTATGGAAGGGCGGGGACTGATTGTCTCTGTTGTCGTGGGTTTGGGTGTGTTACTCTTGGCTGTGTCCATTCGGATTGTCCCTGTGGGGCACCTGGGCGTGATCAAGTATTGGGGTCAGGTGCACCACAATGATGTGCTCAGTGAGGGGCTTCATCTTGTCACCCCCATACGAACCACAGTGGAATATATCAATGTGAAACTGCTCAAATTCAATCAAAAAACCTCGGCCAGCTCCAAAGACCTGCAGATTGTGAGCACAGTGGTCTCCATTCAGTTCTCCCTGGCAGAAGTGTCCAGCCTGTATCAAAAAATTGGCACAGAGGCTTTGGTGACACATATTCTGCTGAAACCCGCCGTGGAGGAAAGTGTGAAAGCCGTCACGGCCCAATACACGGCCGAAGAACTGATTAAAAAACGTCCGGAAGTAAAGGTGCAAATTGGCAACACCATCACAGATTTTTTGGAAAAAACACTCAAGAAAAAAAGCTTGAGCGAACACTCCCTCATAGTGGCCAATGTGGCCATAACTGAGTTTGATTTTTCGGATGAGTTCAACCGATCCATCGAAATGAAAGTGCGGGCAGAACAACAGGCCCTTCAGGCTAAAAACGAAAAGCTTAAGAAAATTACAGATGCCGAAGCGGTGGCCGAAAAAATAAAAATCGAAAGCATGGCACGGGCCAATGCCATTCGCCGTGAAGCCCGTGCACTCAAGGAAAATCCCCTCCTGATTGAATACAAAAGAATGGAAAGATGGGACGGAAAACTGCCAGGAGTAACAGGTGGTGCCATACCCATGTTCGATATCAAAAAGTCACATGGTGGCCGGCAATAGCCCCAAAAGGGGGCGACAACAGGGCCACATGGTGGCCGGTAGTAGAGACCAGCATTTATCTGATTTCTGAAAAGTGTTAAATAGTCGCACTTGAAAAAGGTTAAATTTTTCCTGTTAATCTGCCCAGCAGGCAAAGGCTATGCGGTGAGGGTCCAAGGTATTCCGTCCCGAACAAGCGTAGCCTTTGCCTGCGGAAAGCCAACAGCAACAGGGTTTTTCAAAGGGGGCATTTGAATATGAAGCACTGTCGTATCCAGGGGCTGGGCCATTACCTGCCCAAAAAATCCTTGAGTAACCATGATCTGGAAAAGATGGTGGACACCTCTGATGAATGGATCAGACAGAGAACCGGTATTCAAACCAGGCATATCGCCGGTGAGGGTGAACTACCCAGCGATATGGGGCTTAAAGCCACTGTTGAGGCCCTTGAAAACAGTGCCCTTGAGGCCAAAGACCTGGATATGATTATTGTGGCCACTGTGTTCCCGGATCAGCTCCTGCCCAACACGGCCTGCGAACTGCAAAAAAAACTGGGCATTTCAGAAATACCCGCCTTCGATATTTCCTCTGCCTGCAGTGGTTTTGTCTATGCTTTCAGCCTGGCCAGCCAATACATTCAAAACGGCATGTATAAAAATATTCTGGTGGTGGGGACAGAGGCCCTGCACCATGTCACCAACTACAAAGACCGTGGCACCTGTATTTTGTTTGGAGATGGGGCCGGGGCCTTTGTGCTGTCGGCCACCACAGATCCCAAGCAAGGCTGTGTATACCATCAGGAACTGAAAACCTACGGAGAGCTGGGCCACATGCTTTATATTCCTGCCCCTGGGGCCAGGGCCTCCTCAAAAAACCAGACAGAAAAACCGGCCACTTACATCCACATGGACGGGCAAAAAGTGTTTAAAAATGCTGTGCAGATTATTTGCTCTGCCTATCAAAAAACCCTGAAGGACACAAAAAGAAAGCCAGAGCAAATAAACTGGGTGGTGCCCCATCAGGCCAACGAAAGAATCTTAAAAAAATTCTCAGAAGTGACAGGCTGTCCGGAGGAAAAAATCATTTTTGACATTAAAGACACAGGCAATACCTCCTCCGCCTCCATCCCTGTTGCCTTTTCGCGAGCCGTGAAAAGTGGAAAAATAAAAAGAGGCCAGGATGTTCTTATGGTGGCTGTGGGAGGGGGCCTCAGCAGTGGTTCTCTCTTGGTGCGATACTGATCAGGCTTATCCCTTTTTTTTTGAAGGAAACAAAATACTTTTGATGAAATCCCTTTTTTGTTTCAACTCCCGCCACTCCTGCTCCATATCACTTTCCATGATCAAGCCAACACCGGAACCAATAAAAACTTTTTCGCCTAAAAACTGAGCATTCCGAATGGCCACCACACAAAAAGCTCTGTCCTTAAGAACAACACCAAAAGGGGCACCAAAACCATAACGCGGAGGATGATCCCATTTCTCCAGCAAACGAAGGGCCTGTTCTTTGGGCACACCCCCCAAAGCCGGTGTGGGATGTAAACAAGAACAAAGCTGATGAAAAGAAAGCTGTTTTTTTATACTGATCTCGTTTGAAAATGCATGTTTCACATTTGCCTTGTAGGAGGAAAACAGCCCAAAAGCGGCACCTTTTTCAAAAGGCAGACCCTGCCCCGTGCCAGTTTGGTTTAAATTCACTTCAAAATCTGTTCTCAAGTGCCTGAGAGATCCCACAGTATGAACATAAGGGCCTGAGATCTGACACTCCCCCATCCCTTTCAAAGTGGTTTTTATGCTTTCTGTCACCCATTCATGCTCTTTTCTTTCTTTTTGATCCTTCATCAAATCATGCCTCTCATCACGAGCTGTCCCTGCCAAAGCCATCGTCTGCAAATGATTTTGCTGAACCTGAAACAGAATTTCCGGTGTCCGGCCCATAATGGCCTGGCCCTCAGACCACACAGCATAGGCCATGCCACATTCAGCACCGGCCAGAATCAAACGATGAAAAAAATCCCTTTTGGCCTTCTCTGTGAGACAAAAATCCGCTGTTTCAAAAAACACCGGCACCACCTTTTTTAACAACCCTTGTTTTATTTCTTTCTGAGCCTCCAAAAACCTCTCCCGAAACAAAGAAAAATCAGGAGAACACCAGGATATACTTTTTTCAAACTCATTTGAGCTTTGTCTTGCTCCCAGAAAAGCCAACAGCTCTTTTTTGGAAAAAAAGGCTGTATTCGAAGGGATACGCCAATCACCCCGCCCGGTCGAAACACCTCGCTCATCACCCCTCTCATCAAAAGAACCAAAAAAAGGAGGATGAAACAGGCTCCATTGGCCAGGGTCCGGTTGAGAGGAATAAACAAAAGGCCCCTCCCCCAACAAATACCTGTCCGGGGCCATTTTTAGTAAAAAACCCTCTTTAAGCCAAGCTTTTTTATTGATGTTTTTTGTTTGAACAAGCATACTCAGTCCATAATGATGGTAAAAGAAAAAGTGTTTATTCAGAATGGACCAGAATTAAGAATTTAGTTTTTGCGGACACATACAGAAAGAAACTGAGGGCAATATTTATTCTTATTATTATTACAGTGAGCTTTGTCCCTTTCCAAACGATCCGTTACATCGTTTATTGGTGGTGTGCTTATAGTATAGCAGGCTTTTCTGGAGTTCCTGGGGGATATACATTTTTCCCCTATATTGATGTTCCAATCATCGCCCAATACCTTTCGTGCCACACTCAAAGCCGCCCCCCCACCGGAGGAATCTTCGCAAGTGGGTTCGGGAGGCGGGGGCCGGTGAGAATGGTCATTGGCGTTCTGAGCCTTTGCAAAAGTATCATACCATTGATTGTAATTAAGCCAGTTCCGCAGTTGATAATTATACCACTCCTCCGGCTTAAAGGTATTTCTTTCATGCCTTCGAATCTCCAATCTCAAAGAATCAGGGCAAGTCCATTCTTTCTGATCCGGAGCGGAAGGGAGGAGCTTTTTCTCTGAAACACCAACCAAAGCATACCTGTCATCGTCATCTCCAGCAGACACTATGTCCAAATCCTCAAGATCCAGACTGTAAGTCCTGCCATAAATATCCTGCCCATCTCTGGGGCCCCAATGGAGCATGGCATTATTTTTTCCCCCTATGTAATACAAAGCCAAAACCAATTCCTTTTTGAAGCCATCCCGGTAACTGTATTCTGAAACATAAGCTTTTTGTTTGATTTCCGCTTTAATGGGATCACCATTATATTCCCTGATACGGGTTTTTCCACTTTTAACAAGTTCGGGAATTAAATCATGTAAACGTAAATGGCTGTTAAAAATCCCCTTGGGAGTAAGAATGCCTCTCCTGAGTTGGTTTTTGTTGCTGACAGACAAATACGGAAAAGCCCCGTACTTGGTGGAGCTTTTAATCAAAGTTTCCAGTGCACCAGCACTCATGGACTCTTTTTTTCTTAAAAAATATTCGCTGAGGCGAATTCCACTCAGGGAAAACCAAGCCCCTCCCTGAAATGTGAAGAAATGATCGGTTTCACAGGACAGAAAAGCCAAAGTGTCCAATTGCAAATCATAAGGAAAGTAATTAAACTCCTCCGGATCGTCTGGCTCCGGTGCCTTTTCCTCCACTACCTCCGGGACCTCTTTTTCCCCTGAATCATCCCCCTTCTGCTCTGCCTCCGGCAGACCAGACGAATTGCCGGAATTTAAATACATGGCCCTCCGCCCCGCCGCACCGGAACAGCTCTTGAACCAAAACACACACAGCAAAATAAGCACAAAACGGAACATAATACACTGATCCTGTTTGAACATTCATGCTGTATATCTTCCGAACAGGAAGAAAACACCCCAAAAACAGCACCTTTTTCAAAAACCAGTTTGGTTTACCTTGATTATCGGATTTTGGTCGTGTAAACTTAAAAAAAAAAACAACAAGGAGGCGGTTATTCCCACTTTTTACCTGCAATTTTGCCACCTGTTTTGGAGAGGGTGCCTTCTGCTTTGGGGGTTTTGCTGTCCCTATGCCGGTGCCTATATTCCCTCTTATTCCCTGATTTTATCCCAGTTGGCGGAATCACAGGGAAAAGGGGCTTATCGTGTGGAACAAAGTGTCCAAATCAAATCCCACCAGATCACGGAAACCTGGTGGGTGGAGCCAGAGGGCCTTCGCCTGAATGTCCGAATGGCCCCGCAAAGCGGGTGGCAAGACGGAGTGCATCTCTCCGATCGAAGCCCCTCGTCCAAAAGCCCGCAAAGCGGGTGGCAAGACGGAGTGCATCTCTCCGGTCGAAGCCCCTCGTCCAAAAGCCCGCAAAGCGGGCTGAAAGACGAAAAAGGCCTGTCTTTACGCTTTCTCTATAAAAAGGGAAAAAAGATTTTCAGAGACAAACACAACAAGATCCAAAGCCAAAAAGTACCCCCTTACCACTTGGAATGGCCCTTTCACATGAGAAAGGCGGACAAGCTGAAAAAGCTTTTCGCACTTTGGCAAATGGCCCCTCTCTCAATACCGGAAAGGGAGCAAAATTCCCCCTCCGATCCTTTTGTCAAATTGAGTCGCAAAGGAGGCACTGTGCAGTATGAAATAAGCCAGGGAAAAAGCCAATTGTGGATAGAACAGGACGAATTTGTGATCCGGGGCTGGAAATGGCCCACAGGGGAAAGCCTTCAGGCTCAAAATTATCAGCTTTATCCAGGTCGCCTGTTTTTCCCGGAGAGCAGGGTTTTGCATCTTGGGGCCACCCATTCTGTCCGCATAAAACTCAAAAAAATACAAAAACAAAAGCCAAACAAACAAAGGCTCAGCCAAAAATGGCTGAACAAAAGAAACCACTACCCGGAAAACCTGCCTGACCGGGATATAATTCGTGCTTTTTATGAAAAATTCCGCTAAGCCCGATATCATGTAAATAATCGTCCGTGAAAAACCTTGTCTCTAACTGAATTTATGTGCCAACAGGCAAAAGGGGACGCGGTGAGGGTCCAAGGTATTCCGTCCCGAACAAGCGTCCCCTTTTGCCTGTGGGGCTTAAAAATAAATACTTTTTCACGAGCCACTAAACAGGACTTTGAGGAAAAAAAACCATGGGCACAAAGTATTATGAGGTGGCACTGCCCCTCAAACTTAAAAGCTTGACTTACTCTTCCTCTCTCGATTTGCAACCCGGAGAAAGTGTGTTTGTCCCCCTGAGAAATCAACAAAAGCCCGCCGTGGTGCTGAAACAGCTTAAGCAAAAACCCAATTTTGAGACCAAAGCCATCTCAGGCAAAGACATAGAAAGGGAACCACTGTCCTCCGCCCGAATAAAGTGGCTTTGCTGGATGGCCGACTACTATCAACACAGCTTGGGGGCTGTTATCAGCCTGAGCTTCCCGCCCCGTCCCAAACCTTCAAAGCGGGCGACTCGGCACAAAGTCACAAGCGAAGACAAAAGCCCCGTCCTGTCACCTCCGGAGAGGGCAGAAATACCCCCTTTGACAGAAGAGCAAAAAAAAAGCTTTCAGGAAATTCGGCAACACAACGGCTTTCGTGTTCATCTTCTGCATGGGGTGACTGGCTCCGGCAAAACAGAGATTTTTTTTCGCTTGATAGAGCCTGCCCTCCGGGCCGGCAAAAGTGCCCTGATTTTGGTTCCGGAGATCGCTCTCACCCCTCAACACATCAAACGTTTTTCTGCCCGTTTTCCTGGGCAAATTGCCTGTTTTCACTCCGGTTTAAGCCCAAAAGAAAAACACCTGCAATGGACCAGCCTTCTCAAAAAAGACAAAAAAATCCTGATAGGCCCCCGATCGGCTTTGTTTTGTCCCCTGCCTGCCCTCTCATGGATCATCGTGGACGAAGAGCATGCCACGCATTTCAAACAGGAGGAAAAGTTAAAATACCAGGGGCGGGATTCAGCTGTTTATCTGGCCCGGTGCCTCGATATTCCCATAGTGCTGGCTTCCGCCACCCCCAGCCTGGAAAGCTGGCATAATGCCCACACCGGAAAATACATTTACCACTCCTTAAAAAAGCCGGTTTTTCCTTTGGCCCAAAAACAAATAACAATAGTGGACATGAAAAAAGAAACAAACACAGATCTTCCCCATTGGCTGAGCAAAACTTTGTATTCCGCCATAGAACAATCTTTAAAGAACAAGGAACAATCAGCTCTTTTCCTCAACCGCCGGGGGGACAGTGCTTTTGTGTTTTGCTCTGCCTGTGCTTACTCTTTTTCCTGTGCCAACTGCGACATCTCACTCACACAGCATCAAAGCTCCCACCTGCTTTGTCATTATTGCGGTTTTCGAAGGGAAAAGCCCTCTACATGCCCCAAATGCCAAAAAGGGCATATTTTGTCTTTCGGGGTGGGCACAGCCACATTGCAAAAAGAGCTGGAACAGCTTTTTCCTTCGGCCTGCATCAGGCGGGCGGATCGGGATGAAATCAAAAGCTATAAACAGTGGTCTGAAATGCTGAATCAAATTGAAAACAAAGAAATAGATATTTTGATCGGCACACAAATGATAGCCAAGGGCCTGGATTTTCCTCATCTGAACCTGGTGGGCCTTATTTTGGCGGATCAGGGGCTTAACTGGCCGGACTTTCGAGCCGGAGAAAAGAGTTTTCAGCTCATTTTGCAAATGGCCGGGAGGGCTGGCAGAAGAAAAAAACCAAGTGAGGTGATTTTACAAAGCTACAATTTGTCTCATCCTGTTATCAGAGCTGTAAAAAACAGGGATTATTCAGCTTTTGTGGAAAAAGAGCTGAAACAGAGGAAAAAACATGGCTATCCTCCTTTTGGAAAGCTGACTTTGCTCAGAATACAGTCTCTCTCCCGCACCAAAGCGAATGAAACAGCCGGGAACATAAAAAAACATTTAATGAGCCAGGGCACTGAGTATGGATTTCACAAAAATCTTACAATTCTTGGGCCGGCACCAGCTCCTCATTTTCGTCTCAAAAACCAATACCGCTATCATCTTTTGCTCAAAAGCCAAAGCCCCATTCTTTTGAAACAGGCAGGAAACCTGACAGCCCGCTTTAAACTGACTCCAGGAGTTCAAGTTCACATAAACCAGGATCCAGTTTACATGTTGTTTCTCTTTTGTCAATATACCGATCCTGTTTGAAAATGCATGTTTCACATTTGCCTTATGGGAGGAAAACAGCTCAAAAGCGACACCTTTTTCAAAACCAGTTTGGTTTAACTCAAGGGTCTACATGCGGTATTTGGCAAAAAATTTCCTTTATGGAATCTTTGATCTTAAAAAATGTTCTGCCCGATTTTTTTTGAATTCATTAAGGAAGGGGCTGTTTTGGACTTTGTCCAAGGCCATTTTGGGATACCTGGAATAAATAGCCAGTTTTTTTAAAATATCCCGCCCACTGGGTCAAATGGGACAATTCCCACAATTGGTTTGTTTGGATTTTTTTTGTTGTTTTCTGTTCGGTAAATGGAGGCCTGGGACACATCAAACAGCAGGGCAAATTCCCTTATGGAAAGGCCCAAGTTTTTTCTAAAAAGCCGTAAGTCTTCAGCCGAAAACTCTTTTTGTTCCCGAACCAACGCACACACAAAAGGGGTGACAGGGCTTTTTTTTCCCAGTGTGCCCAACAACACAAAAGGATCTTTTTCAAGAGGACTAATCCCAACAGCCTGACAGTACTCTTCATAAGCCGGGTTTTGCCGGGAGGGGATCCGGTCTAAAAAAGAAGGAAAAAGTGTTGAGAGAAACAGGATCCGCTTTCCCCAAAGGCAAATCCGGCCCTATGGAAAAAGTGGTTTTCACTATAACAGGTTGAGCCCTGTCATACTCAAAGGCAAAGAGAGCTTAAAACTTCTTCCCAGATCTGTCAAATAATACAAACATTCAGGCCTGTGCTTAAAACTTTTTCATGTCCAAAAAGATCTTCTGGTTTACATAATTTCCGGATTATTTTTTGTATTTCAGGGTCTGTGTCCTGTAAAGATAAGCTGGTGTTCCTGTTCTGCTATACCCGTAACTGGATTTTTGGGAAATGCCTTGAGATAAGAAATTTGTTTGCAAAAGGACTTTCTTAATGCCTGAAACACGTTCATTGATCCAGCTTTGTTTTTTCTGATTTGACATGTTTTTATATCTTTTTTGATCCGCTCCTGCTGTTTTTTATACTCCTTTTTTTCCTCTTCTGACAACTGTCGATACATTAAAATCTGCTTTTTTTTGAGCCTTTGGATATTTTATCCATATCCAAAAGGTTCAGGTGGAGTTTCTTTTTAAAAGCTCTACAGCCAACCACAAGGCCAAAGGCTTGGGGCGCACCTTTTCCAAGCTGGAAATTTGTTTTTTTCAAAAAATTTTATTTTTTTATAAAATTCATCGTAATCATTTTGGCTACATGCTTTAGCCACATCTCTTTCCCTCAGATGTATCAAATATTACCAATTGATTTGATTTATCTTCCATGTATCAAAAAGAGCACAGGCTTTAATCACTTTTTCGACTTGTGGATCTGCATCCAAGCCCAAAGCATTTTTTTTCATGGTGGGAAGCTCTTCTTTTACTAAATTGAAGGGTGAACTGTTCTAAGTAGTTGAGCCATAAGCGGAAAATCCTTTATTTTAAAAAGTGACTCAATATATATATTGCTTATTTTTGCTGCTTGTCTTTTAGTATTTTTTTCAGCATGGCAACAATTTCTTTATCCGGCCTCAACTTGTTTTTGTTGCCTGTTTGATTAAAATTCTCTGGGTTTTGAAATTTCTGTGAAATGGAGATTCCTTGAGGCTTAAACCCAAATCAGAAATATGTGGGTTGTTCATACTGAGGTTTAAACTTGAGAGTCATAAATTCGGCTGAATATATATCTGCAAATGTATCTTCCCGGTTCTTTGTCCTATGGTCAAAAGGCTTAGATTTGAATCTTCCTGAAGAGCTATTTTATGAATTGTCTGCTTTGTATTATCTATAACCAAAACAGACTGTTTTAGGTCTCTGATATTTGTTTTCTTTATGAGATGTAAAGGACTATACCCAAAGCTGAATATCTCTTTTGTGTGATTTCTCTTCAAAAGTTCTGTCCTGACATTATCTGTTGGAGGACGAAAAACCTCCATTGCCAAACGGGTTTTCCCTGTGCCGGAAGGCCCTGTCAAATGGGCTGTCCTTCGGGGCTGAGACAGGTCTCATAAAGATCTGATGCTGATCCACTGATCTGTGATTTATATCCAATGAGATCCAAGAGCCTGAGAGGGGTCTGTCATAAACCATGGGAGCCAAAGTGGGAAAGCTTTTTTTAGCCAGTTTGCTGTGATGTTTGCATCTATAATGCTCACTTCAACAGAATTGGGATTACCCTGCCTCCTGTATACCATGCCCTCTCTAACCTGGACATGCACACCAGATACAGAGTGTGTTGCCCCTTTGTTTTGAGGACATACAGCAGGTTTCAGACAATGTTCCTGGTTTTTTTTATGATTGACTGTCCTGTGTTCAAAAAATATCTCTTTTTTGCATTCATTTGGCAAAATTTTTCTGGCTTTGACTTGAAAAACATAATCGTTCTGGTAAAAAGCGAGTCTGCTCCAAATTTTATCAGGGCATCCTGCCCTCCATCGGCCGAGCTGTTTTGTGGTATATTAAAATGAACACATTCTGTAATATCAACCGCCAGCAGTATGGCCTGCCGGGGACGACATTTTTGCACATCTTCTGAAGTGACAGTAAAAGGGCCAACATATTTGTATATAAAAAATTTTTTTTTTTGGACTCACCTTGTTCAAGGTCATTTGAGGATATTGGGAATAAACAGCAGGCCCACTGGTGTTGTTTTCTGTTCGGTAAATGGAGGCCTGGGACACATCAAACAGCAGGGCAAATTCCCTTATGGAAAGGCCCAAGTTTTTTCTAAAAAGCCGTAAGTCTTCAGCCGAAAACTCTTTTTGTTCCCGAACCAACGCACACACAAAAGGGGTGACAGGGCTTTTTTTTCCCAGTGTGCCCAACAACACAAAAGGATTTTTTTCAAGAGGACTGATCCCAACAGCCTGACAGTATTCTTCATAAGCCGGGTTTTGCCGGGAGGGGATCCGATCTGCAAAAGAGGGAAAAAGTGTTGAGGAAACAGGTTGAGTTTTCCCCAAAGGCAAATCCGGCCCTATGGAAACAGGGTTTTCACTATAAAGATAAGCCCTGTCATACTCAAAAATAAAGCTTTTTCCCCTTCGGCTCAAGCGACCCACATACTGTCTGGTCTTTCGCCTTTCCAAGTAAACATCTATAGCTTTAGACATCTTTTCCCTCCTCCTTGAGAACCTGTTCCAGGTCCTTTAAGCGATCATTTAAGAATCGGATAAAAGTCCCTTTCCGTTTTTCTGATATTTCTGCACACTGAACTTCTTTTATTATTTTTGGAAATTTTGTAACTGTTTTCTTCACAAACTGCAAACAGATTGTGTTGTATCTGAGATTTAATTTTTTAAATTCCTGAATATAATCTTTGATCTTGGGTTCTTTGGAAGAGGAAGTCCATATAGAACCACTGATACCAAATTGAGATCCCAAACTTTCTTCTGCTGCCACTGCCAAGTGAGAGGGGTTGTCATACATGGGAGCCAAAAATCTTTTTTTGCCTGTGTCTATAAGGCCCAAATTTCCCCCATGCCGATCATCATTGCCAATAAAAGAATCAAAGAGGCATATTTTAATGAATTTTTCCACTTCCACCGTCCGGTGGGTTTGTGCCATTATGACCTTTATAATATTTTGGCAATTATGATTTTTATCACCTTTGGGCAAAAACTTGTAAACATGATGTAAAGTGCTATTAGTGTATTCTTGCATAAAGTTTTTTGTGACAAAAGTCATTAATCCCGATTTTGCTGGTTGTGTTGTTGTGTTTGTTTGTTGTTTGGTTTCAGACCATCTGATTAAGTAATACTCCGGTGTTTCAAGCCCAAAAGGGAGGCAATTTTGTTACAAAGATATTCTGTAGCAGGCAGATCAGGAAACCCCGGTTCCTGCATTTTTAAGATATATTGCTGATCCTCCAGCCTGGCTGAATATTTGCGATAACGACCGTGATAGAAACTGTCTTTGGATTTGATTAAGTTGTCGGCTGAGCTGTCAGTGCTGGCCGATTTTTTAGGATCCAGGTGACTGAATGGGCTGTATTCAGACAGTTGAAACCAATCCACAAAACAGCGGGCATGAAGCCCGTAAACAGGCTTGTTTTGTATGCTTTTATGGCATTTCAAACATTGGAGATTTCTCATAATGTAGTCAATATACCACAAAATTATTTTGTAGTCAAGTGACTATAAAAATTTAAAAATAAGGCCAAAACCCCCCAAAAAGCCCTCCATTCAGGCTTTTTTGACCCTTTTTTAATACTAAGTGTCAAATTGGGTCTTTTCAACAAAGGCTCAAGCCTCGACCTCATCACCCGCCTTGTCCGAACAGAGCTGAAAACAGCGGTCCAATGGACCACGTTAAAAAAGTGGATTAGCAAGCACCATTTTTCAGCTTGTTGATTTCTTCTTCAGGCAAGCCTGTCACTTTGCAGATAAGGGAAGTGTCCAACCCACTGGCTGTTCTTTCTTTTTTTGTATATCAGACAGTTTTATTTGTATACTTAAGCCATCGTCAAGAGTCTGCATGCCTTCAGCCCGGCCTTGTTGCATGCCTTCAGCTCTGCCTTCTTTCAGAGCTTTTTTCATAAAGCGGGCTTCTGCCTGCATGGATATACGATCCCAGTGCTCCCGCTCCTCCGTCAAACGACTCCATTCGCCTCAAATAAATGGTTACTGTCCATCCAAATCACGAGCAGACGCATTGTCAAACAAACCCACCGCTTTTGCCATATCCTCCCCCTTTGTGGACAGTAACCTTGCCTGTTCACGGCTCATTCGCCCTGCCCGCGAGTCAGCTCTGCCTTGTTGCGGGGGACAAAGTCGACGCGACTTTCACCTCTGATCGTGACTCTCAGCCTGAACCAAGAACCTTGATTTCCTAAATAACACCATTGATCCCGCAAGTCAACCAATTCCTCTATGGACTTTTTCTGAAAACGGCTTAAATCCACAAACACCATCTGTAGCTGACGATTCAGGGCCACATGGGGCGGTTTATCCAACCGGATGGAAAAAGGACTAACCAGGTCCAGGTTCTCTCCCCTCAGCAGAGGAAAAGTCGTAAATATCAGGGAATAAGTGGGGTGAAGCCGGTCATAGTCCTCACCTCTGTTTAATCCTGTGGCATGGAG
Source organism: Bdellovibrionales bacterium (assembly GCA_965242635.1). Classification (GTDB taxonomy): domain Bacteria; phylum Bdellovibrionota; class Bdellovibrionia; order Bdellovibrionales; family UBA1609; genus JANQSP01. Next base: position 1,956,488 of record OZ251471.1, on the reverse strand, counting down.
CCTGGCCCAGTAAAATACCGATCTTGCTGAAAAATTGGCCTGATTTGTGGCCTGCATTTCGACATCCACTTTTTCACCTGTGTTGAGCTGAACATTCAAGTCCAGGAGGCTTTGTTTTCCTTCTATGGAGTAGGGGTAAAGAGCACTGTCCTGGTAGGTCAGGCTTTGTGGTTGAGGGAGGCTTGTTTCTTTTTTATCTGAGACGATTTCCACATTTTGGACTTCTTTTTTTTCTGGCAGGGGCAGGAAGGTTCTGAGCAAAGAGAGCAGGGAGGGTTTACTGCGGGAGAAGAAGAATTTAAAAGGTCCGTCTTTGGTTAAATCCAAAAAGTGACGCTTTTCCGGTTGTTGTGTCATAACAAGCTCCTTTATATGTTTTTGGCAGGAAAGTCCTGCCTCTGTTAATTTTTTTGGCAGGAAAACCCTGCCTTTGCTTATCCCCATGCAAAATCCGGGCCAAAGTGATGGCACAGTGCATAAAAGGGCCAGCACGATATTTCATTAAAAAAGGAGGTGCAAAATGGGATCAGCTCAAAACAGGCTTTTTGGGGGGTTTTGGGGCCAAAAAATTCGGAAATCCGAATTTTTACCGAATTTTTTGGCCGGTTTGATGGTTTCTGACTTTATTTTTAATTTCTGGTGGACACCAGCCGATAGGCATGATATAGTGAGGAAAAACAACATTAACCTTTAAAGGAGGTGTATTATGAAAGCTTTTATAATTTTTCTTAGTCTGGTGTTTGTGGGCTGTGTGACAGCCAACACTAATTCCAGAGATGTATCCGGTGTCAATCCCAGCCCGGAAAAAGCGATCGTTTCAGCAAACGATCAGTTTGAAGGTTGTTTGTCTGACTGTCAAAAAGACGGCGGGATTTTGTTATTCTGCTCTGTTAGCTGTCTTAAGCTCTCTAAAATCGAAAGTCTCATTAAGGTTGCTCATGATGGTGGTGTGGATGAGTATGGATGTCACGGTGATTATAAAGGTCGTGTGCATTGCCACTAATTTAATAAAATTAACCCTGCAAAAAACTTTTTGGGTAAAGAGTTGCAGGAATGCATGTAAATAACCTTTTGGAATTTAAGGTTTCCAGGTGGCCAGCCGATATGATATAGTGAGAGAAGATAAAAACCATTTTGGAGGTGTATTATGAAAGCTCTTATTTTGCTCTTAAGTTTTGTGGTTGTGTCCTTTGTGGCCAGTGGGGTTAAAGCCCGTGCTGTGGCAAATGAAGACTGTAATATTGAGAATTATAGAGACTTCATAAATAAAGAAGGTGTCCATAATTGCAATTTACAAGGGGCAGATTTGCGAAGGGTGAATTTGCGAAGGGTGAATTTGCGAAGGGCGGTTTTGTATAAGGCGGATTTACGAGAGGCAGATTTGCAAGATGCGGACTTGCGAAGGGCGGTTTTGTATAAGGCGGATTTACGAGAGGCAGATTTGAAAGATGCGGACTTGCGAAGGGCGGTTTTGTATAAGGCGGATTTACGAGAGGCAAATTTGAAAGATGTGGACTTGCGAAGGGCGGATTTGCAAGAGGCGGATTTGCGAGGGGCGAATTTGCAAGGGGCGAATTTGCGAAGGGCAGTTTTGTATAAGGCGAATTTGAAAGGAGTGTATTTGAAAGGAGCAAAAGTCATACAAGAACAAGCTATTTATTTAAAGGCAAAAGGCTTGTGGGGCTTTGTTGTGGTGGAATAGCTTTACGGGATGTTTTGAATCGATGAATTTCCCGACCGCATGCTGGTCCTCTCATGTTTTCTGCCTAAAAAAAACTGGACACGGGTTGACTGTTGATTCGTGACTATTTGCCAGCCAGTTAAAGCCTTAGCCGTTTTTCAGCTTTTGGATTTCCTCTTCAGAAAGGCCTGTCACTTTGCAGATAAGGGAAGTGTCCAAACCACTGTTCAGCATATTTGACACAACTTGTTGTCGCTCCTGTTGCATGCCCTTCTGCATGCCCTCTTGCATGGCTTCCTCTCTTATGTGTTCTCTGATATCCATATACCCTCCTTATTGTAAATATACCATGACTAACTGCCGTTCTTTCCACTTTGTTCCATAGCTCCTTGGTCATCCCCGGCACCACGGACCAAAGGTAATTCCCCACATTTAACAACAAATCAGCTCTGTCACCAGGCCAGTTGTCAAATAAAGAAAGAGCCTCGTTCAATACCCCCTCATCCGCCCTCAAAGACCAGGACCTCTTCAGGGCATTCAAAAAACCCCGACTCTTAAACTCCCGGTCCTGAATGGCCAAATCCACCTTCGAATCATGGGTGTCTATCACCCTCAAGCCATAGCTTGGCATATCTTTCCGAATGGACAAAGGTATTTTTGGTAAAATTTCCCCCAAATGCAAAATCCGGGCCAAAGTGATGGCACAGTGCACAAAAGGACCAGCACGATATTTCAAATGAAGCCTCCCCGTGGCAAGCCACGGGGTATCACTTCTGGCTATCGCCAGTATCTGTATCCTCAAAACAATCGCAATTGTTGACTGTGAATCTTCTTATAACCTGACTTATTCCCTTGATTCTTCACATAATCACTGATCTTCTTCTCATCACCATGATGACCCACCGTACTTATAAAATATCCCCTCGTCCAAAACTCACCCCCCCACAAAAACTTCTTCACCTCCGGACACCTCCTAAATAACTCACGAGCTGTTAAACTCTTCACTATCCGACAAATCCGTGTAGGACTATACGTCGGCACAGACTGAATCAAAAAATGCACATGATCCCCATCCAAACCTATTTCTATAAACTCCATCTCATAACGCTGACTAATCTCTTTACATATCAACTTTAACTCCCCTGAAACTTTATCAGTCAACACAAGCTTTCTATACTTTATCGGACATACTAAGTGATAAAGCAAAAATGACACATTGTGACTTTTATAAATATACTTCCCCATACGGTAAGGCTAACGCCTTATTAGGAGCGTGGCAAGCCACGGGGAATTAAACCCGTGAAGATTAAAAAAGGAGGTGCAAAATGGGATCGGCTCAAAACAGGCTTTTTGGGGGGTTTTGAGACAAAAAAATTCGGAAAACCGAATTTTTACCGAATTTTTTGGCCGGTTTGCCAGTTCGCCGTGTGACCAATTGCGAGCCACTTTGTGGCTTTTGGTGATGGTGGTGGTGTGGTTGAGGGGGGCAAGGCAGGCAAAGCAGGCAATCCACAATGCCCAGATTGCCCTTTTCATTCACATTGCAACCACTATAGGAAAAATCATTAATTGCTCTTTTTTACCCATAAATTTCCGGGAAGAACCTTTTTTTTTGTTGGCAGGCTCTTTTTTTTTTGACATAATGGGCTTTTTGCTGGAAATAATGAAATTTGAGCCTTGAGGGAAAAACCCGTGGAAACACAAAAACACATGGAAACACAAAAACACATGGAAACACAAAAACACATGGAAACACAACTGAATATCAAAAGCATGCTGGACGCGGGGGTGCATTTTGGCCACCAAATCCAAAAATGGAACCCCAAAATGAAGCCTTATGTATATACGGCCAGAGGGGGTATCCATATCATAAACCTGCAAAAGACCCTCAGCATGACCAAAAAAGCTTTGGATTTTGTGGAAAGTGTGACCGCCCAAGGCGGGCGATTCCTGTTTGTGGGCACCAAAAAACAGGCCATGCCTCTTATTCGTGAGTCCGCCATCCGGGCCGGGCAATTTTATGTCAGTAAAAGATGGCTGGGGGGCACCCTGACCAATTTTGAAACCATTAAAGTCAGCATCGATCGCATGAAGAAAATGGAGCAGATGAAAGAAAGAGGGGACATGGAATCCTATTCCAAAAAAGAGAGAGCACGTATGGAAAAGGAATATATCCGGCTCAAGGACTATCTGGAAGGCATCCGGGACATGAAACAAGTCCCTGCCGCCCTCTTTGTAGTGGATATAAACAGGGAGCATATAGCTGTGGCAGAAGCTTTGAAACTCCATGTGCCCGTGGTGGCTTTAGTGGACACCAACTGCGACCCGGAAAAAATCCACTGGCCCATTCCCGGAAACGATGACGCCATCCGCTCCATCTCCATGTTTATCAATATGGTCTGCTCAGCCTGTATCAAAGGCAGTCAAATACACAAGGACAATTTAAGGCAAAAAAGAATCTCGAAGCCCGACAAACAACCGGAGAGAAAACCTCCAAAAGCTGAAGTCAAACCTTCAGAAAAAACACAGGAAATCCCCACTGTGGTCGTGGTCCAGGCCAGAGAGAGAAAGTTGGTGGCAGTGGGCACAGCAGATGATGTGGAGATCTCCATGGAGCTGGAAAAAGGCCCTGCCGATTCAGAACAGGAACAATCCACAGGAGAAGATACAAGCTCTTCTGAATCCAATATGAATGCAAAAAAAGCCGACTCCGTCGCCACAAACAAAAAAAACGGGAACCAAAGCCCTGACCACAGCACAAAAGAAACAAAAAGCAAAACACCAGGTGCCACAAAAGAAAAGAATCAGGTTCTTCAGGGCAAAAATAAAACCCTGATAAAAAGGAAAGTCCCCGATGAGTCTTGAAACCATTAAAAAATTAAGAGCACAGACTGGTGCTGGTATCCTGGACTGCCAAAACGCTCTTGAAGAATCCCGGCAAAATTGGGATCAGGCCTTGGAATGGCTTAAAAAAAGAGGCCTGGCCCGTGCAGAAAAAAAGACAACGAGAGAGGCCAAACAGGGCCGGGTGGCCACTTACACACATGGTGAAGGGCGTATTGGTGTCTTGGTGGAGGTGAGTGTGGAAACCGATTTTGCGGCCCGTGGGGAGGACTTCAAAACTTTCACCCACCAATTATGCCTCCATATCACTGCCATGAACCCTCTTTTTATTCAAAAAAAAGACATCCCGGAGGCCACTTTGGAAAAAGAAAGAGCCATATTCAGGGAACAGGCCCTGAGGGAGGGAAAAAAAGAGGCCATAGCAGACAAAATAGCCGAAGGCCGGATAAAAAAATGGTGCTCTGAAGTCTGCCTTACGGAACAAATGTTTTTGCCCACCATGCAAAGCGATTCTCCAAAAACAGTGGAAAAAAGTCTGAAAGAAATGATGGCCAAATTGGGGGAAAACATAGTGATTCGGCGGTTTGTGCGATTTGAAATGGGGGAAAAATAAACATGAGCTGTCTGCTTTGAGCATGCTCAAAGCGAAGGATACAAAGTGAAGGACACAGAGTGTTCCGCGAAAGCGGGAGTCTGCCTTGTTTTTATGGATGAGTTTATAACTACAGGATCACAAATACAGCATGTATAAAAGAATTTTGATCAAAATCAGTGGAGAGATTTTATGCGGAGACAAAAGTTTTGGCATCCATCCCCCCACTGTGTCCCGTGTGGCAGAGGAGCTGGCCGAGGCACGAAAAGGGGGCACGCAAATCGCTTTGGTGGTGGGCGGGGGCAATATATTTCGTGGCATGTCTGAAGAATCCAAAGGGATGGATCGGGCCAGTTCAGATTATATGGGCATGCTGGCCACCTGTATCAACGCCCTGGCCCTGCAAAACGCCCTGGAACAAAAAGGGGTGGAAACACGGGTGCAAACCGCTTTTCCCATTTCCCAGGTGGCTGAGCCTTATATCCGCCGGAAAGCTTTGCGTCACTTACAAAAAAACCGTATTGTTATTTTTTCTGCCGGCACAGGCAACCCTTACTTTACAACCGACACGGCCTCCGCCCTCAGGGCCATGGAAATGAATGCCGAAATCCTGCTGAAAGCCACCAAAGTGGATGGGGTTTATGATATGGATCCGGAAAAAAACAGCAAGGCCAAAAAATACACAAAATTAAAATACATTGATGTGTTAAATCAGAATATCAAGGTTATGGATTCCACGGCCATTTCCCTTTGCATGGACAACAAAATGCCTCTTATTATTTTTAATTTAAGGGAAAAAGGCAATATTTTAAAACTCCTCAAGGGGGAGAAACTGGGCACTTTTATCCACAGCGGATAAAATCCAAATAAAAGACCAAAAGGAGTAAAAATGGACACAGAACCAATAAAAAAAGAAACAAAAGAGAGAATGCAGACTGCTTTTCAGCATATTCAGGACAAAGTGCAGAAAATCCGCACAGGTTCTGCCCACAGCTCTTTGCTGGAAGGGATTAGGGTGTCCTCTTATGGCAGTGAACAGGAGCTGAAACATATAGCTGGCATCACCTGTCCGGACAGTCGCTCTCTCGTAATATCCCCTTATGATCAAAACACCATAAAAGACATTGAATCCGCCATCATCAAAAGTGATTTGAACATGACCCCCCAAAGGGACAAAAAAGTCATTCGCCTTCGGGTGCCGGAACTGACAGAAGAGAGAAGAGAGGAGATTATCCGGGCCTTTAAAAAAGATATGGAAAAGGCACGTGTGGAATTCCGGCAAATTCGAAAAATGATGAACGAAAAAGTCAGAAAAGCACTCAAGGAAAAACAAATCAGCGAAGATTTGGAAAAAGACACAGAACAGGACATTCAGGACACAACAGATCAATTTATAGACAAGATCAATGCTCTCTCAAACAAAAAAATCAGTGAACTTAAAAAAGTCTAAAAAAAACTTTGCCCCCCCCGACACGGGGGTCACGAACGGAGACGACAGCCGCGTCGACTTTGTCTCCGCCGACTCGGCGGTGAGGCATTTGGCTGTCATTATGGATGGCAATGGGCGTTGGGCCACTCAAAAAGGACAGCCCCGCTTTTTTGGTCATTTTCAGGGTGTCCGGGCCCTCTACCGAATGATTAAAAATTGCTCTGACCTCGGTATCCCTTATCTGACTGTGTTTGCTTTCAGCACAGAAAACTGGAAAAGACCTGCAAAAGAGGTATCTCTTATCATGAAACTTATGGGCCGGGCCCTCACCCACTATAAAAAGGATTTTCAAAAATATCAGGTGCGTCTGCATGTTTTGGGGGATCTGGCAAAACTCAACAATCCGACAAGCAAACTCTTTCAAAAAATGATGGAGGACACACAAAATCATCAGGGCCTGAATTTGATTGTGGCCGTAAATTATGGAGGCAGAAGTGAGATTGTTCAGGCAGTGAGGTCTTTGGCCCAAAAAATTAAAACAGGGGATATAAAACCAGAAGACATAAACGAGGAAAATTTTGCCACTCACCTCCCTTCCTCTTTGTTTCCTCCACCGGACATGATTATACGAACAGGGGGGGTGAGCCGGCTTTCCAATTTTTACCTGTGGGGTTCGGCTTATTCAGAAATTTACATCAGCCAGACACTGTGGCCGGACTTTGACGAAAAGGAGCTGACCCGGGCCCTGGAGCATTATGAACAAACACCCCGCCGGTTTGGTGCTCTGCCCTTCAAAAACAACAGGGGGCTGGAAAAAAACAGCCCTGCCTGATTTTTTTAAACAAGATCAGTATAACAGCTTGACAAGTGGTTTTTTTGGTTTAACATGTGACCACTTTTTTAAACCAAACGGGGTTTGCCTTTTGAAAGGGGTGCTACTGTTTTTGGGTCTTTTTCCTGCTATAAGGAAAATTGGCACATGAAAACTTGTTCCTGCTGGCACCCAAAAAAGAAACTACCTTCTGAACAGTAAGCAGGCAGGAATGTTAAAATATCCAAGAAGGTTTACAAAAGAGCAAAGATCAGTATAAGAACAAAAACACAGAGTCTTGTATGTCTATAAAAAAACCGCGTGGCACAGAGGATTTAAAAGCCTCTTCTATGGCCGGGCATAACTTTATTGTGGATATGGCCAGAAAAACAGCCCGCCAGTTTTGTTTTCAGGAAATGGCCACTCCCATTTTGGAATCCACACAAATATTCAGCCGAACTCTTGGGGAGGAGTCTGATATTGTGAACAAGGAGATGTTTACTTTCCCTGACCGAAGTGGGGAAAGCCTGACTCTCCGCCCGGAGGGGACCGCCGGCGTGGCCCGCCATTTTATTACAGAAAAACTTCATCAACAGCTCCCTTTGAGATTTTTTTATCAGGGCCCCATGTTCCGCTATGAGAGACCACAAAAAGGCCGTTTAAGGCAGTTTCACACTGTGGGTGTGGAGCTTTTGGGGGAACCCACTCACAGAGGGGATGTGGAATGTATTTCCCTGGCCTGCCTGTTTTTCAAACACCTGAAGATAGAAAAAGAGCTGACACTGGAGATCAACAGCATTGGGGATGTGGAAAGCCGTGAAAAGCATCGAAAGGCATTGGTGGACTACCTGAAGCCCCTCAAAAACAAGCTCAGCCCCGACAGCCGCCGGCGCTTAAAAACCAACCCTTTGAGGATTTTGGACTCCAAAGAGGAACAGGATCAGGAGCTTTTGCCTTCTGCCCCCTCCATACAGGATTTTCTCAATCCCCGCTCCAGGGATTTTTTTGCCCAAACAAAAGAAGGTCTGAACAGATTGGGTATTCCCTACACCATTAACCCTTTATTGGTGCGAGGCCTGGACTATTACAACCACTCCGTGTTTGAATTTAAGGCCAGCCCCAAAAAAACAGGGGCTCAAAACACAGTGCTGGCTGGGGGACGTTACGATCGCCTGATAGAAATAATGGCCGATGGAGGGGACAGAGTCCACGGTGTGGGTTGGGGGGCAGGCGTGGAGAGAATTCGATTTTTAATTCAACACAAAGATGATATCACAAGACCCATTGCTCTTGTGCCTTTGGGCGAGGAGGCGGAAAAACTGGCTTTGAAGCTGGCCTGGGATCTGCGACAGGCCGGCTTAACAGTGTTTCATCCCCGCTCCACCGGCAGTTTAAGCAAAAAAATGAAGAGAGCTGTTCAGATAAAGGCCCGGCATGCCATTATTTTTGGACCGGAAGAGATCAAAACCAAAAATCTGTCTGTTAAAAATTTGGACAAAGAAAGCCAACAATCTGTTCCTTTGGGCCAAATTGTTCCTTTTTTTTCCCTGACCGGGACTGGAGATATAAAATGAAGATAACATTAAACGGAGACGACAGCCGTGGCGACTTTGTCCCCCCCGACACAGGAGAAATGAAGACAACAGCAGAGGGTCACAATCAAAAACCTAAAGTCACGAACGAAGAGGACAGCCGTGGCGATTTTGTCCCCCCCGACACGGGGGTGAATTATGAGGTAAAAAATTTCAAAGACCTTGAGAGACAAGTGGATATTCATGTCTCTCTTGAAGAAGTGAGAAAAGCTTTTGATAAAAATTACAAAAAAATGCAAAAACAAGCCCATATCCATGGATACAGAAAAGGCAAAGCCCCCATGTCGTATATCCGCCAGCATTATCAGGAGAAAGTGAAACAGGAAAGCCTGTTGGATCTTATACAGGAGTTTTACCCCAAGGCCATAAAGACCACTGGCCTCAGCCCTGCTTTTCAGCCTGAAATGCAATTTAAATCCCCCATAGAGGAAAACAAAGCCTGGACCTTTTATTTTACAGTGGAAATCCAGCCCGAAGTGGATGTGGACAAAAACTTCACACCCTCTCTTTCCCCCCCCCCTCCCATAAAAGTGGAGGAAAAAGAAATAGAGGAGAGCATGAAAAGATGGCAACACATAGCCAATGTGAAAAAAGTCACTGTGAACCTGGCCAATGTGGACAAAACTGAAACAGACAAAACTGAAACAGACAAAACTGAAACAGACAAAACTGAAGCAGACAAAACCATAGATGACAATTTTGCAAAAATCTGTGGCTACAAAAGCCTGAAGGATATGAAAATGTTTATCCGCTTGGCCCATGAGAATAAAAAGAGACAAAAACAGCAGGAGAAAATGGAGGATGAGATATTAACACAGTTGACCAAAAAATACCCTCTGCCCCTTTTGCCGGAAAAAATAGTGGACAAACAAAAACAGTTATTGAAATCCGAAGTGATCGAAATTATGAAGCAAAATGGCATAAAAGAAGAGGATATAAAAAAGGCCATTCAGAAAGAGCACCTTGTTTTTGAAAAAGAGGCACGTTTTGCCGTGCATTCTCATTATCTTCTGACTGACCTGATCAAAAAGCTTGACTTTACTGTGTCTCCCCGTGAAATCCAGCTCTACATGAAACAAAACAACATAAACCAAATCAAGGATGAGGACATTTATCAAAATCTGAAAAGGTCCCTGCTAAAGGCAAAAACAATAAATCATCTGATAAAAAAAGCTCTCCCAGAGATTAAAAAATGAAAATCGCTTTGGCACAAATCAATTCCTGGACGGGAAATATCCCCTTCAACGAACAAAAAATAAAAGAGTACATCAAAAAGGCTGGCCGGCAAAAGGTCAGGCTTTTGATTTTTCCGGAAATGGCTCTGAACGGCTACCCTCCTCTGGATTTTCTCAGCCGTCCTTTTTTTTTGCAAGATACAAAAAAAGCTCTGAAAAATATTCATAAACATATTCCGGAAGGTATGACGGTTCTAATGGGAGGCATGGGACCGGGCAGAACCCCTGGATCAAAAAGTGTTGCAGAATCAGATCTTTTTCCTTTTAATTCTGTTTTTTTACTGCAAAAAAACAAGCCTGCCAAAATGTTTTCAAAAGAATACTTGGCTGACTATGATGTGTTTGATGAAAAAAGATATTTTAGCAAAGGAAATGTGAAGGAAAATATTTTTGTCTTTCATGGGTGGTGTTGTCAAATTTTAATCTGCGAAGAGCTGTGGCAAAACCTGGATATACTTGTTCCCATGAAACAAAAACCGGACTTAATCCTCAGTCTCAATGCCTCCCCTTTTGATCTTGCCAAATTCGAAAAACGGCTGAAAACAGCTCAAAAATGGACAAAGCAACATGGGTGCCCCCTTATGTATGTGAACATGGTGGGAGGGCAGGAGGAGCTGATTTTTGATGGAGGAAGCTTTATCCTGAACAGCGAGGGACAGCTTATCCACCAGAGTCCATTCTTTGAGGAAAACCTGCATGTGTTTGATTTGCCCCGGCGGGAGGCCTCTGCTCCAAAAGGTTTGAAACAGCCGATGGCAGAACTCACAAGGCAGGCAGAACCATCAGGGCAAATTTTGCCCACCCCGAGGGCAGAACCATCAGGGCAAGCAGAAACTGTGAGGCAGGCAGAACCACGGAAAAGCTTTATGCACAAAACCACAAAGCCAAAAAAGCTTTCCAAAGCTTTGTCCACATCAACAAAAACAGCTCAAGCTCTTATTTTTGGCTTAAGGGAGTTTGCAAAAAAAAATGGCTTTGAGGGGGGCCACTTGGGTTTGAGTGGAGGGCTGGATTCGGCGGTCACAGCCTGCCTCGCCTGTGAGGCCCTAAGTGCGAAAAAAGTCCGGTTGTTTTTTTTGCCCGGCCCCTGGACCTCTTCCCTGTCCAAAACAGGGGTGAACAAAATGGCACAAAAACTCAACTGCCCTTTGGTCGTCCAAAGTATTGAAGAGCTTTACACCTTCACGGAACGCTGTATGTCCTCAAGCTCCCTTGCAGGGGGGCCGATGCCCGCTTTTGACAAAAAAAGCCAGCCGGATCTCACCAGCGAGCCATCTCAAAAAGCCCCCGGCCAGCCAAATAAAAAAAGGCCTCTGGCCGACATCACCAAACAAAATATTCAGGCCCGCTTGAGAAGTATGTTTCTTATGGCTTATGCCAATCAAAACCCCAAAAGCCTGTTGTTGGGAACAGCCAACAAGAGTGAGCTGGCCTTGGGTTACGGCACTTTATACGGAGATCTCACAGGAGGGCTTTTGCCCATAGGGGATCTTTTTAAAACAGAAGTTTATGCTCTGGCCCGGTGGTTTGAAGTGCCCTCTGTTATTATTCGCCGGCCCCCTTCTGCAGAGCTGACCAAAAACCAAAAGGATGAAGACGACCTGCCTCCTTACAAAACACTGGACCCCATTTTAAAAAAGCTGATAGAGCAGACACAAGATCCCAGGACGGCTTTTGAAAAACAAATATTTCAAAGGCTGATAAAAAACCAGTTCAAAAGAAAGCAATCCCCTCCTGTTTTAAAAATCAAAAGCCACTCTTTTGACCGGGGCTGGCGCTACCCTTTCCCCTCCCCTTGAAGGTCTCTATAGTAAAGGGCTGTGGTGCCATTTTTAAAAGTCAATTTCAGATCCTGATTCTCCAAGTCCAGTGAAATATCAGCAAGGTCTTTGACAGGGCTTTTTTCAAAAGCCACTTTCCGCCCCCCGGACTGGGGGACCATTATTAAAGTTGTGGTGGGTGTATCGTTTATAGATCCGATGTACACAGGTACCATGGAAAAAGTTATTGTGTCCTCTTCCGGTGCTCCCTTGTATATCCACAGTCGATTCTTAACCAAAGCGAAAAGATCCTGATCAGTGGAAAGTATTTTACTGGCTGAATTTCCTATCTTCAACCATCCGTATGTTTTTTCCTCTTCTTCTGACAGAATAAAAATATCTCCATCAGTTCTTAAAGCTATGAGACTGTTTTTATATAACAAAATAGCCTGAACCGAGGATGTGTCTTCTATATAACGCCATTCAAAGTTAGTGGTTTTGGATTTTTTAAAAACATGGCCTTCATCTATTACAATCAATTCCTGACTTTGACTCCTGAACACTATTTTTTGGCTTTGGGGATTTTGCTCAAAATCCGCTTTGCTGTAATCGCATGATATAACAGGGTCCTTAAACCAGTTCACAGGATTCCACTTCGACTGGGCAAAAGTCGCCAACCGACCGGCAAAAGCAGAAGAGCAGTCTCCAAAAGCCCCAAAGGCATGGGCGTGAAGCAAAAAAATCAACAAACATTTTTTCATATCTCAAAAACCTTCAAATTTATCCAATGCAGGGCTTTTGCCTGTATATGTGAAACATGCATTTTCAAACAAGATTCAGTATAACTCCCGCTCACAGGCGGGGGCATGGATTTCATGTTTTCTTATTGTTTGTAGCAAAGCTTGGCTGGATTGTCAAAAAAAAGCTTAAAAAAAGCCATGACCCTCAAAAAGGGGTGGATCAGTGTCCAAAACCGGGGCCAGCACATAAAAATTGGACAAAAGTGTGAAAATATTACACATAAGGTCTGAAGGCATGGAGAAATATCCCACTTTTTTGTTGATTCCATGTTCAAAATGATATAACAATAGTCGCCAACCGACTGGCAAAGGTCGCCAACCGACTGGCAAAGGTCGCCAACCGACTGGCAAAGGAGGGACCGGGATGGGCATCAAAAATCTCTTTATGTTTCTTCTGTTGGCAGGGCTGACAACAACAACCCACGCCACCGGCGGTTCCTGCGAACAGGGCTTTGCCGAAAACCCTTTAATGGGTCCATGGAAGCTCTCAAAAATAACAAAAGACCCGGACCCCAATTCTTCAGATCGACTCCCCTACCCGGAAAGTATTGTCATCCACCCCACTTATATAAAGATTAAACTTCCCGCCCACAGTGCCCCAATAACTTACGGTTTGGCCGAACACGGTTCCCTCTGGCAAAAACGCACACAGGTTTATGACAAAGTGCCGGATCAGGCCCCCTACACCCTGCTCACCGAATCTGTCACTTATTTTAAAGGTCGCAAACTGACAGGCAAAGGAGATTCCATCTTTATTGAACTGAAATGGATCAGAAAAGACACGGATGGAAATGTGAGATATGTGATCCCAGGATCTTATGCTTTTGAGCTTAATGGAAAAAAGCTGTTGTTCACCAGAACCAATGATATAGATAATCCCAAGGAAGGGCGCACACAAACTGTTTACCAAGCCACTTATACCCGCCAGTGAAAACAAAAAAACCTGAAATAGCCATAGTCCTTTCTGTGTTTTACCCGGAGCTGGCTCAAGCTTTAAAGGCAGGGGCACTGAAGGAACTGAAAAAAGCGGGTGTCCAAAATTTTAAGTTAGTGGAGGTGCCGGGAGCAGTGGAGATTCCCCTGACAGCCAAATGGCTCTTTCAGGAAGGTTTTTCGGCTGTGGTGGCCCTGGGGGCCCTTATCCGTGGAGAGACCTCCCACTATGAGGCCTGTTGCCGGCTGGTGGAACAAGGCCTCATGCAGGTGCAAATGGAAATGAACCGCCCGGTGGTTTTTGGAATTCTGATGACCGACAACAAAGAGCAGGCCCTAACCCGTGCCGAAGGTCGCCAACCAACCGGCAAAAGTCACGAACCAGCTGGCAAAGGCAACATGGGTCGGGAGGCTGTCCGGACAGCCCTTACCATGCTCTCTCTCTACAAAGAAATCAAAGCAGACACCACCCAAAAATAAACCAAACTGGTTTTGAAAAAGGTGCTACTTTTGGGCTGTTTTCCTCCCACAAGACAAATGTGAAACATGCATTTTCAAACCAGACCAGTATAAAGCAAGATTTTTTGCTTTGTGTCATTATTCTGCCTGAAATAAAAAAAACATTGCCCTGATTGTAAAACTATTATATGAGTGGTTTGTGAAAAAACTGGTCAAGGAAATCAGGAAAGGTGGTTTTTATGCAGGAAAATCTGTTTTTTTTGTCTGAGCAGGTGGTGTTTTGCCTGTTTTTTGCCATCGGGCTTTCCTTCCTTCTGCAGACCCGCCTGTATCTGGCTCTGATGAATTTATTGGCCCAGCTCAGCCCACCCAACTTTCTTTTGGTGTGCCTTTTAAGTGGTTTTGTGTGCCTCCCCCTGGCCCTGTTTTTGGTATTAACTCATAATGACTGGACTTTAAGCCCCTCTGTTATTGTGACACTTACAGGCTGGATCACTTTATGCAAAAGCCTTTTGCTTTTGTTTTGGCCCCGGCTTTTTTTGAAAATAAGGCCGATCTATCGCTGGAAATCCTCCTTCTTAAAATGGTATCTAAGGGTGTCCGGTGTTTTGTATATTGTGTTGGCCTTATTGGTCCTTTCCAATTTTTTGATTTTTTAGAGGGAATGTTATGGGACAAATCATCAGCATAGCCAATCAAAAAGGAGGGGTGGGCAAAACCACCACAGCCCTTAACCTTTCCTCGGCCTTTTCCCTGAAAGGGCAAAGGACTTTGCTGGTGGATCTGGATCCTCAGGGGAGTGCCACCAGTGGCCTGGGTGTTTCTGCCCCGGTGGGTGTATATGAGGCCCTGATGGGGAAAAACCCCCTAAAGGAGGTGCTGTGCTCCACGGCAGAAGCTTTTTTGGAAGTGGCCCCCTCTTCCATGGATTTGGCGGGGGCGGAAATGGAGCTGGCCGGGCAGGAGAACAGGGTTTTTTTCTTAAAAAAAATCTTAAAGGAAATAAAAAAAGACTACCATTTGATTTTGATTGACACCCCTCCCTCCCTTGGCCTTTTGACCTTAAATGCCCTCAGTGCCTCGGACACTTTTATTGTGCCTTTGCAGTGTGAGTATTATGCCCTGGAGGGCTTGAGTCGCCTTTTGGAGACGGCCCGTGAGGTCAAGGAGCGGTGGAACCCCTCCCTGAAATTGCATGGTATTTTGTTGACCCTGTTTGATGCCCGTAACTCCTTAAGCTATCAGGTGGAAAAAGAGGTGCGTCGTCATTTTGGAGAGCAGGTGTTTGAAACACTTATCCCCCGCAATGTGCGTCTGAGTGAAGCACCGGGTTTTGGAAAAAGCATTTTTCAGTATGACCGGCACTGTTTGGGGGCCATGGCGTATGAGCAACTGGCTCGTGAGCTGTCTGCTGGTCGGCCCCAGCAGGCACAAAAACATTCTCCATCTTTACCTGTGGAGGGCCCAGGCCTGCCGACTTAAACCAAAGAAAGGTTTTTTTTATGTCTTCCAAAGATTTGTTTTCAGCCCGTAAAGGGCTTGTGATTAGAGAACGGGGCCAGAGAGGCAAAGCTCCCAACCCGGCTTTTCGCCGGCAGGCTTTGGGACGGGGCCTGGAAAATCTGTTTCCCGCCTCTGAAATCAAGCACAAAACCCTTTTGGGCATAGAAAAAATAAAGCCCAACCCCCGTCAACCCCGCCGGGTTTTTGACAAAGCTCTTTTGAGGGAGCTGGCCAACTCCATCCGGAAAAACGGTCTCATTCAGCCCGTGGTGGTCCGGAAAAAAGGCTCAAACCATGAGATTGTGGCTGGGGAGAGAAGGTGGCGGGCGGCCGGGCTGGCGGGCCTCCACGAAATCCCCGTCTGGATTCTCAAACAGGAGCAAATTAACCCTTTTCTGTCCCTGGTGGAAAACCTGCAAAGAGAGGACTTAAACCCGATAGAGCTGGCCACAGCCTACAAGGCTCTGCTGGAAGAACAAAACATCAGTCAGGAGAAACTGGCTGAGCACCTGAGCCTTCCCCGGACCACTCTCACCAACAGCCTGAGGCTCTTAAAATTGAGCCGGACGGCACAGGAACTGGTTTTAAAGGGACAGATCTCTTTTGCCGTGGCCAAAGTGCTTTTACAGGAAAAAGATCCGCACACACAAAGTAAATGGGCCAGGCATTTTGCCAAACACCGGACCGGGGTCCGAAAAGCCACCGCCCTTTTATCCTCAAAGAAAGAAAAGTCCCCGGCCAAACAGCCCAAAAAACAACATAAAACAGCCTTAAAGCTTTTAAAGGATCGACGGGGGGTGAAGGCACAAATTCATTTTCGAAAAAAAGGGGGAGAGCTGAGGCTCAGGTTTTTTTCTGACAGGGAGTTGAATATGTTAATGTCGCTTTTACTGGATTCCCAATAGATCTCTCATGGAAAACACAAATGTTATTTTAACCCGCGGGGCTTTTTTTGAAGGGCGACTCAGCTTTGAGGGGACAGCCCGGCTTTGTGGCCGGTTCAAGGGGGAGATTGTCAGCCCCGGTGTTTTGATTGTGGAGCCTGGGGCCCATGTGGAGGCCCGTGCTGAGTTGGGATCTCTCATACTGAAAGGCCTTATGAAAGGGGAACTCAAGGCCTCTCAAAAAATAGAGCTTTTAAAAGGATCGGAATTTTATGGCCAGTTGAGTGCACCTCAGCTGTATGTGGAAAAAGGAGCTTTGTTTGAAGGAGTCTCAGTTAAGGAAAATCCAGCTCCTTCCAAATAAAAAATGGCCGGTCGGTTTGCGACTTTTGCCGGTCGGTTTGCGACTATTTGCCGGTCGGTTCGCGACTCATGATTTTCTTTTTTTGCCGGCAGGCTTTTTAATGGCTTTGATAAAAAAATCAAACAAGGCCACAGCCTCTCTTGGGCCAGGATGGCTTTCCGGGTGAAACTGAATCCCAAGGCATTGGTCTTTTTTGGAAAAAAAACCCTCCACTGTGCCATCATTTAAGTTGGTGTGACTTATCTCCACATGAGGGGGCAGGCTTTCTTTTTCCACGGCATAACCATGATTTTGGCTGGTGACATAAACTTTTTTCATCAGCCTGTCTCTCACCGGGTGGTTGCTCCCCCTGTGCCCAAATTTCAGCTTGTAAGTTTTGGCCCCCAAAGCCAAAGCCAAAATCTGATGCCCCATACAAATGCCGAAAATAAAAAACCGGCCCAAAAGACTTCGGACTGTGTCCACCGCCACTTTAACCTCGGCCGGATCCCCTGGCCCATTGGAGAGCAAAAGCCCATCCGGCTTCCACCTTAAAATATCCTCCACAGAAGTCCGGGGAGGCACTATAACAATACTGCTGGTTCTTTTTTTCAACTCCCTGACAATATTCTGTTTGCACCCAAAATCCATAACCACCACTTTTGGACCTTTGGCTTTGCTCCCTTTTATTTCCCTGATTTTTTTGTCTGTCACCATAAAGGGCCAGTCTTTTTCCATTTTACGGGCCGACACAATAAAATGAGAGGCCCTTTCCTGTGCTTTTCGCCAGTCGGACTCCCGGATCAAAGCCCCCCACAAAGTCCCTTTTTTCCTCAAACACAAAGTCAGGGCACGGGTGTCCACCTCAGATAAAACGGGCACACCATGAGAGATGAGTTTGTCTTTCCAGCGGGCGTCCCTGACACCTTTTTGCATCTCCATGCAAATCAGGGCCTGGATGTAAATGCGGGAGGATTCCCACACCTCATCACTGTCCCCATAGTTCCCCTGCATGGGGGCTGTCATCACCAAAATCTGCTGAAAATAAGAAGGATCTGTGGCTATTTCCTCATAGCCGCTGTGGGAGGTGTTAAAAACCAGCTCCCCGGCCCGTTCCGTCCCGCCCAAAAAACAACCCCCGAATACTTCCCCCGTCTCCAACACCAAAAAACCGGGGGCGGGCGGAAGGGTCAGCCCGGTTTGTTTTGGCAAAGAGGCAGGGCTTTTCATGGGGTGTTCACCTTCAGGTTCAGCATGAGGCTGATAATGGCTGAGCGCACATAAGAACCATGCTCCACCTGAGCCACAATCTGACAACGGGAATCGCTTAAGGCGTGGTTGGATATCTCCACACCACGAACAGCAGGGCCGGGGTGCAGTAAAATACCGTCCGATCGAAACAAGTCCATCTCATCCTGGCCAATACGGTATTTGTCCCTGTATTCGGCCATGGAAAAACCAATATTTCTGAGAGAGTGCCTCTCCCTTTGCACCCTCAGGCACATAAGCACATCCGCCCACTTGATGCCTGTTTTCAAGGAATCAAAACGGGCCACATCCTTCCACTCCTTTGTGTCTTTGGGGCTTAACTCCTCTGGTGCACACACCCCCAGCTGAGCACCCAGGCGGGTGAGCAGTTTTAAGTTGGAATTGGCCACGCGGGAATGCAAAATATCCCCCACGATCAGCACTTTCTCCCCTTCTATTTTGCCTCGTCTCTCTTTAATGGTCCAGGCATCCACTAAAGCCTGTGTGGGGTGCTCCGTGGCACCAAGGCCCGCGTTAATGACAGGCACAGGGCTGGCTCTTAAAAAAGCCTCTGCCCCTTTAAATTCCCCACACCGCAAAACGATCATATTGGGTTTGAGGGCCATGAGGCATTGCAGGGTGTCCTCCAGAGTTTCCCCTTTGGCCATGCTGGAAAAATGCAGGTTCCAGAGGGAGGTGGTGGCTATGCCCAATTTCCCACAAGCCACCTCAAAACTGGCACGGGTGCGGGTGCTGGGCTCGGCAAACAGCAACTGCACCACCAAGCCTTTTGTCTCCTCCGGATCAATGCAATGGATGAGACGACCTGTTTTATAGGATTCCTGCTTGAATATTGAGGAAACACGTAAAATAAAATCAATATTTTCCGTGCTGAGATCATCGATCCCCAAAAATATTTTGTTTTTCTGGCTTTTGGCCTGGTCTTTTTCCATATTTTGTCCTCATTTTTTTTATGGGCTTGGCCCACTTTAACAGGGCCTTGACTCACCTGTCAACAGGCTTTTGCCATTGAAGACAATTCTCACAAACCACCTATTTTATGGTCTTCATTAAACGGAAGAATCTCATTTTATCCGGATGGCAGAGCAGTGGCAGATTGAAAAAAGTGGCCTCACAGGAGAGCCAGACAAGGCTGGCCCGGCCCATGATATGGCTCACAGGCAAAGGCCCCCAAAACCGGGAGTCCTGGGATTTGTCCCTGTTATCCCCCAGCACAAATACAGAGTCTTCCGGGACAGTAAATTCCTTGCTGGCAGGCAGAGAAAAAGACATCTCCTCACTCAAAATGACACGATAGGGAGGGGTGTTCTCAGGCTTTTCCACATAAAACCGAAAGTCCTCAAAAGGTGCACCCAGATCTCTTTCTGTGATGGGGTAAAACTGTGGCTCCTCTGTTCCCTCCCCTTCTTGATTGGAAAGCAGGATTCTGGTCATTTTTTTTCCGTTAACCCACAGCTGTTTGTTGTCGTCCATGTAAATGGTGTCCCCCGGCAGGCCCACAATCCTTTTGACCATAAACTTCATGCCTCTTTGTTCCTGAACAGGACGAAACACAATCACCTCCCCCCGTTCCGGCTCGGCCCAACGCCACAGCCATTTTTTGGAAAAAGGCACTCTCAGGCCATAAGCCCATTTGCTCACGATAATATGATCATACACCAACAAAGAGGGGATCATACTGCCGGAGGGAATCACATAAGGCTCAAAAAAGGCCCAGCGAAAAACCAAAATAGCCGAGGCAATAATAACAAGGCTTTTGTCAAAAAACCCAAAAAACCATTTTTTCAAATTCATTGTCTTTCTCCTTCTTGTCTCATGTTATAAATCTGATCCAGTCTGGCGGTGGTGGACGGGAAAAAATGTCCTGTCCCATCTCATATATCTTGGATCGCAAAGAAAGGGAACAGAATTTATGGTTTTTTTACAACTGAACCAAATACGACTCAGCCGGCCCAAAATATCCTTTTCCTGCACCAAATTTTTATCCTCACCCCCTGTGAGAGCTTTTGCATTATGGACACTTAAGCTTTTGGAGAGCCGGCCCTCAATGACACGAATTTGGCCCGGCAGGACATTACCCGCCCGGCCCGCTTTTTTGGCCTGAACAGGCACATCCACAGAAAGCCCCTTTAACAAAAGCTCTCCTGTGGTTTCAAAATATTCCGGAAGACGCGTGTCCCCTGTTCGTAAAAGTGTGCCTTTGGCCACAATCAAAGGCTTGCCCGCCTTGGAGCGGGAAAAAGTCACCACTCCCTGGGCCTTTTTCAGCCGGGCCGGCCAGGTGCGGCTGTCCTGAGCACGATCCCTGTGGTCCCCCATCACAAAATAATATCCCTTGGGCACAGAATAAGGACCAAAAATCAGATAATCCTGTTTTTTTCTCTTCAATAAAATGCTGTAGCTGTAATGGGACAAACTCTCCTCCCAATGTCTGTAATGGCTTTTGTCCTCCGTCAGCCCCTCATCGGAAAAATCCTCGTCCTTAAGCCATGACCAGTCTTTTTTTCTCCTGTCAGGGACCTGTTTGGCTATTTTTTGCTCATTCACATAAAGAGAGCCATTTTCAAAAAAAATCCTGTCCCCCGGCACCCCCACCACCCTTCGAATGGAAAGAGAGCGACGATCAAAGGGGGAACGAAACACAATCACCTCCCCTCTCCTGGGGAGGGACCATTGCGACAAATAGTGAGAGGAAAACGGGACCCTCAGCCCATAAGCCAATTTGTTCGAAATAACATGATCATTGGGCAAAAGGGTGGGCATCATGCCATGAAAAGGCATAATATAAACCTCCAGCACACTCCATCTCAGCACAAGTGCCAGCAATATCAGCCAGGCTATGGTGAGAAAAGGATAAAGAAAATTCAATGCTTTTTTAATCATCTGCCTTCAACACCGCCATAAAAGCAGACTGGGGCACATCCACCCTTCCAATGGCTTTCATTCTTTTTTTGCCCCTTTTTTGTTTCTCCAGCAGTTTTCTTTTCCGGGTCACATCCCCGCCATAACACTTGGCGGTCACATCCTTTCTTACAGGACTTAAAGTCTCTCTGGCAATAATTTTGGACCCAATGGCCGACTGAATGGCCACCTGATACTGCTGACGGGGAATAAGCTCCTTCAGTTTCCGCACCAAAGCACGCCCTTTGCTTTGGGCCTTTGAACGATGCAATATTATCGATAACGCGTCCACTTTTTCCCCATTCAACAAAATATCCACCTTGACCAAAGGCGAAGGAGAGAAGCCTGTCCAGTCATATTCCATCGAGCCATAACCCCGCGAAACAGACTTCAGACGATCATGAAAGTCCATCACAATCTCGCTCATGGGCAGACGATACTCTATGATCACACGGTTGTTAGTGCTGTATTCCATGCGAATTTGCTGACCTCTTTTATCTTCACAAAGTTTTAACACCCCGCCCACATACTCATTTAAAGTGTGAATACTCACCCGCACAAAAGGCTCTTCAATACGTTCTATTTTGGAAGGGTCTGGCAGGGCGGAAGGGTTATCCAGCCTGTGCTCCTTTCCATCTTTGGTCCATACCTTGTAAATGACAGAAGGAGCTGTGACAATCAAATTCAGGTCAAATTCCCTCTCCAGCCTTTCCTGAATGATCTCCAAGTGCAAAAGGCCCAAAAAGCCTGTGCGAAAACCAAAGCCCAGGGCGGGGGAGTTTTCAGCCTCAAACACAAGGGAGGAGTCGTTAAGGGCCAGTTTTTCCAAAGCTTTTCTCAGCTGGGGAAAATCCTGAGCCTCCGCAGGAAACAAAGAGGAAAACACCATGGGTTTCAGTCTCTTGAAACCGGCCAAAGGCTTAAGAGCTGGTTTTTCTGCATGGGTCAGGGTGTCCCCCACAATAATATCCTTTATGCCCTTGATACCGGTAATCACAAAACCCACCTCTCCGGCTCTCAGCTTTTGCACCTGTAAGGGAAAGGGGTTAAAAACCCCCACTTTCAACACCTGGCTTTTGGCCTCTCCCTGCATAAAAAACACCTCATCCCCCACTTTTATCTCCCCCTCCATTACCCGGCAAAGGGCCACCACCCCCTGATAAGAATCAAACCAGGAATCAAACACCAGTGCCCTTAAGGAAGCTGGCTTTTCACCGCGGGTGGCACCTGCCTCGATGGCAGAACTCGCCCTCTGAGGGACAAAGGGAGGGGGGATGTCCCGGACCACTCTTTCCAAAATATCCTGAATGCCGGTTCTCTTTTGTGCACTGACATAAATAATATCTTCTTTCCGGACACCTAAAAGGCTTTCCAGCTCCTGGGCCACTTCTTCCGGACGGGCGGAAGAAAGATCCATTTTGTTTAAGACAGGGATGAGTTTTAGATCGCGGGTGAGGGCCAAAGAGGCATGTGCCATTGTCTGTGCCTCCACCCCCTGAGAGGCGTCCACCACCAACAAAGCCCCTTCACAGGCAGAAAGAGAACGGGACACCTCATAAGAAAAATCCACATGGCCTGGTGTATCGATGAGATTAAGCTGATAAAGTTTGTCATCCCCGGCTTTATAGGAAAGACGCACCGTTTGTGCCTTGATGGTGATGCCCCTTTCCCGCTCCAAATCCATTTGATCCAGAAATTGTGCCTTTCTCTGCCTCTCGTCCACCGCTTTGGTAAACTCCAGAAAGGCGTCTGCCAAAGTGGATTTCCCATGATCAATATGGGCAATAATGGAAAAATTGCGTATCTGGTTGAATTGGCTCATGATTTTGTTGGTTTGTTTTCGCCCCCCCTGTTATGACAAGCTTTTTAAGCTCCATTGTCAAACTGTTTTGTGCTTGACCCCATTGAGCTTCTGTGAAATTATGGCTTTTATGCACCGCATAATACCGAAGTCAGAGGATTGGGAACCTCCACATTTGTTTTTTTTTTGGGAGTTAAGAACCATGCATTCTGTTTTGGAAATAAAGTCTCTTGTGTTGCCTGTGCACCTGGGGCAGGATAAAGCAGAAAGAGAAAAACCACAGAAAGTGGCTTTTCATATTACAGTGGGTTTTCCGGACCCTCCAAAAGAGGAACAGACAGACAAAATGGAAGACTCTGTCTGTTATTTCAGGCTTTGTGAAATCATCAGGAAATCCGTCAATAAGCCCAAAGGTTTTTGCCTGATTGAAGGGCTGGGGGGCTTGGTGTGGAAAAACCTGAGGAAGTGTCTGCCCCAAAAAGCCCTGTTAAAGGTCTCTGTTCATAAAATCCAGGCCCCTGTCCCTTTTTTAAAAGAGGGGGTGTCTTACACCTGTGGGGATCTGTCCCTGCCCTGAGAGCATGGAGAGGTATTTTTGACAAAAAATCGCGGGCACGAAGGGGTATTTTTGACAAAAAATCGGGCATGAAAGGGTATTTTTGACAAAAAAAGCTTGATTTTGAGCCGGGGAGTGTGATAAAGTGCAAAATATGAACACAAAAGAAACCTTGGCCACAGCCACTTTTTTGGTTTTTTACACCGGCTTTATATTTGCGGGCTTTGGTTGGATGTTAACCGCCAAAATCAGCCCTCTGGAAACGCGTATGGACCGCATAGAAACGCGCATAGACCGCATAGAAACGCGTATGGACCGCATGGAAACGCGTATGGAAACACGTATGGATCGCATGGAGTCCATGCTGAGTCAGATTTTGATAGCTCAAAACACCCATCACAAGGGCAAAGCCAAGACAGCAGGCCAAGCCAAAAAAACGGGCAAAACCAAAGTGGCCCAGCACAAAACCGCCAGCCAAGAAACCAAGACAGCAGGCCAAGCCAAAGTGGCCCATCGCAAAACCGCCAGCCATTAAGACAACAACTAAGACCTTATTTTAAGACTCTCCCCTTACCGGGTTTGTTTTATCGTGTGGCTCCGGGGCCTGAGCTGTCTTGTTTGGTCAGTCCCGTTGCCGGTCCACTGGCCGGCCCACTTGGTTGCCGTGGCCCACTGGAAGGGACAGCCGGTTTTTTGGCATTTTTGACTGGCTCTGTTTCTGTTATTGTGTCTGTTTTCATTTTACATTCAACACCAATACATTTGGCTTGATAGTCAGTGTAATGGATTGTTTTTTGGCCGGTTTTTGGATCTGTTTTTTCCTCTCCTTTCACCCGTTCCTCCTGGCCACACCGGCACTTCTTGTCACGGCACTTGGGCTTTTTTCCGCATTTATTGTAATACTCAACATTATAATACCTTTCAGACATAATTTGATTCGCCGGCTGAAACTTCAACTGGCTGGCTCCTGTGGCTGAAAGAGAGCCCGGGCACTCTGGAATCAACACACAGTCCGCATCTGTCCGGCAGGAAGAGGCAGAATCATGCCCTGTGTCAGGCTCAGCAAGGGATATGTATGTTTTTATCGCCCCTTCAGAGGACTCTCCGAAGCCATAGCCGGCATAAATACAGGACACCCACCTCCAAAGCTCCTTGTCTTTTGTTTGCAAAAAAGCCTGCTTTCTCAACCTTTTAAAAATCTCTTTTTTATCTGAACATTCAGCTGGATAAGCTGAGAAATCAGGATCCGCACACACCGTTTGACTGCATTCCGGAAAACCACTTTCCAAAGCTTTGTTCAGACCTTGATCCGGCGGAAACAAAGTGTCGTAAGTGGTGTCCATTTTGATCATTCTTTTATAACAGGCTCTGTCTTTTTTGCATATTTTGTTCAGCTCCTTCCCCACCATACCCAGTTTATAGGCGTTCACCATGCCGGCCCCGTTTGTGCGGGGGCTGTCGTTGGAATACATGTGCGGGACAGCTGTTTTTTCCAACAAAATTTTGGCCTCTTTGGCTGTGGGATGGTAGCCTGACATCCAGTCAAAAGCAGACAAAGAGCCTGTCACAAGAGGAGCGGCCGCACTGGTGCCACCAAATGAAACAATATTTCCAAAAGCATCCACAGTGTGAATGCTGTTACCCGCCGGTGCCATAATATGCACCTCAGGGTGTTCCTGAGAGTACTTGTTTTTGGTGCCATTGGGAGAAAGATTTCCCACTATAATGACAGAAGATTCTTTTGAATGTCTGACAACTTGGGAGAAAACAGATGTATTGTCATGGCTGGCAGAGTTTCCTGCGGCTTGAATTATGGTGGCATAAGGGCTGACTTTTTTAAAAGCATGGGAAGTTGTTTTATTATAGTGATCTTTGACTTGTTCTCTCAATTGTTGAAAAAAGCTTTTGATTTCTTCATCAGTTAAAGATTCTTCCGGTTTTTTTCCCAATTGAAATTTTATTTCTGCAGAAAGCTCTTTTTTTTCCTCTTCATTATAATTTTGTTGATAAGCTGACCAACTGATATCTTCAAGATCAGTGTCAGGCCCCATGGAAAAATTAATATAATGAGGATACGCTTTTCTTAGGCATTCTTCATATTTTGGACCACTAAATCCGGTTTTTCTGCAAGCCAGTCGTGCCTGTGTTTCAAACCTGTCAATATGATCGGCGACTGTGGAACTACTCTTTATATGAAAAACACGCAAAGCCTGCCCTTGCCGCCCTCTTTCGGGCAAAACGGCTTGTTTTCCCTTGCCGGCAACAAGATTTTTAACAGCTATATCATGGGTGGTTTTGCCGTCATTGGTTGCCACTGGAGTGTCAAATATAGCAATAAAAATCTTGTTTTTTGGATTTTTTTTTTAAGTTCCTCTCTTATAAGATCGGCACCGATCATATCTTGTGCCCAATAAATATCATGGTCTTTGGCCAAGTCACAGGAATTTTTATTTTGATGAATAAGCGAGGGTATAACAGAGGCGTCTTGTGGGAACAGGGGGTGGTCCGGTTCACAGTATTTAAGAGAGGGTGTTTTGGGGAAATTCAAACAAATCAGTTCTGCCATCAGGACTGTTTTTGGCTTGTCCCATTCAAAAACCCACAGTTTGGAAAGAGAGATAGTTTTTGTTTTTTTCAAGCCTTTTTCAGCTGTTTTTTTGAGGATGAGAGCTTTTTCCTTTTCATCAGGCCATTGATGAAAGGCCAGTATAATCCCTGACACAGCAGGGGATTCTGCAGGTTTTCTCAAAACAGGGGCTTTTTTACCTCTTTTTCCTGTTGGGCTTTCAGGGCTGGCCCCGTGGCTTAATCCAATAACCCCCAAAACCAAAACCGGCAAAACAATTGCTCTTATACTGATCTTGTTTGAAAATGCATGTTTCACATTTGCCTTGTAGGAGGAAAACAGCCCAAAAGTGGCACCCTTTTCAAAACCAGTTTGGTTTAAAACAAATCTCATAACTCCTCCTTTTTCAGGATGCCGGAGGGGGGGACGGTTTTTTCGACAGGGCCTGTGTATTCACACAAAGGCCGTATAATGCGGTTGTTTTTCTTTTGCTCCATGATATGGGCCACCCAGCCGGAAATACGGCTCATCACAAACAGGGGAGTAAAAACATCAATATCAAAACCCATCATGTAATAGGCCGGCCCGGCCGGAAAATCCAGGTTGGGATGAATATTTTTTTCCTCCAGCATGGTTTTTTGCAAAATATCATAAATGGCCATCCACTTGGTGTTGTTTTTCACTTTCGCCATGGCCTGGGCACAGGCCAGCATCTGTGGCACACGGGAATCCCCTTTTTTATAAACCCTGTGGCCAAAGCCCATGATCTTTCTTTTTTCCTTCAGGGCTTTTAACAGCCACTCTTTGGCTTTTTCCGGCTCATCTATTTCCTTCAAAACATACATGACCTGTTCGTTGGCCCCTCCATGCAGGGGGCCTTTCAGGGAACCAACAGCCCCCGCCACGGCAGAATAAATATCAGAAGTGGTGGAGCTGATGACACGGGCCGTATAGGTGGAGGCGTTAAAGCCATGCTCTGCATATAAAATCAGGGAGGATTCAAAAGCGGACAGAACCTCTTTTTGCGGTATTTCCCCAAAATAAAGGTGGAAAAAGTTTTCCACAAAATCCCTTTCCCGGCTATGTTCCACAAGGGGGAGCTTTTTCCTGAAACGGCTGTGTGCAGAGATCCAGAGAGGGATATTGGCCAGCAGGTTCAGGGCCTTTTTTCTTAAAATGTCCTCATTGTCGTCCCAGGGGGAACTTTCCAAAGCCCCACTCAGGGAAACCGCTGTTCTGAGAACATCCATGGGGTGGCCATTGGCAGAGGCCTCTATGGCACTTAAAACACGCGGGTCGGTTTTTCTGGCCTGTTTTTCCTGCTCTTTAAAAGAATCCAGCTCCTTTTGAGAGGGCAGTTCCCCCTCCCACAACAGAGACACCACAGCCAAAAAGGAAGAGCGGCGGGCCAGCTCATCCACAGGATAGCCCCTGTAAATAAGTGCACTTTTCTCCGGTATGACCTTGGAGATGGCACTCTCGTCCGCAATAACACCTTCCAGACCTTTTTTTGCCTTCATATCAAAATCCTTTGCCTGCTGGACAGAGATTAACAGGAATAATTCCTTTTTCAGCACCGACTAATTAAATAACAAAAGTCAAACACATATCCTTATAACAGGCAAGTTTAAAAGTTCCAATTCTTTTATCCCTTGGACTTTTTTTAACGCAGTGCATATAATTTGAACTCATTTTTCACAAAAAGGCCTCCAGCCCTTGAAGAAAAGTCCTCTGTCTATAAAAGAAACAAAACTCTTTTACTTCATTAACCCGCTCAAATCCTCTTTCCATGTTTTTTCCATAAGAATTTTAAAAACCATTTTTTGTTCCTGTTCTGAAATGACTTCCATATCGCCCACACTCACCGACTCATTTGTGGCATGTTTTTCCAAAACTTCAAAGAGCTTTTTTTTGTATTCTGTGTCTTCATTTCCTTTCAAATGTTCACCTTTGGTTTCCAAAACAGAAAGCTTTTTTATTTTATTGTCAGGACTGATAAAAGCCAAAAAATCCGGATAAACTTTTCTTTTTTGCCAGCCTTGGAGATGATAGTCCTGTTTTGCAACCATTCTGTGCCACCACTTGACTGCTGATTGCTCATCCAGGTACCAGGCCACCTGCTTTTCCAATTTATTGTAATGGGATTGATAAGTGGTGTCAAAAAGAGACAGCTGAAAATCCCTGTCATCCTCTTTTCTTAAAAATTTGTCCCCGGTGGAAACAATAAAATCCAATTTGGGGTCCATTTTCCAATTTATATCGATTTGGTATTTAAAGATTTTAAAACAAAGGGAGCTGTTTTTTAATTTCTCTGTAAAAACTTTTTCTGCCAGCTGTTCTGTCTGGTTTCGTATATCCTCCTCCATGGATTCCAAAAGGTAAGCCCTGTTTAAATAAATTTTTTTATCTGATATTTTTTTGGCTTTTAAGGAGGCAACAGTTTCATCAAAAATCCTTCCGGCCTCCCAGGGGTTGGGTATGAAATGGCAAAGCCTTTTTATTATAAATGAGTAATCCATACTCATAATGTGTTCCTGCTTGTTTTGACTTGTATAAGGCACCTGCAATGAACCTGCTTTATCCTCTATATCCACTTTTATGGCATTGACTTTAAGGGAGTCTATGTTTTCAGGAGTCCATTTGTTTTTTTTTGAATAAGATATTTTTGAAAAATCCAGTTCCTGCAAAATATCATGAGAATAAATCATGTTTCTCCATGATCCTGTTTTCGTTTTGCATAACACTCTTGGAAGAAAAATTTTTGTTCTTTTGAATTTTGGACTTCTTTTTGCTGTTACTGTTTTAAGATGGCTTTCTTCTGTCTGGACATAATCAATCAGATCGTCCATGCCCTCTTTTTGCAGTCCTTTTCTGATATGGGAGACAACTTCTTCAACAGTTTTATTGTAACAAAAAACATAACTTTCGTTTAAAGAGTTTATTGAAGTTCTTTGGGCGTTTGGTTGCCTTAAAATTCGGCCAATCAGCTGGGTCAGGGCCAGCCTGGATTTGGTTTTGGATAAAATGGTCAATATGTAGGCAAATGGGCAGTCCCAACCCTCCTGAAGGGCTTGTTTTGTAATGATAAATTGCACTTGTGAGGTGTCGCTTAAAAGGCTTTCATCTTTTAATTCATCTTTTTCCGCCACTTTGATTTTTATGGCGGATTCAGGAATCCCCTGCTCGATCAAATAAGCCCGGACATCTTTGGCATGAATAAACCGTGGATCATTTTCCTGATCTGTTCCTGTCCGCTCCACTTGAATCAGCATAATGGGGCGGATATATTTTTTGCTTTTTCTTTGATATGTTTTGCTGTCTCTTTCCAATTCTTTCAGTTTCTCACAAGCCTGGCATAAAGTTTTTTTCCAATCCCCTTTTTTGGTATTGGTGACATTGATGGGGAGCTTTATCATTTCCTCTTCTTTTAATTTTATGCCCGATACACTGACAAGGATATTGCTCAAGTGTTCTTTTGTGTTGGGGGTGGCAGAAAGTTCCAGAATAAATTTTGGATTGAGATTGGCAATGGTCTTCCTGGCCAATTCAGAATAGGCCCTGTGCCCCTCATCCATGACCACAATCGGACGGGCTATCCTTATGGCATTGCCCAGGCTGTGTTTGACAAAAAGAGACTTCCCACCTCCTATAGATTTTTTGCCACTGTATTTATCCAAATTACTGATTTGAGACAAGAGGTTTTCATTGGCCTGGCTGTTCTCAGGAGACGGAAAAAAAGAAATAAACCGTCCTGAATCTTTAAACATTTTTAAGGATTCTTTTGTCTCTCTGTTGGCTGAGGGTAACATCAACAGCATAACACAAAGATGTTCATCAAGGTCTTGAAATGAAAAAGCAGAGGTTTTTTCAATAATTTTGACTTTTCCCGCGGAGGCTCTTTCCAACACTCGCCGATAGGGATGTGATTTGTCCTGAAAGTTTATAAGTGTTTGTCTGTATATGGCTTTTGTGGGGACAATCCACAAAACCAGCCCTGTGTTTTTTTTAAAATAATCAAAGTTTATTTTTTCAATGGAGGAAACAGCTATCAGGGTTTTCCCTCCTCCTGTGGGGACTTTTAAACATATATTGGGGATGGGGTGACCAAGGCCATCTGTTTTATTGCAGTGGGGAGGAACCTGAATTTGCCCTTTTTGATTTTTGGACTGGGGAAGTTTGCCCTCTTTATGGAGTTCATCCCAGGTTTTTTGGCAATATTTTTCGATCTCTCTGTCCTTGCCCCGGCTTTTATAAAATTCCACTTCGAGTTTTTCGTCCAAATATTGTTCTTTTAACAGACCAAGATAATCACTCAGCCTGATCAGACAAAGCTCCTGAAATTCTTTGAGTTCCATTAAACCCCCGCCACCCTGTAAATGGCAAAAGGCAGTTGACAAAATATAATGCCTTCTTCTGCCAACTCACTTGTTGAATCAAAATAATGTGCAGAGGCAAAAACCACCGCTTTTTCGCAGTTTTTTTGGCTCATGACTTTTTGGATCTTTTCTTTTCTGTCCAAATTCAGAGCAGATTTTTTGCTTCTTAAAAAATGAATATCGGGTTTGTAAATAACAAAAAAAGCAGTGTCTTTGTCTGATTTTCCAATATAAAAGTCTTCATTTTCAAGTGCCTTTCTTAAAGTTTTTCCTGTGGCTATATAATAGACATAGCTGGAAAGAGTTTGATAGTCGGGGAGAGATTTGCCTTTTATCAGATTTTCTTCACTCATTGCTTTCCCAAGAGTCAGGTAAGTGAAAGAACCGTCCATGCCGTTTTTCAAAATTTCCTTTTTGGCTTTGGGGGCCCCTTTAATCACCCGGCGAACCCGCTCTGCTGTGATTTTGTCGGCATAATTTTCACATTCCACAAGAATAAATTTGCGATGACCTCCATCCTCTTTATTCAAATCAAGAACAGCATGGGCTGTTGTCCCCGAGCCGGCAAAAGAATCCAAAATGACAGTCTCTTTATCTGAGATAAGCTGAATACATTTTTTTATCAGCTCCGGTGATTTTGGATAGTCAAAAACATTTTTTTGAAACAAAGTTGATAATATCTCTTTCCCCACTTCATGATTTATGCTTTTATCAAGCCAGATAGATCTCTCTTTTGTGGTGGCATGGCCGTTTTCCGGAAGATAATCTTTTCTGTAGACACGCCATACGCCCGTTCTTTTTTTCTCTCCAAAAAGCATGGATGGATTTTCTTTTATTTTATTCCTGCTCCAAGTCCAGCAACCTTCTTCACCAGAAGATGATATGGGAAAGATCTCCATACAGTATTCTTTTGAGCGGGATAAAGACGCTTGCCCGGTCCTGGGATTGACATAAATTGGAAAAAACAGGTTGGGCCGTGTCTTACGATTAAAAAATTGGACAGCTCCGTTCATCAATCTCATAAGCCGATAAGTGCCCTTACTGTCTTTTTTCTTGTATTCAGACAAAGTTTCCTGCTTTTTTGGAATCTCTTTGAGCCGGACCCTTTCCATGTTTTTGGCAAAAACCAGGATATATTCATGAGTTCGAGCTATATCCTGTCGCAATGAGCGACCACGGGGATTGGTCTGAGCTGTGATTTGAGCAATATAATTCTCTTCGCCAAAAATCTCGTCCATGACATGTTTTAAATTGGCCACTTCATTGTCATCAATGCTGATAAAAATCACTCCGTCTTCAGCAAGCAGTTCCTTAAGCAACTGCAACCTGGGCCACATCATGCAAAGCCATTTGTCGTGCTTCTCCAAATCATCCACACCAACCACTTTGCCCAGCCATTCTGTTATCATGGGGCTGTTTACATTGTCATTGTATTTCCAATTTTCATTTCCTGTGTTGTAAGGCGGGTCAATATAGACACATTTTATCTTTCCGGCATATCTTGGCAAAAGGGCTTTTAAAGCCAGAAGGTTATCCCCATGAACAATCAAATTATCGTCCAAAGAGGGCTTTGATTGTTTGGGAAGTGACTTTTTCCCGTCCATTTTCATTGGGCAAAAGGGGACTCCCAAATGATAAGAATAAACAGAGTGCTTTCCTTTAAAATTTAAAGCCGGCATTTTTATTACCTCCCATGAAGTTTAGATCGACCAGTTTGGTTTCATTTTTGCTCACAAT
This sequence comes from Bdellovibrionales bacterium, assembly GCA_965242635.1. Classification (GTDB taxonomy): domain Bacteria; phylum Bdellovibrionota; class Bdellovibrionia; order Bdellovibrionales; family UBA1609; genus JANQSP01. The sequence goes on along the minus strand of OZ251471.1, from coordinate 1,924,416 downwards.
CTCACAAGCTCCCATGACAGTCAAGAGCCGGAGGCCCGTTTGTAAAAAACAGGTTCTCAAATTATATGCACTGTGTTAAAAAAATCGCCTCTTCATTGATGAGAATGTGTGGTTTATTTTTTATAGTCTGTGGGTTTAAGCTTATACTTTCTCATTCTCTCTGACAAAGAGCTGGGGGCCATACCCAACTCCTCCGCTGTGTTTTTTTGGTTGCCCCGGCACAACACCAAAGTTTTAACGATCAGATCCTTTTCCATTTTTTTTATCATAGGCAGGTTTTTTGCCTCTTTAAAAGTTATTTCCTTACTGCTCCTGGGTTTGTTTGTCGTAAAAGACGAATTTGTTGTCAAAGACGAAGCCGGGTAGAGCAATTTTTGGATCTGGTCCTCCTGCACTACAGTGCCGGAAAAAAGGGCCTTGGCCCGGGCCACGGTGTTTTTTAATTCCCTGATATTGCCCGGCCAGGGATGTCGTCTCAAAGCCCTGATCGCCCTGGAAGAAAAGGAGATATTGTATTCACAGGAAAAAAAGTCCAGCAGATCCCTGAAGTCCTCCATTCTGGCTTTTAAATAAGGAGGAGAAAGGTTGAGCACATAGAGACGAAAATACAAGTCAGCCCGAAAAGCCTTTTGGGCCACCTTGACTTTTAAATCCTGATGCGTGGCCGCTATAATGCGAACATCCGTTTTGGTCACTTTGTCAGAACCCACAGGCTTTATCTCCTGATACTCCAGAGCACGCAGGAGCTTGGGCTGAAGGTTTAAAGGCAGATCACCAATTTCGTCCAAAAAGAGAGAACCCCCCTTGGCCGACATAAAAGCCCCCTGCCGGGAGCTGAGTGCACCCGTATAGCTCCCCTTGACATGGCCAAAAAATTCACTTTCAATCAGAGATTCGGAGAGAGCACTGCAGTTGATGGACACCATAGGCCCCTCACTCCGGTGGGAATGACGATGGATGAGCTTGGCCAGCATCTCCTTTCCTGTGCCGGAAGGGCCGGTGATCAAAACCGGCATATTGCTTTTGGCCATATCCGGCAAACTTTTGAGCTGACGACTCCATTCAAGGTTTTTGCTCTCTGTATGAATATTACAGTGGGTGTCAAACCTCTCAAAAGAAAAGGTGAAACTTCTTTTCCCCAACTGGATACGATCATTGTTTTTCAAAAGAGCCTTGTAAACACGATTGCCGTTCAGAAAAGTGCCATTCCGGCTGTTCATGTCCTGCAAAACAAAACCCCTGTCCTCCTGCCTCTGGATCCGACAGTGCCGGCGGGAGGCAAAATCATCCTCCAACACGATCATGTTGTCTTTGTCACGGCCCAGACTGATAAAAGAATCAATCTCTCTTTGCTTGACCTGTGCCCCCTCAGACCAACGCAAAAAGCCGTAACTTTGCCCCCGACCCCTGATGTTTAATTTTTGTGTCAACATGTTGACCTCCTTTGTTAATGTAAAATCAAATGGAATGTTTGAAAAGTCAAACACTCTGCTTATTTTAATGCAAAACATAAAAAGGGAATGGAGGCCGAAAAAGGGGGTTTTAAATTCGGATTTCCGAATTTGACTGAAAAAAATTCGGAAATCCGAATTTTTTTGTATGACATACTGCATAATAAACCAAGAGAAAAACAACCCAAAAGCAACACCTTTTTCAAAAGATGCCTGCCTCCTCGTGCCAGTTTGGTTTATCAGCTCCATACAAATTTTACAGACCCAATAAAACAGGCTATAAAGGGGATAGCCATGACCTTTAATATTGTCACTTTATTTCCGGAGTTTTTTGCCTCCCCTTTAAAAACCGGGGTTTTGGGGCGGGCTGTGGCCCGCCAGCTTTTGCAGGTCCGTTTTGTCAATCCAAGGGATTTTGCAAAGGATATTCACAAAACAGTGGATGACAGCCCCTTTGGCGGAGGGGATGGCATGGTCATGTTATACCAGCCTTTAAAGGAGGCTGTGGAATCTTTGCCGGCGAGGGCACGAAAAAAAATAGTGTATTTAAGCCCACAGGGCCAAAAGTGGAACTATAAAAAAGCAAGAGAATGGGCGGAGCAGGCAGGGGAATGGACTCTTATAAGTGGCCGTTACGCGGGGGTGGATCAAAGATTTGTCAGTGAATATGTGACAGAGGAAATATCCGTGGGGGACTATGTGTTGACAGGAGGAGAGCCAGCCACACTGATTATATTGGATTCTTTGGCACGCTTTGTCAAAGGGGTCCTGGGGAATGAGCTTTCCATGAAAGAGGAGAGCTTTGAAAATCGTGACCTGCTGGAAGCCCCTCAATGGACCCGACCAAGGGAGATTGAGGGATACAAAATTCCTGAGCTGGTATTTTCCGGGCACCACAAAAAAATACGGGAGTTTCGTTATTTGCTGTCGGTATTGGTGACAGCTTTAAAAAGGCCCTCCCTTTTACAAAAAAAAGACAAACAAATGCTGGGTTCCGCCCTGAAAATGGCAGAGTCTTTTTCTCAGGAGGAGCTTTCTGCCTGTGGTCTGAACAAAGAAAACCTAAAAACCGCAGACGCCCTTTTTAAAAAAACCTGACTCAGCGTGGTTTCTCCATAAAAGTGGTGCTTTGCACACGGGAACAGGATCGATCAGAGGAATCGATGTAAAGGCTTTCTGTCTGAATGGACTGCTCTGTTTTCGTGACCCCTTTTAACATCACCCCATCTGTGACACCTGTGGCACAAAACAACTGAGGGCCTTTGGCTATTTCGTCCCTGTCGTAAACTTTGTCCATTTGACTCAAACCCATTTTTTTTGCCCTCGTTTTTTCCTCTTCATTTTGAAACACCAGTCTCCCCTGAAAGCCCCCGCCCAGGCACTTGAGAGCCGAGGCAGACAGCACCCCTTCCGGTGCCCCCCCTGTGCCCATCATAAGATCCACCTTTCCCATTGCGGTGAGGATGGAGGCAGAAAGATCCCCATCCTCAATGAGAAGAACACAGGCACCGGCCCCATAAACAGACTGGATAAGATTTTTGTGGCGGGCACGATTCAAAATGACCACTTTTATTTCAGAGATTTTTTTATTCAAAGCTTGGGCCACGGCCTTGATATTTTTTTCCGCACTCTGTTTCAGATCAATACACTCTTTGGCTTTGGGGCCACAGGCTATTTTTTCCATATAAATATCGGGGGCGGAAAGCAGACCCCCCTTTTCAGAAAGAGACAAAACAGAAATGGCCCCCCCCTCCCCTCTGGCACAGAGATTGGTGCCTTCCAGCGGATCCACGGCAATATCGCATGCCGGATGGGCCTCTTTCCACATGCCCACTTTTTCCCCAATATAAAGCATGGGGGCCTGGTCCCGCTCACCCTCTCCAATAACCACCCGGCCTTTTATGGGCATACTTTGAAAGGCCTGCCGCATGGCGTCCACGGCAGACTGGTCGGCCGATTTGGCCTCTCCCCGGCCAATATGTTCATAACAGGCCAGTGCAGAAGAGCGTGTAATATTCAACAATAAAGAAAAAAAAGCAGGATTCATACTTGGTTTAATATATTCCTCTTGGTCTTTCCAGTTTTCCGTCCGGCTGAAACCACAAAACCAAATCATTAAAAACAAAGTGGGCCGGTTGACTGCCCTCCCCTTTTTGAAAAACCCCTCTATGATACATGCTTTCCAAAAACAGGAAACCGACAAAGACGGAACTTTCGAGTGCAACAGACTCCTCAAAAGAAGGGTTGGCACTTTGGCCCTGAGAGACAGAACCTGTGTTTTCTGCCAAAACCCATGCCATTTTTTCTGAAAAAGCCTTTAAAAAAGCAGATATAAAAGGGGTTTGCATCCAGGTGAGAATCAGCTCTCTTTTTTCCTCCTCCTCCATCCTCTGGCCCCCTTCACTTTCAAAATGGACCGGCAGGTTGGTGGTTTTTGTTCCAAAAGCGTATTGATCTGTGGGCCAGAGGCTTTTTTGGGCCTGAGCCAATATTACACGAACCAAATGGAAAGGCTCTGTCCAGCCTTCCGGAAAACCCCGGACATTTGTAAGTGGCCCGGACATAACGGACATAAAATCGGCCCAGGAGGTTCTGAAGGTGTTGAGGCTTTCCTGCTCCTCTGGCGAAGAGGCGGTTGAAGTTCCCACATGTAAAAGATCGTATTCTTTGTTTAGCAGGCTGGCCCTCAGCTTGTAGGCTATGGAAATAAAAGCCAGTGCTGTGTCCTTTTTTTGGGCCATCTCCTTTTTCAAATTCTCATATCGTTGTTGTCTGAGAGGCCTTCCATTATTATACTGTGCCACCATCCGATTTAAGTCCGCTGTTTTCTCTTCATTTTGATTAAACTGTTGCTCCATTTGTTTTACAAGCTTTGCTGTTTCCTCTGTGATTTTGTTTAAGGCTTTTCGTGTTTCTGTTGGCACTCCATCGGTTTCCAATACTCCAAACTCTTTCTGTAAAGTGGACCGCCGGGTTATGTTTTCACAAAGGTTTTGGGCTGAGAGGGCAGAAGGGTTTTGCTGGCTGTAGGCACATAAAGCCTCCTGCATGGCCTGGCCAGAGGAGTTTTGCGGTGTTTTTTGTTGTTCGGCCTGAAGTGTTTTGGACCAGAGAGCAAATTGATCAGTAAACAGACGAAAATCCTCTCCATAATCCGCTGTCAGCTGGGATTGAAACTGGCTCAGCTCTTGCTTGTCCTTTTCCCATGTGGTGCGGGCGGTGGCCTGATGTTCCTGCCGTGTTGCCTCCCATTGTTGTTGTTTTTGATCCCACTCTCCAAATATATCCTCTTTAAGCTGTTCCAGCCCCTGCCTTTGTTGACGGAGGAGGGTGGCACCTTCATTTTGTGTCTTTTTGTAGTCCCTTATATATTGATTAAAAGTCGATACAAAAGTGTTAAAAGAAACAAGCTCCCCTGCATACTTCTCTCTTTTTTGTGCGATCAGTGTTTTTTCTTCTGTGAGCTTTTCAATACATTCTTTGGTTTGGCATTCCTCCTCCCGGACCCTGTTGTATTCTGCCACTTGTTCATTGATCTCCGACTCCTGTTGTTCCAGGGCCTGTTCCTGCCGGGCTATCTCTTGTTTTTGTTCTGTTATGAAGATATTGTTCGTTGTTTGGGTTGTTTCAAAGTCAGTCACCGCCTGGTTATAGATCCTGATTTCTGTGTTGAGCTTTTGATCCTGGCGATTTTTCCACTGCTCCATTTCGGCTTTTTGGGTTTTTAAGGGTTCTTCAGACATATAGTCCTGATTAAGATAAAAAAGGCGGGATTTTTTTTCTGTGGCCTCAAGAGCGGTCAGCTGTTCGGCCCTCTGGTTTACTGTTGCCACCAGAGTGTTAATCCAGGCCATTATTTCTTTTATTTGCCTTTCGTTTTCCTCAAGAGCGGTTTTTGTTTCCGCCTGCAGGCTTTCCCTGAGTTGCCGTTTAAGCCTTTTGTTATCCTCCCACTGCTCAAACAGGCTGTTATAGGCCTGGATTCCCTGGTTGAGGCTTTGCCTGATCTCCTCCAGTGCGGGGGGAGGGGTGTTCAGTTTGGCCTGTTCTTCGGTCAGCCAAGTATTTATTCTTTGTGTTTCCTCAATGCTAAATTCCTGAATATGCTTTTCGTAATGGGATTGCAGTTTGTCCAGCTCGGGGACAAGAGCCTGGTCATACAGGTAAGACAACATGATATGGGACACAACACCATGAGTGAAATGTGCCTGCACGGGACAGCTCAAAAAAAAGCCTGCCATGAGGAAAAGAAGTGCTTTCATTATGCCCTTTGCTTTTCCCGATCCATGCCTGAAAGTCAAGCTTTTATGCTCCACAATGGAGCAGAAAGTCAAAAAACCTGATTTTTTCCCCATGTCAAAACTGCCCAGGAAGAAAAAGCCAGCTCAGAGGTTGGGGGCACAAGGTGACAAATAGTGTAAAAATTACACTATGATAAATACTCCCGCCCTTCGCAAATCCGCCTTAGACAAATATGCACTTCGCAAATCCGCATTTTGCAAATCTGCCCTTCTCAAATCCGCCTTAGACAAATAGCAATTATGGACACCTTCTTTGCTTATGAAGTCTATATAATTTTTAAAATGACATACATTTGCTATAGCACGGTCTTTATTAACCCCACTGGTCACACAGCCCATAAACACCAGACTAAGAAAAATTATAAGAACTTTCATAATGCATCTCCAAAAGGTTAATGTTTTTTTTTCTCACTCTCTCTCGCAAACACTGTGACATGCTTTTGAGCTTGCTTGCTGTGTGCATTTTCCCATGCAATCTTCATAATCATCAGCCAACATAAGAGGCTTTTTATTTTCCACACCAGAAGACCGTCGCCGTCGCCAAGCGTCATCAGAACAAGCATCGGAACAGTCACTGGGGGAATGGCCGTCTTCCAAACAAGATGTTGTGCAGGCATCATCATCCGCCAACTTAAAAGGGGTGTTTGAAACAGGTTCACTTTTTAGTGATTCTGCTTTGGGATTGATAGCGGACAAGTCTCTGGTGTTGGCTGTCACACAGCCCATAAACACCAGACTAAGAAAAATTATAAGAACTTTCATAATCCACCTCCTAAAGGTTAATGTTGTTTTTTTTTCTCACTATACCATGCCTATCAGCTTGTGTCCACCAGAAATTAAAAATAAAGTCAGAAACCATCAAACCGGCCAAAAAATTCGGTAAAAATTCGGATTTCCGAATTTTTTGGTCCCAAAACCCCCCAAAAAGTGCCCAGCTCCACTCCAAAGGATTTAAGGCTGGGGAGGACTATAGCCGGCTCCACCCCACTTATTCCCTGATATTCACCACTTTTCCGATGTTCGAGGGAGAAGAGAGGGATTTTGTGACTTCTTTTGCCATTCGGTCGGATGAACATCCCCATTTTGTGCTGAATGACCATCTACGGATGGTGTTTGTGGATTTGAGCCGTTTTCAGAAAAAGTCCATAAAGGAATTGGTTGACTTGCGGAATCAATGGTGCTATTTAGGAAATCAGGGTTCTTGGTTCAGGCTGAGAGTCACGATCAGAGGTGAGAGTCGCGTCGACTTTGTCCCCCGCGACTCGCGGGCAGGGCGAATGAGCCGTGAACAGGCAAGGTTACTGTCCACAAAGGGGGAGGATATGGCAAAAGCGGTGGGTTTGTTTGATGGGGTTCCTGCAAGTCGTTTGACAAGGTTGAGGGAGTGGTCGATTGACCGCTATGAGCGGGATCAGCGATCCCTCAAAGACGAGCTCAAAGCTCAACTTAAAGACGAAGTTTACGATGAAGGCCGGAAAGAAGGCGTGCGACAGGGCATGGAAAAGGGCATGGAAAAAGAAAAGCAGGCTGTGGCCTTAAACATGCTGAAAAAACAGCTGGATTTTTCTTTAATCTCTGCAGTGACAGGCTTGTCTGAAGAGGAAATTCAGAAGTTAAAAAACAGCCAAAAAAAGAGCTGATTTTGAAAAAGTGCAGGATAATAATGAAAAAACACATCAAGGTCTAATTATCATTAACAAAGGAGGTGGATTATGTCTGATTATAATAAAACAGCAAACAATCAGGATAAAAAGAAAACTATAAGGAAACCTCAAAAAGAAAACCAACAAAGAACTGGTTATATTAGTTGGTGGTTGTTTCGAACAAAAGGAACAGTCGCTGAACCTTGGCCCACAGCAGAAGAATTGCGAAAGGACGAAAATGTGCAACGTGAAGTAAAAACAGTAAGAGAGGCCTTTAATCATATAAGAGGAGAACCAAACAGTTAAATGTTGGATTTATATTGTATTCTCTGGGTTATTCCTGGAGTGATTTTTATTCACCTATATAATAGGAAAAGACCAGTTAAATATGAAGTAGCTATTAATTTATCAGGATGGCCATTGATTTTTGCACTCACTATTATAGCTACTCTTACCTGGCTTCCTGCTGAGTTAGTATCTCAGAAAATATTTGAATCCCTTAAAACCCATAATTGGACTAAAGTTTTATTTACATGGTCCAGTACATTAGCATCTGATGTAAACCAAGATACAATAAAACAAATACAAACATTACTGATTTCTATAGTTTTTTCTTTTATCCTTTTGTTATTGGTGCAAATTGGACTATTTGCCAGAATCATATTTCCACCAGTATATGATAATTTTTATAGAAAATGTGTGGAATGGGAAAATAAAGCCATCATATTAACGCTTAAAAATGGTAAGGCTTATATTGGTATCTTATGGAAATACCCGGAAAATCCAAAGTCAAGGTATGAATCTCAAACAATCTCTATAATACCACTTCAAAGTGGGTATAGAGAAAAAGAAAAACAGCGAGTGGAATGGACAACTTATTATCCGTATGAGTTTGATCCATTAGCTTTAGATAGTATGGAGACCATTATCCCAAGACATGAAATACTTACTTTTGGAAAGTTTAATATCATAGCATATAAACACTTTGAAAAATTAAAAAGTCAATCAAAACCCTAAATTGAATTGTACCGAAGATTTATGATAGTAAGGGAGTTTCTTTTTTGGCCGGATTAATTTATGGAAAGGATGAGTTGTGGTTGAGCTGATTTCCAATAAAGGTTTTTTGCTTGTCATGTTTTTTGCCCTGGGGCTTTTAATGGGCAGGGTGTCAGCCCTACTGACAGAGCTGTTTTCCGTCACCATGCCAGCCGACAACCCTGACGCAGAATCCGACAACCCTGATGCTTCAGCCTACCCCACTGATACAGAATCTGCCAAAAACCCTGATACAAAAGCCTTCGCATTCTCTGCTGAAGGCAAATCAACATACAATACACCCGCCTCCTCCATAGGGGACTCCGTAGCCTCAGCTGAAAGGGCCACTACCCTCCCCGCCGGTTCTGCTCCCCTGAGTCCTCCCACTAACGCACTGCTTAAAAATGGTCTTTGGGCTTTTTTTGCGGATTGTCAGAACAAATGGGGCCACCTGCCATGTTCTTACCCCTTTAACAGCCACGCCAGAAAGCAAAAGGGGGCCCTTCGCCCTTTCATTTTGGAGCTTTTGATGGGGGCTTTGTTTGCCCTGCTGATTCATTATGTGGGCTGGAAATATCTCCTGCTGGAATACCTGCTGTTTACTTTTGCTGTGGTGACAGCCAGTGCCGTGGACTGGGAGCACATGATTTTGCCGGACTCTCTGACCCTGTCCGGTATAGGAATAGGGCTGGCAGGGGCTTTGCTCAATCCAGAGGCAGGAAGGGAGTTTTTGCCAGCTTTGGCCGGCATGTTCATGGGCGGAGGCTTTTTATGGCTTATCGCCTATTTTTATTACTCCCTGAAAAAAGAAGAGGGCCTGGGGGGCGGGGATATCAAGCTTTTGGCCTGGATTGGTGCTATTCTGACCTGGAAGGCCGTGCCCTTTGTGATTCTGCTGGCCTGCCTGACCGGCCTGCTGGCAGGGGTTCTCATGATGTTTCGCTCGGCAAGCTATCTCAAACAAAGCATCCCTTTTGGGCCTTATCTGGCTTTTTCGGCTCTGGTCTATATTTTTTGGGGGCAGAATCTGGCCCGCCTTTACCTTTCCTGGTTTTTTTACCCTTAAATCAAAAAAATTTGACTTTTTTCTGGACTTATGGTGTAATTTTTACACAGGGGGTCGGTGGTGAGCACAAAATGGCCCGTTTTCTCAGAGGAGAAGAGCATGCGCTGGTTATTCAAGCCAAAAAAAATGGCGGTTTTGGATGTGGGAAGCCATACCCTCAAGTTGGCCGTGTTTTCGTTTAAAAAAAGCAAGCCTTTTTTGGACAACTTTGCTTTTTTGCCTGTGGTGGACAAGGCTATTGAGCAGGGTGATCTGACGGACCCGGATCCTTTAAAAGAGGCTTTGCCTGATTTTATATCGCAAAACACAACAGCCCGGCCAGCTGTTTCTGAACTGTATGTGGCCATGAGCGGACGCTCTGTTATTGTCAAAAAGCTGGAGGTTTTACGATCCGAAAAAGACCTGCTGGATGATTTGATGAGGGAGGAGGTCAGGCAAAATCTGCCTTTTAACCTGAATGAAATCAATTATGATTACGCACCAATGGACAAATTGGCACCGGCGGATGAAAACAAAATGAATATTTTGATATTTGCCGCCAAAAAAGCCATGGTGGAAAAAATCAATGATATGATTGAGTCGGCCGGTTACAAGTGTGCCTGCGTGGACATGGGGGCCTTGGCCCTGTCCTCCGCCCTGCTCCATACAGAACCGGATCTGAATCAAAAATCGGAGAGTGTTTTGTTGCTGGATATAGGGAAAGCGGGCACAGGATTTATGGTTCTTCACCAGGGGCAGTTGATTTTCTACCGTTATATAAATGTGGGCAGTGAGTTTTACACACAAAACATCATGAGGTCCATGAACATGGAATATCAGTCCGGGGAAGCTTTAAAGTTTTCCTGGTGCTCCGGAACAGAAACACCGCCGGAGATGCGTAAAATCATGGAGGAAAGTGATCGCTACTTTTGTGATGAGGTTTTTATGGGGTATGAGTATTTCAAAAACCAGTTTCCGGCAGAAAAGCTGTGCAGTGCCTATATTACAGGCGGAGGGGCCAAAATACCCAGCCTGATTTCTGCTGTATCAGGACGGTTTGACATTCCCGCTCATCTGTTGAGCCCTTTTCCCCATTTGCCTTCAAGTGATGTTTTGCAGGATTCGCTGGAGCATATAAAACACTTTATTCCGGTGGCCCTGGGCACCTGTTTAAACGGTTATGAATGAATAAACAACAAACAAGGAGGAAAAAATGAAATTGGATCTCAGAAAAACCAAAGCGGAAACAGTGATGGACAACATGGATGAAGATATTTTTATGGAGGAAAAAACTTCCTTGTTTTCAAAAATAAAAATAGACCCCAGGGATTTGGTGGGCTTTTTGTTCCGGGTGGCTTTTTGCTTTGTGGGGGTTTTGGTATTGAAGTATGTTGAAAAACAAAACTTGGAACAGTTGCAGGCAGACAAAGCCCTGGTCAGTGGGGAGCTGAGCGAATTACAGGAACAACAAAAAGAAATACAGAATCAGGTGAATGCCTTTGGACACATGAAGGAAAGATCCAAGGAATTCAACAACAAACTGAATATCATGCAGAACATTGCCAACAACCGTCTGTCGGCCATTAACGGTCTGGATCACATACAGAATGTCATACCCGAAGAGGTGTGGTTGAAAAAAGTGGCTTTTAACAACCGGAAGTTTGAAATTACAGGCAGTAGCACTACAAACAGGCAAATTCAGAATTTTGTGAAGGAATTGGAGGAGGACAGCCCTTTTGCCTCTGTGAATCTGGACAGGGTGGAGGAGGACAGAAACGCAAAAAGGCTCAAAAGAAGAAACTTTACTGTAACAAGTACACTAAATTGACATGTGGTTTAAACTTTTTTCTCAGCTGAGCATAGGTGTTGTCATTATCCTGAGTGGAGGGGTGGCGGGGTTGTATTATGTTTTTAAATATGATAAAGGAGAGAGTGTTCAGTCGGAAATTAACGACCTGGAAACACAAAAACAGACAGCTCAGCAAAAAGTGGAGGAGCTGAAAGGGGAGCTAAATCGCCTGCAGGATATGGATAAAGCCATGAATCTGATGGGGGATGAGATTAACAAGTTTTTGAAATTTATACCGGATAAGGTCAGCTCCTCCATGATTTTAAACCACTTGAACGAAAAAGCCCGATCCTCTGGAGTGGAGCTGGAAAACATTGTCAACCACAGAGTGTCGGAAAAAAAGGAATTTTATGAAAAATTAAAAGTCAGTGTGACGGTGAGAGGGCTTTTTACCCAAATTTTGATTTTCCTCTCCAAGCTCACCAGCCTGACAGAAATTATCACTGTGGAGAGTTTTACCATGGAGGAGCTGGCCCAAAAAGGCCGGCGCGAAGTAAAAATGAGAATGGATATTTACGGCTATAGATATATTACCCCTATCATAGTCACACAGGATCAGGAAATATCAAACAAAGGAGGTTAAGCCATGAAAATATTTTTCCCCACTTTTCTTTACTTGAATGTGGGCCTTATAGCTCTGTTTTTTTCCATGTGGCTTTGGACAGCTTTGCCAAAGGGTGCGATGGCAGAGGAGCGATCAGAGGCCAGGCCTCAGCAGGGCCAACCCGGTTCGCCTTCAACCACCCAAACAGCTCCACAAAAAGCCAGGCAAACCCAGCCCGCCGACACCCAAGCCCCTGCCAACCAGAACAAAACGGCATTGGCACCTGACTCTGCTCAGCCCGGCCCCCAAGCCACGGCCAACAACAATAACCAAGCGGGCCCTGCCCAGCCCGCCGACACCCAAGCCCCTGCCAACCAGAACAAAACGGTAGTGGCACCTGACTCTGCCCAGCCCGCCGGCCAAAAAGCCACGGCCAACCAAGACAAAGTGGTAGTGGCACCTGACTCTGCCCAGCCCGCCGGCCAAAAAGCCACGGCCAACCAAGACAAAGTGGTAGTGGCACCTGACTCTGCTCAGCCCGGCCAAAAAGCCACGGCCAACAATAACCAGACAGGCCCTGCTCAGCCCGCCGACACCCAAGCCCCTGCCAACCAGGACAAAGCGGTAGTGGCACCTGACTCTGCTCAGCCCGGCCAAAAAGCCACGGCCGACAATAACCAAGTGGGCCCTGCCCTGCCCGGCCCAAAAGCCACGGCCAACAATAACCAGACAGGCCCTGCCCGGCCCGCCGACACCCAAGCCCCTGCCAACCAGGACAAAGCGGTAGTGGCACCTGACTCTGCTCAGCCCGGCCAAAAAGCCACAGCCAATAATAACCAAGCTGATGTGGTGGATTCTGATCCTGCCAATACAGCCGGCCATAAAGAGGCTCAAGTCTCCCCCTCCCCGGCGGAGGGAGTGCCAGCAGGGGAAGGGAATCGGGGGCTGGCCTCAGACAACCTGCCTGTTCCCTCCCCTCCTGCCGTGTCAGGTAACAGCAACAAACTCAACAAAGCCTTGAAATCAGTCACAGAGCCGGGAAAACAACCGGGATCCAGTGCGACTGTGTCCAACGAATTGACAGATGTGAACCAAAGAGTTTTGGAGATTCACAAAATGCTGAGTGACTATCAATATGATTCCTCTGACAGAAGAGATCCTTTTATTCCCTTTCGCCCAAAAGGGGAAGAGGTGGAGCGCCTGGAAGTGTTAAATCATGCCACCAGCGGGTATGACCTGAATGAAATAAAACTGGTGGGCATGAAATGGAACAGCGGTTTGGGCCGATCCAAAGCCATGTTTCGCACACCGGATAACGAATTGCATTATCTGCAGGTAAATGATCGTATTGGGAGCAAGGGGGCTGTGATTTACCGCTTGGGTGGGGACGAAGTGGTGGTGCTGGAGCCTCGCTTTATGGTAGGCTCCTCTTCCGGGACGGAAAAGGCTTACGAACCCATTATTATGCGATTGGATCGTTATAAAAGCACTCCGAATAAAAAGAAATCAGAGCTTGGCAGGAAAGCTTCTCCCACTACGACAAAGGAAAAAAGAAAACCGGCCAGTGCGAGCCACAACAACACACTGTCGTCCCCTCAAGAACAAGCTCTGACCGGTTACAGGCCGGCTGACATTAAGGGGATAAAACAAAAAGTGACACAGATGGCCAAAAAAGCCCACCAGTGATCCAAGCCACCAACTTTCTTTTTTGACAGAGGCTTTGGCCTGTTTTCCCCTTGGGTGGCGAGCCTTCAAAATCACAGCAGGCATTATTGTTGACACAAAAATAACATAGTGTGTCTAATTTTTAAAAAAACAAAAATAAGTCTACCATTCGGTGGGAGCTTTATGATAAGCTCCCCGCCATAATGAAATTCTGTCTTGTTATTTTATTTGTTTTTCTGTCTCTTGTTTCCTGTCGAACCACCCGGTTGGAGGGGGACAAAGCCCAGCCTCCGGGGGAGGAGTTGGTGGGGGATGTGATCTCGGATGGCACTGAGGAAGAAGACTTGGAAAGTGAGTTTGCCGACTCAGAGGATTTTGAAAAAGAAATGGCTGAAGAGAGTTTTCCTTCAGAGGAGGGGGCTGAAGACCAGGTGGCGGAGAAGCCGGTGGATTCGGATGAGGACGATGTGGTGGAGCTGGATGAAGAGGATGAAGATCTGCTGGAAGAAGAGGGTGGCCCAGAGAGAACAGAGGTGGCCGAAGGAGGCCAGGTTGAAGAGGGCACTGCAGAAACGGAAGAGGCCACAGAGGACGATGTGGTTCAGCAGGAAGAAGAAGATTCGGAGGCGGTATCCACAGGCGAAACAGTGGTGGTCAACCATATCCGCTATTCTGCCGGAGAAAATAAAATCTACATTGATGGCACAGGTCATCTTTCCCATCAACAAAGGGAGAACACAGCCAACAATCAATTTATTGTGGAAATTGACAATGCTGTTTTATCGGAGGGTTTGAGGGAGAGGCCTTTTGTCATGAAGGATTTTAATACCGATATGGCCTTAATTCAAGCGGATCAAAAGGACAGCTCCACTGTGCGGATTGTGGTGCAAATGAGGGAAAATGCCTCCATGCCTTCTTTGGAAGTGGGGGAAGGGGGTTCTCTGATCATATCCCCGATGGGTGGTGGAGGCCCCGGCACTTTGGCCGGGCCAGCGGATACAACAGATGGGGATCTGGAGGAAGGCACTGGTGTAGGGGGCGATATGGCAGGCGAGGTCTTGCCAGCCAAATCGCTGGAGGAATTTTTTCTCAAAACTCCCCGTTTTACGGGCCGGCCCATTTCCATCCACTTTAAGCAGGTGGATGTCCGGGACGCTCTTTATTTTATTTCTGAAGGCACTGGCCTGAACATGGTATTGGATGAGGAGGTCTCTGGCAATATCAGCATCAAGCTCAGGAATGTGCCTTGGGATCAGGCTCTGATCACAGTGATGAAAACAAAAAAGCTGGGTTATGTGCGGGAAGGCAATGTGATTCGCATCATGAAACTGGCCTCTTTAAGGACACATCAGGAGGCCATGCAGAAAATGCTGGAAAAACAAAAGGTGCTGGAAGACATGAAAGTCAAAGTAATCCCCATAGAGTACGCAAAGGCCGGAGACATAAAAAAGCATGCCGATCTTTTTTTGTCCAAAACGGAAGGCGGTGCTCAGGGAAGGGGAGGGCAAACACGAGGGAAAGTGGTGGTGGACACACAAAGCAACTCCCTTATTGTGGTGGATACGGAAAAAGCCATTAAACGAATCGAAGCCATGGTGAAAAATCTGGACCGATCCCCCACGCAGGTTATGATTGAAGCCAAGGTGGTGGAGGCCCGTGAAGATTTTGTGCGGGACCTGGGGGTCAGCTGGGATTACGAAGGGACAGACCTCTCCATGTTTGAAGGTACCGATCTGGCCCTGAATGTGGATGGGGGCTTGAATATATTTGCCAGTGACAGTGCGGGGGGTAGCACAGCCAACACCAGCCTGAATCTGTTTTTTGCCCCTTTTGGGGATCTGGACATTGATCTGGGGCTTTCGGAAGTGGAGGGGGAGGCACGAGTTATCAGTGCACCCCGTGTGTTGGTGTTAAATGGGGAGACAGCCACCATCAACCAAAGCTCTGAGTCCATAAGCCCCAAGACGACCACAACAGCTCAGGAAACAAGCACCACAGCGGAAAGGGACACCGCGGATTTGAGCTTTAAGGTCACCCCCAATATCACTTCTCTCGGTTCCATTTTTATGGATATAGATGTAACAAGGCAGTTTTTTGGAGCCAGAGAGACGGTGACACGGGCCAGGCCCAAATTTACCCGTTCGGCCAAAACCAAAGTGTTGGTCAATAATGGCCAGACAGTGGTTATTGGTGGCATCTACCAATATGATGAGCAGAAAGGGGAGGAGGGTTTTCCCATTTTAAGGCATATACCCATCCTGAACCTGCTTTTTGCCCGATTCACCAGAGATCAGCAAAAAAATGAGCTGTTGCTCTTTTTGACTCCACGGGTCCTGGAGTTTACGGCTCAACGGGCCACAGAAATAAATTAAAGGGGGCCTAAAACAAAATGTCTTTTTTTTGGTTGCCAAAGGGGTCTGTTGAGTGTAGAGTCCGGGCTTGTTTGATCCTGAGAAACCCATTATCCAAAAACAATAAGGAGGAAAACCCATGAAACAAAGTCTTTTTTTACTGATATTGTCTGCCATGATGTTTGTGCCTTTGGCTCAGGCGGACTGTGGTGCCTGTGGCAAAGGGGATAAAGCCCATAAGCACAAAGAGGGCCGTTCCTGCAAGGGCCTGAAGGGCAAAGAGAAAGAAAAAGCATGCAAGGGCAAAGACAAAAAAGCCTGTTGTGCTGAGGACTCCAAGGACAGTGGCAAAGCGGAAAAAGCCAGCCCTGCCGGGGAGGACAAAAAAGCCACAGACAAGGGAGCCGGTGCCAAGCCCGCTGAAACTGACAAGAAGGACGACAAAACAGGGGCCAAGCCCGCTGATTCAGCTGACAAGGCTGGCAAAGGCAAAGTCAAGCCCACTGCGGCGGTCCCAGCCCCTGCGTCAGCAGAAAAGCCGGTTTCAGCCACTCCGGTTCCTGCACCAGCGACACAAAAGAAATAGGCCCTTGTCATTTTTTTTGACAGTTATGGGTTCCTGAAATGTGTTTGGTTCTGTTGTGACTGAGAGTGGAGCCGGATCCCGTGTTGCAAAGTCGGTGCGGGTGGGGGCTATTACCATTGGTAACTTTGATGGGGTGCATTTGGGGCACAAACAGCTCATCAATGCCACCCTTCGCCATGCCCAAAGGGCAGGGGGACCGGCATTTCTATATACTTTTGATCCTCATCCGGCTCAATTTTTGTTTCCGGAAAAAAATCATCAACTGCTTTGCTCCTTAAAAAAAAGCCGGGAGCTTGTGCGGGCTTTTGATTTGGATCATTTGGTCGTCAAAGCTTTCACCCGGTCTTTTGCCAGCCTTTTGCCTGAGGAATTTATAAGAAAACATATTCTGGACCCCTTTCAACCGGAATGGGTTGTGGTGGGGCCGGACTTTCGTTTTGGTGCCGGCCGGCAAGGTTCCATTGCCCTTCTGCGGGACATGCAAAAAAAATATTCCTTTCAGCTGAAAGTGATAGCTCCTTTAAAAAAGGCTGGCCGGGTGGTTTCTTCCACGGCCATAAAAGAGTTGGTGTTGAAGGGCCGGTGGGATCAGGTGCCGGCTCTCTTGGGCCGTTATTTTTCTTTGAGGGGCCGGGTGGTGAAAGGAAAGGGACGGGGAAAAAAATGGGGCTTTCCGACCATCAATATGGAATGCGACAAAAATGTTCTTCAGCCGGCACGGGGGGTGTATAAGGCTTTTGTTCTGGAGGGGAACAAAAAATGGCCGGCGGTTTTGAACATGGGTTTTAACCCCACTTTTGCCTCTGAAGGCTCTCAGTGGAAAACAGAGGTGCATATTATGGGTTGGAAAAAACCCTGGAGAAGAAAAGAGTGTGAGGTGGAGTTGGTTTCTTATATTCGTCCGGAAAAAAAGTTTTCTCATGCTGAGGCTTTGTGCCGGCAGATCAAGAAGGACATTGAACATGCTTGTTTGACAATGTATCAATGAGTGATTTGACTTGGTTGAGAAAAAAGACTGAAGAATGAATTGGTTTATTTATGTGACAGCACTTCGCGGGGTCGGCTTCCGCGGGCAGGGCCTATCACCCCTTCCTCCTCCAGCTTATCGATAAAGCGGGCCGCTCTGGGATAACCCAAGCCGTATTTTCTCTGAAGATGAGAGGCACTCACCTCTTTTAACTCCGACACATAATTAAAGATCTCCCCGTATGTGTGATCCTCTCCCATATCCTCTTTAAGTGCTCCGCCAAAAAGGGACGGCTTTTCCACAACTGGAGTAAAGTGTAAATCAGGCCTGGCGTCTTCTTTTCCCTGTGCTTTCCAAAAATCCACCACCGCCAGCACCTCCTCCTCTTTCACAAAAGGCCCGTGGTGCCGGACAGGGCGGGACTGCCCCGGCCCCAGATAAAGCATATCCCCCTGAGCCAAAAGCCTCTCCGCCCCCCCTTCATCCAATATGATGCGGGAGTCAATTCGGCTGGACACTTTAAAACTGATACGGCCGGGAATATTGGTCTTGATAAGCCCCGTCACCACATCTTTCCGGGGGCTTTGCATGGATAAAATCAAATGCATGCCACAGGCCCTGGCCATCTGTGCCAGCCTCACCACAAAAGTCTCCACACGACTTCTCTCCGGTGAGCTCATCAGATCCCCAAACTCCTCCAACACAATCAAAATATAAGGCTGTGGAGCAAAGTAATAACTGTCCTCTTCAGAACAGGCAGAAGATTCCTCTTCATGTTTTTTCCTCTCCTCCGGATCCAGTTTTTTTGCCTTATCGTTAAAACTGTTGAGATCGCGGGCCTGAAAGCGGGAAAGAGAGCGATACCTTTTTTGCATCTCACTCAAGCACCACTGAAGAGCCAGCACGGCCTCTTTGGATTCCCTGATGGGAGGGGCCAGGAGGTGCGGAAGACCGGCAAAGGCACTCAAGTCCACCTGCTTGGGGTCCACCATAAGGATTCGTAAACTTTCAGGGCTGTGGCGAAACAAAAGACTGATGAGAAAAGACAAAATAAAGACAGATTTTCCGGAACCGGTGGATCCCGCCACCATTAAATGCGGAATTCTGGCCAAATCCTGGATAGCCGACGAACCATCCACTCTCCGGCCCAGCACCAAAGGGAGATCTGGTGCTTTTTGCCAAAAGCCCGGCTCTTCCAGCAGGTTTTTCAAATACACCGTTTGCCGGTGGTTATGAGCGGTTTCAATACCCACCACATCTTTGCCGGGGATGGGGGCAATAATCCTTATGGACTTGCTCTTGAGAGCAATCATCAGGTCGTCTTCCATCTGTGAAATACGGGCCACCTTGATATGATCTTCAGGCTTGAATTCAAAAAGGGTGATGACAGGCCCTGACCGGATATGTGTTATCTCCCCCGATATGGAAAACTGCTCCATTTTGGCCAAAAGCCGGCGGGCGTCCTCTTCATTTTCCTGCGCACTGAGCCTTAAAAAAGGAGAGGCCGGGGCGTTTAACAGATCTGTCTCCGGAAGTAACCATGCCGAGGGGGTGACAGATATTTCCCCCCTGACCTCTTCTGGAAAAAAATGGGCTTTTTCCTCTTGGGAGGGCGACAAAAAGGGTTGTTCTGCCTCTGCCGGAGTTGGGTCTTTTTTGAAAAACAGTGTTTTTTCCAAAAAAGTTCTGGGCCGGGCCTCTTTTCCGGCCCCTTTCAAGGCCTGGATTGTTTTTGCCTTTAAAGCTCTCAAGCCCTGAACCATCAGGGCCGAAAGGGAAATACGGGTGACACACACAAACAATATCAAAGCCAAGGACCAAAAAACCAAATAACTTCCTGCCCTTTGCAAATAGAGGGAGCTGGCTTTAATCACATATCTTCCCAAAAGCCCCCCCGGATAAATATGCCCTTCAAAAAAGCTTTTTCCCGGCAGGTGCAGGTCCAAAAGGGCTGTTGAGACAAAGAGGCTGAAAGCCATGATAAACAAAAGTGGCCTTTTGTCCCTTTGTTGAAACAGGCTCATGGCCTGATAAAGGGCCAGCAGGACAAATATCCAGGCACCAAGGCCCAGCAGTTGATACAGCAGATCAGAGGAAAAAGAACCTAAATAGCCACAAAGGTTTTGTGCCGGCTGAAGGGAGCCAAGAGAGTTAAAAGAAGGATCCAAAGGATAGTAGCTCCCAAGGGCCAGGCTGAGAAACAAAGCCAAAGCCAGATAGAGCATGCCAACAATATCTTTTCGGTATCCGGGAGCATTTTCTTTTGTCATGTGTGATATTGTAAATAAAGAACGGCTATAACAAAAGTCCAATTTTTGACTCCGGGGCCTCCGGGGCGGGGAAGAGGACCAGAGTCTGTGCCAGCAGGCCCCCATCAGCCTTAATCAAAATCTGCCGGGGCAAAAACAAGCCCCCTGAGGGTTTGGGTTGACTTGGCAGAAAAATCAGGATTATAGTCCTGATCCCTTTATTTTTTCTTTTCATTATAAGGACATTTTTTTTATGCCTGTTTCCCAAAAACCATCCGCTTTTGCTGATTTGGACAAAAACCTGCCTTTTAGCCCTGATGGGGAGCGCTTTATTCTGGGTGCTCTGCTTATGGGGCAGATCAGGACCTACGATGAGGTCATGGAGGTTTTGGAACCGGAGGATTTTCACAAACAGGCCCACAAAGATATTTTTGCCTGCCTGGCCCGCATTTATAAAGAAAGCGGGCAGGCCACAGACATCCTAAGCCTTTCAGAGGCTCTTAAAAAAGAAAAAAAGCTGGAAGGGGTGGGGGGCTCTCTTTATCTGGCCGAGTTGGCGGAAGAAAGTGCCTCCCCGGTGAGTGCGGAGGAGTGTGCCCGCCTGATAAGGGAAAAATCCATTTTAAGAAAGATTATTCACCTGTGTGGCCACTTTCGACAAAGGGCCATGAGCCATGATTTTTCCAAGCTGGACGGCTTTATTGATTCTTTGGAAAGGGAGCTTTTTCAGTTTACAGAAAATCTGACAAAAAACCAGCTTTTGCCTGTTACAGACATGGTGAAAGAGGGGCTGGAGAGGCTGGAGGAGCTTTACCATAAAAAGATCAGTGTTACAGGGGTGTCCTCCTCTTTTACAGAGCTGGATCACCTGACTTCCGGGTTTCAGCCAGGGGAGCTGAGCATTATCGCGGCCCGTCCCTCCATGGGAAAAACCGCTTTCAGCCTGAACATTGCCCTTTCTGCCGCTATGAACAATAAAAAAGTGGCTTTTTTTTCGGTGGAGATGGCCAGAGAACAAATTTTAATGCGTCTTTTGTCCCTCATTGGAAAAGTGCCTTTGTCCCACTTAAGAACAGGGCAAATTGCCTCTGAGAGTTGGGACAATTTGGTTTTGGCCGGTGCCAAACTGAGCGAACTCTCCTTTTTTGTGGATGATTCCTCCTTTCTCTCCCCTTTTGAGGTCCGGTCCCGTGCCCGAAGGCTCAAGTCCCGCAAGGGCCTGGATCTGCTGATCGTGGATTATCTGCAACTTATGGGCCTCAAGGAAAAAATGGAGAGCCGGGAGAGAGAGGTGTCGGAGATCTCGAGATTGCTGAAGTCCATAGCCAAAGAGCTTGGCATTCCTGTTCTGGCTCTCTCCCAGCTCAACCGGGGAGTGGAGGGGCGGACCAATCGCCGGCCTCTTCTTTCTGACTTAAGGGAATCCGGCTCCATTGAGCAGGACGCGGATGTGATTATGATGCTTTACCGGGAGGATTACTATAATCCGGAGACAGACAAAAAAGGCAAGGCGGAGGTGATTTTAAACAAACAGAGAAACGGCCCCACTGGCAAAGTCCATCTGAAATGGGATCCCCGTTTTGGCCTGTTTGAAAACGATATCCCCATAGCTGTGGAGAAAAGTCCCCCTTTGGAGGAAAGCCCCCCTCCCCCCCTCCCCTTCTAACCCTTGGATGAGCCATACGGTTTTTTGAGCACCACCTCCATAACGCAGTGCATAGAAAAGGCCCATCAGATCAAAGTTTTTGATTGTCATGCCCCGGCGGAATTGATATTAAAAGCAATATGAGGACAAACTATCAAAGGCAGTCCCGCACTGAGCGGGCATTGATTGCCGGTCTGGATCACAAGGCCCGTCAACCGGAAGCCAAGCCCCGGCCAGCCACTCCACAAGCTCCACAAAAAAAAACCTATAGGATTGTGGACGGGAAAATAAAAGCAGTCGCTCTTAAGCCTGTCAAACCGCCATTTTGGGACAGACCCAAAAATCAAAACTTTATGAACCTGATTGTGCAAAACGATCCAAAGAAAAAGTTTTTTAAAAAGATTTTGCTACAGAAGCTTGAGCATTATAATAAGGAAAATCCCCACAGGGCAGAGCCGATTCCTGCCTGGCTTGTGACTCCAGATTATTATTATCGGATCGTGGAATTGGAAAAAGATAAGAGCTATCAGATTGTGGACAGAAAAGACGGGACCGTCGTTTGTGACGGATTTAAAAACCATAAGCATGCAACTTGGCACTTGTTTAATAAGCTCAAAAAACCTGACCAAAACAATAACCCATAAAGGAGGTCATTTGCTTATCAATCTTGCTTTCAAGCTTGTCTGCTATATCAGACAATTCTTTTTTAATCTCTATTTTAAAGCCGTCAAAATCGGCCTGTGTGATTGCATTTGAGTCTGCCATTTCCTGCCTCCTGGGTTTTTGTTTTGGTTATAATGGCATTATATCACAGGTTTTTTTATGGCCTGTCAAGTTTTTGAAGATTTTTATCAAAAATATATTGTGTAGTCAAAACTGTTATAAAAAATTTCTCATTTAGTTTTCAAGTGCCAGTTTTTCAAACTCTTTTTCATATATCCTCTATCGGCAGGCCACTGGAAAACCTTGAGAGAAAGGCGGGTTAAGGGCAAACGAGCTTGCCATCGATTACAACTGCTTTATTTCGGCTGAGTGAAAGGAAGTCTCTCTTTGAGCTTTTGGGCCTTATCCGGATTCTGCTTAAGCCACCTTTCATGGGCCGGGCGGGTGGCCCATTGCCCGGCCTCAAGCCTCCACTTTTTTAAGCCTTATCAGGGCTTTTTTTTACACTATGGCCGGCGGTCTTTGGTTTGCCTTCCCGACTTAATAACTTGTCAAGCTTCGTGTTCAAAGCTTTTATGTCCTCTGTTATATGAGCGGTCGCCTCTTTTATACTGGACGCAATAACCTTGTCATTTACATAAGTAAGGACCACCGCATGGACTGCGATCGATGCTATAATCCCGGCCACCACGATTGATAATAACTGCAATTTTAGGCTTAAGTGCTTAAGCAAACCTGAATTGACTTGGTTCTCTATTCTCTTATCCAAAGTGGAAATCAGATCCCTTAAATCTTTTTGTGTGACTGCGTCTGCCATTTCCTGCCTCCTGGGTTTTGGTTATAATGGCATTATACCACAGATTTTTTATGGCCTGTCAAGTTTTTGAAGATTTTTATCCAAAATATATTTTTGTTAAAAGGGGAGGCCCATTGTGAATTGAAACTCCGATGTGTTTTCTCCATGCTCCGGGCGAGGATCGAAGGGAAAGCCCATCTCCACCCTCACTGGCCCCAAGGGGCTGAAGATTCTCAAGCCCAAACCCCAGTTGGCCCTCAAATCGATGGCAGACCAGTCGTTGTAAGCAGAACCTATGTCCACAAACACCACCCCAAGGAGCCGGGCCTTGGGAAGGATCGGAAATTGAAGCTCCATATTGGTGTAAAGCTCTTTTGTTCCCCCAAAAACACGGGAAGAGATGGCCGAAGGATTGGGATGCCCATACTTCAAAGCCTTCTGATAAAGAAAGTTGGATCTTTTTCTGGGGCCTACAGCAAAATACCTGAAGCCCCTGAGAGAATTAAGCCCCCCCAACAAAAACAAACGATCAAAAGGCACCTCTTCGATGTCATTGTAATAGAGATGTTGACTGTATTGCAAATTCACACGAAACACCAATTTCCAAAACAAGGTTTGATAAAAGCGGGCATTGGCGAAAAGTGTCCAATAATCAAACTTCCCAAACAAACCATCGTAAGCCAGAGAGGTGCGGGAATACATGCCCTGAGTGGGGAACACCCTGTCATTTCTTTTATCGTATTCCAAAATGGCCTCCAAAGGGTTTCGAAACCCACTGGCCGATTCCTCCGGATAGAGGTCTTCGTCCACAGCATTTTCCAAACTCACATGCTCCAGACGATGATAAAACAAAATTCTAAAATCATCTGTCAGAGAATAACCAAAGGTCAGGCCTCCACTTATTTTTTGTTCCCCAAACCCCCTGTAACCCAGAGTGGGAAAGGATTTCCAGCAGGCCTCCTTCAGGATCTTTAAACTCCCTTCACTTTTTTGTCTTTCCTCCTCTGTTCCACCTCCTGCACTGAATTTTTTGTCATGCTCCGCCTTTCTTTCGTCATAGTCATCACAGGCTTTGAGGATTTGAGTGGACTCATTTTCCTTCCACTGATCCAGATAAAAATCCCACCCAAAATACCAACGGGAATCCAAAAAATAAGGATCGGAAAAATTTAAATTCACATATTGCCGGTTCTTGTTGATACTGAAATCCAATCCAGCCTTGTATCCCTTGCCAAAAAGATTCAGTTTATGCACTTTTCCTGTCAAAACAAACTTATAATAAGGATCGTAACCTGCCCCCAACTCCAAAGTGCCGGTGTTCTCTCTTTCTTTTATCAAAACTTCCATGTCCATTAAATCGTCCCTCTTTTTTATGGTTTTGCGGATAATCTTCACTTCATCAAAAAAACCCAGCCTTTGAATATTGCCCACGGATTGATTTTTGCCGGTTTCACTGTAAAGCTGACCTTCAAAAATTCTCAATTCCCTTCTTATCACTTTGTCCCTCGTGTAATGGTTGCCTTTGATATGAATCTCCCGTAACCTGGTTTTTTTTCCTTTTTGTATTTCAAACATGACATGAATGGTCTTGCTGTCATCCCCCGGCAAATTAAAAAACTTGGGTATAATATTCACAAAGGCATAGCCCTTGTCCCCGTATTTGGTTTCAAGCCTTTTGATGTCCCTTTGCAGTTCGCCGTAAGAAAACACCTCCCCCTCCTCTGTTTCCAGGTTCTTTCTCAAGTGTTCCCTGTCAAATATCAGGTCGCCGGTGAAATCAAGGGACCCGGCTTTATACTGATCCCCCTCCTGAATGGGAATATTAATGCTCAGGTCTGTTTTGTCCGGTGACACAAAAACCTCTGGTTTCCCCACAAACACTTTCCAATAACCCCGGTCCATGTAAATAAAACGAATGTTGTTCAAGTCCTGCTGAAAGCGTTCTGAATTGTAAGAACCGGCAGAGGAGATAAAACTCAGCAGGCCAGCCTCCTTTGTACCCATAAAGGACTTGATTTCCTTTGCACTGATGGAATGATTCCCTATAAAGTGAATTCTTTTTACTTTTATTTTTTTATTTTCCCTGATTTGAATAATCAGGTGCACTTTCTGTGCATGATCTGTTGGCTCGATTTTGTAGGAGATCTCTGCCAGATAATAACCTTTTTTTTCATATTCTTTTCGAATGCTTTTTATACCGGCTTTAAGCTTTTTATGGTCCAAAAAAGCATGAACAGAAACAGGAAATATCTCCTCCATGTCCTTTTTGTTCAGGCTTTTGTTGCCCTTGTATACAATCTTTCCCACCACGGGCTTTTCCCGCACCTGATAGACAAGAGTGACTTTGTTTTTTTTCTGCCTTTTTCTCACCTCCACTTCATAAAACCAGCCTGTGTCGAAAATATGACGAACATCCCGCCGGATGGATCGCAGACGAAATTTTTGCCCGGCCTTCAGGGAGATTTTGGAACGAATGGCCTCCTCCTCCACAATTTTGTTTCCCCTGATTAACACACGATCCACAGTCAAGGCTGAGGCAAAAACCGGAACAAACAAAAAAAATAAAGCCATACCGATCATACATAAATTTTTATGTCTGCCCGGAAGACCCAACTTTTTGATTTTCACAACAGCCAAAAAAAAATATGAGAAAGACGCCCACAGCATTTTCTTTTTCCCTGAATAATGATGAATTATACCAAGTGCCATTTTGGTTTAAAGAATTTTTTCCACAAACACTTTTCGCTCCAAAATCATATAGGCCCGCTGTCTGCTTTCTTCTGACAAAAAAACCATGTTATTATCCTGATTATGCCACTCTTTCAATACAAAATGCCCGGAGCGAAGCCCCCCCAGCCACCAACGTCCATCTGACACATAAATCCTGTCCCCCAGGCCCGCCTTCAGGGTCCGGCCCGCCTCCTGAGAGAGAGCCACCTCCCCCCGTTTCAGGCTGGAATGGATAAAAAGCTCAAGCCCCTTGAGCTTGAGGCCTGGCTCCCAGTTGGGCTTTCCACCTTTAAAAAAAGCCACCGCCTGATCCAAGGTGTTGGCCGTCAGGCCCTCCCTTGGCGGAGCAGACTTTTGAGAGGAAAAGTAAAGCTTGCGAAACAACCAAACCAAAAGCCCCAATAAAACCAAAAGCCCCGCTTTTATGCCCCAGTTAAGGTCTTTCAAAGGCCCAAGCCAAAGCCAGGCCATGAGAAAAAAGCCGGCTGTCCCCAAGGCCCAAAAGAAGGCCTGACGGATAAATTTAAGGCCCCTTTTTTCGTCTTTGTGGGGGCGGGTAAGGCATGAGAGAATGGCAATAAAGCTGGTCAACAAAACACCAAAAACCGCACGGAAATAAATAGGTTCTGTTTCAGTGGCCCCCAGAAAAAACTTTCTCAGGTAAAGCACCGGCTCAGGGAATATCCCTGTCATGACAGTCAAAAGCCCCCCCACAGACATGGCCAGTATGGCAGAAAAAGCATCAAATTTTTTCCAAAAAAGAGCCAAAAACAGAGTGGTCACCACAGGGGGGATAATGGTCATAATGCCCTTGTAATGAATAGCCATTAAAGTGCCCTTTTGGCGAAAAAACCAGACCACCAACAAAAGGCTTATCCCAATGACCAGAACAGAGGTGAGACGTGCCACCTTCAGGTAATGTTTTTCACTCTCTTTGGGGCGAATAAGAGGCTTGTAAATATCATAAACCCCTATAGCGGAGGAGGCGTTGATGAGGGTGTCCACTGTGGACATAAGGGCCGCCAGCAAAGCGGCTATCACAAGGCCCAACAGCCATTCATGTTGTTTCATCACCTCAAAAGCCACATTGATAAACACATAATAAGTGTCTGTCACATTCAGGGCCTCATGGCCCGGCAGGGCCGAACCCGTTTTTTCCTGCTTGCTTATAATGGCTTTGGCGATCCAACCCGCTGAGCCTACCGTAATAGCAGAAAGAGGAAGACAGATCAGAACATTAAACAGGGCGGTCATGCGGGCCTGCCGGACACTTCGGGTGGCCAGAAAGCGCATCAGCACCCCCTGGTTCATGAACAGAAAAGCCGCACTCCCCACCAAAGCGTCCCCCCAAAAAACCCCCACAGCATTAAAATAGGGGTCCGCATTGAGGGAGGAGAAAGGAAGCCTGTGGCTTAAAGGCAGATAGGACCAAAACTCGTCTATTCCCCCAAGGGCATAAAGCCCAAAACCCACCACCAAAAAACCCGCCAGATAAAGCATCATTCCCTGAAAGAGATCTGTCAAAATGACCGCCGTCTGCCCCCCACAACTGACATAAAAGCCCAAAAACAGAGTCACCACCGGCACCGTGTAAAGAGGAGAGATATTAAAGAGGCCATGAAGAGCGAGGCCTATGGTGTAAAGATTGTAACCGATATAGTAAAAAATATAGGCCAAAATCAACAGGACCGCCACATAGCGGGCCGGGCGGTTAAACCGCTTTTCAAAATATTCGGGAACGGATTTGATGCGATTATAATAGAGCACAGGAAGCCATGCGAACACAAAAATAGGCAAAACCAGCCACTCATTCATATAAACCATGGTACTGCTCATACCAGTATTAAAGCCCTGTTCTGAATATTTCAGGTAGCTGTAGGAGCCAATGCCCGTGGCCACCATGCTGAACGCCGGCAACCACCAGGAGAAGCGCTGTCCGCTGAAGAAAAAGTCGTTAATATTGGAGCTGAAACGGGAAAAATAAATCCCCATAGTGGCAATGAAGAGAAAATAGCCCGCGATCACAGTGCAGACCACAAAAAGGGTTTTTGAAGATAAAACCAGTTCCATAATGAGAGGCAAGCTAAACTGAACGGCCCAAAAAGGCAAGCCGAATTATTTTAAACCAAACTGGCACGGGGTCTGGCCTTTGGAGACGGCCACTCCCAACAAAGACAGAGCCTGTTCTGCTCCTTTCAGGCGAGGGAGGGGAAATGAACGGCTGTCCATATCCAAAGGCCGTGGGCCAGCATATTCCATACCAAAATCATAACAAAACACAAAAGCCATTTTTTTTCTCCCGCTCTTTTCAGATTCAAAGCTTTTGATTTTATCAGTGCATAAACCCCCAACACAAAAAAAGGAAGGCCCTGACAGTAAATATAAAGGTAACTGGACAAAAAGTGGGACTCCCCCAAGGTGGATACCAGCCAACGGGGCAGGAAAAAAACAAAAGCAACCAGAAAAAGCAGTAAAAGAAAAATGAGAGACTTTTTCAGCGGGATTCTCCTTTAATGAAAGGCAAGTGCCTGATTCTCAAGCGTTTCGCCTTTGTGGTTGAGGTTCTTCTGATTCCAGAGAGGTTGTGGCTGAGGAAAGAGCAGAGGCCAAGGGCTTGTTTTGTGACAAAGGCAGGGATTCCTGCTTTTTCTGTGCCCTCTCTGTGGAGGGGTTTTTGTCTGTTCTGGCCCCTTTCAGCTGACCCGCTTTTTTCTTTTTCTGCCACTCTTTCAGCTTGACCGGCTCCGGTGCAAAGAACAAAAAAGCCGATCTTTTTTCCATTTGAGGGTTGTCCTGCTCCAAAACGGAATAAGGGATAAGAGCCTCTTTCACCCGGTCCAGCATTTTGAGACCCAACTCCTTGTGGGCCATCTCCCGGCCGGAATAGCGAAGATGTATTTTGACTTTACAGCCATGCAGAAGAAATTCCCTGGCTTTTTTCATTTTGATTTCCAGATCGTGGACATCAGTGCGGGGACGCAACTGCACTTCCTTGACAATGATTTTAACCTGATTTTTCCTGGAGATCTTTTCTTTTTTGCTGAGTTTGAACTTCCACTTTCCATAATCCATGATCTTGCATGTGGGAGGTTTGGCCTTGGGGGCTATTTCCACCAAATCCAGGCCTTTTTCCTCTGCCATAGCCAAGGCCTCATGCCCCGTCAACACCCCTTTCATCTCCCCATGCTCATCCACCAGACGCACTTCCCCGGCGATGATTCTTTCGTTTACTCTCAATTTGTCTTCTTTTTTAAATGATCCTTTGAATTTCTTTCTGAACTTACGAATAAGACACCTCCTGTTTTTTGGTTTTTAAGACCGATCCAGATATGCTTGTTTAAAATCCATGCTTTTATATTAACTTCAGGGTTTCAGCCTGTCAATCAAAAAAAGCAGATATATCCAAAGAACGGGCCTGAACCATTTTTTGTATCTGTTCCAGGCCCTCTTTTACAGGCAAAACCCTGTTTTTCCCCGCTCCTGAGCGAAAAGCCAAAGATTTGGCCTGTTTTTCCCGGTCCCCGGCCACGGCCATGAGCGGGATCCGGCGGAGCCGGGCCTCCCGAATCTTGTAGCCCAGCTTTTCTGCCCTCAGGTCCTTTTCCACCCGAAGGTTTAGAGATCTGGCCTTAAGGGCAGATTCTTTCACATAATCCTCCTGATCTTTTGAAATATTGAGCAGGAGAAGCTGAACAGGCGTGAGCCAGAGGGGCAAATGCCCCGCCCGGTGCTCCAAATAAACAGCGATAAATCGCTCCATGGAGCCCAAAATGGCCCGGTGCAACAGCACGGGTGTTTTTTCCCTGTTGTCCCGGTCGGTGTATTTCAGGCCAAAAGCTTTGGGCATATTAAAATCGCATTGCAGGGTGCCCAACTGCCATGCCCTTTGCATGGCGTCCACAAACATCATGTCCAGCTTGGGACCGTAAAAAGCCCCCTCCCCTTTTTGGACCTCAAAGGGCATGTTCCGGCTCTTGAGGGCAGTGGCCAGGGCCCTTTCCGCCTGATCCCACACAGCCCCCTCCCCCATAAAGTTTTTGGGTCGGGTGGAGAGAAAAATTTTATACTCATTTAAGCCCAAGTGATGATAAATATCATGAAACATGTCCAGAATATTTTTTATTTCCCCCTCCATCTGCTCTGGTGTGCAAAACACATGGGCGTCGTCCTGAGAGAACGCACTGACCCGGCTCAGCCCATGCAGGACACCCCTTTTTTCCCGGCGGTGGAGCCGGCCAAAGTCTGCCACCCGACAGGGGAGATCCCGATAGGATTTTTTTTGAAAAGAATACAATAAACAGTGGCCCGGGCAGTTCATGGGCTTGAGAAAAGAAAGAGAGACCCTTTCTTGAGATGTCTTACCCTCTGAAAACCGAAACCCACTTTCCCCTTTTTGGACGAACTTTTGCCACACAGGATACATGTTTTCCAAAAAGTGTTCGGTATGGCCTGATTTGTCAAACAGATCGGTGTGAAAAACCTGAGGGCTTATCACTTCCTCATAGCCATACTGAAAATACATTTTTCTCAAAAAATCCTGGAGTTCATTATAAATAACCGTGCCGGCCCCGGTGAAAAAAGGCATTCCCGGAGACTGTTCAGAAAAGTAAAACAAATTCATTTCCTTTCCCAATTTCCGGTGATCTCTTTTTTCAGCCTCTTTCAGGTTATGAAGGTGTTTTTTCAGATCTTTTTCTGTGTGAAAGGCGGTGCCATAGATACGTTGAAGCTGTGGTTTTTGTTCATCCCCCCTCCAGTAAGCCCCTGCCTGACGCAACACCCGGACAGCACCAATCTGAGAGAGATTTTCCACATGGGGGCCTTTGCAGAGATCCAGCCACTCCCCCTGTCTGTAGACACTCACCTTCTCTTCACCCAGGCCCTCTATAATCTCCACCTTGTAGTGCTCTTTTATCTTTTTGAAAAAGGCTATAGCCTTTTTTTTGGGCCAAACCTCTCTTGTCACTTTCAACCGACGTTGGATAATCTCTTTCATCCTGACTTCTATTTTTTCCAAATCCTCCGGCAAAAAAGGCTTTGGAGAGGCAAAATCATAGTAAAAGCCATTTTCAATAACAGGGCCGATGGTGACCTGAACCTCCGGCCAAAGTTCCTGCACGGCCTGGGCCATGACATGGGCGGAGGAATGACGCACCACCTCCAAGGCCGAATCGGAGGGAAGGAACACCATATCAAGGCTGTCCCCGTCCTTTAAGGGGGTTCTCAAGTCTGAGACACCGGGACTTTCATTGACAAAAGCCCCCACGCAAAGAGGGGATTTTTGGGAGAAAAACTTTTTGGCCACCTCCTGAACAGTGGTCCGGGCGGTCAGCTCTTTATATCCCAAGTCAGAAATATGAATACGCATTTTTATAAACTCTTGTTGGCCACTGCTTTTTGGATCATCACCTGTTGTCTGCCACCTTCAGCCTGTTTTTTTAGTTTGACAGGCCAAGTATAACAAAGATTAAACTCACATGACAAATAAAAAAAGAGGTGCTAAATCAAACTGGCACGGGGCAGGCAGAACCCTCGGGGCAGGTTCTGCCTGCCCCGAGGGGTCTGCCTTTTGAAAAGGGTGCCACTTTCGGGCTGTTTTCCTCCCATAAGGCAAATATGAAACATGCATTTTCAAAAAAGATCAGTATAATTTGTCTGATTATGAAGATCAGGCAAGGGCCGTGGCAGAAAAAAGCGGTATGGGTTCTCAAGGGCTTTGCTTTGGGGGTGGCTCTGTTGATTCCGGGGCTTTCTGCCGGCACCCTGGCCCTTGTAATGGGGATTTATGAAAAAACTCTTGTCTCTCTCACACAATTTATTGCCTGGGCAGGGGCTTTTTTTAAACGGCCTTTTTCCCTGAAAAGGGCAAGAGAAAAAAAACCAGACCCACAGGCTTTTGGCCTGTCCAGCCAGAAAAGTGGGTGGTTTTTGCTTTGTCTTTTTGCGGGGGCGAGCCTGGCTCTGTTATTTTTGGCCCGGCCTTTGGCCTTTTTGATATTTCATTTTTCCATTCCACTTTATGCTTTTTTTATGGGCTTGATAGTGGCCAGTATCCCCTCTCTTTTTAAAATGACGGGCAAAAGCAGAAAGGCCATTTTGTGGATAGCTTTCTGGACAGGGCTGGTTTTGATTGGTTTTAAGGGGTCGGCTGTTTTGCTGGAGCATAACAGACTGAGCAGTATATATCTTCCGGAAAAGTCCCATTTCTTAGGGGCTTGCCTCAATGGTTTTTTGTCCAATCCGCTTTGCTCCATAAGCATGGCCCGGACCCTGCTTTTCCTGTCCGGTTTTTTGGCTGTTTTTGCCGGTGTTTTGCCGGGCCTTTCCGGTTCTTGGGTGTTATTGCTTATGGGAACTTACCCCTACATTCTGGAAAGCCTGGCCAACAGAGCACTTTTGAATTTGGCCTTTTTTACTGCAGGGGGGCTTTTGGGGCTTTTACTGGCTTTGTTCATGGTGCGGTTTTTTTTAAAAAAGCACAGAAAATTCTTTTTTTGCATGGCTTTGGGGATTATTATAGCCAGCCTTCCGCAATTTATACCTTATAATCAGCTTTGGTCTGATGGCATTTTAAGTGAGTGGATGACAGTCATCTTTTTTACCCTTTTGGGGATGGGCTTGTTTTTTCTTTTGGATCATAAAAGAAAATCAGAGTATGAAACATGAAATCTCAAACAAGATCAGTATAATTGGATCTGAAAAAGATATAATATGAGAAAAAAACTTTTTATTTTGGGCTTTTTTTCTGCCTTTGTTTTGGTGGCTTTGTATTGGTTTTTTCTCCATACAAAGCCGGCCGAAACCAAAAAAACCCTCAGGGTTATGACCTATTCCTCTTTTGCCGGCGTGTTTGGGCCGGGGGAGGAAATTAAAAAAGCCTTTGAAAAAACATGTGCCTGCCGGGTGAAGTGGATTAAAGTGGCGGACTCCACCCTGTTTGCCCAAAGACTCTCTTTAAAAAAAGATGGTTTTAAAACGGATGTGGTTTTGGGGCTGGATCAGCTGTCACGGGAAAGTGTGCGTGGTTTGCCCTGGAAACCCTTTAAGCCCATCAACGACCCTGTTTTTTTGTCTCCAGCCGACCATTTTGTTTCGCCGGAATTTATCCCTTATAACTGGTCGCCCATGAGTTTTCTCTCCCGCGAACCAAAAGCCCCTGTCTCAAGCCTTCAGGATCTGCTCAAGCCTTCCTTCCAGCATAACATTTCTCTTCCCTCCCCCCGCAACAGCACAGTGGGCCTTCAGTTTTATTACTGGATATGGTCTGTGTTCAGGGAAAAAACAGCAGAGTTTTTAAAAGCCTTTAAAAGCCAGCTCTATGGTTTGCCTCCCTCCTGGTCCACTTCTTACGCCCTTTTTCAAAGAGGCCATGTGGATTTAAGCTTTTCTTATTTAAGCTCTCTTCTTTACCACCGGCAGACACAGCAAAAGGACTTTTATTTTCTGATGTTTCAGGAGGGGCTGGCTTTTCAAGTGGAGATGGCCGGTGTGTCCGGTTTTTGCACAGAGTGTGCTCTGGCTGAAAGCTTTGTGCTTTTTTTGCTTGAGCCTGAGATTCAGCAGATCTTAAAATCCAGAAACTATATGTTGCCGGTCACTTACTCTTCGGATCATGATTTTCCCATTTTGCAGAACATAAAACTCATCTCTTATCAGTCTTTGACTGCGTTTTTGAATCAAAAGGCAAAAAGGCTTGAAGAGTGGGATCAATGGATAAAAGGGCTTTGACATAATGAAACAAAATATTCTGTCTTTTTTTAAAATCAGGGAGAGAAAAAGCACAGTCAAAACAGAGTGTTTGGCTGGGCTTTCCACATTTTTAAGCATGGCTTATATTGTGAGTGTGCACCCGCAGATTCTTTCTCAAACAGGCCTGTCTTTTTCTGCCTGTGTCACGGCCACCATCTGTGTTTGCTTTTTCAGCTCTTTGGCCATGGGTCTTTACGCCAACAGCCCCATTGTCCTGGGGCCGGGCTTGAGCTTAAGCGGGTTTTTCACTTTCACTTTGGTGGGCAGTCAGGGTGTTCCTTTTGAAACGGCCCTGGGGGCCACTTTTTGGGTGGGGGTGATTTTTTTTGTCATGTCTTTGTTTCGCCTGCGGGAAAAGCTGGCCTTGGCTGTGCCCCCTTCCCTTAAAAATGCCCTGATTTGTGGCATTGGTTTGTTTGTGGCTTTTATGGGGCTTAAGGAAGGGGGAATGATAGCACACTCAGAGAAAACTTTTTTAAGAGCGGAGGCTCTGACAGCAGAAAATGGCACTTTTCTTTTTGGCCTGGCTTTAACCTTTGTTTTGCTCAGCCGGAAAGTCAGGGGGGCCTTTTTGATCTCCATTGCCCTTGTCACTTTGTTGTGTTTTCCTCTGGGGAGATTTTGGGGGGAGGAGATTTTGTTACAGCACAAAGGGGTTTTCTCCTCTCCTGACTTCAGTGCCTTTGCCAGTATGGATCTGTGGGGGGCTTTAAAATATTCCTCCTGGCCGGTTTTACTGTCCATTGCTTTTGTGGATTTATTTGAAAGCCTGGGCAGTGTGATGGGGATAACCCGTGCGATCCCTCTGATGTCTGAAGAGGAGGCACACCCACAAAACTTAAAAAAGCCTCTGTTGATAGATGCTTCTGCCACGGCGGGGGCGGGGCTTTTTGGTTCCAGCTCTGTTATATGTTTTTTGGAGTCTTTGGTGGGTATTCAGGCCGGGGGCAGGACGGGCCTCACGGCAGTGACCACCGCCAGCCTGTTTTTGCCTTTTTTGTTTTTGTCCCCACTTCTTTCCATGATCCCCTCCATTGCCACGGCCCCCATTTTAGTGGTTTTGGGTTCTTACATGATGAAATCGGCTGGAGATATTGAGTGGCACAAGCCCGATGAGGCCCTGCCGGCTTTTATGATGATTTTGCTGATTCCACTTTGTTTTTCCATTATTCAGGGGATTATTTACGGATTTTTGTTTTACGCGGGCTTAAAGACAGTCACAGGAAAAAGGAGAGAGCTTTCGCCTTATATGCTTGGTCTGTCTGTTTTTTGCCTGATTTTTCTGCTTTTTAAACCAAACTGACAATGACCTTAAATAAAGAATTTCAGCTTTTCCCGGAGCAGTAAAAAGTCGTTATGGTCCACGGACCGCAAAGTCTGGTGACGGACAGAGGCTTTACGCAGTCGCACCATGTGCTGATTGGAGATCCGTGCTTTTTTCCGGCCATCCACAGTCAAAAAAGCATGCTGGTTTTTGTTGGTGATTTTAAACATCATTTCATAAGTGTCCGGCACAATAACCGGCCGGTTGGTCAGGCTGTGAGAACATATAGGGGTAATGGCGTAAGACTCCACCTGAGGATGCAGGATAGGCCCCCCTGCCGCCAAGTTGTAGGCTGTGGAACCTGTGGGAGTGGATAAAATCAGGCCATCCGCCTTCACAGAATAAATATTTTTATCCTGAATATAAATGGCAATGCCGATCAAATGACTGAAAGCCCCCCTTTCCATAACCATGTCGTTCAGGGCCAAAAACCGGCCTTCCTCTTTTTTCCCTTTAAAAAGCCGGACCTCCATCAAAGCCCTTTCCTCTGTTTTCATTTTTCCGCTGAGAAAAGATTTTAAACAGGATATAATGGCAGACTGAGGATGAACAGTCAGAAAACCAAAAGAACCCATGTTAATGCCCAAAAACGGAATGGCATGACGAGACACACATTGCACGGCCTGCAAATAAGTGCCATCCCCCCCCAACACCAACACAAAATCCACAGGGAAATCCCCATTCTTTTTTTTGGAAAGAGCGGACTGGGAAAAAGTTTTTGTCCGGATATGATTTTTCTCAAGCCATTTTTCTGTCCGGGCCACTATGTTCAGCATATCAGCTGGATGACCCTTGCCAAAGCCTGGTCCCTGGTCTCTATAAACAATCAACGCTCTTTGGTATTTTTTGGGGGTAATAATGGAAGAGCTTTTTTTTTTCATTTGAAAAGTATTTTATTGGAGAGTTTTGTCCGACTTCCGGAAAAAATTTATCAATCCATGTCTTTGTTTTTTAAAAGGGGCTGTATGGACTGTGGCCTCTTTCGATGGAGAGGAGGGGGGGATGTCCATACTCAGTTGTTGGTCATTTTTGTCTATGATATGTTTTTTGTGGATCTCCTCCTGGTAGGCCTTTGCTTTTTCCATTAAAATATCCCGGGGCAATTTTTTGGTTCGGTTAAGGCTGGGGGGCAAAGGCTCTTTGGCTGTTTCCAGGGGCTTGTCCGGGGCCTCTTGACCTGGGTTTTGTTTTGTTGAAGGGGCTGAATATTTTTTTTCATCATCAACAGGGGGGGAAAGAGGGGATGTGGGCTTGTTCTCCTGAACATTTTTGGGCTGTTTTGGCCAGTAGGGTTGCTCAGAGGTTTTTCTTTCACAGGGGACTTTTCAGGATCTGCCACATGGGTTGAATGTTGCCGGCCTTCAAAACCGGTGGCAATGACAGTGACTTTCAATTCCTCCATGGATTTATCCGGATTCACTATGGCACCAAATATAATCTCCGCCTCCGGGTGTGCCTCACGGGAGATCAGCTCTGCGGTTTGGTTTACTTCCTTTAAGGACAAATCCGCCCCGCCGGTGATATTGATAATCAGGCCTGAGGCCCCCTTAAAAGAATCCTCTTCCAACAAAGGGGAGGATATGGCCATACGCCCGGCCAACAAAGACCGTTCCGGCCCTTTGGCTGTGCCTGTCCCTATGATGGCCAGGCCCCTTTCGGACATAATGGTTTTGACATCCGCAAAATCCAGATTGATCAGGCCCTTTTGATTGATGAGATCCACTATGCCCTGAACCGCCGTCAACAGAATATGATCCACATTTTTAAAAGCGGAAAGCAGAGAACATTGCTCCTCCTCTGCCTGTAATAATTTTTGATTGGGGATAACGATCAGGGTATCCACATTCTCCTTTAAAAACTGAATGCCCATCTCTGCATGCCGGCTTCTCCTTTGCCCCTCAAAGAAAAAGGGACGGGTGACCACACCCACTGTGAGTGCACCCTGCTCCTTGGCAATACGGGCAATAACCCCCGCTGAGCCTGTGCCGGTGCCTCCCCCCATGCCCGCTGTGATAAAAACCATGTTGGCCCCTTTAAGTGCCGACCCGATTTGCTCACAGGATTCTATGGCCGCCTGACGACCTATCTCCGGGTTGGCACCCGCCCCCAGTCCCCCTGTCAGCTGAGCACCCATTTGAATCACAGCGTCCAGCCCTTCATGCTCTTCCAAAGCCTGAACATCCGTGTTGGCCACCATGAACTGAACACCGGACAAACCGGACTCACGCATGGTTTTTATGGCGTTGCCTCCCCCGCCTCCCACACCAATGACCTTGATGCATGCACGAAAATTAAGGCTGTCCTCATCCAGTTTAAACATTTTGGTCCCCTCTTTGTTTTTGTTTTACATGACTCCCGCTTTACAGGACTCCTGTTTTACATGAACAGATCCTGCACCCATCTTTTCAGCTTAAAAGCCCGTCCGTCTGAATAATGAGAGCGGTAATCCAATATATTTTCATTTTGAACATAGCATAAAATGCCAAGGGCGGTGGCAAAGTCGTTTTTGTTTTCCAGCTCATTGATGCCGGGAAAATCCCGGATGAAGGCCCTTCGAACAGGCTTGTCCATAACCGCACGGCCCGCGGACACCATGCCTTTGAGAGAGCTGGCCCCACCAGTCAAAATCAGGCCTTCCTGCAGTTTGTCGAAATAACCAAGGGCCTGGATCTGCTCCCGCACCTCTTTAAAAAGCAGT
Source organism: Bdellovibrionales bacterium (assembly GCA_965242635.1). Lineage (GTDB taxonomy): Bacteria > Bdellovibrionota > Bdellovibrionia > Bdellovibrionales > UBA1609 > JANQSP01. The sequence continues at coordinate 1,887,125 of OZ251471.1, read as the reverse complement.
TCCGCCCGGGCCGACAAAATCGCGTTGATTTTTTTGGCACTGACTTTGATGTCCCATTTTTGCAACTCCTCTATGGTGGCTGACTCCTCCTCCCAATCTGCTTTGGACATAATATTGCCATACTGAAGTTTGATGTATTCTGCCCTGTCTCTGGGTATTTTGAGTTCCAGCATAAGGTCATGGGTGAAATCCTCCCCTCCTGTGGGAAGAGAACCAATGTGCTTGACACGGGAATCCGTTATCAGGATAAAAGAACTTTGGTCCTGCCCTATATCCAAAATGCCCACACCGGACTTTTTTTCATCCCTGTTTAAAACAGACAGGCTGGTGGCCAGAGGCTGTAACACCAGGGCACGGGCAGAACAGCCGGCGTAACGGAGGCACTGAAGAGCGTTTTGCACATTGGTTTCCGGAACAGACACAATCAGGACAGAGGTTTCCAGACGAAGGCCTGAAAGCCCAAGGGGATTGAAAAAAGGGCCTTCCCGATCCACTGTAAAGCTCTTGGGCAGGACATGCAAAAGACGATGGCCGTTGGGTAAAGGCACGGCTTTGGCTGTTTCCACAGCTTTATGAACATCGTCCTCTGTCACCTGCCTGGAGGGAATAATGGCCATCCCTCTTGAAGAAAAGGGATGATAGTCCCCACTGATACCCAAAAAAAGCTGAGAGCTTTGAAGGCCGGCGGTCACTTCTGCCTCCTCTATGGCTTTTTTCAGTGCGGAGGCACTTTCTTTCATATTTACAATACGGCCTTTGAACATGCCCTTATGGGCCACCCGTGCCGACCCCATAAGAGTCCATTCATTGGCGGAAAGCACACCAATCAGGCAACGGACATGGGTCGCACCCAAGTCTATCCCCGCCACCACTTTTTTATCTTCAATATTAAACCGTCCCATTAAGACCTCCTTCTCTTTAACAGTGTAAATGAGCTTAAGCTCTGCTCACAACACTTTTTTAAGAAAAGCACTCAAAATAACGCACCATTTAATTTTTTTGGATATGAAAATACGGACTCTGGTCTGGGCCGGGTTTTGTGACACCCCGCCTTAAGTCCTGTTTGGTGTCTATAATAGGCGACAAAAAGCTCTTTTTTGGCCTTTTTTCTTTTTGTGGGCATATTTTTCGGAAAGAATAAGAGCTTTCATAATACACCTCCAAAAGGTTAATGGTTTTACTCTCTTTTGCAGACACAGTGGCATTCCTCATCACTGCCACCGTCTCCCACACAATAATCCATGCATGTGGCATAATCGGCCACCATAATAGGAGGGTTTTCTTGTTTATATGATTGCACAGTGTCCCTCAAAGAACTTAACCAACGACCGTCCACACACGGATCATTGTTATAAGCCAATTTCTCACTGTCGGGGTTTCTATAACTCGCTGTCACACAGCCCATAACCCCCAGACTAAGAAAAATTATAAGAGCCTTCATAATACACCTCCTAAAGGTAAATGGTTGTTGTTTTTGCCTCCGTAATAAAGGCCGACTTCAATCCTCCTTAATTCTTCGCAACATTTTTCAATCGTTGCTCCGTGCCAATCCACCAAGGGATTCCCGCTTTTGCAGGAATGACAGCCAAGTCATGCAAAACCACCAAAACAGGAAAAACTCCTGTTATTTCAATAACTTGGGGAGAAAGTGGTAGAGACATGCCATCTCTACCACTTTCAGTTCCAAGTGCCTGATTTTTAAGGAAAAGTTATTTTCTTGGGGGACATGGTTTGCCACAAACCAAAATCAGAAAAAAGTGTCTCATTTTGAGACAAAAAATTTCAAAAACAGGATGAAAGTCTTATTTTGAGACACTTCTGTTATTTTAGTAAATACTTAATATTACTTAAGTTTTTAGGTTGTCTTGAAGTTTTTTAAAAGAATTTAAAAAAAATACTAAATTAAAAGTTGTCTTTTTCCGAAAAGATTTATATAGTCGAGGAAAGCCCTGAGCTTTCAAAGATTGTTTTTTGAATAAAATCAGGGATTTACGGGGAAAAGTGGTAGAGATGGCATGTCTCTACCACTTTTGCTTGTAAGTCCTTGAAATCATTGAATTCCCATGTTCCTTTTGACTCCAAAAACCAACAAAAACAGCTAAAAATGGCCGGTTTTCGATTTTCGCCCCCCGATCCTTTGTTTCCCGTCCCATCTTTTCGTGAAATAGCTGTTTTTTGGAAAATTAGGCAAGCAAAGTGCCCAAAACCAGCCCAAAACCAGCTCAAAACCAGCTCAAAACCAGCTCAAAACCAGCTCAAAACCAGCTCAAAACCAGCTCAAAACTGCCCCGGCTTGCCATGTTGACAAACTTTAGTCCTGTGTTATAATGAGATTATGAACTTATCAGCAGTATCAGCTTTTTTTGACCAGTCAGTCCCGATTGGGGTTGTGTTTCTGATTGCTCATCAAGTTTACCTTGCTAATGAGATGAGGCATATCCGCAAGGATTTAAGCAATCATATCACAGACACCAATAAGAAGATTGACGATCTCAGGCAAGATATGAAGGAAGGCTTTAGAGAAATAAAAGAGATGATAAAAAAGTAAAATAATGTTCCTGACCTCCTATAAAGCCGATAAGCTCACGGGTGGCCTGTGGCCTTCTTCATAAAAAGCCCCTTTCTACTCACAAAATAACTGTTTTTTTGGAAGATCGGGCCTTGAAACTTCCAAAATTGTCAGTTAGGCTGACAAAACTCACAAAATAACCGATTTTTGGAAGATTAAACCTTGAAACTTCCAAAATTGTCAGTTAAGCTGACAAAACTCACAAAACAGTGCGGTTTATCATCCCAAAAAGTACCCAGTCCTCCGAAAATCCTTTTCAGGACCATTAAGACACACAGGATCATGAAAACATTATGAACAGACGCATAAAAAACTGGCTATTTCAACGCAAAAGCCCTGATATTCATCCCTCCTCTCTCACAGGAACAGTCCGGCGACAGGCCGATGGCTTTGGTTTTGTTATTCCCGATGATCCTGCTCTCCCCGATGTGTATCTGCCCCGCCAACAAATGCAGGGGGTGATGAGCCAGGATAAAGTAAAAGTGGCGATTTTTCCCAGAAAGTATCGAAAAAACAAGTGGGCGGGAAAAGTGCTGAAAATCCTGGCCCGCAGAGAAACATTGGTGGTGGGGCCTTGTTTTCCCCTGTCTGACACGACAGGCCTTATAAGGGATGACAGTGCTGAGTGGGGTGAGGATTTAAAAATCGACATGAAACCTGGGCAGAAGATCCAAAAAGGGGAATGGGTGCAGGCCAAAATTCTTCATTGGCCGGCCAGCCCGGAGGGATTTAGAGGGGAGTTGGTGTGCTCTTTGGGGCTTTTTCCGAGGGCGATGGAGGATAATATGCGGGTTATTCAAAAGCATGGCCTGCCCGCGGTGTTTCCTCAAGAGGCCCTTGAGGAAGCTCAAAATTTCTCCACGACAGCCCCGGCCAAATCACACAGAAGAAAGGACTTGAGCCACCTTCCTTTTGTGACAATAGACGGCCAAACTGCTCAGGATTTTGATGATGCCGTATGCGTTTTACCCCAGCCCAAGGGCTGGATTCTGTATGTGGCCATTGCCGATGTGAGCCATTATGTCCGGCCCGGTTCAGCTTTGGACAAATGTGCCAAAGAGCGGGGCAACAGCACTTATTTTCCGGGCTGGACTGTGCCCATGCTTCCAGAAAAACTGAGCAATGACCTTTGCTCCTTAAAGCCAAAGGTCCCACGCCCGGTTTTTGTGGCGGAAATTCATTTCAACTCCCAGGCTCAAAAAACAAAAAGTGTTTTTTACGAGGGCCTTATTCAAAGCCAGGCCCGGCTGACTTATGGAGAGGCGGAGGACATAATAGAACAAAACCAGCCCAAGGGAGAGGTTCAGCAAAATGTGGTGTCGGCAGGAATATTGGCTCAAAAGCTTTTGGCTCAGAGAATAAAGAACCATTTTATTCAGCTGGAAATACCTGAGACAGAAGTCCATGTCAATGCTTTGGGGGAGCCTGTGAATATAACACAAAGCCAGAGGGTTTTTGCCCACCAGCTGATAGAGGAACTGATGCTCTCTGCCAACAGGGCAGTGGCCGGGTATTTGCACAAACAAAAAGCCCCCGCTCTTTATCGCACACATGATTTGCCCAAAGAGGATTCTTTAAAGCTTTTGGGCAAGTTCGCTCAAAGTCTGGGTTTTAAAACCCAGCTCAAGGGGCATGAAATACACAAAAATCTGTCCTCCTTGATTGCTCATTTTGCCGATCATCCTTTATCAGAGGTTTTGCAAATGCTGATCCTCCGTTCCCTCTCTCAGGCTGTTTATAAGGCACAGGCCCAAAGTCACTTTGGTCTGAATATCCAGCCTTACACGCACTTCACTTCACCCATTCGCCGTTACAGTGACCTCATTGTGCACCGTATTTTAAAGGCTGACTTATATAAGGAGGCCTGGCCCTACAGGCAAAAGGACCTGGAGTCCATAGCCCCTCTCATCAGTGCCTGTGAACAAAGGGCCGTCAAAGCGGAAAGACATTTAAAGGATATAAAAAAAGCCCGATTTATCAGGAGGCATTTGGGGGAGGAAATGGAAGGCAGAATAGCGGGCCTCACCCGTTTTGGTTTTTTTGTGAAATTAAGACTTTATGATGTGGAGGGCCTGGTGTCCTCAAGTCAACTGGCTGGCCATTGGGAATTTGAGGAATCTCTGTTGGAGCTGAGATCCACCCATTCCCGCCGGCGGTTTAAAATGGGGGATCTGGTCCTTATCCGGGTGGTGTCCGCCGATGCAGGCACGGCTCAGATTGATTTTGAGCTGATAGCCCATCAGGGGGAAAAGGTCCCCAGGCACAAAACAGGCCAGAAAAAATCCGGGCAAAAGCCCCACACCAACAGACGAAAGTCCCGCACCGACGGGCAAAAGTCCAAAAAAGGCTTTTCCGGTGCAAAAAAACGCAGGAAAAGGCCCCGGAAAGGCAAAAAAGGCCTGAAAACCCGCCCGAAAAGAGCCTATAATAGGCCATCTCAAAGGCCTCAGCAAAAAAAAAATTTTAATAAGGGCACAAAAAGCCGATAAATTAAATAGTGACCCTAAAAAAAACCGCACTGAGGAGAGGTAAAGATGAATCAGAGTAATATTGTCGTCCGTTTTCATGGCATGGAGGCCAAAAAAGATCTTTCACAGCTGAAAGAGTATCTGGAATCTCTGATGAGGCATTCCCCCTCCAATGCCACCTGTCACCTGAATATTTTTAGAGAACCTTCAGCTTATCTCTGCAAACTGACTGTGCATTCCAACATCAAAACTTTTTCCTCTCATGCCAAGGATGAAACAATAAAAACAGCTGTTAAAACAGTGTTGAGAAATGTGAAAGGGCAGATTGCCACCTGGAAGAAAAACCGCTCTTCCATGGAACTCACAGGAGTCAGATCGGTCACCGGCCTTTACCTGAACTTACTGGATCAGGAACAGGAGGAAGAGGAGGAACCGATGGTTGAGGCGTATAAAAAAGCCGCTTAGCCCCTGATTTTTATGTCTTTAATCCGTAAAAAAGAGCTGTTCAAAAGCAATAAAGCCAAGGCCTTTTCATTCACCCGCATTTCCACTTGGGTTTCTGTGGTCCGGACGGTATTCTTATAAAGATGATCCGAAGGGGCTTTTGCCACCACAGCCAAAATCCTCTGGTAGGATTTTTGTCCTTCCTGTATTTCTGTTTCCCGCTTTTTGGCCAAATCCTGAGGGGACTGGTAATATCCGCATTTGTCTATATATTCCGCATGCCCTTCCAAAATCAAAGTCACAGCTTTTTCAAAAGGCAGAACCTGTGGGACAGGCAGAACCTGCCCAGAGGACTTTGCCTGCCTTGTGCCAGTTGGGTTTAAATCACCCTCTTTTTTGTGAAAGGCGGAGAGGATATGGCGGGCTTTTTTGGCACTGTTTCCCTGATAGCGATAAAACAAAGCAGGGTCTATATCCACATCATCGATGATATAAGTTTCCCCCTCTGTATCCTGCACAAGGTAGTCCAGGCCCACACCTCCCCTGAACTTGTGCCATTCCACAAGGGAGAGAAGTGAAAAGGTCCACTTGAGTGTGTGATAAAGGAGGGGTTTTTCACGGCTCATGGTGAAAAAGATTTTTGTGATGGTCAGAGGGGTCCGGGGAAGGAGGGTTTTTTCCACCCGTCCAAAAAACCGTTGGTCTCTGTTTGGACTGCACTTCCTTCCGTCTGCAAAAAGGGGTTTTAGCAGGAGGGACGGAAGAGAGGCAGGCAAAGGTCGCACACCGACAGGCGAGGGTTGGTGTATGGCTGTCAAAAGATGAGGCACCTCTATGGTTTTATTCAGAAGAGCGTCTTTTGGGAGGTAAATCACCCCTGTCTCTTCCGTGGTTGCAGTTGCAGTCGCAGTCGCAAAAGAAGACACCAAAAAAGCCCCCAATAAGAAAATCACTTGACTATGCTCCTCCCTGTTCCACTATAGCAGAGTGTTTCGAGGGCGATTATAATAGTGGTCTGTGAAAAAGTGTAACCCATTATGAACAAACTGGAAAGTAACAAGGCTCAAAAAATCCGTCAGATATTCAGCTCCATAGCGGATAATTATGACAGGGCCAACAGGGCCATCACTTTGGGGCTGGATCGGGGATGGCGAAAAAAACTGGTGGAGTGGAGTGAGGCACCTGCCACCAGCCAAATCCTGGATTGTGCCACAGGCACAGGGGCGGTGGCCTTTGAGTTTCAGAGGCATTTGAGCCACAAGGCTCAAATTACCGGCGTGGATTTTTGTGAACAGATGCTGAAAAAAGCCCAGGAGGTTTACGAATCCAGCTTAAACAGGCAAAAGCCCCACAACGACAGGCAAAAGCCCCACAACGACAGGCAAAAGCCCCACAACGACAGGCAAAAGTCCTCGTTTGGCAAAAAAAATATTCATTTTCAGCTGGCTGATGTGGAGGCCCTGCCTTTTTCAGACAACAGCTTTGATGTGTGCTCCATGGCTTATGGTCTGAGGAATATGGCAGAGCCTGTTCAGGCTCTGAAGGAGATGGCCCGTGTCACCAAACCGGGGGGAAAGGTGATGATTTTGGAGACAGGGGACCAGCCTTTTTGGCTTTTGTCCCCCTTTTTTCATATATATTTTCGTTATGTGGTGCCTTTTGTGGGTGGATGGATCACAGGAAAGAAAACAGCTTATCAATATTTGCAACAGTCTTCCGGGCATTTTCCCTCCCGTGAGGGCTTGTTGGCACTTATGGAAAAGTCCGGAGCTTTTGAAAAAAGCCAATACCGGACTCTTTTTTTTGGGGCCAGCTTTCTCTATAAAGCTTATGTTAAAATTTAGTCCAGGAGGCCAAAGGAGATCTTTTTCATTGGCGGGTGAGCCTGAATATTTAATTGTCCCACCTCTTTGGCGGAAAGCCGGGGCAGATTTTGCACCAAGGACAAAAATCGCTTTTTTTCCTTCTCTGACACCGGGGCCTGTTGGCTCAGCTCCATAAACTTTTGGATATAGTCCGCTCTTTTAAAGGGTTTGTCTCCATTCGGGTGTGCTTTGGCTCTTTTTCTCTCCCCTGTTTTTCGGGAGCCATCCTGAAAAACAATCTCCACTCGTCCGCCAAAACTTTTTTCCTTTGGATCGGGATGATGATAAAGTGCGGTCCACTTTTTGTCTTCACGGGTTTTGATTTTTTGCCAAAGCCTTATCGTCTCAGGGCGTCCTGCCCTCTCTGGTGTATAAGAATGAATATGATGCCATTTGCCGTCCTCCAAAGCCACAGCAAAAATATAGGTGATACTGTGATCCAGAGTTTCGCGACTCGCTTGGGAGTCTTGTTTTTCCCTGTCCCCCGATCCTGTCCCAATAACATGGTGTGTGTGGTGAGAGCTGTGAATAATGATCTCTTTTATGGTATTTAAGTCCTTTATTTGTTTTCTCATATCGAAAGCCAGATCTATCAGGGCTTGGGCCTGGTATTCGGCTGAATATTCTTTGGTGTAGGATTCCAGGACAGCTTGTTTTTCCTCCCCTTTTTCCGGAAGGGCGATGTTATACTCAGCGGAAGGGCCATCCAACAGCCGGGCTATAACTGAATCCTCCCCTTCATAAATGGGGGTGGGGGATCTTTCTCCGTGAAGGGCCCGATCGACAGCCTCTATGGCCAGCTTTCCGGCATGGGCTGGAGCAAAGGCTTTCCAGGAGGATATGGCCCCTTTACGGGACTGCCTTGTAGTGAAACTCACATGGACCGCCTGATTGATGGCCTGATAAAGAGCCTCCTGATTCATGGAAAGGAGTGCCCCTGTGCCTGCCGTTTGTGCCGGGCAAAGATGTGCTATGTGATCGATCTTATGCTTGTGAAGGCATATTGCTTTCACAAGGGCGATATGAATTTCGTAGGCTGAGTTCAGGCCCTGTAAAAGCCTTTGGCCATCACATTGTTTTTGCTGAGCCACGGCCAGCACAGGTGGAATGTTGTCGGCGGGATGGGAGTAGTCTTCAGCCAGAAAGGTGTCATGAAAGTCCAGTTCCCGGACGGCCACCCCATTGGCGTAAGCACTCCAGTTGGCCATAAACTTTTGTTCAGGGGAACAGCCAAACACCAAAGCCCCCTGGGGGTGAGGGTGAGCCATAGCCTGATCTCTGGCATGTTGCACAGGGGCTCGTTCAAGGCTGGCCACAGCCACACCGGCATTATCGATCAGGCGGTTGATGAGCATATCCACCACAGGGGGGGACAGGGGTGCGGGATCCAGGGCACACCCAGCCAGTTTCCAGGCCAGCTGATCCTCTTTTTTTAAAGTGCCTTTTGACACACAAACAGTATGTATTTTCATGGCTTGTTCTGCAAATTGGTCTGCTGACCACTTTATATTTTTATAAAGACAGGTTAAGGTTATTTGTAGCGGCAGATAAAGACAGGTTACGTTCCTTTAACCTTTGACAGGCTTTATTATAATAGTTTTTATCAATCTCAAATCCGATAAAATTCCTGCCTAAATCCAAAGCGGCTGAACCTGTGCTGGCCACCCCCATAAAAGGATCCAAAACTATCCCTCCTCTTTGAGAGGCTATTTCCACAATATGTTTTAAAATTTTAACAGGTTTTTGTGTGGGATGGCCCAACCTTTCCCGGCCCATGCAAATAGGGCTCTCAAAAAAATTGTGCATTTCCTTTTGTGACTTAAAGTTCCATACATGACCTTTATTCCATATACAGCAAATCAGTTCACAGGAATTTAAAAAGCTGGTTTTCCTGAGCTTGGGTGGAGGATTGGTTTTGTGCCACACCATGATCTGAAAAGTATCAAATTCAGGATCAAAAATACGATGATACTCTCCCACCAAATTATAAGCACTGAATATAAAAATATTCCCTGTAGGTTTTAAAACTCTTTTAAACTCTTTTTTTAAGAAAGGAATATTTAAGTTTGTTTTATCCCATTGGGCAATGTCATTATTAAGATCTGCCCTGTTGTTAAATTTTAAATTCCCTGTGGAATATTGACTCAAGTTATAAGGAGGATCTGTCAATATCAAATCTATTGATTTATCAGGTAAAGTTTTAAGCAGTTGGTGGCAATCCCCTTTTTTTAATATAGAATCCATTATCACTCCTTGTGTTGTAAATGTATTTTTTGGTATTTGTTTGAAAATTTTTTTAAAATATAATGATAACTTTTTGAATCATCACAAATAAATTCCCAAAACTTTTTTCCTATAAGTAATTCCTCTGAACTAAAATTAAGCCTGCTGTAGTCCTCAATATTTTGATACGCTGTTGCATAAAAAAATCTGGCCTTCTGTTTTGTCACTTTGGAGACATAGAGCTTTATTTTGTCCAAGCTGGCTCTTTCTGCCTTCATTTTTTTGCTGTCAATATTACCACCTGCCTTCAGCTCTATAATATTCCAGTAATGGTCTTTAAAGAAGCAAAGATCTGGTTTTGCGTTGAGTTTCTGTTTCATTTTTTGTTTTTGCACCTCGGAAAGAGTTTTAAAGCTCCCTTTTTGGACAATTTCTTTGGCCAGCTTTTCCATAAAATTTCCCAATCGGCTGTCTATACTACGACAACAAGCACTGTATTTTATCAAATTTTGATCTTTTGTTGCAAGTATAAAAGGATTATTTGTTCCCTCACCTTGCCACATTTGTTCAAAAATATGTTTTATTTTATCCTCAGTAAAAAAACTACGAACAATTTCTTTATAATCATTCATGGTTATATCCGGTTCCAGAGGGTGAGCCAAAATCAGGCCCTCAGGCAGAGGGGCTGACCCAGTCGGGCAAACCACCTCAATCAAGCAGGTTGCCTCAAAAGGCAGGCTACTCCTGTCGGGCAAATTCCCTCAACAAGCAGGCTGACCCAACAGGCAGGCCACCCCAACAGGCAGGTTATCTGATCTGGGCCGGATGTTCAAGCAAAAACTCAAGCCTCAACCAAACTAAACCGGACTGGCACAGGGCAGGCAGAGTCTGCCCTACAACAAAGCACACCCCACAATGAAACCGCTGAAATGACGCAATATGACATGGAGGGCGTCTGTCTCAGCTGATGTCTCTGCCAAAAACCGCCTCCCTATACCCCTTGGATTATTAACTGTCCTCAAAGTGTCTGCCATAAAGCGTAAGGTCGTCCAAAGGAATTGTCCAACCACTATTCTCAAACAAAAAAAACCATTTGACTGGATTTATTGGAAAGAGGTGGTTTTTTTGCTGGGATTAACCATGTTTTATTAATTATTTGTGCCACTTTTTTCTCTATGCTTTGTCCTGATTTTTTTGGATCCTGATTCAGCTGATAAAATCGACAAATCCTGTTCTTTATAGATAAGCTTAACTGAGAAAACAATTTTTGTTCAGATAAAATCATGTATTCCACAAACAGCTTTTTATGTTTTTTCACTGTTTTTTCATCCCCCAGAGGAGAGAGGTTACCATAAAGCCATAAATTTTGTGGCTGAAAAAGCTTTTTAAAGGCTGACAGATAGGCGTATTGATAACAATTATTCAGAGACACCACAATACTATGAACAGTTTTTTGAGTATGAAAACCTTTATTTCTCAACAGTGAATTTATATCCCTGAAAGTCCAGTAATAAAGGTTTATATCAGATACTTTAACAGCTGACTTAAAGGGAGGGTATTTCCTGATAAAAGAATCCACATTTGGATATTGATTGAATTTAAAAAAAGCTTGCGGACCTTGTGCTTCTTTTTGAGATTTCAAAGCATTATTTGACAAATTTTCTGAATGGTTACGAGAAAAATTATTCTGCTGGATCCTATTTTTCTCCAAAAAGAAAAATTTAAAGTTTTTTATATAATCATAACTCATACCTTGAAGATCTCTGGTATAAAGCCCTATCAGGACAGGAAAAGCTGTCTTGCTCACACTTTTAAATAACTGGCTGGAAAATAAAATCCCTTTTTTTAATCTGTAGTTTTGCCGGAAAGCCCCAAGCCTCCGAAAGTTGGTTTGTTTTATTAAATAAGACAAGGGATGCAACACACAAACCACATCAGATTGTAATTTATTATATGACTTTAAAAAAGAAATACCAATATCTCTGTCAAACAGATCTGGATCAGCAAGGTTTTGCCCTTTTTTGCCATTACGATAAGCAGAGGTGGTATCGTTATAAGGGGGATTCCCTATTTGTATTAAGAAATCATTACAGGAAATATGATATTTTTCCCTGTTGGAATTTTGCAAAGCATTTTCCATAAACAAAGGGATACCTGGGCAATTTATGCTTAAGAGAGCCCCTGCTTTGGGATCCCATTCCACGGCTTTATAAGGGATATTGTCTTTTGGTCTTATAAAAGCACCAGCCCCGGCAGAGCTGTCCAAAATAACCGCGTGAGCCTTTGTTTTATAAGGAGCAATGAGATGATGAACCTTATCAACGATTTTTTCTGGAGTGTAAAAACTGCCCGTTTGGATTTGCCGGCTTTTTGGTAAATGTTTGCATTCAAAAACACTTGTTTTTGTTATATGAGTTCTCATCTGGCAAATTCAAAGCTTTTGTTGTTTAAAATGGTGGACTTTTTGTCAATGTCTGATATCACAGTATCATAACCTATTTGCCATTCCAAATAAACATTCTTGTTAAATTTATTTTCTTTTGTTGCAAAAGAATCACTCCACTTTGAATTCCTTTTTTGCTTAAATCTGAATTTCCCTTTGTTCTTATTGGAAAACTTAAGAACCAATCTTTTGTTTTCAAAATAAAAAACCATTTTACCAAGCCCTATTCCATGTATTCTTCAAAAAGGTGAGCCAAAAGCAGGCCCTCTTCAATCAGGCAGGTTGCCTCAGTCGGGCCACCCCAACAAGCAGGTTACCTCAACAGGCAGGTTATCTGATCTGGGCCGGATGTTCAAGCAAAAACTCAACCCTTAACCAAACTAAACCGGACTGGCTTGAGGGCAGGGAGGCAAAGCTCTTGGGGCGAGTTCTGCCCGTTCTGGATAGTGTGTCAGGCAGGAGCACGGATAAGGACAGTCTTTAAGCTGTCCCAAACACCCAGCCAAGCCCACCCTACAACAAAACAGCTGAGATGACGCAGTGTGGTATAGATTTACACCGATCGTGTTTGAAAATTCATGGTTCAAATTTCCCGGACAGTAGGGAAAAACCTCACAAATGGCACCTTTTTCAAAAAGCAGACCCTGCCTTGTGCCAGTTTGGTTGGAATCTGCTTTTCCCATCATTCCTGTATGTGTTCAGTAATACCTGCTCAGCATGCCCCCAGCAAGGGCAGGTGCTCTAGTCGTTTCTTTCCCAATGCTTTTAAAAACAACATTCATTTCTCTGAGAGCTTATTTATTCCCTCACTTTGAATAAATTTAAAAGTTTTATGCCAAAAAGGAACTGTCTGATATATTTTTTTGACTGGCTTCAGACCTGCCTGCTTTCCATAGTAAAACAAAATGTCCTGTGTTAAATCCTCTAAAATATTTATTGCAAATAAAGAATACCTAGTATCTTCCAAAGGAGATAATACTTTATCTGATTGAAAAGAACCGTCCTGTTTTGAAAAACTCTGAATTTTTTTGTCCAGCTTCTTTATTCCATCCACCATTCGATTGACTTCATTTTTTTGCAAATCTGTTTTTGAATAAAGAAAATCCAAACTATAAATCAATTCAAATATTTCTCTGGAATTAAGTTTTTGATCCAAAAAAGACAAAAGATAAACAAGCCATATATTAACGTTAACTGGAGTTTTTTCAATATGATTCAGTATAAAACACACTCTAAAAAACCCAGACAAAGTTTTTGGTGTAATTGTTAAGAGTTTTTTCTCATCCACAACCTGTTGAAGTAAATGTGAGAATTTTTCTCTTTCTATAGCGATTAGATTATGTTGAAAATTCAGCACTTCCAATTTCATATCTATCATGTCACAAACAGTTTTTAGATTTTTATCTGCCTTTAATAAATTTTTTATTTTCTTCTCAGCCACTCTAAAAACAGGAGCATTCCCCCATGCTGGGGCTACAGTTTCTTGTGAATTTTTAACTATCCACAGAGGATCCAAGAAAGCAAATTCATAAATTGGTTTGATTATATATAAAATCCTGATTCCTGTCCTGGGAATTCTTTTTTGCAATTTTCTGTCTTTTGGAGCTATTTTGGAAACTTTAAAATCATACGCTTTAAGTTGCTCTTTTGTGTATTGAAACTCTACATACTCAGCTGGTTTATTGGTATATTTAATAATAAAATCCGGTGCTCTGGTAATACCTCCTTTTCTTAAAAACCAGATAAATCTGTCTCCTCCATATTTTTCAATATGAGCCTGACTGTTCTCTTTTTTGATTTGTTGGTTAAGCCAAGGCAAAACTTCCAGCTCAGCAATGGCTTTTTTTTTCATATCCTTGCGATATTCCAGATATGTTCTGGATTTAATATCACTTGATTGAGCATAAATGAGCTTTTTGTCTGATTGTGGTTGCATCAGATAAATAACCTGTTTTGATAGTTTTTTAAGTGCTTGATCGTGGCGACAGTGATTTCTGGCACAATTTCATAACCCACACTATTTCTTTTTAAATCGGCAGAAGCTTTTGTGGTTGTGCCACTCCCCAAAAAAGGATCCAAAATTGTCTCCCCTATATAAGTCCAGGCCTTAATGATTCTGTAGGGCAGTTCATACGGGAAAGGGGCTACATGAGATCGATTATCCCCACTGTTTTCCGGTTTCATTTTCCAAACATCCGTATTTTTAATACTCAGCCAAAATTCCTTGTCCAACTTGGAATCCTCTTTTTGCTGTGCCGTCAAATGACTGTATTTTACAAACCCTTTCTGATCCGGCTTGTTAAATTCCAAAATGAATTCATGCATGTTATTTATCAGAATGCCCCCAGGATAAGGATAGGTCCCAAAATGGGCTCTCACTCCATTTGTTTTATGCCATATAATATCTCTTTTAAAAATAAAGCCAATTTTCTCCATAACATCTATTGTCCGGCCAGTTAAATTTAAAGTCTTAAAACTTTCTTTATTTCTGACAGGTAAATTCATTATATTTATAAAAGCTTTTCTCCCCGGCTGAAGAACCCTGAAAACCTCTCTCCATACCAACTCCATGTTATCAAACCATTCATTTAAATCATGGATATTGCCCAAGTCCCCTTTAACTGGCTTTTTGGTGTACATTTTGGCGTTAAAATAAGGTGGGGAAGTGACCATTAAATGAATGGAATTGTCTTTAAGCTGGCTCATACAAACCGCATTCTTTGTGTAAATCCTGTGTTGAGTGTTATTAATTTTTAACAAAGTTTCTTTCAGGGCCTTTTTCTTCTGCCGGACAGGTGCTTTTGATTGCTTTTTTTCATAATTTTTTAAGTCCTTTAAATGAAAACGCTTTTGCCCGCCAGCAGAAAGAGTACTTTTAATTTTATTCTGCTTGATCAGGCCATGAAGGGCATGGACTGTCAGCCCCAAATATTTCGCAGACTCTATGGAAGAGAGATATGTTCTTTCTTTATAATCATTCATGGTTATATCCGGTTCCAGAGGGTGGGCCAAAAGCAGGCCCTCCTCAATCAGGCAGGCTACCCCAACAGGCAGGTTACTTCAGGCAGGCCACCCCAACAGGCAGGTTATCTGATATAGCCCGGATGTTCAAGCAAAAATTCAAACCTTAACCAAACTAAACCGGACTGGCTTGAGGGCAGGGAGGCAAAGCTCTTGGAGCGAGTTCTGCCCGTTCTGGATAGTGTGTCAGGCAGAAGCACGGATAAGGACAGTCTTTAAGCTGTCCCGAACACCCAGCCAAGCCCACCCTACAACAAAACAGCTGAGATGACGCAGTGTGGTATAGATTTACACCGATCGTGTTTGAAAATTCATGGTTCAAATTTCCCGGACAGTAGGGAAAAACCTCACAAGTGGCACCTTTTTCAAAAAGCAGACCCTGCCTTGTGCCAGTTTGGTTGGAATTTGCTTTCCCCATCATTCCTGATATTTGTTCAGTAGTTCCTGCTCAGCATGCCTCTGCACAAAGTGAAGAGCAGGAATCTGGTAATCTTTTTCCCATGTTTTTAAAAACAGATCAGAACTCCAATGTTTTTTCTCTTTGCCCGGAAAAAAACATCTGTTGTTCAGCCTGATTTTGCTGAAAGTTTAAAGTTTTATAAAATTACACATCAACACCTATAAGTACGATAGGGACAGCAGGAACTCCCCGTCCCTGGCGAACCACATTATACAGTTCACCTTCATAATAAGCCACTCCTGAACTCATATTCTTTTGTAAAGATTTCATAGGTAATACTTCTATCCCCACATCAATAGTGTCACCCACATAAAAAGCCAAGTGTTTTACAAATAAATCATAAGTGGATTGGCTGGTACTTGGTTAGTGGGGACTTGGGATCATAAATTGGTGTGTTCATAGGCCGGGTTTTTAAAAGCCCATTCTTTAATTGATAAACCCTATCATAAGCTATTTGAATATATTTTTTGTTTATCTCTGCTCCAGCCCCTTTTCTTCCATGCTTAAGTGCAGCAATAATGCTGGTCCCAGACCCTAAAAAAGGATCCAACACCCAATCCTTTTTATCAGTCATGGACAGTACCAATCGTTCTATTAACTCCACAGGAAACTGGCAGGGGTGCCTGGTTTTCTCCACATGGTTATTTTTCACATTCGGGATCACCCAAAGATCACCTGGATTTTTCCCCAAGGGGTTGCAGGAATACTCTCCCGCTCTCGGCCCTTTAAAATACTTTTTTCCGGGGTATTTTTGAGGCACACGAACCGGGTCCAAGTGAAAGGTGTAATCATCCGATTTGGTAAACCAGGATATAGTTTCATACCGTCCTGAAAATCGTTTTGTGCAATGCAGGCCATGCTCAAAATGCCATACAATCCTGTTCCTCATCTTCAAATTAAAAGATCCAAAAACCGGTGCCAACACAATATCCAAGGGCATAACAGTTCCTTTTTGAACAAAATTTCCCACTTGCCAACATATACTTCCCCTAGAGGATAAAACCCTCACACATTCTTTAATAACTTTTGTTTGTTGCTCAACATAAGAATCCAATGTTGTTTTTCTTTCGTATTCCTTCCCGATGTTATACGGAGGTGAGGTGACGATAAGTTTTATGGATTTATCAGGTATTTGCTGAAGAAAATTTAAAATATCCCCTGGAAAAATAACCACCTGTTGGTTTTTTTGGAAGGAAGAGGGAATATTTTGTTTTTTCATTTTTTGCTCCTTTTAAAACCAGCATAAGTAAACTTAAACTGATAATGTCCAACCCTTTTGCCTCTGTTTGGAGGTCAAGCACAGAGGTGGGCCAAAATCAGCCTCTTCAATCAGACAGGCTACTCCTGTCGGGCAAATTCCCTCAACCAAGCAGGCCACCTCAACAGGCAGGTTGCCTCAGTCGGGCCACCCTAAAAGGCAGGCCACCCCAACAGGCAGGTTATCTGATATAGCCCGGATGTTCAAGCAAAAACTCAAGCCTCAACCAAACTAAACCGGACTGGCACAGGGCAGAGGCTGAGTCCTTGGAGTGGGTTCCGCCAGCTCCAAAGAGCACAGGGCCACAAGAATGCACCAGTGAACAGGCTTTAAACTGTCCCAAACACTCAGCTATGCCCACCTCATGACCAAGCACGCCCCACAACAAAACACGCCACACGGCAAAACACACCCCACAACAAAACAGCTAAAATGACGCAGTGTGGTATAGATTGGAATCTGCTTTTCCACCATCATTCCTGTATGTGTTCAGTAATACCTGCTCAGCATACCCCCAGCAAGGGCAGGTGCTCTGGTCGTTTCTTTCCTATGTTTTTAAAAACAGATCAGAATTCCAATGTTTTTTCTCTTTGCCCGGAAAAAGACATCTGTTGTTCAACCTGATTTTGCTGAAAGTGCGAGGTCTTTAATCTCTTAAGGGCTATATCAATATACTGCCTGTTAATTTCCACCCCTATGAACTGGCAATTAAGCTCTTTACAGGCCAAGGCTGTTGTGCCACTCCCCATAAAAGGATCCAAAACTATACTGCTTTTTTTTGCTGTCAGGCTGATCAGGTATTTAAATAAAGCCAGGGGTTTGACTGTTTTATGCTTATTAAACATGCCTTTTTCTTTGGCCTTTGGTTTATCCACCAAAAAAACTTTATCCACTCTGTGATTGATATGCTCACAAGTCATAATATTGGATACGAACATATCATTATACAAACCCTGCCGGATATTGGTGTTTATGAGAGACACATTGTGTTTGATGGAATTTTCCATGTAAGTGCCGTCCAAAGGTTTTTGAGCCATGGCTATAGGCTCATGGCAGGACTTTACCTGAGGGGTCTTCCAACCTTTAAATTTCCGGTTCAGCTTTTGTTTTTCTTTTGCAGTGATATTGGATTTGTTGATAAAATGATGCAGGCTCATGGCTTTGGGCTGATTTTGTGTGTAAAGCCATATAAAGCAGTCTCTCATTTCAAAACCACTGTCATCAATGGCTGAGGCCATTCTGTGATAAAGCCTCGGACTGGAAAAAGAAAAGAAAAATCCACCCGGCTTTAAAACCCTGAACAGCTCTTTGGATATTTTCAAATACCATGAATAAAACTCTTTTCCCTGTTCTTTGGTGAATTTCATGCCTGCCGGCAGGTGTTTTACAGCATAAGGTTTTTTGGGGCCACGCACTTTTTTGGCACTCCAGTTATGATCCATTTTATCCAGGAAGTAGGGCGGATCTGTCAGGACAACATCTATGGAGTTGTCTTTTAACTTTGGCAAAAAGAGGAGAGCATCATCATGAATAATTTTGTTAATATATTTTTTCATGGCTTGTTCAGTAAATGAGGTTCCTGCCCTTTATATTTTTTGTATAAAAATTGATAAGCTTTTTTCTGCACAGATTCAGAGCAGGTTTTCAGGACAATGGCACTATGTAATTTAATGACTCTGCCCTTATCATCATACACCCACCTGTTTCTGTCAGCTCTGTTGCATTTTTGACATTGTGGTATGATATTTTCTGCTGTTAATGGTTTTGCTGGATCTTTGTGTGCTCTTTGTAACTTCGTTTTTGCTGACGGCCAATGAAAATGAGGCTGTCCTTCTTTGGAGCCACAGGTGGCACATCGGTATAAATAACTCTGTTTGATATCATTCCAGCCAAGAGAAGTGGTTCGTCTCCGGTTCTTCTTAAAACCGGGGTAAGGCTCTTTTAAAGTGTAAAGCTGATACTCACCTCTTTTTAAGGATAATACAATATTGTCTCTGCCACCAGATAAAATCCACCACCCTTTTTGTGCTCCCAAGTGTCTTGCCTGTTGCACATCATTTGTGTCTGGATAACGGTTTCTGATAAACTGCGTCAACTCTCTTTTTGTAGCTTTTTGTGTGTGTGGGTAATGTTGGCTTAAATAAACCAATATTAGTGCGTCTTTTGTCCAATTGCCTTTATTATTTTTTAACTTGGGCAGATTAACTCCATGTTTTTTTAAGTATTTTTCATGATATCCTGTAATTTGTTTATAGATTTTATGGATTGTCTTTTGTGTCATTGTGCCAACCTCTAATCCTCAGTAAAAAAACTACGAACAATTTCTTTATAATCATTCATGGTTATATCCGGTTCCACGAGGCAGGCTAAAAGCAGGCCCTAAGGCAGGAGCTACCCCAGTCGGACCAACCACCTCAATCAAGCAGGCCACCTCAATAAGAAGGCTACCCCAACAGGCAGGTTATCCCCAAAAGACGGGAGATTCAAGCAAAAACTCAAGCTTCAACCAAACTGACTTGGGGCAGGCTGAGTCTCTGCTTCCACGAGGCCGGCCTTTTGAAAAAGGTGCTACTTTTGGGCTGTTTTCCTCCTACAAGACAAATGTGAAACCTGCATTTTCAAACAAGATCAGTATAACTTGGAGCAGGCTGAGTCCTTGGAGCGGGTTCCTCCTGCTCCAAGAACACAGAACAATAAGAATACGCACCAGTGGGCAGACTTTAAGCTGTTCTGAACATCCGGTCAAGCCCACCCCACGACCACCAAGCCCATCCCCCCTCACGGCCAAGCTCACCTCCACAACAAAACCGCTGAAATGACGCAATGTGATATGAAAGACCTCTGTCTCGACTTCTGTCTCTGCCAAAAACCGCCTCCCTACCCACAGAAAAAAGAAAGCCGGCGGAATTGATGTATTTCACCTTAACCCATGAAATAGCCGAAGATGATTTATTCAAAAATAGGCCAAGAGAAGACAGACTTCATACTATGGCCAACCAATTTCACAGCTCTATTGAGCGCGAGGTGTTTCCTCCAAAAATGGCCGGCCTGGGTAAGGAATATCCACTTCAATCCAAAGAGGATCCACTTCAATCCAAAGAGGAGCAAATCCAATACATCAAAGAACATATCATAGAAGATTTTATGCGGGAAGTGTACGATCCTGCCTTCTAATTTTTCACACTATGCCTTTTATACCGATCTTGTTTGAAAATGCATGTTTCAAATTGCCCAGACAGGAGGGAAAAACCTCACAAGCGACACCTTTTTCAAAACCAGTTTGGTTTAAGTGAAAAAGTCCAAATTCCAAAACCAGCTAATAAAGGGTAAACTCATAGGATAAAGTGACAATACTGTCATCATCATTGAGAATATCAAAAAGACGACCTGAGCTGTTATGTGGTTGCACCATTTCCAAACGCAGGTTTGAGTTCTGAAAAAACCACTGAAAACCCAAACTGTGATGTCGTTCCAATTTTCCTTTAAAAGTCCGGTGGCGAAACCCCAATCGGGCAGAAGCACTCAAGGTGGAGTTTTTCCTAAAAGAAAACAAGGGCTGGTTGATTTCAGTGGAAAAATAAACGGCAGAATCATTTGTAACAGTAATGAGATCCATACCCCCTTCCACTTGAAAATAGGTTATACAAGATAAATCGGACTTTGGTTTTTTACAAATATTCCGAATTTCATCCAAACGATAAATCTTCCCAAAGGCGACTTTAACCCCAACATGAGCTTTGGTTTTTCCCTTGCAACCTTTTAATGCAGATTCAATCTGACCCTCAAAATCAGCTGTAATGGTGCCAATATAATCAGAGATATGTTCACAGTCAAATCCACGACTTTTCAGATGGTTTAAAGTACCCGGATTTCCTACAGAACACCCTTCCCGGACCTCGTTTTCTGCCCAAGCAATCAATTCATTACCGTATTTGTAATCCTGGTTCAATACAAAATAACACCAATCTTGATTGTATTCATAATCCTTTATATCCTCAGACCAACCGTTAAAACTATCATGAAACAACTCTTGCTGATATTTTGCTCCTCCCAGCATAAAATGCCTGGAACGATTTGTCGTCCAGCCAGTCAGGACTCCCAAAATAACATATTCACTGTGGGAAAGAGGTATCTGTTTTGTAAGCTCTATATTGTTTTGCTCCACAACCTGAACTCTTGCTGTTTTGCCTTTTTCTCTAATCCAAAAATAATCTGCAAGATAAAGTTGGGATTCCAAAAAAATACTGAAGTTCTCTCCATCAGCAGGCCCTTCGGAATACCTGATACGACTCCCATGAGTTAAACCAAATTCATTTCCATTGGATCCGAAATTGTCATTAAAAAAAGTTACTTTAATCCGTCTCTCTTTTTGTTCCTGATCAGTGTTTTGATCTCCTGGTTCCGAGACCTTGATCAAGTGATTTTGTGTTATCGATAAATCGTGAGAAATATCTCCAAAAGTTTTTGGAGAAGTTCCTGACACAACCACCACCAAAAAAGTCATTATCAAAACAGGGTAATATTTCATTATTTTCTCTTTTTGACAGGAACACCTGACAGGAAACATAAAACCCGGTCTTCATGAAATCCTGCCCTCATGAAAACAGGTCTGCAAGAGAGGGCAACCTATCAAAATGAGAAAAAAATATCAAGAAAAATCATTCAAAAATGAAAAAGAACCTGTAAAAAAACTATATACACCCTGTGAAAAATTTACACACTGTTTGTGAAACAAAAGAATTAAATGTCCAGGGCACCGGCAAAAAGAGCGTTGTCGTAAATAAATTGTTTCCTTGGCTCCACCATCTCCCCCATCAACACACTAAAAATTTCATCCGCTTTTATGGAGTCCTCTATGGTCACCCGGATAAGACGACGGTTTTCTGCATTTAAGGTGGTATCCCACAGTTGTTCCGGATTCATCTCCCCAAGCCCCTTGTATCTCTGAATGTAGATGCCTTTTCTGGCCCGTGACATCAGTTCCTCATAAAAAGCCTCATAAGAGGAAAAACTTTGTTCCTCCCCCTCTTCGCCCCGGCCCCAACGGACACAAAAAGGAAGAGGAAAAGCCTGATCAAGACTTTGAGACAACTCCCTCAACTGTTTCCACCCCAAAGAGTCTGCTCTGGCAGAGTCCAAAAGAGCCTGGCTTTTCCTGCCATTTTGCTCACCCAATATCAAAAAGCCCCCTTCCTCCTCCTTCAGCGAAAGGGAAAAAGGCTCTTTCAAACTTTCCAACTTCTCCTTAAAGCTGGCAAAGCAAGCCCCAAATGTTTCGGGATTTTTCAGCAAAAAGGTCAGCTCCTCTTTTAAAGAGGAAAAATATTTCAAACTCTCTCTCAATAAAAAAGAATCCTCTTTTTCCAAAAGCTTTTTTCTCTTTTGAATATTCTTCACAAAAGAGAGTAATTTCTCCTCTGTGGTGGTGGCAGTGGTCCCATTGACAGGAGCTATGTGCGTGGCTTTTAACTGCCTTTGCAAAAGGTAAAGTTCCAAAGCCTTTTCATCCTTTAAATATTGTTCCTCACTTCCCTTTTTCACTTTGTAAAGAGGGGGCTGGGCAATATAAACATAGCCTTTTTCCAAAATCTGAGGCAGGTGCCGGTAAAAGAAAGTTAAAAGCAAAGTCCGGATATGAGAACCATCCACATCGGCGTCCGTCATAATGATAATTTTATGATAGCGGATTTTGGAAATATCCAGGTTGTCTTTTCCCACCCCCATGCCCAAAGCCATAATGATGGTTTTAATTTCTTCATTGGAGAGCACTTTCTCAAAACGGGCCTTTTCCACATTGATGATTTTTCCCCTTAAAGGGAGGACCGCCTGATTTCTTCTGTCCCTGCCCTGCTTGGCACTCCCGCCCGCTGAATCCCCTTCCACCAAAAAAAGCTCCGCCTGAGCCGGATCGGTCTCCTGACAATCGGCCATTTTCCCCGGCAGGCCTCCGCCATCCAAGGCACTTTTTCGGCGGGTCAGCTCCCGTGCTTTGCGCGCGGCCATGCGGGCGGTGGCCGAGCGAACACACTTTTCCACAATTTTTTTGCCCGCCGAAGGATGCTTGTCCAGCCAGTCAGACAAACTTTCCAGCACAAAAGATTCCACCAGGCCCTGGACCTCTGAATTGCCCAGTTTGGTCTTGGTCTGCCCCTCAAACTGAGGCTCTTTCACCTTGACAGACACCACACCCGCCAGGCCCTCTCTTATATCCTCCCCCTCCAAAGCCTGGCCTTTAAGCTCCTTGAGCAGGCCCTTTCCCTGAGCATAGCTGTTAATGGATCGGGTGAGGGCTTTTCTGAAGCCGGCCAGATGAGTGCCCCCCTCCATAGTGGGAATATTGTTGCAATAAGTGTGAAGGGATTCGGAATAGGAATCATTCCACTGAAGGGCCACATCCATAGCCACATCTTTTTTTTGGCCTTCAAAAAACAGGATCTCCGGGTGCAAAACCTGGCGGGTTTTGTTGATATGAGCGATAAAGTCCGGGAGTCCCCTTTCAAACACAAATACCTGCTCCTTAAGGGGCTTGGCCCTTTCGTCCTTTAAGCTGATCTTGAGATTTCGGTTTAAAAAAGCCAGCTCCCGAAAACGACCGGACAGGGTTTCAAAGTCAAAAGACACATCCTCGTTAAAAATATCGGGATCGGGGCGGAAAGTGGTGCAGGTGCCCGTTTTAAGAGCCTCCCCTTCCTGAATTAGTGCACCCTCCGGGATACCCCTCTTATAACTTTGTTTCCACTTTTTTCCCTCCCTTTGAACCACCACCTCACAGGAGGAGGAAAGTGCGTTCACCACAGAAGCCCCCACCCCGTGAAGCCCCCCGGACACCTTATAGGAATCATGGTCAAACTTGCCCCCCGCATGGAGCACGGTCATAACCACCTCCAGTGCACTTCTTTTATCGCCATGTTTTCCCACCGGGATGCCCCGGCCATTGTCCTGGACGGACACAAAGTCATCAGTGTGCAAAGTCACGGTGATTTCTGAGCAAAAGCCAGCCATAGCCTCATCCACCGAGTTATCCACAATCTCGTAGACTAAGTGGTGGTAACCCTTGTGCCCCACATCCCCTATATACATGCCGGGACGTTTCCTGACCGCCTCCCGCCCTTCCAGAATCTGAATGGAAGAGGCATCATAAGAGGGTGGCACCTTGGCCGGTGCCGTGTTATGGGTTGACTCCGACTCTTTGGCCGGCTCTTTTGTCACTTCTTCGTTCATCGGAAAAAACCCCTTTCTTCAGACAGAGTTTTTGAAAGCTGACTGATTTTAATAATTTTGGTTCTCTGGTGGATGTCATTATGGTCTGAACCGGAAGATCCTCCACAAAGTGTAACAAATTTTTTGTCAGATGGTCATCTATTTCTGAAAAAATATCGTCCAACAGCAACAAAGGGCTGGTTTTTATACTGATCTTGTTTGAAAATGCAGGTTTCACATTTGCCTTGTTGGAGGAAAACAGCCCAAAAGTAGCACCCTTTTCAAAACCAGTTTGGTTTAAAACCTGATTCAGCCAAAAAATTTGTGCCATCTTCAAAGCCAAAATCAGTGCCCTTTGTTGCCCCTGAGAACAAAACCAACGGCTGTTCCGCTCGTCCAAACTGAGATGAAAATCATCCCGGTGTGCACCATAAAGGCTTAAGCCAGCCTCCTGCTCCCTGCCCGCACTGTTCCACACTTTCTCTCTGAACAAAGACTCCCTCCGGGATTGAGATAAAGCCTGTTCATGTTCCAGCCCTTTTGTTTCATAAGCTATACTGATGTTTGTTTTTTTGCCTCCAAACAAAAAAGCCCCCGTTTCCTGTAAACCTGTGCTTAAGTCTGTAAGAGCCTGCTCTCTCAATTCCGCCAACCTCAGGCTTTTTTCCACAAATAAAGTGTTCAGGCTCTCCCACAGGGAAAGAGACAAAGGCCTCATGGACAGCCGGGCCTCTTTTAAAAACCGGTTTTTTTGCAAGAGGGCTTTTTTAAACTCCCTCACTTCCCCCGCATGACCCAAAGTGTTAAGCCACTCATCCATATAGGAGCGCCTGTGCTCTGCACCCCCTTTCAGCAGACTTAAGCTCTCAGGGCTGAAAAGAATCACCGGCAATTCCCGTGCCAAAGTGCCACCAAGGCTTTTTTTTCCGTTCAGGAAAAATTGTTTCCGGCCTGATTTGTCAAAAGAGAGGCTTAAAACAGTCTGTCTTTTTTCTTTTAAAAGCTCCGCTGAAAGGTAGGCCTGGCTTTGGCCTTTCTGAACCAGACTTTCCGGAAGAGCAGGCCGAAAGGGACGTCCCCCTGCCAACAAAATCAGAGCTTCCAGCAAATTGGTTTTACCCTGCCCATTATCCCCCACAATCAAAGTGCGGGCAGAGGGGCAAAAGCACAATTGGCTGTAGTTCCTGAAAGCCTTGAGCCGGAGTGTTTTGAGCCAAGTCATGTTGCATCGATTGCATTTTGTTACATCTTCCCGTTACATCTTCCCGTTACATCTTCCTGTTACATTTGCATTGGCATAACCACACCGAGGCTTTTTTGAGAAAGCGTTTTTTTCTTCTCAAAAGGCAGAAACATACAGGCTTTGTTCGGGCCTCCAAACTCCAAAGCCACCTGAACGGTCTCAATCACACTTAAGGCCTCCAACACATACCGGGCGTTAAAACGGATGCTCATATCCTGTCCTGTTTTTTTGATCAAAGCCACCTCATCTTTGGCAGAGCCCAAATCACTTTCTGATTCCATTTTTATTTTGTCTTTTTGCACATGAAAGGTCACCCCCTTAAAGCGGTTATGGGAGAGAAGGGACACCCTTTTCAAGGTCTGGCTGAAGTCCTCTTTATTCAGCACAACAGACACAAGAGAGGACTCTGGTATAAAGGGCTGGTAATCGGGGTAGTGGCCGTCCACCAGTTTGACGCTCAAGACCGCGGTTTTCAGGCGAAAGAGTATGCGGGCGGGATTAAGGGCCACTTCCACTTTTTCTTTGGCGGATTGGTCGGTAAGCAGTTTTTTTATCTCCTGCACCCCTTTGCGGGAGATAATGACCCCTTTTTCCATGGAAAAGTCCTCTTCAAAAGTCTGCTCTGCCAGCCCGAGGCGATGGCCATCGGTGGCCACAAAGCGAAAACAGGGCTTGGAGCTGTTTTTGCTCCCCGGTGCCACCTCAAAAAACACCCCTGTCAGATGATAGCGAACATCGTCCACGGAAGAGCAGTAAATGGTTTTGTCAATCAGGTGTTTCAGGGATTCGCTTTTGATGGAAAAGGCTTTTTCCATATTAAAAGGGGGAAAAGCAGGAAAATCCTGCACAGAGGCACTTGAGAGCTGAAATACAGAGGATTTTTGTTTGAGTTTGAGCTTTCCTTCCTTCATGCTCAGGCTGACAGGGCCTTCCGGCAGTTCCTTTAAAATATCATACAGGCTTTGTGCGTCCAGGAGGGCCTGACCGGGGCTTTCTATCTTCGCCGGCACATGGCTTTCCAGGCTGTTATCCTGATCTGTGGCCTGAATATAGAGCTGATTTTTTTTGGCTGTCACAAGGGTTTTGGACAAAATGGGCATGATGTTGCGTTTTTCGATCAGGCCATAGGCCTGAGCGGCCAAGTGAAAAAAATCATTGCGTTTAATGGTAACATTCATTTCAGACATAAGCTGAATCCTGTTATGAGTTATCCCCTTCATGACCTGACACTGAACCACGACAGCGGGGACACAGCCACATCGACTTCAGCCCCCCACTTTTGGCCCAAAGCAGGTTTTCAGGAACAATCATAATAAAGGGCTTAAAATTTAAGTCAAGACAAAACAACATTTTATTGAAAAAAAAATTATACTATGGGGAGACTTCAACCGTTTTATGCTGATAAGCGTCATTTGACCTTGATTTTTCGGTATCAGACCGCTGAAAAGTCTTGACTATATGTTAAAGATATCGCAAAAAGTTAATATAAGCTTGACTATATGTTAAAGATATCGCAAAAAGTTAATATAAGCTTGACTATATGTTAAAATAACCGATATAAGAGAAAATTATGATATTTCATCCTGATCAGGCTTTTGACCTGCCTCCACTTCCTCCGGACCTTGAGGAAACAGACCTGTTTAATCCAAAAATAACACAGCTTGTTATAAAGGCCAACAGGTCCATAGGCGAGCTGAAAGGGGCATGCCATGCCTTGCCCAATGCCTATCCTCTTTTGCTGAATATTCCTGTTTTGCAAGAGGCCACATCCAGCTCGGCCATAGAGGGCATTCACACTACAGTGGAAACTCTATTGGAGGCACAAATAAAAGTGCAAAAGGATCAGGACCCGGCCAGCAAGGAGGCTTTGAGATACAGGGAAGCTTTGGTTGCAGGTGCCAAATCTTTTAAAGAATACAAATCTCTTACCACCAGAACTATTTTAACCATACACCGTCAACTTCTGCCTCAAGGAGGGCGGTTTAAGCAACAGATGAATAAGATAGTCAGTGGAGAAAAAACTATTTATACACCGCCTTCCCCGACCCGTCTCTCTGCTCTCATGAGCAATTGGGAAACATATATTCACTCTCCAAATGGCGTCGATCCTTTAATCAAAACAGCCATAGCTCATTATCAGTTTGAAGCCATACATCCTTTTTCTGATGGTAATGGGCGGACTGGTCGAATATTGATAGTCTTGCAAATGCTCTTATACAAACTTTTGGAATTTCCAGTTTTATATATCAGTGGCTATCTGATAAAACACAGAAAGAAATATTATTCTTTATTGCTCAATACCAGTAAATCCGGAAAATGGATTGAATTTATTACTTTTTTTCTTATAGCTTTTGACAAACAAGCTCAGGAAACAAAGAAAGTCATTATGGATATAATAAAAGCACGGGACAATTTAAAGCAAACACTCAAAAGAAAGCACCACCTTATATACAGCCGGGATTTCCTGGATCATATTTTTTCCTATCCTGTCACCCATGCCACTTTTATGGCCAACAAATTGGGCATTACTTATCAAACCGCCAGCAAACATTTATCTGAATTGGAACAAAACAAAGTATTGAAAAAGAAAAAGTCCGGAACATATAAATTTTACTACAATCCCTATTTACTGGATTGCCTCAAAACCTGATTGCATTTTCTCAAAACTTTTTGGCTAACTGACCTGTTCTACAAATAAACAAGGAGTAAAAAGAATGAAACCTATACAGATTTTGCAAAAAATATTCGTTGGCCTCTTCCTGATTCTGAGTTGGTCTCTTCATACCGGGAGTCAGGCGGACAGCTATTCCCTTTCTTCAGGTAAGGGTATCGTGGGATTCCCGGAGTCTTTTATACAAAGCATAATTGCTGTGGAATCTGTGGCAGGTTCTTTGACTGTGGAAGGGGAAGTGGCTGAGGCAGTTATGGATTTCAATGCCGAGACAGGAAGAGAAATATTTATTGTTTCTGCTGAGTTTGTTGGCCAAACAGCACATATACATTTTGAGGGAAGGTCCCTTTACGGCCTGCTGACTTCAAAGCCTGCTCCGTATAATTACCATAGCCAATAACAGCAATGCCACTTATACTGATCTTGTTTGAAAATGCATGTTTCACATTTGCCTTGTGGGAGGAAAACAGCCCAAAAGTAGCACCTTTTTCAAAACCAGTTTGGTTTAAGTCGCCAAAAGCTCCACCACCACCAATATTTCAGTGAGGGAAAAACTTTTTCGTCCTGTCTCACCATAAAAAGAGCTGTGGGAAAAAAAGCTCCTTGCCCTTGCTTTGTTTTGCCTCATCCATACCTTTTTCCTTATGTTTTTGAGGCGGTTTGACGACTGGGGGATTTTTTGGATTTTTTGAAGTTTTTGCCATGTGCCTGCTTTTGATGGGAGATGGTGAGGATAAGGGTGTCCAATTTATGGCTTATGGCCTGAATTTCCTCCTTGAGTTCCGCACGAACAGCGACAATATCGGCTTTGAGTTCCGTTCGGACCTCTTTTATTTCAGACCTAAGCTCTGTTGCCAGTCGCTCGAAACGATCATCTATTCGTCCGAAGCGGTTATCTATGTAGGCCAAAAGGCCGATGATTAAAATGCCCAAGGTGATAATGGGCAAATTTTTTCTTAAAAATTCCATAACTGCATTATAACACAAACTTTTGGAAAAAAGCAAGGAATTTATTTAGTCGGCCCTGAAAAAGGTCTTAACGCGGTGTTTTCACTTGCTTTTTTTATAAAAGGTTTGGAAAATAATTGCAGGGAAAGTGATCGAAAGTGTTAAAAACCTTGCAAAAAAGGGGTTTAAGATGCGTTCCAAAAGATGTGAGCAGGACGAGGAGCAGTTGGAGTTGGGCCGTCCTCGTCTGGTGGATTTTTTAAATATGAAAAGCGGTCTTGTTTTGCTGGCCAATCAGGTTAATTGGTCACAATTTGACAAGGATTTTGGGGAGTTTTTTCCTGTGAGCCGTGGTCGTCCTGCTCTTCCGACTCGATTGATAGTGGGGTTAATTTTTTTGAAGTATATGGATAATTTGTCAGATGAGGGGGCAGTGGAGAGGTTGTTGCATGATCCTTACTGGCAGTATTTTTGTGGTTTTGAGTATTTTCAGCATAAGCTTGGTTGTGATCCCAGTTCTTTGACTCGTTGGCGTCAGAGGATAGGGGAGGAGGGGGCGGAGAAGCTATTGCGTGAGACGGTGGTTATAGCTCAGAGGCTTGGTATTCTGAAGTCCGGGAGCTGTTCGAAAGTGATAACGGATACAACTGTCCAGGAAAAAAACATAGTTTATCCCACAGACAGTCATTTGATTAACACGGCACGTGATGAGCTGGTGAAGTCAGCAAAGAGGCTGGGGGTTTCTCTTCGTCAGAGCTATTGTTTTAAAGGCAAGAGAGAGAGTCATAAGAGTGCAAGATATTTCCATGCCCGTCAGTATAAGAGAGGGAACAAGTCTTTAAAGAAACAGAGGACATGGCTGGGTCGTGTGATCAGGGATGTTGAGAGGAAAGTGACTGATGTTGATGATGTTCTGCTGGAGCAGTTGTCAAAGGCACAGAGGATTTACGAGCAAAGACGTTTTGATAAAAGGAAGCTCTATAGTTTTCATGAACCACAAGTGGAGTGTTTGTCAAAGGGCAAATCACATAAACGATATGAATTTGGGAACAAAGTCAGCTTGGCCGTGACAGCGAGGGAATGTTTGGTGGTGGGAGTGAAGTCTTGTTTTGGGAGGCCCTTTGATGGGGCGACACTTATTCCTCAGATAGAACAAGTGGAACGAGTGACAGGCCAGGAAGTGCGACAAATATTTGTGGACAGAGGTTACAGAGGTCAAAAGTATCATCCTTTGGACAAAGAGGTATTTATATCAGGTCAGAGGGGTTTATCAAAAGGATTGAGGAGGTTTTTGAGGCGGAGGTCCGCGATTGAGCCAGTGATTGGTCACATTAAGCAGGATCATCGTATGGGTGTCAATCGGCTTGGTGGTGTAGAGGGAGATAAAATCAATCCCATTTTGTCAGCAAGTGCGTTTAATATGAGGAAAATCTTGCGGTTTTTCTTTGTACTTTTTTTGGAATGGTTAAAAAAACAGATTCAACAACCTGTTTGGACAAAAAATCAGCCTGTTTTTTTATAAAAACAGCTTTGTTCAGGATGGACTATTTAGTCGGCTCTGAAAAAGCCTGTTATTTGAGTCTCTTGTGCTTGAAGACAGTCTTTTTTTTGCGGGTTTTGGACAGGCACAATTTAGCTCCTGGGCATACATTTGCCTGCATCTGTATTGTTACTACCAAAGCAATAGGCATGCTGATTGGCTGGAACATCATCAATTGTGAGTGTTTTTTCCATCGCACCTGTATTTTTGTTGAACTGAATACAGTGTCTTGAACGGTTTTTTTCTGATTGACTCACTCCATTTTTGAAAGTATGATAACAAAAGGAATTATTAGTCGTACTCGTTTTAAGTTGAAGTATCCCACCTATTTTGCTGTCAGCGGGGATACTCAGACCCAGCTTTTCCAGCGTATTGCATTGAGAAAAAGGGTCAGACTGACCAGCATGTATGGCAAAACAGCTTTGAACAGCCGATTCCACCAATTTTATCCTTTTCATAATAGCTGACTTCAAAGCCTGCTCCGTATAAGCACCATAGCCAATGACAGCAATGCCACTCATGATGGCCAAAAGCCCCACCACCACCAATATTTCAGTGAGGGAAAATCCCTTTCGTCCTGTCTCACCATAAAAAAGAGCTGTGGAGAAAAAGCCCCTTGCCCTTGCTTTGTTTTGCCTCATCCATACCCCTTTCCTTGTGTTTTTTCAGCAGTTTGACGCTTGGGGGTTTTCACGGATGGTTGTTGGCTGGTTGAGGCGGTTTGACGACTGGTGGTTTTTTTGGATTTTTTGAAATTTTTGCCATGTGCCTGCTTTTGGTGGGAGATGGTGAGAATCAGGGTGTCCAATTTATGGCTTATGGCCTGGATTTCCTCCTTAAGTTCCGCACGAACAGCGACAATATCAGCTTTGAGCTCTGTTCGGACAGAGGCAATGTCGGCTTTGAGTTCCTTTCGGACCTCTTTTATTTCAGATCTGAGATCTGTTTCCAGCCGTTCGAAGCGACTATCCATGCGTCCGAAACGGTTATCCATGTAGGCCAAAAGGACGATGATTAAAATACCCAAGGTGATGATGGGCAAATTTTTTCTTAAAAATTCCATAACTGGCATTATAACACAAACTTTTGGAAAAAAGCAAAGGATTTATTTGTTTGATCCTGAAAAACCCTTATTTTTTGAGTCTCTTGTGTCCAATTTATGGGTTATGGGCGGATCCAGTGGCAGTGGCCACTGGAATCCTGATAAGCCAGATGAAGGGCCAAAAACTTGAACATTATGTGGGGCGAATGTAGTGACAGTGGCCATCGGAATCCTGATAAGCCAGATGAACGCTGTATGTTGTTGCGGTGACTTGTGTCCTCGGATTCAGTAGAAAACGATAAACCGTCGCTAATAGATGTGGAATAGAAGTCATAGGGGTCATGGCATAGCGTGTTCCGTCCATATAGAAATACCAAGTATGGGCAGGGGAGGCGGTAAACTCGCTAATATCAGTACTGCTAAACATGACGGCTGTATCCAGCCCACCACTGCCAAGAAAAATACGTCCAATTTTATTTGGAGATGGGTCAATAGTTCCGGCCTGCGATTCAGGAGGTATGTTGGATGTAATTCTAAACCCACCGGCTTTAGTATATATAATGTTTCCATTACTGTCGGTTGTAAGGGTTACATCCGCCAGTTTGCATTCCGAAGGAGGGGAAGAAGAGGGGCAGGCCGAAGTGGTGGAACCTCTTGTGGCTGTGCAGGCGAGAGTGCCACCACCATTGCCATTGCCACTGCCACTGCTGGAGGAAGTTACACTGTATTCATCCCGGCAAAAATCCTTAAAACCCGAAACAGTCCACTTGTGGCCCCCGGACTTGAGTTTACTCCGGTAGTCCTCCTCAAACAAATCCCCCTGAGACAAAAAACGGGACAGATAAGACCTGTAGTGTTGTAAAAAAGCCTTGCAATAAGCCCCAAGCTTTTTCTTGCCGGGGCATTGCAGGGTGTCCCCCCTCTCCTCACATATCTCCTCCACATACTCCTCCACCCACTTGTATGCCGGCTTGTTTTCGTCATCGGCCACAATATGAAAAAAGCTCTTGTCATCCTCCAGCTCCTCCGTCAAAACATCCCGCAACCTGTTCCCCAAACCCGCCCGTGAAAAAACCTGCTTTAAAATATTAAACTCATCGTCTTCCTCCTCCAAAATCCGGGCCAGATTTTTGTCCTCCGCTATTTCAATCAGAAACTTTTCGGCCTCCTCACGGGGAAGTTTCCTGATGGCACGGGCAAACTCCGTATCGTCTATGTCCAACAGGCACTCCAAAGTGTGGAGATCCATATCCACCGCCCGGCCTTTTTCTGTCATTTCGTCAAGCAGTTCTTCAAAATTAGAAACTGTCTCTTCAGGCAATTTCAGACAAGCTGTTTCATGGCTGTTTGTGGAAAAAAGCTCATCACATATTTTTTTGCATTGTTTGTCTTTTGAGCAGGGATTGCCCTGATTGGCCTGACACTTTTCCTCTTGTTTTTCCTGGTCGATGGTCTTGGTGGTCTTTCTTCCCACTGGAGCAGGGGATGGGGACGGCTCTCCTGAACAGCTGATGAATGCACAGGTCGCCAAAAGAGATACAATCAGACAACCCCACCACTTATGACGCGGTGCGGGGGGGGGGGGGGTGAGATTTTTTCATAGCCATATTTTAAAAATAACCGTTTCATTGCTTTGGGTGTCAAGTTATTTTGTTTAGCGGGTGGATCTACTGTTCTTCCCTTCACTTATACTGATCTTGTTTGAAAATGCATGTTTCACATTTGCCTTATGGGAGGAAAACAGCTCAAAAGCAACACCTTTTTCAAAACCAGTTTGGTTCACTCTTCCACCTCCAAGTGCCAGCGGACTCTGGGCACATGGATTGCTTTGACGGTCTTCAGATCTTGGGCCAAAACATTGTCTGCCGTTTTTTG
Source organism: Bdellovibrionales bacterium (assembly GCA_965242635.1). GTDB lineage: Bacteria > Bdellovibrionota > Bdellovibrionia > Bdellovibrionales > UBA1609 > JANQSP01. Next base: position 1,853,855 of record OZ251471.1, on the reverse strand, counting down.
GCAGAGTTTTTCAAACTCCGCGTTTAAAACCTGCACAGCCTCATGTGAAGTTTTAAGACCACGGAGTTTGAACATATCTTTTGTTTTTTTGGCGACTATCAGAGACATATTACTTGCTCCTTTGTTACTGTTTTTGGTTTTCCGGACAAGCCTTTTTTGTTCTCCATAAGTCCGGCAATGCAGAAGGGCCACCTGTGGAAACAGTAATGGAAAAATCAGGCCCTGTCCACAAAAAAAGCCAAAAATTTGCGATTTTTGACTTTTTAGACTGTCCAAAAGGGCCTGTCCATGGCGTGCAATATTTTTTTCAGCTCTTTCAGCAGGGTACTCAGCTGAGAAAAGTCAAGGGCCTGATTCGCGTCTGACAAAGCTTTTTCCGGCTCCGGATGCACCTCCACCAAAAGGCCGTCCAGGCCAGCCCCAGCCACAGCTTTTGCCATACCACTTACCAGGTCTCTTCTCCCCGTCCCATGAGAGGGGTCCACAATGACGGGAAAAGGGGATTCCTTTTGAACCAACAGCCCAGCCGACAAATCCAAAGTGTTGCGTGTGGCTGTTTCAAAAGTCCGGATACCTCTTTCACAGAGAATAAGTTTTTCATTTCCCTGCCCTGTCACATACTCTCCGGCCAAAAGCCACTCTTTTGTCAGGGCAGAAAAAGCTCTTTTCAGGAGGACAGGCTTTGTTTGTCTGCCCAACTCTTTCAGCAGTTCATAGTTATACATATTGCGTGTGCCCACCTGAAACACATCCACCACTTGGGAGAGAGCCTCTATTTGTCCCGGATCTGTCACTTCAGACACAAAACAAAAGTCGAAAGTTTTTTTTATTTCCCGGATCAGGCTGATACCTTTTTCCCTCAAGCCCTGAAAAGAATGAGGATCGGTGCGCATTTTATAAATGCCCCCCCGGACAAAAAACAAGCCCTCTGCCTTAAGCATGGAAAGCGTTTTTTGCATTTGATCCCGGCTCTCCACAGCACAGGGGCCGGCTACCATTATAAATGGCCGTTTTCCGGGTTTTTGAAAAAAAGCAGAAGGAATGTTCATGGGAGTGTTGTTTTTATATTTAACGGGTTAGAATTTCCAATGCAAGCCCGCCCCCCATGAAAAGTGATTGTCATAACTGGCCGTTAAAGAGACACTTTTGCTCAATATGTAATGAAAGCCCAAGGCCCATTCAAAATCATGGGCCACTTTGGCAGACTTGGACAGTTGGTTTATCAGGCCAAAATCCATGCTCCAGGACCATTCTGCAAAAAACTCTGTCCAGGGGAAAAGCAAAAGCTCATACTGAAAACCTATTTCAGGTCTCAGTTGACTGTCCACATTAAAGTCCAGCTCAACAAAGTAGGGGAGCAGATACCGCAAACCCGCTTTGGCTTTTGCCACAGCTGATATGGCTTTGAATTGAAACAAAGGATGTGTGTGAGCAAGAGAAGGGTGAGGGTGTTCTTTTTCCAGTTCCAAAGCACCGTATATGCGAACAAAGTCAGTGACAAAATATTCATAAGAGGTTTCCACTTCAAAGTTGCTGTTCAGATTATAGCGATGGTCCACCCATGAAAAAGTCCCCTCCAGTATAATTTTGTTTTTTGTGTTGGAAAAGATGGATTCCACACTCACTTTGTTACTCATGGTGTCCATTTCACCATAGCCATACCAAGCTCTGTCCCCTTTAAACACTTTGGACAGAGGATAGTCCTTCAGCCTGGGATCCCGTTCAGAACCATGACTGAACACCCGCGACATGCCGGACTTCATGTGATAAAGGATATGGCAGTGGAAAAACCAATCCCCTTTTTCCTCCGGGTTAAATTCTATGACCACGGTCTCATGGGGAGGCACATCCACCGTGTGCTTCAGGGGGGCCTTCTCCCCCTGCCCGTTCAGCACCCGGAAAAAGTGCCCGTGGAGGTGCATAGGATGGTGCATCATGGTTTTGTTGTGAAGGTGCACACGCAAAGTCTCCCCTTTTTTGATTTTGATTTTATCGGACTCAGAAAGGGTTTTGCCGTTAAAGCTCCACACATATCTCCACATATTGCCTGTCAGGTTTAAATGAATCTCCTTAAGATGAGGGTTGGAAAAAGCGGTCTTGTTCAAAGCCTCCAGCTGGCTGTAGTGGAAAGGAGGGTTGGTTGGCCCTTTGGAAGAAGAGCTTTGAGCAGAAGTGTTGGCTGGCTCCTTGGAAGAAGAGCTGTGAACAAGAGTTAAGGCTTTGGCCGACTCTTTGGCAGGAGAGCTTTGAGCAGAAGTGTTGGCTGGCTCCTTGGAAGAAGAACCTTGGGCAGAAGTGTTGGCTGGCTCCTTGGAAGAAGAACCTTGGGCAGAAGTGTTGGCTGGCTCCTTGGAAGAAGAACCTTGGGCAGAAGTGTCGGCTGGCCCTTTGGCAGGAGAGCTTTGCTCTTCCTTCTTGACTGTGTGTTCGTGTGGCTGATTTTCAGCAGGTTTTGCCTGAACAGGGGGCTCTGTTTTGGCTTGTTCTTTTGATTGCTCCTTTGTTTGTTTTTCGGCTTGCTTTTTTGATTGCTCCTGGGTTTGTTCCCTGGGTTGTTCTTCAGAAAGGCCCTTTTCCACTTTTGGCTGTGTGTGAACCTCCACAGTATTGGGTTTTCGGCCTGATGTTTGTTTGTGCTCTGTGGCTCGACTGTCTTGTTCCGCAACCTCACTGGTTTTTTGATGGAGACCAGCTGTTTTATGGTCAACAAGCCGGGGGACTGAGTTTTTTTCTACCGGCAGGTGGGTTGTGTGTGGTCCGGAGGCTTTGCCTGAATTGCCCGCCCCATGTGCACCATGCCCTTGGTGTGCATCATGTTTCTGGGGGCTGGTGGCCTTGCCTGAGCTGTCCGCCCCATGTGCACCATGCCCTTGGTGTGCACCATGTTTCTGGGGGCTGGTGGCCTTGCCTGAACTGTCCGCCCCATGTGCACCATGCCCTTGATGAGCACCATGCCCTTGGGGGATGGTGGCTTTGCCTGAGCTGTCCGCCCCATGTGCACCATGCCCTTGGGGGCTGGTGGCCTTGCCTGAACTGTCCGCACCATGTGCACCATGCCCTTGATGTGCGTCATGCCCTCCAGCATGGCCTGCATGCATGAGGGCCATTTTCTTCATCTCCTGGGCTGGGTCTGGCCTGGGAGGGACGTGGGCTTTAAGCACATCCCCTTTCCCTATAAGGGCGGTGGCAAAGCCAGTGCCATCCTGAGCGGTGGCCCTGATCTCCAGAGCTTTGTTCTCCGGCAAAGTGATCAAAAAATCATAAGTTTCCGCCACGGCCTGCAAAAGGCCTGAGACAGGCAAGGGCTTGACATCCACGCCATCTGCAGAAATCAAAAGAGGGGGCTTGCCACCAAAATTTAATTGAAAATAAGTGCTGGCGGCCGCATTGACCACCCGGACCCGTATTGTTTCGCCGGCCTTAAAATCAGGGTAGCTTTTGTGTCTTTGGCCATTTATCAAAAAAGAATCGTAGTAGACATCTGATATATCCATGCCCGGCATGCGTTGGCCCCAAAGCATGAATTGTGCACCCAAAGCCCCCTGCTGTCCGGCTTCCCACAGGCTTAAGGCACTTCCTTTTTTAAGGGCATACCATTCACTGCCTTTTTTAAGGGTGCGCAAAACCTCTTTTGGGTTTTCATCTGTCCAGTCGGAAAGCACCAAGACCAGCTCATGATCGTATTTGTGTCTTTTTTTCCGGGGCTGGACCACAATCGCACCATAAAGGCCCTTTTGTTCCTGAAGACCTGTATGAGAGTGATACCAGTAAGTGCCCGACTGCCTGAGTGTGAATTCAAATTTATGTGTTTTCCCTGGCCGAATGGGGGGTGTGGTGAGATAAGACACACCATCCTGAAAATTGGGCAGAAGAATGCCATGCCAGTGGATAGAGCTCTCCACATCCATTTTATTGGTGACATGGATTATCGCTTTTTTCCCTTCCTCAAAATAAAGTGTGGGGGCGGGGATAAGGCCATTTATCATCATGGCCTCCTTGTTTTGGCCAGTGAAATTCACTTCCCCGTAATCTATTGTCAGGCGATAGACGGTGGCTGTTTCTTTGGCACCGGTCATGGCCACAGAAAACAAAAGAAATACAGACAATCCCAAAAAGTATAAAATTTTCATTTTTGCTCCTTTTTTTTGGTTGTTTTGCAACTATTTGCCGGTCGGTTGGTGACTTTTGCCTAGTCGGTTGGCAACTTTTTGCCAGCCAGGCGACCCCACGAGGCAGGGGGAGTATAACACAAGCCCATTTTGAGGGGCAAGCTTTTTTGTTGACGCCTTATTAGTGGCTTATTTGCCTGAAAGGCACAAAGCCTGTCATTCCCTTGCGATCTGTCATTCCCGCACGATCTGTCATTCCCGCGAAAGCGGGAATCTCTTCAAAATTTGGGCCAGAATCACGATCAGAGGCGGGGATCGCGTCGACGGCCACCTGCCTCACAAGCAGAATCAGCTTCGCGACGGACAAAACCTGCCCCGATGGCAGAAATTTGAAAAAAAGTAAAGTTTTTTTTGGACACAAGCCGATAGGCATGATATAGTGAGAAAAAAAAACAATTTACCTTTTGGAGGTGCATTATGAAAGTTCTTATAATTTTTCTTAGTCTGGTGGTTATGGGCTGTGTGACCGCCAACACCAGAGACTTGTCCGCTATCAATCCAGAACCAGCGGAAAAAGGTTTTATTTTACCCTCCCCTCTTATTCTGGTTGATGACTATTCAGATTGTATGGATGATTGCACAGAAAGAGGTGGAAGTTCAGAAGGTTGCGATGAACGTTGCGAATATGGTGAGTCGTGGCTATCATTTCCCTCTGATCATGAAAATAAAAAGCCTCTAAAAGTGGCGGGTTATGATGAGTGCGTCCAAGCTTGCGAAGCAGACGGTTGGGATACCGACGGTTGCAGGAGTGCCTGTAAATAACCTTTTGCTTTACGGGATGTTTTGAATCGATGAATTTTGCGACCGCATGCTGGTCCTCTCATTTTTTTTGTCTAAAGAATTTGGACACGATTTTTAAAGAATAGCATTGATCATACCATAATATAAAATGATTTATCTTTAAAGTGTGTCCAGTATGTCGGAAAAACCAACCAAAAAACTATGCCTAAAAAAAGGCAAAAAAAGAGCTTGAGAGGGTGAAAGGATTATAAGGCTGGCCAGCCACCACCATATCAAGAGCCATTTTTCAGCTTGTTGATCTCTGCTGTGGAAAGGCCTGTCACTTTACAGATAAGGCTGGTATCCAAGCGACTCTTCAGCATATTGAGCACCACTTGTTGTCGCTCCTGTTGCATGCCCTGTTGCATGCCTTTTTGGATACCGTCTTGTTGTCCTTTTTGCCAGCCTTCCTGCCGGCCCTCTTCCTTTATATGTTCTCTGATGTCCATATACCCTCCTTTTGTAAATATACCCTCTTTAACAGCTGAATTCTCCAGCCTGTCCCATAAAGCTTGTGTCATCCCAGGCACCACGGACCACAAATAATCACCCAAACTCAATACCAAGCTGTCGCCCCTGTCCCCAGTCCATGTGTCAAACAAAGAAATAAGCTCTTTCAGCTCCCCCTCATCCGCCTTTAAATCCCAGGCCCTCCCCAAAGCATTTAAAAAACCTCGGCTCTCAATGTTTTTGTTCTCAATGGCTTTGGTCACCTCTTCCGTGTGCGTGTCCAATACCCACAACCCATAGTTTAACATCTTTTGTCTCAAAAACAAAGGAATTTTTGCAACATCAGCCCCCCAAAGCCCTTCCTGAAAGTTTGTTGGCCATTTCCAGGGTTCTTTTCCATTATAGACCACCACGGCCACCACGGGCCAGGCCTTGCCTGACTCCTCAAGACTCTTTTCTGTCATCCGGGTCTGGTATTTGAGCAGTTGGCCAAAGACTTTTTGGCTGTATTGAGACTTGTGTTCCAAAAGCAGACAGATTCTAAAGCGAAGTTCTGGATGGTCTTTCAGGGGCACAGAGAACACGGCATCGGCCCTTAAGTCCTGAAAAGTGTCTTTTTCCGCTCTGAGGGCGGTCCAGTCAAAGGCGGTCTGCTCTTGCTGGGAAAAGACCAACCGAAACAGTTCTTTTGCAAAGCGGGGGAGGGAAAAAACATACTTGAACAGCAGGTCAAAATGGCCTGCACGATCTGTCATTCCCGCAAAAGCGGGAATCTCTTCAAAACTTGGCACTAAACCACAATCAGAGGCGGGGATCGCGTCGACGGCCACCTGCCTCACAAGCAGAATCAGCTTCGCGACGGGCAAAACCTGCCCCGATGGCAGAAATTTGAAAAGAAAGTAAAGGTTTTTTGGACACAAGCCGACAGGCATGATATAGTGAGAAAAAAACCATTAACCCTTTGGAGGTGGATTATGAAAGCTCTTATTTTGCTCTTAAGTTTTGTGGCGGTGGCGGGCTGTGTGACCAGCGGTTCTACAAACCGAGCTGTGGCTAACGTGGGTTACTACAATGCAAGGTTCTATTTGGAAGTTTTAAAGCCAAGGTGTCAGTTAACAGAACCCAAAGGGGAATGCACTGATTTATATGTCCGTTTAAAAAGAAGGACGAGACCTCCAATGCCTACTTCATTAAGAAACTATGCTTATAGTTGTATTGAAGACAAATGTCCAGCTGGTCCAGACTTTAGATCATGTATCTCTGATTGTGTTGATAAAGCTCAAGATAGGTATAGGTAAAGTTTTACTTTGCGGGATGTTTTGAATCGATGAATTTCCCGACTGCATGCTGGTCCTCTCATTTTTTCTGTCTGAAAAATTGGACACGATTTTTAAAGAATAGCATTGATCATGCTATAAAATGATTTATCTTTAAAGTGTGCCCTATGTATCGGCAAAACCAGCCAAAAAACTATGCTCACAAAAAGAAAAAAAAGAGCTTTTAGCCAAAGATCTTGGGTTTAAAACTCTCTTTGTTCTCCAAAATCGCATTCTGGCCAGAGACCCTCAACACCAACAAACCCTTCTTCTCCGCATAATCCAAAGTATCCTTCGTGCTCTTTAAACAGGCCACACCACCATAAACTGTCAATGTGCTGAACTCAGAGCAATACTCCTTAAAATGCCTCATCACTTCCAAAAAATGGTCCACCTTAACCTTGGTCAGGGAGGACTTGGTTTCTATCACCACCATCTCCTGCCCGTTGGTGGCTACCAAATCAAACTCCTTAATCTGGTTTTGGCGAAGACCTTTGTAATTGGGGGTGGCTTTGGTGACTTTGATACCTCTTTCGTTCAGAAGTTGAAGAAAATTGCCTTCTATAAGAGCCTCCACCAAGTCACCCCAATGGTTGCCCCACCGGCTGTCTATTTGCTTGATAAAAAGGCGATTCTCTTCGATCTGACGCTCTGTTTCTGCTTTGCTTGCCTGGATAAGTTGGTCATTTTTTGCTTTACTTTCCCGGATAAGGCGGTCCGTTTCTGCTTTGCTTTCCCGGATAAGGCGGTCGGTTTCCGCTTTAGTTTCCTGCATACGGCGGTCCGTTTCTTTTTTTTGGCGGTCCGTTTCTGCTTTGCTTTCCCGGATAAGGCGGTCGGTCTCTGCTTTGCTTTCCTGCATACGGCGGTCCGTTTCTGCTTTGCTTTCCCGGATAAGGCGGTCGGTCTCTGCTTTGCTTTCCTGCATACGGCGGTCCGTCTCTTTCTGGCTTAGGGACACTTCCTTTAAAATTTTCCAAATCTCATCTGGTGTCGGAACATGCTCTTTTTTTTTCATTATTCGCTCCTTTACTTCTGTCGGTTTGCGACTTTTGCCGGTCAGTTGGCGACTATTGTTTAAATTTCCGGGCCACAAAAACAGTATAACACAAGCCCATTTTGAGGGGCAAGTTTTTTTGTTGACGCCTTATTAGTGGCTTATTTGCCTGAAAGGCAGAGTTTGCCCCGGTGGCAGAACCTGTGGGGGCAGAAGTTTTAAAAAAAAAGTTTTGTTGAGGCCAGCTGATAGGTATACATGATCGCCCGAAAACCAGGCCTGAAAAGCAATTGTGTTGCCTCCCCCCGCACTGCGTCATAGCTGGTGTGGCACAGCCACCGTAATTCCCTTGCGATCTGTCATTCCCTTGCGATCTGTCATTCCCTTGCGATCTGTCATTCCCGCGAAAGCGGGAATCTCTTCAAAACTTGGCACTGAATCACCTCCTTTTTCAGTGCCCTGGTGGCTGGAATTTAAGGTTCTGGTGGCCAGCAAAGACTTGTCAAGTGTGTAAAATTTTCACCCTCTGGATTTTTTTCACTTTTTTTTAGGTTATTCTCACAAAATGCCTTATACTCTGTGCTTATAAACAACAAAGGGAGCGTATCATGAAAATACTTTTATTTGTAGTTGGTAGTCTTCTGTGGAATCCAGCTTGGGCAACCACTTGCATGAATGCTTGGGACAACACTAAATCCTTAAAGAGGGGAGGGGAGGATTTGGCAGAGGCGGACTTGCGATGGGCGGATTTGACAGGGGTGGATTTGACAGGGGCGAATTTGCGATGGGCGAATTTGCGATGGGCGAAGTTGCGATGGGCGAAGTTGCAAGGGGCGAATTTGCGATGGACGGATTTTACAGAGGCAGATTTGACCGATGCGGATTTGCGAGATGCGGATTTGTATAAGGCGGATTTTACAGAGGCGAATTTAACAAATGCAAAAGTCACAAATGAGCAAGCAGAGTATTTAAAATCACAAGGTTTAAGTGGCTTTGTTGTGGTGGAATAGCTTTTTTTTCAGTTGGTGGCTGGGGAATTTAAGGTTTCCTGGTGGCCAAGCCGATAAGCCTTATATAGTGAGAAAAAACCTTAACCTTTTGGAGGTGGATTATGAAAGCTTTTATAATTTTTCTTAGTCTGGTGTCTGTGGTTGGCTGTGTGACCGGAGGCTTTACAAACCGAGCTGTGGCTAACGCGGTATGGCGTAAAACCACTTTTGACCCCCGCTGTGAGTTAACCGAAAAACCAAGGCGATGTCTTGATATATATCTTAATTTAAAAAGAGCGACTTCACGGTCTCTTGCAGAAAGAAGATATGCTTTGTCGTGCATTTCAGAGAGATGTCCAGCTGGTCATACTTTTGAATCATGTGTTTGGGATTGTGTTGATGAAGCTAAGGATGAGTGTGACAGTTGGTTTCCTTGTATGTTTTGAATCGATGAATTTCCCGACTGCATGCTGGTCCTCTCATTTTTTCTTCCTGAAAAATTGGACACGATTTAAAAAGAATAGTATTGTCCAATGGAACCCGTGATCATCTACAGAGGTGATGTTTTGTTATACTCAGGAGCAGGAGCAAAAAAATGGGGGCCATTTTGTTTCCCGGTCAAGGATCACAAAAAGTGGGCATGGGGCACTTTTATTATGAGCATTTTCCCACCGCCCGCCGGCTTTTTGAAGAGGCCAGTGATACACTAAGCCTGGACTTCAAAAAGCTTTGCTTTGAAGGACCGGCAGATCTTCTTATGGAAACCCAAAACACCCAGCCGGCCATTCTTTTGGTGTCCACTTCAGCCTGGAGTTGCCTCTCAGAGGAGGTGGACTTAAGCTTTGTCAAGTGGAGTGCCGGGCATTCTGTGGGGGAGTATTCCGCCCTGGTGGCCTCCGGGGTGTTGTCTTTTCGTTCTGCCTTAAAATCGGTCCGGCAAAGGGGCCTTTATATGAAGGCCATCAAAGGGGGCATGAGTGCTCTCCTGGGCCCTCCCCCTGAAGAGGCCAAAGCTTTTTGCACCTGGGTGGAGCAAAAAAGTGAAAAAAGGCCTCTGGAGCCTGCCAATTTCAACAGCCCGGAACAGACTGTGCTCAGTGGCTCGACCACGGCTTTGTCGTGGGCACGGGATCATTTACAGGAATATGCCTTTTCCTCCCCAAAAAACCGTCTTGTTCCTTTGAGGGTGTCGGCCCCTTTTCATTCCTCGCTTATGGCCCCGGCGAAAAAAAAAATGGCAGAGGTTTTAAAGAATATTTCTTTTGAAAAACCGGATAAAATGGTGGTTCAAAACAACACGGCCCGGCCGGAGCAGGACCCGACAAAAATTCGGGACAACCTGATTGAGCAGATTCAGGCACCAGTGCTGTGGCTGAATTCCATGCGTTACCTGTTTCGTCAGGGCTGTTCTGTTTTTTTGGAGTTGGGGGAGGGAAAAGTTTTGGCCGGCCTGATGAAAAAAACAGACACAAAAAACACAGTTTTTCATTTTCATTCCAAGGGGGATATCCAGAAAATCCAGGATGAACTGAAATAAAGGGGAAGGCATGGGCAAAAAAAGCCGGCACAAAAACAAAAAACTTTCTTTGTTTTTGGAGGAGATGGAACCAAGACGCTCCCCTCACACTCTGTCCGCTTATAAAAGGGACCTGACACTTTACACCGATTTTTTAAAAAAAAATCGGGATATTTCCCGTTTTCCTGAGTATATTGACAAAAAAGGGTTCAGCCCCCGCTCCAGAGCACGCATTATAAGCAGTGTCCGCTCTTACTTGCGTTTCCTGCAAGACCAAAAAAATACCAATCAGCTGAAAAAACTGCATTCTGTGTCTGTCCGCCCTGGACTGCCCAAATTTATCTCTTTAAAGGAATTTCAGCTGTTGCTGAAATCAGCAAAAGAGAAAGAAAGCCACAAACAGGCCAGAAACCATATCACCCTGTTTTTGCTCTTTGGATTGGGTTGCCGTATCAGCGAAATGATTCAGCTGGATTTACAGGACATAAATGAGATGGACATGTCTCTAATAGTGACAGGCAAAAGGCAAAAGCAAAGGGTTTTGCCTTTGACAACAGCTTTGTTTGCCCGGCTGAAGGACTATATCAAACAGCATCGCCCCGGCCTGCTGAAGGGCCATAAAACCCATGCGGTTCTCATCAATAACCGGGGCCGTCGCCCCTCCCGTGTGGATGTGTACAGATGGCTCACCCACTGGTCTCAAAAAGCCGGGTTTCAGGAGGTGAAAAGCCCGCACCAGTTTCGTCATGGCTTTGCCACCTCTTTGTTGGAAGAGGGGGTGGACTTGAGGAGCATTCAACTCCTGTTGGGCCATTCCAGTATCCAGACCACGGAAATTTACACCTCTGTTCAGCAGAGCCTGTTAAACAAAACCCTCCGGCAACACCACCCTCTTTCCTCTTTAAGCCCCCGCCGAAAAAAATGAGTTATTTGTCTGTCTGTGAAAAACCCATTTTTTGAATCTTTTTTTGCTCTGACAACAGCACAGGAGTTTTGATGATGGCACTCAAGTTGGAAAACTGATCCACGGAAAAAGAATTCCCTTTGGTTTTGAGTATCACCATGTTTGTCTCTTTTTCCAAAAGCTCTTCCTGCCGGTTAAGATAGCCCTGCAGTTCCCGCCAGAACAAATAAAAAGCTGGGTCTCTTTTAAGAGATCTTAATGAAAGGGAGGGCTTGAGCCAGATCACCACATCCACCCTTTGACGCACATATTCCAACAACGGCCCGGCTGAAAACAAAGAGCCTTTTCCGCCTTTTTTGAAAAAAGAGAAAAACAAAGGGGGCAGGCCCTGAAGGCAGTTCAGCACGGATACAGCGGGTTGCCTCTCTTTTAAGAGCAGGAGCCTGGCTCTTTTACTCAGGACCGGACAGGCAAAAGCCGTATTCAGGGGCGAAGACAAAAACTCTTCTGTGATGGCTCTTAAAATCTTTATTCTCTTTTTTTTGTTGTCAAACCACTTGGTTCCAAAAACCCCCTGCTGGTTTAACTTCAGCAAATTCCACTTTAAATTGTCCACATTCTGGCTTTTGCCATAAAGCCCCGCCAGATAGGCCCCCCAGCCCGTGCCAGCACTCACTTCAAAACGGATATTTTGGCTTTGAATCAACTCCAGCAGAGGAATAACGGCAAAAGTGTTGGCCCCGGCCCCGGAAATAAAAAGCCCAAACCGGGGCTTTTCCTTCACCGTCTCCGGCTTTTCCACTGGCTCCTGCACGGGGGCTTTCACAGGAGGGGAAAGCAGTTGGCAGGCACTGAGAAACAAAAATAAAACACAGCATTTTTTCATAAAATGATTATAAAAAGAAGAGAGGTGAGGGAGTCAAGCGGATTCCTCCGGATCCCCTCTGTTTTGGTTAAAGAGAATCAGCTCTTTTAAGAGATGGGCGGATGGGTCTGCCCCCGTCAGCCCAAGGGCCTTGTCGCTCAGTTCCATGAGGAGCTGTTTTGCCTCCCTCTTTCCGGCCACAAACACAAAGTTGGAGGTTTTTTTTTCTGTGTGGGCGTCCTGAAGATCATCCGCTATCTGAAAGGCCTGGCCCAGGAGCAGGGATATTTTTTGAATGGCTGATTTTTTGTCCTGTTTCACCGGGGGCAGAAGGGCCACCCCCTGCATGCTGGCAGAAATCAGCCGGCCTGTCTTCATCCAGTGCATATTTTTGTGGTAATCCTGCTCCGGCTCCAAAGGTGTCTTCAGGTCCAGGGCCTGGCCTCCCATTAAGCCGTTGGAGCTTAGAGTGTCTGCCAGCAGAGGGAGCCACAGCCGGGCCGGTTCTTTATCGGCTTTCCTTATAATGAGGCGAAAGGCCTCTATCCAGAGGCTGTTGCCGGCCAGCAAAGCCATGTCTTCCCCAAAAACCCGGTGGTTGGCGGGCCGACCCCTCCTTGTCAGGCTGTTGTCCATACAGGGGAGATCGTCGTGAATGAGAGAGGCGGCATGGGCCATCTCCACCGCCCCGGCCCAAGGCAAAACAAGCCTTGTGGGCACATCCGCCCACTTGGCTGTGGCCAAAGTCAGCAGGGGGCGAAAATATTTTCCACCAGAGAACAAAGTGTATTCAATGGAGTGGCTTAGCATTTTGTGCCCACGGAAGCTCAACACAGGGAGGCTTTTTAAATAGTTTCGCAAAAAAGCAGTAAATTCTGCCAAAAACCTCTGGCAGAGGGGCTGGCAAAAAGGCTCTTTTGTCATATTGGCTCCTTGAAAGCTGAAGGCAAAATGGCCCGGTTGGGGGTTGAGTCTTTGGATTATGGCTTGTTTCTTAAAATACAGTCAAGGACGAATTTTTTTACAAAAAAGAGCTTTTTTTGGTGAGTTGGGCTGGGGCTGTTCCCCATATCAGGCTTTTTTTGGTGAGTTGGGCTGGGGGTGTCCCCCATATCAGGCTTTTTTTGTGGCTTTTCGGGCCAGTTTCCACAAAAAAGGGATAAAATAATTTGAATATACAGAAAAAATCATGGATACTATGCCCATTAATTTAATAAAAGGAGTGTGTGTCCCATGATTTTTGAACATATAAGCCGATATGGCCAGCATGAACAGGTGATTTTCTTTAACGAGCCTTCTGTGAATTTAAAAGGCATTATTGCCATTCACAGCACCCGCCTGGGCCCAGCCCTCGGCGGTTGCCGTATGTGGCCCTATTCTTCAGAAAAAGAGGCTCTGCTGGATGTGCTGAGGCTGTCCAGAGGTATGACCTACAAGTCAGCTGTAGCCGGCCTCAATCAGGGCGGGGGCAAATCTGTTATCCTTTATGATCCCAAAAAGAAAACACCGGACATGTTCCGGGCCTTTGGACGCTTTATTCATTCTTTAAATGGGGCTTACACCACGGCAGAGGATGTGGGAACCAGTGTGGAGGACATGCGTTATATAAGGGAGAGCACCCCTTTTGTCACGGGGCTTTCAAAGGAGATGGGTGGCTCAGGGGATCCCAGCCCCTGGACCGCACTCAGCACTCTCATGGGCATGAAGGCCGCGGTGGCTTACAGAATGAACCAAAAGTCCCTGACGGGATTAAAGGTGGCTGTTCAGGGCATGGGCCATGTGGGGTTTTATCTGGCGGAGTATCTTTTAAGGGAAAATTGCCAGGTGATTATATGCGATATTTTTGAACAAAAGACCAGGGAGTTTCAAAAAAAACATCCTCAGGTCAGGGTGGTGTCACCAGAAAAAATCTATGACGAGGAATGCGATATTTTTTCCCCCTGTGCCCTGGGTTCCATTATCAACCTGAAGACCTTGAGCCGGCTCAGGTGTTCCATTATCGCCGGGGCGGCCAACAATCAGGTGGATACACCCAAAACAGAGGATGAAATTCGAAAAAGAAATATTCTCTACGCACCGGATTTTGTCATCAATGCGGGGGGGGTTATCAGCGTTTTTGTGGAATGCAAGGAGGGTTATTCTGAGCAAAAAATAAAGAACCGGATTGAAAACATCTATCATGTTCTGACAGAGATTTTTTTTCGTTCAGACGAGCAAAAGAAAAAGGCCAGTGAAGTGGCTATGGAGATGGCCCGCGATCGCATAAACAGAAAAAGTGCCTTAAACAACCCGCCGCCAGCCAAGCTGGTCAAAACAGGCAGTGCATGACAATAATTCATTTGACAATGGCAACACAAGGACAAAGCAAAAAAGCTCCTGAAAGTAAAGAGCGGGATCCCCTCTCTCTTTTTATTCAGCAGGCTCATTCTCTTCTGGAGCGGTATTTTAAATATTTTTTGTTGACTGTGGTGTCCGGGCTTTTGATCTTCGGGCTGTTTTTGTTGAATCTGCATTGGCAAAAGCAAAAGAACAACAGGACGGAGGAGATCCTTTATCAAAGCAGAAAAAAAGTCATGCAGGCGGAAAAAAAGGCAGGTGGCAATATACTCAGTTTTGACCGGAATCAAAATTTTTTTGGGGAAAGTAAAACAGGGGATTACAGTGCTGAACTGAAAGAACAGACGGAGCAGTATATCCATTTGATTCAAAAACACATGGCTCAAGCCTCTGCTTTGCAGGCGGTGTCCGGCATGGCCCATTTTTTATATGAGTATGATCAAAAGAGCCAGGCTTTGGCCTTGTTAAAAACAGCGGACAGCCACAAGAAACCAAACCTCACCGGGTTTTTAAACTCCTTTCAGTTGGGGGCTTTTCTTTTGGAGCAAAAGGACTATGAGGGGGCTGTCCAGAGCTTTTTGTTTATCACACAAAACGAAAGAGCCAAGTGGCTTTGGCCGGAGGCCTTAATCAAACTGAGTTTGTCTTATGAAGGACAAAACAAGACAGATCAGGCC
The DNA here is from genome assembly GCA_965242635.1 of Bdellovibrionales bacterium. Lineage (GTDB taxonomy): Bacteria > Bdellovibrionota > Bdellovibrionia > Bdellovibrionales > UBA1609 > JANQSP01. The sequence continues at coordinate 1,838,855 of OZ251471.1, read as the reverse complement.
AAAGCCACTTACAGGGAGGCCATGAAAATCAACTCCCCCCTGTCGCAACAAGCCACACAATACCTGAATCTGCTGAGCTTGAGAGAAAAAATAAACCAAAACAAAAAAAATGATGATAAAAAATAAAAGAAGCTTTGGCTTTGATCCTTGGATGAAAGGGCATTCCATGTGTTTTTTGAAGGGGCTGTTTGCCGGCCAGGGGACTGTTCTGGTTTTGTTTTTATTTCCCCTGTTTTTTTCCTCATGCAAAACTTTGTCTGACAAAAAAGAGAGCCGGATTGTGGTGCAAAAAATCTGGATTCGGGAGACTTTTCCAAAGGATTGGACACGCCCCTCCATTGGGCAATCCATAAAACCTGTCTTAAGTGCTCAGGGTCTTCTCATACAGGGCCATAAATCCAGAGGTTTGATTGCTTACACTTCTGACAGGGGTAAAAAGAAATGGTTTTTCCCTGTCAAAGGGGGCTTGGCCGGAGGGGTGTTGGCCGATGGCCCTTTGCTTTTTTTTGGAGGGGCGGATGGTTTTATGTATGCTCTTCAGGCGAAAACGGGCCAGGTGGTGTGGAAGCATTACACTGGTCTCACCACAGTCAGCCGGCCGGTCCAAAAGGGCCAATATTTGTATTTTGCCTCTCCGGACAGGCTTTATTGTCTGAACAAAAAAACAGGCAAAAATCTATGGACTTACTCTGCTGTCAGCACACAGGGCCAATTTATTGTGGAGGGGGTGGCCACTCCTCTGCCGGGGTCTTCACTTGTTTATTTTAAAGTTAGTGACGGTTCTTTGACAGCTTTGGATTTCAGAGGCCGTTTGAAATGGAAAAAAAAATTGTCTGATACCGGCAGTGATTTCACTTCAGCTGTTTCTGGCATCACAATGGGAAAAGTGTGTCTTTATACAGCCAGTTTGCAGGCGGGGCTTTATTGTTTGAACCCCAAAACAGGCAAAACGATATGGAAAACCTCTGTTGGTTCTCATGGGGATGTTTTGCTTTCCGGCTCCCGTTTGTTTTATCCCTCTCAGGATGGACGGGTGCTGGCTTTGGATCAAAAGTCCGGTAAACTTATCTGGAGTCATCGGGTGCCTCATTCCATAGCCACTTCCCTTGTGTTGAACAGGGACATGCTGGTGTATGGGGAATACAGGGGGGCTTTGCGTTTTATATCCCGGCAAACGGGGGAGGAGTTGGGGCATTTTGCTTTTGGTCAGGGCATGTCTGTTGAGCCGGCTGTTTCTGCATTGGACTCAGCTCTTTACTTTATTTCCCGTGCCGGCTGGCTGTATAAAATCACCTCTTCATAAGAATGTGTGGTGTCAGTCAGCGATTTTCATCTGTGCTCTGCACAAAAACTCATCCTTTATTGCCTGTTTTTACCAAGCCCATTGAGGATATGATACGGAGTTTTTCGTCCATCCTTTGGCTTGATTGTTTGTTGAGCAGGGTTTCATTTTTATATCTCTCGCGAACGAGGTCCAAAATTTCCCTGTCTGGCACCTGGTTCTGCGGATCAGGAATTGAGCCATAAGTTGTTGCCAGTCTTCCGGGTGAGTGGACTGTTCAAAAGCTTTAAGTGTGTTGGTGGGGCCATCAAAATATCCTCCCTTTTTTTTGAGTTCTCTTAAAAATCGCTGAGGGGCGGGTGAAACATTGGACCACCACCTTTTTTGCTTTCAGCTGTTGTTTGAGTTTTCTTAAAGCACTTTCATCTTCGTTGGAGGGACAGCCTGTCATCAGCTGATTTCTGAATTTTTTTACAGTCTCCGCTCTCCATTTTTTGGCTTTTTTGTTGTCAGCACTCCAGATCTCACCCTCATCTTGCAACAGCTCTTTTTTCAACTCATAGTCAGGGGTGGACATGCCGAGGAGCAGGCGACATTGGCTGTCTTCTTCGCCTTTGTAGCTGTCAATAAACCGGGCGATTTTTTTCCAGCCCCGGAGGTTAAAGTAAGCTGTGCAAATATCAGACTTATGGGATCTGTCAAGTGCAGAACTTAATCCGGATAAAAAAGAAACTCCCTTGTTATCATAAATCTTTGGCATAACTTATACTGATCTTGTTTGAAAATGCATGTTTCATATTTGCCTTGTGGGAGGAAAACAGCCCAAAAGCGACACCTTTTTCAAAAGGCAGACCTCTCGGGGCAGGTTCTGCCTGCCCCGTGCCAGTTTGGTTTAATATTATCCTGCACTTTTTCAAAATCAGCTCTTTTTTTGGCTGTTTTTTAACTTCTGAATTTCCTCTTCAGACAAGCCTGTCACTGCAGAGATTAAAGAAAAATCCAGCTGTTTTTTCAGCATATTTAAGGCCACAGCCTGCATGCCTTGTTGCATGCCTTGTTGCATGCCTTGTTGCATGCCTTGTTGCATGCCTTCAGCTCTGCCTTCTTTCAGAGCTTTTTTGCGGGCTTCTGCCTGCATGGATATACGATCCCAGTGCTCCCGCTCCTCTGTCCGCCTCCTCAAGGCCTCCAAATCACGAGCAGACGCATTGTCAAACAAACCCACCGCTTTTGCCATATCCTCCCCCTTTGTGGACAGTAACCTTGCCTGTTCACGGCTCATTCGCCCTGACTCCTTTAAAAAGTAACACCATTGATCCCGCAAGTCAACCAATTCCTCTATGGACTTTTTCTGAAAACGGCTTAAATCCACAAACACCATCTGTAGCTGACGATTCAGGGCCACATGGGGCGGTTTATCCAACCGGATGGAAAAAGGACTAACCAGGTCCAGGTTCTCTCCCCTCAGCAGAGGAAAAGTCGTAAATATCAGGGAATAAGTGGGGTGAAGCCGGTCATAGTCCTCACCTCTGTTTAATCCTGTGGCATGGAGCCTGGCCCAGTAGAATACCGATCTTGCTGAAAAATTGGCCTGATTTGTGGCCTGCATTTCAACATCCACTTTTTCACCTGTGTTGAGCTGAACATTCAAGTCCAGGAGGCTTTGCTTTCCTTTTATGGAGTAGGGGTAAAGAGCACTGTCCTGGTAGGTCAGGCTTTGTGGTTGAGGGGGGCTTGTTTCTTTTTTATCTGAGATGATTTCCACATTTTGGACTTCTTTTTTTTCTGGCAGAGGCAGGAAGGTTCTGAGCAAAGAGAGCAGGGAGGGTTTACTGCGGGAGAAGAAGAATTTAAAAGGTCCGTCTTTGGTTAAATCCAAAAAGTGACGCTTTTCCGGTTGTTGTGTCATAACAAGCTCCTTTATATGTTTTTGGCAGGAAAGTCCTGCCTCTGTTAATTTTTTTGGCAGGAAAACCCTGCCTTTGCTTATCCCCATGCAAAATCCGGGCCAAAGTGATGGCACAGTGCACAAAAGGACCAGCACGAATATTCCATATTGTATGGAGATGCAAAATGGGATCAGCTCAAAACAGGCTTTTTGGGGGGTTTTGGGGCCAAAAAATTCGGAAATCCGAATTTTTACCGAATTTTTTGGCCGGTTTGATGGTTTCTGACTTTATTTTTAATTTCTGGTGGACACCAGCCGATAGGCATGATATAGTGAGGAAAAACAACATTAACCTTTAAAGGAGGTGTATTATGAAAGCTTTTATGATTATCTTAAGTCTGATGTTTGTGTCCTGTGTGACCGCCAACACCAGAGATTTGTCCGGCTACAACCCCGAAACAGAACCAGTGGATCAAAGTGAGGCCACTTCAGAACCACCTCTTATGTTGGCTGGTTTTGATGAGTGCGTCCAAACTTGCGTGGCAGACGGTTACTGTGGACCTTCAGGTGAAAACTGTGATGATGCTTGCAGGAATGCATGTAAATAACCTTTAAAGGAGGTGCATTATGAAAGTTCTTATAATTTTTCTTAGTCTGGTGGTTATGGGCTGTGTGACAGCCAACACCAGAGACTTGTCCGCTATCAATCCCGAAGCAGAATCAGCGAGGCAAACCACCCTAAAAGTGGCGGATTATGCCACATGCAAGCAAAGCTGTAAGGAAGACGGTTATGGGGATAGTTTTTGTTCCTGTGCCTGTTCTGCTGATGACTGTGCGGTCGGGGGGAGTGATCCTTATTCAAAAATTGACCAGCCTCTAAAAGTGGCGGATTATGCCACATGCATGGAGGTTTGTGTGCGAGGCGGTCACGATAGGGAGGATTGCAACAGAGTCTGCTGGAGAGAGTAAAACCCTTAACCTTTTGGAGGTGCATTATGAAAGTTCTTATAATTTTTCTTAGTCTGGTGGGGGTGTCCTGTGTGACAGCCAACACCAGAGACTTGTCCGCTATCAATCCCCAAACAGAATCACTAAAAAGTGAACCTGTTTCAGCCACCTCCTTTAAGTTGGCGGATGGTGATGCCTGCATAACATCTTGTTTGGAAGACGGCCATCCCCACAGTGACTGTTCCGATGCTTGCTCAGATTGGGGTTATTCTGGTGTGGAAAATAAAAAGCCTCTTATGTTGGCTGGTTTTGATGAGTGCGTCGACGCTTGCAAAGCAGACGGTTATAATGAGGACGGTTGCAGGAGTGCCTGTAGATAACCTTTTGGAGGTGTATTATGAAAGTTCTTATAATTTTTCTTAGTCTGGTGGGGGTGTCCTGTGTGACCACCAACACCAGAGATTTGTCCGCTATCAACCCCGAAACAGAACCAGCTGAAAGCAGTCCTGTTTCTGCCTCCCCCAGAAAGCTGGCAAGTTGGAATGATTGTGTGGAGGCATGTTTAGATGACCGGTTACCAAATGTTGATGGATGCCGGGCGGATTGTAAAGCAAAGTTTAATACAGAACAATCCGCAATAGATAGAAAGATTTGTATTAACTGGTGCAAAACAATAGTAAATTCTTGTCGAAGAGATTGTTCATAAACCTTTAGACATGATATAGTGAGAAAAAACCTTAACCTTTAAAGCACAAAAGAGGTGTATTATGAAAGTTCTTATAATTTTTCTTAGTCTGGTATTTGTGGGCTGTGTGACAGCTACTACCAACCCAACCCCAGAATCACTGAAAAGTGAACCTGTTTCAAACACACCCAGAAAGCTGGCAAGTTATGGTATTTGTATGGATGCTTGTGAAAGAGACGGCGGCAGTGAAGATGTTTGTCATTCTGCTTGTGCACCTTGGGAAGTATGTAAAACCCGCTGTATGAAAGAAGGAAGATCCGAAGAAGCATGCGAAGATGCATGCATGCATTTATAGGAGGTGGAATAGCTTTGCGGGATGTTTTGAATCGATGAATTTTGCGACCGCATGCTGGTCCTCTCATTTTTTCCGCCGGAAAAAATCCAGACTTTAGCCCAGATTCTGTTTCATGGTCCATTATCTCTTTTTCAATCTCTTGGGCCAGTTTTTCATTCCCCTGGCGGTTTTTGTCTCTCTTTATGAAGTCATATATAATTTCTGAAAGGGCTATTTCTGAAATGGTTGTTTTAATAACAGTGTTGCGGACTATACTCCTGGCCAGTATCCGGGCCTTTATTTTCCAGCTGGCTTTATAAAAGATTTCTGATCGATACGCTTGCCGGACAATATCTATTATTTCAAAGGATGTTTCCGTGCCGTGGTAAATTTGTGTGGCTCTGTGAAGTCCCCTTGATAGAGAGCCTTTTGTGAGGACAGCTCCAGTAAAAAGTCCAGCTCCTACAGGGCTTATTTTATAATTTTTTACTTTTTTCAAGCCTTTTGATAAGGTTCTTTTAAGTAAAATTGCTTTAATTCCTATTGACTTTAATGGCATAGTGTGATTATAATAACATATTATGGAATTATTTACCAAGGCCCGGCGGGCAAAAAACAGGGAATTTTACCGCTCCACAGCTTGGAAAAAGCTGTCATTATTCCAAAGAAAGCACAAACCGCTTTGTGTGCGGTGTTTGGACCGTGGAGTGCACCGGTTGGCCAGGGTTATTGATGTCTTTCTTGAAACGAATGGATTGATTGGGCATGTTGGTTAATTTTTTATATAAGAGAGAGGGTTTACAGGTTGTTTTTCATACATCAGCTCAAAATGCAGATGAGGCCCCAGGGATCGTCCGGTGTTTCCCACCTCCCCTATTTTTTGCCTCTTTCGCACAAAACTTCCCCTCTGGACTCCTATCTTGCTTAAATGAGCATAAAGGCTGGCCCACTTTTTTTCGTGCTCAATAATAATCACCTTGCCGTAACTTCTGAATCGTGACCCCGTGTAAATCACTGTCCCATCTGCAGTGGCCAGAACAGGATGGCCTGTTCCCTTGGGAAAGTCCACCCCCTCGTGGTAAAGGGAAAATTGTCTGGAAACATTCCAGGGTGGTTTCACAGGGTAAGCAAAGTCCGGTGGTTTTGTGGCACAGGCACTTAACAACAAAACAATCCCCAAACCAGACACAAGACAGCCTGCAGAAAGCTTTTTCCCAATGCCCCTGTAAATACAAGTCAAACTTGGCATAAAACAATACCACAGGTGAAAAAGCTCTCCAAAAAGCCACAAAAAAAACCTCAAGCCGGACAGGGGAATTGAGAACAAAGCTCTTTCACCTCCTGTTTGATTTTTTTTAAACTCATTAAATTATCCGGTTTATCCAAAGCGGACGAGATCCAAAGGGCTATTTGTTTCATTTCCTCCGCCCCCATGCCACGGGTGGTGATGGCAGGTGTCCCCATACGAATGCCACTGGTCACAAAAGGGGACAGGCTTTCCCCCGGCACAGTGTTTTTATTGACTGTGATGCCCGCCTGTTCCAGCACCCCTTCCGCTTTTTTGCCGGTGATTTTTTTATTGGACAAATCAATCAAAATCAAATGATTGTCTGTCCCTCCTGTTACAAGAGAAAAATCATGGGATATAAGCTCTTTTGCCAAAGTTTTCGCGTTGGCCACAATTTTATGGGCATACTTTTTAAAGGAATCCTGCCCTGCCTCCTTAAAAGCCACAGCCTTTCCGGCGATAACATGCATAAGAGGCCCCCCCTGCAGACCGGGAAACACGGTTTTGTCTATCCGTTTTTTGTCCTCTTTGGAGCATAAGATCAAACCCCCTCTGGGGCCTCTCAGGGTTTTGTGGGTGGTGGAGGTGATAAAGTGTGCATGAGGATGGGGAGAGGGATGTGCCCCTCCGGCCACCAACCCGGCAAAATGGGCCATATCCACCAGCAAAACAGCCCCAACCCGATCGGCTGTCTCACGGAAAATCTTAAAGTCCGGTATACGGGGATAGGCACTGTGCCCGGCCACCAATATACGGGGCTTTTGTTTTCGGGCCTGTTCTTCAATATGATCGTAATCCAAAAGGGCGGTCCGGGGGTTCAGCTGATAAAAACCCGATCGAAACATAAAACCACTGAAATTCACCGGCGAGCCATGGGTGAGATGCCCCCCATGAGACAAGTCCATGCCCATAATGGCCTCTCCCGGCCGGGCCACAGCACAGTATACAGCCATATTGGCCTGAGAACCAGAATGGGGCTGGACATTGGCATGCTCCACAGAGAAAAGCTTTTTGGCCCTTTCCACCGCCAGCTCTTCCACCTGGTCCACAAAGGCACAGCCACCATAGTATCTTTTTCCCGGATAACCTTCTGCGTATTTGTTGGTTAAAATGGAGCCTTGTGCCTCCAACACCGCCGGGGATACATGATTTTCAGAGGCAATCAGCTCCAGCCCTTCCTTTTGCCTGAAAGATTCTTCCCGAATGGCAGAAAAAATATCCCTGTCCTGTTCTTTGAGCTTGCTCATAAAAATACTCTCCTCACAAAGACTTGTTCCCAAGGGGTTTGTCCAGCTGTTCCACCCTGATTAGATGTCGTCCGCCTTTAAAGTCTGTCTGAATAAAAACAGTCAAAATATTTTGGGCGGTGGCTGGTGGGACAAGACGTGCCCCAAGGCACAGCACATTGGCTTTGTTATGCTCTCTTGAGAGGCGGGCACTCTCCTCGTTCCAGCAAACCCCGGCACGGATGCCCGGAAACCGGTTGGCCTGCATGGCCATACCCTGCCCGCTCCCGCATATCAGAACACCAAAGCTGTCTGGTCCCTCTTTCAACAGGTGCCGGCAAAGGGTGGAGGCCTCTTGAGGATAAGAGCTGGTGTCGGTGCTGAAGACACCCAGGTCCTCCCACTTTTCCTCTGGATTTTGCTTTATCAGGAATTCTTTGAGGGCAAAGCCCGCGTGATCATTGGCAATAAAAATTTTGGGCCTGAGCTTTGTTGTGGTCATTTTTTGGTTTCCCTGTATCATGGGGTTCCCTGTATCATGGGTTTCCCTTGTCCCCTCTATGCCGGTGCTCCAAACAGCAGGCAGGCATTGGTGCCGCCAAAGCCAAAGCTGTTGTTTAAAACCACTTTTATTTTGGCCTGTCGGGCCTGGTGAGGCACAAAATCCAACCCGTATTCGTTATCAGGATCATCCAAATTGATGGTGGGTGGGGCTGTCTGATCCCGGAGGCTCAAAATGGAAAATACACTTTCAATGGCCCCGGCGGCCCCCAAGGTGTGGCCGGTCATACTTTTTGTGCTACTGATCATAAGTTTGGAGCCATGCTCTTTGAAAACCGCCTGAATGGCCCTTGCCTCCGCCTGATCCCCGGCCGGGGTGCTGGTGCCATGGGCGTTGATATAGTGCACATTTTCTTTGGAGAGGCCAGCGGATTGCAAGGCTTTTTGCATGGCGAGGCCCGCCCCCTTTCCCTCTGTTTCCGGGGCGGCAATATGATAGGCGTCAGAAGAGGCCCCATATCCTGTCAGCTCTGCATACAGCTTTGCTTTTCGTTTTAATGCTCTTTCCTTTTCTTCCAATATCAGGATTCCGGCCCCTTCACTTAAAACAAAGCCATCTCTGTTTTTGTCCCAGGGGCGGGAGGCTTTTTGAGGTTCATGGTTTCGGGTGGAAAGGGCACGCATGGCATGAAAGCCCTGAAAAGCCAGGGAGGTCATAACCGATTCAGCCCCTCCGCACACCACCACATCACAGAGGCCGTTTTTAATCCACTGGCTGGCCTCACCAATGGCATGTGCCCCGGAGGCACAAGCGGACACAGTGGCAAAATTGGGACCTGTCAGCCCCCACCTTATACTCACCTGCCCGGACGCGGAATTGGCGATGAGGGCGGGAATAAAAAATGGGGATAGCCGTTTGCCCTGACCCTGGTTGTGGAGCCGGAGGCAGTTGTCCTGGATGATTTTCAAAGAACCCAGGCCCACCCCAATCAGCACACCAACACGCTCTCTCAGTTCCTCCTCTTTGTCAAAATCCAGGCCGGAGGATTCAATGGCCTGTTGGGCACTGGCCAGGGTCAGGTGGATAAAGCGACCCATTTTTTTTTGGTCTTTTTTGGCGACCCAGTCATCCACCACAAAGTCACGGGCCTCTCCGGCTATTTTCACATCCAAAGAGTCTGTGGGTATGCTTTGAATACGATCAATACCGGAGACGGAGTTTAATATGGCCTTCCAAGTTTTTTCCACCCCTGTTCCAAGGGGGGTGACCACACCCATACCGGTAACAACTGCTTTTCTCATTTGTTTTCTGTGGTGTCTTTTTTTCGTGCTTTTATAAAATCAATGGCATCCTGAACAGTGCGTATATTTTCCTCTTCCTGATCTGGCACCTGAATGGAAAAATTGTCCTCAAAAGCCATAACCAGCTCCACTATGTCCATGCTGTCTGCCCCCAGATCCTTTATAAAATCTGCTTCCGGCTTTACTTTTTCCCGTTCCACACTGAGCTGATCCACGATAATGGAAGTGACTTTTTCCTCAATACTCATGACAGTCCTCCTTCTGCTGTGTTGTTGACCTCCAGTGAGAATACACGACCGCTGACCCACCGGGTTTGCTGTTATTCCATACTATAGCTTTTTTTTGGTTTCAAGCCCTGTTTTCAATATAATCACTCAGGCCCTGAAAATCAAGCCCCCATTATACTGCCCCAAACCCCTGAAACTTGGTGCTCAGGCTTAGTGTCATCCATTATGAGTCGGGTCATTGGAACCAGGGATGATTACATGCTTAAGCCCCCGTTGACGGCAATAACCTGCCCTGTTATATAGCTCGATTGGAGCAAAAAAGCCACAGTGGAGGCAATATCCTCTGGTGTTCCCCATTTCTTTAATGGGATTCGATCGGTAATGGCCTGCACCTGCTGAGGGCTTAGTTTTTGGACCATGTCTGTCTCAACAAAGCCTGGAGCAATGGCGTTCACGCGGATATTTCGCCCGGCCAGCTCCCGTGCCAGGGTCCGGGTCAGCCCCTCCACCCCCGCTTTGCTGGCGGTGTAGTTGGCCTGACCAGGATTTCCGGTTTGGGCCACCACGGAAGAGATATTGACAATATGGCCCTGACGGGCTTTTATCATGTGTTTGGCACACTCCCTTGCACAGTAAAAAGAACCATACAGGTTGGTTTTGAGCACCAGGTCAAAGGCGGAGTCCTTCATCCTCAACAACAGGCCGTCCTGAGTAACACCGGCGTTGTTTATGAGAGCGGATACAGAGCCAAAATGCCCCATAAACTGATCAAAAGCTTTTGTAACAGACTGGGGATTGGTGACATCCAATGGTAAAAGCAGATGCCTCGTTCCCGGCAGATTTTGAAACAGCTCTTCGGCTTTTTGTTTGGAGGAGGAGTAAGTGATGGCCACTTTCGCACCCAAAGAGGTCAGGTGACGGGCTATGCCGGCCCCAATGCCCCGGCTGGAACCCGTGATCATCACACATTGCCCCTGTAAATCCCCACTTTGCCCAAGGGTGCTTTGTTTGCTTGTGCTTTGTTTGTTTGTGTTCATTGTCAACAGGCCTGTTGGATTGTGCCTCCACCTTCACCACTTGGCCACACCCATTTTCCTTTGACTTTACTCCTTGGGTACCCATTCCCCTCCGCGACAAACTTCGCCTTCGTATATGGTTCCTGGGGGGTAATACGTCCCTCTACCTGACCACAAAGGGCTTCCGCCTAAGGGAGGGGGGTGATGTAATACGCAACCTACAATGTCCTCCCATTCCCCTTCGCGGCAAATAAAGCCTCCGTATGTGGTTCCTGGAGGGTAATGTTTTCCCTCAAATTCAGGGTCTCCCTCCAACTGGCAACAATTTCTGCTGAGCACCCATTCCCCCTGGCGACACATGTGGCATTTGTATTCGCTTTGTTCGAGGTGAGTTTGCCCATCCTGCTCACACCTCGCCTCAGACGAGGGTGCTGTGGCTGGTATGGGTGCTTCGGCCGGTTTTGTTGTTGACGTTGCTGACGGTGTTGGTGTCTCTGTCTCTGTCCCTGTTGGTGTTGCGGTCGGTGTCGCTGTTGGTGTCGGTGTCGATTCTGGGTCTGAGTCTTTTTCACATGACAAAGTAAGACAGAACAAACTTAAGCTAAAAATTAAAATCACTGCTTTCATAGTGAACCTCCAAGGTTAAAGAATCATTGTTTTCATAATGGGCCTCCAAAGGTAAAGTCCATACAAACTGTAAAAATCAGGCAAAACATTGGAAAAGTCCATATTTTTTTGTATTTTTAAGCCTTTGGACCTGATTCCTTTTCAAACCAGCTGTTTTTTTCTGTGAGGGATATAACCTGACAGTCTTTGACAGCGTAGGATTCTTCACTGGAGGAAAAAATATTCTTTGAAAGAATGTTTTTTTTGGCTCAACTCCTTAAGGCGACTGGAAATATCTCTTTTAATCCACATAGTATGGGTATTTTACACTTGCACTTTGGATTTTACAAGTTTTAAAATGGCTTTTTCCACACTTTGCCCCGGCCAAAGCCCTGTGATTGACAGGGTTGTCCCGGAAGTTGTCAGGGCTGGCACCACTTTTGGCAGGAAAAGCAACCTTTTTCGCCTGTTGGATTGTGCCACCCCCTTTGGCCACAGATGACACTTTAAGACTTGGGCTCCCATTTCCCTTTGCGACAAACATAGTCTCCGTATGTGGTATCTGGAGGGTAAATTTTTCCCTCCAACTGGCAACTGCCTGTTACCACCCATTCCCCCTGATCACAAATATGGTGTCCGTATTTGGTTTCTTCAGGGTAAATTTTTCCGTCCAACTGGCAACAAATTGGGCTGGACACCCATTCACCCTGACGACACATATAGCAGTTTTGTGTGGTCTCTGTGGGGTAATACTGTCCATCCCGATCACACCCTGCCCTGGTCGGTGCTGTGGCCGGTGTTGCAGTCGATGTTGCGGTTGGTGTTGGTGGCGGTATTGGTGTCGCGGGCGGTGTTGGCGTTGCTGAAGGTGTCGGTGTTGCTGTTGGTGTCGGTGTCACTGTTGGTGTCGGTGTTGATTCTGGGTCTCGGTCTTTTTCACATGACAAAGTAAGACAGCACAAACTTAAGCTAAAAATTAAAATCACTGCTTTCATGGTGGACCTCCAAAAAAGTTATTTTGTTGTGGGTTTCTGTATTTTATCCTCTTTTTTTTTAGAGGGAGAGTCAAGAACTTCTTGGACTTTAGTCTTGATTAAAGGGCGAATGCAGGGCACAACCCATTTTTTCACCACTTTCGGCAAGAAAAATCAACCTGCATTATATAAATTCCCTTACAGTTAACCCGGATTGCCTGATAATGGCCCTTAAAGTTCCCCTGTCAAGAGTTTTATGGTTGGGTATAGTGAGAGTTATTCCAGTGGAAGTCTGCCTCAAAATAATATGACTGCCTTTTTGCCTGCACAATTCAAAACCATGTTCCTGTAAAATTTGAACACACTCTTTACCGGAAAGAATGGGAAGTTTTGTCATATTGCCAAAATTATGGATTCCATATTATCATCTGGTATGGGAGCTTTGTCTTGCTTTAACACTTCCAAATACCCTTGAATGGCTGACTGAATATTTTTGATGGCTTCCTTCTTGGACCGGCCTTGACTGATACAGCCCGGCAAGCTGGGGCACTCAGCCAGCCAAAAACCATCCTCTCCTGGTTTAATAATAACCTGCCTCATTTATACTCACCTTTTTTCCTGCTGAAGTTCCGCGGAACACTTTAAAGTCTTTCACTGGGATGACAGCGAAATTTATCCCCACTATATCAAAGAACTAAAGTTTGTCAACCCGGCCAAAAAATTCGGTAAAAATTCGGATTTCCGAATTTTTTTGTCTCAAAACCCCTCAAAAAGCTTGTTTTGAGCCGATCTGATTTTGCACCTCCCTTTTTTAATGAAATATCGTGCTGGTCTTTTTATGCACTGTGCTATCGCTTTTTGGCCCGTATTTTGCATGGGGATAAGCAAAGGCAGGGTTTTCCTGCCAAAAAAATTAACAGAGGCAGGACTTTCCTGCCAAAAACATATAAAGGAGCTTGTTATGACACAACAACCGGAAAAGCGTCACTTTTTGGATTTAACCAAAGACGGACCTTTTAAATTCTTCTTCTCCCGCAGTAAACCCTCCCTGCTCTCTTTGCTCAGAACCTTCCTGCCCCTGCCAAAAAAAAAAGAAGTCCAAAATGTGGAAATCATCTCAGATAAAAAAGAAACAACCCCCCTCAACCACAAAGCCTGACCTACCAGGACAGTGCTCTTTACCCCTACTCCATAGAAGGAAAACAAAGCCTCCTGGACTTGAATGTTCAGCTCAACACAGGTGAAAAAGTGGATGTCGAAATGCAGGCCACAAATCAGGCCAATTTTTCAGCAAGATCGGTATTTTACTGGGCCAGGCTCCATGCCACAGGATTAAACAGAGGTGAGGACTATGACCGGCTTCACCCCACTTATTCCCTGATATTCACGACTTTTCCTCTGCTGAGGGGAGAGAACCTGGACTTGGTTAGTCCTTTTTCCATCCGGTTGGATAAACCGCCCCATGTGGCCCTGAATCGTCAGCTACAGATGGTGTTTGTGGATTTGAGCCGTTTTCAGAAAAAGTCCATAGAGGAATTGGTTGACTTACGGGATCAATGGTGCTATTTAGGAAATCAAGGTTCTTGGTTCAGGCTGAGAGTCACGATCAGAGGTGAAAGTCGCGTCGACTTTGTCCCCCGCGACTCGCGGGCAGGGCGAATGAGCCGTGAACAGGCAAGGTTACTGTCCACAAAGGGGGAGGATATGGCAAAAGCGGTGGGTTTGTTTGACAATGCGTCTGCTCGTGATTTGGAGGCCTTGAGGAGGCGGACGGAGGAGCGGGAGCACTGGGATCGTATATCCATGCAGGCAGAAGCCCGCAAAAAAGGCATGAGAGAAGGCCGGGCTGCAGGCATGCAACAAGGCATGGAAAAGGGCATGGAAAAGGGCATGGAAAAAGGCATGGAAAAAGGCATGGAAAAAGGTATGCAGGCAAGAAACAGGGAAGTTGTGTTAAATATGTTGAGGGAAAAGGCAGATGTGAGCTTTATCTGCAAAGTGACAGGCTTGCCTGAAGAAGAAATCAACAAGCTGAAAAATGGTGCTTGCTAATCCTCTTTTTTAACGCATACCATGGTGTCTCTTTTGAGGTCCAGATCAATGCTTTTTCTTTTCTGGCTTGCTCTTTTGTCATTTTTTAACTTTTTTGTTGTTTTGCAGTAATAAGAGAATAAGGCCGATGGTTTTGTTTTTGTCCTTTGGATTGCTTTCAGTTGTGAGCAAAGTCAAAGCTGTCAGAGCCTCCGGTGTGAGACTTGCAGGAAAACTGGATTGGTCTGGATTATCACTGGTCTTTTAATGCGGGGTGGTTGCGTAAATATTGGAGCAAACTGGCGTATTCATCATCAAATTTCTTTCTCACTCTCCATAGCCCTTTTTTTTGCAGACGCTCCACAAAATTCTCTTTTTCCCATTTTTGAAACATTCTGGAAACCTGCACCTGCTCTGACTTACTGTCTGATAAACCCAAAATCTGCCTGGCCTCTTTATTTGTGATATGCCCTTGTCTTTCTTTATCATAAGCATAGTCTCTTAATTCCTCTTTTGCTTTATTTTCTTCTCTTTCAGAAAAAACTTTTGATTCCTGACCTTTCAACCGTAACACGCCCCACCTTTTCAAACCCAATATCAGGTCCTTTTCACCAGATTTCAATTTTTCAGATATAACAAAAAAAGAGGAGTTATCTTCGGTTAATAGCTCCAAAGTCAGCCTTTTATCCTGCTTGTCCATGTAGCTCAAAATCTCTTTTAATGATTTATCCTTCCATAATACCAAAGCTGAAGATAATTTGTATTTATCCACTTTATTTTCATATCGTCTTTTCAATTCTTTTAACAAACTTAAAACATGGTCATTAAGTTTCTCGTTATACAATGTAACAGACCAAACTCCATAATCTCCATATCCTTTTGGCACTTTTCCATACTCAAAAAGAGGCTCCCTTTTGCCATCTTCGATAATATATTTAAAAATCCGACTTTTCCCCATTCCCAATTCTTCAGAAAATTGGGCCATTCTCAATACTTTCATTAAAAATGGATTGTAGGAAAAACTGTCTTTGGAAAACCTTTTATTGATAAAAGCTTCTGCAGATGGCAAACAGTGGTTTGAAACCACAACCCTGTCCGGGTACAACTCCACTTTAATATTCCCTTGACGCTTTTCAAAAGCAGAGTGTGCAACAGCATTTACCAGGACTTCCCTTAAAGCTGGACCTGAATACGGCATTTCCTCCATAACAGATAATGAACCTGGTATTAAGGAAAGAGGTTTTGTTCTGGTCCATGATTGAATGTGTTGAATAAAGTTGTCCTCCAACAACCGATACAAGCCTGTTTTTTCCCATTGTTCCAAAATTTCAGATTGTGCATTGTAATGCACAACCCTAAAAGAAAAATCACCAAACAAAATCCCTGCAACATTCTTTTTTTGTATTTGTAACTTGGATAAAATCTCTTTCACTGGTAAAGCAGTCCAGTCACCATTATCCTTGTTTAAAAATTTTGCGAAATCCAACACCAGGGCAGGATCTGTTTCTCCTCTATATTCCATGTCTGAGAAATCAAAACCAGGGCGGTTTAATTCCAACAGCTTTTTTTCTTTCGAAGGAAGTTCCATGGAGCTTGTGCCAACGCGTTTGTAAAATTTTTGATTCCAGGAAACAATGGAGTTGGGATTTGTTATCTCAATTAATATCACTGCTGATTTTTTGACAAGTTCAATGGAAACAGAGACAGTGGCATAAGGTTCAAGGTATTGGAGAATGTGATTTTCAATTTCATGTGCCTGTTTTTTGGCCCAATGGACATCTCGGCCACACAAACGAGCTTTGTCATCAACACCCACAATCAACCAGCCTCTATGCTCACCATTGCCGATGGCAGAGAAACTTTTGCCGTAGCTTCGTTGCCACTTTTCCTTAAACTCCACAGTTTCACTTTCTCTCAACTCACTGAGAGACAACTGTTCCAATAAATGCACTTTTGTATATTGTGTCATGATATTTTCTACTGCCCTTTTGGATGAGAAAGCGGGCAAAACCCCCTTTTTCGTCCGTTTTAGCCCACTTTTGGCAGAAAAAGCAAGCCCCGGTGGCTGAGAAGGCTCAGAAGAATTGAGAAGAAAGTGAGCAACACCCCCTTTTTCGTCCGTTTTAGCCCACTTTTGGCAGAAAAAGCAAGCCCCGGTGGCTGAGAAGGTCAGAAGAATTGAGAAGAAAGTGAGCAAAACCCCCTTTTTCGCCACTTTTGGGGAAATGGAGGCCATTTTGAGGGTTTTAAGTGGGACAGTGCATTTATTTTCACAAAAAGCTTGTTTTTATAAACCTGTGTGATATACTCCATTGTATGGAATTCTTAAATGAAGTAATGCCCCTGTTTTCCGCCATCATAGCCTTTTGCTCTGTGTTTGGAGCTTTAGGCTTGCTCTTTAGAATCCTTTTAAACCCAGTCAAAACGGATATAGAGAGCCTTAAAAAGGAAATATCAGGCTTAAAACAGGGACAAAAAGAATTGGGTGCAAAGATTGATCAGTTAATAGCAAAGCAAGCTTAACCTGCTTGGCTTGGCTTGAATGAGCAAAATACATTTTTTGCATATTGCTTCCCTTTTTCTCCACTGTTAGCCCACTTTCGGCAAGAAAAATCAGCCTGCATTATATAAATTCCCTTACAGTTAACCCGGATTGCCTGATAATGGCCCTTAAAGTTCCCCTGTCAAGAGTTTTATGGTTGGGTATAGTGAGAGTTATTCCAGTGGAAGTCTGCCTCAAAATAATATGACTGCCTTTTTGCCTGCACAATTCAAAACCATGTTCCTGTAAGATTTGAACACACTCTTTACCGGAAAGAATGGGAAGTTTTGTCATATTGCCAAAATTATGGATTCCATATTATCATCTGGTATGGGAGCTTTGTCTTGCTTTAACACTTCCAAATACCCTTGAATGGCTGACTGAATATTTTTGATAGCTTCCTTCTTGGACCGGCCTTGACTGATACAGCCCGGCAAGCTGGGGCACTCAGCCAGCCAAAAACCATCCTCTCCTGGTTTAATAATAACCTGCCTCATTTATACTCACCTTTTTTCCTGCTGAAGTTCCGCGGAACACTTTAAAGTCTTTCACTGGAATGACAGCGAAATTTATCCCCACTATATCAAAGAACTAAAGTTTGTCAACCCGGCCAAAAAATTCGGTAAAAATTCGGATTTCCGAATTTTTTGGTTCCAAAACCCCCCAAAAAGCCTGTTTTGAGCTGATCTGATTTTGCTCCTCCTGTAAATATGGAACGCAGGCATTGGCCCTTTTATGCACTGTGCCAGCACTTTGGCCCGGATTTTGCATTGGGATAAGCAAAGGCAGGATTTTCCTGCCAAAAACAAAAAGGAGGTTACAGATGGTGTTTGTGGATTTGAGCCGTTTTCAGAAAAAGTCCATAGAGGAATTGGTTGACTTGCGGGATCAATGGTGCTATTTAGGAAATCAGGGTTCTTAGTTCAGGCTGAGAGTCACGATCAGAGGTGAGAGTCGCGTCGACTTTGTCCCCCGCGACTCGCGGGCAGGGCGAATGAGCCGTGAACAAGCAAGGTTACTGTCCACAAAGGGGGAGGATATGGCAAAAGCGGTGGGTTTGTTTGACAATGCGTCTGCTCGTGATTTGGAGGCCTTGAGGAGGCGGACGGAGGAGCGGGAGCACTGGGATCGTATATCCATGCAGGCAGAAGCCCGCAAAAAAGCTCTGCAATCTGGTTTAAATTACCCCAAATGGTGTCTTTTTTGAGGTCACCACGGAACTCAATTTTGCCACTTTTGGACTGATAGATAACAATCTCTTTTTTCATAGCCTTTCCTCCTTGTTTTTACAAATGTGATTGGTGTTGTTTTACTATATTTGTTTCTTTAGTATCTAATGGGATTTTTATATGATGATTTTCTCTATATTCGTCAGTGTCTCTAATCTCATGAGGAATATTTTTTATATATAGAAAAACATTGTTTTTCAAAGCAGTTATAATAGAATCATTCATTATATGTCCTCTTAGATTTTCAAAAACCATAAAATAAGATCCTCCAAGTGTTCCAGTATAAGTTTCCATCACATACACTTTTTTTAAAGGTGAACTCCTTATCTTTAAAAATATTTGATTATTTTTTTTTAATAATTTACAGAGTATTTCATATTGTATCGAAGTAACATTTTGGGGATTTTGATTATTCTTAGGCATTGGCAATCCCACACTCTGATCAGTAATGGGATGTCTTGCGACGGAGAAAGGAACAAGAAATTCTGCAAATTGATATGTATCATCAGGATCTTTCCCATAACCCATAATTTCATTTGCAGAAGGGATTACTCCTCCTAAAATACCAGAACCGGCTAAGTAAAACTTATAAAAACCTTTTCCTATCTGCCCAAGAGATAATTTTTCTCCCAAAACCCATGAGTACTGATTCTGATCTAATCGGCAGGCATAATATTCACCTTCTTTTATAGGGCTGTATTTATATTTTTGTAAATCCTCCTCTGTAAGAACTTCTGAATGAGCAGGAGCTAAAATTTTAATAATGTAAAATGTAGAATACAGAGCTGTTGCTTTTCGTGGAGTATTGTCTTCATTTTTGACCACTTCTATTTCATATTTTAAATCTTCTTGTGGATTATTTGGGTTGATTTCTATGCCAATAATGGGTTTTTCATAATCAAATAAAGCGATTACAAAAGGTTGGTAAATCTCATTGATTTTTTTATACTGTTCACTTTCTGGATATTTATAAATGGTCGCTCTCTTTTCAACTTGAAAGGCTGTTCTTCGTATATTATCAGTTATTATTTCATTGGATTTGATTAAATTTTGTGTATTTTGTTCTACATGATTTTGTATTTTTGATGTTCTGTCAATTTCAAATTTTAAATTATGAATATTATTATCAGTTTGCTTGATATTTTTATCTATTTGAGTATTGGCTGTTATTAATTTTATTGTATTTTGTTCTATATTTTTTTCAATCATCTGGATTTGTTCAATTTTTCTGGAAGTTTGACTATCTACAAGTACATAAACCCCCAGAGCCAAAAATAAAGCTAAAAAAAAACTGAATAAACCTGAAGGATATAAAACATGAGTACACTTAAACTCACAAAATAAATAAAATAATAATGCACTCCCCAAAGCAACACATGCCACTAATATCCAAAGGTGTTTTTTGAACATAGATTTCATTATTCATTCTCATTTAAATTATTTAAACCCAGCTAAAAATCTACTTTTTTATTTAGCTATTAAAAAACTCATTTAATCATTCTGTAAAAATAGTATTTCCAATTCTTTCCTCCCTATTCTCTGGAATACTTTTTCAATATGATAATCTATCACCTTTATTTTTTCTTTTGTTCTTCCAGTGTCATCAATAATATATATATTTCCACAGTATTGTGGTTCAAATTTATATTGAAAATCACGATAAGTGGTGCTCTCTCTTTCCATTAAATAATAAAAACTAAAGCAAAGGATGAGTCTTCTTTTAATTTCTTTTATGGGGTCCATTGTATAGCAATCAACTGGTACTCTTTTTTTAAGATTGGTGCTTGATTGTCCATTGATAGCTGTGTGAATAAACTCACAGTCTCCAATATCCTTATTAGGTTCAATTTTTGCTTTTTGTATAATGCTCTTTAAGTGATTAACATCTTCATTCTTATTGTTTATATCCAAAAATCCACTCTTGTTAAAGAAATGAAAGCAATACCTCAAAACATATAGATTTTGTTTTGCAATAAGTTTCATTATTTGTTCACCCCATTTCATTTGTTCACTCCATTTCATTTGTGAAAATCTATCCCAGGATAATTGAGAAATTAGAATATCATAAATTTCTGGCAAGGTTTTTATACATTTCTCAGTAAAACCTTGAGCATATTCAATGTCTTTTTGTCTTTCTTTAAGTCTTGTCTTTATACTTGCTATTGAAATTTTCTTTTTTAGCTTATCTTCCAAATCTCTTTTTATTTCAGAAAGTTCAACAGAATTTAGAAGTGGAGTAACACTTTTAATAATTTTTTTATCTCTTTTATACCAGCATACTCAAACAGTGCAACAGGTAAAATAGCTTCTGTTTTATAAGGTTTATCTAAAAACTTATACAGATCTAAATGCCCTTGAGATATTTTACCTCTTATATTCTGATCCAAATGATATGTATAAATATCCATTTTATTCTCCGTAAAAAAATTTTATCATCATATTCTCTGCTATTTTATGTTTTTCCAAAAATCCAAAGAAAGAGCTTATTTTACAACCTTTACCCTAACCTGTCCAGTGCTATTTTTTGGCAAATAACTTATTGTGTCAGAAAAACAGTCGTTTAGCAGGAATGACAGTGAGGACAAATAAGAGTTTTACAGGTCCGATTCAATAAACTCATTAGTAAAGTAAGATGTATATGATTTTACTCGTTAGTAAAGTAAGATGTATGTGATTTTACTCGTTAGTAAAGTAAGGTGTATGTGATTTTACTCGTTAGTAGAGTAAGGTGCATGTGATTTTACTCATTAGTAAAGTAAGATATACACGATTTTACTCACAAGTCAATTTATAGTCCAGCCCTGCCCTGACTTTTTTTAACCAATACCGACTTTTGTCCTATTCACTGATGCAGTATTCGGAGGAAAAAGCAGGATGAAAGACTGGCTTAATCGATCCCAAAAAAGTCTTTTGTTTCGACTGGATTCCCGCGTTCGCGGGAATGACGAACTTTGCAGGAATGACGGTCCACGGAAACAAACTGTCTGAAAAAAAGTATTTGCTCAAATGCCAAGGTTTTTCAAGGACGATTGGCTTAGGGGTTTTTTGAAGTGCCCTCCGGGGCAGGGGCAGAGGCAGAGGCAGAGGCAGAGGCAGAGGCAGGGGCAGGGGCTTGGGTCTTGGCAAGGGCCTGCACAAGAGCCTGCTCCGGGTTTTTGGCTTTTTTGAACTTGGCACAGTAATCCATAAAAGCTTTTAAATCCCCCCCAATCAAAGGGGAAGAAAACAACTTTTCAAACTCCACCATGTTATAATTATAAGATCGATAAGAAAGCAAACGGGCATTGTTCAGCTCTATACGGGCAAAATAATCATAAAAGCGAGTCCTAAGCTTTGGCCTTATCTCCGACTTAAAACGACTCTGAATTTCCGAAAGCCTCTTCTGTTTTAGCTCTTTGCTTACCTTCCCTTTATTGTCCTCATACCACTTCTTCAATTTGTTGTATTCCTCAGACATAAAAGAGGAAAAAACAAGCTCGTCTGCCCACTCCCGTTTCATTCGCTCTGTTACACTTAAAGCCTGTTCTTTTTTTTTGTAAAAAAGCAGGGCCGACTTCCTGCCCACAAATTCCGCAAACCTCTCGTTAAAATTAATGTGGTTTTTGAAAAATAAAACCGTGTGGGCCAGCTCATGGAAAATCATGACTGTAAAATCACTTTCCCTGTAAGAAAGCATGGAGGATAACAAAGGATCTTCAAACCATCTCAAAGTGCTGTAAGCCGTAACACCCCGAACATAAGTGTCATAACCCCTTTTGTTGAAATCACGGGCGGACTCAAGAGCTTTTTCTTTCTCAAAAAAACCTTTATACGGCACAGCCCCCACCACCGGGAAATACCACTCGTAAGCTTTCAGCTGATAAGCCGGCGACACCCTTAAAAGCCAGCTCACATAAGGACGATCAAGATGCACATAAGAGGAATAAATGTCTTCATCTGTATCCCACCCCAGCTCCTCCCTGACAAAAACTTTTATCTCTGAAACCAATTTGAGTTTTCTTTTTTGATCCTCAGTCAGATCCGTTCTCTTTAAAGCTTTTTCCAAAGAGGTCCTTTGTCTTAAAAGAGCCAACTGATGAGAAGACACATGCCACAAATACTGTGTGTAAGAACAGGAAATTAAAAAAGTGGCCAAAAATAATACTGCAAACAAATTTTTTTTCATACAAAATCCAAATCAGGTGTTGGGAAACACACATATAAATTCCGCACCTCGTGCAGGAGAGGAGACCACCCGCACAGAACCACCATGTTTTTCCAGAGCCTGCTTCACCAAGGAAAGCCCCACCCCTGTTCCCCCCTTGGCACGGGAACGTGCCGGATCTATTCTGAAAAACCGCTCAAACACCCTCTGTTGATATTTTTCCGGTATGCCCTCCCCTGTGTCTCTGACCTTTAACAACACCCTGTTTTTGTCCGATTCCCATCGGATATGCACATCGCTGTTTTTAGGTGTGTGCCGGCAAGCGTTGTCCACCAAATTGTGCAAAACCGTCTCCACCCACAAAGGATGACCTGTAACATAATCAGCCAAAAAAACAAAATGAAACTGATGATCTTTATTCTTGATATTTTTCATAACCTTCTTCGTCACTTCCCTTGTGCTGAGTTTTTGCTTTTCCATGTTGGCCTGGGATATAAGGTTGGACAAGCTCAACAAATCATTAACCAGATCGCTCATTCGTTTGCAGTTCCTGAGTAAAATCTGTCCAAAGGTTTCAAATTGCTGAAGGTTTTTTTGTTTAAAATCCTGTATCAACATCTCCACATACCCCTGAAGAGAAGTCAAAGGGGTCTTTAACTCATGCGACACATTGGATACAAAATCAATATGTGCTGTCTGCGATTCCTTTATATCCGTCTGATCGTAAAATACCAAAATAATATTTTCTGTCCCTTTGTTTAAAGGCTCAATCCCTTTTTGAGAAGGACCCGGCTCCAGCAGTGGCTCTGATCCAGAAGAGAGAGAAGAGGCCGAAGTTTCCGGCAAAGGGAGAGCTGTCACCTGAAACAGGCTCTTGATATGCTGGTTTTTTTTTCTGAAAGAGCATTCTGCTGTGATATGGGTTTGTGTTCGCCGACACTCCTCAAAAAGACTTATAATATCCGGGGAACGAACAATCTCGTTCAGATGAGGGGCTGGCTCCGGCAAAGGCTCCGGCAAATAAAATATGGCCCGGCTCTGAGGGTTGTGGAAAAGCACTGTGCCCTCCCTGTCCAAAACAATAACAGGCTCCTGAACCGCTGTCGCCATCCCAAAACTGGTTTGTTTGAAAAAGCTCAGCTGACTGGCCAAGCTTTTATTTCGATCTTTTAAAGAGCTGATATAAACAGCCAGCTGACTTTCCACACTGGACAAGGGACTTTCCACACTGGACAAGGGACTTTCCACACTGGACAGCGGGCTGTCTGCATTCGACAGTGGGCTTTCCACACTTGACAGCGGACTGTCTGCATTGGATGAGTCAGCAGAAGGCAAACAGCTTTGAATTTTTTGCCGTAACCTTCTCAAAGGCACATAAAAACAAAGTGCACCAATGGCAAAACAAAAAACACAAGCCAAAACAAACCACATTCATTGTCCCCACAAGTCCACTAAACAAAACCAATACGATAGCCAATGCCCCTCACAGTTTCAATAAACTGGCCGTAATTTCCAAGCTTTTTCCTTAAGATGGAGATATGTGTGTCTATGGTCCGGCCCGTCACATTGATCTCTTCCCCCTGAATAAAGCTTATCATCTGTTGCCTGGAAAGAGCTTTGCCCTGATGAGCCAGCAAGATCTCCAACAACCGAAACTCGGAAAATGTCAGGTTAATTTCCCTCTTTTTGATAAATACCTTGTGGGCGGAAATATCCACAGTCAGATGGCCCAGGCTGAGTTTCCGGGCAGAAGCCTCTTCTTTCAGGAGACTTTTCAGCTCCCTCCTTTTTATGAGGTTATGCACACGGGCTTTAAAAACAGAAAAATCAAAAGGCTTGGTGATGTAATCATCCGCTCCCTCTGAAAGGCCCCTGACAATATCTTCCGGGTCGGACTTGGCCGTGACAAACAAAACAGGGGTGCTTTTGTGTTTTGTTTTTCGCATCCACTTTAAAAGCTCCAGGCCGTTTATATCCGGAATCATCCAATCCAGTATGACCAATAAATAGTTATTTTTGGAAAGCAGGTTGTAAGCTGTTTTGCCTGTTGAGGCTTTGGCCGTCCGGTAACCCTCCCGCGACAAATGCAAAGACATGAGGTTGAGAATATCCGCCTCATCCTCCACAACCAATATGGGCCAGGAAGATTTTTTTTTCATTGTTTTTCTCCGTCTGTCCAACCACTTTCTTCCGGCAGGTCCTGGTGTCTTATATCGTCCCCTGTTTTCAAAAAAATAACCTCTTCGGCGATATTGGTGGCATGATCGGCAATCCGCTCCAGCTCCCCGGCTATGATAATCAAATCAATGCAGGGCTTTATAAGGCGGTTATGAGAAACAGTGATGTCCTCCAGCCCGGCACGGATTTTGTTCCTCACCTGATCCACATTGTCGTCCTGAAGGAGGATGGTCCGTGCCAGCTTTTCGTCCTCAGCCACAAAGGAATCCAGGGATTTGTGTGTCATGGCACTCACCTGATGAAACATGGTTTCAAAAAGCTGGATGATCTCCTCCAGTATGGGATCTTTTTGCACAGACTCGGCCCTCTCAGCAATATTGAGGGCCAGGTCCCCCATTCGTTCCAGGTCCGTGTTGGCACTGACAATAGCCAATATCAGTCGCAAATCCCCCGCCACAGGGGATTCCCTTGCCAAAATCTTAAAACACACACGAGACACCCTCAGCTGAAGCTGGTTGATACTTTCCTCCCGCTCCTTCAGCTCCTGCATAATATCAGAGTGGGCCTTTTGCCTGTTTAACAAAATATCACAGGAGCTGGAAATGGTTTTTTCCACAAAAGCCCCCATATCCAAAATCAAAGAGCGAATATAGTTCAGACGCTCATCCAGCTTGTTTTGCACTTTTCTCATTTTGTTTTCCCTTTGTCACAGGTCATCACCTCAACCAAACCTCCCGGTGATATAGGATTCTGTTCTGCTCTCCTCCGGGTTGGTGAATATTTTGGATGTTTTGCCATACTCTATCAGCTTTCCGGACAACAGGAAAGCAGTTTTATCAGAAACACGCGAGGCCTGTTGCATGTTATGGGTGACGATAATGACAGTCACCTGCTTTTTCAGCCTTCGTATCAGCTCCTCAATGCGGGCGGTGGATATGGGATCCAGGGCGGAGGTAGGCTCGTCCATCAAGATAATGGAGGGGCTGACCGCCAAAGCACGGGCAATGCAAAGCCGTTGTTGCTGGCCACCCGAAAGAGAGGTCCCTGGCCGTTTTAAAATATCTTTGACCTCCTCCCACAGTGCAGACTGCCGCAGAGCACTTTCCACTTTTTCGTTTAAGGTTTTTCGCCGGACCCCCATCAGTTTCAGCCCAAGGGCCACATTGTCAAAGATGCTGAGGCCTGGAAAAGGGTTGGGCTTTTGAAACACCATGCCCACTTTTCTCCGGATCAGCACGGGATCAATATGCTTTTCATAAATATTCTGCTCCTCCAGCAAGACCTGCCCCTGCGTTGTGGCACCGGGGGCTTCCTCGTGCAGACGATTCAAACACCGTAAAAAAGTGGATTTGCCACAGCCGGAAGGGCCAATGAAAGCCACCACCTTATGACCGGGAATGTCCATGTTGATATTTTCCAAAACAACAGTGGAAAAAAAGCCCGCCTGCAACCTCTGAATTTGAACCAATATTTGTTCCATGACCTCTTGCCTGTCGGTTTGCGACCCTTTGCCTGTCGGTTTGCGACCCCTTGCCTGTCGGTTTGCGACCTCTTGCCTGTCGGTTTGCGACCTCTTGCCTGTCGGTTTGCGATCATTATTTAGACCAAAAGCCACCGGTTTTCAAGAAAAATCACAGATAAAAGCTGTTTAAAGGCGGGCGGGCTGTGTTTTGAGCATTCTCGCCGGGGACCAGGACCAAAGGAATAGTGCACCGCGTAAAGCTGATTTTATCTTTGCCCTGATCGGGCTATAAGTGATAAACAGGGGGTATGCAAACTTCGTTTTTTGCTCCTGGAGGGCGAGAAGTCTCTTATTGCCCTCCTGAAGGGCGAGGAGCCTCTTATTGCCCTTCTTTAAGGCTTATTCAGGGGGACAGCCTTTTAAAAAGCACCCTTAAGCCGGGAAGTGTGGACTTGACAGTCACCTCCCCCCCTTATAATGTGGGCAAGGCTTACAGCGGTTCCTCAAAAGAAGATGCCATAGCGTATAATCCTCGTTATTTGAATTTTACCAAAAAATGGCTGTCCAATTGTTACCACTGGACCAGGCCCACGGGGCGTCTTTGTGTGAATGTGTCTTTGGACAAAAACAAACATGGCAAAGCCCCTTTGTCGGCGGATGTGACACGCTTGGCAATGGAAGTGGGCTGGCTTTACCATGCCACCCTTGTTTGGAATGAGGGCAATATCAGCCGGCGAACCGCCTGGGGCAGTTGGAAGTCGGCCAGTGCCCCCCATATTATAGCCCCTGTGGAGACTATTATCGTTCTTTATAAAAAAGAGTGGAAAAGGGAAAGGCCGGGCCAAAGTGATATTACTGCCGAAGAATTTAAAGAGTGGGTGCTGGGAACATGGACTTTTAATGGGGAGAGTGGCAAAAGAATAGGGCATGAGGCTCCTTTTCCAAGGGAGTTGCCCAAGAGGTGTATCAAGCTTTTTTCCTTTAAAGGGGATACTGTTTTGGACCCTTTTTCAGGCAGTGGCACCACAATGATAGAGGCTTTGTTGAATGGCCGTCAGGCCATTGGCATAGAAAAAGAAAAAAAATATTGTGAATTAAGCAAACAAAGGATATATAAAGAATGCGAAGTGCAATTACAGGCAATCCCTCCGGAAAAAGCTGGCAAATATGCAAGTTAAAGAATTTCAAAACAGGCTAAAAAGTATAAAAAATAAAGGTTTTATACCTTCTAAAAGAAAAGGGCCAACAGGTGTCGGTTATACTTTAGAATGTGAATTGGGCATTACAGAAAACAACATAGCTCTCCCTGATTTAGGGTTTGCAGAGCTAAAAACTCATAGAGAGGGCCATACAGGTTTGGTCACTTTATTTACTTTTAATAAGAAAGCATGGAAAATAGACCCTTTTTTAGCTATAGAAAAATATGGGAGCTATGATCAAAATGGCAGAAAAGGAATGTATTATACCATCACTAAAGAACCTAATAGTGCTGGACTGTTCCTCTCCTGTAATGATAAAACTACTCAGGTTCAACACATTTCAGGAGAGATTATTTTGCAATGGATAACAGATTCAGTGGTGGCAAGATTTTCTCAAAAAATAAAGTCTTTGATATTAGTATCTGCGAAATCAGAGCTAAGAGGAGGACGGGAATATTTTTACTACTACAGAGCGAGGCTGTTGCAAGGGAATAGTGAAAAAAAAACCTTGATTAGTGCTTTTATATCAGGGGATTTTGTAATAGACTTAAGATTGCATAGCAAACCCACTATGACCGCAAGGAATCATGGGACAGGCTTTAGAGTAAAAGAAAATAAACTTATTAATTTATTTTCAAATATATCAGAAATAGAACTATAAAATAGGATGAAACATGTATGAAATAAAAACCAATAGCCGGTATGATTTTAAGGGGGAAAATTACGCCACTTATTTTCCTAACCTACATAAATACCCGGCGACCATGTTACCTCAAATTGGTATTGAGCTTTTTAAAGAGCTGAAAATAAACAAGCACCGGCTCCTGGATCCTTATTGTGGAACAGGCTCTTCTGCTTTGGCAGGGATAGCTGTGGGATTTTCAGAGTTCCATGGATTTGACATAAACCCTTTGGCTACTTTGATAGCCCGAAGTAGATACACAAAATTAAATGTAAAGAAACTACTTAACTATAGAAAAAATGTTCATTGCTCTGTTTATTATGAAGAAGATGACATCCCTCCTCCTCCTGTCACGAACATAAATTTTTGGTTTTCAAAAAGAGTAATTAAAGATTTATCTGTTATTAGAAATGCCATAATCGAGGAAGTGGACAATAAAATGTATCAACCTTTGTTTTGGCTGGCTTTTTCTGAAACTGTCCGGTTTTCTTCTTATACCAGGAACAGTGAATTTAAACTTTATAGAATGCCGGCAGAGAAAATTAAATCATTTCACCCTAATGCCTTTGAGTTGTATTTTAAAAATTTAGATAAAATACTAAACATTTACAAAGACACTTACTTACCTCTGCTTAAAAATCAGAAGTTTTATTTTTATAATGAAGGATTTAAGTATAAAAAAGACAAATACGATGTTGTGTTAACCAGCCCGCCTTATGGAGACAGCAGAACAACAGTCGCTTATGGACAATTTTCTGCTCTGTCTAATGAATGGATTGGCTTTCCTAATTCGCGGAAAATTGACTCCTACCTTATGGGTGGAAAGAAAGTCAAAGCTTTATACAATAAAGGAGTTTTGTCTTCGTCTATTGAAAAAATAAACAAAGTGGATTCAAAAAGAGCTTTAGAGGTTTCGTCTTTTTATATGGATTTGGAAAAATCCATTGGAGAGGTCTCTCAATCTATAAACAATCAAGGTTTTGCGATATATGTTGTAGGAAACAGAACAGTAAAAAATGTCACTTTGCCTACAGATCAGTTTATAGCAGAACAGTTTGAAAAAAATGGTTTCCGGCATATTTTAACTTATGAACGGGCTATTTCATCAAAAGTAATGCCTGCTCAAAATTCTCCAACAAATATTGCTGGCAAAAAATTAAAAACTATGCTGGTGGAACATATTATTGTTTGTCAAAAAAATAACAGGTAAACCAAACTGGTTTTGAAAAAGGTGCAACTTTTGATGTGTTTCCCTCGGACAGGAAAGATAAGAAACATGAAATCCATGCCCTCGGCCAGGACCGGGGGTCAAACAAGAGCAGAATACAAATGATTGCTTTTTTAAAAGGACAAGTGGTGGAGAGGGGGTTGGAGCAGGCCGTTCTGAATGTGAACGGGGTGGGCTATGAAGTGCATATCTCCTCGAAAACCCTGCAGGATCTTCAGCCTCTGAAAGAGGCGGAGCTGTTTATATACACCCATGTCAGGGAGGACACACTCAGGCTTTTTGGTTTTTCCCAAAAGCTGGAAAAAAAGATTTTCCTGGCCCTGATCGGCATTAACGGGATTGGCCCCAAGATGGCGCTGAGCCTTCTCTCCTCCACCCCTTCCTTAAGGGACTTGGTGGCCATGATAGAGGAGGAAAACATAAAGGCTTTGACAAGGCTTCCCCGTGTGGGTAAAAAAAGTGCACAACAAATCGTGCTGGCCCTCAAAGGCCATTTAAAGGAAGGGTTTTCCGAAGAGAGCGAGCAAAAAACCAAAATCAGAAGACTTTTAAGCCAAGCCCTCTTAAACTTGGGCTTTCGGTCAGGGGAAATTCAACTGGCCTTGGATCATGTGCAAACAGAGGATAATATGGAGAAAGGTCTGAAAGAGGCCCTCTCCTACCTGAACCCACAAAGCGGGAGCCCACAAAGCGGGCCCCCACAAAGTGGATAACAGGCTTGGTTATAAACAAACAGGCGGGTAAAAGCATGCCCTCACTGGCGGAAGAAAAAAAACAGCTGTGGGAGATAAAAGGAGGTGGGGACTTAAACCAGCTTCGTCCTCTTTCCTTTGAGGAGTTTCCCGGCCAAACACAGGTCAAGGACAAGGTGAAAGTGTTTGTGTCCGCGGCCATGAAGAGGGGCGAGCCTTTGGACCACACTCTTCTCAGTGGCCCACCGGGCCTGGGAAAAACCACCCTGGCTCACATTATCGCCACCACTTTAAAGGTGGACATCAAGTGCACCAGTGGCCCGGCCATTCGCCGAAAAGGGGATATTGCCGCCATTCTGACCTCTTTAACAGAAAAGTCCCTGTTGTTTATCGATGAAATACATCGTTTGAGCAAGGATGTGGAGGAATATCTTTACAGTGCGATGGAGGACTTTTATATTGACATTGTTACAGGGGAGGGTTTTGGTGCACGCAGTGTGCGTTTTAATTTGCCTCCCTTCACTCTCATTGGGGCCACCACCCGGATAGGGCTTTTAAAAGCCCCTTTCAGGGATCGTTTTGGCATTGTGGAGCGACTTTCCTTTTATGAGCCTGTGGATTTAAAGGTGATTTTGTTGCGATCTGCCGGTATTTTGAATGTGCCCATAACAGAGGGAGGGGCGGAGGAGATCGCCCGCCGGAGCCGGGGCACCCCTCGTGTGGCCAACCGCCTGCTTAAGAGGGTGAGGGATTTTGTGGAGGTCTCAAACCAAAAACAGGTGGATCAAAAAGGGGCTGTTCAGGCTCTCCAATATCTCAGGGTGGATGAACAGGGGCTGGACTTTATGGACATAAAAATTCTCACTTTAATGAGAGAGCAGTTTCAGGGTGGGCCGGTGGGTATAGACACCATCTCCGCTGTGTTGGGGGAGGAGACGGACACAGTGGAGGATTTTTATGAGCCTTTTCTTATTCAGCAGGGCTTTTTGAACAAGACAGCCCGCGGGCGGGTTTTGACCAAAAAAGCTTTGCATCACCTTCAGAAGAAAGGAAAAACACCATGATTATAGGAGTGCCAAAAGAGATCAAGCAGGCGGAAAACCGGGTGAGCCTGACCAGCCACAATGTGCGGGAGTTGGTGGCCAACGGCCATTCGGTGTTGGTGGAAAAAGACGCCGGCAAGGGAAGTCTTATCCTGAATGAGGATTATGAAAAAGCGGGGGCTGAAATTGTTTCTTCCATCGAGGAGGTGTATGCACGGGCCGAAATGCTTGTCAAAGTCAAAGAGCCTTTGCCAGAAGAATACCCTCTGTTAAGGGAAGACCAAATCCTTTACACTTTTTTGCACCTGGCACCTGAGCCGGAGCTTACCAAAGCCCTCCTCCGGCAAAAAGTAAAAGCGGTGGCTTATGAGACCATTCAGGAAAAAGACGGCTCCCTTCCTCTGTTAAAGCCCATGAGCGAGGTGGCTGGTCGGCTGGCCTCTCAGATTGGTGCTTTTTATTTGCAAAAAGATCAGGGGGGAAAGGGCATTCTTTTGGGAGGGGTGCCGGGGGTTTTTCAGGGGCACACAGTCATTATTGGCGGGGGTGTGGTGGGGCTTAACTCCGCTTTTATAGCGGTGGGCTTGGGATCAAAGGTCACCATTTTGGATCTTGATCCTCAGCGTCTGGAGTATATTCATCACCTCTATAAAGGTCGTATTCAAACGCTTTACTCCAATCAGGAAAATGTGGCAGGGGCGGTGAGATCAGCTGATTTGCTTATAGGGGCAGTGTTGCTCACAGGGCGAAAAGCTCCAAAGTTGGTGAGCAAAAAGATGATAGCCACCATGCAGGAAGGTTCGGTGGTGGTGGATGTGTCTGTGGATCAGGGGGGATGTATCGAAAGCACCCGTCCCACCTCCCACGAAAAGCCCACTTTTTTGGACGAAGGGGTTATTCATTATGCGGTCCCTAATATTCCGGGCATTGTGGCACGCACCTCCACTTATGCCCTGACCAATGCCACCTTTAAATACGCCCTCAGCATGGCCAACAAGGGTTTGGAAAAAGCTTTAAGAGAATCCACCGCCCTCAGGCAGGGCTTGAATGTCTACCGGGGAAAATGCACTTATCAGCCTGTGGCCCGTGAGCTTAAACTTCCCTTTGAGGCTTTTTCCTGATCTCCCATCTTTCCGATTATATTTTGATCTTTTTTTGTTTTTGCTTGTGCCGTCTTCTTTGTGCACGGTTGAGCTGTGGAGGCTGTGCAGGTTGTGGCGGGCTTTGTGGGCCTGTGTCTTGGTTCACAAGCTTGACAACAGAGTCTCCCGTTGCCGGCGGTGCACCTTGGGCCGGTGGGAGGCTGAGTTTCACCTTGGGCCTGTCATAATCCCAGTCCTCTTCATTTAATTGTTGATTTTGCTGATAGTCTGTTGGTTCATTCACTTGAATTTGAATTTTAAACAACTTCTCTATGGATTCGGAGGCCACCTGCAAACTCATCCGCTCAAAAAGAGCGAATGATTCTTTTTTATACTCCACAAGAGGATCTTTTTGTGCGTAAGCTCTCAAGTTAATGCCTTCTTTCAAGTGATCAATGTTTTCCAGATGCTCTTTCCAGCGGGCATCCAAAGTGTTCAGCAAAATAAACTGGGCCACTTCTGTAAAATGCTCTTCCAGCTCCTCTTTCTTTTGATCATAATGCTTTTTTACCTCTGATTTCAGCAAATTCAAGATAAGCTCAGCACTTATACCCTGAGGGGCGGAATTGGCCTCCCCGTTCAGGGGGAGTGCAAAGCCAAACTGTTGCCTGACGGCTTGTGCCAGGCCTTTTAAGTTCCAGCTCTCCGGTTTTTTATCCTCCCCCACATAAGTGTCGGCCATAAAAGAGCTGACATCACTTAAGAAATCCAAGCACTGCCGTTCCACTTTTTCCATGTTCATAATATTCCTTCGCATTTTATAAATCACCGTTCTTTGCTGGTTCATCACATTGTCGTATTCCAGCAAGTGCTTTCGTATATCAAAGTTATGCCCTTCCACTCTTTTTTGGGCACGGGCAATGGAGCGGGTGACCATACGGGCTGTGATGGCCTCATCCTCCGGCACATTCATCATATCCATAATTTTTTGCACATTCTGCCCGCTAAAGATCCTGAGCAAATCATCTTCCAGAGAGAGAAAAAAGCGGGAGGCACCGGGGTCCCCCTGCCTTCCGGACCGGCCTCTTAACTGGTTGTCGATCCGGCGGGATTCATGCCTTTCTGTGCCGATAATGTAAAGCCCCCCGGCTTTCAGCACTTTTTGTTTTTCCTCTTCACAAATTTGTTGGAATTTTAACATGGAATTTTCTTTTGTTTTTTCGTCCGCCTCTGCACTTAACTCTGCACGGGACAAGAACTCAGGGTTTCCTCCCAGCACAATATCCGTTCCCCGTCCGGCCATGTTGGTGGCGATGGTCACGGCTTCAAGGCGTCCGGCCTGAGCAATAATCTCTGCCTCTCTTTCGTGATGTTTGGCGTTTAAAACATTATGTCGAATGTTCTCTGATTTTAAAAAAGTGGACAGCTTTTCTGAATTTTCTATGCTCACGGTGCCCACCAACACAGGCTGGCCGTCCCCATGTGCACTTTTTATTTCTTCCAAAATGGCCTTGAACTTGGCTTTTTGATTTAGATATATGACATCGTTTCTGTCCTCCCGGCATATCGGCTTGTTGGTGGGAACCACAAACACATTCAGCTTGTAAATTTTGGCAAACTCCAGGGCTTCTGTTTCTGCTGTGCCTGTCATACCGGCCAGTTTGTCATACATTCTGAAATAGTTTTGAAAAGTCACAGAAGCCAGTGTTTGATTTTCTTTTTTTATTTTCACTTTTTCTTTGGCTTCTATGGCCTGGTGCAGACCATCGCTCCAGCGCCGGCCTGGCATCAGCCGGCCTGTAAACTCATCCACGATCACAATTTCGTTGTCTTTCACCATATAGTCCACATCCTTTTTAAACAAGTAGTGGGCCTTCAGGGCCTGATAAATATGGTGCACCAACTCAATATGAGCCATGTCGTAGAGGTTTTTGATTTTCAGCACCTCCTCCACTTTGGCATTGCCTTCTTCTGTCAGGGAGACTGTTTTGGACTTTTCCTCCATTGTGAAGTGTTTGTCTTTTGTCAAATGGGATATGAGCTGATTGATTTGATAATATTTTTCGGTGGAGTCCTCCTTGGGGCCGGAGATAATGAGGGGGGTGCGGGCTTCATCGATCAGAATGGAGTCGCATTCGTCCACGATGGCAAAGTTCAAATCCCTTTGCACACATTGCTCATAACGAAACTTCATGTTGTCTCTCAGGTAATCAAAACCAAACTCGTTATTGGTGCCGTAGGTGATGTCGGCAGAATAAGCTTTTTTCCGTTCCATATCATTTAAATCGTGTGTAATGGTGCCTGTGGTGAGGCCCAAAAAATGATACACTTTTCCCATCCATTCGGTGTCTCTTCGGGCCAGGTAGTCGTTCACTGTCACGATATGCACACCTTTCCCTGTAAGACCGTTCAGATACACAGGCAAAGTGGCCACCAGGGTTTTTCCTTCTCCGGTTTTCATTTCGGCGATTCGTCCCCGGTGCAGGACAATACCGCCAATAAGTTGAACATCGTAGTGACGAAGGTTTAAGACACGGCGGGAGGCCTCCCGACACACCGCAAAACTCTCAGGAATCAGATCATTTAGAGGCCGGCCTTTTTCCATTTGTTCCTTAAATTGCGTGGTTTTGGCCTTCAGCTCCTCATTGGAGAGGGCTTTCATGCCTGGTTCAAGGGAGTTGATTTGGTTCACAAGGGGCCTGAAGGATTTTAGTTCCCTCTCATGCTGAGTGCCAAAAAGGCCTGTTAAAAAAGTGGAAATCATGAGGAATCCAGTTGTTTAAGGTTTGAGTCGGACAGCCACAGCAGGTTAATGCCAAAACAAAAGACCCCTACCCATTTTGAGTCGGACAGCCACAGCAGGTTAATGCCAAAACAAAAGGCCCCACCCACTTTGAGTCGGACAGCCACAGCAGGTTAATGCCAAAGCTCCTGAAAATCAAGCTGGATCAGGCTCAGTCTGATTTGGCCTCAGAAAGGTCATTTTAATACCAAAATTCCTGAAAAGCAAGCTGGATCAGGCTCAGTCTGGCTTGCCTCAGAAAGGTCAGCTTAATCTATCCTGAATCAACCTTTTTTCCACCGTCATTCCCGCCTTGGACACAAAGTGTCCTGCGGGAATCTGGGGGCTTTGCAGAGGCTTTGTAGGAACTTTGCGAGGACTTTGTGGGGAAGCTTGACTTTAGTCTTGTTCCGCCTTATATCTTGGAGGAGGGGAGGAAGGGCAGGCGATTTTACACCCCTCTTTTGGTAATGAAACTACTGGTGGAGGTTCGTATGACTAAAGAGCAATATTACTGTCATTCCCGCGAAAGCTCGTCATTCCCGCGAAGCCTGTCATTCCCGCGAAGCCTGTCATTCCCGCGAAGCTTGTTATGCCTGCGAAGCTCGTCATTCCCGCGAAGCCTGTCATTCCCGCGAAGCCTGTCATTCCCGCGAAAGCGGGAATCCAGTCAAACAAAGGATTTATCCAATATGACTAAAGAAAATTTAATATATCCGGAGGCTTAAATGAACAATGAAAACAGGTGGGAAATCAGTTATGAGAAATTAAAAAAATCTATTAACAGATTGAAAGAGCAATATAAAAATTTGCTCCTATTGGATCAAAAAAATATATCTGATCTGGATAAGGAAGCAATTAAAGAATCTGTTGTCCACAGGTTTAAAATTTGCTATGACAGCTTTTTTAAAGCTTTAAAAAAGCATCTTCAGAAGTCAGTTGTCCATGCGGATACTGGTTCCCCAAGGGCCATTTTAAGAAAAGCACGAGACATGGGAGTAATGGATCAGGAAGCTTTGGCAAACTGGTTTTCTTATATTGATTTAAGGATTGGAACAACCCATGATTACAGTAAAATAAAGGCAGAAAAAGCTCTAAGCAAGATGGGTGAATTTATTGAAGATGTGGAGGATATTTACAAAGTGCTGGATGAAAAAGAACATAATAAATAGGAGCTTGGCCTGTCATGCCCGCACAGGACACAAAGTGGACCGCAGGAATCCAAAGGAGGCTTAAATGAATACTGAAAACAGGTGGAAAAACAGGTTTAAACACTTTGAAAAAGCCTTTGACCTTTTTTGTCGCAGACAAAAAGCATACGCAAAAAATCCAGAGAACGAAGGCTGTCAAATGGCCCTTGTCAAAAGCTATGAAATATCATTAGAACTTGCCAGAAGAACTATGAAACATTATCTGGAAGATCAGGGTTATGATCAATTGGAGCAACCTAAAAATATTATTCGTCAAGCTTTCCAGGCAAAAATCATCAAATCTGGCGAAGCTTGGATGTCAGCTCTTCAGAAACGGATTCAAACAGTTTGGGTGTATCATCCTGAAAATTTAAACACTATGTCGGATTTTATAAATGACATCTGGTTCCCATTAGTGCGGGATTTATACCATTATTTTAAAAAAGAACTGGATAGTGTGGATTAAACTAATGAAGTATGGACTTTCAGAATCACAACTTAAAGAGATTATAAAAGTTATTTCCAGTTATAAGGAGATTGAGGAGGTAATTTTATTTGGTTCGCGGGCCATGGATACTTTTAAAAAGGCTTCTGATGTGGATATAGTCATTAAAGGCAGGAGAGTCAGTCGTCAATTAGCTGATGATCTTAAATTTTATTTTGAAGAAGAAACATATTTACCATTTTTTTTCGATGTTATTGCTTATCCCGATCTACTGGATAATAAAAAGACTTTAGCTCCAATTTTCAAAAAGCATATTGACAAAAAAGGAATCCTGATCTATAGAAGAGGCAGATAAACAGTCAAATTATAGTGGATTGATCAAAAAGTTATACAGTTAACCCTGCACAACACCTTATTACCAAAACTTTCCCAGTTTTTCCACTTGACATCTCCTTTTGAAATAGTTTACTTTTAATCTTCACGGGTTTAATTCCCCGGGGCAAGCCACGGGGAAGTTTTATTACGCATTACATTATCCTTAAGCCAAATTATCCAAATATGAGGTCCAGATCATCTAAAAATAGCCCCAAAAGCAATAATTATTATGCTTTGCATCATATTATTTCTTAATAAAATTAAATACTTAACAACTATTTTAAAAAATAATCATTTTTTTACTTTCCCTCTTGACTATTCATAGCCTTCATACTATTTTTTAGTATAATCATAATTTTTAGGACCACTTTTACAAAAAGGAGGATTTTTATGAAATATACAGACCAGCAGTTAAATAACTATGTAAATCAAATAAAACTCACTCAAGACCAAAAAGCATCTTATGCCCAGCAAATTGACCACTTGAAAAATAATGTGTCGCTGGCCATAAATGACATGGAACACACAAAAGTCATAAAGATCAGAAGAGCTGGTTCGTGGAAGAAAGGCACCGCTTTAGCTCCGCAAGGAGGTTACCCTCTGGACATAGATATGGTATTTTATATAGACTGTGAAGAAAATACTTCATTTGACGCTGAAGAATTGCGAGAAGAAATTATTAAAGTGCTATGCACAGCATATCCAAATAAAAACCAGTCTGATTTTACTGACGGTCAAAAAACTATTGGTGTCATATTTAAAGGTTCTGGCCTTGAGGTTGATATAGTTCCATTTATTCCAGAAAGAGGTAACACCACTTACGGCAGACAGCCTCGCAAACAACTCAATTCAGGTGAGTTTAAAACCAGTGTTGATAAACAACTTGATTTTATAAGTAAAATAAAAAATAAATACCCTAATTTTACCTCTATTGTGCGAATCCTAAAAAGTTGGAGAAATTATCAAGAATTAGAGTTATCTTCTTTTTCTATTGAATTATTAGTTGCCCATTTGGCTGAAACAGGTAAAGTTTTGCATTCTTCAATAAATAAATCTGTTATTATGTTTTTTGAATTGTTAGGTAACGATGATCTGATTAAAATATTCTTCTCCGGTGCTATTGGAGAACAATCAGACAAAACACCTTGGATAGCTGATCCAACAAACAATGAAAATAACACAATTAATATGTCCTCAAATGAATGGCAAGAAGTAGTCAATAAAGCTGAAAATGGCTTTGAAACCTTGTCTTATGCACAAACTGTTCGGGAAATTGGAAAAACACTGGAACTATGGAAAGAAGTTTTTGGTCCCAGCTTTAATATTCAGGAAGATTTATAATGAATACTTTGACACAAACATATACAAAAACAGATGTTCGTAGAGTCTTTGAACATTTTGAAGCTGACTTGCGAATGCTTGCTTTAAGAACGCAAGCAATGGCAATTGAAGAAGTAAATGATTATGCACATGATATTTTAATAATGGCTCAAAATAAATGGTTAAAATATGTTCATGTGCAACTACATGACTGTTATGGAAATCGGATAAAAGTGCATAGATATTCTGTAAGAGAACACTCACTATCAAATTCCCAAAGACCTGGGGCAAACAGATGGCCAAAGCTCCCTAATGGCAGACTACATATAATTGTTGAATTTTCCAGTATTCAAGAAGAGGAAAGAATATTTCAAAATCAAAATTTCAAAATAAATTGGGGGCCCTCATCTTCATCAACTAATTACTATGGAATGCAACATGAAAGCCATAGAACCTATGTCAGCAACAGTTATGGCTTACAAAGAGAAACTTTTGTGAGTCTATAGGAGGTCAATAATGTCGCCTGATATTTTTGATATTCAAATAGAACTTCCATCTCCTAAACTGGAAAATATTGCCAAAACACTAATTGGTTTTGATAATCATTACATGGGTTTAAAAAAACATTTAATGATAATGTTGGCACCTGACAGTGTAAATGAATGGAGTAAAATACATTATCAACAAATTATTCCATTATGTAATATCATTCAGCATAGGTACCCACTGTTCCTTTTTAGTGGAGATGTTGGCACAGGAAAAACTATCACAGCTGAATGTTCAGCAAACAAGTTAACAAAAGATATGAAAAAAAATGGGTTTTTATTGAAATTAAGTACACGGGTAAGAGGCAAAGGATTACATGGAGAAATGAATCAACTAATTCAAGATGCTTTTAAAAATTTAAAAACACAGGCTGGTAAAAATCGTTTTGCTTTTTTATTAATAGATGAGGCGGATTCTGTTGCTTCACTTCGATCCACTGAACAGATGCACCAAGAAGAAAAATCAGCTGTAAATACACTAATACAAAAGATTGATGAAATTCGTCAAGCTGGAGGACGAGCTGTTGTATTTTTATGCACAAATAGAGCAAGTGTTATAGATCATGCAATCATACGAAGAGCCACATTACATATAGAGTTTTCACGACCTGACAAAAAACAATGCTTGGAGTTATTAAAACATGATCTTCAGGGGATACCCTTAACAAAGGACAATTTAGATGAATTGGCATCTATGACTTCAGTCGATGGATACCATGGAGATAATAGTTATACATTTTCAGATTTTCGTCTACGATTTTTCCCAGAAGCTCTTGCTCGAGTTTTTCCAGATAAAGAATTAACATTTGATATTTTAAAAAGTACTGTTTCTGTTGTTAAACCAAGCCCAAAGGTTATTTGACAAATGCAAAATAATACTTTTCAATCAAATCAAAAAATTCTCAAAAAATTGAGAGGCAAAGCTGAATTATGCCGTTACTCTCACTCAGAGTTAAAGACAAAATACACTGCATTAAGAAATATAAAAGAATGTATAATTCTTTTATCATCTGTGATAATTGTTGCATTGATTAACCTTTATTATAGAAAAGTATTAGCAGGTGATTATATACTTATTTTAATTTGGATATTACCTCTATTGATCACGATATTACAAACTTTGGATCATACAATATTTCATTGGACTTGTAAAATTTCAAGGCATGAAGTGGCTGTAGCTATTTGGGGAAATTGGTTAAGAAAAGCAGATTTTCTGGAAAAACTACTTCATCAGTACGAAACCAATGTAGCAGATGAGAAAATGCAAAATATGCAAGAAAAATACAATAATTGTATGGATAATACAGAACAAATTCCAAATAATAAATTCTTAAAATATAAAAGGAAATTTAAAATATATATATTAAAATCCAAACAAATTGATGAAATGTCTTTGATGGATATAAAAAAAGGTAACAAATGAAAAATAAAAATATAATGGAATTTATTGAGTTTTTTGCTTATTTCTATGGCACTGTAAATAGAGAAAATATTATAAATAAATTTAATATTTCTCCAGCATCTGCCACAAATATACTATCCCAATATAATAAAGAAGCTCCCAAAAATCTTGATTATAATATAAATCTTAAGAGGTATGAAATCAGTAAGTCTTTCACACCAATTTTTAACAATCATATTTTATATGAACTTATGCCTGTATATACCATTCCTTCCTTATATAACTCGATTGACAGTAATGATATTGCTCAGGTTGCCATAATATCAAGAGCTATCCAACGAGTATATGCTCTGACTATTACTTATTCTTCTCTATCCGGTAAGATAAGTACCAGACAAATTGTCCCTGTGGCCTTTGCCAGCACTCATCTTAGATGGCATTTACGTGCATACGATAGAAAAAGAAACCAATTTACTGACTTTGTTCTGAGAAGAATTCTAAAGGTTATGCCCATTAAAAAAGATGTCATAAAAAATCATGAACATCCAAATAAAGATAAACAGTGGCATTCATTTATTAATTTAAAAATAAAGTCACACCCAACTAATGCATCAAATTTTCATAATATCAATTCCAATATTAAAATTCGATCTGCTATGGCAGGATACTTTCTTCAACTTTGGAATATTGATTGTTCACCGAATTTCATCTTAAGAGGAAAACAGTACCAATATATTTTAGAAAATATTAAAGAAGTTTCTCAAATAGCTGATTTAAAATTAACACCAGGATACAACAAAAAACCAAATAATAAACACAAGAGATGACACCATGAGTGAAGATAAATATACAGAATGGAAAGAATCCTGGCGGGACGAGTACCTTAAGTGGATTTGTGGCTTTGCCAACGCCCAAGGTGGAGTGTTGGAAATTGGACGAGATGACAAAGGCAGAATTATTGGAGTCACCAAAGCCACAAAACTGTTGGAAGACCTGCCAAACAAAGTCAGAGATATTTTAGGCATCATCCCTGAAATAGATCATATAAAAAAACAGAGAAAAAGCCTCATCGTAGTAAAAATCAAACCCTATAAACACCCTATCAATTATAAAGGAAATTTTTACTATAGAAGTGGTAGCACAAATCAAGAATTAAGAGGCCCTGCCCTTCATCACTTCCTGTTGAATAAAACAGGCCAGACCTGGGATGGAGTGTCTGTGCTAAACTCTTCTTTATCCTCTCTTGACTCCAAAATTATTTCTGAATTTAAAGAAAAAGCTGTGGAAAGCAAAAGATTGCCGGTTAAAGTGATGAAAGAAACCAATAAAACTCTTATGGAAAAACAGCTGAAATTAACAGAAGGCAGAGCCCTTAAAAGATCAGCTGTTTTGCTGTTCCACCCTGATCCGGAAATGTATGTCACAGGGGCTTATATTAAAATTGGTTACTTTCAAACAGAAACAGAAGTGCGTTACCATGATGAAATACATGGTGATTTGTTCAGTCAAATCGAAAAAACAATGGAATTACTTTTAACCAAATACTTAAAAGCTTTTATTTCCTATAAAGGATTATATAGAATGGAGCGATATCCAGTGCCTGAAAGTGCTTTGAGGGAAGCCCTATTAAATGCTGTGATCCATAGAGATTATAGCACGGGAGGTCCTATTCAAATTCGTGTTTATGACCATAAAATTATGTTTTGGAATACCTGCCGTTTGCCTGAAGGCTGGACAGTCAAAAATATGAAATCAAAACACCAATCCCGGCCCCATAATCCAGACATAGCCAAGATCTTCTTTTTAGCCAATATGATTGAAACATGGGGACGAGGAATTAGAAAAATGCAGGAAGACTGTAAGGCACATGGCACATCAGGGCCTAAGATATGGGGCTATAAAACAGATATTTGTGTGGAATTCAAAAACCATGAATCGGATATAAAAAGCAAGATATCTTCTCCAAAAAAGAGGTATGAAATAATACAGAAAACTAGGGAGAAAACTAGGGAGAAAACTAGGGAGAAAACTAGGGAGAAAACTAGGGAGAAAACTAGGGAGAAAACTAGGGAGACAATCCTCTGTTTTATAGCGAATCACTCCAAAGTGACCATTCAGGAATTAGCCTATAAAACTGGAATCAGTATCAAAGGGATTGAATGGCAATTACAGGAACTAAAAAAAACAGGTGACTTAAAACGAATAGGCCCGGCTAAAGGCGGTCATTGGCAAATAATAAAAAAGCCAAAAAAGGATCCATAAATAAAGGCTCAGATCACATATCTTTGCTGAAAAATGAACCTCTAACTTGCTTATTGGGAGTGTTTATAACTGGTTTTTGCAAGATACCTTAAAGAGGTATGAAATAATACAGAAAACTGGGGAGACAATCCTCTGTTTTATAGCGAATCACTCCAAAGTGACCATTCAGGAATTAGCCTATAAAACTGGAAATCAGTATAAGGGTGTAAATTTTACATAAGGGGGATAATTTACTGATTTTTTGTTGAGCTTGAAAAAAGCCCTCAAAAGCCTTCAAAAGCCCTTCAAAAGCCTTCAGGGCCACCTCAGACAACCACTGGCACCTGCCCCAAAGTCAGGGATTTCAAAAATGACTTGCTTGTCGTCAAAAAGTCGTGCAAAATGACCTCAATGTATGCAAGATCTTTAAAAGTGCCCAAGCGGTCTTTTTTCCTGTTGGGGCCAAGAGGAACAGGCAAAAGCACCTGGCTTGGCCAGCACTTCAAAAAAGCCAAGGTGATTAACCTCCTGGATGAAGCCCTTTACCAAAGCTATTTGCAGGACATTTCCCTGTTTTACCATAGCCTGAAACAGCTCAAACCCCAGACATGGGTTGTGGTGGATGAAATTCAACGGCTACCCAACCTTTTGAATGAAGTGCACCGGCTGATAGAGGGCCAGAAATTGCAATTTGCTTTAACTGGTTCCAGTGCCCGAAAGCTCAGAGCCTCTGGAGTAAACTTGTTGGCCGGGCGGGCCGATCGATATTTTATGTACCCTTTTACAGCCAAAGAGTTGTCTGCTGATTTTAATCTCAACCAAGCCCTTCGCTTTGGGACCATGCCCTTGATCCAAAATCAAAAAGAAAAACAAAAGGCACTTAATTCTTATGTGCAAATGTATCTCAAGGAAGAGATAAAAGCAGAAGCTTTGGTCAGGAATTTACCTGGTTTTTCCCGTTTCCTCCCTGTGTTGGCTCTTTATAATGGGCAAGTTCTGAATGTGTCTGCCACAGCCCGGGACGCAGGGGTGTCCCGCTCCACTGTGAATGGCTTTTTGGATATTATGGAAGACACTTTACTGCTGAACAAATTACCAGCTTATTCACCAAAACTCAGGGTGCGTGAGAAAAAGCATCCCAAAATCTACTGGATCGATTGTGGTATTGTTCGCTCTGCCCGAAAACACACCGGGCCTGTTTCTGAAATGGAGAAAGGCTCTCTTTTTGAATCTTATATTTATATGTGTCTCAAGATGAAGATGGAATATGAAGGGGCTTTTGATGACATATACTATTGGTCCTCCGGCACGGCGAAAAATGTGGAGGTTGATTTTCTTCTACAAAAAGGATCTGAATTGACAGCCATAGAAGTTAAAACAGCCAAAAGAGTTCGGCCAGAGGATTTAAAAGGGCTTAAAGCGATAGCCGATCTCAAGGGAGTGAAACAAAGAATCTTGGTGTATTCAGGCCACTTGCACCTTCAAAAGGACGGCATTGAAATTTGGCCCTTTTCTTTGTTTCGCCAAAACTTTCTGACAGTCTGAAAACAAAAAACCTCATCAACGACCAAATCCACCCCTACCCACTTAAGATGGGTTGGACACAAAACAGCCTGTCAAACCCGTATAGTGGGTTTTTTGATGTTTTTGTTGATAAGGAGCTGAAAGCTGTTAAAATGACACTATATAGCATGAAAATGCTCTGTTTTTGGTGGTTTGCTGGTTATTTTTAGTACCTCTGCCAGAATTTTCAAGTTAAACAGTGTAAAAAGGTGTAAAATTTACACGATTTTTTGTCTTTTTAGAGAATTTTTATTATTTTTTTGTAGACTTTTGTGTAGGTATCATATAGTTTGTCCTGAACAGAACAATAAATGTTAAACCAAACTGGCACGGGGCAGGCAAAACCTGCCCCGAGGGGTCTGCCTTTTGAAAAGGGTGCTACTTTTGGGCTGTTTTCCTCCCACAAGGCAAATGTGAAACAGGCATTTTCAAACAAGAGTATACTTAAGTTGACTTTATTATATTAGGTCAAGAACAGAACATATTGGAACAAATGAACCTTGTGTGTAACAAGGTCAAACAAAGGAGATGATAATGAACTTCAAACTTAAATGCCTGCGATCAGGCCAAAAACTTTTAAACCAAACTGGCACGGGGCAGGCAGAACCTGCCCCGAGGGGTCTGCCTTTTGAAAAAGGTGCCGCTCGTGAGTTTTTCTTTTCTGATAAGAGAAACTTGAGCTGTAAATTTTCAAACATGATCAGTATAATTATTTTGGGATTGGTTGCTGGATTTTATGGCTTTGCCAATATTCCCTCAGAGGAAACAAATCAAGCTGTCGCCACACCTTCTGTTTTGGACAAGCTGGGTGTGAATGATCGCCACTATACCATAAAAGAGAGCGATAAACAAAAGATAAAAGCCTATATCATAGATCTATTGGATCAGGTTTTTCCTCTTAAAACAGACGTCCAACACCCTTCTTTAAAAGCTAAAAAGGAGTTGGATGAAATTGTGGGTTATATCAACAGGAATGACAATGAAATGAGCCGTTTTATGATCGAGGTTTTTGTGGACTCTTTGTTTTATATAGCAGATTCTGAGGTGCAGACCAGTGTAGAGGACAGAGGACAGAAGCCTAACAACTATATAGCAGG
Organism: Bdellovibrionales bacterium; assembly: GCA_965242635.1. GTDB lineage: Bacteria > Bdellovibrionota > Bdellovibrionia > Bdellovibrionales > UBA1609 > JANQSP01. Next base: position 1,794,106 of record OZ251471.1, on the reverse strand, counting down.
TTATCGGGTGCGGACCAATTCAGTGGTGTTTGTATCTGATATGATTCAAAATCCTGTTTTGCAATCCCTCCTCCTCAGTCGAATACACCAAGCTCTGAATGTTCCAGATTCCTCCAATATAACAGGTCCAACCAGTATAATGGGTAAAACATTCCCTTCCAAAAACAAAACACCGACAATAACTCCAGAGGCCAAGATGGCTTTGTATGCCCTGGCAGATATACGACCTCCTGTAGGGAAAAAAGATTTTGAACTTCAAAAAATCATATTTGATATTATGAAAAAAATGGTAGAAGGAGACTTTCTCTCAAGCAGTAGTTTTAAATATGAGATGTTTGAAGTCACATTACGTGCTCTGTTTAATTTAAACCCTTCGTATCCTGATTTTGATTTATTTTTGGCAAAGATAGTTATGTCTGCAACAGATAAATACGAAATCAGACTTGATTTGCGTGCAGAGATAGCTTTGAGGACCTTGGAAGAAATTCAGCTAATTCGTCCATTAAATATTAAAATTTATCGTAAGTTCAGAAAGATTTATAATAGAGGTGGTCCTACAGAAATGGTGGTAAGATTGATTAGGATAACCGATAATATGGCAAGAGTATTTGAGCCTGAAAAGGCACCAAAACAAGTTGGCAAAACTGCTGATAATCCTGCTGACAAAGTGGAAATAACATTACCTGAAGATAAAAATCTCTTTCGTGTTCCTCCTTCTGTTGCTGAACATGTGGAAAACCTGACAGTTCACCTGCCGCCCATACTCCATTTGAATGGTAGAACTGCATGGGGAGGCAGTGCCGTTCACTTCGCTGTCAATCCACAACACAGGATACAACATCTGAAAAATCTGATTGGAAAAGCCCCCAGTAGTCGGGAGTTTTTGGCTGTTTTGTTTCACAGTCTGGAAAAGTCTTCTTATATTTACCACCGGGCTTTAGCTACAGATATTATCAACGGCATGTCCTTTAACGAGAATGCGTTAGAGGCCTTTTTTAAGGAGCCAAGAAATGATATCGATCCGGCAGATAATGAACACAGACTTTTAGCAATGCGGCTTTGGACTTTGATGGATCCAGAAAGTCCAAGAAGACAAAACATGCTCGAGTCTGCCATTGCCCTTTCTGGCTTTAAAGACAGTGACACTCTCAGAGAGGAGGCCCGAAACCTTTTGAAAAAAGGCATTATCAGCATTAAAGATATAAATTTTGACAAACAAGGAATACCTGTGGTGAGCTGTCAGTATTCTTTTGGAGGAAGGGCTATATAGCTTCAGACCACCCTTGGCACCTGCCCCAAAGTCAGGGATTTCAAAAATGACTTGCTTGTCGTCAAAAAGTCGTGCTCTGTGCCAGTTTGGTTTAAAAACTTCCGGGCCAGACAAGCCTCTGCTGGATTGTTCAAATTTTAAACAACCATGTAATTTTTATACAGTGTGAGGGGCAAAAAAGGCCATATTTGACCATTTTTTTGGTGTTTCCGATCTTGCATGGTATAAAGTATGTGGACAAAGCACAGAGCTAAACCAGACTGGTTTTGATTTACACAAGATTCAGATACGATAAAACCAAACAAAAAAGAAAGGACAGGACGATGACACAAAAAAATCTATATAATATAATGGTAATGGCAACAGCTTGCTTTTTGGTCAGCTTTGCGGAAGGTTATACTTTGGATGAGAAACAGCTTAATACACCAACATTTGAGGAGGCTGTGGAGGCCTGTAAAGAGTTGGAACAAAGTAATGATTTTGCCCTTCCCACCGCAGAGCTGAGAATGGAATGCCTGGACAGGATCAGGATCGCCCAAATGCATCAATTGGGTTATCGCTTGGGGCTGAAACATCCTCCCGCCAATGAGGAATCAGTAATGGACATCGCAGAAAGTCCCAATGAGGAATCAAAGCCAGTGGCACAGAGCCGACAGGCAAAAGACGCAAACAGACAGGCAAAAGCAGAGGCTATCGAGTTTTGCGAAAAAGAAACAGCCTCTCATAATAAAGAGGATTGCCTGGATATAGTGACTCCAGCCCGTTTTGTGGACAAGGAGGCCCTCTCCGTTTGTGCAGGTCTCCCCAGCCACGATCATAATCATTGCCTTTCCGCCATAGTGGATAAAATCTATGATCCAGCCCTTATTGAGGAATGTGATGAAAAGGCCTATCACAAAAAAACAGAATGCCTGTTGAGATGGGGAATGCCCACTTTGTATGATCTGCAACCCGCCTTTACAGTCCGCATGCAGGTCTACTCTGCAGAAAATCCGCCCCCCTGTAAATATGCAAATTTGCTTGGTTCCTATCCAGAGGGAGGAGGCTGTGACTATGACGGCTGTTGGATGGCAGGTGGAGGGTGCAACTCTCATGGGTGCTGGATGGCTGGTGGCCACTGCGATACGGATGGCTGTGTCCAGCCCGCACCAGAAAAAGTTTGCCAATAAAACTCAAGAGGTGAGGGCAGGGCACAATGTAACAGCTCAAATCCAGCCCGCACCAGAAAAAGTTTGCCAATAAAACTCAAGAGGTGAGGGCATTCAATATAGCCGGTTCAATAGAGGAAATGGTCAATTTTTCCCTTTTCCCTTTTTGACGCCAGATTAATTCCGCCATGCCCTGTTTTGTGTCTCTTGCCCCCACATTCACCCTTAAAGGGAAACCCACAAGGTCCGCGTCCTTGAACTTGACCCCTGGTTTTTCCTCCCTGTCGTCCAAAAACACCTCCACCCCTTTTTCCCAAAGGGCCTGATAAAGGCGATGAGCCACCTGAGCGGTGTCCTTTTCCCCTGGATCCAGGAGGCAAATAGCCACAGCAAAAGGGGCAATGGAGAGAGGCCATATAATGCCCTCCTTGTCGTGGCTTTGCTCCACCACGGCCTGAACAGAGCGGGTGATGCCAATGCCATAACAGCCCATCTTCACTGTCTGCGTTTGTCCTTTTTGGTCCGCATAACCCACCCCCATTTGGGCCGAATATTTGTCCCCAAGGTAAAAAATATGCCCCACTTCAATGCCCCGGCAGGACTTGAGAGCTTGCCCATCCTTCCAAATATCCCCCGCCTTGGCCGAAGGATACATCTCCCGGTTGGCGGAAAAATTATCCGTAAAAATCAGTTCGTCCTCCCCATGTTCTGCCAGAATATGAAACTCCTCAGACTGATCCCCCCCTATCTCACCACTGTCCGCCTTCACCACACGAAAAGGTGCACCCAGCCGGGAAAAAATGTTGTTGTAAACAGAACGCATTTTTTGGTAATGCTCCATGGCCTTTTCCTCTGTCAAATCAAAACTGTAAGCGTCTTTCATGATAAACTCTTTGGCCCGCATAAGACCAAAGCGGGGGCGGATTTCGTCCCGAAACTTGGTTTGAATTTGATACAGGCAAAAAGGCAGGTCACGCCAGCTTTGGATATTGTTTTTCACATAGTCTGTGATCACCTCTTCATGGGTAGGCCCAAGGCAGAAGTCCCGCCCGGTCCGGCTCTTCATACGCTGTAAGATATCGTCATATTGATCCCAGCGACCGCTTTTTTCCCAGAGAGCTTTGGGCTGAACCAGAGGCATGAGGATCTCCACACAGCCAGCTTTGTTCAGCTCCTCCCGGACTATGTTTTCAAACTTTTTAATGGCACGCAAAAGCAAAGGGCCATAAGTAAACAGACCGGAGGAGAGCTGTTTGACAAAACCCCCACGCACCAAAAGCCTGTGGCCGGGCAAAACCGCCTCTGCCGGTGCCTCCCTCAGTGTCTTCAGCCCCGTCTCAGACCATTTCACTATGACATTCCTCCATGGTTTGGTTTAAAAAGAGACCTGCATGAGCAACTCTTCCGCTTTGTTTGTCAGCTCGCGATCATTGGGGAAAGTGACTATCACCTGGCGATAAAGAGCTACAGCCTTGTCTTTTTGCCCACTTTGAGCATAAATTTGCCCTTCCGTCAGGAGCGATCGCCCCAAGTAAGGGGACTGAGAATCCGGATCATGCTCCTTCAGCCGTTTAATCACCTGATGGCTTTGCTGGTAATTTCCTGTCTGGAAAAGCCCCTCAGCCAGCAAAAAGGAAGCCTCTTCCCTGTGGCCCGCATAAGGGTATTGACTCAAAAGCTCTGAGAGAACCTTGTTGGCAGAGGCATAGTCCCCGGCCTTATGCTTTTGCCGGCCCTCCTCCAGCATTTGTGTGGCCCGTGTATTTATTTCAAACTGCTCCAGGGTGTAAGAGGCCGGTATTCTTTCGGTCTGTTCTATGCCCACTCCGGTAAAGCCCTGACGGCTTTTTTGCTGGACCTGTTGATACAGCAGATACGAGCTGGCCATGAGCACAACCAACAGAGGCCAGAAAAACACAGATTTTTTATACTTCATGGGTCGCTCCTTCGTTTCAAGTCCCTGTGCTTGCCTTCTGGCACATAGTCACGATCAAAGACGGCAGTTGCGTCAAAAAGTAACCCGCTTTGCGGGTGTGGCGGGAGAGGGACTTGCCTGCTTTGTTCGTTCGCCTCTATGTATGTGGCGGGAGAGGGACTTGAACCCCCGACACGCGGATTATGATTCCGCCGCTCTAACCAGCTGAGCTACCCCGCCCCTTCATGTCCATTAAAACACATCCAGAAAAAACAAGCAAGTTGTTTTTGAGCTTGCCCTGCCTCCCCAAAGTATTATATTCTGGCAAAACTATGAGATTTTTTCTGCTTTCACCCATGTCCGCTCTGTTTGTGCTGTGGCTGTCCGGCTGTGCGACCACCCAGCCCACCCTGAACAGGACAGGCCCTGTTTCCAAGGTTTTTCATGCCGACTACCAGAAGATATGGAGGGCGGTCATGCTCACCCTGGAAGATTACCCCATAGAGACAGAAAACAACGAACAGGGCTATTTAAAAACAGAGCCTGTGCTGGAAAACACAATATGGAAACCACCTTTTCCGATCAAAAAAACAGAGGGCAAATACACCCTTGATATTCGCCTGATTAAAGGCCGATCCGATGATGAACCGGTGGTCAAAGTGCAGATTTTCAAAAAAATAAAGGTGCAAAAAGGTTTTATTGCAGAACCGGAGATCATGCCTTCAAGCGGTTTGGAGGAAAAAGCGATCTTGTATCGTATTTTTCGTGAACTGAAAATAGAGCAGGCCATCGCCCACTACCATCAAAAAAAGTCAGAGAGGGCGAAAGAGGAGTGAGACACATGAAAGCACCTGTGTTTGAAGGCTCTGAAAAAAAACTGGAGCTGATACTTTCCCCCCTCAGAGAGCCTTTGAGGAATCAGCCGGACCAGTTTTGGAGAAAGCTTTGCCAAAAAGCGGAAACAAAAGTGGTGTCTCATTTTTCCAACTCCTTTTGTGACTCTTACATACTGTCTGAATCCAGCCTGTTTGTATGGGATCATCATCTGCTGATGTTGACCTGTGGAAACACCTCTTTGGTGTCAGCCCTTTTAAGTCTGTTGAAAAAGTTTAAAAAGTCAGACAGAGACCTGCTTTTTTATCAGAGAAAAAACGAATTTTTTCCTTATCGGCAAAAAAGCTCTTTTCGTGATGATTTGCAAAAAATACAAAAAAAAATAAAAGGCCAGGCCTGGTGTTTTGGCCCCCCGGATGGGCATCATTTTTACCTCTTTCACTCAGAGGGAGAGCCTGTGGCTCAGCCAGATCGCACCATTGAAATACTGATGTATGATCTGGATAATTCTGTAAAGGATTTGTTTTTTCAGGCCTCTCAGGCGGAGGAAATCAGAAACCACTTGAAATTGGACCGGATTTTTGAATCGGCGGAAACAGCGGACCATGCTTTTGAGCCTGTGGGCTACTCCTTAAACGCCCTGATGGGGAAGAAGGAATATTACACCATCCATGTCACACCTCAGGAGCCAGGTTTTTATGTCAGCTTTGAAACCAACAAAAGGGAAGATGGTTTGAACGATGTTGTGGAAAAGGTGCTGTCTTTGTTCAAACCTTTGGCTTTTGATGTGATAGTTTTTTCCAACTCTTTTCAACCGGAGAGATTGTCACCTTCCGGTGGTTTTTCCCGCTCTGCTTTTTTTGACAAAAACTTGGACTGTGGATATAAAGTGTGTTTTTACAGTTTTTTCAGGCCATTTGAAACAGCCCGCCCGGCTTTTGAGATTTCCACCAGGGAGGCAACATGAACAAACTTCAATGGGAGGAAAAAAGCCAAACCATGGATCTGTGGGTGGAGGAACGGCACAGGAATTTTTATGGCACCCGGTTTCGGTGCACAAAAGTTTTGTTTTCCGGAAAAAGTCGGTATCAGTATATTGATGTGGTGGAGACCGCCGGGCATGGTCGCATGCTTTTGAATGACGGCATTGTGATGTTGAGTGAGAAGGATGAATTTGTGTATCATGAGATGATGGCACATGTGCCCCTTTGTGTTCATCCCCGGCCGGAAAAAGTGCTGATTATTGGAGGGGGGGATGGAGGTGTGGCCCGTGAGCTTTTGCGACACAGGAGCATAAAACAAGTGGTTTTGGTGGAGATCGACGAAATGGTGGTCCAGACAGCCAAAAAATATTTTCCCAAAATAACTCAGTCTTTTGCCAGTAAAAAGCTGAAACTGAAGATTCAGGATGGAGCACAGTTTGTCAAAAACACCCAACAAAAATTTGATGTGGTTTTGGTGGATTCCACCGACCCTTTTGGCCCGGCCAAAGTTTTGTTTCGCCCGCCCTTTTACAAAAACATTTTTCGTCTTCTGACCGACAGGGGAATCCTGGTGGCACAGGCGGAATCCCCTTTTTTTGAAATACAGACACAAAAATTTATTTTAAAGTCCCTTAAGTCTGTTTTTCCCATTACAGCTCTTTACAATTACAGCAACACAGTTTATCCGGGAGGGCTTTGGTCTTTTGCTTACGCAGGCAAAAAGCTTCATCCTTTAAAGGACTTTCATCCTGAAAGGGCACGGAAACTGGCAAACAAGTTGTCCTATTACAATGAGGATATTCACAGATCGGCTTTTGCCCAGCCCACCTTTGTCCGGAGAGAGCTTAACCCTCTCCTGTCCGGACTGTAAGTGAGAGGACAGGGCATGCGAACCCAAAAAAAATCTTCAAAAAAGACCAAAACCGGCCGGCGGTTTTTACCCAAGGCAGAAGTGGGTATGGCCACCACTTCATCGGGTTTGTTTACGGCCGTGGATCAGCGGCATATCAAAGCGGAGAGGGAGAAGGCCAAAGAGCTTAAAAAAACAAAATGGTGGCAAAGCCGTTTGGGAGAGGGCCGATGTTATTACTGTGAAAAAAAGTTTTCGCCGGAGGCTTTGGGTATGGAGCATCTTGTTCCTTTGGCGAGAGGGGGCTTTAGCATAAAAAACAATGTGGTCCCGGCCTGCTCAAAGTGCAACTTTGCCAAAAAACACCAAACCATACTGGAAATAAGACTCAAAAAATAATGATATTTTTGCCACCTGACTAAAAATATCTCCTTAAGCTTAGTTGAAACACAAGGTGTAAATGATTTGAAGAGTAACTGTCCGGAAAATCACTGTCTGAAGCATCATCATTTCTTGTCACAATGAACCCACCAGTCTCCTTCTTAAAGTGGATAGGATTATCCTTTTTTTTCACCTTGTTCCAAACTGCCGAATAGTGTGCCAAATCGACTGTCATCATGGGAATCAGTGCCCATCTCTTTGAAATAAAAACTTTTAAAAACATACTTAAGCCGACGTTCAGAGAAAACCATTTTTCCAACAATGGTGGTGGCGAAGACAAGTCTTTTAGTGGGAACAGTGCCTTTCGATTTTTACTGTAAAATACTGATACAGGTAAAGAGATACCAGGAATAAAGGTATTTTGCCCATTATTGCTCAAAAAATTAAATTCACTGACAGATTGAAAACTCCACCTCCAGTTGTTTTTTGAAATGAAATTGGCCCCCATGCCAAATTTTTGCTCTATACGTCCTGTAGATAAATATTGTGACCAAACTTTTAATACCTCTCCATAATATAAAGTGGAATTAACGCTATAATCTTCCTCTTCGAAAAAATAACGCACTCCAAAATCCATTTCAATAAAGCCGTTTCTTAATACCTCTTTTGGCGGAGGATCTATGCCATGTGTTTCGTTATGTAATTGTTGATCTTTTGGTGGTGCCATTTTCACTTGATCCTTTTTTATCTCCAGCTTTTTTAAAGATTCTGCCTGAACAGCAAAGCCTGAACAGAAAAAAATCAATAAAGAAGATGTTTTACCAAAAATACTATTCACTTAAGTACCTCCTTTTTTATAGTTTATTGGTTAATGTAAAAAAAGGTCCATATTCCTTTAATGGTTCAGCTTTTTTGAACATTTTAAAGCTTTTGTCAACAAAAATATTAAAAAAACCAATTTTAAGGCTGTAGTGTGTAAAAATTTCGCATTTATTGCCAAAAACAGGGGCCAGACACCCTGTTTTGTTCTCTCGGTTTGGAAAGGGATGAATTTTTTACACGGGTTTGGACCTGATATTCATTTTTTTCCTCTTTTTTTTTGGCAGACAGCCAAAAATGTGTATTATGGACCTTTTCAGATGGATACAGCACCGTGAATTGTTGAGATCCACGATCTTTATAAACAGGGCCAGAACCATGAAGATTTTATTTTTGTTGATTTTTCCCTTTCTGACTTATACCACCTATGCCAGCCTTTCTTCCGCTCAGCTGAACGGACAGTGTGAAAGGGTGGGTTTTGGCTCTGCCCAACAGGCTTTTTTTGCCTTCTTTGAAAAAAGACACAAAAGCAGAAGAGCAAAAAAGCAGTTTCAGGAGGTGGTCACTGATCTTTTTGCCGAAGGAAAAGACGAAAAGGAGGTTTTAAAGTCTCTCATCAGAAAAGGACATATCAACAGCCCTTTGCTTTCTGCTTTGGCTTTTCGCTCCCCTTCCAAAGCCCTCCGTTTAATTCAGGAACAACCGGACCAGTTAAATGGCCCTTTTGGCACAGCTGGTTTCTTTATGATGGTGACAATGGGGTATCGGGAAATGGTGCTCCTGGCCCTACAGCACCAACCGGATCTGGCACATTTAAAAACTGGCGAAAACGACCAGCCTTTAAGCTATTCAACGGATCCGGAGATAACAGAGGCCCTTATTGTTTATGGGGCCTCTGTTAATTCCTGGAACAAAAAAGGAAGGACCGCCCTCTACCATGCTGACAATAAAGAAGTGGCAGAGGTTCTGATACATTATGGAGCAGACCTGACGGCAAAGGATTATTCAGGGCTTTCCCCTTTGGAGTATCATAAAAAATTTGTGGGGGACAATAAAATTATATCGCTGTTGGAGGCAAAACAGCAGGAGAGCAGGGAACAGCGCATGCAGGAACAAAACCAAAGCTTTCGTGCTCTCAAAAGAAGGAAAAAAACAAAAGAGGAGGAACAGGAAAGGGAACAACAGCTGGCAAAAAAAAGAGCAGAACTGTTGAAACAAAGTGAATACGCACAAAGACGAAAACAACAGGAACAGGAGGAGCGAACCAGACGAAGAAAGGAAAAGGCTGAACTGAGAGCACAAAAGAAAGAACGGGAAAGAATAGAAAATCAGTTGGTGGCTGTCCGGGAAAACAAATCAAAACTTTCCGAACAAATAATACAACTGGATTTGCAAGTGGCGGTTCTTAAAAATCCAGTGGTAAAAGACGCAGACTATCTTACGACTTGGTTCGGATCGTCCAACCAAGTGCGGGAATGGGCAAGGAACATGGCAAGAACTGAGTTTATGAATGCCATGGAGAAAATGATGGAAGACACTGTGACTGAGTTAAAAGATCACAAAACAGATTTGCAAAATCGCATGAATGATTTGAAAAACAGGGAACAGGAGCTTTCTCTTGCCTTGGAGGAAAGCCAGACCTTATGATTATCGGGGCCCCTTGGTTTAAAAGCAGGGTTTAAAGTTAATTTTGTTTTTGTATTTGTCCATGACCCGCCGGCAGGCGGAGGACAGCTTTGTTCTCTTGTGAATGGCCTCCATCAGCACCCTGAAAACGGGAGTGGAATGAGGGACAATCTGTTGTGGTGAAGACAAGACATCAAGGCCTTTATATTTTGAACCATCTCTACTGGTTTGCAAAAGAACGCATTTGTAGTGTGTGGGATCATCCTGAAATACCATATAGGAAAAGAGATCAGCTGTGTTCTCTTCTGTTTTCAGTCTGTCATCTTGATGGTCATGATAAAATTTTTGTGTTTCCGGATTAAAAGTTTTGCCTTTATACTGTTTTGTGGCACATGCCCTTAATTTTTGGTATTGTTTACTGCTGAATTCACTCATTTTCCCTTTGTTTTCTTCATGGAATAAAAGACTGATGGCATGGCCTATTTCGTGTGCCAAAATACCTTTTCCATGATCATGCAAAGCACAACTGACAAAAGAAAGTTCTATTTGATGCCGATCCCGCCAAAACACATCACTTGTATTTGTCAGCTGTGAGAGAGGGCAAATATTTGTGTATATGGGATCTCCTAAAACAACCCTTTCCAGATCTCTGAAAGAGACAGTTTGCCCTGTTTGATCCTTGGGGCTGGCAGGAGGTAAATAATCCCTGAATGCTTTTACTGTGTCTGCATTATTGGGCACATCAATCTGAAGGGTGCCATCCATGTAGTTTTCAAATTGCTGGCGGGATTCCGGGCTGTAAGAGGCAAAACCGGTGTTTATGATTTTTTCTTTGTATTTTGGCAGATTGTCTTTGAATGTCCGGGTGTGTTCCAGGGCTGAAGCTCTTTCAATAAAATTTGATTTACATCGATTAAAAACTATTTCATCGTATTTTTCTTTGGTCGTCTCAGCCATTTGTTCTATAATTTTTTTAAACAAATCCATCTCCTGTCTGATTTGTTGTCTGCACACTTCGTCCTGACAGCCAATGCTTTTCATCTCTGCCTCAGTTGATAAACCAATCGCCATTTTTTCTATTTGAGGCCTGTTGGAGCTTTCAACTATTTTTTTACCCATTTCCAAATATCTTACTTCCATGGGCTTTGGGAGAGAGGAGTCCATGCTTTTTTCAAAGTCTTTCATGTTGGCATGAATCTGATTCCGGACAGACTCTCTCAACTGATCCAGAGATTGGTTTCTGACTTTGTCTGCTATTTGCTCCCTTAAGGCATTTTCCCTTTGCAGATAAGCATGAATAAAGGCTGACTTTTTAGGATCCAAATCTTTCTTTTTGTGTTTGTATGCCTTTCTGATGGGTGTGCCTTTTTCTGAAGTGGCAAATGTGGAGTTGTTCAGTATGATTGTACGAGCTATTTCACCCCAGTCCGGGTGGGTGGGATCCTGGTTGAGAGCGGTTTTCAGGTCTTCCAAATCCTCAAGAGCTTTTTTATAGTGCTCACGCCCGCGATCCAGGCTGGCCCTTAAAGCCGGTGCCACTTCTTCATCAAATTGTGTTAAAATCGCAGGGTCTATAGACTTGGAGAAGGAAGTGTTGCTGAGCATAAATCTGGGATTCTTGTCAGGAGGGCCACATATATCCACCATGCACTGATGAACCAGCCTGTCTGATCCTCCGCCGGAAAAAAAGTTAAAAAAACAAGAGCCTTCACACTGCATATTTTGAGGAAAATCAACTTCGTTCATTTGCTCTATCAGCTGAATAATGTCTGTCGTCTGATCTGACTCTGTGGCTCCTGCAAACATAAAGACTACTGACAGGAAGGCTGTCTGAGTCACCCTTTTCAGAAATGGCATGCTTTTTTGCTCCATTGTTTTGCTGTTATTCCCCATAAAAAGTCTGCTGAAGTCCAAAACAGGGGCGGGAATCCAGACAATGAAGAATACAGGATATTGACAAGGTATGGTTTTGTCAGTGTAACAAAGAACCGGGATTTTATCCATAAAACAACAGACTTTTGTCCAGTTTTTTGTTATCCCACCAAAGAATGGGCCTGGACTTTACCCGCCCCTCAAGCCAGTTTGGTTTGAAATCAGCCTGTGCCGGCTTGCCTTTCCCTTGTTTTATGTGCTTAATAAAGTGAGAGGTGTAAAAAATTTCTGAATAGCTGGACAGGTGGGCAGGAAAAATTTAAACTTTTTCCCGAACGATTATACTGTTGATGAAATAAAACGGAAAGGTGTTTTAATGGCCAAGATTACAAGTAGCAGTACAGCGGAATATTTTGCCAAAAATCTTCAGCAGGTGGGATTTTCCTCTCCTGTAAAGGCGGTGCTCACCACTTTAAAGGAGGCGGTGGATAACTCTTTGGATGCCTGTGAGTCCGCTCATATTCTGCCTGAAATCACAGTGGAGATCAAAAGGACAGGTCCGGCCACTTCCCCCTCTTCGGAGTTGGTGGAGATCAGTGTGGAGGATAACGGGCCGGGCCTCAAGGTGGACGATCTGCCCAAGGTGTTTGGGGAGTATCTGGCCTCCTCCAAGTTTGGGCAGGGCCGTTGTTCCCGCGGGCAACAGGGGATAGGTATATCGGCCGCCACCACCTGGGCTCAGCTCACCAATGGTTCTGGTGCATGGGTGAGCAGTAAGACCAACCACAGCCCCAAGGCCGTCCGCGTCCTTATTGATGTGGACATTAAAAAAAACAAAGGGCTTATAAAAAAGAAGGAAAATTTTGACTGGGACAGGCCTCATGGTTTGAAGGCTTTGTTTCGCATTGTGGGGCGAATTCAACTGAAGGGGGATGGAGGGCTTGTCACCTATCTGGAAGGGACAGCTTTGGTGAATCCTCATCTGACACTGAAATACAAATTGCTGGATCAGGACTGGCAAAAAATGGAAAGAGTGACAGAGGAGGTGCCCGTTATTCCACCGGCCACTTTGCCTCATCCGCACACCATGAAGTTGGGCGAATTTATTTCGCATGCACATTTGTTTGGCAAAGCCCCTTTGGAATCTTTTTTAAAAAAAGGCTTTTCCAAAACAGGCGGAAAGGTCATGAGCGATTTGGTGAAAAACGGTCTCCCCTCTGCTTTTTTAAAAAGACATCTGAAGTCTTTTACGGACATGGATTACAAAAAAGTTTTTCAGATCGTTCAAAAAACAGAGATGGCCAACCCCGGCACCAAGTCGGTTTTGACTGTGGGGGAGGAGGCTTTGTCGCAGTCCATTCAGAGAATGGGCGAGGTGGATTTTTTCAGTGTCATTGGCAGGAAGCCCCGTATATGTGACCATAAGCCTGTGGTGGTGGAAACAGCTGTGGCCCGGCTGTTGAACAAGCCACAGGAGAGTGAAAGCACCACCATCCGGCTGATTCGTTTTGCCAATCGTGTGCCTTTGCAGTTTGACAAGTCCTCCTGTGCCATCACCAAGGCGGTGGAGTCGGTGAATTGGAAAGCTTATGGTTTGGCTCAGCAAAAAAACTCTTTGCCCCTGGGCCCTTATGTGTTTGCGGTGTCTGTCACCTCCCCTTTTATCAAATTTAAAAATGCCTCCAAGGAGACCATAGACGCCAGTGAAGAGCTGGTGGAGGAGATTAGAAGAACACTTCAGCAAACGGGGCAAAAGTTGGCCCGTCACATCAAGAGAGAGAAACGGGCGAAGGATTTGGAGAGAAAAACACAATACATAAAACAGTTTGTGCCTATTTTGGTGACAAAGCTCAAGGACATCACTCAGGCCAGCAAAACGAGAATTCAGCGGGCAGAAAAAGGCATCGTTCAGCTCTTGGGTCAGGACACGCAGGAGGCGAAAGAAGCTTTGAAAAGTGCTGAAACAAAGCTCCAGGATCTGAAAACCACCAAAGAGGCATAGTATGCGTATCTGTTATTGGTTGTTGTTTTTTATTGCTTTGCCGGTTCAGGCTTATGTGTCCATTGATGTGGGGCAGGCTTATGTCCGGGAAAGCCAAATGGCCTTGCAGGCTTTGGTTTTAAAGGGCCCGGCCACTCCTTCCGCCCTTAAGACAGGGAAATTGATTTTTAATACTTTATCCCATAATTTTTCCACCTCCGCTTATTTTCGCTTGATAGAGCAGGAGGCTTTTTTGGAAAAACCGGGTGAGAAAGCTCTTGAGCCTTACCCCAAAAACCTCAACGGTTTCAGATGGAAAAACTGGCGGATTTTAAACACGGACTACCTGGTTTTGGGCCAATATGCTGTGTCAGATCAAAAATTGGATCTGGATTTATACCTGTATCATGTGCCTTTAAGAAGAAAAGTGTTTCAAAAAAAATACAACACTGGTTGGAAACAGGCAGAAAAGCTGGCTCATAAAGTGAGCAACGATATTATAGAGGCTCTCACCAACAAGCCGGGCATTTTTCTGACAAAGATAACAGCCGTCCGTGGCATGGGTGGCCACAAAAAAGAGTTGTTTATCATGGACTGGAACGGAAAAAACAAAGAGCAGGTTTCTTTTCATCGCTCCACAGTGCTTTCCCCTGTATGGTCTCCGGACGGAAAGCAGGTGGCTTACACCACTTTTTTACATTACAAAAGCACCGGCCGGAGGATGAGTGCCTTGCTGTTATATGACCGGCGAAACAAAACCCGGCGGATTGTGTCCAAAGGAAAAGAAACCAGATTGGGATCAGCTTTTTTGCCGGGAGGGCAGAGTATGCTGATCTCTCTTTTTATGCGAAGGGGGTACAGGGATATTGCCAAAATGTCCTTAAAGGATGGTTCTGTTACTGCTTTGACAAGGGGCCCTCATGGGGCCATCAATGTGGAGCCGGCCATTCATCCAGGGGGGAAAGACTTTGTGTTTTCTTCTGACAGGGGGGGAAAAGTCATGCTTTACTCCAAGGGCCTTAAGGGTGGGCGTGCCCGCCCTTTGACTTACCGTGGCTCTTACAATTCCACACCGGACTATTCTCCGGACGGAAAGCAGGTGGTTTTTTCTGGTTTTGCACATGGGCGTTTTGATATTTTTATCATGAATGCAGATGGTTCTGGTCTTAAGAGGCTGACCAGTTTTCAGGTGACGGACAACAGATGGGCCAACAATGAATCCCCTTCTTTTTCACCGGATGGCCGGTATATTGTTTTTACCAGCAATCGCACTGGCCGGTATCAGCTTTATATTATGAACCTGGCCACTTTGGAACTGAGGCGAATCACAGGGGATTCTCACAACTACAAAAGCCCCAAGTGGTCCCCCCTCCTATAAATCCAGCCACTCATTTATAATGTTCCACACCAACTTCTGTCTCTGAATGATCCTTCACCATTAATATTAGTTTTGGTTCTTCCCGGGAATCTGTGGATAAAGAAGTCTCAAAAAGGGCTTTAAGAGCTGTTTTTGAGGCTTAACAAGGCCCTTGTTTTTTCTAAGCTGTTTGTGTGTGGCCCTGATAAAAGTAATGTCCTTTCAGGTTTTTAATATTGAAAATCAGGATTTCTGAATGAAACAACACTCCATCAAAACAATTTTTGGGCAAACTGATAATGGAACTTATTTCCGGATAAAAACCGCTTGTAAAATTTTTCCACCTTTTACTGGATACAGTTTGATTGAGCCTCAAACCATAGGGTGCGAAAAGCACTGTTGGTATGTTTTTCCCAAAAAGCTCTATAATCTTCATAAGCCAGATTTCCGGAAGCAAAGGTCGCCCTGAATGATGGGATTTTATATAATCTTTGGTTTTTTGATCTATATTAAACGGTGGATTGACCACCACCAAAGCCGGCCTTTTAATTTCCCCTTTTTTGATCTCCAAAAAGTTTTTAATTTTGACAGGCCCAAAGCCCTGCCTTTCAATATCCACACCCAAAACCTTATAACCTGCTTTTTTAAAAGGTTTTAAAAGAGAACCAGAACCCACACAAGGATCAAAAATAAGGCCTTTTTTGATTTTAGGAGAAACCACCTCAAATATAAATTCAGAAACTGGATCAGGAGTATATATAGTGGCCTTTTTTTGCTCTTTATAAAAGTTGTTCCTGTCCACTCTATACATATCAGCTCCCTGGTTTTCACAACATACTGCTACCAACAGTGGCCGGTGAAAAAGTCTTTTTTTTGGGCCACATCCCCCTCTTGGGGCACTTTGTGTCCAAGGCAAGAATGACAGCTTTTGTGGGAAAAACCAGCAATCAAGAGCCGTTTTTCAGCTTTTTAAGCTCCTTTTCAGACAAGCCCGTCACTTCTGAGATAAAAGCCATATCTGCTGATTTTTTCAGCATATTTAAGGCCACCTGTTGCATGCCCTTTTCCATGCCTTCTTTTCGGCCTTCTTCCATAGCTTTTTCCACAGCAAAGGCCTTGATGGCTCGCTGATCCCGCTCATATCTCTCCTGAGTCTTTTGCCTCAACCAAGTCAAATCATTCATCGACACATTGTCAAACAAACCCACTGCTTTTGCCATATCCTCCCCCTTTGCAGATAGTAACTTTGCCTGCTCACGGCTCATTCGCCCTGACTCCTTTATCAAATAACACCATTGGTCACGCAAGTCAACCAAATTATTGATGTCTTTATTAAAACGGCTCAAATCCACAAACACCATCCGTAGCTGGTCATTCAGCACAAAATGGGGATGTTCATCCGACCGAATGGCAAAAGAAGTCACAAAATCCCTCTCTTCTCCCTCGAACATCGGAAAAGTGGTGAATATCAGGGAATAAGTGGGGTGGAGCTGGCTATAGTCCTCCCCAGCCTTAAGTCCTTTGGAGTGGAGCTGGGCCCAGTAATAGACTGACCTTTTGGAGAAAGCTTTTTGAGAATTGGCCTGCATCTCCACATCTATCTTCTCGCCTGTGTTGAGAGAGACATTTAAGTCCAGGACAGAGTGTTTTTCTCCCACAATAGGAGGGTAAAGATGTGGGTCTGTCAGAATAAGCTCTGGCTTTTCTACAGAATACAGCTCTGCCTGATTTTTTGCCAGGTCCCTTTGTTTCTGTTTGGCCAAGGCCAGCTCTTTGTCGGGGATGATTTCCACACTTTGGACACTTTTTTTGTCCGGCAGGGGCAGAAAAGTTTTGAGCAAAGAGAGCAGAGATCCTCCATCAATGGAAAAATAGTATTTAAAATTAACATCTTTTGTTAAATTCACAAAAGGAAATTTTTTTTGAAAAGTCATATAAGCTCCTTTTTTGTTTTTTTGGCAGGAAAGTCCTGCCTTTGCTTACCCCCATGCAAAATCCGGGCCAAAGTGATGGCACAGTGCACAAAAGGACTAGCACGATATTTCATTAAAAAAGGAGGTGCAAAATGGGATCAGTTCAAAACAGGCTTTTTGGTGGGCAAAAAATTCGGAAAACCGAATTTAGGTTCGGAAAACCGAATTTTTTGGCCGTTTTGCTTGCCACTGGCTTTTTTTTGTGGACTGGTGATCAAGGCCCTCTATGTGGGGGACGGGCGTTCAAACATCGCCGTTTGGCGACATTTTGTTTAAAGGCAGAAGCTTTTTATTTAAACATGCACCTTACTAATCGTAAAAATCAGCTTTTTTGCACACACATGTTTATCAGTTTAAGAAATCGGCTCACCAGAGGACGCAAAATATCGCCAAAGGCGAACTCACTCCGCCACTCACATAGAGGGCCTTGGTCTTCCTGCCCTACTGTAGGCTATTGCGAGCCATTTTGTGTAACAGAGAATCCGCTGTGATTTTGGAATTTGGGCACAGGTTTTGGCAGGGACTGGGGGGGCAAAAGCTCAAAAAAGTCTCATTTTGAGACAAAAAATCTCAAAAAATAAAGCAAAAAGCTTCTTTTTGAGGCTTTTCCGAGAAAATGCTTAAGTTTTTTCTGGAATATCCGATAAATTTAATTTGACAGCCAAAAACAAAGTGAGTATCATGCTTTAATTTTGATTCCATTTTTTTTTACATATTATCATAAAGGAGTTACTTTATTATGAAAGCTACTGAAGCCAAACTATTGGATTTTCTCAAAAAATCTCCTCAATTTATTGTTCCTATTTATCAAAGAACTTATTCATGGACTGAACAGGAATGCCAACGACTTTGGGATGATATTCAAAGAGTAGGACGGGGAGAAAATCTTGCTCACTTTATAGGTTCTATTGTCTATATTGAAGAAGATATTTATCAGGTTACCAGCCAGTCACAGCTACTTGTGATTGATGGGCAACAAAGGCTGACTACCACTATACTTATTATTGAAGCTTTATCCCGGCGACTTGAGAATGATGAAAACAAAGAGCCTTTAGAGGGATTTTCCTCTGAAAAACTGCGTAATTATTATCTGCTTAATTCCTTGGAGACAGGGGAGCGACGCTATAAACTGTTACTGACGCAAACAGACAAGAAAAGTGTGCTGGCCATTTTGGATCAAAAACCTCTGCCAGATAAATATTCTTTCAGGATAAAAAAAAATTTTGAATTTTTTTAAAATAAAATAAACAATCTTTCTGATTCAGATTTATGCTCTCTTTGCAAAGGGCTTTCAAAAATTATGATTGTGGATATTGCTCTTAACCGGGAACATGACAAACCACAAGTAATTTTTGAGAGTTTAAATTCTACAGGCTTGGAGCTAAGTCAAGCCGATCTGATCCGAAATTTTATTCTTATGGATTTGAAACAAGAACAAGAACAACAAACAAAGATTTATGAAAATTTTTGGCGACCAATGGAGAAGGCATTTGGCCAATTCGCTTACACTGAGGAGTTTGATCCTTTTATTCGTCATTATCTTACTCTTAAGACAGAAGAGATTCCCAACATACGAAAAGTGTATGAAGCTTTTAAAATATATTCTCAAAAAAGGAATGGCCATGTAGAAGATCTGGTGGAAGAAATACATACTTTTGCAAAATATTACTGTGCCATAGCCTTAGGTAAAGAGGAAAATAACAATTTAAAAGATGCTTTTAATGATTTAAAGGAGCTGAAAGTTGCTGTTTCCTATCCTCTTATTCTTCAGCTTTATCATGATTATAAAACAGGTGTTCTGTCAGAAGAAGATTTTCAATATATTGTCCGGTTGGTTGAGAGCTATGTATTTCGACGGGCAGTTTGTGGTATCCCCACCAATTCGCTGAATAAGACTTTTGCGACCTTTCCACACTATATTGACAAAAAAAACTATAAAGCAAGTATTGAAGATTATTTTGCATCGCTAAATCATTATCGCCGATTTCCAAAAAATTATGAATTTTTTGAAACAATACAAACACGGGATCTGTATAATTTTCAACGATGTCTTTATTATTTAAAAAAGATAGAAAATTATGATCGAAAAGAGCGAGTGAATACTTATGAATACACTGTGGAGCATATTCTGCCACAAAATGAAAAGCTCTCTCAAGAATGGCAAGAGGCATTGGGGGCAGAGTGGAAAACAATACAAGAAAAATATTTGCATACTTTGGGTAATTTGACTTTGACTGGCTATAATTCTGAATACAAAGATCGTCCTTTTCATGAAAAATTAAATATGAAAGGGGGTTTTAAAGAAAGTCCCCTACGTCTTAATGCAAGTGTCAAGCGACATGAAGTTTGGAATGAGAAAACCATCACAGAACGAGCAGAGGAGTTGGCTCAAAAAGCTCTTTCTGTATGGCCTGAGCCACCTGCTTCCTCTTATTCGAAAAACAAGTTGGCACAAAGCTACTTTGGCGGGCACCATCTGAAAAAACGGAGTGCCGTCTCCTGCTCAATGGAAGATTATCCGAATCTGCAACAGGAGCCTTTAAAATCTCTGTTTGAGGCACTACAAAAAAACATCCTCTCTCTTTCTCCTATTGTAGAGGAATCTTTCACACCTAAATATATCTCTTATTCGGAAGAAAAGATTTTTGTGTATGTGCTCCCTCAAAAAAAACAGCTAAAATTGTTTATTGGGTTGAATATATATGAAGTGAATGCCTTTTTACAAGATTTGGAAGAAAAAATTAAGATTAAAGATGCAAGCCAGTCTCATTACGGTTCCTGTAATATAGCAGTGGATTTTGTTTCTTTGGGACAGTTGTCGTATGTGATGGGGCTTGTTCGCCAAGCTTTGGAAAAACAAACTGGCAATGGCAATGATGTATGAACAAACTTATTCCAGGTAAACTGTCCGACTTTCAGGACCGATTCACCGCCTGTCTATAAAAAAATAGGGGTTTAGATTTTATACTGGTTTGACCTCCGATCGGGAGCAAGGGCATGAAATTTTTGGATCTCAATTTTCTTTATAGGAAAAAACTTCCAAGTGGCACCTTTTTCAGAAGGCAAAATTTGCCTCAAACCAGTTTGGTTCAAGACAGTTTTTCTTCGAGATCGATGTATTTTTCATCTTCTTCTATGCCCGGATGTTTATTTTTTATTTTGTTTAATATTTCTTGCAACATTTCACTATAATGACTGTATATGGTTTCATCTTGTGGAAAATTCCAGTTTAAAAGGTTTAGAAAATCATGAGGGTAGTCAAAAGTAGAGTCAAATCTTTTTTTATCGTCACCCATGTCTCCATTTATTAAAAATAAAATTTCATAGTGATTTTTGGCCATAACTCCTTTGATATGTTCTCCTAATACTCCAAGAGCTTCCGGAAATTTATCCCCACAATACAATAAAGCACAAGATAAATCTTGAGCTATTCCAAGAGTTTTCATGTTTTTCTGAGCTGGCCAAAATTGCTCAATCCAAGGTTTTATTTTTTCATCCCATAAAATGCCAGATTTTTCTTTAGAATCTTTTAAAAGAACCCATATTTGTCTGGATAAGGATTCCAAAATATCTGTATTCAAGATAAATTTTTGTTTTAGATTCTGTGTTTCATCATTTGTAAAAATGTTTTCAAACCACTTGCCACCAGTTGCAATAAGAAACAGCTCTGTGACAGATTCCAATACATTTGATTTGTGTGTGTCTTCTGATTCTTTTGCATATAAATACTGACTATTTAAAAACATTTGTAATAATTCTTTTTTAAAATAAGACAAAAAATCAGGATTGACTTCTACATGATAGAAATATCCTGTCCATAGAGATTTGCATATATTTTTATGTTTGTCAAAATTCATTAAAGGTTTTATATGTTTTTTTGTCCATTCTTTGTCCAAAAACCAAAGAGTGAATAAATATGTTCCAAAATGAAACATAACGGCTGGATTTGTTTTTGCTCCCTGTGTTATAATAATACTTAAATACTCCCTTACACCATCTGGTATCTGGCCATTTTTTAGAATTGTTTTTTCATCAAAATGACTCCATAAAAACTGAATTATGGAATTTGTTAATTTGCCCAACAGTGAGTTATGTGCCCTCATGTTCACATTGGAAGATTCTTTGGACAGGTGCTTTTGTTCTTTTTTAACACTTAAATCCCATAATTTTTTCCACCATCTTTTGAAAAAATCTTTGTCTACTTTATAGTATAACAGTCCTCCTTTGTATCCAAAAGATTCTACCAAAGGCCACAGACATTCAGTGATAAATTCATCATTAAAACCTTCAATTTTTTTGATGGATTTTATAAAATATTCATTTGCTTTGTTTTGATCTGTTGCTGAGGAAAGACCATTACAAAAAGCTCCCCAATATGAAGCACTAATATGCTCTGAATCTGAAAATTTTAAGAGCACTTCAAAAGCTTTATCTACCTGGTCTTCAGTTAAATATTGAAAAGCCTGCTTTTTTTCTTCTTGTTCCAAAGGGTGGATTGGTTTTTTGAGATCATCGTATATTTGTTCAGAGCTTAATTGATTATATCTTTGCTGTCTCATATCTCTTGGTCTCCACCCAGTATGGAAATAAGGAAAATCATGTATTTCCTTGTTTTGAAGGGAATACTTGGATTGAATTTCATGATAATATTTTTCCACTTCTTGAGGAAAGGATATGCCAGACACTTTTAAGCAACTCAACCTCTTATAGATATCTTTTTCTTTGTATTCTGTAATAATTTTATCATCAATATTATCCATGAATAAACTGTTGGGTGGCCCTTTCATGATTAAATCCAACAATGCTTTTTGTTGAGTGTGAGAATACTTTTCAGATTTTAAGTATTTAAAGACTTCATTTTGACAGGATATGGACCATAAAACATGGTGTTGTTCATTACTTAAAAGATCAAGAGCTATTTTTTGATCCAATTCAGGGTATTTGGTCACAGCATAAAGAATAAGACGATGAAAAAGAGAGTAAGAATAATATTGCCATTTTTGTAACAAAAGATTAGCCAACTGTCTATCTTTCTTTACAGCCATATCAAAACTGTCTCTTGTCAAATCAATGAGATAAATCCAAGTATGATATGTTATATTTTGCTCTTCAATAGAAGGCCTGATAATATAGAAATGATCTTCTCCATTTTTAATAATTTCAATCTTTTCGGCCAGTTCCATTGCTTTTTTCAGTAAATCCGAAAAATCTTCTGCATGATGTGAAAGCACTTTTTCATTTTTAAGCTGAATGCTGGGATAATGGTCTATATTGATTTTTATTTCAGGTTTACGAACTTCTTTTGTAAAATCCGATTCTGAATCTGAAAGCCAATCTGTATGAAAATGGATGTAAGGCTCCAATAATTCCAATAAAATCTTGGCTTTAAACGGAGAGTATTGTCGATTCAGATCCTCTATTATACCATATACAGTATCATAGTAATACCTACTTTTTAAATAATTATTGTCAATAACAGTTTCCCAAAAAAGCTGTATATTCTTTTTCAAAACGGTTTTTTGAATACCTTCAATTGGTCTTTTATCTATTGTGTATCGAATCATGCTTTTAAACCCTGGATGCAATATACAACCTTTATCTATGACCCAGTGGACTAATTCTTTTTTATCCAAGTGGTTACAGAGCCAAAGGGCTATATGCCCCTCCAATGGTGATAAAGGTTCCCATAGAGGTGGATTTGTTTGGGAGGTTTTTTTTGTTAACTTTTCCAGTGTACTGCTTTTAGCCTCTTTCTCTTTTGCAGGGGCAAATTTTATTTTGTTTGCTCTCTTTTCAGAATTATCAAAAGCACTTAACCAGCTGATGTCCACTGGTTTGTTGGGAGATGATTTGTTATTCTCTGTTGGATCGGGTGCAAAATCTATTTGTGAAAAATATCTTGCCAATTTATCATCTATGTTTAAAGAGGAAATAACATTATTTGCTTTTTCTTTATCTGTTTCTTTTTTATAAGGTGATCTTAATTGCTCTTTAAGTTGGACTTTTCTGTCAGATAATCTTGTTCTTTTTGATTTAGTAGCCCGCTCTTTTTCTTTATAGAGTAATCTTAATTGCTCTTCAAGTTGGACTTTTTTGCCGGGTAAACCTATTTGCTTTGAACAAGCCCACTTTTTGATAGTATTGTATAACAGTGAATGATTCTCATTGTCTTTGTTGCCTGTAATTTTATAGAGGATAGGTTTCACACCCAAACCTCTCCACTCATCTTTAGCTGACTCTTTTTGTCCATCTTTATATCCAACAAAAGCATAAATTGTACTTTCATCTGTTGTGTGATTGATATGTGCTTCAGTCTGTTTTTTGCTATTTTGCCTTCTTTTTTGATTTTCATGAATAGCTAAAAAAAGATATTGCATTACAGGATCGTTTACACTACATCCGATGAACAGCACTGTCCAATCCTGAAAAAGCTGAATAATAAAACGACTGGCCCAATTATCATGCAAATAAGCCAAGCCAACATCGCTTCCAGTGAGAATTAGATGCTTGCCTTCTGGATCATGTTCTTCATCAATCACACCATGCAAGAAGGTCAGATGTTGCCATGTGTCTTTTCTGGGTAGGGCTACTAATTTGGGGACTGAATCAAAAAAAGCATGATCATTATTAAGACCAGCTTTAAAAAACAACCTGTCAAAATTAGTGGTGACCAATCGATGGCCCTTGTTACCCGGCGAGGCAGACAGATCCAAAAGGGCTTTATGAATATCAGGCTTGCCTTTGTATTGATTTAAAATTTCAATAACTTTTTTTCTTAACTTCTCTTTGGTGACTGAGAAAGATTGATTGCCTTCGATCAAATCCAGCATTCTGGCATAGTTTTCTTTTTTATGAGCCTTTTCCAAAAGAGGCTCTTTCTCTCTATCGATACCAAGCTTTTGGCAAACTCGCTCCACCAAGCCCTTGAACAAGGGCAAGCCATTTTGAAAAGAAATGCCAGCTCCACAAAAAAATACCAAGTTGTCATTGCTGAGATCTTGTTCAACTTTTTCAGGTATATCAGGGCCGTTTGGGATGTAAATCATAAGGTGTAACACTATAACCGCAAAGTAGAGTGCTGTCAAATACAAGAATCCAAGTCGCAAGTTTGTCTTTGACCCCCCCTTTCAGGGGGAAAGGTCTGGATTCCCGCTTTCGCGGGAATGACAGTTTTTCGCGGGAATGACGGCAGAAAAGGGAATGACGGCAGAAAAGGGAATGACGGCAGAAAAGGGAATGACGGCAGAAAAGGGAATGATTGATTAAGGCTATTCAGTGATCAGGCAGATTTTCTGGATTCCCGCTTTCGCGGGAATGACAGTTTTTGGAAAGGAATGACAGTTCGAAAGGGGACAATAGCACAAGCGGAAAGGGCAAAATGGCCTTTATTGAATGACAGTTTTTGGAAAGAGGAGTGGGTTCCCGCTTTCGCGGGAATGACAGTTTTTCGCGGGAATGACGGCAGAAAAGGGAATGACTGATTAAGGCTATTCAGTGGTCAGGTAGATTTTCTGGATTCCCGCTTTCGCGGGAATGACGGTGAGGGCAAGGTGGTCTTGATTCAGGCCCGGGGATTAGCGGGCTTGTTCGACCATGCGGCATTCGCGGAGGACGCTGACCTGGCCCTGCTCGTCCATCTCACGGCTGATTTTTTCGGCAATGTCCCGGCTCAACATAAAAGCCTGCTCATCCGTCACTTTGCCACTATCCACCAACACACGCACCTCCTTTCCCGCCCGAATGGCAAAACTTCGAATCACCCCATCAAAACTGTTGGCAACAGACTCCATATCCTTCATACGGGTAATGTAATTTTCCATAACATCCCTCTTGGCCCCCGGTCGTTCATAAAACAAATTATAAGCCGACTGCACAATATGATCCAAAATGGATTCCGCAGGGACTTCCCCACGATGACAACGAATGGCCTGGCACACCGCCGGGGACTCCCCCTGCTTTCTGGCATAGTCTGCACCCACGGAGGAATAACTGCCCTCCACCCGGTGATCCACTCCCAAACCAATGGCATGAAACAGGCCAGCCCTTTTGGCTGTCTTCTGCTCCACATTCAGCTCACCAGCTATAAGCCCCGCCAGATAAGCCACCTCCACACTGCTCTTTAAAGCATTGTTGCCCCCTATCAACCGGTATTTTAAAGTGCCAAGGGTCTCAATAAGAGCCGGCTTCACATCATGCAAGCCCAAATCAAAACACATCCGCTTTCCCTCCTCGGCCATGGAATGGAATATGTCCCGCTTGATTTTTCCCACCACCTCCTCAATACGGGCCGGGTGCACCCGCCCCTCCTCCAGTAAACGATGGATGGACCGAAGAGCCACCTCCCGCCGGACAGAATCAAAACAGGACACCAAAATAATCTCCTGACTTTCATCGATGATAATATCCACCCCACAGGCTGATTCCAGAGCACGAATATTCCGCCCCTCCCGGCCAATGATTTTGCCCTTGGTCTCCTCCCCCTTTATAGGTAAAGAGCCTGTGGTCCTCTCTGTTGAGACCTCCCCCGCCATCCGTGCCAAAGCACGGGACAGCCAAACTTTGGCCCTTTGCTCTGATTCCTTCTTCATTTCTTTTTCCATGCTGATTATCCGGGGGGCCAGCTCTTTTTTTATCTCCTCCTCCATGTTTTTTCTCATCTCCTCCCGTGCCTGCTCTTTCGTCATGCCCACCGCTTTCTCCATAATCTGGTTCAGCTCCTCTATTTTTTGCTCCGCTTTTTGAGTGGCCTTTTCCAGCTGTTGCTCTTTGAATTCCGCTCTTTCCTTCTGCCTTTTGAGATCTTCCCCCTGGATTTCCACTTCCTCTGTCTTTTTCTTCCACTCCCTCTCAAGGCGAACCTTGTTTTGCTCTGCATGGTATTTCATGTCCTCCAGCTGTTTTTTCTCCCGCCGGGCCTCCATGTCCATTTTGTTTTTCATCCGCCGCTCCGTGTCCTTTGCCCTGGAAAGGGCGGACTTTTCCATTCGCATGGCCTTGGACCGGGCCTGATTGATGATAAAGCTCATCTCTTTTTTCAGGTATTTTTTTCGCCGTTCCTGAAAGATCCGCAAATACACCACAAAAACCATAACCCCAAGTAAAAATCCGGCAAAAGCACTCCCCAAAACCCAAAGAGAATCCGCTGTTATAAGTAAGTTCATGTTTACCTCTTTCGTTTAAGTGTTGTTCCTTAATCTCTCCGGCTCAAGCCATTTTCCCGGCCCCGGCCGGCCTGTGTTCCTCTTCCAAAAAAACCTTCTCTTTAAAAGGAATAAGTGAAAAATGTTCCGTCACCACCACATCCATTCGCACATCATGGCTTTCTTCCGGCAAAGGGGTGTTGAGGATATGAGAGACAGGGGCCAGCCCTATCTTCAGCCCCCGGCTTTTGGACAGGGCACGATCATACCAGCCCCCTCCCCGTCCCAATCTTCGGCCCTCTCTGTCAAAAGCCAGGCCCGGCACCAGAAAGACATCAATTTCAGACACAGGCACTGATTTTGGCCCGGCAGGTTGCCACAGGCCAGGATAAGGGCCAGGCTCCCACCCTCCCTGAAAAGGAGCAAAAAACATTTTTTTGTTGCGAAACTGAGGGAACACAAAACAGGCTTTTTGAGAGTGCTTTTGCTGAAAAACCTGTGGGGATAGCTCCCCCCTCAGGGCACGATAAGAGGCAATGGTCTTTTGCCCGTTCCAGATATTCAGACAGGCCAGCTGATTCGCCAAAGCTTTGGCCAAGCCCTGGGTTTTGTTCCGCCGGGCCTTCCGCCCCGCCCTGAAAAGAGACCTTTTTTCGGATTTCAACTGCTGAACAGACAACACAACAACCCCCCCTCTTAAGCAGGACATGGATCATGAAACAAAAAAACCTTTCGGTTTTTTATCCCGAAAGGCCCATAGAGGAGGATTTTAGATCGGCAAAAAGAGACTGAGTGGAAAGCTCCAGCTGATCTGTCTGCTGGCGTAGATCCTGCTTGAGGCAGACCATCTCTTCTGCCATGTTCAGACAGGAGAGAGCCAGCACCCTGTGCATGGACAGCCCCGCCGGGCTATCCGCCCTGACAAAGCGAATATGTCTATCAACCACTTTGAGTATCTCTTTCAAAGTGGCCGGATCCTGGCTGGATTTCAGCCTCAAAGAACAGTCTCCGACTTGCACCTGATATGTTTTTAATGGTGGTTTTTGGTTCATTATATAAAAACTTTCAAAAATCCTTAAACCTCTAAAGACAATGAATACAACAAAAGCCAGACTATGGTCAAGAAAAAAACAGATTATTTTTCTGTGGTTTTTCCCGGCCCCTTCCTGCCCGAATTTTGACGCATATTATAACCAGATCCCACAAAATCCGGGTTTTGTGGGGGGCCGGGACAGCCAAATCCACTGATTTTTCGCCCCCGATTCAAGAAAAAATATAAAAAGCCGATTAGAGAATCATGGCCCTGGACAAACAACTTAAGGAGAATATCATGAAATTTTTTGCCACTGTCCCCGCGTTTTTGCTCATTTTTGCCTTTTCCTCTGTCGGAGAAAGCCCCCCGGCTGGAAAAAGCCCCCCAAATCCCACAGACCACCGGGCAGTCCCGGAAGGCCAGACGGCGAGAGTCCCCAAATCCCAAAGAAAAATCCCTTTGGGCACGGCCCGGCCCGTCCCTGCCCCGGCAAAAGAGGTTCATGTCATAATGAAGGACCCTCTGATGGGGGAAAAATGGGACCTGCAAAAAATTCAGGCCCGGTCCGCCTGGCTCCAATTTTCTCAGGGGAACCGGGATATTGTGGTGGCGGTCATTGATACGGGCATTGATGTTCAGCACCCCGACTTGAAAGCCAATATATGGAAAAACCCCAGGGAGATTCCCGGAAACCAAAAGGACGATGATGGCAATGGCCATGTGGATGACATCCACGGCTGGAATTTTGTGGCCAACAACAACCGGGTTAATGATACGCACGGGCATGGCACCCATATCGCCGGCATTATAGGTGCTGTGGGGGGCAATAATATCGGCCTCAGCGGGGTGGCCCCAAAGGTCAGCCTCATGGCCCTTAAATATTACGATCCCAACGACAACGGCAAAAATAACCTGAAAAACACGGTCAAAGCCATTCGATACGCCGTTCAAAACGGTGCACACATTATCAATTATTCCGGGGGAGGGCTGGAGCCCAATAAAGAGGAAAGCAGGGCTATCCGGGAGGCGGAAAAAAAAGGCATCCTTTTTGTGGCCGCGGCTGGTAATGAACGATCCAATATCGATCATAAAATCAGCTACTACCCCGCCCGATACAAGTGGAGCAATATTTTGCCTGTCACTGCCACAGATGAGGCAGGTGACAGGGTTCTCTCCAGCAGTAACTATGGAAAGACGGTGTCAGGGGCCGCCCCCGGCAAAAACATTCTTTCCACCCTGCCGGGCGGAAAATACGGCCGTATGACCGGCACCTCCCAGGCCACCGCCGTGGCCACCGGGGCGGCGGTGCTGATAATGGACTATTATAAAAGCCGAACCGCCCGTTTTGCCATAAAACACCTGAAAATGACAGGGGATATCAAAGATCAGTTACAGGGCAAAACCAGCCAGAGAAGAAGGCTTAATATTTTCAGGGCTTTGCAGGCCAGAGGAAAAACAGTGAATTTTATGGATGAAAAAGTGGACTTCGGTGGCAAACAATTTCTCCATGCAGTGGGTGAAGATGGAGAGCCTCTGCCCTCTGGCAGAGCCATTTCCTCCTTTGATCGGGCCCCTTTGCAGGAGGAACAAAGAGAGCTGGACATGATATCCCACATCATGAACACACAAACGGCCCAAGAGCAAAACGCGACAGAGGAACCAGCCCAGACCAAAAGCCGATCCCCCTCCTCCAACCAAAAGAAAACACCTTTCTTAAAAAGATGGTTCCTGAAAAAATAGCTGTTGGTTCAGGAACAGAGCAGGACCAAGGTCCAGCCCGGCTTTGATTATGGATCCCAATTTTTATTTTCCATTCAAAAAAGCCGATAGTGTTTACATGTATTGGACATATTTGCACTCTGTTTTTTTGAGCCCCTCTCCGCCCGCCAAAGGGCCTGTTTCTTCCTGCCAAAGCCTCCTCTCCGCTTTGTTTGTGGTCGTGCTGTTCAGCTGTGTCTTCATGGGTCAGGCGGTGGGCAAAGAGGAAAGCAAAAAGGAGGAGCTGAACGCTTATGACCCTTTTGCCGACTATTCTGAGTTTGAGAACACAGCGGACGAACAAAAAAACATTAACTTTTTTCAACATGGCCGTTTTATCACCCTTGGTGTGCAGGGGGGGGTCAAGCTTTTCACAATGAATATGGCCTCTTTTTACAATATAGGCCCCACTTATGGAGGTTATCTCAACTATTTCTTTGATATGAATTTTGCCATTCAGTTTGCCGTCACAGCCAGCTCACACTATATCGCCTTCGATACAGGAGGGGGCCAGTCCGCCACCCCCGGTGCGGGGCAGGCAGGGGCCACAGCAAACAACTACGCCTGTGTCAACAGTGCCACCTGCTTTCTCGGTTCCGCAGACTTTATTTCCATGGGAATTGACTTTAAATACTTTTTGGACAAAAGCCTGTTCAATAAGAATTTTCAGTGGCTGGCCCCTTATCTTTTTATAGGGGTTTTGCGAAGCTCCCTGATTATGACCGCCACTTTCGGCCAGACAGGGGAATTTTTTGATGACAGCGGTTATGGCCTCAACATGGGCCTGGGTCTGGAGTTTCATTTTATGAAAAAGATACATTTTGGCCTGCAATACGCCTTCCAGTTCGTGACTTTGGGCAGAGAATACCTGCCTTTGAGCCTGAGTGGCGGAAAAAGCCTGAGTTTTCGGCCTTACGGGGACTGGATGAATGTCACAATGATACTGGGCGTTAATTTTTGAGATTCTTTTATGCCCGGAGGCTTGCATCCCCGTCTCATCCATGTTTATATGGGGCAAAAGCCTGCAAAACAGCAGGCCTGAAACGGCATGATTTATGCTTAAAAACAGCAACAAGGAGGATATAAATGATAAAGAAAACAATACAGTGCCTGTTCGGCGGTTTACTGTCTTTGGCTGTGGCTTTGCCTGTGGCCATGCCGGTGGTGGCCAAAGCACAGGGCATGTCTGATATGGCGAGCGATGGAATGAGGAAAAAAAGATACCGTTACCGCAAAAGAACACATCGTGTGCAAGTGGGTCTGGACTTCATCCCCTGGAGTCAGGACAGGGATAACAAAAATCTCTATCTGGATCTGGACCTTCTTTACGGGTATAATGGGGGTTATTTCGAGGTGGGGCCCAATTTGAGTGTTATGCACCCGGCAAACTCCAAGTTCGATGCCAGAGAGGTGGAGTTTGGCATTGGGATATGGGGGGAAGGGAACTTCATTAAAAACACCAGGAAGAAAAAGCTTATTCCGGCCTTGGGCTTAAAAGCCAATTATCTCCGGATGAAAGCGGAAAACAACCTTCTGTTGTCCCCTTACCTGAGCATCAAGTTGTTTCCAGCCAGCCGAACCGGCTTGGTGTTAAACATCAACTATGATATTCAGACCAGCTTTAGAGACCTGTTTAAACGGCTTACAATGGGCTTGGGTTTTGGTCTGAATTATGTGCATTATTTTCATTTTTAATGGCTTGTTATCCTGATTTGTCAGAACAAAAAAGCCGGAAGTGTGGAACTTCCGGCTTTTTTTCCAGTATATAAAGGGGATGAGCATGTCTTTGCCAAAACCTGTGACAATAGCTTATGGAAACGGCATTGGGCCGGAGATCATGCAGGCGGTATTGGATATTATGTCGTCTGCCGGGGCGGGTGTTGTGCCGGAAGTTATTGAGATTGGGGAGGCTGTTTACAACAAGGGCTTTCCTTCAGGGATAGAGCAGAGGGCCTGGGATTCCCTTTACAAAACAAAGGTGTTTTTAAAAGCTCCTGTCACCACCCCTCAGGGGGGCGGGTTTCAGAGTCTGAATGTGGCCATTCGGAGAAAACTGGGTCTTTATGCCAATGTGCGGCCCTGTGTCTCCTATCATCCTTTTGTGCCCACCAAGCACCCGGACATGGATCTCATCATCATCAGGGAAAATGAAGAGGATCTTTATACGGGCATGGAATATCGCCAAAGTCAGGAGATGGTGCAGTGCCTGAAACTGATCTCCCGGTCCGGCTCGCAAAGGATCAGCCGGTTTGCTTTTGAATACGCTCTCAGGCACAACAGAAAAAAAGTCAGCTGTTTTACCAAAGACAATATCATGAAACAAACAGACGGGCTTTTTCGAAAAATGTTTGAGGAAACGGGCAAAGAATACCCTCAGCTGAAGAAAGAGCACTGGATTGTGGATATTGGTTCTGCCAAGATGGCGGACCGGCCGGAGGACTTTGATGTATTGGTTTTGCCCAACCTCTATGGGGATATTTTGTCGGATGTGGCGGCACAAATCAGTGGTTCAGTGGGTATGGCTGGCTCTGCCAATATCGGAGAGGAGTTTGCCATGTTTGAGGCCATCCATGGCTCAGCCCCCCGGCGGGCCGGGCAAAATATGGCCAACCCATCAGGGCTTTTGCAGGCCGCTTTGTTGATGTTGGTTCATATAGGGCAAGCCCCTTCTGCTGAGAAAATACAAAACGCGTGGCTTAAAACTTTGGAGGACGGTTTACACACTTACGATATTTATCAGGAAAGTATCAGCCGGAAAAAAATGGGCACCAAAGAGTTTGCTCAGGCTGTGACAGAAAGGCTGGGGGAGAGACCACAAAAGCTGAAAGCCGTGTCCTACACAGCTTTGTCGCCGGTGAGCCAGGTGCCTCCCCGGCCTGTGGCCCACAAAGTGGAACAAAAGAGCCTGATTGGAGTGGATGTGTTTATTGACCACCCGAAAAAAGTCCCTTCTGAGCTGGCACAAATGGTTCAAAAAGCCAAAACCGGTTTAAAACTGAAAAGCATTTCCTCCAGAGGAGTCAATGTGTGGCCGGCCGAATCCACTCAGGTTTTGCTGTCGGATCACTGGCGACTTCGTTTTGCCAAAGAGGATTTGTCTGCTGTGGAACATGCAGATATTGTCCGGCTGTTGTCCTGTATGCAGGATTCCCGCATGGACTTCATTAAAACAGAAAACCTTTATTTGTTTGATGGAAAGCCTGGCTTCTCCGGCTCTTTGGAAAAATAAAACAGTCAGCCCTGAAAAAGGCCTGTTTTTACATGCATTTTCAAACAAGATCAGTATAAATAAGGGTTTTTCAAGGCCAATTAAAATAGCCTCTTCAAAAAGAGGATATAAGCAGATATGACCTTTAAACATAAAGCAGAATATTTAACAATCCGGGTTTTGGGGAAGTGGATTTTGGCAGGGGAATACACGGTTTTAAAGTCCGGCCCGGCCCTGGCCTTTCCCCTCCCTTCCCATTTTATGGAAATGCGTCTAACCCGTAAAAGGGCGGAAAAACCCAGTATAAAAGCAGAACATCTTCTTCCGGTGGCGACAGTGATCGCTCACACAAAAAAGGCTGTTGCGGATGACAAAAAAAGCACAAACAAGCTTGAGAGGGTGACAAATCAAAAAGATTCATCGGCCTTGTTGAAAAAAACTTTTGTGGGGCTTTTGGGGCTGGCTTTGCAAAAAGCAAAAAAAAACTTTAAGGACTTAAACTTTGACATTCATATTCAATCCCATATCTCTTTTGGGGCTGGCATGGGGGCTTCTGCTGTGCTGTGTGTTTTGGTGGGCCGTTTGTTCCAAGGCCAGGGCTGGCTCAAAGAAAAGGAGTTGTTTGATTTTTGCCATGAGCTGGAAAACCATTTGCATGGGCAAAGCAGTGGTCTGGATATAGCTGTTGTTTTAAAGCAACAGCCTGTTTTGTTTGCATGGGCACAAGGGGGTTTTCAGCAAATAAAAACTTTTCAGCCTGTTTGGAAACCAAATGTGTTTTTGTCTTATGCGGGAGAGGGCCGGACCACAAAACAAAATATCCGGAAAATAAAAACTTTTTGGAAAAGCCAACCGGAAAAAGCCAAAACTTTGGATCAACAAATGAAGAGGGCTGTGGCCCATGCACGGGAAAGCCTTGTCACAGGGCTTGAGGATAAAAAGCTGGGGCAGTTGAAAAAATCTTTTGCTTTGGCGGAAAAGTGTTTTTTGGGATGGGATCTGGTTGGGCCGGCCATGCAAAAACACATGCACTTTTTAAAAGAGCAGGGGGCTCTGGCGGTCAAGCCCACAGGTTCCGGTTCTGGTGGTTATGTGTTGAGTTTGTGGCCGGGTGCACCCCCTTCCCACTTAAGACCTTTGCTAATTCCCACCTTCACCCACAAGGAATAAGCCTGTTATGATAGACGGCGAGCCTGTCTGCCCTTAATCCCTCTGACCCCTGCTCTGGATTATTGAGGAAGAAAGCCGGGCCATACTCAGAAGGTCAGGTAGAGGGTCATGATTTATATCCTGGAGCCAAAATGGCCCAAAAGTGCCCCGGTGGGCCATGTTGACAAACCTTGGTCCTGTGCTACAGTGGGGTTATGGAATTATCAGCAATATCAGTGAAATCAGCAAAAAGGTCTGTGTTTGTGGCAGAAAGCTTGTTTTTTTGTTTGACTTTTGGTTAAAAAGTGGCGATTCTTGGGACTGAACAAGAGCCGGGGACGAGAACCCCTGTTTTTGAGGTTCTTTTGTCCAAAATGAGGTCCCTTTTTCCATTTATCAGATCAGGGACACCCGATATGGGTAGATTGAATAACCAAGTGTAAAAAAAGGAGGGTTTATGAAAAGGCAGTTGTTTGCTGTAAACCAAACTGGTTTTGAAAAAGGTGCCGCTTGTGAGGTTTTTCCCTCCTGTCTGGGAAATTTGAAACATGCATTTTCAAACAAGATCGGTATAAAAGTCTTTTTCCTGTTGTGTTTGGGTTTTTCAGCTGGAGAATCCTTCGCTCAGGGTGTTATTGAAGAGGAAAAAAAGGTTCAGAGCCTGCCAGTTCTTTCCATTACTTTTAAGAAAGAGGGGGATCAGAGTGCCTGCCCTTCCTGCACTTTGTCTGATCTGTTAAAACATCCGTCTTTGTTTTTTAAATCTCTTGGGGCCCCGTCCAATGAAAAGCCGGATCGGCTTAATTCAGTGGAGTATAAGCGTCGGCTTTTGTCTGTCAGGCTTTTTGGGGCTTACTCTTCAGACCGGGAAGTGGATGGTTACATACTTACTATTGATTTGGAAAAGCAAAACAAGCCCACTGGCCCCTTTGACAGAGGATATTTTTCCGATGAAAAAGAGAGAATAAAAGCGAGCGGGATTGATCTGACAAAAAATTCAGCCCCTTTTTCTTACAGAATTCAGATGAACCGGGATGATTCTCTGGAACAAAAAAGGAACCAGGCTTGGGAATGGAGTGGTTCTGCCTCTTATCGTATTGCTCAAATCCGCCTTCATAATGTGTTCTTAACCGGAGGGATAAGTTCTGCTTCTGCTCTCTCTTCGTGGGACTCTCTTGGGATAAAACGGCCCCTCAAGGTGGTTCGCCTGGATGAAGAGGATATTCATCTGAACAGGCAAAAGGAGGAATACCTGACTTATGAAATGGGCCTGCATATTGAAAAAGACGATGATATTTTTCTGAATGTGTCTGCTTTTGAAACCGGTATAACAGAGAGCAGGAATCAAAATACTCTCCCTGTTCAGTTGGTGGATTCCTTAAAAGATTCGTCCTTTAGTGTGCAGGGTGTGGAAGTGAATGTGGGCTTTCTTTTGGAGGCCCTTGAGGGAGGTGCTCAATACATTTACACTTACAACAACGATCCATGGCTTAATGACGCTCAATTTGTCAGACACTTGGGGTCCTTACGACTGGGTTACGCCCTCACACCCGACCTGGTTTTCGGAACTGTTTACACTCAAAGGAGCGGCGGGAGTCTTGTGGAATCGGGCAAATCTGTGGAGCATCTTGATATTTATTCTTTTTACGACATGAACAAAGCCACCCGAATGGGCTTGGTTTTGCAAAATGTGATGAATGAGCCAGCTGAATATCGTGACTTCAGGGTGGGAGGGAACACTTTGTTCGCGGATCGTGAACGCACCCTGTGGTTACGGCTGGAACTTCAGTATTAAAGCCAACAAAATGAAATGCGGTATTATAGGATTGCCCAATGCGGGAAAAAGCACTTTATTTAACTGTCTTACCTCTTTAAGTGCCCCGGCGGAAAACTACCCCTTTTGCACTGTGGATCCCAATGTGGGCACTGTTTGTGTGCCGGACAGCAGGCTCGATGAGCTGGCCCGGATCTTTGAGCCAAACAAAGTCACTCCAGCTCTTATGGAGTTTGTGGATATTGCCGGTCTTATTCCAGGGGCACACAAGGGGGAGGGCCTGGGCAATCGTTTCCTGAGCCATATAAGAGAGGCCCATTCTCTTGTGCATGTGGCCCGTGCCTTTCGAAAGGGAAATGTGACACACACCGAGGGAGAGGTTCATCCCTTAAGGGATATTCAGTTGGTGGAAACAGAGCTTATTTTGTCGGACCTGGAATTTTTGCACAAACGAAGAGACAAAATACTCAAGCTTTCCAAAGGAACAAAAGACAAAGAAATGGGCACAGAACTTTCTTTGTTGGAAAAATTGGTGGAATGCCTGAATGAGGAAAAGCCGGCACGTCTTTATCCTTGGGAAAAAGGACAGGAAAAAGAAAAGCTTTTTTTTCAGCAGTATCCTCTGTTGACGGCCAAGCCCTGCCTTTATGTTTTAAACACAGATGAAGACAGGACCAAAAACCAAAGTGACATAAGTGCTGTGGAAAACAAATACGGTGCTCAGGCAGTTTTGCCCCTGTCCGCCTGTTTGGAACAGGAAGTGGCCGGGCTCAGTTCAGAGGGGGAAAAACAGGAGTTTTTGTTTGCCCTGGGCTGGCAGGAGACAGGCTTAAGCCGGCTGATTCGTCATGCTTATCAGCTGTTGGATTTAATCACTTTTTTTACGGCAGGCAAAAAAGAAGTGAGAGCCTGGCCTCTGCGGAAGGGCACTTTGGCCCCGGCGGCGGCGGGCAAAATACACAGTGATTTTCAAAAAGGCTTTATAAATGCCCATGTGTATGCCTTTGCGGATATAAAAAAAGCAGGATCGGAAAAAGCTCTCAAGGAAAAGGGACTTTATCGGCAGGAAGGCAAACATTACCGTGTGCAGGATGGGGATGTGGTACTGTTTCGCTTTAATGTCTGACCTGCTTTAACCCTTCCACTGGTCCACTTTGTTCCAATGCCTCTTCCTCATTTGGCTTGACTTTTTGTCCAAAAAGTGTTTTTTTGTCTTGCTTATCCCCAAAAAGCTGTGTAAAATGGTGTTATGTCTTACAAAAAAATCTATAAAAGAGCACTTTCTTTTCCTCCGCACAATGTGTTTTTATTTGGTGTCAGGGGGAGCGGAAAGACCTCTCTTTTAAAAAAAGTATTTCCAAAAGCTGTTTATATAGACCTTTTGGACGGTTCCCTCTACCAAAGCTATTTGACCAATATCACTTTGTTTTACAATGAGTTACGCACTCTAAAAAGAGGCTCTTTGGTTATTGTGGATGAGATTCAAAGACTCCCTTCGTTGTTGAACGAAGTGCATAGGCTTATGGAAAGCTTTTCCTTACGCTTTATCCTGACGGGAAGCAGTGCCCGTAAAATAAGGGTCAGGGGGGTCAATTTACTGGCCGGAAGGGCGGGCTGGCTTACTTTGCACCCTTTTATTCCAGAGGAGCTGGGCAAAGATTTTGATTTGGACAAAGCCTTGAGGGTGGGCCTTTTGCCTCTTATTTTATCTTCCAAAGCACCCGATTTTGCTTTAAAGGCCTACACTCAGTTGTATTTAAAGGAGGAGGTAAAAGAGGAAGCCCTTGTGAGAAATCTCCCTGGCTTTGCCCGTTTTTTACGAGTAGCTGGCCTCTATCATGGGCAATATGTCAATATGAGCGGTATTGCACGGGAAAGTGAGGTGTCCAGAGACACGGTCCGGGGCTTTTTTTCCATTTTGGAGGACAGTTTGTTGGGCTTTTTTCTGCCAGCGTATTCCAGTAAAATTCGATTGAGGGAGCAAAAACATCCCAAGTTTTATTTTATTGATCCTGGTTTGGCCCGGACCCTCAAAGGCCATTCCGGTCCCGTGACCAATGAAGAAAAGGGGGCCTTGTTTGAGGGCTTGGTGGCTCAAATTCTCAGAGCCAACAGGGATTATCATTCTCTTTTTGATGAGATGTATTATTGGTCTCCTTCGGGGGCAAAAAAAACAGAAGTGGACTTTCTTTTACAACGCGGAACCAAAGAGCTGATAGCGATAGAAGTTAAATCACGGGCACAGGTGTTTTCGGATGATTTGAGAGGGCTTAAAGCCATAGCGGATATGCCTCATATCAAAAGGCGGATCATGGTGTATATGGGGGACAGACCCCGGAAAACCGAAGACGGTATTGAAATATGGCCCTTTGCCCACTGGTGCAGTATCTTAAAAAAAGGTTTATTGTAAAATGAAATATTTGGTTTTAAAATACGGCTATGAAAAAAATCTCACCCCCCTCCCCTCCGCACCGCGTCATAGGTGGTGGCTTGGTGCCAGGTTCACAACCAAGTCCTTACGGACCGGCCCACCTCCTCCTTGTGGTGGCACGGGCGTTCAAACATCGCCGTTTGGCGACATTTTGTTTAAAGGCAGAAGCTTTTTATTTAAAAATGCGTCTTATGTAAACGTAAAAATCAGCTTTTTTGCACGACACTTGTTCCTCAACACAAGAAATCGGCTCAGCAGAGGACGCAAAATATCGCCAAAGGCGAACTCACTCCGCACCCCCACAAGGAGGAGGTGGGGATGGACACAAAAGTTGTCATTTTTGTATGTATTTTTGTTTTTTTTGGCGACATACATGCTTGTCAACTGTTCGGGGGAACCGCCCCCACCTCCCATAGAAAGAACGACCACCAAAACCAGTGACCCGGAAAAACAGGAGGAGAAGTGTCAGGCCAATCAGGGTAACCCCTGCCAAAAAGACAAAAAATGCCAGGAAATATGTGATGAGCTTTTTTCCACCCACAGCCATGAAAAAGCCTGTCTTGAACTGCCACAAAAAACTGTTTTTGGTTTTGAAAAACTGTTTGAGGAAATGCTTGAAGAAGACAGTGCAGATGATCTGGACCTGGATATTTTGGAGTGCCTG
Source organism: Bdellovibrionales bacterium (assembly GCA_965242635.1). Lineage (GTDB taxonomy): Bacteria > Bdellovibrionota > Bdellovibrionia > Bdellovibrionales > UBA1609 > JANQSP01. Next base: position 1,755,940 of record OZ251471.1, on the reverse strand, counting down.
TTGGATATAGACGATACAGAATTTGCCCGCACTGTCCGGAAACTTTCCCGCGATGAGGCCAAAAAGTTTTTGATCGAAATAACAGAGAACGAGCAATTGGCCCGGATTTTGGAGGAGGAAGACGATGAGTTTAATATTTTGAAACAGATTTTTTCCCGTGCGGGTTTGGGGAACAAGCTAAAGGATATTCTGACAGAGGAGCTAAAGGATGACAGAAGCTTTTTTCACATAGTGGCGAGAGAGGAAAATGAGCCGGCTTATGCATGGGTGGATGAGTATGTGGAGGAAGTGTGTGAAGAGAGAGGGGACATTTTACAGTGCCCAAAGGGAAGGAATTTGGGGGCCTATTGCAAGGCGTTTGTGGAGAATTACCGGTCGTATTTGTCCAGATTGTTGTCTGAAGGAGATTTATTTGAAGAGGATTACCGGGGTCGGCTCAGGTCCGGGGATTATAAGTGGACTCTTTCTGATTTTAAGAAATTTTGCAAAAAGGAGTATGGTGTGCAGTGGACTTCATCCTCTTCCAGCGGTGGCTCAGCCGGCACATCGGGTGCCAGTACATCAGGCCCAGGCACCACGACCAGCACTGGCACTACAACCAGCACTGGCACTACAACCACCACCGGCACTACCACAGGTGGCACTGGTGGTTGCCCCGGTTCGCTACCCGGCACTTGTGCACCAGAGTATACAAGCTGTCAAACAGATTTGAGAGTTGATTTTCAGGCTGACAGCCCTAATAATGGGCCCCTTTATGATGAAATTATAGGCAGTAGAAATCTTGCCGATGCTCTTACGGCATTGGAGAAATATCTGTCTTGTCATTCCACTCCCGGATCTATAACAAGTCTTGTTGGCAATGATACGGTTATTTTCTTTAGAAACAGTGGTTTCCACCATCCAATAAGCACATTTAACGATAATATCCTCAGGGCTTTGGATGTAAGCCCAAATAGGGCAGACTGGACATGTTCTCACGGTGTAGTCAGGACTTCCAAGCGATACGATCGTTCAGCTCGTGGATCCCAATTAGAGGCTTGGACAGGACAGGGAGGGACTCCGGCTTGTCCTCCCTGACTTTTATCTTTTGGGATTTCCCTCAAAATTATGGCATGAGTATTGTTAACAGGACTTGACAATGCTCATGAGTATTGTTAACCTGACCTGACAATGCTCAGGAGAGATTGATGATGAATAAAAAAAGATACCTGTATTCTGATATTGCTGAGGACTTAAAGTCCAAAATGGTTTTTGTGGGCGGGGCCAGGCAAGTGGGGAAAACCACTTTGGCTTTAAGCTTTCTCCGTCCTTCAAAACCAACTCATCCCGCCTATCTCAACTGGGACATCCCAGCCCACAAGGAGAAAATCATCCGGCACCAATTTCCTCTGAAATATAAAAGGATAGCCCTGGATGAAGTGCATAAATTTGTTCACTGGAGAAACAGGATGAAAGCTTTGTTCGATGAGCATAACAAAACCCATTCTTTTTTGGTCACAGGTTCTGCCCGCTTGGATTATTTTTCCAAAGGGGGGGATTCTCTTTTGGGCCGATACCATTATTATCGTCTTCATCCTTTTTCCCTGTTTGAGATAAACAAAAAGCCCACAAAGGGGGACCTTCAGACTCTGTTTGAGTTTGGTGGTTTTCCTGAGCCTTTTTTAAAACAATCAGAGCGGTATTTAAAACGATGGACAAGAGAAAGAAGACACAGGGTGATTTATGAAGACCTGAGGGATTTGGAGAAAGTAAAGGAAATATCCCTGATTGATTTGCTTGTGGAAAGTCTGACAGATCGGGTGGGCTCCCCTTTATCGGTTCGATCTCTCAGAGAGGACCTGCAGGTGAGCCATCAGTCTGTGGAAAAATGGCTGACCATTTTGGAAAATCTGTATTTGATTTTTCGAATCGCACCCTATGGAGCACCAAAGATTCGAGCAGTCAAAAAAGAGAAAAAACTTTATTTTTCTGACTGGTCTTCCATCGCCAATACAAGGGGCCGTTTTGAAAACATGGTGGCCTGCCATCTGTTGAAATATTGCCATTACCATGAAGATGTCATGGGTGATCATACAGAGCTGAGGTTTTTAAGAGACACAGATGGGCGGGAAGTGGATTTTGTGGTGATGAAAAACAAAAAGGCTTTGTTTGGCCTGGAATGTAAAACAGGGGAGTCGCATGTTTCACCGCATATCCGATACTTCAGAGAGAGAACCCGGATCCCCTTGTGGTTTCAGGTGCATACGGGCCACAAAGATTATGGCTCAGAAAAACAAGGTGTGCGGGTTTTGCCTTTTTCTGTCTTTTGCCGTGACCACCTGAAAATTTGAGCCAGCCCCCTTTGATTCTCAAGTGGAGCTTGAAAAAATCTTTGAGCCTCTTGTGCCAAAAGGCAGGCCCCGTGGGGCAGGCAGAACCCGTGAGGCCAGACTCTGCCTGCCCTGTGCCAGTTTGAATTAGGCTTGACTTTTTGTTCTGAAAGATCAAAAAATACCCTGAGTCTTTGCCATGACGAATCGGTTAACTTACCCACAAAACGATGAAAAAAAACAGCTACGAAAAGAATCTCACCCCCCCTCCCTCCGCACCGCGTCATAGGTGCTGGCTTTGCAGAGCTACAGGCCCTGCTCTGTACCTGTTCAGTAATTTTCTGACAGAATCACTACCTGTCCAAAAAGTCCGCACCATTTCGGGACGCCCGCCTCGCGGGAGGGATTTTTCGCCCCGCCTGTGTTCTTTGATTGTAGATAAGATCGAAGAAAAAAGCAGGTCAATAGCAACACGCTTTGCGTGCTTGGACCCTCATGGCACGGCTTTTTGGACAGGCAGTCAGCCAGCTTATCAATTCAGATTGTCATTTTTGTATGTGGTTTTATTTTTGTTGGCGACTTATGTGCTTGTCAACTGTTCGGGGGAACCGCCTCCACCTCCCATAGAAAGAACAAGCCCCAAAACCAGTGACCCGGACAAACAGGAGGAGAAGTGTCAGGCCAATACCGGTAACCCCTGCCAAAAAGACAAAAAATGCCAGGAAATATGTGATGATCTCTTTTCCACCCACAGCCATGAAAAAGCCTGTCTTGAACTGCCACAAAAAACCGTTTTTGGTTTTGAAAAACTGTTTGAGGAAATGCTTGAAGAAGACAGTGCAGATGATCTGGACCTGGATATTTTGGAGTGCCTGTTGGATATAGACGATACAGAATTTGCCCGCACCATAAGGAAACTCTCCCGTGATGAGGCCAAAAAGTTTTTGATTGAAGTAACAGAGAACAAACAGTTGGCCCGGATTTTGGAGGAAGAAGACGATGAGTTTAACATCTTATTAAAAAGGCCATAAGTATTCCGATAATATTAGGTCTAAAGTTGTGAAAAATGATTTTTTTTGTTTTATGTGAAAAAAAGTGTTGTTTTATTTTTGTGTGTATGATAAGGTGAGTTTATGAGAAAAAATGATGCACGGAAATTAGATCGGAAGTCACAGGAGGCTCTACGGATTCGTGGGATGCAGGCTCTTTTCTCTGGCGAAAATCCGAGGAAGGTAGCTGATTTCTTAGGTGTTAATCCGGACACGGTGTATAATTGGGCTGTTAGATATGGTGAGGGGGGTTGGGATAATTTAAAGAGGAGAAAAGCTTCTGGTCGTCCTCCGATTGTTCAGGGGCGACATTTGAAGTGGATTTATAAGATGGTGAATAAGAACCCTCAGCAATTAAGTTTTCCATTTGCTTTGTGGAATCGGAGGCGGATACAGGAAGCCATCCGGTTGAAGTATGGGATAAAGCTCAGTATTACATCTGTGGGTCGTTTAATGGGCCGTTTGGGTTTGACTTGTCAGAAGCCATTACACAGGGCTTATGAGAGGAATCCATCTCTTGTTAAGGGTTGGTTGAAGGAGGAGTATCCTAATATACAGAGGTTGGCTAATAAGGAGGGTGCACAGATTTATTTTGGTGATGAGTCTGGTGTGCGATCAGATTATCATAGTGGGACGACTTGGGCACCTAAAGGGAAGACTCCGGAGGTGAGGGGCACAGGCAAACGTTTTAGTTTGAATATGATTTCAGCTATTTCTGCTAAAGGTGGTATGAGGTTTATGACTGTGAGAGGTGGTGTTACAGGGAGGGTGTTTATTTCATTTTTAAAGCGATTGATTTCAGATGGGAGTGGGCCGGTTTATTTGATTGTGGATGGTCATCCGGTGCATAGGTCAAAGAAGGTGCGTGAGTTTGTGGATTCGACAGGTGGTTTGTTGAAGTTATTTTATCTTCCGCCGTATGCACCTGATTTGAATCCGGATGAGTTGGTTTGGAATCATTTAAAGTATCATTGTATTGGGAAGTTATTTATAAAGACGAAAGAGGAGTTGAAGGAAAAGGTTACTTATTATTTAAAGTCTTTACAAAGAAGGCCTGATACTATTAGGAGTTTCTTTTTAAAGCCTTCTTTAAAGTATGCTATGTAATATCGGAATATTTATGAACTTATCAATAAAACAAGCTTTTTCCCGTGCGGGTTTGGGGAACAAGCTAAAGGATATTCTGACAGAGGAGCTGGAAGATGACAGGAGCTTTTTTCACATAGTGGCAAGGGAGGAAAATGAGCCAGCTTATGCATGGGTGGATGAGTATGTGGAGGAAGTGTGTGAAGAGAGAGGGGACATTTTGCAGTGCCCCGGCAGGAGGAATTTGGGGGCCTATTGCAAGGCGTTTGTGTTGAACTACCGGTCGTATTTGTCCAGATTGTTGTCTGAAGGGGATTTGTTTGAAGAGGATTACCGAAGAAAACTTAAGTCTGCCGGAGAGGAGTGGACTCTTTCGGGTTTTGAGGATTTTTGCGAGGAGGAGTATGATGTGAGGTGGTCTTCATCCTCGTCCAGTAGTGGCAACAGCGATGGCGGTAGCAGTAATGGCAATGGTGATGGCAATGGCAATGGCAATGGCAATGGCAATGGCAATGGCGATGGTGGCACTTTATCCCCCTCTGATCAAGTAACAGGTTTTTGCGATAGAAATACTCTTGTGCAAACGGCTATTTTGGCGAAAGTCAACAGTGGTCGTGCCACTGCTCGAACCTGCTCCACTGTAACCAATGGGGACTTGTCTAACCTCACCGACACACTCGAAATTCCACAGGAAACTAATCCTTGTGCAGGTAATCTTGGTAAATCCAGTAGTCCTGTAACAGCCAATGATTTTAAAGGGCTTTCCGGGATCACAAGGCTTGATTTGGTAACACATTCCCTAAGCACTATTGCTTCAGCCAATCAGCTTTTGTCTGATTTAACGGCTTTAACAAACCTGGATTTGGATGAAACCTGTATTTCCCCAGCCAATCTTAAAGCTCTGTTAAAATCCCTCCCCAATACCGGTCAAACACTGACTACGATTCAGTTATCAGAAGTAAATAGTAATAGCGTTTTTCTTTATTGCCCCCAAAGTGGCCTGTTTATTGATAGTGATATAACCACCTATCTCGGTGGCTCTGCTTACAGTTGCACCGGTGGAGGGACCTCTTGCACCCTGACTCGCTCTGGTGATAACTTAACAGTTACTGGCGATCCTGGTTATTGCCTCTGAGTTCTTCCTTTATGGCAGAAAACATCTAACCACTTTCAAACAAAGGCCTGTTTCATCACAATGTTTTTGATGGATTGAGCAGTCTTACCAGCCTCACACTTCCAGAATGTGCCGCTGATTGTTCCCAGATTACGGCCTGTAATAACCTTCCATCAACAGTCACAGTCACTGATAGTGGGTGTTAACTCCTCCGGAGATATTAATGAGGTCATAACTTGGACCACGTAAGGGCAGAGCCAAAAAAAAGAACTTCTTAAGCACTTGTGTCCAAAGATTTTTTTAGCGGTCCAGCTCGCCGGCAATCACATTCATACTGCCCAGTAAAGAGATCACATCGGCCACCAAAACCCCCTTTATCTGCTGGGGAAAAGACTGGTAAATGGCAAAGCAGGGAGGACGCACCTTAAGCCTGTAAGGCTGTCCGCTCCCATCACTGACAAGGTAAAAACCCAACTCCCCATTGGCGGCTTCAGTAGCCGAGTAAGTTTCCCCCTTTGGAGGCCTCAGCCCATTCATCACCAACATAAAATGTTGCATCAGGCCCTCTATGTTTCCATACACATCTTTTTTTTCCGGCAGGACCATGTTCTTGTCTCTCAAGCTGTAATCGCCCGGCGGAATATGAGGGGCCACCTGCTCAATGATTTTGATGGATTCACGCATCTCCGCCACCCGCACGAGGTAACGATCATATACATCCCCGGTGGTCCCGGTGGGAACATCAAAGTCCAGTTCATCGTAATTATAATAAGGGTCCACTTTTCTGAGATCCAAATTCATGCCCGTGGCTCTGAGGCATGGCCCCGTGTATCCCCACTGAACAGCCTCCTCCACAGTAAGAGGGCCCACCCCTTGTGTGCGATCCACCCATATCCGGTTTTTGGAAAGCAGGATTTCCAGTTCGTCCACACCCTTTTTCATCTCCTCGCAAAACACCAACACATCCTTAAACCACCCGGCAGGAGGCTCTTGTGCCATCCCCCCCACCCTTGTAAGCGAAACTGTGAGCCTGGCCCCACAAAGTTTTTCAAACAAGGTGTAGACCTTTTCGCGATAAGTGAAAAGATGAAAAAAGCCGGTGAGAGCACCCAAGTCCACAGCATTCGCACCAATGCAGACAATATGATCAATAATGCGGGAAAGCTCACAAAGGATAACCCGCAGAGCCTGAGCTTTGGGCGGCACCTCCACCCCAAAAAGTTTTTCCACTGTCCGGCAATAACCCACATTGTTCATGGGGGCAGAACAGTAGTTGAGCCGGTCTGTATAAGGAATAACCTGATTGTAAGGGTGGGTTTCTGCCATTTTTTCAAAACAACGGTGCAGATAACCTATCTCCACCCCCGCACGATGCACCCTCTCCCCATGCATCTCAGCCATAATCCTTAAAGTGCCATGCGTGGCCGGGTGCGATGGACCAATGTTCAAAGGGATAAGGTCTTTTTCCTCCTCTTCCTCTGTGTCCCTGGAATTTATTTCACTGTGAGGGGAGGGGCTGTTGTTGTTGTCGTTTGAATGAGGCTTGTCCTTTGCGGAATAAGCCTTGGTGGCAGGACGATCAAAGTGCAGGGGCAGGCTTTCACTCAAGTGTTGCTGGTGATCGGCTGGGTAATCTTTCCTCAAAGGATGACCCTTAAACTGATGGTGGGTGAGGATTCGACGCATATTGGGGTGCTCTTTAAAACGCAGGCCAAACATATCGTAAATTTCCCGTTCAAACCAATCGGCAGTCTTCCATATAAATTGCACGGTGGGGACCTGCTCTGTGTCGTTGAGAGCAGTCTTGATTCTCAGCCTTTCGGCTGTTTTGGAGGAAAAAAGCTCATACACCACTTCAAATCTTTTTTCTTTTTTGGGCCAGTCCACACCGGATATGTTCATCAGAAAATCAAATCGGCCGATCTCTTTTAAATGAGTGAGCAAGGCAGGCACCTCTGAAGGGGTGCAAAGGAGAATTCGATCGCCAAAATCCTCACGAAAGGAAAAAGTAAAGGAAGGAAACTTTTCCTTAAGATTCTCCTTAAGTGATTTAAAAGAAGGTGTAATCATGTTTTTACTTCACCTTGCAGGCACTGTGCTTATAAGGCCCTGTTAAATCCGCCACCCACATTGCCAGTTGTTGCTAAACCGTTTTTTACTTCACCTTGCAGGCACTGTGCTTATAAGGCCCTGTTAAATCCGCCACCCACATTGCCAGTTGCTGGTTCTACGAACGCCAGAGGCCGGGTTTCCAGTTTTCTTTCCAGGGGCGGGGTGAGCCGTCTGTTATCATTTTTTGAATCATCATCACGCCGTCCATAACCGCTTCCGGTGTGGGAGGGCAACCGGGAATGTAGACATCCACAGGGATAATTTTATCCACCCCCTGCAAAACATGGTAGGCACGGTAAAAACCGCCAGAGCTGGCACAAGCCCCCATCGAGAGCACAAATTTAGGCTCCAGCATCTGCTCATACACCCTTAAAATCACAGGGGCCATTTTCTCTGTGATGGTGCCAGCCACTATCAACAGGTCCGACTGGCGAGGGGAGAAACGCACCACCTCTGCACCAAAACGGGCCAGATCGTAGCGGGGCCCCATGACCGACATCATCTCAATGCCACAGCAGGCCGTGCCATAAGGCATGGGCCAAAGGGAATTTCTCTGCCCCCAAGCCGCTATCTTTTTGGCCTGAGTGGTAAAAACAAAAGAGCTGGTATTTTCCTTCATACTGAAAGTGTATACCTGTTTAAAGGAAAAAGCAAGTAAACCAAACTGGTTTTGAAAAAGGTGCCGCTGGTGAGGTTTTTTCGCCCTGCAGGGGAAATTTGAGCCGTGAATTTTCAAACAGGATCATTATATGGATTGGTCGGTGCTCACCACAATTTTCTGGGAGAATCGGGCGTCTATAACATGGTAGGGGATATTTTTTTGATCCAAATACCTTAAAACACTGGCCACCCTTTTAATTTGAACAGGCAAAGCCTTGAAACCCATTTTAACCGGCTTGCCGTTGGCAGACAAAATAAAAATCAGGCTTTTTTCCTCAGCAGAATACTTGATCTCTGATATGGCCCGCCGGCTGAACTCCCCCTGTTCCGGCAAAAGCTGAATAAAATGAATGGCCTGTTTCCTGATATTTTTGTCTTCTGCAAACAGAGAGCCTTTTAAAATGGGCAGATCGGGAATGCGATGGAGGGGAAGGGCCGGCAAAATCTGCCCGTCCTGTGAAAGAGGGTGGATGCTGTTTTCTTTGGTGTTCAGCCACACCAAGAGGGGTTTTCGTGCCTGTATCTGAATGAAAAAGCGGTCAGGGAGTCGCCTTAAAACCTGAACTTCCCCCACCCGTGGTTCAGATTGGGCCACCTCCTTAAGATCCTTCAGAGACACCTGCCACATTTTTTTTCCGATAAACTTTTCGAGCTTGAGTTTCAACAGCCCCTGCACCTCCTCTGCGGAGCCCTCCCATGCCGAATCTTTTTTCATCAGCTCCAGCTGAATATCCTTGAGAACAAGCCAGTGGTTCAGGCCATAGTGCATAAGGCCCGCAAACAACCCAGCCAACAACACCCATCCCACCCATTTCCCTTTTTGCATAATTTTTTAGCCCTTATTGTAGTTTTTGAGCTATCTTCTCCGGCACTTTTTGGTATTCCCGCATCTGCATGGAAAAGGAGGCCCTGCCCTGGCTGACAGAGCGAAGCTCTGTGGCATAGCCAAAGAGGCTGGCCAGAGGAACCTGTGCCTTTATCACCTGAAGGTTCTTTTGCAAATGCACCCCTTCCACTTTGGCCCGGCGGGTGTTCAGGTCACTTATCACATCCCCCATAAACTCCTCCGGTGTCAGAATCTCCATATCAAATACCGGCTCCAAAAGCCGGCTTTTTGCTGTGCTCAGAGCCTTTCGAAAAGCCTTGGCCGAAACAGCCTTAAAAGCCGATTTTATCCCCTCTTCATTTTCGCCCCGATACCCTGCTTTCAGTAAAATCACCCTGACCCCAAGAAGAGGCCAGCCCATAAGGGCCCCCACACCCGCAGAATCCTGGATCGCCTGTTGGATGGCCATCAAAAACTCCGTCTTTAAAGCTGGTGCCACTTTATTTTCAAACACCAACTTGCTTAAAGCCCCTTGTGGTTCCACTTTCAAACTCAACTCCGCAAATTGTTTTTCCCCACTGTTTTCCAGGTGGAAAACAGCCTTTCCCTCCCCTGCTGTTGTGACAGTTTCCCTGTAGGACACCTGTGGGGGGCCGGTGTTCACCTTGACTTTGTGGTCCTGAACAAGCCTTTGAAGCAACACCTCCAAGTGAAGCTCCCCCATGCCCATAAGAAGGGTCTGCCCTGTCTCCTGACTCACAGACACAGAGCAGGACGGGTCCTCTTTTTGCAAAATCTTCAGAGCACTCATCATTTTTTTCTGGTCCACGGAGGAGCGGGCCTCCACCACTTTGGAGATCACCGGCTCAGGAAAGGCAATGGGTTCCAGGGCCACGGGGTGTGTGGGAGAGCAGAGGGTGTCCCCTGTGGCGGTCCATTTAAGCCCCAGAATCGCCCCTATGTCCCCTGCCTTTAAGACAGCACTTTCCTCTCTCTGTTTGGAGTGGATTTTCAGCAGTTTTTGGATCCTTTCTTTTTTGTTTATTCTGCTGTTTAACACCTGAGCACCGGTTTTCAACACACCGGAATAGACACGAATATAAGTCAGGTGCCCGGCAAAGGGGTCTTCCATAAGCTTAAAGGCCAGGGCGGAGACAGGGCGATCAAACCCGGTGGGAAGGAGCACCTGTCTTCCTTTTTTCAGGCCTTCTGCCTTGACGGGCGGCAGATCCAAAGGCCCTGGCAGGTAATCCAGCACAGCAGAGAGCAAAGGCTGAACCCCTTTGTTTTTAAAGGCAGAGCCACAAAACAGAGGGACGATTTGAAGTCCCAGGGTGGCTTTTCTCAAGGCCTGTTTTATTTCCAGAGGGGATATGGGTTCTTCGTTCAGGTATTTACGCATAATATTGTCGTCCGCATTAGCCGATTGCTCCAGAATCTTCTCCCGCATTTTTTGGGCCTGATCCCTATACTCTTCCGGCAGGGGCCGGACAGTGTATTTTTCACCCTTTGTGTCCCTGTCCCATATCAGGGCCTTTTCTTCAATCAGATCGATCACCCCCTGAAAGTGCTCTTCTGTCCCCAGGGGCAACTGAAGGCATAAGGGGGAGGCGTTAAGTTTTTCTTTGATGGACCGGGCACTCATGAAAAAATCCGCCCCTGCACGGTCCATTTTGTTGATAAAGCCTATGCGGGGCACATGGTGTTTGTCCGCCTGTCTCCAGACGGTTTCACTTTGTGGTTCCACCCCGCTCACCCCATCAAACACCACAACAGCCCCATCCAAAACCCTTAGGGAACGTTCCACCTCCACAGTGAAATCCACATGGCCCGGAGTATCTATAATGTTGATTCGGTGGTTTTGCCAAAAACAGGTGGTGCTGGCAGAGGTGATGGTGATGCCTCTTTTTTGCTCTTCCTCCATCCAGTCCATGATGGTGTTGCCCTCATGCACTTCGCCCATTTTATGGCTACGGCCTGTGTAAAAGAGAATCCGCTCTGTCAGGGTGGTCTTGCCAGCATCAATATGGGCGATAATCCCAATGTTGCGGGTGTGCTGAAGGTCGTCGATGTTTTGGATATTTAATGTGGGCAAGGCTTAAGCCTCTTGGTTTATCACCAGTTATAGTGAGAGAAGGCCCGGTTGGACTCTGCCATACGGTGCACATCCTCTTTTTTCCTGATGGAAGCCCCTTTGTTGTTATAGGCCTCCATCAGCTCTGCCGAAAGCCTCTCCGCCATGGTTTTTTCTTTTCGTGCACGGGAGTGGACAATAAGCCAGCGAATGGCCAAAGTGGATTGTCGGCGGGCACGCACATCCACAGGCACCTGATAGGTGGAACCCCCCACCCGGCGGGAACGCACCTCCATGCTGGGTTTACAGTTATCCACCGCTTTTTTGAATATGGAAACCGCACTTTCCTTGGGGTATTTTTTGCTTAAGTTTTTTAAAGCCTTGTAGACAATGTTTCGGGCCAGCTCTTTTTTGCCATCCCACATCATTTTGTTGATAAAGCATGAGACCAGGGTGTCGGCATACACGGGGTCTGCTTTTATTTCCTGTCTGTGAATTTTGCGACTTCGGCGGGACATGGTTTTCTCCTTATTTATTGGCTTTTTTTGCTTTTTTGGCACCGTATCGGGAGCGAGCTCTTTTTCGGTCTTTTACCCCCTGTGTGTCCAGGTGGCCCCGGACAATGTGGTATTTCACCCCCGGCAAGTCCTGCACACGGCCCCCTCGCACCAAAACAACGGAGTGCTCCTGCAAATTATGCCCCTCTCCGGGGATATAGGAATTGACTTCAAAGCCGTTGCTCAGACGCACACGGGCCACCTTGCGGATGGCGGAATTGGGTTTTTTGGGTGAGCGGGTGAAGACACGGGTGCAGACCCCCCTGCGCTGTGGGCAGGATGTGAGAGCCGGCGACTTGGTCCGGGTCCTCTGGACTCTTCTGTTGTCCCGAATAAGCTGATTTAAAGTGGGCATAATGTATTTCCTGCCTTTGCAGGCTGTTTTTTTGTGGTTGTTTTCTTGGCCCCTGGCCCTGTTGTTTTTCCGTGCCTTGCTTTTTACACAGGTTTTAGGGCCTGGTCAAGCCCTTCCGACAAATTTTTCCCTGATGGAGGTGTGGAAGGCTCTATTTTTGTTTGACTTGGGGGGGTTTTTGGGCCCTGGTCAAGCCCTTTTGGCAGATTTTTTCCCCGATGGAGGTGTGGAAGGCTCTATTTTTGTTTGACTTGGGGGGGGTTTTTGGGCCGTTTTTTCGCTTTTGTGTTTTTTAGAAGGAACCATTTTTCTTTTCAGCTTTTTGATCTCTTCTTGAGAAAATCCTGCCTCTGTCTACCCTCCCCCGCAAAATCCGGGCCAAAGTGATGGCACAGTGCAAAAAAGAGCCCGTGTCTGTTGTTTTCTCCAAAAAATTATATCATTGCCCCTATCTATTTTGTCAAGCTTTAATTTGATTGTGCTGATGCCACTTTGAGTGCTTGGATCGGTCCTTTTTTGTCTGTCTTATTTTATAAGAGAAAAATTAAACAGATTTTCTAAATTCTATATTATTCAATGAGGTGCTATTTCTCATGGCAGTTACAAACCGGGATTCTTGTTGCTGTTTTATATCCCCCCAAGGCATTTTACGATTTTTGGGATAAGTGATATAAATCCATCGCCTGCTACGGGTTACAGCCACAAAAGCATTATTTTTTTCCTCTTCTTTTTCATGTGGACTTCTGGCTCTATAGTCAGGAAAAACTCCTTCACACATACCCATTAAAAACACAATGTCCTTTTCCAATCCTTTCATGGTATGCACTGTGCTTAATGTTAACACTGGTTCATTTATGGATACTGGGTCTATTGAAATAAGCTCTCCCAAAGCCAGAGAATTTTTAAAGGCCATCAAAGAAGCTTCTGAATTTTTTAGCCTGAAAAGCCTCCAGTATTTTTTAAACTCATCCAACTCTTTTTTAAAATTTTCCAATTCTTGTAATAATGATTCACATTTTTTTCCTGTTGTACTTTTTGTTGCAAAATGATTATTTTTCAGTAGATTGACTTCTTTTTGGATATTGTCATTTATCTTGTTAAATAATTTTAACATATTTGGGTTTTCAACATCAAGACTTTCTATGCTTTTTAAAGTGGTTTTTATCAAATCTACAAATGGAATAGAGGTTGCACCAAGGTGCTTAATTAAGATAACCAAACCAGATTCATTGGGCCATATATCTGGGAAATTTATCTTCAACAACTCATATAATTTTTTACCACTTATCCAGTCTCTTGGATTAAGTTTAAGACGAATAGATAAATCCAGAATTTTACCAATATGAGATGCAGGTTCCAATAAAGGTTTGGATTTTTTAAAAGAATAATTTATTTTAGCTTTCTTTAATACCTTTTCCAATTCCTGGAATACAAAGCGAGTACGTGCTATAACCACGATATTATTTAATGAAACAGGGCCTTCAATATCAGAATGCTTGGTATTTAATAAAATGGATTTGATTTCTTTTACAATCCACTCTGCTTCTAACCTTTCATTATCGAAATCTTGAATCTTATACTTGCCATCAAGAGCAAAATCAGATTCCAATTGAGAAGCAGGTTTTAACCTATTAGCCAGGCGAACAACTGTTTTTGAGCTTCTATAATTTTTTTTCAACTTAAATGTAAGAGGATCAAAATCTTGGATAAAAGTTTGGCATAAATACTTTTTTGAAGAACCGTTAAAGCCGTAGATCATTTGATCTGGATCTCCTGCCATCATCGCAATTTGAATTTTATAGCCACTGAAAGCTTTAATCAGCTCATATTGTGCTTTATTTAAATCTTGGGCTTCATCTACAAAAATATACCGGTATTTTATGCCATATATTCTTGCACAGTTAGGTTGCTCTATTAGGATTCTATGAGCATATACTAAGATATCATCAAAATCAATACCTCCACTGTTTTTTAACTCTTCATGATAATTTTTAAAAATATGCAAAAAACCATCTCCATATTTTTTTTTAATTTCTGTATGTGTCATTAAATTCCTTTTTATTTGGGAAAATTGCTCCATATACTTTTGTATTGTTTGGGTTCTGTTTTTTTTGTTATCAAAGCTACTGTTATTTTGCATTAAATTTTCCACAGAAAAGCCATTGTTAGCAATTGATTGTAAAAGAATAGTTTTTCGATCCTGATCCCGATCATATATATTCAAATCGGAAGGGAGGCCAATAGTATGCCCATACTGTTCCACAATCCTCTGGGCTACAGAGTGAATGGTGGCTATCCAGCAACGATCCACTGCTGAATCTGATGTTTCCAGTCGCTTTTTCATCTCTTCTGCTGATTTATTGGTAAAAGTTAGAGCTATAATTCCTGATTTTTTGGTATGATTCAGGATATACCGGACCCTTTCAGTTAAAACACGAGTCTTCCCGGTGCCGGCAGAAGCCAGAACCTGAATGGATTTATTTAAGTCTTGTTCCACAATTTTTCTTTGTTCTTTCGATAGATTAATCATTTCATATCCTCTTTGATTTTATTAAAGCAATTCAGGACTGTTTGAGGAATCAGAGCTTCTGGTTTTTTGTTATTTGGGTTTTCTCTAATTATATCAGAGAGAAAGCTGGCATAAGTTGCTTTATTACTTCCACTCTCTAATTCCTGCATTATTTGCTCACCAGTCCAATTCTTGACTTCTTGTTTTTTAGCCCCTATATGCTGTTCATTAGTTGAATCACTGGTTGTTATTTTTAATAAAGTTTTTTCAAGTTCATCTTTTAAAGTGGTTTGTGCCACAAGTTCATCTTCAAAATCATGACCTTCAGACAAAAAGAACATATTTTTAAAATCTGACCCTGTATCCTTTTTAAACTTATCCACCTGCGATTTGACATTTTCTTTTGTTGATTGATTTTTCTTTGTGTCATTATCACTGATGATATAAGCAGAGATACCTGTATTATGAGCCAATTTTAGAAAAGGCCCGTAATGTCCATGGCCACCTATTCCAATACAGGATACACCAAGATCAAATAGAGTTTGCTCTTCCTCTTCCCATAATTCAAACATAGCAGGGATAATCTGTTCTTCTGTTATGCCTTCACAAAGTATCCAGGAGTGGGCAAATAATATATCTCCCCGGCGAGACATGATTTCACGCTTTATTTTTTTCACTTCCAAAGATGAGAGGTTTTTTGAGATGTCATTGGCTATGACATTAAATTTGGTTTTCCACAATGATCGGATGCCGGAAATATCAGCGACTGAAATAAAATAGGGTGAATGTGTGCTTATGATTATTTGTCCTTCAGTGTTTATAAGTTGATGATATAAGCTTTTTTGTGCATTGGGATGCAGGTGGGCTTCTGGTTCTTCAGCAGAAAAAACAGGAAAAAAAGGTTCAAGCTCTTTTTCATGTTTTTTGATTGCTGAATCAATAAAAGCTTGCACTGTCAACATGGAAGCCCAACTGCGCGTCCCCATACCATGATATTCCATGGAAAACATTCCTGCATTTTTATCTCCAAAGTGAATGGAGAAGTGTTTAGTCAGATCTCTTATTTTTTTCGGGAAAGGGTTGACTTCCACCTCACCTTTTCCTTGAAAAGCCTTGTTCAGTTTTTGAAGATTCTGTTTAAAATCTTTCAAAGATGTGCTTTTTTGCACTGCTTTTTGATTGACACTTTGTATTTGTTTTTCAATTTCCTCCATGTCTGTTTTGTCATATTGGATATCAGAGAGCACCCGTCCCACAAAAGAATTCTTGGTTTTTAATTCATCGTATATATCTCTTTTGGATTCCACTGAAATAAAATCGACACCTGTTATACGGGACTTCATCTTGTCTTTTTCATTTATTTTTTCCTTTTGCCATATATCGAATTTGGGCCATTTTTGCATAATATACCTTGATAATTCAAATCCACCTTTTATTTCATCTGGTCGAACTTTGGTTCTGACAGCCACAAAAGCATTGCCATTTATATCCGGCTTGATTTTATCACCCCATGCAGAAGTCCATTGCTCATTAAAATTTTTAACCGGCTTATCACTATCAAAAGGGACAAATTTAACATCTATGGTAATTTCTTTTGTGCGGTTGTCATGTTGATCGATAAAAAAATCCTCTTCCGACAAATATTGTATGTAATTACCCAAAGCCAACTGCAACGCTTTAAGGACAGAGGTTTTGCCGGAATTATTAGGCCCTGTCAAAATAGTTACACGGGATAATGTCATTTCCATATTTTGAATACCACGAAACCCAGCTATTCTGATGCAATTTATTCTAATGCTATCAGTCATTTTTATACCACCTCCTTATCTTCTATTATTTCCTCCTCTATATCCTTCAACAAATTCCAGCTAAAAGTCGGATCAGGTTTTTGAATATAAGCTACTGCCTTTTTCAGCAAAAACTGCCTGTCCTTCTCATTCAAACCCTCACTTATCGTAAATAACTCTCTGACCTTTGACTCATCCAAATTCCATATATGCTTCATAATATACAAAATCGGACGAGCTGTCAAGCTCCCTGCCTCCTTTTTCACATCCAAAGACTGAAGATGCAGATTCCTCGGACGAAAGTTCAGTACATTGTCTGTAAAACATGCCCTCAACTGGCCATCAAAATTGTCCAAAAATCCGTGAAAATCCCTGGGGCCCTTCCATTCCTTTCTGGGACTCTGATTGATAAATACAGGTATCACCGGATCCCGTGTTTGCTGGTATATCCCACTCTGATAGTTCAAAAATTGTCTCATCAGCTCCGGATCGTCCTGGTCTTGTGGGCCGTGTCATAGATCATTTTTATTTGACTTAGGGGGGTTTTTGGGCCAGTCTTCAGGGACTATGAAGCAGGACTTTTTTCAACAGGCCCAAGGATCGGCCCTGACTTTTGATGATATTTTGATAGCTCCAGGGTATTCCCAGGTCACACCTGATCAGATATCCACTCAAACCCGCCTGACAGAGGCCCTAATCCTGAACATCCCCATTATTTCCTCCGCCATGGACACAGTCACGGAGCACAAAATGGCACGGGTCATGGCACAAAACGGCGGTTTTGGCGTGATTCACAAGAACATGAGTGTCAAAAGCCAATGCCACGAAGTCAAAAAAGTCAAAAAATACGAAAGTGGCCTGATTCTGGACCCCATCACCCTCTCTCCGGACACACCCGTCTATAAAGCCCTTGAGGTGATGAAAAAACATGCCATCAGCGGTGTGCCCATCACTCAGGACAATCAATTGGTGGGTATTTTAACCAACAGGGATCTGCGTTTTGAAACCCGTATGGAGCTGGCCATTTCCCACATCATGACTCCAGGGAAAAAACTCATCACCGCCCCTGAAGGCACCACCCTGGAGCAGGCCAAGGAGATCCTGCACAAACATCGTATTGAAAAACTTCCCGTTATGGATTCCAAAGGGGCTTTAAAAGGGCTTATCACCATTAAGGATATTGAAAAAGCCACCGCCTTTCCACAGGCCACCAAAGACAGGCATGGCCGTTTGTTTGTGGGGTCGGCTGTGGGTATAGGAAAGGAAGAACAAAAAAGGGCGGAAAGCCTTGTGCAGGCGGAGGTGGATTTGCTTTGTGTGGATACCGCACATGGCTTTTCCAAAAATGTGATGGAGCAAGTGACTTTTTTAAAAAAGCAATACCCGGACACTTTGCTCATGGCGGGCAATGTGGCCACAGCTGAAGGGGCTTTGGCTTTGGCCCAGGCGGGGGCGGACATTGTCAAGGTGGGCATGGGGCCGGGAAGTATTTGCACAACAAGGGTGGTGTCTGGTGTGGGGGTGCCTCAGGTGAGTGCTATTTTGGACTGTGCACGGGCACTTAAAAAAACCAATAAAGCTCTTGTGGCGGATGGGGGCTTGAAATATTCCGGGGATGTGAGCAAGGCCTTGGCTTTGGGGGCCAGTGCCGTCATGGTGGGCCACATGCTGGCCGGGGCGGAGGAAAGTCCCGGAGAAATAGTGCTTTACCGGGGACGGACCTACAAATCTTACCGGGGCATGGGAAGCCTTGGGGCCATGAAAAAAGGTTCACGCGATCGTTATCAGCAGGAAGGGGTCTTTTTTTCCGATAAAATGGTGCCGGAAGGGGTGGAGGGCCGGGTGCCTTACAGAGGTTCGGCCAGCTCTATCCTGTATCAAATGGCTGGCGGTCTTAAAGCGGGCATGGGTTATGTGGGAGCAAAAAACATAGAGGATTTACGGAAAAAAGCCACTTTTATCCGAATCAGTGCCAACAGCTTTGCCGAGTCGCATATCCATGACATCAGCATCACCAAAGAAGCCCCCAACTACCACATGGAATAAAAAAATGGCAGGCCGCATGCGGTCGGGAAATTCACCAGCTCAAAACATCCCGCATACATTGACACAGTAACTATCATTATAACCTTCTGATTCACAAGTCTTTCTGCAATAATCAGACAAACAAGACCGAACAGGACCGGCACAGGATTTGCAAACATTGTTGCATATCTGTGAACTCAGCCCGTTTTCTGTGCAAGTGGACACACAAGCCTCTTGATCACTGGTTGGGTTTCTATCCTGGGCTGTCACACAAGACACGAACACCAGACTTAAGATAATCATAAAAGCTTTCATAATATACCTCCTTTAAAGGTTAATGGTTTATTCTCACTATATCACAGTTTAATTGATTGACCAACACCTGCTAAGGCTCTTATTTACTTTTTGAGGACTTTTCGGTATCAGATTACCGGAAAGTCCTCACTTTTATCTTCGATAGATATTTCACTCCCCGTTACTAACTACAAGGAGATTTTACTCAACAACTTTGCCTTGGTATAATTCTTCATATAGTCCTGTGTCTTTGTTGATTTCATATCGTCTACATTCTGATGGCTTTACAATATAATATGCTTCCATTTTTTTACAGGCATGTTTTGCTCTCACAATAGCTTTTCCAAAGTTAAGGCGAGAAGAAGTGAGGACACTGCTACCCATCTTCGAGCCACTATTATATTGATAAGTTCATAAATATTCCGATATTACATAGCATACTTTAAAGAAGGCTTTAAAAAGAAACTCCTAATAGTATCAGGCCTTCTTTGTAAAGACTTTAAATAATAAGTAACCTTTTCCTTCAACTCCTCTTTCGTCTTTATAAATAACTTCCCAATACAATGATACTTTAAATGATTCCAAACCAACTCATCCGGATTCAAATCAGGTGCATACGGCGGAAGATAAAATAACTTCAACAAACCACCTGTCGAATCCACAAACTCACGCACCTTCTTTGACCTATGCACCGGATGACCATCCACAATCAAATAAACCGGCCCACTCCCATCTGAAATCAATCGCTTTAAAAATGAAATAAACACCCTCCCTGTAACACCACCTCTCACAGTCATAAACCTCATACCACCTTTAGCAGAAATAGCTGAAATCATATTCAAACTAAAACGTTTGCCTGTGCCCCTCACCTCCGGAGTCTTCCCTTTAGGTGCCCAAGTCGTCCCACTATGATAATCTGATCGCACACCAGACTCATCACCAAAATAAATCTGTGCACCCTCCTTATTAGCCAACCTCTGTATATTAGGATACTCCTCCTTCAACCAACCCTTAACAAGAGATGGATTCCTCTCATAAGCCCTGTGTAATGGCTTCTGACAAGTCAAACCCAAACGGCCCATTAAACGACCCACAGATGTAATACTGAGCTTTATCCCATACTTCAACCGGATGGCTTCCTGTATCCGCCTCCGATTCCACAAAGCAAATGGAAAACTTAATTGCTGAGGGTTCTTATTCACCATCTTATAAATCCACTTCAAATGTCGCCCCTGAACAATCGGAGGACGACCAGAAGCTTTTCTCCTCTTTAAATTATCCCAACCCCCCTCACCATATCTAACAGCCCAATTATACACCGTGTCCGGATTAACACCTAAGAAATCAGCTACCTTCCTCGGATTTTCGCCAGAGAAAAGAGCCTGCATCCCACGAATCCGTAGAGCCTCCTGTGACTTCCGATCTAATTTCCGTGCATCATTTTTTCTCATAAACTCACCTTATCATACACACAAAAATAAAACAACACTTTTTTTCACATAAAACAAAAAAAATCATTTTTCACAACTTTAGACCTAATATTATCGGAATACTTATGGCCTTTTTAATAACAGTAACAGTGTGCAAAGACAAGATCTTCCCTATCGTTTTCCTGAGCTTGTTTTTTTGATTCCAAAGCCTCAATTCTGTCCAAAAGGATCTGGTCTATATCCATCAGATCTTGGATTAATTTTGATTGCTCTAACAACACATTTTCTGCATAGCTTTGGCCTATAGTGAGTCCAGACAATACCCCTGCTAATACCCATAAGAAAATCTTTGTTTTCATAATAAACTCCTTTATTAGTTATTGTTATTGATAACATGGGCACTATAAAGCATTTTATAAGAAACACCTAACAAAAGTGAGAAAAAAGTGATTTTAAGAGAAAAGTGTGAAAATTTTACACGGCTGACCACCGGGAAACCTTAAATTCCCGCTCCCCGCTCAAGCTCCATGAGCATAATCTGGGCATAACTGGGCTTGCCTGCCCCGGATTGTATCTCCGCCAGGCTTTTAAGCTCCATAAGCATGTCACTTATCACAGCATAAAAAGCCTTGTTATATGCCCTTTGTCTCTCTTTAAAAGCCGGGTCCGACTGAGATTTTGCCTCTGAATAATAAGATTGTGCTCTGAGCGACACTTGGCCTGGCCACAAGTCACCCTTGTTAAGAACCGTTTTTCAGCTTTTTGATTTTCTCAACAGACAGGCCTGTCACTTCTGAGATAAAAGCCATGTCTGCTGATTTTTTCAGCATATTTACCACAATCTCCTGACGACCTTTTTGCCAGCCTTCCTGCTGTCCTTTTTGCCAGCCTTCCTGACGGCCTTCCAAACGAGCTTTTTGTCTGATCTCTTCCCGGATGTCCATAAATCCTCCTTTTTTAAAGGTTCCTTCCAATACCAATTCTCTCTCCAAATCCTGCCAGCTGTCGGTTGTTACCACCTCCATCGATTCCAAATAATCCATTTTCCACCCGGAGTTTGGACAGATCAAAAATCTTCAGGATTGTTTTGGAGAACATGAGACGAACCAGCTCTTTGGCAAAAGCGGGGATGGAAAAGAACCGTTTGAATATGGTATCGTGGTGGGTTTTGGAGCGGGGAGTGTGTGTTTGGCGGTCCGGTTTTGTGTTTTGTTTTGGTTCTATTGTCATTTGTTCCTCCTTGGTGGTTTTGGGTGAGAGCTTGGGTTGTTTGTATCTATTTGTCAACCCCGAAGAGCAAAAAGAGGAGTTAACATTGGATAGTGGCAAAAAAAAGGGCCTTTGTCCAACAATTTTTGAGGATCCGCTGTGATTTGGGGATTTGGACACAGTTTTTGGCCAGGATTGAGGGTGCAAAAGATCGAAAAAAAAGAAGCATTTAACAAGAATGACGATCCTCCGGAGCAGACGAATCGGGGGAGCAAAAGATCGAAAAAGGCCACTTCCAGGGCTTTTTTGCAGTTTTTTTGGGTCAAAAGGACATGGGAATTCAATGATTTCAAGCACTTACAAGCAAAAGTGGTAGAGACATGCCATCTCTACCACTTTTCCCCTTAAAACCCTGATTTTATTCAGAAAACAATCTCTCAAGTCCTCTGAAAGCTCAGTGCTTTCCTCGACTATATAAATCTTTTCGGAAAAGGCAACAGTTTACTTTAATATTTTTTCAAATTTTTTTAAAAATATTAAATTATATTAAATATTTAAGAAAATAATAAAAGTGTCTCAAAATGAGACTTTTGTCCTGTTTTTGAAATTTTTTGTCTCAAAATGAGACACTTTTTTCTGATTTTGGTCTGTGGCAAACCATGTCCCCCAAGAAAATAACTTTTCCTTAAAAATCAGGCACTTGGAGCTGAAAGTGGTAGAGATGGCATGTCTCTACCACTTTCTCCCCAACTTATTGAAATGACAGGAGTTTTGCCTGATTTGGCTGTTTTGCACAATTTGGAGGTTTTTGCATGTTGGTTCTGAATAATTTTGTGTTGGGTTTAAAGCCTGTCAGCTCGTCATTCCCGCCTTGAGCGGGAATCTCTTGGTGGATTAGCAAGGAATCACGATTGAAACAGAAAATGTTGCGAAGGAGGGAAAATTTAATGTTTAAGTTTTTTGATATGCCTAAAAAAGGGCCGGGGGAGGGGCTGAACACAGCCGATCGGGCTTATCTAATCAAGCTTATTATAATATCAGGCTTTGTCACAGTGTGTTTGACGATTGCTGGCGTCCAGCTGTTGCTGGAGCGTCATATAAACCGCATGGATAAGTCAGCAAAAAAAATGCAGGAATGGGCGAAGAAAGCCGATTTTGCAAGTGAAATGCTGAATGACTTGTTTAAAGTCCAGCAAATAAAAGAATCTTATAAAAGTCAAGGTATCGGGGCCGATGAGGCCATAAATATAAACCAAAAACAGGAGGTAAAAGAATGAAAACACTTATAAACTTTCTCTTTAAAAAGAGAATCAAGATACTGAAAAGCAAAAAAGGCTTTTCGCTGATTGAAGTCTTGGTCGCTGTGGCTATTATCGGGATTATATCAGCGATTGCTTATCCGACTTTTGATGATCAAAGAAAGAATGCGGCCCGTGTGGCCTCGGATACTTCAGCGACAAATATGGCCAAAGCCTTTAAACAGTGTATAGTTTTAAAAGATTTTGGAGCTTGTGATACATTGTCTGATATAAAGATGCAATGCCCTTCTGGTGCTGTTTGTGATGATGAGGCTGACTCTGCTAATAATGTTTTTTGTGCTGAGATAAAAACTGATAATTTTAATGTGTGTATATCTATAGATGCTGACACTTCTACAGAAACAAAAACTTATGGAGGCAGTTTATTAGCAGGTGGTAAAGTGAAAGCTTGTCGCTTTGCTCAAACAGGGTGCACTGATTCCGGGGATGATGGAACTGTAACAGCTTCTCCTATAAAAGTGTGCACAGCTGTCGGTGATTGTGCCAATTATGGGAGTGTTGCGAGTGGTTCTGGGTGCACAAAAACTGCAAGTAGTGAAACTTGTGCTGATGTAAATACGACTGGTGAATGCACAGGTGCGGCTAAATGTGGATAAGGGTTAATTTTGTTATTTGAAACACTTGGCTTGGGGTTCTCTCTGAGCTGGGTTTGAGGGCTGTCTTTTCCTTTTTGTTATTCAGCCCTTACTGTTTAATTTGGGAGGCGAGGTTTGTTTCATCCCCGCCCCCCTTTTCCTTAAAGGCGGTCATTATGAGTCAAAAAGATAATGAATTAAAGCAAGCTCTTTTAGAGAGGGCAAAAGCAAAGAATTTGTTTATTGAAATAACAAATAATAAAAAAAGTAAAAAAGATGAGATACTGGCACTTTATAAGAGATATAAACAGGCAGATGATAAATTATTCAGTGTATACGAAGGGATAAAACATGATAAAGTCGCATGAATACGAAAGCTTGTTTGATTTTGTAGACAATAATCTTGTGGATTTTATGCTGGAATCTATTTATATCGGTGATAGACATAACAAGGCTATTGCTAAACGGCGATTTCGGTTCAGGCTTAGAATACAAAACTTTGTATTGTCCTTTTTTGGCATTATGGTTTTTATAGGTGGCTCTATAGCAGGCACATGGCAGGTGATAGATAACAGGAGGTTGCCGGCTCATGCCTGTCCTGATTTGCAATCAGAGGTAAAGCTTATTGATAAAATAACAAAGGATGTTAAGAAACTTCAGAGAGCTTTAAAACAGACGGTATTTAACCAAAAAAACGGCCATTAAAGAAGGTGCGGTATGGACGAAAAGGCGAAACGACTTTTGACCAGTAGGGTTTTGAATGTTTTAAATGACCATCCTGACTGGACTCTCAAGGACTTGAAGGATAATGATAATACAGGGCTACATAATGAGGTTTTAAAGTTTCTTTATTATGATCAATTATGGGGTAAAAAAAAGCTGAAAGAAGTTTTTGACATGTTAATAAAAAAATAAGGAGGTGTGGTATGGCCAGGAATGAGGATAAAAACATGGTGGAAGATTCTCTTAAGCTCTTAAAAGATGCAGTCGCCTTAATAGAGCTGGCAACAAAAAATCTTAGCAAAAAACAGTATGACAAGGGCTGGCACAAAGGCAGAGAGACAGGCCGAAAAGAGGCAATCAATCAATAAAAGCGGTTCGTCATAAAAAAATTAGTGGCTTGAGCTTGACACCACCGGAAAAGGACACAGGTTTACCTGAATGCCCCGTTTGGGGTAAAATTTAATCATGCTTTGGAGGAAATAAAGATAGTGCAAAAGATTTTAAAAAAGAGGGGGTGACTTATGAATCTGTTATGGAGGGTCCAAAAATTAAAGCGAAGATTAAAATATACAAAAGAAGGGGAAATAAGGAAGTTTCCTGATAATAGATTGAGCAAAAACTTTAAAGTGTCTTTAAGAGGAGGCTGGTGGTCGAATCCGGATAGAGAAAAACAGGGGGGAGAGAAATAATGGAAACAGGGAAATTCATGACAAAGGCAGATGCTGATAGGGAAATTAAAAATTTTGAGACAACTATTAAAGAGAGCAAAAAAGAGTCGGATGTTCAATTTGCGAAACTTCAGCTTGCACATTATAAGAAGCTAAGAAAGGGCCTGCCTGATAAAAATTAAAAAGGGGGTTATTATTATGAAGGTGATACTTTTTTTGATTTTTTGGTTCTCTTGGTTCTTATGCTTTCACAGAAACAGCTGATGATTATGAGGGGGGGAATCCCACAAGTTCTGTTTTAAATCCGGGGAGTGACCTTTATATTGGTAACCTCGCAAGTCCTGTGAATAATCCCGGTTCAGTCTATAAAGCTGGTGACATTATTGAAATATTGAAGGTAAAGCTTGGCCGGCGGGTGTTTGAGTTTTACAAGCTCAAGTGCTCTGTGTGTGGCAAGCCCTTTCCAAGCGGTGGTCCGGCACAGGTGACTTGTGGCCAGAAGTCTGGTCAAAAAATGCGTCCTTACATCAGGCTGAATATATGAAAATCAGGGAACAGCCGGCTATGCAGGAAAGGTACAATCAAGAGCTGTTTTTCAGCTTTTTAATCTCTTCCTCAGACAAGCCCGTCACCTCAGAAATTAAAGAAAAATCCAGCTGTTTTTTCAGCATATTTAAGGCCACAGCCTGCATACCTTTTTCCATGCCTTCTTTTCGGCCTTCTTCCATAGCTTTTTCCACAGCAAAGGCCTTGATGGCCCGCTGATCCCGCTCATATCTCTCCTGAGTCTTTTGCCTCAACCAAGTCAAATCACTCATCGACACATTGTCAAACAAACCCACTGCTTTTGCCATATCCTCCCCCTTTGCAGATAGTAACTTTGCCTGTTCATGGCTCATTCGCCCTGACTCCTTTATCAAATAACACCATTGGTCACGCAAGTCAACCAAATTATTGATGTCTTTATTAAAACGGCTCAAATCCACAAACACCATCCGTAGCTGGTCATTCAGCACAAAATGGGGGTGCTCATCCGACCGAATGGCAAAAGAAGTCACAAAATCCCTCTCTTCTCCCTCGAACATCGGAAAAGTGGTAAATATCAGGGAATAAGTGGGGTGGAGCTGGCTATAGTCCTCCCCAGCCTTAAGTCCTTTGGAGTGGAGCTGGGCCCAGTAATAGACCGATCTTTTGGAGAAAGCTTTTTGAGAATTGGCCTGCATTTCCACATCGATTTTTTCGCCTGTGTTGAGAGAGACATTCAAGTCCAGGACAGAGTGTTTTTCTCCCACAATGGGAGGGTAAAGATGTGGGTCTGTCAGAATAAGCTCTGGCTTTTCTACAGAATACAGCTCTGCCTGATTTTTTGCCAGGTCCCTTTGTTTCTGCCTGGCCAGGGCCAGCTCTTTGTCGGGGATGATTTCCACACTTTGGACACTTTTTTTGTCCGGCAGGGGCAGGAAGGTTTTGAGCAAAGAGAGCAGAGATCCCCCATCAAGGGAAAAATAGTATTTAAAATTAACATCTTTTGTTAAATCCACAAAAGGAAATTTTTTTTGAAAAGTCATTATAAGCTCCTTTTTTTTAATTTTTTGTTTGGCAGGCAAATCCTGCCTCTGTTAATTTTTTTTTGGCAGGAACACCCTGCCTCTGTTTGTTAATTTTTGTTTGACAGGAAAATCCTGCCTCTGCCTACCCCCATGCAAAATCCGGGCCAAAGTGATGGCACAGTGCATAAAAGGACCAGCACGATATTTCATTAAAAAGGGGAGGTGCAAAATGGGATCAGCTCAAAACAGGCTTTTTGGGGGGTTTTGAGACAAAAAAATTCGGAAATCCGAATTTTTACCGAATTTTTTGGCCGTTTTGCCTGCCACTGGCTTTTTTTTGTGGACTGGTGATCATAGGCTGAATATATGAAAATCAGGGAACAGCCGGCTGTGCAGGAAAGGTAGCAATCAAGAACTGTTTTTCAGCTTTTTAATTTTCTCAACAGACAAGCCCGTCACCTCAAAAATTTATGTTTTGTTTATGGCTTTGGCCCAAAAAATACCAAGAATATCACCTTTGTATTCATTTTCTCTTAAAAAATCAGACATGGCCCGAAAATGTGCACCTGTGGTTATCACATCATCAAAAATAAATAAGGTTTTTGGGCTTTGTTGTTTAAACCCCCTCCATATATAATTTTTCTTAATTTGTTTTGGAGGCAGTCTGTTTTCAGAACTGATATGAAAAGCAGGCATAGTGCTTTTGATCTCTACTGGCCACTCAACATTTAATATTATATCAGGGTATAGTGTACCAAATGTTTTTGTTAACTCTTCAAATAAGTCTTCAAAACGATTGTTATACTCTTGATCTGTTTTGGTTTTGGAGCTGGGAATAGCTGTGACAGTTACCTCTCTATCAGATGTTTGCTGGATGTAGTCTTCGAAAAAATAGATCCACTCTTTTTGAAATTGAGTTACTGCTTCTTTACGGTAATGCCATTCTTCTGGAGAAACATCTTGAACTGTTTGACCGTTATGTTCAAGATTTTTAAAAGACCGTAGTTTTTTAAAATTGGATATCAGTTGATTGGTTTCTCCAGATTTCCAGTTTTTGCCGGCTTGATATTCTCTGGCATAAAAACACCAATCATTTGCCGTTAAATGAGGGCGACGAGACATTATTCC
This sequence comes from Bdellovibrionales bacterium, assembly GCA_965242635.1. Classification (GTDB taxonomy): domain Bacteria; phylum Bdellovibrionota; class Bdellovibrionia; order Bdellovibrionales; family UBA1609; genus JANQSP01. The sequence goes on along the minus strand of OZ251471.1, from coordinate 1,728,581 downwards.
CTCTATGTGATCATCTGTGCTCAACCTACACCATTTCATATATTTTATATCCAGCTTAATTGTGTGGAAAGAGGATTTTGAGAGGAAAACTCTTTAACATCATTATCCATTTTAGAGACAATATCCTCTGCTGTTTTTATTCTGACAGCTCCTTTTTTTTCACATCGGCTGAGCCATCGAATATCAGGACAGGAAAACAGGGAATCATGGATAAAAAGTTTTTTGTTTTGTCTAAGACATTCCACAGCCTGAACTTCTGATCCCTTTGTATTTTTTGAAGCATCCATAATAACAGTGGCTTTTGAAATAGAGGCCATTACCCGGTTCCGGCGTGGAAAATGATACGCATGGTGACTAAAAGGTTCTTTTTCATATCTATAAAACGGCACTTGGCTGATAAGCAAAAAATTTTTTGCAATCTGATCCTGCAAATCTTTATTTTCCCTGGGATAATACTTGTTAATGGGAGTGCCTGTAACTCCTATGGTGTTGCCTTGGTGTTCAATAGCAGATTGATGTGCCACCGTATCAATGCCTCTGGCCAAGCCTGATACAATAGTCCAGCCAGCAGAAACCAAATCTTTAACCACAGTTTTTGTGTTTTTTATTCCTTTGTCAGAAGGGCTTCTGGTTCCGATAACAGAGATACATTTTGTATTGCCCAAGTCCAATTGCCCTTTGTAGTATAAAAGCCCCAAGGGATACCGGGCACCCTTAAGGTTGGAAGGATATTGAACACTACCCTTTATTGTCACCGAGAAGATATCACGAGGTGACATTTTTATAAAAAAATTATCAACAGCCGTTTTTAGTTCATCGATTTTTTTTAATTCAAATAATTTTGTCTGTATAGCTTCTCTTAAGGCTTGAGATGGAACATAGCCTGCGGATTCAAAAAGCTGACGCAAATCAGATTCCCCCAAGTCTTTAATAGCCCAAAGGGTTTCGTAAGCCAGCATTTCCCTGGAAGGATGGATGACATGCTTATCCATGAATTCTGTTAACTGCCTGCTCTGCAACATATAACTATCCCCTAAATATATTGCCATGCGTTAAAAACTGCTTCTTCGCCGTGCCCATAGTTCATCGGCCCACTGAAGGCCTGGAAAACCAAGTTCATCGGCCCACTGAAGACCTGGAAAACCAAGCTTAAAGCCTCCTATAAAATAAGCTTTGCCATTTAAAAGACCGGAAGTCAACATTTTTGAAAAACCAGCGATTTTTTTTTGACTCTGTTCCTCATCTGAAGACAAAAGTCGGGGTTTAGAGGAAAGAGCTTTATTCTTTGGGTTTGTTTTTTTGACGAAAATAATTTTCCAGGTTTTTTTGAGGAGAGCGGGAGAGAGCCAATGCTTGTTCCGGCACATCCTTTGTAATGACAGATCCTGCTCCTGTCACAGCCCCATCCCCTATCCGGACAGGGGCCACCATGTAAGTGCCACTACCAATAAAAGCCTTGTCCCCTATTTTGGTGGGGTGTTTTTGACCGTCCATGTTCAGGTTACAGGTCACAGCCCCTGCCCCGATATTCACATCCGCCCCCACTTCCGTGTCCCCAAGATAACTGAAATGACCGGCTTTGGACCGTGCCCCCAGGCTGGTGTTTTTGATCTCCACAAAGTTACCCACCCGGCACTCCTCCCCTGTTTTGGTACCGGGCCTTAAGCGGGCATAAGGGCCTATGCTTGACTTGGCCCCCACCTCCGCTGACTCCAAATAAGATCCAGCACGAATAAGCACAAAGTCCCTTATTATGCTGTCCATGATAAAGCTGTTGTTTTCCACAGCACAAAAAGAACCAATGCTGGTCTTCCCTCTCAAATGCGTGCCTGGATAAATTACACTGCCCCGGCCCACAAACACACTGTCCTCCACATAAGTGTTTAAAGGATCCACAATAAGCACACCTCCGTTCATAAGTTGATTTAGCTTGCGGGTGAAGACTTTTTTGGTGGCCAAAGCCAGCTCTCTTTGTGTGTTGACACCAAAAGCACTGTCTTCTGACACCGGGCAGGCCACCACCTTTTTCCCTTTTTGAACCAACAAGGACACTATATCCGTCAAACCATACTCCTTTTGAGGGTTTTGGTTGGTGATCTGAGGCAAAAAGGCATGCAGGTGGTCGGCTTTAATCAGGTAGAGGCCCGTATTCACTTCCTTTATTTTTTCTGACTCAGGGGTGAGGGAGCTTTTTTCGATAACAGCCTGGATCTTTCCCCCCTGACGAATCACCCGTCCATAGTTCCCCGGATTTTCCTTTATGCATGAACCAAAACAGAGATCGGCAGACTCCTCCTGAAACTTTTTTATGATATTGCTCAGATCAGGCGGAAAAATCATGGGATGATCCCCATTGACAATGAGCACCAAGCCTTTCACTTCATTTATATTGGCATTTTGGACAGCCGTGGCGGTCCCTTTGTTTGGTGGAGTTTGAAAAAACACTTTGGCCTTAAAGGCCGAGGCGACAGGTTGCATAAGCTTTGCGTGCCCTTCGTTTATGACCACGCGAATCTCTGTCACCTGCTGGATGGCTTTGAGGGCCCTTAAGATACGGGCCAAAATGGGCTGTCCGGCCACAGGGTGCAGGCTTTTGGGCAAGCCGGATTGCATACGACTTCCCTCACCGGCAGACAAAACAACAGCAGTGACAAAAGTGGGCTTCATGTTCTGTGTTATCCCTTTGTTCGTGAATTTGGGTGTGGTTTTATGCTGTGCATAAATGGGTGTTACTCGCTGGCGGGTTCAAAGTCCTTGGTTTTCGCCTGCCCCTTTTCGTCTATGGCTATCAGCTCCTGCACCTTTTGTTCCGATTTGTTTAACTGCTCTGAACATTCACGGGAGATCCGAATGCCCTTTTCAAAGGACTTTAAAGAGTCCTCCAAAGACAGATCCCCGCTGGCCATTTTTTCCACTATGCCTTCCAGCTCCTGGATTTTTTTCTCAAATTCCATGTTTTCCTCCCCTTGTCCACTAAAAATAAATGGATTTTTACACCAAAGGCTGTTAGAGTGACAAAAAAAAACCAACAAGTCAACCGGTATAAAAATGAAAAATTATCCTGTTATCAAGAGTCGGGGGGATTATATCGGTGGCCGTTTTGTGCCAGGCCAGCAGGGCCAAAACCGCCACATAAACATCAGCCCCGCTGATCTGAACGACAAAGTGTTTGAATGGTCACCGGACGCGGGGGCTGTGGATACCGCCTGTGAAACAGCCCATTCAGCCCACCCCTTATGGTCCGGCCTCAGTCAGAAAGAAAGAAATACCCACCTCTTAAAGCTGAGGGATATTTATAAGGCCAAGGCAAAAGAAATGGCTCTGCTTATTGCCCGTGAAACCGGCAAGCCCCTTTGGGAAAGTGAAAAGGAGGCCCAAAGCTTAAGCCAAAAGGTGGAGATCACTTTAAAAGAGGCCCTGCCTTTGGTGCAGGATGGCCCCTTCACTTCTTTTCAAAATGGGACAAAGGAAAAAATTGCTTACCGCTCCAGGGGGGTGTTTTTGGTTTTGGGGCCTTTTAACTTTCCCGCTCATCTCCCCAACGGGCATATCATCCCTGCTTTGGCCACAGGCAACACAGTGGTTTTCAAGCCCTCTGAAAAAGCCCCCGCCACGGCGGAAAAGCTAACAGAGTGCTTTCATCAGGCCGGCTTCCCGAAAGGGGTGTTTAACATGGTTCAGGGAGGGGCCAAAACCGCTCAGGCGTTGGTCAGACACCCTCTTGTGGACGGCATTCTTTTCACAGGTTCTTATGCCGTGGGGCAAAGCATTCAAAAAGCCCTGTTGGGTCAGCCTCAAAAAATACTGGCCCTGGAGATGGGAGGCAAAAACAGCTCTCTGGTATGGAAAACAGCTGATGTGGAACAGGCGGTGGAGGAAGTGATAAAAGGGGCTTATCTCAGCTGTGGGCAAAGGTGTTCGGCCACCTCCCGCGTGATACTGCACAAGGACATCAAAACCCGCTTTTTGGAACAATTTATGGCCAAAAGCCAAAGTATCAAAATAGGGCATTGGAGCGAAAACCCTTTCATGGGGCCTTTGATTGAGGAAAAGGCGGTTCAAAGATTTATGACAGCCACAAAATCCGCCGGGGTGGAGGGGGCGAACATTTTGCTGAGGGGCAAAAGCTTAAACCTTAATGGCTGGTATGTCAGCCCGACTGTGGTGGAGCCAAAAAGCTTTGACCCTGACTCCTTTTATCAGAATGAGGAGCTTTTTTCCCCCTTTGTCACACTATACAGTGTTTCCGAAGAGGCGGAGGCTTTAAACCTCATCGGACAAAGTGGTTATGGGCTTTGCCTTTCTGTTTTTTCTCAAGACTCTGCTTTGGCCCAAAGGATGTTCCAACAAGCCCAAGTGGGTGTGTTCCATTGGAACTTGAGCACCAATGGGGCCAGCCCTCACCTGCCCTTTGGGGGCCTGGGCAAATCCGGCAACGATCGCCCGGCCGGACTTTTTGCTGTTTATTCCTGTGTGACACCGGTGGCTTACAGAAAATCAGCCAGCAAATAGTGGCTCCTGAAAAAAACTTGTTGTATATCCCCAAGGGCAAAGATTAAGCTTGTTCGGGACGGAATACCTTGGACCCTCACCGCTTAACTTTGCCCTTTTGTTCTCAGAGGGGCAAATACAGGAAAGACAATATTAAAAGGATTCACTTTTTAATGAAGATATATACTTTGATTTTTTTATTGGGTTTTTTGTTTGGGCCAAACAGCCTGCAAAGTCCCCTTGTTGTTTTGAGCCATGCCGAAAACAAAGAGGCAGAAAGTGTCCCTATAAGGGTGAAAAAGGGGATGTCTTTGGATCAGGTGGCTTTGTTGTTAAAAGAAAGGGGATTGATAACAAATGTGTTTTATTTTAAACTGCTGGCCCGTGTGCAAAGAAAAAGCGACAGAGTGCAATCGGGAGAATATGTTTTTCAAAAGGGGCTTTCCTCTCAACAAATACTGAATATTCTGGTTCGTGGTCAGACCCGGCTTTACCGTGTAACCTTTCCTGAAGGCTATAACATGTATGAGATGGCCGAGCTTTTGGACAAAGGCCGGTTTCTCAAGAAAGAGGCCTTTGTTGCTCAGGCACAAAATCCGGACTTTGTGCATAAGCTGTTGGGGGAAAAACGACCCGACCTGGAGGGCTATCTTTTTCCGGACACCTACCATATTCCCCGGCCCGTCACGCCCAAAGCCCTTATTCGACAAATGGTTCAAAATTTTTTTAAAACCTGTAAAAGCTTAAATCCAAAGGCTTTTCAAAAAGAAAAATCAGCTCTTTTTGCCCCTCTGGCCCATCAATCCAGGCCAAAGGCACAGCAAAAAAAAGACCCGGTTTTGCTGACTCGTCATGAGTTGGTGATCCTGGCCTCCATTGTGGAAAAGGAGACAGGCCTTCCGGAGGAGCGGGCTTTGATAGCCTCGGTTTTTTACAATCGTTTGAAGAGGGGCCAGCGACTGGAAAGTGACCCCACCATTTTATATGGCATGATGCGGGAAAAAGGGGGCTTGGTAGAGCTTAACATCAGAAAAAAAGATATTTTGAGAAAAACCCCTTATAACACTTATCGTATAGGCAGGTTTCCGGCCGGCCCCATTGGCAATCCGGGGGCCGGGGCCTTAAAGGCTGTTCTTAAGCCAGCTGACTCTGCTTTTCTTTATTTTGTGAGCCGAAATGACGGAAGCCATGTCTTTTCCAAAAGCTATGCGGAACACAAAAAAGCTGTTCATCGGTACCAAAAGCGTCGAAGGTCCCGCCCTTCAGGCCCTTGTCCACCAGATGAACAAATTTATGAAAACCATAGTAGTCAAAGGGCCTGCCCTTAAGGCCTTGGTCCATCAGAGTCACCAGGGAGGAGGATGAAACCCAGGACTATTTAGTAAATGGTCTTTTGATACCATTTTAACAGAGTAGCCGGTGCGTCCCCCAAAAATACAGCCATTGGCTATTTTCCCTTGTGTTGAGCTTGACAGGGAACCCTCCATAAGCCCTTCTTCATGAACCCATCTGTGGCATTTTCCAAAAAAAGTGTTATTTGGATCGCCATAAAGAGACCCACTGTCAGTATACTTTTTTGTGGGTGGGTTCCAGCCCGTGAGCAGAAATTTGAGCTTGGGAACTTTATAGGGGGGCCTTCCAATAAGCTTATAGGGAGGAGGTGAAGATTTTAGCTCCTGCCATATATCGGGTGATAGTTGATAGGGGTGTTCCTGGCTCATTACCTGATGCAGGAGGCTTGTGCCTTTGCCTGTGCTTTCAAATGTGTTGCCACCATCATCAGAGTAAGTGCCCAAGTCCCCCCGCAGATAATCATTGCCTAAAAGGTCTTTTATTTTGGGAAAATAAGTGTATTGGTAATAGGGCAAAATGGTAAAGTAAGTGACATCAAAGAGATCCGGTGCCACGGCCGCGATTTCCCATTTTCGGGCCGGAATATTTGGGACACCTGGGTATCCCGGAGTAAACTTGTAAATGTCAGAAAAGCCTCTAGCCATAGGGTCCCGATCAGCTACCCACATTCCTCCAGCACTTGGATCCTCTTTCATATAATTTCTTATATCTTTGAAAACTGGTGGGCTGTTTCTGACCATTCTGGTCCAATAAGAGTGCACCAACTTGGAGCGCAGTCCCAGTTGATCTCCTGGATAGCGGGAGTAATTGGGGCCGTATCGTTTATCCCATTCATATTCATCAGGAACGGTACTGCCAGAGTTTTGAGGCAGAAGTATATCCACTGAATCAGGTCCTCTTAAGTCAGGGCCTATGCGTCCGCCAAAGGGTTTGGCAAAGGCCTGGGCTTTTAGTTTCAGATCAAAGGGCAAAAAGATCTGATTTTTATACTCCAGCCCAGCTTTGACAGCATAATAAACTATAAAAGGTTTTTTTATCATGCCAGCAGAAGCCTGACAGATACTCCCTTCTCTCTTACTACAGCTTGGCCATGGGCCTCTTTTATTTAATATCTCCTTTAAATTGTTATAAATGGCTTGAGCTCCTGGTTTTAGATAAGGAAAATCATCAAATACTATGGAACCAAGTTTTTTGTCACAACCTCCTTCTCCTAAATCTCCTCCTCCTATAGTCTTTGCATAAATCATATCAGTTTCAAAGTCTTGATCCTCTATAAGATCCCTTGGGGATTTTCCTTGTAAGGAGCTGAAAGTCTCTATCGGGTTAGTGCTGTTCTTAAAAGCTTCTCTGTTGATAAAGCTTAAGTTTCTTTCAAAAGTTTTTTTCGCACCCTCTGCAATTGGACCTCTACTTAGTTCTGTGTCCTCCATCAATTTTTTGGCCAAATTGTATATCATTCGTTTTCTCTGACTTTGATCGTATAAAAAATGTATAAGAGAATAAGCACCCAAAATCCATGAGTTGAAACCGTAGGCTTGGCATTGGGAGGAGACAGCTGTGTTCATTTTACCAGCCACATTTTCGATACCATCAAACAGGTTCTTTAAACCCATTAAAGATTCAGGGCCACTTATTGAAGTGCCAACTATGGGAGGTATGGTTGTACGCATGTTTGCACATAACATATCAGTCCCATCAGCATTGACATTCAATCTATAACTGGAGAGACTTACAATTTCTCCCCAATATTTGTGACCCACGCAAAAAAAATAAGGTCCTGGTCTACTCCTGTTTAGGTAGGCAGGAAGGGGGTGGGGGACATCCGGGGATAAGGGGGGGGCACCCCCACCCCAGCTGGGGCTGAGGTGGCTCATATCAGTCAGCGACATACTGCCCAAAACCCGATACCGCCAGGTCAGAAGTTTCCAGGACTGCCGTATCTGGTAGTTGATATGGGCTATAGCGTTCAACATCTCCGCCTGCTTCATGGCACCATAATAGGCGGCGATATCCACAGAATTTTGCAGATTGATTTTGTCATGCACCACAAGGGCTATGTTTAAGGACATGGCAAACAAAATAAAAAGAGTCTGAAAAATCAACAGGGCAAAAATGGAGAGCTGGCCCGTGGCATTCAGACCATGTTTTTTTGGACGGTGGTTTTTTGGACGATGGTTTTTTGGGCTGTGTTTCATGGCAAACGAACCTCCTCCTTATTATTGGCTCATGAGAACATGAAAAAAACAAATATTTTTTATGGGCTTTTTTCCAAAAAGGTTTTTGCGGGAAAGCAAATCAGGCAAGGGCGGTGGTTTTGACAATTTGCAGGCCATAGCCTTTAAGACCCACCCTCTTTTTGGGAGCGTTGCTCAGCAAATTAAGTTGCATCACGCCCAAAGCCCGTAATATCTGTGCCCCCACCCCATAGTCCTTTTCGTCCATGACCTGGGCCAAAGGGCTTTTTTGGTCCTGTTTTTGATCAGGATTTTGGTCTGGGTTTTGACCCGGGTTTTGATCAGGGTTTTGGTCTGCATAACTTTGAACCTGCTTGGCCAAGGCTTTGTTTTCCGGCCTCAGATAAACCAGCACCCCCCTTCCCTCCTGATTTATTTTGCTTATGGCCTGATTCAAAACCCCATCGTTTTGGTGTGGCTCTGTTCCAAAAAAATCCCTGACAATACATGAGACATGCACTCTGGTCAAAACCGGCTTTCCATCGTTAATGTTCCCTTTGGAGAACACCAAATGCTCCTTTTGATGGATGGTGTCCTCAAAAACCCTTATGGTCCAGCCCTCCCCCATAGTGCCGGAAAAGGGGGCCTCCGCCCTTTCCTTTACAAAACTCTCATTTGCAATGCGATAGCGAATAAGATCCTCGATGGTGCCTGTTTTAATGCCATGTTTTTCTGAAAATGTTTTTAAGTCCGGTGCACGGGCCATGGTGCCGTCCGGATTGACGATCTCACATATCACGGCCGCGGGGGTCAGCCCCGCCAACCGGCAGAGGTCCACACTGGCTTCCGTGTGGCCAGCTCTTTTCAGCACACCCCCTTTGTGGGAGCGAATGGGAAAAACATGGCCGGGGGTGATAATATCTTCGGGAGTGGAGGCAGGGTTGCTCAGGGCCTGCACCGTGCGTGCCCGGTCAGCAGAGGATATACCGGTGGTGATACCTTCCGCCGCCTCCACACTGATGGTGTAGGCGGTTTTGTTGGGGGTCCGGTTTTTTTCCGGGTCCACCATCAGGGAGAGCTGGAGGCGATCCAACTGTTCGGCTGTCAAAGCCACGCATATCAGCCCGCGGGCCTGATGAGACATAAAATTGATGGCTGAGGAAGTTACAAAATCCGCCGGCAAAACCAGGTCCCCCTCATTTTCCCGGTTTTCATCGTCCACGATGATCACCATCTTCCCCAACTTCAGATCTTCCAGCAATTCATCAACTGTATTGTTTAACATAATCACTCCCTCCTGAAATATCAAAGTTTTTCACAGACCACTAATGGCCACTGAAAAAAGGACTCAAAAACAAGGTTTTTCACGGGCCACAAATCACTCCTTTGGGGATCCATAGTGCACTTCAATAAGGGTGTTGGCAAAGGAAATATGATCTTTTTCGGCCAGCTTTTTTTGTTTTACATGCTCTTTGTTGAGGAGCACCCGATCCGGGTAGAGGGTCTTGAACAACACAGCTTTTTGAGCCGGCTCAAGGGAAAAGGCTATGTCCGGTGCCCCCGGCTCCAAAAGAGGCAGGTCCAAAGTGGCCGAACCCACGGTCCTGGGGCCATAGTAAACAGACCATGTGTCCCCTTTTTGCACACCGGACTTGAACTTCAGTATCAGCGGAGGCTGGATGACACTGAGTTTTTTGGGTGTGTCCTCAACAGAAACTTTTTTCAGATCTTTCATCAGCACCTGAGACCAGGGCTCCACCGGCACCTTGACCTGAAACAGGGTTTCGCCAATCTGAAACTCCATGCCTGGTTTCAGGGCAAACAGATCGTTTATCTCCCCTTTCAGGCGGGTCCCGTTTTTGGAATCCAGGTCCTGTAAATAAAAAGAGCCTTTTTTTTTGATTATCTCCGCATGTGGGTTGGAGGCCTGAGGGTCCTCTATAAAAATATCCCCCTCCTCCCCTTTGTCTCTGCTCAAAACCAGACCATCCCTGACGGAAAACTCCCGGTTCTTCAAAGGGCCGTTTAAAAATTGTATTTTCATCTTGTTCATCTCTCTCTGCCAGCGACTTGACTCCCTTTATTTTTATGTTATGGTGCTGGTAAAGAGTCAAGTTGTTTTTGGCCCTTAAGAAGGCTTAAATTTGTCCTGTTAGCTTGTCCAGCAGGCAAAGGCTATGCGGTGAGGGTCCAAGGTATTCCGTCCCGAACAAGCGTAGCCTTTGCCTGCGGAAAGCCAACAATAAAGGTTTTTCAGGTTCAACCAAATACTCAATTATGACAGTTCAATGGTTTAAAGTGTCTCTTTTGCAAAAGTATGTCATGGGCCTGACGGGCCTGGGGCTGGCTTTGTTTTTATTGCTCCACATGTCGGGCAATCTGTTGGTTTTCATAAGCGAAAAAAGCTATAACCTCTATGCCCACAAGCTTATGCAGAACCCTTTTTTGCTGGCTTTTGAGATGGGCCTTTTGTTTTTGTTTGGCTGTCACATGGGGCTGGCTTTGGCCATCAGCTGGAAAAACAAAAAAGCCCGCCCTGCCACTTATACTCGCCCCACCAAGGGCCTGAAGGCCACGGCTTTTTACCAAAAAAGCCTCTTGGCCCAGGGGGCCATTATCCTGATTTTTGTGGTATGGCACCTGATCACTTTTAAGTTCGGCCCTCATTATGAGGTGGTTTATGAAGGTGAGGAGGTGCGTGATCTGTTTCGTCTCCTGGTGGAGGTTTTTCAAAACCCCTTAATGGTGACCTCTTATCTGTTGGCCCTGCTGATACTTTCCTTTCATCTTTTTCACGGGCTTAACTCCTCTTTGAAGTCCCTGGGGCTAAGCCATGCCCGGTTGGATCCCTGGATTCAAAAAATCAGCTTTGTTTATACCGTTTTGGTGACTTTGGGCTATATGATTTTGCCCCTGTATGTTTATTGCTTTTTAAGGAGTTGAGTTTTGAAACTTTTATCCAAAATTCCTTCCGGTCCCATAGCGGAAAAATGGCAGAGCCATCGCTTTGATCTGCCCCTGATCAACCCCGCCAACAAGAGAAAATACAAAATTGTTGTGGTGGGAACAGGCTTGGCCGGGGCCAGTGCCGGGGCCACTTTGGCTGAGTTGGGGTATCAGGTTAAAATTTTCTGCATTCAGGATTCCCCCCGCCGGGCCCATTCCATATCAGCACAGGGGGGCATTAACTCTGCCAAAAATTATCCTGGGGATGGGGATTCCATCAAGAGGCTTTTTTACGACACCGTCAAAGGGGGGGATTTCCGTAGCCGGGAGGCCAATGTCCACCGGTTGGCTGAAATATCCAACCAGATTATAGATCAGGCGGTGGCTCAAGGGGTGCCTTTTGCCAGAGAATACGGTGGGTTGTTGGCCAACCGCTCTTTTGGAGGGGCACAGGTGTCCCGCACTTTTTACGCCCGCGGGCAAACGGGGCAACAGCTGTTGTTGGGGGCTTATGGTGCTTTGATGAAGGAGGTGAAAAGGGGGAATGTGCAGGTGTTTCCCCGGCATGAAATGCTGGACCTGGCGGTGGTGGAGGGGCGGGCTGTGGGCATTGTCACCCGCCACCTTTTGACAGGGGAGCTGACAGAGCACTCAGCTCATGCGGTCATCTTGGCCACGGGGGGTTATGGCAATGTTTTTTATCTTTCCACCAACGCTCTTCATTCCAACTGCACGGCCCTCTGGCGTTGCCACAAAAAGGGGGCTTTGTTGGCCAACCCCTGTTTTACACAGATTCATCCCACCTGCATTCCCCGTTCCGGTGAGCATCAGTCCAAGCTCACCCTGCTTTCGGAGTCCTTGAGGAACGACGGGCGGGTGTGGGTGCCCAAAAAAGCCGGGGACAAGCGGGCAGGAAAAGATATTCCTGAAGAGGAGAGGGACTACTATTTGGAGAGGATTTACCCGGCTTTTGGCAACCTGGTGCCAAGGGACCTGGCTTCCCGTTCAGCCAAGTTTCAGGTGGACAAAGGCCAGGGGGTGGGCCCCACAGGGGAGGCGGTGTATTTGGATTTTCAGTCCGCACTGAAGAGGCTGGGCCGAAAACAGCTTTCCGAAAAATACGGCAACCTCTTTCAAATATACAGAAAAATCACCGATGAAGACCCTTACCAACAGCCTATGCGTATTTACCCGGCGGTGCATTACACTATGGGGGGGCTTTGGGTGGATTACAATCTGGAAAGCAGTATAAAGGGGCTTTTTGTGCTGGGGGAGGCCAACTTTTCGGATCATGGGGCCAACAGGCTGGGGGCTTCCGCTCTTATGCAGGGCTTGGCGGACGGCTATTTTATTATCCCCTCCACCATCACACAACATTTGGTGTCTCACCCTGTGGGGGAGGAAAAAAAGCAGGTTCAGGCTCTTGGGGAATGCCGAAAAAATGTGGAGAGCAGGATACAAAAAATCCGGCAAATCAGGGGAGGGAAAACAGCCGGTTTTTTCCATCGTCAGTTGGGGGATCTGCTTTGGAACAAAGTGGGTATGATCAGGGACGAGGCTGGCCTGAAGGAGGCTTTGGCTGACATTCAAAGCTTGAGAGATCAGTTTTGGAAGGAGCTGTTGGTTCCAGAGGAGGAAAGTGGAAAAAGTGCCGAGCTGGAAAAAGCCCTTCGTGTGGCGGACTTTTTGGAGTTGGGGGAACTGATGGCCTTGGACGCTTTGGAGCGAAAGGAATCCTGTGGCTCTCATTTTCGGGAGGAATACCAAAGGGCCGACCGATCGGCCATGAGGGATGACAAAAACTTTTGCCATGTGTCTGCCTGGGAGTATAAAGATGGAAAGGACAAGTGGCTTTTGCACAGGGAGGCTTTGGAGTTTAAGGAAGTGCCTTTGGCCGTCCGCAGTTACAAATAAGGCTCTTTATGTGGCTTCATTTTGACTCATTATAAAACTGGTGATACCTTTAAAAAGTGCATGTAGTTTTGAGCGGAGGAGGAGGCTCGTCTTGCCACCCGCTTTGCGGGTTAAAGTGCATGTAGTTTTGAGCGGAGGAGGAGGCTCGTCTTGCCACCCGCTTTGCGGGTTAAAGTGCATGTAGTTTTGAGCGGAGGAGGAGGCTCGTCTTGCCACCCGCTTTGCGGGTTAAAGTGCATGTAGTTTTGAGCGGAGGAGGAGGCTCGTCTTGCCACCCGCTTTGCGGGCGCCCGTGCTGGAATTGGTAGACAGGCCAGGTTGAGGGCCTGGTATTCTTTGGAATGTGAGCGTTCAAGTCGCTCCGGGCGCACCACCTAAACCCAAGGGAGATTTTTTCAGATGCCAGAAGATATGCAGGGTGTGACCAATGCTACAGTGGAAAATGATTTGGATATGGTATATTTTAAAAATCTTTATTTGCCTTCCTCTGTGTCCAAAGAAGTTGTTTTGGCTAACAAAAGAAACAACAAAACACAAATGCGTTCTCTTGGACTGTTGGATCATCAAAATCAGCCCACTATGACAATGTTAAGATCCCTGATATTATTCCTTTTTCTTCAGCAAGTGAGTCATTGGGTTTGTTATTGGGGGACTTAAAGCTTTCCAGCGTGGAGGATGAATTTTCCTCTTCCTGGCCGAAGTGCCTGGATAAAGATCAGCGAGCTTTTTCATGAGGGCTTTGAGCACCCCATTGGCTGTTTGACACTTCCTTTTGAAACAGTTTATTTTTAACGCACCGCCTTATGTTTGAGTCAAACGGTCCAATATAGGGGGTTCAAATCAAGTATTAACATGGTGCGACAAAGCCGGGCTGTCCAAAAGTCGGGTTTTTGGCAATGAAACTGCTTGTTATACTCTTTGCTTGGACAAACTTTATGAAGTTGTTACAATTAAAACGATTGTCCAAGCTGACTTAAATCCGTCTTTGCTTGAACAAACTTTATGAAGTTGCTATAATAAATGTAAATATTGTCCCAAGCCGTTTTGGTAAAAAGGAGGCTGTTATGAGAATATGGTTTTTTGTTATGGTATTTAATGTGTTTATGGCCTGCGGTGCCAGCTCTGTGGATAGTGGGCAGGCGGAGGGCGAAGAGCCTCCTCCGGAAGGAGCCAGCGAAGGAGAGGCCGGCGACACAGAAGAAGACGGTGAAACAAGAGAAGAGGGCACTGAAGAAGGTGATGGGGACACACTTGGAAGTGGAGCAGGCACAGAGCCAGCCCCGCCACCCAAGCCGGCAACACCTCCCCGGACAGGACCTTGTGCCAAATACCCTGTGAACTGTGGAGCTGATATCGCCCTTTGCGGACAAAAATACCTGAACTGCCTTGTTCCTGAGGCCGGCCCACCAGCCGAAACCAAAACCGTGGTCTGTAAAAAAGAGGGGCTTGACACCCTCACCTTGATTGTGAACACATGGAACGCACCCGCCGGGCAAAACAAGTTACTTTGTGACTATTGGGAAAACACCCCTCAGGAGGAAGCACTTTGGCTTTTTGCCACCCGGCAAAAAGGGGTTTGTGAGCAGGAGATGATGAGGAAAAAAGGAGAGCTGGAAGGCCAGGCCTACAAATGCGAGTGAGGCAAACAGGATAAACCATTGTGAACAGGATAAACCATGAACACTTTTTTTAAAATGACAGTAAAATTTTGTTGTTTTCTTTTTTTTGTGTTGCTCTTTTTTGTTCAGTGTTCCGCTCCACAGGAGGGTGTTTACACTCCTGAGGATATTGCCGAAGGGGTGCAGTCCGGAGAGGAGACTCAGTCTTTTTGTGAAGGTGATGAGTGCTGTTCGGAGCATAAAGAGTGCAGAAGAAGCTGTAACCAGGTTTTTTATAAATCAAATGACAGTGTCAAAGAAAAATGTCGTATTTTGCCGAGGAAGATTGTGGAAAATCTGGAAGATCTGGTGGCCATTCTCAAAAGCCCCATAGTGGAGGATCTCGACCGCCTGAATCTGAAACAGGAATTTCGTCTTCTTTTGGCTTTGGACTATCGTGTTTTTGTCAGGATCATTCAGGCTTATCAAATAAGCACGGCACGGGACCTGCTGATCTGGCTTGCAGAAAATCATGAACCGGCGGATGAGCTGGCCCGGCTGAAAAAAAGCCACCAGCAAAAAATTCTGTATGAAGCTTTGGCCAGTGCTGGGGACAGAAGTAAGGTGGGGCCGGTGGAGGAGGGCCTGTCACAAAAAATCTCCTTTGACAAAAGTTTTTTCGAGTTGATAGTGGCCAATTCCAACTATGGTCTTTTGCAAATAGTTCATGAAATGATTAAAGATAACCTGTGTTCTGCCTCTCAATACGCTGGAGAAAGCCAGACAGAGCTTTGTGTCTTAAGAATTTACTGCAAGGAGAAATATGAACAACAGGACAACTACATTCACTCAGAGGATTTAAGGAACGACATGGCCAGAAATATAGACGATGAGAGTTTTTTCAAATATGTGGAGAAAGAGATCCTTCATACAGGTTTGAGGGTGGCCATTACGGAACCTGTTATAAATAACCGGGTATGCTTCAATGTTTGCCATGACCACAATAAAGGTTGCCAGTAAGAGTTTACAGCAACGACCTTTGATGTTGGAGGTGTTTGCCATGACCACAATAAAGATAGCTATTCAAAAGTCAGCTTGTTTTTTTCTGCTGTTTCTGTTGGTGCTTTCCTGCACTGCGGAAGATCCGGACGCCATAGATCGGGAAAGGGCCCGCCGACAACAGGAACAGAATAAAGATGCTGTGCGCACAACGGGGAATCAGGAGGTGTATGGCCAGTATAACTCATCGGATTATAAAGGTCCGTCCTGTGAAGACGCTGAAGGCAATGACAAAGAAATTGACAATGAGTATTGCGAGGAAGTGTGCGATCGACTGTATGATCAGGAATCCGACAGATGTGAAGGATTGTCAGTGGATTTAATTAAACAATTAAACCGGCTTTTTGAGGATATGTCACGGGTAGGCAATGAGGAAAACCTGTCCCGCTCTGTCAACAGTTTTGATTTTGGTGTCATGATTGATATTGATGTGGAGCCAGCCCTGAATTTAATTGAGAGCTGGAATGTAAGGGAGGTGGCGGTGTTTTTGATTTGGACAGCCAAAACCCCTGCCATCACTTTGGCTTTGGAGCACCATGACCAGGAACACAAAATTTTAAAACAGGCTTTTGAGGCTGTTTCCGATGATCACTCTGTGGAAACTGGACTGGCAAAGGATTTGAAAGGTTTTGGAAAGACTTTTTGGGCTGTGGCACGGGAGGCAAAAAACAAGTCCGGTTTTATTGTTATTCACAAGCTTTTGCAGGATATATGTTCAGATAAAAACTGTAAAATGAAGCACTATTGTATACGGGAGGAGTTTGAAGACACCCGCCGGCGGGCCACCTGTCCTTATTCCGGCAGTCGGCGTTCTTATAAGAGAGCGGAGCATTGTTATATTCATGGCCCTGATGTCTGGAACTATTGGTTGAACTTGAACCGGGAAGATGAATTCAACGACCCGGACTTTTCTTCCACCGAGAAAATGAACGAAGAGGAATGCGATAAATTGTGTCAAACAGAGAGTTGCAGAAGAAACTGATCTGTTTATTTGTGCGTGTTGTGGTTTCACCACCTGTGAAAGCGTGGGCCTGACCTCAGATGTTTCGACCGTAAAACAACATAAGCACAAACACCATCAGGCTCAAAAGCCCCAAACAAAAAAAAGCATGAAGCTCCTTTAAACCAATAGTAAAAAGCACAATCAGAAAAAGGGCGGACAAAACCATAAAAAAAGCCTCACAAATGTTACTCCCTGCAATCACTCTGGAAATATGATCTTTGGGGGCGGATTTTTGCAAAAAAGTCATAAGGGGCACAAAAAACACACCTCCGGAGACCGCCATCATGATCAGATCAAACATAATTCTGAAATGCTCCGGGTTTTGAATAAAATCAGCAAAAGAGAGCTGACCAGCGGGTTTGGATGACAGGGAACGGGACTGCCAAAACAGGTCCAGCACAAAGAGGCTTAAGCCCAGGGCACCGGACAAAGCCAAAGCCCCACCTGCCGGGAAACGAAAAGTTTTGCCTTTTAAGGATGGGCTTGAGGTTTTTGTTCGAATCCATTGTTCTCCTTTGTGCCAAAGGGCTGAGATCAGGCATCCCAAACCCACACCCACAGAAAACAAGGTGAGCAAAAAAGCCACCACCTGCTCATTGCCTCCCAGTATTTTTTTGCCGTATACTGGCAGTAAAGAGAGCAGGGCCAATCCATAAAACCAAAAGTAAGCCAAGCACAGGACAGTGAAACGAATGGGGGCTTTGGCCAACACATAATATATCAGCCGATAAGTGGAGACAAAGGGGTTGTATTTTAAACAGAGCTTTGGTTCAGAGGGGGAGGCTTTGAGGATAAAAAGGCTGAATAAAAAACCCACAACAGCAAAAACAATAATACTGACACACACATACTTTATGCCCTGCTCCGGGACAGCCACCATCAAACCGCCTGCCAAAGTGCCCATTAAAATAGCCAGAAAAGTGGAGCTTTGCAAAAAAGCATTGGCCACAGGGAGTCTTTTGTGGCCCAATTTTTGTGGCACATAGCTGTATTTTAAGGGGCTGAACAGGGCCGATTGAAACCCCATCAAAAACAAAGCCACCAGCAAAATCCAAAGGCTTTGAGCCATAAATCCCATAACAGCCAGGCTCATTATCCCTATCTCCAGAGTTTTTATGTATATAAGGAGACGGGATTTTTCATATTTGTCGGCTATTTGCCCGGCCAGAGAGGAAAACAAAAAAAAGGGGAAAATAAAGATTCCCCCACACAGGGCGATCAGTTTTTCCGGTGAGAGTCCCGCAAAGCTTAAGGACTGGAATGTGATCAGGATAACAAGGGCGTTTTTGAAGAAGTTATCGTTGAAGGCACCAAAAAACTGCGCACAGCACAAGGGCCAAAAAGCCCTCTCCCACAACAAAAACCGGGTGTTTTGTTTGTCAGTCATTATGTTTTTTTTAAAACACCTTTGGTTGAAATGCACGGTGTTTTGTGCTAAAGTGCCTGTCATTAAACCCTTTGGGGCAAAAGGAAACCAAAGAACCATGAAACAGCTGAAAATAACAATAAAAGGGCAGACTTTTCAAGTAAAAGCGGAAGAGTTAAAGGGCCAAATATGGTTTCATTTTGATGGCCACACCTTTGTTTTGGACAAAAAAAAAGCCCGGCAAAAAGCGGATTCTTTGGCAAAACAAAGGGATCAGGGCCGGATTTTATCTCCCATGCCGGGGCGGATTGTTCAGGTGGCCATTTGTTCCGGTCAGGAGGTCCGGGAGGACGAAGTCCTGTTTGTGCTCTCCTCCATGAAAATGGAATATATTATCCGTGCACCGGGCCAAGGGCAGGTTAAGTCGGTCCAAGTTGGAGAGGGGGATCAGGTATCAGCCGAACAACTTTTGGCAGAAATCCTTAATTGTGAGCTGAAAATAACTTAATGCTCATGAGGGACTGGGTTACATGTAGTGACGCAGTTCCCACCGTTAATGCAGGAAATAACACAACCCGTCACAGTGTGTCCAGGCGAAACTCCCATTAAACCCCCGCCACCTTCAATACACGCCAACTGATTGATAATGTCTTGAATATAAATGTCCTCTCTGTTCTCAGAGTGCACGACAGCATCAGTTATTTCCCTGTCCTGCAAATATGATAGAAATGAATCCCCACCTTTAACAGCAGTATCTAAAAAAGCCTCCAAGGTGGGGGCAGTGACTTGTAAAGACGCCAGTTGTGTCTGACGAGGCATCTCAGCAGGCACCGGTGCATCTGCACACAGAAGCAACATCCAAGCGTCCAGATCAAAATTAGCATAAGCCAGCCCAGCCCACATTATCGCCATTCCCATTACTATTTTTCTCATAACATACCTCCTTTTTCTGTGGGTTTTCCCTTCAAGTCTTGTCTTAATTCTCTTAATTCAGCCTTTATCTCTATTATACTGTCCTTTAGGTCTTTTATACTGTCTTTAACAGGTGTCAAAAACCCATAAAATATCGCACTCAAAACGGAGATAACCGCTGAAAAAGCTATAATCGTCATTAAAATGGCCTGGAAGTCCATAAAAACCTCCTATTAACCCCCCCCACTTGAAGAGTTGTTTTTTGCTTCCACCTGGGGAATATTTTCAGCCCCTCCCTGGTTTGTTAAGATCCTCTTGGCCCACTTTCTTGGAAGAGAGGGAGAGCTGGCTCAGGTAGTAGTTCATGGCACAGAGTAACTTGTTGGGTGACAGGACACGGCAGGAATAGTTGGACACCATCCCCTGTTTTTTGTCTGCTGAAGAGAGCAGGCCCTGTATTTCTGAATCCGCCGGGGCCACGGTGAGCAAACCATTCAGGATGGCAAACTTATCCTCTGTTGAGAAGTAAACCACCAAAGTTTCCCTGTCAGCAGAGAGCTTGGCCTGAACCTGTTTTTGCTCAGCACCGGAGGAGGCAAAAGAAACCTGTTGAGAGCTTGTCACTGACAAATAACGGATGTTATTGGCTTTGGTTTGGGCTTCCACACTGCCTTGTGCCACTACTTTGGATGGGCTTGAGTTTTCTTCTTTGTCGGTGCTCAGTTCTGTCAGTTTAAAATCAAATTGACTGCTTGTGAGGCGGTATTTTTCCTCTTCTTCGGACCAGAGGTAAGCATCCTGCACATGGGCTTTGAATGTAAGGGGGCCCTGCTCTGAAAAACCAGCCAAAAGGGTTGGGCAGATGAAGGCAAAAGACAGGAAAAGGGGGTAAAACAATAATTTTTTCACTATCCTGACACTCATTTTGCAGGCACATGCCCCCCCATGTCAAGCTTTTTTTTCACTTTTTTTTACTTTTTTTCGGTTTTTTTGTCCAAAAAAGCGGTTTTTTTCAAAAAAACAGCCCAAAAACCCTGTTTTTTTGGGGATTTTGCTTTTTTTTTGACAGCGAATGGGTTTTTGTGCTGGAATCATTGGAGGGTTGGTTCCCCGGACCCGTCAGCCGGGGACAGGACTGCTGATTTTGTGTTGGAATCATTGGAGGGTTGGTTCCCCGGACCCGTCAGCCGGGGACAGGACTGCTGATTTTGTGTTGGAATCATTGGAGGGTTGGTTCCCCGTGGCTGGATTTGTGTTTTCTGTCTTCTTTGTCGGGGGCAACACCTCAAAAGGGGCAGGCTTTTTAAAATCAGGGTGGGTTATGATTTTTTTACAGGTGTTTTTGTTGTTTCTTATTGGCTGTGGTGGCTCACTTGTCGCCTGCAGTGATTCACCAAACAAAGCTGTATCATCATCAGCGTCCCCTCCTGATCTGACCAAGAGCTATATTCAGGGCTTGGCCAATCCCAATCCTTCCTCCAAGCAGGTTTTAAAGCAGGAGACCGTTTATGGTTGTGTCACTGTGCCTGCGGAGGGCACCTGGCAAAATATGTGGGTGGGGTTTGAATTCACAGGGGAGGTGTGTTCTGTTACAGTGGGGTCAGGCAATACGGTGTCTGTTGATTTTGTGGAGGGTGGATTGATCCCGGTCAAAAGCACCAGCAATCCGCAATACCAAACAGACCTTTTCGTGGGCGAATTAAAAGACAATCAGGTTTTGGTGGTGCAGTATCTTCCTGGTGGCGGGGTTATTTCTGTCACTCACACTGTTTATAACAAAAACAATCAGTTGGTTTACGGGCAAGTGGCAGGGGATTATATCAAGGAATGTATATTGGACAGGGAAGAGGACCGTCGAACCAACAAAAATCGTTCCTGCCCCTGATGGGGCTTGCCTCAAAAGGGGGTGTTTTCAGGCCCCTCAAAATCCAGTGTGCTTTTGTATGGACTCACAAGCTGTGACTGCAAGGGGATTCACCCCACAAATGATAGGTTGTTTTCAGGCCCCTCAAAATCCAGTGTGCTTTTGTATGGACTCACAAGCTGTGACTGCAAGGGGATTCACCCCACAAACTGGGGCTTAAAAGGGGGTGTGGAGGACTTTTTCCGCACCGAGGGATTTCATTTGCTCTTCCAATTCTCTTATATTTGGTTCTCTGTCCTGGAGATCGGGCAATACAGCGGTTTTTTGCCTGTTTTCCGAGCTTTTTTCCTGGCTCTTCACAGACACTTGGTTTTTATCTGTCTTGTGTTGGTTTTTCAGGGGAAAGTAAATGGCAAACTTGTGGGAGGTCAGATCCGGGTCCAAAACGGGTGGGTCCACGGAGGGGAGACGACAGGCATAAAGCAGAGCACCCACGGAGGAAAGTGCCCCCAACAGGATAGTGCACTCAAAAATAACAGGCACAAAAGCGGGCAGGGACCAAAAAGGCTTGCCTCCCACAATCAGGGGCCAGTTTACGGCGGAAGTCCACCATGTAAACCACAGACCAAAAAGACAGCCAAAAGCACCACATACAAAAGTCACATAAGGGATCCAGGACCTTTTGATCTCCAAAAGCTCCTCCAGGCCATGCACAGGGCAGGGGGTGATGGCAGAAAAGTTTTTATAGCCTTGTTGTTTCAGGCTTTTTATGGCCGATAAAAAAGCTTCTTCATCGGGCCATATCCCTGCCAGCACGGGGCTTGTTTTTGGCCCCAGTTTTTTGTGGATAAAATTGAACACCGGCTTTGGAGAAAACCAGTTTTTCCAGCCTTTTCTGTTATCCTCCATAGTGTTACCTCTTGGAATTTTATCCTCTGTGGTTTTACTCACCATAGTTTTATCCGCCCCCCAACACGGCGAAAGCGTGAATCCCTTAGTTTTGATTACACCACAATTTTAAGCCTGTCAAGCCTTTTTCTTTAAGTGGCAAACCTTGAAAAAGCAGAACACAGGCCACATTTTTTGCAGAAAAGCCAAAAAAGAGCTTGATTTTGAGTTGGGGAGTGTGGTAAGGTGCAAATATGAACAAAAAAGAACTTTTGGCTACAGCCACTTTTTTGGTTTTATACACCAGCTTTATTTTTGCTGGCTTTAATTGGATGTTGAGTGTCAAGATTAAGGCAGAAATAGCCCCCATTAAAGAAAATCAAGCTCGTTTGGAAACACGAATGAACCACATGGAAAAACAAATGGACCGGATAATGTCCAAGCTGGATCAAATTTTAATCGCTCAAAACACCCATCACAAGGGCAAGATCAGATCAGCCGGCAAAGCCCAAAAAGTGACCAAACCAGCAAGTCGCAAAACAGCCACCCACTAAAGGGACTTGTTATGAAAAAAAGTAGCTTAAAAAACAGGAAAGAAGTGGTCGTAAATGGAGTCAAAGTTATAGAACCCATAATCACTTATGAAGGATCCTTTCTTGGTGGGATTGTCAGAGGGGATGAAGAAAGCCTTATTGAAAACAGAAAAAGAATTATTAAAAAAATGGCTGAAGTGTATCAGGAAATTCAAGAGGAAAAATTAGCCAAACAATCAGCAGAAAAATCAAAAGAATCTTAAAAAATTTATTTTTTGATTCCGACGGTCAGGCCCTCAGCGGTGGGGATGAGGGTGGAAATATAACGACCGGAATGGGCCAGCTCTTTGTTGAAAGCCCGCATGACCTCCACTGTTTTAAGGTCCTGCTCTTCCCTTGGCTCACCATACATTGCCCCGAAAAGAAAAGTGTTGTCCGCCACCACCAAGCCACCAGTTTTAAGGTTTTTATGACTCCAGTGCAGATAATTTACATACATGCCTTTGTCCGCATCAATAAACACCATATCAAAAGGGGCTTGATTTTCCAAACTCTTCAGGCTCTCAATAGCCAGCCCGGCTTTGAAACACACTTTGGCCCCTGCAGGGTCAGCTTTCATCAGCTCCTGAGCTTTTTTCTGTTTTTGCTCGCTCATATCCAAAGTCCAAAGCTGGCCCCCTTCCGGCAAAGCACGAGCTATCATCAGGCTGGAATAACCATAAAGCGTGCCTACCTCCACCACTTTTTTCACTTTCAATGCCTGGCATAAAAACTGCAAAATACCGCCCTCGTAGGCGGAAATCTGCATATAGCTCACATTTTCCTGTTCGGAATGCTTCCTGATGCCTTCCAAAACAGGGTCCTCCTTGGCAAACACCTCCTGCAGGTAACGGCTTTTATTGGTTTCCTGTGTTCTCATTCCAAAATCCTCCAGCTCTCTATATGGATTCCCGCGTTCGCGGGAATGACAAATTTGTAACGGCTTTTATTGGTTTCCTGTGTTCTCATTCCAAAATCCTCCAAACCTCTGTCTGGATTCCCGCTTATCTAAGGGAATGACAAATTTGTAACGGCTTTTATTGGTTTCCTGTGTCCTCATTCCAAAATCCTCCAGCTCTCTATATGGATTCCCGCGTTCGCGGGAATGACAAATTTGTAACGGCTTTTATCAGTCTCTGGGGCAGTCTTCCTGATGTAAAGAGCCACTTCTTTTGGCGTCTTTTGCCAAACCATAGACATTCAATTTGCCAAACACCAAGGTCTTTTCAATTTTACAGTAAAACTTTTCAATGCAAAAGGAATCCTCATCACATTCCTCTTTCAACAGGTTATGTGCCCCCTCAAAAGCTTTTCTGTTATTGTGGAAAGCACTCACCTCAAAAAAATTGCGTTTTTCCTTTGTGTCCACATTTCTTTCCATGCCCTTCTGAACCACTGTGTCTTCTCCCGCGGGTGCCCCCAATACTGTAAAAGCCCTCCTTAAAACATTGTGTTTTTCATCCAAATGCATGGCTATGTTTTCATCTTCTGCCACCCACAACAACATCTCCTCAATGGTGGTTTTATCCCTGATCCCTGCATATTTTGGCCAGATGTCTTTGTCAAAAGCCATTAGAACTTTTAAAGAATCCCCCTTAATGGACTTCCAGTTGCCCTTCTCCATGGCGGAAATCACTTTATTCAGATGAGCCACATCACTCGTTGTTTCCTCAAGGCATATTTCATAAAGCTTGGCGGAAGTCTCAAATATTTTTTTGCAGGTTCTTTTACATGGGGCGGACCCGGAACATACACCGGCTGTCCCCTCAGCACCTGAAGTGAGTTTGACATCACCCTCACCCGAGCCCTCTTCGGAGGGCTTCAAGCCACAGGAGCCGCTAAAAAAAAATATTAAACACAAAAACAGCAGGGGCACACCTGCCCAAAGGACAATGTTCTTCCGCCTCTTTTGAACCAAAACACTTTTCATTTCACACCAGAACCTCAAGCTCGATTTGGTGACATTTATCTCATCAGCATGTGGCACTCAGGGGCCTGAACACCACCTTAGAGCGATTGCGTGGACTGCACCGCTTTGTTCAAAGATTCATTGACTTTTTCCTCTATAAGGGAGGAGTGTGCTGGATTTTGAAAAGATGTGGGGAGCAGAGAATGCACCGGATCCTGCTCCAACAAATCCTGATGGGATTGCAGGACAGATCGCAAGGTGTTTTTCAGCTGAATGTGGATTCGTCTCAAATCAGACAGATCCTGATAGGCTGTTTTTAAGGAATCCCTTGCCTCTTTCACTACCATGTCCCCTTTTTGCCGGGCGTCCTCCAAAATGAAATCAGCTTCTTTTTCGGCGTCTTTTTTGATTTTGACAGCCATTTTCTGGGCACTGGCAATGGTGTCTCTTAATACTGTCTCCCGCTCACGATATTCCCTGAGAGAGGACTCACGCTCCTGCAATTTGTTTGTGAGAGCCTCCGCCTCCCTGTTTTTCTCCTCCAGTTCCCCGGCCATGGCTTGCAAAAAATCCGCCACTTCAGTGGAGCTGTAACCGCCCAATATTTTACGGGTAAAAGTTTTTTTCAGGATATCTTCTGGATGGAGTCTCATGGCTTGGTTCCTTTCTTATTGTCTCAATCCATTGAGAGGGTTTATATTTCAGGGCCTGAAACAGGCTTTTCTTTCGCTCTCTTTAGTTGAGCAGGGCCACTGTGGCTGGCTTTTTTCCGCCAAAAGGGGCTTTGTGGCTCGCTCACCTCTGAGGTATTTCAAAGAAAAACAGCAAAACAAGCCCCAAGTCAAGCTGATTTGCCAAAAAAATCACTTTTTTTAACAGTGTCCGCCCCCCTGAGGACTCTGTCTGCCCCATGTCAGGTGGGTTTAACATATAGCGTCATTTTCCCTTGTCCAGCAGAGGGTTTTGTTGGGCGGGGTGCCTGGTCTCACTTTCCAGGCCCCGCTTGGATTAAAACTGTATGTGTTTCAGGAAGTCTATAAGATCTTTCATAATTTCTTTCCGAGTTCGCTGAATCCTCAATTGTTGTGGCTTGTATGCTGGAGCCAATACCGGAGTCGTGATGTCTATTTCATGGCCCAGGAATTGATAAAATTCCACATCAATAAGATATATCCTGCCTGTTGTTTTTGAGATCAAAACCTGCATATCCTGAGGTTCAATATGATACTTTATAAACATCTGTTTTAAAGAACTCAGCCAGGACATCCTCTGCAGTTTCCGTTTTAATGTAAAAGGCGGAGAAGGAGCGTAAGGGTGCATTTTTTTATCCAAAAAGAAAACAACGCCTTCCTGAAATTCACTGACCATATACAACTGGCCATTTTCATCTGTGGTGACACCTTTAAAAAGAGTGAGGATCTCCAATTCATGCAGAGTGCGAAAAACAGCCAACTCTCTTTTATGCCTGTTAGATCTTATTGGACTGTCATGATCTATTTTTTTCAGAAAAACTTTTTTTCCTGATAATGTGCCAATTTTAAGAGAAGGCTCTGGTTTCCTGGTGGCAGGCTGAAGCTCCTCTTGTTCAGCCCACCTTATGTTGTCGATTTCATGTGGCTTGATGTCGATTTTTATATTATTATCCTGCATCCTTTGCATGTTCCGATCAAATATTTCCTTGGCTGTTTTTGGATGGTTGTGGAAGGGGGATGGAACAACAGACCATACCTGCCGGCAGGTTTTGTCCATGCCCTCTGCGTATAAGAGAGGCATAAAAGCCCAAATAAGTCCCAATAAAAAAAGAAACGATTTCATTGGGGTAATGTAAGACAAGAAGAAACTTTTGTCAAAAATACCGGAGGGGGTTATGTAAAAATTACACAACTGTTTAAGATTTGCACACTTTTAAACCAGACTGGTTTTGAAAAGGGTGCCACTTGTGAGGTTTTTCCGTCCTGTAGGGGAAATTTGAACAATGAATTTTCAAACACGATCGGTATAAATGAAGGTATTCTTTTTATTTGAGCGTGCACCTGTGAGGATAAAGGCGAATATGCTGAAGAGGCCTTTTTGTTGGTTTTTCGGATGTGACCAAAGCTTATGGCATAAGTGCTGTAGCCAAAAAAAGTGGGAACATCCTTGTTCCCAGGGCTTTTAAGCCCTACAGCTTCCTGCTGATGACCTGTAGTCTAAAACACTTTTTAAAAAAAGCAAAACTTTTTTTTATTTTATGAATCGCCATGTCATAAATTTTATTGGCCAGTTATGAATCACCATGTCATAATTTTGATTGACACATTATGAATCGTTGTGTCATCTTTGGTTGACTGTTTAAAAAAAGTTGTTATTGAGTAAGGCATGGAAAACAGACCATAGTCTGGTCAAGCTGTTGTCATGCTTAAGTGTTTGACCAAAGAGGTTTAAAACAATGGGAAAAAAATCATCGGCAGGAAAAGCCGTGGAAAAATCCAAAGGACAGATCCTCATCTATCAAACAGAGGAGGGGCAAGCCAGGCTTGAGGTGCGACTGGAGGGTGAGACCCTCTGGCTCAGCCAAAAAGGCATGGCTGAGCTATACCAAACCAGCCCACCAGCACTGACTATGATCCTACATCAAAAATAAGCCTGACTTTTTTCAAGACAGTTCAAAACAAATTGCACTGGGCCATAACAGGCCAAACAGCGGCTGAAATTGAGGATTCTTTAATGGAATCTCCAAAAGATCCAGTGGAAGCCGCCACTTATTTAAGCGTGCACCTGGAGGATAACAACAAATATGCTGAAGAGGCCTTTTTGTTGGCTTTGCAGGATGTGGCCAAAGTTTATGGCATAAGCACCGTAGCCAAAAAAGCAAAGGTAGGCAGAGAGAGTTTGTATAAAACTCTTTCTGGTTCTGTAGACCCAAGGCTTAAAACTCTGAAAAATATTTTGGACTCCATTGGCCTTAAAATGACTGTCCAGCCAAAGTCAGCCAGTTGATAAAAAAAGTGGGAACATCCTTGTTCCCAGGGCTTTTAAGCCCTACAGCTTCCCGCTGATGACCTGTAGTCTAAAACATTTTTTTTAAAAAGCAAAACTTTTTTTTATTTTATGAATCATTGTGTCATAAATTTTATTGGCCAGTGTATGAATCACTGTGTCATCAGCTCACCAACACCAAACCAAAGTCCTGTCCCATACAAGCATGTTTACCAAAAACAGGCTTTGCATTCCATGTCAACCACAGCCACAAAAACATAACACAGTGATTCATTTTTTACCTGTATCCTGATGAATCGTTGTGTCATAAATTTTATTGGCCAGTGTATGAATCACTGTGTCGTAAACCTCTCATTTTTCAGGAAGAGGCACATAAACTAAAGTCCGATCACTTCCCAAAGGATTTTTTTCTACTCCTGTTGATTTGTTTCCACATACTGGAGCAGATTTTGAATGTAATTTCCAAACTCCTCGTCTTTATGCCTGTCTCTGGCCTGTCTCAGCATGGAACGGGCCCTTGGCCATTGTATAAGCGTCTTTTTACCTTCTTCAGTGGCCAAAGCTTGTTGCAATACAGGGAGTGCCTTTTTTCCTATTTTAAGGGACGCTCTTATGGCACTTGCCCTCACCCAATGCGTATCATCTGAAAGCCCTTTTTCCACAAAAGGCAGAGCTTTTTCTCCCAAAGAAGGACTGGCATCCATCGCTGTAGCTCGCACATACACATGCTGGTCTGTTATTCCTTTCCCCACAAAAGGCAATAAGGCCTCTCCTTCCAAATGTTTATTCAGCTGTTTCAAAGCAACAGCTCTCACATGAGCATTCTGATTCGAAAATCCTTCCTTTAAAATAAACCGGGCGGGTTTGCCCAAATTTCCAGCCACCTCCATGGCAAATGTCTTCATTTCCCTTTTTGGATCCTCCAGCAATTGTTGAATCAGTTTTAATCCCTGATCATTATTCAGATACCCATGCTTTGCCAGAGAACTGAGCAAAGTTCTTTTATAATCCAATCCATCAAGAGTCTCGGAAGAAATATTGGAAAAAGCTGAAGAGGCTTTTTTTAAAATCGCTGGTATTATTTTCTGAGTTGGTCCATATATCTCCTCATAAAATGCCAGGTAATCTATTTTTCTCAAAAGCCCAAGGCTGTTGTCATCCAGTTTTTTGGACAGAAAATTTTGAATCACTTTATTGCT
The DNA here is from genome assembly GCA_965242635.1 of Bdellovibrionales bacterium. Taxonomy (GTDB): domain Bacteria; phylum Bdellovibrionota; class Bdellovibrionia; order Bdellovibrionales; family UBA1609; genus JANQSP01. The sequence goes on along the minus strand of OZ251471.1, from coordinate 1,700,354 downwards.
TCGTAATTTTTTAATAATTTTCGCGTGAAGCTTGGGATCTTTTTCTTTTAAAGTTTTTATCTTTTCCAAAAGAGAGTTATAATTATAGCGAATCAATACAGGATCTTTTAAAATCTCATCCAGAACTTTTAAAAGATCCTGGCCATGACTGTGTTTGAGCAAACAGTCATAAACATGAGCTTTTTTTAAAATAGTGTCATCTGTGGTGGCCAAAGCTTTATGAGCATTTAAGGCTGGATTGTAAAAGCCATATTCTGTGGCTTGGTTTTGCACTTTGCCATGTTCTTTCCAGGCCTCCACAACCAGCTCTTGACACTTTGCCGCTCCATTAAGCACGCCAATCATGCTGTTCAGATATTGCACGGTGGATTCTTTGGTCCATGTCCCTTTTAAAGGGCTGTCTGAAGGAAAAGCATCCTGATTGTTAATTATACGGGCTATATGAGCCATGTGGAAGGGGACAGAATACTGACTGCCTGACCTTTCTCCAGGGGCCACCTTGGTCCAACCAAACACAGTGGCTCCTGGAAAAATCCTCAAATAACGGGTGGACAGGGGGTTATCCTGATCCAAAGTGGCCGAAAATTCCACATTCAGGTCCGCTATGGACTGCTCCAAATGATCTTCTTCCAATATAGACCCCACCCGCATGGTATGATAATCAGCAGATCCTTCCTCCTCATCAACCACAATGTCCCCTGTGCCCAGGGTCCGGCACCCTTGAAGCCAAAGTGCATTGATTTGTTTAAACCATTTTGAATATTTTTTATCGCAAGCCAGCTTTTCCAGAAAATCAATACTCAGTGAACCGGAAGCTCTTTTACCACCAAAAGCACCTGTATGGTGACCAGAGATCACCAGCCCATCACATCGCACCCCGCTTTCTACCATTTTTTTAAAGGATTCTTCCGGGTTATTGCCATCGGTCAGGTATTCCCGGACAGAAATCGAACAATGGCTGTGCTGGTTTATTTTTTCTGTAAATCTTTGCATCTCTGTCACTTCTTTTTCGTTGTTCAGGGAGAAGTAACAGATATGAAAATCCCCCTGAGATTTGCTGGCCGGGGCTGAAAAGGCTAAGCCCGATATCAAAAAAACAGCTAAAAAGACAAGATTTTTCATATCCAACTCCTATTTTATGCCAAAACTCAAAGATTCTCATAATCAAGAGGATATGGCCTGGACTTTTGGTTGGCTCAGGTCAGGCAGGCCCCCACAAAAAGCCCTGTCGTCTGTCTTCAGGACCGATCCAGACCTTGAACCTGTCCCCTTCTGGACAAGAGACAAAACCTCTATAGCTGTGTCTGGCCCAGCCACAAGGAAGAGAGGGCAACACACCCCAAAGAGTGACCTGCAAATTTTTCTTATGTTGGGGGGGATTTTTGCCGATAGGCATGACAGAGGCCGGCAGTTTGGTCGGCTGTGAAAGAAATGAGGTGTGATTATGGAATTTGATCATGTGTTTTTACTGGCTGGCCTGGGCCTGACAGCCATGTCTGTCTACCTGTTTTGCTCCGTGGTGCTGGCCAAAAAAAATGATGCAGAATCGCTGGCCTGGGCTGAAGGCAAAGAACCCAGTCCCTCCAAAATGCCTCTGATACAGGCCTCCAGGCCTTTGGTCCATAATCTGTCCCTGAAATATGTCAAAAACATCAAGGCCCCCAAATACCGTGAATCTGTCCAGCATAAACTTACGACCTCCGGCCTCACAAAAGAGCTGAACACAGACGAGTTTATCGGCCTGCAAATTCTTTGGGGGATTATGTTCCCTCTGTTTTTCATCATCATGAATTTTGCCCTGCAACTAAACTACCCTTACTGGATGAGCATGGTGGTCTCCATCATAGGATTTTGGTTTCCGCACCTTTATTGCAACAGCCACAAACAGCGAAGGCAAAGTGCAGTCACTATGGAACTGCCCTTCTTTGTGGATTTGCTGGCCTTGAGCACAGAGGCCGGTCTGGACTTTTTTGGTGCCATACAAAAAATCACAGAAAAAGCCAAAAACTCTGTGCTGGCTGATGAGTTTCTGATTGTTCAAAAGGACATTAAACTGGGCAGTTCCCGGAATGAGGCTCTGTCCAACCTGATGAAGAGAATGGATGTGGATGAGATCACCAGTGTCTGCACCATGATTATTGACTCTGACGAAACAGGGGCCAGTGTGGCCAAAACCCTGAAAGCCAAATCAGAGCAAATGAGATATGAACGTTTTGCCCGTGCCGAAAAAGAAGGTGCCAAAGCCTCTCAGAAAATGCTTTTGCCCATGATTTGCCTTATCCTGCCAGCCGTTATGCTCACTGTTTTTGCCCCCGTGGGCCTGCAATTTTTTTACAAGGGAGGAGGATGATATGACCCCACTCATCCATGCCAAAACCAATAAAGTTCTGGCTCAAAATGTGATCAAAGCCAGCCATATCCTCTCCCGTTTGAAAGGGCTTATGGGGAGATCGCATCTTCCCATGTCCTCTGCCATGTGGATTATCCCGTGCCAAAGGGGTATCCACACTTTTTTCATGCGTTTTCCCCTGGATCTGATTTTTGTCAACCGCTCTCTTGAAATCACCCATGTATCCCACAACATCAAGCCCTGGAAAGTGGTCAGGCCCCCCGGTTCTTTTGCACTTTCCCCCCCCTCTTATTCTGTGTTTGAGTTCCCCTCTCCCGCCCTGAACTCCCAACCATTGCAAAAAGGAGACCAGCTTTATGTGGGCCATTAGATTTTTAAACGGCAAACTCAGTGGACAGACCATCCCACTTCAGGAGGGCACATACCTCTTGGGGAGAGGAGAGGACTGCCAAATCACCATCCCTGACTCAGGCATATCCAAAAAACATGCGGAGATAGAGGTGGATGAAGAGGGGATCATTATCCATGACCTTGACTCCAGCAACGGCACTTTTCTGAACGGCCTTAAAATTCAGGAAAGGGAAGTGCAGGAGAAGGACAAGGTGTCCCTCGGTCAAATCACTTTCGATATTGTGCCCGCCCCGGACCTGCTTCTGGCCCATCCCACACAAAATATGGGAGGCCAGCCCGTGCCTCTTCATCCCTCACAAGGCATGCCCGCACCCCATTACCCTCAAGCTCCAAACGGCTACCCTCAGGGTTTTCCTCAGAACGGGGCCAACCTCACTATGGAAAAGGACAACAAAGAGGCCCCTGTCAAACTGACTTTAAAAAATTGGTTTGTAAATTACATGGACAAAGTGGTTTTGCCTGGGGTGTATAAACTGCCGACTCTGGCGGACTTCAAGTGGGTGATTGCCTCTTTTCTGATTTTTTTCGTCGTTATGGTGACCGCTCTCTCCGTTGTTCCTTTAATTCAAATTCTGAACGCCAGTGTGGCTCAGGAGAGCATGAACCACGCCGAAAGCATTGCCAGAACTTTGTCCCGCATGAATTATGAGGCCATCAAAACCCGTGTCCACAGTGCCGCTGATGTGGACTATGCTCTCAAAAGGCCAGGAGTGACCAAAGCCTTTATTATTCAGGCTGTCAATGGCCGGATTATAGCCCCTGCTGAAAGAGCACACACTTATCCCTCCTTTCCCTTCGTGCATGAAGGGCGAAAAACAGGAAATGTTTTTGTTAAAAAAATAGATTCCAACACGGTCGGTGCCATGGCACCCATTTCTTTTTTCAACAGCAAAACCAATACAGAAAGTGCTGTGGCCTATTCTGTGGTTATTTATGATACAGGGGCCCTCTCTTCCGGCAACAAAAGAGTTGTCAGCCTGTTGGCACAAAATTGTTTTATCGCTTTGGTCCTGGGTCTGCTGGTTTTTTTCTTTCTGTATAAAATATTTGAGTTTCCCATTGTATCCATCAACAAACAACTGAACAAGGCCCTGCAAGATGATTCTGTGACCGTGGCAGTGGATTATGATTTTGAGCCTTTGCAGAATTTGAGTGCCAATATCAACTCTGCCCTGTCGCGCATCTCCTCAGCCCAGGAGGAGGCCAAAAACACGGGCGATTTTGACCGGGTAACCGAAATGAACCACCTTATTGAAATGATAGGCTACCCCACCCTGGGGATTGATATGGAAAGTATGAAGATTCAAGGGGCCAGTGCCCACTTCGAAGAGGAAACAGGAGTGAGTGTGGAAAGAGTGCTGAACGCACCTGTGCAGGATATTGAGGATCAGGCCCTCAAACTGAATCTGACTGGCCTGCTGGAAAAAGTTCAGCAATACCCCCATGAGATGGCCACCGATTCTCTTGAGTTCAGTGGCACAGAATTTCAACTGTCCGCCAAAGGCATCTACGGCAAAGAGGGCTTGGCTTACACCCTGATCTCCTTTATACCCACAACAAGCCAGGAGCAGGAGGAGGCCAGTTAAATGAAGGCTCAGCTCAAAGTGCCCGTTCCCATGCCCCATGCCACAAGGCTCAAAGTGACCAAAGGGCCTTATAAAGGGGTGGTGTATAAATTGGTGGCCAGCAAAATCACCATTGGCAGAAGCTCTGAAAACGACATTGCCCTCAACAAGGATGACAAATGCTCCCGCAAACAGGCTCTCCTGCAACTGGAAAAATCCGGCCATTATTCCATTAAGGACCTTAGCAAAAGAGCCAGCCTGAAAATCAACAACATAGTTAAAATCCAGTCCGATCTACAGGATGGGGATCTGATTCAGTTTGGTTCCACAGTCATGCAAATGGAACAAGCTGGGACACCTCCGTCCACCCCCCAGCCCTCTCCTGTCTTCCCTCCAACCCCTGTGCACTCTCCAGCAGGCCCCCAAGCCCCAGCTCCTGTGCCCTCTGCCGGCCCGGTAGGCTCTTTGGCCCCAGCTCCCTTAAGTCCCTCCACAGCCCCCTCCGCTGACAAAGCAGAGCCTTCTCTTTCTCTTTTGCAAGACCCCATGCCTCCAACAGACCCCCTCCCTTTTCCCGACCCAATGAGCCAGCCTTTGCCCAATCAAAAGGCTCAAAAACCTGTTAAAAAAAAAATCAAACCCAAAATAATATTGGTGGTGGTGGCCGGGGCTATGGCTTATCTCCTGCTTTCGGACAATTCCACAAAAGAAGAGGAGGAGGACAAACTGAGGACACAAATGGAAAGGGAGGAAAGTGTGAAAACCTTAACAGAGCTTAAAGAAACAGAGATAAAAAAAAGAGAAAAAAACCAGCTCAGCTCCTATAAGCATGCCCAATTTGCCTATATCAGAGGTATCAGAGATTACAGAAAAGGTGTTTACAGCCGGGCGGTGGAATCTTTTAGGGCCTGCAAGACACTTTATCCTCAGCATGATCTTTGTGGCTCTTATTTGGAAAAAGCACGGACCCGGAACCAACAACTGATACAGGCCTGGATGATAGCGGGAAAAAGGAACAGGGAAAAGCGCCGGTTTGTGCCCTGCATGTCCTCTTTTCAAAATGTGATGACCGCCATAAGGGATAAAAAAAACCTGACTTACAAGGAAGCTTTTGAAAATTACACAATATGCAAACTGCAACATGAGGATCGTTACTGAAAAAACAATACCAAAATGGATGGACGATGAAAAATTTGATGTTAAACACCAAAACCTGACAAGATGGCCACTTTTATGAAACAGGATAAATTATGAAAAAAATAATTGTAAAACACAAAGGGAAAATCCTTCAGGAGCTTTCTCTTCAAAAGGAAGAGGAATACAGCATTGGCAGAGGGAAAAACAACCAGATTGTTTTGCCTGAGCAGGCCGGTATTTCCCGAAAACACTTGAGCCTTTTTATGGGAGAGGAGGGGCAGTGGACTGTTAAAAATCTGTCCCCGGCAGAACAGCTTGTCATAGACGGGGAGACACAGGAGGAAAGCCCGGTGCAGAAGGGCTTTCAGGTGCAGGACTTTGAGTTCATCCTTTGCGAAGAGGATAAAAAACCATCTGGTTTGAAATCAGGGGAAAAGCAAAAAACAGCCTCTTCAGACAAAGCACCAGCCCTTTCTGATCCGCAAAGTGTGGCCCTTTACAAAAGGACCGAATCCCAGCTCACCCAACCCACAGAACAAGCTCCTGACACAGCGGATGGTGACTCAGAGAACCTGCCTTCCGCGGACCTGCCCCCGGACGAACCTCTGCTTTCCACTGATGACAAAACAAAAATCATGGATATGGATTCCCAACAGGCCTCCATGTCCGCCTTTCTCAAGGTGTCTTATGAGGATGACAGTGCGAAGGATATTTTCAGGCTGGAAAATCAATCCGAGTGGACTTTTGGCCGGGATGAGACCGCTGACATTATGGTGGATAACCCCAATATCAGCCGAAAGCACTTTAAAATAAGCCAGGAGGGACAAAACTACCACATAGCGGACCTAAAAAGCTCCAATGGAACTTTGCTGAATGACAGGGAGCTGAAACCTGGCAAACCTTATACCCTTCAAAGTGGCGACATAATTTATATTTTGGACATGGAGATCACTTTTGAAATCCGTAATCTCTCTTTGGAAAAAGAACTGGTCCGGATGAAGGCCCCACTGCCCGCACCGGCCCTGCCTCAGGGGGATTTACTGCCCTCCTCTCCAATGGGAGGATGGCCGAACGCCCCTCTGCCGGCCAATACGCCGGGTGTTGTGGTGGAGATGCCGGATGAATCCTCCGCGGGTTTGTCCTTTGTCAAAAAAAACAAAAAACGGCTTATTATATATGGATCAGTGGGCATGGTGCTTGCCGGCTTTTTGTTTCTCAATAAGGAAAAGCCGGAAGAGGATTCAGAAATAAAAGCAGTAACAGCCGTGGAGGAGGGGCTGGAAGGGCTGAGCGAACATGAGGCAAAAATGGTCAAACGCAGTTACCAGACGGCTTTGCACCTTTACACAACCGGAAAGTTTGTATATTGCCAAAGTGAGATAAAACAAATTCATAAATACACCAACTCTTATGAGGATTCCAAAAAACTGGAAATAGCCTGTGCACAGGCCGCAGAGAATGCCAACAGGCAACATGCGATGGAGGAAAAAAGAAAAAAAGCGGAAAAAACAGACAAGTTCATTCAACAGGTCACAGACAAATGCAGGGAAAAATTTGAAACATTCCATTTCAAACATGAATTGGTGAGCTGTTTAAACCCGGCCATAGAGCTTTCCCCAGCCGATGGCCGTGTTCAGGCCCTTACGGATCAGTTTGACACCAACGAAACACTGAAAGAGGAGGAAAGACAACAAAAAGAAGAGAGAAAAAAGTTTATCCAGTCCCTGGCCGGCAAATACCATTATGCCAAATCCCTCCATAAAAAAGGCCGGATCTTAAAGGCCATGTCCGCTTATCAGCACTTTATCAACATCAGTGGCCACAAGGAGCTGGCTCAAAAGCGTGCTTTGGCACAGAGGGAGCTGGCCAGTATAAAAAAAGAATTTCAGGATAACAACAAAAGGATGGAGAGCGAGTGCAAAAGCCATTTTTCAGCAAAAGAGTTTAAAAAAGCTTATTTTGCCTGTGACAAGGCCTCTCAAAAAATCCCTGTCCCTCATAATAAAAATGTCCTTCTTTTTAAAGAGAGGGCAAGGGACAGCCTGGAGCTTGCCATGAAACCTCTGTATGAGGAGGCCAACCTGAACGAAAGTGTGGGCAATGTCAGCACAGCTCAAGAGCACTGGCAAAAAATCTTAAGCAGGGATGTCCCCACCGGGGTGTATTACAAAAGAGCCAAAACCAAAATGAATAAATATTGAGCATAGCGACTTTTCCTGTCAAAGCCCTGTCAAAGCCCTGTCAAGTCAAGGCGGTCGCTTTTTTCCACAAGTGGGGAGGCACATAAATCCTTTGTATTTTTCGGCGGGGGATGGACAAAAAACCAGGATCTTCTTTCAGGGGCCTGGACTCATGATTATCCGTTCTTTTCAGATAGATGGTCCATTGTGCCGGCCCTCTTTTATAAGGTGTCAGGGAATCCTCCTCTGAGTTGATCTCAATGAAAGGGATACTGTGTTTTTTTAATTTTTGCTGAAGGGATATGAGTTTTTCTTCCACGAGTTTTTCTTCAGAGAATCTTTGTTTCTTAAAGGAATCAAAAAACACATACTCCGCCAGCCTTATGTGAGGTTTTTGCTCCATGATTTTTTTGGCCCATGTGTTGTCCTCTTTTCTTAAATGATCTTTCAGGTGGCTGTCTGTGAAGGGAATATATTGTTTCAGGCTGGTGGGGAGTCTGAAGCGGACTTCCTCTGCGTATTTTTTAAGCATTTTGTTATAAATAACCGACTTATGATGAAAATACACGATAAGCCTCATGTGTTGCCGGCCCATGATAAAGCTCTCCAGGGTGTATAGCCCGCCTTTTCGAATGCCCAAAAACACCTGGTTCCCCACAACCTGACAGTCAAAGTGGGAGATTAACCAGACAAAGTCCATCAGGCCGTATTTGACACCACAATGAAGAGAATCCCTTTGCAGGTAGTCCATCCGATCCACATCAAAATCCGAGCTGATAATTTGCCGAAACAGAGGCAAAAAATCCAGCCCACCCGTTTGAAAGCGACTTTCCTTTTCCTTGAATTCATGGTGCAGAATTTGGGCCACCGCCTCCGGTGCCACCCCTGCTTTTTGAATAGTGTCATAAAGCCCCTCCTCTTTATCCATAATCATTTTCAGGCTGTAATCTTCATGCCTGCTGTTTCGTCGTTGACTCACTTCCATGTATTTTTCCAGCTGGAGCGATTTTAAAGGAGGCATTAAAGGCTCACTGAAATGGCTTAAAGGCCCATGCCCCACATCATGCAGAAGGGCCGATATCCTGACGGCTTTTCTGAATTCCTTTTTTTTGGATTCAGCAAGTGAAAAGTTTGCTTTGTTTTTTTCAAAAATGCTGTCAAAGGCTTTGCCGGCCAGGTGGGCAGAGCCAAGAGAATGGCTGAACCGATTGTGGGTGCCGGAGGGAAAAGCCATGTCGGCAAAACCCAGCTGTTGAATGGCTCTCAGTCTCTGAAAAACCCTGTGTTCGATGAGGGCCTTTTCCTCCTGGTCAAAATAAATATAATCATAAAGTGGGTCACAGATTTTTATTTTTTTGGAATGAGACATGGTGTGCCTCAATCAGCCGTGGCCGATGGCTATCTGGTGATTCAAAAGGCGGGCTATCCATATTCTTTCACAAATAAGATTGAAGCCAATGGCTTCCGCACCCATGAGCACGGATTCAAAATACTGTTTCACATCCTCTATCTCCTCCATACCCACTTCTGTGTCGTGGAGAGAATCCTCCAGCACCTCAATAAAGCTGATGAGGTCCGGTGTGGTCACCACCTTGGGCAGGCGGTTCATGTCCAGGTCTGAGTATATGGCGGGCTTAAAACCAATCAGGCTGTCGGTTAAAATGACTTTCCTTCCATCCGAAAAATTCACCTGTAAAAAAAGCTCCTGTTTGGAGTCTTTTCGGGACAGGACCTCGGCAATGGTATTGGTATCGACAGTCAAATGTTTGCCATCCACATTTTGACAAATAGTCAGTTCATTGGCTCCACTTTCCAGAAAGCTCAAGCCCCGGCTTTGGGAGACAAAATGAACAATGGATTGCACAAGAGGGGAGCTGGGTTCACATTTTTGCATTTTCAAAAGTTCCTCCTTTGGCCTGACTTAAGGTTTCCTTGATCTTTTATGCTGATATATTATATATCGTCACAATAAAACCCGGTCTTTAAAAAAAAATTTATATATATTTACAGTTCTCTTAAAATATCGTTGAGGGCGGTTTTTTTGTCGGTTTTGTCCGATCGCCGGCCAATAATAAGGGCAGAGGGCACTTGAAATTCCCCGCCGGGGAATTTTTTGGTCCGACTGCCGGATATCACCACCGCATTTTCCGGCACCTCCCCTCTGTAAACAGGGGCTGAGCTTTGGGTGACATCAATGATCTGCGTGCTGGCGGTTATCAACACACCGGCCCCTATGACCGCCCCCTGCCGGACCACGGCCCCTTCCACAATAATGGAGCGACTGCCCACAAATACATCATCTTCAATCACCACCGGCCGGGCCTGCAAAGGTTCCAGCACCCCGCCCAGGCCCACCCCACCTGAGAGGTGCACATTTTTTCCCACTTGGGCACAGGACCCCACTGTGGCCCAGGTGTCCACCAAAGTGCCCTCATCCACATAAGCCCCTATGTTCACATAAGAAGGCATGAGGATAGCCTTGGGGGCCACATAAGCCCCTTTTCGCACAAGGGCGTGCGGGACCACCCGCACCCCCTCCTGGCCTGTCCATTTTCTCAAGGGGATTTTGTCATAAAAAGAGAGGTCTCCCGCCCGAATGGGACGCATGTTTTTAAGGCGGAAATAGAGGAGGATGGCTTTCTTCAGCCATTCCTGCACTGTCCACTGGCCTTCTTTTTTTTCGCACACTCTCAGTGTGCCTTTTGTGAGCTGTTCCACCACCTGTTCCACCTCTTTGGCCACCGCGTTCAAGCGGGTGGGCTGGTGGATATTTTCAAAAGCCCCGTTGATTTTTTGTTCCCACTGTTTTTTGTCCATTCCTCACTCCTTATTTCTGCCATTGGTCTTGTTTTTGGGTCTATCTGACACACTTTCAGGTCCAAAGTCAAAAGAGTTGACAGATCTCCTGAATTTTGAGCATTCTGTCCGGGTTTTTTTATAGTGACAGCTCAAAGGGGATTGGTGTGAAAAAGCGGATGGTGGCATTTGTGTTGGTTTTTCTGGTTTGTCCGGCCTGTCGGCATGCTGGCCAGACAGCAGAGCCGGCTTCTTCTGTTGGCAGAGGCAGAGGCCAGCCTTTGACCCTCGATTTCAGCCAGCCTTCGCTCAAAACACCCACCCTGTCTCAGCAAGGCCCGGCCCCTAAGCCTTCTTTTTCTTTAAAATTTGTCCATGAGCAGGTTCTTGAGCCAGGTTTAAGTTTTAAAAATATTCCTGTCGGCGGGCTTTCCGCCTTGGCTTGGGATTCCCAAAACAAAATGTTTTTGGCTTTGTCGGACGATAAAGGCAATAAAGGTTTTCCTCCCCGGTTTTATCAGTTTCGACTCAGCCAAAAAAAAGACCGATACCATTTGGATCTGATAAACCATGTGATACTCAGAGACAAAAAGGGCCAGCATTTTGTCCCCATAGATCCGGAGGGGATGGCCATTTTATATGATTCAGACAGGTCATCTCCGGGCCCTGCGGGGCAACAAAATCCTTTCTCGGCCCGGATTTTGATCAGCTCAGAGGGGGCACAACTCCCCACCCTCAAGGCCCCGCCTCAGGTGTTTGTTTTTAACACGAAAGGCCAGTGGCAGTCCTCTTTTCCTGTTTGGGATATGTATTGGCGTCCTCGTCAAACTGGTAAGTGGGGAGTGAAAGAAAACAAAGCCTTTGAGGCTCTGAGCCTGGATCCAGAGCAGGCAAATATGTATTGGGCCACGGAATCTTCTTTGCATCAGGATGACAGCTCTGAGCGGACAGCTGTTCAAAACCGACAGTTTATTCGCATCACCCGGCAAAGTATAAAAAACAAAGCTTTGCGTCTTAAGGGCGTGAACAAACACCAGCAATATGCTTATCCCATGGATCTTTTTATGGAGAAAGGCAACATGCAGGGGACCAACGGCCTGACAGACTTTGTAGCACTTGGGAATAAAAAGCTGATAACATTGGAGCGAGCTTATTTAAAAAAAAAGGGGCTTTCCGGTGACCGGAAAATGGACGCCAACCTGGCCCGTCTTTTTCTGACGGATTGTTCTCAGGCCAGCAATGTTTTTTTGAAAAAAAGCTTAAACAAAGGGGACTTTGTGGCATGCCAAAAAACCATGATGGCGGATCTGTCTTCTCTTTCCAGTTTGTCTTCTCTCTCCAAAGTAAAAGTGGATAATATGGAGGGCCTGGCTTTGGGTCCGGAGATCTCCAAAGGAACATATTTATTGGTGTTGGTGAGCGACAATAATTTCAGCTCAAGACAAAAAACGCAGTTTTTGTTTTTCCATTACTCTCTTAAGGACAGGGAATGAAAAAGCCACCAAAAAAAATTCGCCTCTTCATGAGAATGTGTGGCTTGGCACAGAATCACGATCAGAGGAGGAAGTTGCGTCAACTTTGTCCCCCTCGACACGAGGGTCATTCCCGCGTAAGCGGGGATCCAGGATATATACGGACAGGCCTGCTGTATCAGTCATAGTCATCATCGTCATCTTCTACATAAGAGGTGCAGGAGCTGTAGGATTCCACATCCAGTACTGTTTCCCAGCCTTCATATTCGTCCCGTGCCCAAAAGTTTAGTACCCTTCCAACTGCCGTTTCTTTTTTGTTTTCTTTCAAATGCTCCATTTGATCACGGGCCTTTGTTCCCAGTTTGTATAATTTGTGATTTAGGCTGTCTTCCAGTCGGGCCAATTTATGCAGTTCGTTTTCGGCACGGGACTTTTGGGCAGAGCTTCTGGCGTTTTTCTTTTTTCTTTCCCAGTAATCGCGGGCCTCACATATTTTTCCATGTGCGTCCTGGGACTTTTTTTCAAAACAGGCTCTGAACATCCCCGGCAGGTAATTATCTTTCAGACCGGGAACAGCCCCCGCTATAATATCTGAAATATTATCTGGTGTATCGAAGTCCGGTTTACAGTTTTTCAGGAAATCCCGCCAGTTGGTGAACTCCATAACATCTATTTTAGGTGGCCCCGGTTCCCCCTCCGGTTCCCTGTCTCTTCGTTCAGGGTCTCTTGTGTCCTCCAGGCCCCCACAGGAGCAGAGCAAAACACAAAGAACCATAATAATAAGGTATAAAGTTTTTGCTTTCATTTTATAAGCCTTTGTTTTTGAGTTCTATAAGCTTTATCGGCAAGCTTATTTATTTAATCGGCAGGCTTATTTAAAATGTTGACGGCATAAAGTAAAAACCAGAATAAAGTCTGGTTCTTTTTTTGCTATAACAGACTTAAGTCTTTGGTATTTGGTCCAAGTGGGCTATATAAAACCATACTTTCGGCCCCTCCTGCCCCTGATAACCCTTCCTGAACAAACACATTTTTTTTACTGTCCAATACCTTCTTTTTACTGTCCAATACCTTCTTTTTACTGTCCAATACCTTCTTTTTCACCGTCATTCCTGCGAAAGCAGGAATCTGGTCGTTTTCTTGAGGATAAAATGACTATTTTTGGCTTAAATTGCTTTTTTCAGGACCTGTTCACTTGCTTTACGACAAAATCTGTGGTGTAATTTTTTTTATTGTGTCAAGTGTTATAGTTACAGGTTCTCAGTGGGGTGACGAAGGCAAGGGGAAAGCCATTGATGTGTTTTCTGCCTCCGCGGATTATGTGGTGCGCTATCAGGGGGGTGCCAATGCCGGTCACACCCTGAATATTCAGGGAGAGACGAAAGTCCTGCATCTCATTCCATCTGGTGTGTTTCACAAAAACTGTATTTGTGTCATCAGTGCCGGGGTGGTTGTAGACTTGGAGACTCTTGTTTCTGAAATAAGGAATATAAAAAAGTCCGGCCCTTATTTGGACACCCCATCCAGGTTGTTGATCTCTGATTCTGCCACTGTTTTATTGGATTACCACAAAGCTTTGGATCAGGCACGGGAGAGCGGGGCAGGAGACTTGAAGATCGGCACCACGGGCCGGGGCATTGGTCCGGCTTATGAAGATCGGGCTGGGCGTCAGGCTTTGTTGTTGGCAGACCTGTTTTTGGATCCTTCAGCCCTTGAGGAAAAACTGGATCAGGTTTTAAAGGAGAAAAAATTTCTTTTGGAAAAGTTTTATAAAAAAGGGCCTGTTTCCACAAAAGCTATTTTAAATCAAATTCTCAGTTTGAGAGAGGAATTGCGTCCTTATCGTGTGCGGGACACTTCGGCTGTTATTCACAAGGCTTTGGGGGAGAATAAAAAAGTTCTGTTTGAGGGGGCACAGGGGGCCCTTTTGGATCTGTTTCATGGTGCTTATCCTTATGTCACCAGTTGTTCCACTTTGGCCGGGTTTGCTTTGGCTGGCGGGGGGCTTGGACCAAAGTGGGTGCAAAAGGTTATGGCCATTACAAAGGCTTACACCACCCGTGTGGGGGAAGGGCCTTTTCCCACCGAGTGTTCTGACAAAAAAGGAGTGCTTTTGCAGGAGAGGGGTGGGGAGTGGGGGGCCACCACGGGCCGGAAGAGAAGATGTGGCTGGTTGGATCTGCCGGCCTTGAAATACGCCATTCGTCTTAATGGCGTGACCAATATGGCTTTGATGAAACTGGATGTGTTGTCTTCTCTTTCAGAAATTCCGGTGTGTGTGGCTTACAGAGTAGAGGGGAAACAGCGGGAGGATTACCCTGTTTTGAAGGAGGAGCTGGCTTTATGTGAACCGGTTTATCATACTTTACCGGGCTGGCAGAGGGATATTTCGGATGTGAAGAGCTTTAAGGACCTGCCTTTGCCGGCCAAAAACTATGTGGATTTTATTCAAAAGGCAGTGAATGTGCCTGTGGACATGATCTCTTTTGGGCCGGAGCGTTCAGCCACCCTTCAGCTGAGTCCTCTGTTTCAACTGTAATGGATGTTACATGGAATTTCCACTTGATAACAATCATAAAAAGATGGCGTTGGATGTTTGCCGTTATGGGCAGGTGTTCACGCCGGAAGCAATTGTGCACAAAATGCTTACTCTTCGTCAAAACAGGGGGGCGGTTTTGGAGCCGGCTTGTGGCAATGGGGCTTTCTTGAAACATTTAAAGGGGGCGGTGGGCATTGAGTTGGATCCAAATCTCAGGGTAAATGAGGAGAGTAAAATTTTGGCAGGGGATTTTTTTTCTTATCCTGTGGAAAATCAATTTGAGACCATTATTGGAAATCCCCCTTATGTTCGGTTTCAGGACATATTGCCGGAAACAAAAAAGCTTTTGCCGATGGAGTGGTTTGACCGCCGGAGCAATTTGTATCTTTTTTTTATTGCCAAGAGCATGGCTCATCTTCGGGAGGGAGGGGAGTTGATATTCATCACACCACGGGATTTTTTAAAAGCCACCAGTGCGAAAAGGCTTAACTATGAGCTTTACAGTCAGGGGACTTTCACTTATTATCAGGAGCTTGGGGATCTATCGGTATTTAGGGGTTACGCACCCAATTGTGCGATATGGCGATGGCAAAAAGGCTGTTTTAATCGTGAGCTTTCAAATGGCCATGTTTGGTTTAACCACAATCAGGGTCAGCTTTGGTTTGGAAAGCCCAATCCGGATGGTGGATGTGTGGCTGATTTGTTTGATGTGAAGGTGGGGGCTGTGAGTGGGGCGGACTTTGTTTTCACCAACGAAAAGTTTGGGAATGCGGATATGGTTTGTTCGCATACAGCTGTGACAGGCAAAACCCGGCGGATGATTTACAATCGAAAGGTGAGAGTGCTTTATCCTTACAAGGGACAGCTGATGAATCGGCGTATAAGGGTTTTTGATGAAAGCAACTGGTGGGAGTGGGGTCGGAAGCATTGTGAGAGGGAGGGGCCCAGGATATATGTCAATGGCAAAACCCGGAACCCCAGGCCTTTTTTTACGCACGAGTCCACTTTTTATGATGGGTCTGTTTTGGCTCTTTTTCCAAAGGATTTGGGTATGGATATTGAGCGGGCGGTTTATCGTCTTAATCGAATGAAGTGGCCTCAGCTTGGTTTTGCCTGTGGTGGCCGTTTGCTTTTCAGTCAACAAAGCCTCTCCAACGCCCCCCTGAATCCAAATTTTTGAATATATTTACTGCTTGTAATTTGACGCCCCGCCAACCATTTTGCCAGCCCAGGCAAAATGATCCAATTCAAAGAGTTATTTACTAAGTTCCCTTGACTTTAGTTTGGTTACGCAGGTTTTCATTTATAAAGTTAAATATTTTTTTAAATTTATCCAAAGTGCTTTGACTGAAATCAATTTTTTCTTTTGAAATATAAAGTTGCTGAATGGCAGTATTAAATTTTGACTTATTATATCCATCTTCAGGCTTATGATCTTCAAAACCTGATTGTATAACTTTTGTTTTTTCTTCTTCAGATTATTTTAGTTTACTCTCATTTCCTTTCTGTTGTTTCAATCTTTTAATGTCTTGTTCAATTTTTTCCAATGCAAGTTTGTGTCCTAAATTAGATGATACCAAGGCTTTGGAAAATAGTTGAACTAAAATAAAATTATGAGAGTAATCAATCCAACCTCCTGTAACACTCTCAAAATATTTTAATCCTTTTTTTGTATCAGTCCATAAACCTCTTTGGAGAGCATTGGCATCTGTTTTTCCATAACGAACTTCGCAAATATAATTTTTATCGGCATCATAAAATCGAAATACAGGATATTTCCGTCCTCGACCTGATTTCTCTAAAAGAATTTGATTTGTGTTACCTTGTGCTTTTTTATAATCAAACACTAAAATATTACATTTTTTATTTTTTTCATCATAAATCAAAGGAAGGATATTAATATTATGAAAATCAACAAAAGCAGTGTTTTTGAAAATTTCCTGAATAATACTTTCATCTGTTATATGATCATCTTTTTGTTCATTCAACAAACAAACCATACGAGATTGTTTATCAGTAGATAATTGCAATGGCCCCTGGCCATAAGCTTTTAAACTAACAGAAAACTCTTTTTTTGTTAGCTCATTGATGATTTTTATATCTTCTTCATTTGATTTGGATCGATATAGATCTTTTCCTGTATGCTCAGAACGGAAATCATACATATACTGATTGATAAATTCAGCAATAGCAATTTCAGCTAAATCACCGTGAGTTTTATTTCCTATCAATCGCATTGTAAAAATATTGCTCAATGTTGTGACAATTAAATCCGATCTCTTTTTGATCAAGAGTTTAAACCGCTGAATAAAATCAATATAATTGTTCTGGTTTTTCATATTTCTGAACCTTTTTTTTCATGAGGAATAAAAATTCTGTATGTTGGTCCTCTTTTTCTTTGATCCAATCATCAGTCCAGCGCATATTGGACATAACATTTTTTTTGTAATCAATGGCAAACACCTGAACTTTGGAACAACAACCCTTAATCACTTCGCCAATCTCTTCTTTTGTAGCCCTGCCTCCATTACTGTAAGAAAGTAGAATATAACGGGACTGGCATTCTTTGATCAATTTCTCGATAGCTTTTAAGGCTATAAACCGACCTTCCGTATCTTTGCGAAATTCCTCAAATAAGGAACTGGTTGTCAGATCTTTGCAATCCGCCCGGCGATTTGTTTTTCCTGAAAGCTCCGGCTCATCATTTAAAATCACCGTTTTCCAAATATGATAATAACCAGCATAACGAACACGAGAAGGAGGCATTTTTTCATTATTGGAACCATAAGGTGGATCAAAATAAGAAAGATCAGCCTTAACCTCAGCCTGTGCTTTAAAAATATCCTCATTCATAATCTGATGAGGACCTTTGCCCTTTTCTATTAAAGGCATTTTTAGTTGCATTGTTTTAAAAGAACGGGGAGACCAATTTCTTAAATAAGAAACATAGTGCCCTAAAGTGTTATCCACTTTGTCCAAAGCCAAAATCAAACTTGTGAGCAAAATGGACTTTTCTATTTTGTTGTCTGCAATTTTGTCTATCTCCAACCGGATGCTGTCCAATTTCTTTGTGTTGTGGACCTGCCATATCTTTTTCTTTCCATCAGAATGCACAGCCAAGCCATCATTAGCCTCTCCTCCATAGTGTTTTGTAAACCAGCCATCCCGACCCTTTAAATTGTTCAGGTAATCAATTTTTTCCTGTCTCTCAGCGGTTACACTTCCTTTTAAATAACACTCTGCAAAAATTTTTGACCAAACAGCCACATCGTTTGATATAACTTGATACCCGGATTTGGCCAAAGCCTGGCTCACTCTTGTTGTGCCAGAAAAACCGTCAAATACTTTCTGGACAGGTAAAGACTGGATAGTGGACAGAATATGAGGCAAAAGTTTTAACTTGGAACCACTGTATTTAATACCTTCTGTTTGCACATGAATTGCCGGGGCACCAAAAAAATTTAACTGCCCCGGATGAGAAGGTTTAATATTTGGGGTAAGCTGTGTTTCAATCATACTTTACCTCTTGACAGAATGGTTTTTTTTCGCCGGAGCTTGTTTTTTGTGCTTGTTTCTCTTGATTTTTTTCCACCTTCCACCACCTTTCCAGCCATTTCCATAAGCATTTACAATTCCCGCGAAGACTAAAACCTCATTTTTCTGCTTTTCTGACGCCCTGTCAACTATTTTTTCGGCTAGGTAAAATGGTCCAGACCCTGTAATTTGACGCCTTGCCAACCATTTTTCCGGCCCCGGCAAAATGGTCTCAGAGCCTCTACGGGGATGACTGCTGGGTCGGCTCAGCCTATGGTTGTAATCGGGGATATGACGCTCCGCACCAAGGGCAGAACCTGCCTTGAAGCCCATTTTGACCATTTTTCCCACGCGGGAAAAATGGGCAGAAGAGGGGTTTCCAGTATTTTCACAGGTTTTAATCCCAAGATCTGGGGCCTGTCAGGCAAAATTCCCCCAAAAAAACGCAATTTTTAGCTTTTTTTACTGGATTTTTCACAAAAAAAGCTGTCTGTGCCAGTCAGGGCAAGCGAAGGACTTGGCAAAATTTCCAAAAAGGAATGGACCGTCCCCCTTTGTCTGCCGACCCAAAGTCTTTTGTGCCCGTATGCACCTGGTAGAACTCAGGGATATTGGTCCGCTCTTTAAAATACCTGATGTGTTTGGAAAGAGTGCTCTCTGAAAGCTTGCATTCCACAGCAAACAGGGGCTGTCTATCCTGAAGGACCACAAAGTCCACTTCCCGCCCCTCTCTGTCCCTCAAATACCTCAGCTCCATGCGATAACCCTCTGTGTCTTCCCTGAAATGACAATACTTTAACAAATGACCAGCCACCATATTTTCAAACCGTGCCCCCGGATGGCCTGCCCCTGCCCAGTCAAAAAGATATAATTTTTGCTCCTTCCTGACTGCTTTGATTTTGGCACTGCCAAAAGGGGAAAGGCGATAACATACATATAAAGCTGACAAAATATCCAGCCACCGACTGACCGTGTTGTGGCTCACTTGTAAATCCTGCCTTAAACTCTCCACAGAAAGAAGGGAGCCTGCCCGGTCTTTCAGGGCCTCCACTAAAATCTCTATAGCAGATATCTCTTTTATATTTTCCAGATCCTGAATATCAGTATACACCACCCGGTTCAGCCTTTCCAAAGACCAACGCCTGTAAGTTTTTTGACTTCCTGTTAAAACAGGTTCTGGAAATCCTCCCAGATTCAACAAAGTATCCATGTCACTTTTATTTGGTTTGGTGTTTAATTCCCGGAGGCTAAACGGGTGCAGGCGAAAATAATGATAGCGACCAAAAAGGGAATCCCCCCCTTTTTTATAATGATCCAGCCGGGCAGAACCAGTCACAATCACCTTGGTTGAAGATCCATAAGTGTCGTAAAACCCCTTGATAAAACTTCGCCAGTTAACAAATTTGTGAATCTCGTCAAAAATCAGGGCTTTTAAATGGGTGGGGAGCTCATTTCTGATAATGTTTTGACGATGCTCCACATTGTCCCAATTAAGATAAGCTGATTTTTGCCGGATAATTTGCCGGGCCAAAGTGGTTTTTCCCACCTGCCGGGGACCGCCAATAAAAACCATTTTTTGGCGGAGATCCTGGGAAACAGGCGACTTTAAGTATCTGACTTTATTCATACGAACTATGATATAGTCACGACTATATCATAGTCAACACAAAAAAAGTCCAGTCCAAAAATCCTGCTTTTTTTGGACCATGTCAGGCATTCTAAAAAAGTTAAGCAAAGAGGACTGCTCCAAAGTGACAAGGCTGGAGCTTGAGGCAATTTATTTTCTTAATTTCTGGGGTTCTGGAATAAACCAGCTTAAAGCAGGTGATTTTGAGGGTTTGACTTCTTTGCAGAGTCTGTTTTTGAATGGCAATCAGTTAACTTCTTGAATGCCAGGTGGTTTGTTTCAAGGTCTGACTTCCTTAAAGTTGTTGTATTTGAATGGCAATCGGGTGACTTCTTTGCCGGAAGGTGTGTTTCAGGGTCTGACTTCTTTGGAGTATTTGTCTTTGCGTAGCAATCAGTTAAGCTCTTTACAAGTGGGTCTGTTTCAGGGTTTGACTTCTTTACAAACTCTGAATTTGTATGAGAATCAGTTCACCAATGAAGAAAAGGAAAAAATAAAAGGCTGGAGTTGGCCATCGGGCCTTAAATTGACTATTTAATCCAAGGCTTTTAAATGGCTATTTGTTGCATACTATTTTTAAATACAAGTCCAATGATGTTCCCATACAATTAGCAACAAGAGCCATAAAATTCTCTGTTTTTCCTGTTGTATGTGCTTTATCCAGAGCATTATAATACTCCAGTCTGTTTTCTTTTTCAATCACAATAGGGGGAAAGCCTGTTTTCATCAGTTCAAAATTTTGAATCAGGCGGGCGGTGCGTCCATTGCCATCCACAAAGGGGTGGATTTTAACAAACTCAATATGCAGTCTGGCGGATCGTTCAACTGGATGTAGCTGTGGCCATGTTTCTTGATAGTTTTGAACAAGCTTTTTCATTTCATCTGACACGATGATATAATCGGGAAGGGTATGTTCGGCTCCGGAGATCAGCACATTTTCTTTTCTATAAGCACCGGCATTTTTTGAATCTATATGTTTTAGGATCAGAGCATGGATTTGTTTGATCTGCCATTCACTGATATTTTCTTTATTTTTTACAAGTTGGTACAGGTATTGAATTGCCTCATTATGGTTTATTGCTTCCAGGTGTTCTTTGACACTTTTTCCGCCAACAGTGATTCCTTCCAGTGCGACTTTGGTTTCTTTAAGGGTGAGTGTGTTACCTTCTATGGCGTTGGAGTGATAGGTCCATTCCAGTGCTATTTTTTCCTGAAGGCTTTTGAGTGTATTTTGTGGAAAAGGGCGTAAGTTGTCCAACTCAGCCTTTTTCTCATCAATTATTTTCCACTGGTCCATAAACTCTCTCCTTTTTCAATGTCATTCCCGCGAAAGCGGGAATCCTTTCCATATACGTGCAAAACAGCCTTTTCCACAAGCAATTTCATAGACTAAAACCTCATTTTTCTTCTTTTTTGATGCATCGCCATATTTTTAGTCAACCTCCAAAAAAAATGGTCCAGACCCTGTAATTTGACGCCCTGCCAACCATTTTGCCAGCCCCAACAAAATGGTCCAAAACCTCTACGGGGATGACTGCTGGGTCGGTTCAGCCTATGGTCGTAATCGGGGATATGAGGCTCCACACCGAAGACAAGGCCTGCCTTGAAGCCCGTTTTGCCCATTTTTCCCACACGGGAAAAATGGGCAGAAGAGGGAGTTTCCGGCATTTTCACCAGCCATGTCAGGCAAAATTCCCAAAAAAACCGCATTTTTTACCGAAATTGTTGTTTTTTTATTGTAGGTATAGCTAAAATTATGCTATACTGAAAAGCAAAAAAGGAGGATCATGATGGAGGCCCATACTCCACCAATATTCAATACAGTTCCCAAAAATGATGTTTTTGGCGTATATGATAAAGGCCGGATAAGGTATAAAGCTGTAGCCAATGCAATAAACTTTAATCGGCAGGAGATATCCAAAGCAACCCGAATAAACATTGGTGCTGTCAAATATAAAGAGAGTGAGATACCGGCTGAAATAAAAGAGTTTTTTATGGCCATGACATGGTTGCTTTACACCACACACACACACTTACAGGACAAAGATAAAGTACTGCAATGGCTGGATTCTCCCAATCCTTCTTGTGGTGGATTTTCTCCCAAAGACATGATCCGTATGGGACAATATAAAAAGTTAGTGAGAATGGTATCCTGTTATGCTGAAGGGAAGATTCCATAACATATTTATTCATTATGAACATCACAATCAATGCCCGATTAACAGAACCTGAACATCTTGCTCAATGTAAAAAATTTTATTTTGATGAATACAATTATTACTTTAATGAGCAAGAAAAAATAAAAGAGAAAATCACTTTTGCTCTTAATGAAAAAACAAATCCCTATTCTTTTAAAGATTGGTTTCGACTGACCAATACACAGTATGCTTCTCATCCTCTCCATTGTAAAGGCTCTATGGAAAATATCCCTGGTGGTCGTTTTAACATAGGAAGTATTAATTTCAATCGATTTCCTGTTTTCCCTGCTCTTTACCTGGCCAATGGAAAAGAAACCTGTATAAAAGAAGTTTATGAGGGGATGAGTCAGTTTTTTTCTGCTAAAAGAGGGGACAGTTTTTTTCCTGTCAGTGGGTATATCAACATAGTATTGGATATTACAAAAAAAGGTTCTTTAAACAAGTTTCTAAAAGTAATAAAAAAAATTACTCCTTCAGAAGAAATAAAAAAAAGAGCAAAACAACTAAAATTACCATCCCCTGAATCAGTGCAAAATATCACTCAATTTAAGAAGGACTTATATAACAAGAGCTGGAGAAATAGGCCTAACATATTTGATATACCCGCCTCTTCTCAAATATTTGGTCAACTGGTTAGAAATGCAGGGATAGAGGCTATATTATATCAATCAACAAAGCATTCAAAATCAGGATTGTGTCTGGCCATATTTCCTGAAAATTTTAAGAACTCAGAATCTTATATTACCCTCCAAGAGAGTGCCAAAAATATAAAAAGTAAGAGATTGGACTTAAAATCATACGAGCAGTTTTACTAAGATAATCGGATGTGAAAAAAATTGTTTTTCGACCAGATTCCCATCTCCGCGTGAATTGTAAATGTGGGAATTTATGTCCAAACTTTACGAAAATGACCGCTGGGTCGGCTCGGCCTATGGTCGTAATCGGAGATTATGACGCTCCGCACCAAGGGCAGAACCTGCCTTGAAGCCCATTTTGCCCATTTTTCCCACGCGGGAAAAATGGGCAAAAGAGGGGTTTTCAGCATTTTCACAGGCTTTAATTCCAAGATCTGGGACTATGTCAGGCAAAATTCCCAAAAAAACCGCAGTTTTTGACTTTTTTTACTGAATTTCTCAAAAAAAGCTTTTTTCCAATCAGGCTGACCTCCATACTTTGCACACTGAGCTTAAAATCTTTATGCAACAGAAAAAGTAAAAGATTTATGCCTGAGCTGGAAAAGTCAATAACATGGCCGGTCAGCTGTGTTCAATATAGCTCCCGGCTCTTTTTCCAGTAGTTGAAAGAACTGGAACATGGCCTGATTATACTCTCTTTGAAAGCTTGGTACGCGTTAAAAAAGTGGATTAGCAAGCACCATTTTTCAGCTTGTTGATTTCTTCTACTGAAAACCCGGTCACCTTGCAGATAAGGGAAGTGTCCAACCCACTTTTCAGCATGTTTAAGGCCACAGTCTGCATGCCTTCAACTCGGCCTTTTTCCATGCCCTTTTGCATGCCTTCAGCTCGGCCTTGTTGCATGCCTTCAGCCCGGCCTTCTTTCAGAGCTTTTTTGCGGGCTTCTGCCTGCATGGATATACGATCCCAGTGCTCTCGCTCCTCCGTCCGCCTCCTCAAGGCCTCCAAATCACGAGCAGACGCATTGTCAAACAAACCCACAGCTTTTGCCATATCCTCCCCCTTTGTGGACAGTAACCTTGCCTGTTCACTGCTCATTCGCCCTGCCCGCGAGTCGCGGGGGACAAAGTCGACGCGACTCTCACCTCTGATCGTGACTCTCAGCCTGAACTAAGAACCCTGATTTCCTAAATAACACCATTGATCCCGCAAGTCAACCAATTCCTCTATGGACTTTTTCTGAAAACGGCTCAAATCCACAAACACCATCTGTAGCTGACGATTCAGGGCCACATGGGGCGGTTTATCCAACCGGATGGAAAAAGGACTCACCAAGTCCAATTTTTCCTTTCCCAGCAGAGGAAAAGTCGTGAATATCAGACAGGAAAATGGCACATTCTCTTGAATTTTACCATATTTCATAGTGGCTGTATTGGATATACGCTTTTAGCTGTTCTTCGTATTTCCTGCGTAATGGATCGTTTTCCACCAGTGTCATATTGGCAACAGCCCAATCAGAGGGGCTTATTTTGTGCCATTTTTCTATAGATGTGGATTTTATCTCATTCAGGGATTTTTGCTTTTTATTGTGGGAAGACAGTATTTTTCCTGAATTTTTATCTGATGAAGATTGGTTTTTCCATAAACGAGCCTGTTTTTTTAATACAGAATATTCCAACAGATAATCCCCATCCATGAGAAACCATGTGTGCAGGTCTTTTGCAAAATATATCAATTTGCTTTTTCTGTGAGGCCGAAAAATAAAGTTGTTTGTAAGCAGGAGCCTGCCTTTGACTGGCAAACCTGTAAAATCCAGAATGCTGGGCAAAATATCTGTATGAGAGCTGATTTTCCTGTTCTGGTATTTTTTTAAATCCTCTCCTGCACTGAAAAATAAAAGAGGCAGTCTGTATTTTCTTAAAGAAGTTTTCAGTTTTTTATAATTCATAAAGCTGATATGGTCTCCTGTCACAACAAACAAAGTATTGTCAAACCAGGGAGTGGTTTTTATATCTTCAAAAAACTCTTTGACAGATTGATCCACATATCGCAGGCAGTGATGGAATTTTTTCTGTGTCGCTTTTTGTCTTTCATATCCAAAGGGTATAATTTTCTTTCTGACCAGGACTTCTTCTGTTTGACGCTGAAAAGCCATATTGTTTTCCACGGACTTCTTATAATTGTCAGAGGTTTTTGTATTATTGTTTTCTGAATCCGGAAAATCTTTGTTTGCAGAGGATAAGGCCGGGCAGTCAAAAGGATAATGAGGCTCATTGGTCAAAAGCATGGCTAAAAAAGGTGTTCGGGCTGATTTAAGCTTTTGAGCAGAAAACAGCATAAAGGGCTTTTCATGGATATCCCCCCATAGTCCTGTATCTTTTGTTTTGTTTGTCTCTTGCAAATAATTTTCGGCTGTTATATAATGGTGGTTTCCCATTTTCTTAAGATAAGAATCAAAAAAGTAGGTGGCCTCTTTATCTCCCCAGAAAAAGAAAGTTTGCCAACCTGATTCCAAAAACACCCGAAAAGGGGAATTTTTAACTGCCCGGTTGGAGGTTGGATCAGAATACACAAACCCATTTAAAATAGACATCATACTCTCCTGTGTGGATAAAGTAAAGGATACATGGTTTTTCAAAAATAGCCCTTGTTTGGACAAGGAGTAAAGAAAAGGGGTATTATGTTTTGTGAGATGATGAAAGCCAAAACTTTCAATCACAATTAAAATGATATTCCATGATTTTTCTCTTGATTTTAAGCTGGATTTTGTATCTGATTCAATAATGGAATTTTGTTTCATGGAGTTAAGAATTTGCTGGACTCTTTTTTTGGAAAAATAATGATGTTCGCTGTTTATATGCCCCAAGTGAAACAACCGGAAATACATCCCATTATAAGAAGTTTCCTTATAAACATGGTTTGGTATTTTTTTGCTCTTGTGGGAGAGAGTGACAAAAGATCCATACACACACAGCCAACCCATTAACTGAAAAAGCCCGAACCACAACCACTTGTTTTTTGGTTTTCCACTTTGTGCCTGAAGAGGAAGCCATCTCACAATACAAAAAGCTCCTGTCACAAACAACAAAGCTATAAACCAATAATCCCTGAGAAGGACATGGGCATTTAAAAGTATTTCTATTTTAAAGGCAGACAGAACAGTTTTGTTTATGAGTTTTCCAGTAACGGCCAAAGTTTGCATATCAGCGATAAACAAAATCAACAAGGGAATATTGAGAGTCCAGAACAAAAGTTGTCGTTTTTTAAATTTGAGGTCTATGTTGTAATAGCCTGTTAAAATATGAAACAAAATAAAAGAGCCGTTCCAGAGCAGAAAGAACAAAAAATCCAAAAAGAACAAAGAAAGGACAGTTTGTCCTGTTTCAGAGAGATTTTCCAACAACCAGGATCTGTGATAAAGGATTTCAAACAGCCTGAAGCAGGTAAATATACCTGTGAATAAAAATACAGAGATGAGAGGAAAAAAACAAAATCTTAAAGTTTGCATAACTGAATATTTTTTTTAAGTGGCGAAGATGTTGTGTCATAATATGAGATCCAGATCACCCAAGCTCCCGGCTCTTTCTCCAGTAGTTGAAAGAACTGGAACATGGCCTGATTATACTCCCTTTGAAAGCTTATCGGGAGGGTCCAGAGAAAACTTTAGAGCGTTGGTCGGGGAACAGGCTTTTTGACTGGACCACCCTCAAGTCCGAGGCCACACTTTTAGGCAGTTTAAGCCCCTAAAAAAGGTGTGGGCACCTGAATATCCCGGCTTTGGACTTAAAAAAAGGGGCTGAAGGCTTGACATCTTATCCGGCTTTGTTTATACTACAGCATATATGGCGGGTGGATAAGACGAAGGTGCGTGAGTTGTTTGCTTTGAGCCGGGACATAAGTTTTGAGGAGAGGAAGTTTTTGCTGAAGAAGGCAGGGGCTTATATTCAAAGACATGATCCGACTTTTAGTTGGAATTTGTTGGAGGATATAGAGGAGAAAACAATAGGGAACAAGGAGGACAGGGTTATGACACTATTTGAACAAACAGTGGATGAAACTTGTAAAAAGAGCCATCAGAAAGGCATGCAAGAAGGCCGACAGGAAGGCATGCAACAAGTTGCGTCAAATATGCTGAAAAAACAGCTGGATTTTTCTTTAATTTCTGCAGTGACAGGCTTGCCTGTTGAGGAAATTAAAAAGCTGAAAAACGGTTCTTGAATCTGTCAGCTGAGCTGGTTGGCTTATTCTTAATAAGGCTCATCTCTGTTTCTAACTTTGGTGTTTCTATCAAAGAGTTTTATAAATCGTTGAACAAGGTGGATGATGAGGTCGAGGCTTGAGCCTTTGAAAAGAGAACCCAAAATTTTAAAGCTTGTATAACCGAATATTTTTTTAAAAATAAACAAAAAAACCGTTAATAGGTTATTAGATTGCTCGATTCTCTTTAAACAGATCAAAAATTATCTGATTTTGACAATACTGGGCAGGTATTAGCCCTTGATCATCAGAAATATATGGATCTGCTCCTTTTTCTAAAAGGTATTTTATTATTGTTACATTTTTTTTAATTACAGCATAATGGAGTGCTGTTCGACCTGCATAAAACTTTTTATTTAGCAATATCTTTTTAGTATTGATAAGATAAAGGGATTCTTTTGTATAGTCTGCTCCAATAGCGTATAATAAAGGAGACCAATTTCTTACATCGACAATATTAACATCCGCCCCGGCATCGATTAAAATTTTCAAAACAGGTATTGCCATATTTGGTCTTAGACTATGTTCTGCTGTATCAAAAAACACTCCATGAAGAGCAGTTTGTCCAAAACTATTTTTTTTATTCACATTATACCCTCGAAAAATTAAATCTTGTATACTTACTATATCTCTTCTTCTGGCTAACTCTATAAGATGACCATTGTTACAAAATATTGTGGTTACAACATGTATAGGGAATAAAATAATCCCTTGTATAAGGGCTATTGGCCAAAAAAACATGAATTTTAATACATTTATCATTTTTTACTCACTATGCTAAGTTAAAAAAAAACTTACTTTTTATTTTATTTGTTTTGAAAGGTCATTTTAATATTTTTTAAAATTTCAAGTTTTGCTGATTCCAAAGCATCTTCTATTACCATATCTATATAGTCCAAATCTCTCTCTATCATGTCTTCTTTAAGAGCATATTTAAAACCCTTACCTTTGTCTTGTTCCAAATAGCCTTTTTCTTCAAGTTTTTTTAAAAGAGCATGAGTTGGCCAATGATTATATCCTACAGGCAAATTAAGTATTTTATTTAATTTGCTTGCAGTAAAAAACGCATCTGGATTATTTTCAAATAATCTCAGAATTTTACGAATTTTGTGTTCCTTATCTTGTTTCATAATTCACCACCTTTCTTTAGCTGTTTTTATATCTAAAGCCTTTGTTGTGACATTGCTCCACTTTGCCTTCTTTCTCAAGCTCTTGCAAAATCGCATGGGTTTTACTGTTATGATCATTGTCTTCTATACCTAAAGCCTTATTGAGCTTTGCTGAACCAAAATGTCCTGAAAAATACTCTAAAAAAGTCATAATTCTTTGTTTCTTTTGCTCTTTGGTCATAGTACACCTCCTGTGGTTAGCTGGCTTTTTTGTTCTCTGTCAGTGTGTCTTCAGGAGAGGCATACTTCTCTTGTAAATCTGAAGAGCAGTCTTCCAAATCTTTAAAAGCAGAAAGGCAATCCAAAAGCCTTTTTCTACAGGCATTCACATAAGCATTTACAAGGCCCTCTATTTCTCTTTGTTCGTTGTCCATAATACACCTCCTGTAAAAAAAAGAGGGCTGAATAATAAAGAAGGTGAAAAACAGCCCCACTCACTATAAATTTTGAATCGGATAACCCACTTCATAAACCTGACCCAAGAAGAGAATTCAAAGGTCGAGCACAATAATCAATTTACAAACAACACTGCACAGCACAAAAAAAGGAGGGGCAGGGATGAGCAAAATGAAAACCCACCCCTCACTTAAAACCCGGCCATGAAAGCAATCAAATAGCCGAGGGCAAACAATCAATTTAAACACAGCACAAAAAAAGGAGGGGCAGGTATGAGTAAAAAGAAAACCCACCCCTCACTTAAAACCCGGCCCAAGAAAGGAATTCAAAGACCAAGCAAAACAATCAGTTTAAACACAGCACAGCACAAAAAAAGGAGGGGCAGGGATGAGCAAAATGAAAACCCACCCCTCACTTAAAACCCGGCCCAAGAAGAGAATTCAAAGACCAGGCAAACAATCAGTTTAAACACTGCACGACACAAAAAAAGGAAGGGCAGGTATGAGTAAAAAGAAAACCCACCCCTCACTTAAAACCCGGCCCAAGAAAGGAATTCAAAGGTCGAGCACAATAATCAATTTACAAACAACACTGCACGACACAAAAAAAGGAAGGGCAGGTATGAGTAAAAAGAAAACCCACCCCTCACTTAAAACCCGGCCATGAAAGCAATCAAATAGCCGAGGGAAACAAACTAAGTTATGAACAAAGACCTGTTCCTGAAGCCCCCCCTGAACAAGTCCCTGACTGACCAGTAGGTTTTTCACAGGTATTTGCCGTTGTGCAACCTGCACTTGGTGATCCCGACACTGTCGCGGCTCCACAAACACTCACGGCATTAGCAACAGTGCAATCTTTTAAGCCTGCCACCGGAGCTTTGGTTTTATTATGACTATTGTTAGTGCACCCTGATATGGCTTGGTGGCACACCTTATGGTCTTTTATCAATTCTCCTCCGTATGTCCTGGTTACAACACCAGTTGTCGCATTTACAGAAACACAAACATTAAAATCATCCTGATTGGGAGTCCCTCTTTTTAAATGTGCACAAAAATTAGGGGATGTTCCTCCACTAATACAGGCTGACCCTCCAGGACAAGATACTTTTAAGTCCCCTAAAGAGCTACAATTAGCAAAAGAATTCAAAACCGCACAATTCTGAAAAGCTTTTGCTATATTTGATGCGGAAGTGTCGGATGCCACTTTGGCCGCGTTTGCCCTTTGATCGGCGAACTGTGGAACAGCAATCGCGGAAATGATCCCGATGATAGCTACAGCGATCAGGACTTCCAGCAGGGAAAAGCCTCGTCGGCTTTTCAAGTTTTGTATTCTCTTGTTAAAGAGAAGGGTTTTTAGTATTTGTTTCATTTTAAGCCTCCTTGTTATTTGTTTATTTTGGTTTATACCTTTGGCCTCCTCGGCCCCAATACCTCCCTTTTTCTCAAGCTTACTTTGATCCTATCGGCGAGATCAAAAAAAACTTTAGGATTTTTTGAAATTATTTTTAAATATTCAGTAATTATCAATAATATTAAGTATTTAAGGAATCTCTTTTTGAGACTTTTGTCCTGCTTTTTTGAGGTTTTTTGTCTCAAAATGAGACACTTTTTGCTGATTTTGGCCCCCAACAAGCCCTTTTTTCCTCCCCCACCCGACTCGCGGGCAGGGCTTTAACGGGAAGCAAATCCTTGCTCACACCGGCGGTGGTGCCTGTCTTTGCTTAACAAATTTTCCACTTCGCGGCGCATATAAGGATCTACTGACATAGTGGATTTCTTCAATTTTTCTATAACTCCGGAAGTGAGACCATACTTTTTTGATATTTCCATTAAAACAGCTATCAATGTGTTTACTAAATTATCTGTTATTACCAGGTAATCTACAAAAAATACATTGGTTAGTTCTTTCTGAATGAAATGAGCGGATTTCAGATTTTTTTGAGCCATTGATTTCAATAACTCTTCTATTGTGTGTTGTAGCTGTCTGTCTTCTGGCTGTATTGCGTTCTCAGACAAAAATTGGTAGTTGTACAAAAGAGTAATCAAATAGTGTTGAGCTTGTGGGACAAAAGTCCCGGCGATTGAGTGTAAAATTTTTTCAGCTGAGGACCGTGTGTCAGGGTTTGGCAAATGCACGACAAGTGTTCTTTGCATATCAAATATAATATCCTGTGCCTGATCAGAAGCTTTTGCCAATAAAATTTCCTCCACCAGTGGACGAGCATTACTATCCTGAAGAGCTGTAATCAAGTCCATTAGAGTTGCTTTATTAAGCGAAGCCTGTTGCAACAGTACTTCTTGAGATCTTTGTCTTATACCAATTGTCCCAAGTTTTTTTTTATAGTAAAGCATTCTGACAAGATATCGTTCAGTGGATTCATGCAGTTTTATCCTTGACAAAATGTATACCGCTTCATCTCTTCCTTGATACAAAATGACTATCAAATGGTTTTGAATAGCCTTACTATTGGATATTGTCTCCTTAAAATCAAAACTGTGACTGTTTTTTAGTTCTTCATAGTCATCATCATAGATCTTCACATCATTAAACATTCTGGTGAATGTCATACGATCCAAAATGTCTTGTGCCATTTGGACCATATTGGAATCTGGACTCTCAAAAGAGATAATGCGCAGTTTTCCTTCAGTTTTTGGATTCATTAGACCTTTTTGATATAACCGTCTTTGAGCTGTAAGTCGCCTTTCCAGCACAGAACTGGAAAGATCTGAGATAAGTTCATCCACATTGTGGTGTGTGGAAACAACTCGATTTGTTTGTGGCAGAGCAGAGGGGTTTGTTTGCCTCTTCTCATCCCCTGTCCCTTGAGCCACTGCCTGAAAAGCCAGAAGTGCGAAAACAATCGAAAAAATAAACCAAACTGGCACGGGGCAGGTTCTGCCTTTTGAAAAGGGTGCCGCTTTTGGGCTGTTTTCTTCCCAAAAGGCAAATGTGAAACATGCATTTTCAAACAAGATCGGTATACATTTGAAACAAAATTTCATTATTATATCCTCTTTTCGTCTCTTTTGTGGATTGTTTAATCCAATTGTTTTTAACAAAAAAAATGAAAAAAGCAAGAAAAAAGCAAGAAAAAAGCAATAGTGTGTAAATATTTCACACTTGATTGTCAATGGGGAAAGGGACAGCGGACAAGAATTCCACCCCTTTAATGAGAGGTGAGGTTATATTACCCTTAAAATGGGTGCCCAAAAATATAAAAAAGCTTCTATTGTGCAGAGCGTTATAAGCCCGAAAACCCGTTTGAACAGCAGTGGTCACAAGGGAAGAAAGCCTGGTTTAAAAAATGCTTGCCAAGCAGAGAGAGACCTGTTAAATTATCAGCAGAACAAATAACAGAGGGAGAGAGGCCATGTTTGATATGATTATGGAGAAGGCTCTCAACACAAGTATAATAACAGGGTGGGGGGACTATGTTTGATATGATTATGGGCTTGAGCACCGGTTTGGGCGTGGGGTCAGGCCTGTCCTTTTTGATCAATCTGTTTCTGGAAAAACAGAAGATCAGCCAGAAAAAAAGGGAGGCCCGGCATATTGTGCAAAAAGCCCTGGACAATGAAGAGCAAAAACAGGAACGGATCTCAAGTGAGATGGAGGACTACAAAGCACACTCCATGCAAAGGCGGGAACAGGACAGAGAAAGGCTTAACTCCGCCCACCGGGTTTTGCAGACAGAAATAGGCCATATCAAACGAAAAAACAGGGAGCTGGAGAGAAAACGGGCACAACAAAAGCACTTGGCTGTTCAAGACATGAAAGGGCTGTTGCAAATCAACAGAAAACAAGAGGCACGACTTCAGGAACTGAAAACTCTTTTAAAAGACAAAAGAGAAAACCTGATCCATCTGCTGAAAAGCCAGTTTGACATGGATACAGAACAGCTGAAACAGGAGAACCAAAAGACCGGCATGGCTCAGGCCAGAGGAAGTTTGCTCAATACAATAAAAGAAAAAGAAGAGTATTTAAAACACAATATCAACCAAAAAGCCCTGTTTATTTTGGACCTGGCCCTTGGCCGGTTTCAACACCCCTACTGCCCGGAAAGAGGCATAGAACCTGTGGTGTTTGCCAGCCAAAACCGAATGGAACATGTGCTGGGGCCGGACTTTTCCAAGATCCCGCTCCTGGAAAAAGAGTGTGGTGTGGAAGTGAAAATCAGTGATCGTGAGCCTTCCGTATCCATCGTGGGACTGGACCCGGTGAGAAGAGAGCTGGGCCGGGCGGTGTTGCAAAAAATAAAAAACAAAAAATCCTTCAGGGAAAAAGACATTCAAAGGCTTGTCCGAGAAACCAAAAAAGAGCTTTTTCGCCGGATTAAAAGAGATGGAGAAAGAATTTGCCGGAGCCTGCACTTAAAAGACATAAAAACAGAGGTCAAAAACATGATGGGTGCTCTAAGATACAGGTATTCTTTTGCACAAAACCAGCACTTTCATTGTCAGGAAGTGGGCTGGCTTTGTGGCCTGCTGAGTGAGGAAGTGGGCGAGCCTTTGTGGCCGGCCCGGCACGCCGGCATGCTTCATGATATTGGAAAGGCCATGGACCATTCCAAAGAGGGAGGGCATGCTGTTATTGGTGCAGACTTTGTTCAAAAGCATGGTGAAACACCAGAAGTGGTGCAGGCCGTGAGAGCACACCACCATGATGTTTTGCCAGAAAAGCCACTGGATTTTTTGGTCATTTCCGCAGACGCCCTGTCCGGTGCCCGGCCAGGGGCACGCCGATCCACCGTAGACTCCTACAACCAAAGGATGATCACCTTGGAAAAAATAGGCCGGAGCTTTGAAGGTGTCCGGGACACCTATATTATGAGTGCAGGACGGGAGATCCGTGTTATTGTGGACAGCCACAAAGTGAACGACACACAGGCCCTGACCCTGAGCCAAAAAATAGCTCGTAAAATTGAAGAAGAGTGTGCCTACCCAGGCCTTATCAAAGTGACTGTCTTGCGAACAGTGACCCAAAGTGTCCCCATCCCCAAAAGCCGTCGCCGAATAAGCTGAAACAAGCTCAAAAGCCGAAACAAGCTCAAAGCTATCCCTTTTTTGCCTCCTCAAAAACTTCGTGCAATTCCTCAAGAGAAGGCAGTTGGGAGGAGGAACGCCAATACCCATCCTCTTCCACATCCTCCTCTTCAGGTTCTGCCACAACAGGCTCTTTCACCAAAAGAGCAGAGTATTTTTGTTTCAGGTTTTTTATATAAGGCAAAGCGGAATCTGCCCGGCCCTGCTGAATATGAAAGCGGGCGATCATCCACTGCTGACGGGCCAAAAGAATCAATACCTCTCTTTTATATCCTTTGGCCTCTTTTCGATAAGGGCTTTTGGGAAAAGACTTTAAATGTTGGTTCAGGTAAGTGAGGGCCTTGGTGGAAAGGCTTAAGTCCCTGTCCTCTGTGAAAGGCAGTTGATGAAAATACGACAGGGCCAGGCGAAACACCGCCCGGTCATTTTGAGGGTGCCGGGGGTAAAGCTCAGAAAAGTTGCCATAAGCCCTCACGGCCTTGACCCATTCCTCCTGTGCAAAATAAATATCCGCTATGGCCATGTCCGCCTCCCTTATCAGGCGGGAATAAAGAAAACGGCTTTTCAACTGCTTGAAGTGGCTTAAGGCCTCCTTGTAATAAGACCTTTCCTGAAGACGGCGGGCATGCTGAAACAGCTCCTCCGCAGAAGGGTTATCCTTCAGGCCCTTCAAAGAGCTGCAACCTGAATTGAAAATCAACAGGCCCAACACACAAAAAACAAGGCATAAAGTTTTCATACGGGTATATGTATAAAAATAATGGACAGAAAAGTCAAACAGCCGGATTCTCACCATGAATTTTTAAGGCCTGCCGTAAAAAAGGGGCCGTGGCACTTTTTTTGGAGCGGGCCACTTTTTCCGGTGGCCCTTCGGCCACCACCCACCCTCCTGAGTCGCCCCCTCCCGGTCCCAGATCAATCACATGGTCAGCGGACCTGATAATGTCAATATGATGCTCTATCACCATGACTGTGCCCCCTTTGTCCCTCAGTTTTTTTAAAACGAAAAGCAGATTTTCCACATCCTGAAAGTGAAGACCCGTGGTGGGTTCATCCAGTATGTAAAGGGTCCGGCTGGCACTTTTGCGGGCCAATTCCCTTGTGAGCTTAATCCTTTGGGCCTCCCCGCCCGATAAAGTGATCGCACTTTGCCCCAAAGTCAAATACCCCAACCCCACCTGTTCCAGAAAATTCAGCTCTTTTTCTATCAAAAAATGATGAGCAAAAAAACGGCGGGCCGTGGAGATATTCATGTTCAAAATATCATGTATGTTTTTTCCCTTGTAAAACACACTTAAAATTTCTTCTGAGTAGCGACGGCCCTGACATATATCACAGGGGATAAGATCGGTGGGCAAAAAAAACATCTCCTGTTTTATGGTTCCTTTGCCCTGGCAGTTTTCACAACGCCCACCCTTGATATTAAAGCTGAAATCCCTCTGTGTATAGCCTCTGACACGGGCGGAGGGCACTTGAGCCATGAGAGCACGAATGGAGGACATGACCCCCACATAAGTGGCCGGCACCGATCGATTGGTCCGCCCAATGGGCTTTTGATTGACAGCCACCACCTTGTCCAACAAATCAAAGCCTTTTATGGCTTTATAAGGCAGAGGGGAGGCAGAGACCCTTCCATGCTTTTTTAAAAAAGCCCGGTAAAGGGTGTCCATAACCAAAGTGCTTTTCCCGCTTCCGGAAACACCTGTCACAGCAATCAAACACCCGATGGGGATTCGAACATTCGCTTTTTTTAAGTTGTGGCCTGTGGCCCCCTGTATTTCCAGCCATTTTTTTGGACTTTGCCTGTTTTTTGAAGGGCTTGTTACTTTTTTTTGACCGGAAAGATACTGGCCAGTAAGAGAATGGGGGGTGCTTTGAATGTCCTCCAATGTGCCCTCAGCTGTAATACTTCCCCCTTTTTGGCCGGCCAAAGGCCCCATATCTATAATATGATCAGCCGATCGGATGCTTTTTTCATCATGCTCCACCATTAAAACTGTGTTGCCTCTGTCCCTGATATGAAACAAAACCTGTAAAAGCCGTTCATGGTCCTGGGCATGCAGGCCAATGCTGGGTTCATCCAACACATAAAGAGCACCAATCATGGGGGAGGATATTTGAGACATGAGGCGGACCCTTTGTGCCTCCCCCCCCGACAGACTTTGCATGGGACGGTTCAGGCTCAAATACCCCAAGCCCATCTGTTTCAAAAAACTCAAGTCATGCCGGATTTTTTCCAAAATCTTTTCCGCCACTGTTTTATACTTTGCCGGAAACTTTACTCTTTGAAAAAAATTATATAATTTCTCCATGCTGAACGCCGAAAGATCGGCAATGTTTTTGTTGTTTATTTTCACATTCAAAACAACAGGATTGAGCCTGGCACCTTTGCAGGCCGGGCATATTTTGTGCCCCTCTGCCTCTTCCTCTTCTTTTTCCAGTTCTTCCATTGCCTCATCATTTATCAGTGAGTTCTCCCACTGATCTGTTATGTACCCCAGCCCGTGGCACATGGAGCAGGCCCCATGTGGATTGTTAAAGCTGAAAAATCGAGGCTCCATTTCAGGAAACCCTTTAAGACATACAGGGCAGGTGGCATGCAGAGAATACATTTTGTTTTGCTCGCCAAGATCTCTCCTGGTCCCCCTGGTTGTCCCTCCCATGAGTTCAATTTTAATACGCCCGCCAGTCAGGTCCGCTGTTTTGTGAAGGCTCTCCTTTAGCCGTGAGTGGAGCGTGGGGTCCACAGTCAGGCGATCCACCATAATATCAATAAAGTGCTCCTGCCTTTTGGACAGTTTCCGGTGGCCGTGGAGCAGGCTGTATTCTGCCAACTCATGCCACTCCCCATCCACCCGTACACGAGTCCAGCCGGCCTTAAGCCAATTTTCAAACTCTTTCATAAATTCCCCTTTCTTTCCCTCGACCACCGGTGCCAGCACAAAGAACCGTGTGCCTTCAGGCCATGCCTCTATCTCTTTTGCTATTTGCTCAAGGCTGGTTTGTTCCAAAGGCTTTTGATGTTCTGTGCAATAAGGGGTGCCCAAGCGGGCAAATAACAGACGCAGGTAGTTGTCTGTTTCCGTGATGGTGCCCACAGTGGAGCGGGGGCTGGTGTTAATGGATCTTTGGTCAATGGCCACGGCAGGAGAGAGCCCGGTGATGGAATCCACATTGGGCTTTTTCATCTGTGATATGAAAAACCGGGCGTAAGAGGAAAGGCTTTCCACATATCGCCTTTGTCCTTCGGCGTAAATGGTGTCAAACACCAAAGAGGACTTGCCACTTCCGCTCAAGCCTGTCACGACAGAGACTTTGTTCCTTGGAATAAAGGTGTTGAGGGACTTGAGGTTATGCTCCCGTGCACCATAAATATAAATGCCGTCTTTTTTGGAAGAGGACAATGGTTTTTTCATACAGTGGAATACCTGGTTTGAAAGCCACCGGGGACCTGTTTTGTGGCATGGCAGGCCACTTCAAAAGGATGCAGGCTTTCAAAGTGCCGGACATGAATGTAAAAATCCTTAACCCATTTTTTTTTGTTTAACAGAGCCTTGACCCGCCGGACAGCATCTTCAGAAAACATCAGATTTTCGCTGTTCAGCCGGGCAAATTCCTGCTCGTCCACTTTTTTAACAGCTGTTTGCACAGGAGTGCCAAGGGTGTTTTCCACTTCGTCAATCAACTGGACAAAGCTTTGCTCTTCCTTTTGAACTTTCATTTTTATAAAAGCCTGGCTTTTTTGGGCATGCGGGGTGGCGGAAATGGAGCTTTCCTTTCCCAGCCATTCCCATACCTGTTGTTTGGTGATGGCGGGGTTCTGGTTTTTTTTGGGCTGGTTTTTTGACTTGTCTTTTTTTATCAAAGCAAAATCCTTTTGAAATTTTTTCTGAATGAGTGCACGGGCCAAGCTGGCAGAACAGGGGCAGGTGGAGCTGTAGGTGATTTTAAAACCCATTATCAGGTCCGGTTTTTTTTGCTCTTCCAACCGCCCTTCGTAAAACACCGGATAAGATCGCCAGCCTGTGAGGCTGTCACTTTTGAGGGCCTTTCTTTTGACAGGCCATTTCCAGTCCAGCCGGAGATAGGCTGTTTTGGAAAGCCCCTTTTGAGACTGAATCATAAGGGACAAAAGCTTTGTCATGTTTTTTAAGTTCAGTGTGTTTTGGGCCAGAAAATCATGCAGTTTCAAATAGATGCGGGACATGTGAATCCCCCTTTGGGCCTCATTGAGAGACACCAAAGCACTGATATGAGCTGGAAGGGACGACAGTCGCCGGCCGTTTTGAATGCGAACAGGCATTTCCAGATCTTCAATACCCACTTTGTCGATAAATCCGGGCACAAAGGGCTTTTGCCGGGACACATCCTCCTCTATTTGCCGGACACTGACTTTATTCATGGTTTTTCCCTCATATCCTTCCCTCACACGGCTCACCCCACGAGAACTTTAAAAATTGTGTGTGCCTTGCGGGAATCTTTTCACGGCCTGTCACAGGCTTTGACAATAAAATTTTCCAGACATATATGCGA
Organism: Bdellovibrionales bacterium; assembly: GCA_965242635.1. Taxonomy (GTDB): domain Bacteria; phylum Bdellovibrionota; class Bdellovibrionia; order Bdellovibrionales; family UBA1609; genus JANQSP01. The sequence goes on along the minus strand of OZ251471.1, from coordinate 1,662,513 downwards.
GGGCAGGGAAGAGGACTTGAGTGCTCTGTCTGTGTCCCTTGCCAACTCCAATGCGAAGAGAATTTTTTTGTCTGTCCAAAGTTTTGCCGACTGAACATAATCATAAATCACAAAAGCAGGCAAGCCTGTTTTACTACAGAGGGTGCTCTCCGTCCAGCCTTTTCTCAAGCCCTCCTTTATGCGGGCCAGAATACGGATATGGCGACTGATGAGAGACAGGACACCTATTTCGTTTTGGTTGTCTTCCAACAGCCGGCAAAGGGACAGGAGGGCAGAGGGCACATTTTTTCGCCCTATGGCTTTGGAGAGGGCAAATATGTTTTCCGGCTGGACACGGGCCACCACATTTAAAACATCCTGTTCAGACAGCTCTTTTTTTGGCCCGGCAAAATCCTTCAGTTTTTTAATTTCTGTTTCCATGTTCAATAAATCTGAACCGGCGTATTCTTTGATGAGCCGGACAGATTCGGCAGACAAATTGAGATTTTCCCTTTTGCCCATCCATTTTATCCATGTGGCCCATTCTGTTCCTTTGGGGGGCTGGGCGGAGATCTCCATACAAAGTGAGAGCAGTTCCTTGATGATTTTTTTTCTTTTGTCGGGTGTTTCTGATACAAAAACCAGCACAGTGCTTTGGCCGGCCTTTTGGACAAGGGGCTTGAGTTTTTTCCAGTCGGATTCCTGCAGGCGATGGGCTGACTCGCAGACGATCATTCTTTTGTCTGAAAACACAGGAAGAGTTTCCACAGCGGAACAGATATTTTCGGTCGCTGTTTCCCCACAGCGAAAAACCTCATGGTTAAAGTCCAGTGAGGAGGCGGTGAGAATATGGGACTTGAGACGGTTCAGGCTTTCCCGAATGAGAAAAAGCTCCGGGCCAACAATAAAATAAGCGGGAGACACTTTTTTGTCTGAAAGTTGTTTTTCCAGATTTTGCACAGTTAAAGCCATAATCCACCCCCCTTTCGGCGAAATCCAAATATCAAAGTTTAAACCGGCCAATCACTTCTTCCACCTGAAGTGGAGGAATTGGTTTTGTATGGCTTCCCTCCCTTATAAAGCATTCCTCCCCTACAAAGCTATGCTTTTTTTGGGCCATAATGCTGATTCGTATGACAGAAAGCCCCATGTAATTGATAATATCAATGTGATTTAAAACACTGGATTTCAAGTGTTCGGAAAGCTTTGTTTTTTGAAATTCAGAAACAAATAAATTCACATATCCCTCCAATGTTTTTCCCTGCAGATGGGCTTCTCTGTCCACTCCCACCACCCAGTGGCTATTTACCTGAACAGGTTTCATGTTGTCCAGTTCTCTTATTTTGTCGGCATGCTCTTTTTTGTCTGCCACCCCAATATGAACAAAACCTCTGCTCTCCGGTCCCACATTGGCGATGCCACAAACTGTTTGAGCCAGTTTTTTAATCAGATTTATATCCAAAGCCCTGTCCGGGCCCAAAGAGAGCAAACCCTGCTTGATTTCATACCGGGGTGTTTCAATTTTGGATCGTCGAAGGGAGTTTTCAAAATCCAGAACCAGACCAGGGCCATGTAACAGCTGAGAAGGTTCTTTTCGAACAAAATAATCCCCTATCAGCCCTTTGACTGCGTTGATGTTATTTTTTCTTTGATCTGTCGTGGCATGATGAGTTTGTATTTCCAATCTTTCATTTAATTTATAAAGGGATTTTATGAGCTGATTGGTTTTTTCAGGAGAGGGAATTTTATTTTCTTTAATCATCAATTCATAAAAAGCCATAAAGATGGAATAAAAAGGGGTTTTCATTGAAGAAGCTGTGCTTTTTTCCCCCATGACTGTTTTTCGCAAAGCTTTGGGCTGTGAGCTGTATTGTCTGACAGCAGTGTCAATATGGGAAAAAAGTCCTCTTATTTGTTCTTTAAAGTACTCAATCTTGATCTTTCTTAATTCATTTTTTATTTTTGTGGTTATTTTCTCCTTTGGATCATACATGGAATCCAAAAGCTCTTTGCTTCGGGCCAGGGGATACTCCAGCAAAATACTGGCCAGAATGTCTGTCAGGAGGTCTTCATCTTCACTCTCCTTCAGGAGTTTTGTGGACAGAATGCCATGACGACACCAAAAAGTGTCTTCTGCATTTATGCTGTAGCCCTGAATGTCTCTTTTGGTTTCAATACTGATCATGGGCATCTCATGAAGCTTTAGTTTTTTTCTGGAAACATCACCTCGAATTTCACAAGATATATCCCTCACCAGATCAGCAAAATCAGACACCACTCCTGATTGCCGTTTTTCCTGATTGCTGAGCTGTCTGCCACTGGAATTGATACGCGAAAAAATCTCATTGATTTGTTTTTCGTCCTGATTGGAGAATACCGTAACGGCCATTTGATACTCCAGCAGGTTTAAACAGCCTGTGTGTGGCAATTTGTCAAAAGGCTCTTCTTTTGGTTGAAAAAGGCCATCTGTTCCGGCTTGTTTGGCGGAAGGGAATACATTTAAATCAAAATATCTTTTATCTTTCAATGGGTAGCCGGTTTCAATAAAGGAGAATACGGCATTCAACCTTTGCATTCCGTCTATAATTTCATAGCCTGAGGTGTCGTCACCAGCCAAAAGGATCAAAGGCAGGGGGTAGTTGGAAAGAATGCTGTCAATCAACTTTTGTTTTTCTTCGGTCGTCCACACCAGCTTTCTTTGATAGCGACGGTTGACCAGTAATTTTCCATTTCTGTGCCAATCATACAATCCCAGTATGCTGGCTGGTCTGGGTGCTGTGCTCATATTTTGCCTCCTTCATTTATTCCTTCAAAAAAAATCAGCTTGCCTGGATTTGCCCTGTCATGTCTTTATTTTTATTTCATGGTTCAGCAAAAATCAATCAAAAATCTGGCCTTTGGGGCCGGCTTTTTGGCGGATGTTCTCTTTAAAGTGTAAAATTTACACTCATTCGCCGGGGAATTCCCATAATTATTTGACTAAACCCCTTATTTTGTCTACAAAAAACCCCTGTTTTGCCCAAAGGAGGAAAATGAGCAAAACTTTTATCCTTTATTTTGTCTACAAAATCTTCTGTTTTTGCCCGTTTAAACAGGAAAAGGGAGGCGTTATGTGGCGGTTTTTTTTGGCTTTTTTTTGGTGTTTTTCTGCAAGTGCATGGCTCATTGGCCCGGCCAGTCAGAGTGACAGCCGGGATCATCAATGGGAGCAGGTCAGGAAGATGTGGCATCTTTACGAGGGTTCTTATGAGCAAAGAGGGCAGGCACACCAAGCCAAAAGAGCTTTGGTCCGGTCTGGTGATATAGCTTCTTTGCCGGCCCAACGCCTGCTGGTGGAGATGTTATCTGACCATCTTTTGCGACCGGAGGCTGAAGTTCTTCTCAAACGACAGGCCAGAACAGGTTTTAGAGCACGCAGGACTCCCTTATACAGGGACACACAGGCAGATTTATGGAATATGGTTAAAACCACAGAGGGACAGGAACGCAGGGTGGCTTACAGAATCCTCCGATCCATACCTCTTCATCCGGATATGCAGGGCCGGTTGGTGAGTGCCCTTCACAGCCCTGATTTACGCAAACCAGCCCGGTTTATTTTGAGTGCTCAGGAGCTTTACCCCCGCAGTCAGGACATGCTGATGGATATGCTGAACTCAGGGGCTGAAGACAAAGTGGAGGTGGCAGAGCAGGTTCTGCTCAGAAGAGAAGGCTCTCTGACTTTTTCTGTTCAAAGCACCTTAATCAAATATCATCTTTTTGATCCTTATGACCCCGAAAAAAGAGAAAAAGCCAGAAACATCTTGGAGGGCATCCGCCTGAACTGGAGAACCAGAGTTATTTTAAGGGAGGCTGTTTTCAGAACCAGCCCTTTGATTGGACAGGAGAATCAAGCATTTGTCGATCGACTGTGGGCCGATTCCCCCGCTCCAGGCCTGTTGGAATCTGCAGGCGGCAGGTGCTTTTTGGCTTTTCAAAGGATTTTGGGACAGTAACAAAGAGGTTCAACAGGTGAAAAACGGGTTTTGCCCCCTTTCTTTAGCCATGTCTTCTGACCTTTTCAGGCACAAGGGCTGGCTTTTTCAGTCAAAAAATCTCAAAAATCCAGAAAAATATGGACTATACTCCGAAAATAGCGGATAATTTCGGATTATGATCCAGAGAATACCTGCCCTTCATCCAAAAAACAGCTTTTTCCTCTTTGGAGCCAGAGGAACGGGCAAGTCCACCCTTATAGAGAGTCGGTATCGTTCCTCAGAAACATTATGGATAGACCTTCTGCTCCATGAAGAAGAAGAAAAGCTCTCTCATCGTCCTGATGAGCTGATTTTTACTTTAGGCCAAAAATCTTATAAAAGGGTGATTATTGATGAGATTCAAAAAGTCCCCAAATTGTTGGATATCGTTCAAAAGCTGATGAGGGAAAAGCCTCTTATACAGTTTATCATGACAGGATCCAGTGCGAGAAAGCTAAAACGGGGCTCTGGCAATCTTTTAGCTGGTCGGGCTTTTCCTTATTATCTTTTTCCTTTTTCTGTTTTTGAATTAAGCTCCAAAATCCCTTTGAATGATATATTGGAGTTTGGTTCTTTGCCGGAAGTTATAAAAAAACAAACAAGACAGGATAAAACAGCTTTTCTAAAAGGCTACACACAAACTTATTTAAAAGAGGAAATTATATCTGAGCAAATCATAAGGAAATTAAATCCTTTCAGAAACTTCCTTCAAGTGGCAGGACAGCAAAACGGGCAGATAATCAACTATTCCCGTATCGCTCAGGATATCAGGGCGGATGATAAAACTGTTAAAAGTTATTTTTCCATTCTGGAGGATACCCTTTTGGGTTTTCTGCTTCCTGCTTATCACAAGTCCTTTCGAAAACAACAATCTCAGGCCCCCAAGTTTTATTTTTTTGACAATGGGGTCAGGCGTGCTTTGGACAAACAAATTAATATCCCCCTTGTGGAAGGTGCTTCTGCTTATGGAAATGCTTTTGAACATAGAATTATATTGGAGTGTTTTTATTTGAATGAGTATTTTCAAAAAGACTTTGATTTTTCTCATTTGAGAACAAAAGAGGGGCATGAGATAGATCTGATTATAGAGAGGCCGGGACAGCCGGATGTTCTGGTGGAGATTAAGTCTGCCAAAGCTGTTCAGGAAAGGCATATCAAAACTTTGGCACGGTTTAAAAAAGATTGGCCCAAAAACAGCACAGCTCAATTGTGGTCACAAGATAAAACCGGTAAAAACATTCAAGGTGTGGAATGCCTTTTTTGGAAAGAGGCTTTAAAGTCCCTGTTTTTTGATTGACTTGACAGGAGTTTGACCATATATGTTCGTTGGGGTTTGAGAAAAAGCTCTTTTATTTATCCATGTCGTTTTTCGGTGTGAGGAAATGCCCATGAAGATTGTTTTCGTGTTGTTTCTGCCTGTGGTATTGGCGGCCTGTGCCTCTTTGAAAAAGAGAGGCGACTCCTCTTTCGCCCCCGCTCCCCACCCCCAGGATGTTCAGCTCTTTAATCAGGCTTTTCAGGACTTGGGGGACGGTCGTTACAAGTCCGTTGTCCCTTTGTTTAAAAAATTGGCTGAAAAGTATAAAGGCCAGGATCTGGAACGGCCCGCCCTCTATAATCTGGCCAGTGCCTTGAAGGAGATGGGCCAGTGTGCAAAAGCGGAAAAGATCTATCAAAAGCTTATCCCCAAAATAAAAGAGAATCGGCAGTTGCAACCCCGGCTGTATCTGTCCCTTTCTTACACTTATGAATGCCTGGGGGAGGGGGAAAAAAGCCTCAGGGCCTTAAAGGAGGGAGAGCCCCATATCAACCATTTGACAGAGGAGGTCAGGATGATTGAATACCCGGCCCGCCTCTCTCTGGCCTATATAGCCATGGACGAAAGTCAGGCTGGGCTGAAAATACAACAAAACCTTTACCAAAATCTGGTAAAACTCCAAAAAAACTTCCACATCAGCCCGGCGGCGGAGGAAAGCTTTGCCAAGCATTTTTACACTATAGGTCGCTCCCATGTTCAGCCGGCCCATGTTCGCCTGCCCCATTTTTTAAAAGCCTTTCCCCACCATCAGGCGTATCTCGTTCAGTCTCTTTTGTTGAATGCCAGCCCATGGTCCATTCGGGCAGAAAAAGAACTGGGGGATCTGTATCGCAAAATGTGGGCTGGCCTCAAAAAACAACAAAACAGGACAATTTACCAGGCTCAGGTGAGAAAAATCCTCATTCAGTTGAAAAAAATGGCAGAATCAGCAAAAAACAGCAAAATAAGTGGTATTTACAGGGTTTTGAACCGGAAAACCCTCTCTTATCTGAAAAGTTAGAGCCTTTTGCTGGCCTGCGTCATTAGTAAGTCAGGCACAAAATATGGTCCAGCAGACAAAAAATATGGTCCAGTCCCTTGACTTGCCACTTTTTTCAGGATAGGCTCTTCATTGTTCAGGTATTTTTTTCGGTTCTGCTGATAAAATATTAAATTCCTCAGTCAGGGCAACCGAAAAATAATACAAGTGGAGTGAAAAACCGTTATCGGCAATCAAAAAAACAAGGGGGTTCAAAGTGAAACTGTTAATAAGATACTGTATTTTTTTGTTTATCCTGTCAGGCTTTCTGTCCTGTCGTCCTCCTGTGGAGGATGATTATATTGGTCCAGGACATGAAGGTCCTGTTCTGCTGGATGAATCTCGGCGTCAGGGTCGCTTGAGCATAAATGATGTGGATATTTTTAATAAAATGGCGGTTTTTGTGTTTCATGGAGGGCGTGACAAACACAAGAAGGTCCGGCTGATTTGCCGGGGGATGGAGGGGTGCTTGAGGGTATGTCAGCACCTGAATGAGAAAAACTGCCGGAAATCCACTGTGGATGAGGTGGTGAACTTGTGGTTAAAAGTGATGTCCGATTACACGGAGTGGGAGCAGGCTTTGTCTGATCTGGATATGATCGCCACGGAACCGGTGGTATCCGCTTTTCTGAAAAACGCAGACAAGCAAAACCGGGTCCTGACCAAATTGTTTAATTTCAGTGCCTTGGCCGACTGTCCAAGGGCAGAAGATCCAGAAAAAGAGCTCAGAACTTCCGCCTCTGGCTCTCCGCCCATGGTCTCGCTTTTTCTGGCCTCTTTAAGTGATCCTTTATCACCATCAGCAGAAGAAAAAGAACAATGCCCGACTGATGATGGTTCCGCTGGTGGCGACCCAACTCAGCCAGTGGCTACAGCCGGCAACCCCGCTGGTGGTGACCCAGCTCAGCCAGTGGCCTCAACAGGCAACCCCGCTGGTGGTGACCCAGCTCAGCCAGTGGCTACAGCCGGCAACTCCGCTGATGGTGACCCAACTCAGCCAGTGGCTACAGCCGGCAACTCCGCTGATGGTGATCCAACTCAGCCAGTGGCTACAGCCGGCAACCCCGCTGATGGTGATCCAACTCAGCCAGTGGCCTCAACAGCCGACCCCGCTGGTGGCGACCCAACTCAGCAAGTGGCTACAGCCGGCGACTCTGCTGAAACAGGGGCTGAAGACACGGGGCAACAGTGTATAACACCCTTGGATTCGTATCAGGATATGACCATAACTCATGTGGCGGAACCGGCTATTAAAAAAATTGTGGATGGTTCTCAAGCCCCTTTTGACTATTTGGCTTTTCACGGCTTTATAAAACAGTGTTTTGGACACAAGACCAGAACATTCAGTGAAATGTCTGCACAAATAGAAAACAAAGACGCTTTTGATTTGGCCGACCAATTTATTTCCGACACTTGTGGAGATAATGCAGAATGTGTCAGGCTGGCTTATTGCTCCATCTCTTCTGATCTGATATGGAAGTATTTACCGGAAGAGTTGCAGGAAAAAGGCTGTGAATACGCCAGTTTCTCCGGAATGTTGTAAATGACCGTCAAAAGGAGAAAAGAAAAGAGGGAAAAAGGAAAGGACAGGGCGAACCTGAACTTTACTTTCCTGGTTTCTCTCTTAATTCTGTATGGTCCTCTTTTTTCCTCTTCTGCCAGCCTGAAAAAAGAGTGTTCAGACAGCTGGGCTCACAGAACACATTTTCAATCTCTGCTTGCAAGGATGGAATCCCGTGAGCGGTCCTTAACTCCCTCTGACACATTGTTGTATGCAGACAGGGATTTTGTTGTCATGCCTGCCTTGGGCTCCATTACCCCTCTTTATGTGTTGTTCGTTCCGAAAAAATTATTTTTTAATTTTGCACAAGTGTCCATGCATTACAAGCACCAGCCCATCCCTTTGATAGCTGATATACTTTCAAAAGAGTTCAACTACCAAAAAGGGTTTATCTGGTTTGAGCATGGAGGCACAAGCTCTGGTTCTGTTTTTGGGAGCAATGTGGATCATGGTCATATACATATTATTTTGGCACCCAAGTTCACATTTGAATCTTTTCGGGAAAAAGTTCAGGCTATGGATAAACGGACCTGGAAATCTGCCCCGGCCCGGCTGGTCTACGATAACCATGACTATGGACAGGATTATTTGGCTTTTGGAGATGAAAATACTGCTTTTTGGACAAACCTTGAAACACCAAAAATACCACAATTTTTTCGCCGGGTGGTCGCTGAACTGGTTGGACGAAGTTCTGAATGGAACTACCGTGAGTTCCCCCACCATGCACAGGCAAAAGAAACTGTCCACTTTATAAGAGCACGATCCTCAACAAATAAGGTTTTTCCATGACAACAGGCCTGTAACAGGAAACCCATTAACCATGCCTTCCTCTCTTCAAACACTTACAAGCCAGCTGAAAGAGCTTTCCCGATCGGCGGAACAGGCTTTTAAAAAAGCCACCGGCACCTCAGAACTATATAACATGAAGGTTCAGCACACAGGCCGGCAGAGCCCGTTTCAAAAGCTGATGAAAGAGATGAAAAACCTTGCACCGGAGGAGAGACCTGTTTTTGGCAAAGAGCTGAATGCCCAAAAACAAAGCTTGGAATCCCTTTACTCCACCCTGTTCCAAAAGTGGAAAACAAAGGAGAGGGAACAAAAAGCCCTTAAGGAAAAAACAGACCTCAGCCTGCCCGGTCCCGTCCGGCAAACAGGGGGCCTGCATCCAGTGCAAACCATCATTCAAAAGACCACAGATATTTTCAAGCGACTGGGCTACAGTATTCAAACAGGGCCACTGATAGAAAGTGACTGGAATAATTTTCAGGCTCTGAATGTGCCAGTGAATCATCCCTCCCGTGATCTGCAGGACACCTTTTATATTGATAAAAACCATGTCTTGCGCACCCACACCAGCCCCATTCAGGTCCGGGCCATGAGGAAAAACAAAGCCCCCCTGGCTGTTTTGGCACCAGGGAAGGTTTTCCGGCGGGATAATGATGTGTCCCACTCCCCCACTTTTCATCAGGTGGAAGGGCTTTTTATCGATAAGCATGTGTCCATGGCCCATCTCAAAGGGACTCTCTCTTATTTTGTCCGGTCCCTGTTTGGCTCCAAAACCCGTGTGCGACTCCGCCCCAGTTATTTCCCCTTTACAGAGCCCTCCGCAGAATACGATTGTTCCTGCCCTCTCTGCCGGACCAAAGGCTGTTCCATGTGCAAACAAAGTGGCTGGATGGAGATCGGCGGTTGCGGGCTGGTGCATCCGAAAGTGCTGTCCCTCTCCCATATATCCCCTGAGCAATGGGAAGGCTTTGCCTTTGGCCTGGGGCTGGAGAGACTGGCCATTGTGTATTATGGTATCCCTCATATCAAACTTTTTTTGGAAAATGATATTCGCTTTTTGGAGCAATTTCCCCTGGGGGCCAAAACATGAAATTTTCTCTTAATGCCTTAAATTCGTTTTTGGATTTGAGTGACTTGAAAAGCCACCCGGATAAATTGGTGGAAAAACTTTCTGCCTCTGGATTTGAGGTGGAAAATTACGAAAAGAAACAGCTAAACCAGGTGGATTCAGCGGAGGTAGAAAGCATAAAAGCACACCCGGTGGCAGATCTGAATGATATTGTCTTTGATATTGATATTATGCCTCATCGGGCGGATTGTCTCAGCCATCTTGGCCTCAGCCGGGAGCTTTCCTGCCTGTTGGACCGGCCCCTTAAATCCCTCCTTTTAAACCAGCCGGACTTAAACCAAACTGGTTTTGAAAAAGGTGCCGCTTGTGAGGTGTTTCCCTCCTGTCTGGGAAATTTGAAACATGCATTTTCAAACAAGATCGGTATAAACGATCCGGCTTTAAACGAAAGGTCCCCCACTTCGGGGATAAAAAAGGGCCATACCCATCCAAAACCAACCAGCCTGTTTAAAACATTGGGCCTCGAAGTGAGGCAGAAAAAGCTTTGTTCACGCTATACCGGCCAGGCGGTTTATGGAGTGAAGGTTCAAGCCTCTCCCCTTTGGCTGAGGGTGTATTTACAAAATCTGGACCTTAAATCCATAAACAATATTGTGGATATAAGCAATTACTGTTTAATGCAGTGGGGGCAACCTTTGCACACCTTTGATTTGGACCGCCTGAATAAAAAAATCACAGTGGATTTTTCCCGTAAAGGGGAGAGGTTTTTGACCCTGGACAATCAGGAGATCACTCTGACAGGAAAAGAGCTTTGCATTCGGGACGAAAAAGAACCTCTGGCCTTGGCCGGTGTCATAGGGGGCAAAAGCTCCGGCATTCACTCAGGCACCCAAAATGTTTTTGTGGAGTCGGCCTGTTTTGATCCAGCCCATGTGCGTGCCTCCTCCAAAAGATTTCATATTGAAACCGATTCCTCTTTTCGTTTCAGCAGAGGTGTCCCTTCTGAAACCACTTTGGCTGTTGGGCAAAAAGCTGTTAATCTGATTGAGGTTTTGGCCGGGGGCCAAAGATCGCCTGAAACTTATGACACAGGGGAAAAGCCAGCTGAACCAAAGCCTGTGGAGATTGAAACAGGCTACATGGAAAGGCGATTGGGCATGCCGGTCTCTCCAAAAAAATTCAAACAGTGGATGAAGAGACTGAGCTGTCAGGTGGAGGACCTGGCCCCTGCAGGAACCACAAAGGAGAGGGCAGAACAAAAAACCATGAAAGTCACACCTCCTTTTTTTCGCTCTGACTTAAATATTAGGGAAGACTTAATGGAAGAGTATGCTCGGCTGGAATCTTACGACAAAATACCGGAAACACCTGTTTACCTCAGTGTGTTTCCCCTGTCAGATCACAAGGAGCCTTTTTTGTTGTCACAAATGGCCCTTATAATGGCCCACGAGGGTTTTTATCAGGCCATCAATCACAGTTTTATTTCCAGCACTTTTTCCGGTGCTTTTTTAGAGAAAAAAAAATCTCCAGATTTGGAGCTGACTCAAAAGGACCTTGTTTTTAAAAAAGCCCCCCTGCTTTGGCAGAGCATGAACCAGGAAACAGATTTGTTTCCCATTTTTCTGCAAAATCCTTTGAGTGCGAAATACGACATGATGAGAGTGAGCCTTGTCCCCTCCCTTTTTAAAAATGCACAAAAGAGCCTGCGACACGGCGTATCGAAAGGCCGGCTTTTTGAAACAGGCAAGGTGTTTGCCCGTCATGACACACAAAAAAAATCAGCCACCCCTTCCACAGAACCTTCGCCCGATCTCCCCTCCCCCTACAGGGAAGACACCCGCCTGAGCCTTGTGGCCTGGGGGCAAAAAGAGGATTTGTGGGAAAAACACCAGAACCGGCTTTGCATTTACGATCTGAAAACGGCTCTCAGTGCCCTTTTGGAAAAGCTCTGTGTTTTTGATTATGAGTGGATTCGGGACACAAAAGCACCGGCTTTTATTCATCCCGCTCAATATATGGTCCTTAAGGTTCAGGGGAGGGTTCAGGCTTATATTGGCTCCTTGAATCCAGAGCATGCTGAGCACTACAAAATCCGGCAAAATATGGCCTTTGGCGAACTCAACACGGCTTTTCTTTTGCAGGAAAGTGAGGCCCCCAGGCCCCCTTTTAAAAAATTATCCTCTTTTCCTCCGGTGGAGAGGGACCTGTCTTTTCTTTTGCCACAGGATTTTCCGGCAGAGGAAATTGCAAAAGGGCTGAAAAAACGGGCCGGCACCCTTTGTTCTGCCGTTAAAGTGTTTGATGTCTATGAGGGAGGGGAACAGCTTGAGACAGAGGAGAGGGCTGTGGCCTTTCGTTTGACTCTGCAATCAGACACAAAAACCCTTACGGAGGATATTTTAAACAAACTGCAGGAAAAACTCACAAAGGAGATCACTTCCCATTACCCGGCCCGGTTAAGGTCTTAAGCCCTGTTTGGTTTATCTCAGGAAAGTGGAGGAACAGCGGCGGTGTGAGGTGATTTTTCTCAAAGCGGATAAAGCCATGCTTTGGACACCGCCATTTCTATCAGACAAAGCCACATAGCTCAATTTCCGAAAGAAAAGAGAGTCCTCTGGATTTATGGCCCCCAAAGCCAGGGCTATGGCCTTTCGCACAAAAGGCTTGGGATCATGCAAAAGGGCCAGAACCAAATATTCCAGAACTGTGATGTCTTGCGGTTTTATTTTCCCCAAAGCCAGGGCTATGGCTTTTCGCACGAGAGGAGGAGTGGTGACAGGGGAATTCAAAGTCTTGGCCAAAGGCCTTTGAATTCGAAGATCTTTGGATTCCAATTCTCCCAAGGCAAAAACCGCCCGGCTACGCAAATAAGGGGATTTGTCAGACAAGGCTATATCCAGTAGCTTTTTATGCACAGGGAATGGAAATCTTTTCCCATGGCCATTGGCAGAACCAGTTATAACAAATTCGATGAAAGACAACAGGGCTTTATTACTCACTTTTTTCAAGTCCTTTTGCATGACTTGACTGTGGGCCATATCCTGAACATAGGCATAATGGGTCCAATCCTTCTGGCCAAAAGTCATATCCAACCAGGGTGGGGCCTGCCCTTGGCTTATTTTTCGTATCAACTCCATTCTCATCACTTGACCGGATCCGGGCAAAGCCTGTCCGGGTTGGCCAGACACCTGAAGAGGGACAAACAGAAACACAACAAACAGAAAAAACCGCATCTTTATCTCCTTGTGAAATGGGATGAAAACAGGGGAACATCATAATTGGAACAGTTTGTATTGGGCAGTTTGGCAAAACATAAAGCAGTGCGTTAAAAATAAACCCTCCCAAAAGCCATTATGATACAAGCTTGTTTTACCAGAGCCAAAAAAAATTGTCAAATGCCGTGGAACACCCGTGTAATATTTTCACTCATTGACTGGGGTGCCCTCACAGGCCAAACCTCAGCTGAGCCGAATCATAGAGTTCGCTCAGGAGGGCACAGGAAGAATCCGGCCATTCATCAGCCTCTTTCTTAAGGCCCAGACCCTCTGCTGTCTGAGGGGCCTGGATAAACCGGCGGACCCGGCTATCCTTTAATTCTTTAGCCAAGCTTTTTCTTAATTTTCTGCCATCCTGCTGATCGGGTTCCGGCACATACTGACCGTCTGTATAATCGCCTGTCAGATGACAATAAACGGCCAACACACAGGCCGAATGAGAGTATTTGCTCTCACGGAACATGGCTTTGGTTTGAGAGGCCCCTGTCCCCGCCGGCCCAAAATAGTCCGCAGGCCGGGGCTGATTGACGGTGTAATCACAAAGATGCTTGGATATGATTTTTTCATGCACAAAATGAATCAAATCCCTGTTTTGTTTTTTCTCCATCAGCTCAAAAAAGCTGATTTTTTCCTCCTCCTCCTCCCACAAAGGGGTCTTGAGGCCGGATAAAAGTTTGTTGTCATCCAAAAGGATCGAATTGGCATTTTGCCTTAAGAGAGCCATTAAAATGGTGCTTTTAACAGAAGAGTCAAGAGCCTGAAACACTTTGTTGAATTCGCGGTTGCCACCTCCCATGCCCTGCAAAACTGTTTGTGCCTCTTTTTTGCTGTAATTTTGAATTTTCCGCAAATAAGGTTCTGTGGACAAAGCCATCACAGACCAGTAGACTTGAACATCCATTTTCCGAAGGCTTTTTTCTTCAGGATCGGCCAAAACATGGTTTATGAGCTGATCCATTTTCTCCACCAAAAGATGGGGCAGATGCAGACACATATCCGCTTTTTCCTTTTTTGGAAAAAGCTCCACACACTGCCGGACACAGGGTTTATGTTGGTGACAACAATCCTTTTCAGAGCATGAGGGCAAAGAGAGGTCCAGCTCTTTTTCCACCTCCACAGCCCCTGTGATGACCAAAAGAGAGGGGCCACCAGCAGAAGAATCTGGCTCTGAAGAAGAGCAGGCAGACAAAAACAAAAATAAAAACAGACCTGTTGGCCGAAACTTTTGCATATTCATAAGGGGAGCTTAAACCTGAAGTCAGATAATTTCAAATGCCAGCTCAAGCCAAACTGGCTTTGAAAAGGGTGCCACTTTAGAGTTTTTTTCCTTTTTAGTCAAGATTGTGAAAAATGAGCATTCAGACCAAGTTATATCCTTTTTTGCTGTGATGTGTCAAAAAGTTTTTCCATCCAAGTTTTTATGTGCCGACAGATTTGATTTTTACTGCCCTCTTCTGACAAATACCAATGAATGGCTTTATCTCTTTTAAACCATGCCAGCTGTTTTTTGGCGAGCTGACTTGTGCGCTGGACAATACAGTCTCTCATCTCCTCTTTGGAGATTTGATTTTTAAGATACAGCACAGCCTCTTTGTATCCCACACTGCCCATCAGGGGCCAGTCCTCAAGCTCTTTTTTCAGCAGAGTTTCTGTCTCCTCCAGCAAACCCGCTTTAATCATGTGGTCTGTCCTGGCCTGAATATTTTTCAGCAAAGCGGAACGGGGCAAATAAAGCCCCACTTTTAAAAAAGGGTGTGGGAGTTTTTGTGCTTTAAAGTTGGTGCGAATGGCGGACAGGCTTTTTTTTTCCGACAAAGCCAGACACAAGGCTCTGTGGATCCGGTAGCTGTCCTGAGAGGATATTTGCCGGGCGTATTCCGGATCCAGGCTTTTAAGCCATTGATACATCCCTTTTGTTCCTTTTTCCTTTTGTGTGGTCTGAACCTGTTGTTTGATTTTTTCGGCCACAGGCCCCACGGGATACATGCCTTTTTCCAAAGCCTGGATATAAAAACCACTGCCCCCCACCAACAAAACCAAGGGGCTTTTCACTTCCTGTTTCAGGATGGCAAGGGCTTTTTTCCGAAAAGCCCCTGCTGTGCCCATCTGAGGAGGCTCCCATTCATCAAACAAAAACAGCGGGATTTTGGCTTGATTTATTTCGTGGACGGGCTTGGCAGAACCAATATCCAACCCTTTATACATGGCAATGCTGTCACAGTTCAGGATGGAGGCGGACAGTTTTTCTGCTATATAAAAGGAAAGCCGGGTTTTGCCCACGGCTGTTGGCCCAAACACCCCCACCAACGGTCTTTTTGTCATCCTTCATATAGGAGGGCTTTGAATTTATACGCACTTTGTTGGCAACAATCATATCGAAAAAAAAACCTTTTCAGAAAAGGTTGGGTGGGAGAGGTCAGGGTCGCTTGGTTCGGCGGGATTTTTTTTGAGTCAGACGCGATTTTTTTCTCTTTTTATCCACTTGGGTCAA
Source organism: Bdellovibrionales bacterium (assembly GCA_965242635.1). GTDB lineage: Bacteria > Bdellovibrionota > Bdellovibrionia > Bdellovibrionales > UBA1609 > JANQSP01. The sequence goes on along the minus strand of OZ251471.1, from coordinate 1,647,003 downwards.
AAGCTGTTTTTTAAGTTTTTTGTCTGTCCAGGGTTTTTTGTCAGAGCGGTTTTTTTGTGAGTCTGCTTTTTTTGTTCCTGACAGCTTTTTGCTGTCTGCCGGCTTTTTTTCTGCCGGTTTTATGTCTTTACCCAATGTTAATTGTTTGGCCTCATCCTTTTTGGCCACTCCCTTTCCGGTTCCATAATCCACAAACTCTATATAGGCCAAAGGGGCCTGATCCCCTGCCCGAAAACCCAACTTTATAATTCGTGTATACCCTCCCGGACGCTCTTTAAACCTGGGAGAAAGATCGCTCATAATCTTCTCCACTGTGTTCTTTTGAGGGTATCGGGAAAACAGTAGACGGCGGGAATGAACATCACCCCGTTTGCCCATAGTGACAGCCCTCTCAACCAAAGGACGAACAGTTTTGGCCCTGCTCAAGGTGGTTTTGATTCTTTCATGCTGAACCAAGCTGTGTATCAGGCCCTTTATCAGAGCTTGCCGGGGGCCACCATGCCGGCCAAAAGAGGATCTTTTTTGTTTGTTGTGTCTCATGACTTTTGTTCCGGGGAAGCGGGTACACTGTCATCAGATGGGCTGGCACCCTTTGTGTTTTCATCAACGGGGGTCTGGCCTGTTCCCACAGGGCTTGTTCCCACAGGGCTTGTCTCCACAGGGCTTTTTTCTGCCGAATCGGGGGAGGAGGGTGCACCTGTCGCCGGTGATATTCCACGAAATTCATTGCCACTATCTGTGTAAACAGGGTTGGGCCCCAACTGCTGACCCACGGAGCTGACCTGGGGTTGGGAGACACCAAAAGCCCCTGCCGGCCCCTGTTCTGTATTATCCTGCTTGAGACTGGTGTCCATATCCTTGTCCTGGGGAGGTGGCCACCCCTCCACAGTCATACCGAGAGACAACCCCATCTGTTTTATGATGTCTTTAATCTCGTTCAGGGATTTTCGGCCAAAGTTTTTGGTTTTCAGCATCTCCTGCTCTGTTTTGGTGACCAGATCGCCAATGTATCTGATACGGGCGTTTTTCAGGCAGTTGGCACTTCTAACAGAAAGCTCCAGATCTTCCACCGGCCGGAACAGATTTTTGTTTATCACAGGGGCTGATTTTATTGCTTTTTGCTCTTCCGGCTCAATGTTCTCATTAAAGTTCATAAAAACCTGAAGTTGCTCTTTTAAGATTTTATAGCCCAGAGGCACAACCTCCACTGGTGTCATGGAACCATCCGTCCACACCTGCAAAATCAGAGAATCGTAGTCTGTCTTCTGGCCCACACGGGCATTGGTGACAGTGTAATTGACCCGCCGAATGGGGGAGTGAATGGAATCGATGGGAATAAAGCCTATAGGCAGATCTTTATCTTGTTCATCAGCCTCAATATAACCACGATCAAAAGTCACTATTATTTCTGCCTTAAAGGAAGCCTTTTTTCCCAGGGTGGCGATCACCTGCTCCGGGTTGATGACCTTTATACCGCTGACCAACTCAATATCATGGGCACTCACCAACCCCGGCCCCTGCTTTTGAATTTTTAACCTCTTGGGTTCAGCGTCTTCCTGTTGAAAACGAACCTGCTTGAAATTGAGGATAATATCGGTGATATCCTCCAGCACATCGGGGATGGTGGTAAACTCATGCAAAACCCCATCAAATTTAACCGCGGACACAGCCGAACCCATCATGGAGCTGAGCAAAACCCGGCGAATGGCGTTACCCAAAGTCAAACCATAGCCTCTTTCCAGAGGGCGAATGGTGAACTTGCCATAAGTGGCTGTCAGACTGGCTTTGTCCAGAGTAAAGCCCTTGGGCTTGATAAGGTTTTTCCAATATTGATAATAATGAGGTTTGATTTCTATTTTTTCCATTTTTTTGTTTCTCCTTTTTTTATTGCTCTTTTATACCATTTGGTTTCAAAGTCCCCTTTTTCCATTTACAGGTGAGAGGGGCTTGTCATTTTCTTTTAAATTGGCTTTCCACTCCAAAGTCCAAGGTTAAATTCTTCTTCTTTTGGGTGGGCGACAACCATTGTGGGGTATGGGGGTGATGTCCCTCAATGAAGTGACTTTCATCCCTGCCGAACACAAAGTGCGGACAGCCATCTCCCTCCCGGTGCCAGGCCCCTTCAAAAACACATTCACTGTTTTCAGACCACATTCCTTCGCCCGGCGAACGGCATCCTCCGCCACCGCCTGTGCCACAAAAGGGGTGCCTTTTCGTGAGCCTTTGAAGCCCAAAACACCGGAAGAGGACCAGCACAGCATCTGTCCTTTGGGGTCTGTAAAACTCACCTGCGTATTGCCAAAACTGGCCTGAATGTAACAGTGGCCGGAAGGCACATTTTTTTTGGCTTTTTTCTTTCCGGGCTTTCTGACAGACACTTTATCCTGACTCCTGTTGGTGGCTCCTGTGGCTTTTTAAATGGCTTTTTTCTTGTTGGCGACGGTTTTTCTGGGCCCTTTTCTGGTTCTGGCGTTTTGCCTTGTGCTTTGCCCCCGGACGGGGAGGCCTTTTTTGTGCCTCAAGCCCCTGTAACAGGCCAGATCCATAAGCCTTTTTATGGAGAGACCCACCTCCCGGCGCAAATCCCCTTCCACTTTGTAGTCTGCTTCAATAAGAGACCTGAGTGAGGCCACATGCTCATCACTGAGATCGCGGGTTCTCATGTCGGAGGAAAAACCAGCTTTTTGGCATATATGCCGGGCACGCACCCGCCCAATACCATAAATATTGGTGAGGGCCACCTCCACTCTTTTTTCTTTGGGCAAATCCACCCCAGCTATACGGGACATGATTTTTATCTCCCTTGGTTTTGTTTCCAAAAAGCTTAAAGGACCTGCCTTGAGGCTGAGGCCACACAGGCTGAGGGCCTTTTACCCCTGCCTTTGTTTATGCTTGGGGTTGACGCAAATAACCCGCAACTGGCTTTTCCTTCGAATGATACGGCAATCCTTGCAGATTTTTTTAACAGAAGCCCGGACCTTCATACCACACCTTCCTGTTTTCTCAAAGCCTGAACCACTGTAAATCGCCTGTGATCCACAGCTCTGACCCCCAAAAAAGCATAAAAAAAGGAGGATACACCGATTAAAATGGCTTTTCAAGCCTTTTTTTCACCGAATCCAGTAAAAATCAAGCCAAAAACCACAAAAAAAACAAGAAATATTGTTTTCGTGGTCCGGACAGCTCAAATTCAGTGTTCCAACCAAATGGGCCAGAAAACAGCTAAATTATATTGACGCATAGCATAATCGGCTTGTTGATTCCCCATGAGTGGGACCGGAAATTATTGAGACAATGCCTGTCTTGACAATAAAAGCCCCCATGATAAACTTGTTTCAATGTCCGATTTTCAGGACCGATCCATCTTCCATACTATGAAGAATAAGCACAAATGAAACCAAACTGGCTTGGGGGCTCGGGGCAGGCAGAGTATGCCCCACGGGGTCTGCCTTTTGAAAAGGGTGCTGATTTTGGGCTGTTTTCCTCCCACAAGGCAAATATGAAACATGCGTTTTCAAACAAGATCAGTATAAATCTTCTGCTTTTTGGTGCACCGGGGTCCGGCAAAGGGACGCAATCGGCCCTTTTGGTCAGGCATTTCAGGCTGTATCATATCAGCACCGGGGAGCTGTTTCGAAAGGCCCTCAAAGAAAAAACACCTATGGGCCTTGAGGCTCAGGCCTATATGGACAAGGGCCATTTGGTTCCCGATTCTTTGGTCATAGATCTGTTGGAGAAGGCTCTTGTGGCCTGGCCCTCTCAGAGCAAAGCCCAGGGGGGTTTTGTTTTGGATGGCTTTCCCAGGACTTTGCCTCAGGCGGAGGCCCTAACGGCCCTTTTGAAAAAAATCAGGTTGGAGCTATATAGGGTGCTCTATTTGAATGTGCCGGAAAAAGTTTTGACAGAAAGGCTGACAGGACGGAGGGTGGCGGAAAAATCAGGCCTGGTTTATCATCTGAAGTTCAAGCCACCGAAAAGAGAAAACATCTGTGATCAAACGGGAGAAAAGCTGATCCAGAGAAAAGACGACACAGAGGCCCTGGTCAAAGAGAGACTTAAAACTTACCGTCAACAAACCGCCCCGGTGCTGGAATACTATAAAAACAAACAGCTTCTGCTGGAAATAAATGGGGAGGGCCTGCCGGAACAGGTTTTTTCTCAAATTCAAGCAGGTTTAAGTCTCAGATAATCCCACCGGACAAAGACTTTGGTCCTGATAAATCAAAAAAAGGGCTGGTCTTTTTAATCCGCTTGCCGTCCATGGTTTTTTAAGGCTACCATTCAGGTATTATGTTCAAAAAGGTTTTGTTTCGGATAGTGATGGTGGTGCTTTTGGGCACGGTCCTCCTGGGCTGGGCCGGCTATATGTTCGGCACCATCACACAAAAGCAGTGGATGGATCTCATCCTTTTGCCTGTTGGGATGGGTTTTTTGCTCATCCTGTTTTCGGCTCTTTTGGCTTTTATATCCAAAAAAGCCCCTTCGTGGGGCATTTTTGCAGGCCTCTTGGTGGGGGTTTTTCTGGGCTGGTTGTTTTACATTCTGGGGGAAAGCCCCACACGCCAGTTTTTTCTGATCAATATCATTCAGCCCGTGGGCATGGTTTTTCTGCGGGCACTTTATATGGTGATAGTGCCTTTGGTGGCCAGCTCTCTTTTGGTGGGGGTGGTGAATTTGGGCAGTGGAGACCTGCTTAAAAAATTGGGTTGGAAGGTGGCCCTTTTTTATATGAGCACCACTTTTTGTGCTATTGTGATAGGGCAAAGCATGATCAATGTTTTTCAGCCTGGAGTGGGATTCTCCAATGAAATAAGGGATCAAATGGTGGAGTCCTCCAAAAGTCAGGTGGAGTCCTTAAAAGAAAAAAGCTCTTTGGTGGGGAAATCCCTTTGGCCTGGTCTGGTCAATAAAATTATTCCAAAAAACATATTAATGGAATATGGCAATACCAATATGCTGGCCATTATTCTGGTGTCCATTTTATTTGGAGTGGCTTTGCTCAGAATGAACGGCCCACCCAAAGAGGCTTTTGTGGGTTTTTTTTCCGCCCTGTCTGATATCTCTGTCCGGATCATTGGTTGGGTTATGAAGATAGCCCCTTATGCGGTGGGGGCTTTGGTGTTGAATATCGTGGCCTATATGGGGCCTGAGCCTTTGAAAAAGGTGATCTGGTATGTGTTGGTTGTGGTTAGTGCCCTTTTAATTCAATTTTTTATCACTTATGGTATTATTCTCAAAACCATCATAAAAGCCCCTGTATTGAGGTTTTATAAAAAAGCCATGCCCATCTTTTTGACCGCTTTCAGCACCAGTAGCAGTGCCGCCACCATGCCGGTCACCATTCGCACTCTGGAGAAGGAATTTGATGTGCCAGACAGTATCACCACTTTCAGTGTGCCCATTGGGGTCACAGTGAATATGGATGGCACTGCCTTGTTTGAGGTGATGGCGGCCCTGTTTATTGCTCAGGCTTTTGGTGTGGACTTGTCTCTTATGGAGCACTTTACTCTGGTGTTTTTGGTGCTGGTGACCTCCATAGGGGTGGCAGGTGTTCCGGGAGGTTCTGTGCCTATCCTGATGGCGGCCATGGCCACTTTGGGTATACCGGCAGAGGGGATAGCCCTTATACTCGGCGTGGATCGTGTGCTGGACATGTGCCGCACAGTGACCAATGTAACAGGGGACTCTGTTGGGGCTTTGTTTTTGGCCCGGTCTGAAGGAGCTAAGCTGAACTTTTCCCCTTCCGGATAAATTTTTCATAAAAACCAAGATTGAATAATGGCCCGTGAAACAGCATATCTGGTCAGTAAAAAAAGGAGCTTGTCCGCTGAAAAAAAACAGGGTTGCCTGTTTTTTTGGGCATAAGAGTTGGAAAAAGCCTTGTCTTTATATTTTTTTCTCCTTCGTGTTTTCTTTTGCTGATGCTTTTGCTTTTGCCAACACCCCCCCCACCCTTCCTTCTGATGTGGATTATTACATTCATGACAACCCTTCTTTTTCTCTTATTTTTGGCCAGACTTTTTTAAATGAGGAAAAAGACTTTATTCATCTTCATGAAAGACTTTCTTATTATGATGATGTGTATAAAGAGGTGTTTTCCAGAAAGTTAAATGAAAAACCCATTTATGTGTTTGCCTCCTCCCGCAATCAAACCACCAATGCACGTGCCTTCAGCATTCCTTTCTTAAGGGTGGTGTTTTTTCCCTCTGGTGTCCTTGCTTTGCGGAATATGGCTGTGGTCTCTTATATTGATACAGTTGTATCGCATGAGATGGCTCATATATTTCAGATGGGGCAAACATCAGACAAAATAAAGTATCTTAAGCCTTTGTTCCGCAACTCAGAATTTATTTTGGTTCCTTTTCCTGTGTTTTTGAATCCCAATCTGTCTCTTTCTCTGTTTTTTCTGGAAGGCCATGCTGTGTTGAGTGAATCTCTTTTTGCTCCAGGGGGTCGTATGTATAGTGGTGCCATACGTGCTTTGGTGTTTTCCCAGATAAAACACCGGTTTCAAAACACCAATCAGTTTACCCGGAATTATCTTGTCAATATCACGGAAGACACTTTTGCCAACGATCAGCCTTATGCACATGGGGGTTATTTTTGGACAGCTCTTTTGGACAAATACGACATCAAAACCATTAACAATATTTTTCTGCGTCATGCAGAGCACTTTATTGTTCCTTTGTCCTTTATTTCTGTCAAGGACGCTTTTACCAGCACATTCAAAACCAGTTTTGAAAGCTTGGTGCACTACTACATTCAAAAATACCGGCCCATGTCCACCCAGCAGGCTGTGGCCAGGGCAAAAACTCTGTTTCAAAGCCGGGTTTGTCTGCCTTTCAATAAAAACCAGGATGAGGTTTTTTTTCTTGTCTCCAATCTGAAAAGCACTCCAAGGCTAAAAACCTGGAACCTGTTTAAGGAAGAATGGAAAACCCGTAGAAAGACTTTGGCCCCTGGAAAAGTTTTTAAGGTCAGGGGACGCTATCATGTTTCCACAAACAGCCCCATAAGCCCTGTGGAAAGGGTGTATGGGTTGTTTTCTGAAGGCATGTATTTAAAGGCTTATAAAGATCAAAAGGTGCAGGATATAAAGGGGGGGCAGGTGCTTTCGATAGACAGCACCCATAATATGCGTGACTTTCGTCTTCTGCTTGACGGGGAATTTTACGACAAGGTGCACTCTTCCGCACTTTTTGGTCCGGAGGGGGGGGTGTATTATTTCAAGCAAAGGGGGGATTGGAGAGTTCTGCACAGGAACAAAGTGCCTTTGTTTCAGTTCCGGGGGTTTTACGGCAAAGTGGTGGAGGTGGATCAGGGTGGAACCATTTATTTTATTGCCTCTTCCTTTTATGGTTCGAGCCTTTTTGCATGGACTCCGGAAGAGGGTATTTATCGGGTGTCCCCATCGGATACAATCCTGGAGGCTGTCAAAATCAAGGAGGATCAGTTTCTGGTTTGCGAGGTGGGGCCTGAGTCTTACTCCTATAAATTTACTGAGGTGCAAAAAATTCCTGAACAACCGGTGTTTTACGATTACCCTTTTAACAAGGTGTCCTGGTCTTTATCCACTCTGACCAATTTATCCAATATAAAACAGAAACAAACAAAAAACCTGAAAGTGGAAAAAGAAAGCCCAGCTCTTCAGGAGGACAGGGATTATCTTCAGACACTCAAGGAGATGGAATCTCCTGATGACGGGGAAAAGGAGGCCCCGCCTGTTGAACCACAGGTGGTGATGGGACGAAGTTCTGACTGGTCATCCAATATGTCTTTAAAAGAAAAAGAGGTTTCTTTTTCCTCTTACAATTCTCTCAAAAATATTCGCTTTAATGGTATAGAGATGAGGTTGCTGAGAGATCCCATTACGGAGTATAATGGTTTTGTGAATATGGGGTTTCGGGATCCAATGGAATACAGTGCTTTTCAGCTGGCCTTTCAGAAGGCTTTTTTGTTTCCGAACTGGATTTTTAAAAGCCAATATGTTAACAGAGCCTGGCGTTTGTCCTGGAGCTTGCAGTATATTTACAAACAGGGCCTGGAAAATTTTTCCGGTCGCCGGGAGCATTCTTATATCCATGAGTTAAGTCAGGGATTTTCTTTCCCTTTGTTTAAGGTGGGGTATTGGCAGTCTTCTTTGGGTTTGACCAACGCACTTTCTGCTGTGGAGCTGAAAAAAGAGCCGGACCGGCAAAACTGGTATTTTATCACAAAACCTCAGTGGCAAATTCAGTATCGGAGGGGCTACAAAAAAGGATTTGATTTGCATCGGCACTTTTTTTTGAAGACAGCTTTTCAATACCACTTTAAATTTTTGGAGGGACAGCCCAATATGTTGTTTCAGGCCCGATCCCATTACACTTTTCACTGGGGATGGGATTTTTACACCCGGCCTTTTGTCAATTACAAGATGGCTTTAAAGCCCCAGTCTTTGCCTTTTCGTTATTTTGATTCGTTAAAAGCTTTTGGTGCTCCAGAGTGGGATATTTCCTTAAGGAAAAAAGTTTTTGAGCAGACCAACGATTATTTGTCCACGGGCATGAAAGTGGAAAAATTTTTTGAAACTCCGCTTTATTTTTCCCGTTATCCTTTGTCGTTGAAAGGGCTGGCCCCTTTTCTGACCGGAGCTTATGTTCAATTTTGGGCACACAAAGAGAACCAGTATGTGCCTTTTCTGGAATGGACTTTTGGCCTTTCCACAGTGCTTTTGTTTCACCACAAGATAAAAGTGAAACTGGGTTTGTATTCCGGCTTCAGTTATCCTTTGACGAACTGGCAGGGGAAAAGGCCCCGTGCCTTTGGGAAAAGCCGGCCGGTGGGGGCGGGGCAGGCTCTTTTGGATTATGACATGGTGCAAAACCTGACAGGTCCTGCTTTGTTGGACCATGTCAGCAAAAACTTTTATTTCGGCCTCCGGCTCCATTCCGTATTTTAATCCCCAAAAAAAGTTGAGATTGGGGGCAAAAGTCGAAAAAGAAACATCTACAGGAATGACGGTCCCCCGGAACAGATAAATCGGGAGGCAAAAGATTGAAAAAGGGCCATTTTTAGGCTTTTTTGTTGGTTTTTGGGGCCAAAAAGAACATGGGAATTCAATGATTTCAAGCACTTACAAGCAAAAGTGGTAGAGACATGCCATCTCTACCACTTTTCCCAATAAACCCCTGATTTTATTCAGAAAACAATCTCTGAAGTCCTCTGAAAGCTCAGGGCTTTCCTCGACTATATAAATCTTTTCGGAAAAGGCAACAGTTTACTTTAATATTTTTTCAAATTTTTTTAAAAATTTTAAATTATCTTAAAATATTAAATAATGTTAAATACTTAAGAAAATAATAGAAGTGTCTCAAAATGAGACTTTTGTCCTGTTTTTGAAATTTTTTATCTCAAAATGAGACAGTTTTTTCTGATTTTGGGCTGTGGCAAACCATGTCCCCCAAGAAAATAACTTTTCCTTAAAAATCAGGCACTTGGAGCTGAAAGTGGTAGAGATGGCATGTCTCTACCACTTTCTCCCCAACTTATTGAAATGACAGGAGTTTTGCCTGATTTGGCTGTTTTGCACAATTTGGAGATTTTTTCTTGTGCTGGGTTTAAAGCCTGTCCAAAAAGTCCGCACCATTTCGGGACGGAATACCTTGGACCCTCATGGCACGGACTTTTTGGACAGGCAAACCATCAGCCCGTCATTCCTGCGAAAGCGGGAATCCCTTGGTGGATTGGCACGGAGTCACGATCAGAGGAGGAAAAGCAAGATGTTTAAGTTTTTTAAAATGCCTGAGAAAGAGCCGGGGGAGGGGCTGAACACCGCCGACAGGCTTTATCTTATCAAGCTCATTGTCATAATGGGCCTTTGCTCAGTCTCTTTGACTATTTTGGGAGTCCAACTATTGTTGGAGCGTCATATTTACCGCATGGGGAAAAGTGCCAAAGCTATGAAGGAATGGGCAAAGAAGGCTGATTTTGCAACTGAAATGCTGAACGACATGTTTAAAGTTCAGCAAATGAAGGAGTCTTATGAGAGTCAAGGTATCGGGGCCAATGAGGCCACATGGATAAACCAAAAACAGGAGGAAAAAAATGAAAAAAACCATTAAAGACTTTCTCTTTAAAAAGAGAATCAAAATCTTGAAAAGCAAGAGGGGCTTTTCACTTGTGGAAGTCTTGGTCGCTGTGGCCATTATCGGGATTATATCAGCGATCGCTGTCCCACAATTTACAGCAAACAGGAACACCGCGGCACGGGTGGCAGGGGATACTTCAGCGGGCAATATCCTGAAAGCCTTTAACAACTGTTTAGTTTTAAATAGTTATGATTCATGTAATTCTTTATCTAAACTAAAGGTGACTTGTCCAGACTGTAAAAGCGAGACAGACGATCCTAATAAGACTTTTTGTGCTCATATTAAAAAAGGTGGAACAGCTGCAAGCCCTGACTTCGCGGCTTGTGTTTCAATAGATGCTGATCAAGACCCCCAAGTGGTGAATAGGTCTTATGGAGGGACTTTGTTAAAAAAAATCTGTCATGTTACAAAAGTCGCCGCATCAACACCAGCGAACTGTGCCGCTGAGCCAAAAACAGCCATGTCCCCTGTAAAAGCTTGTTCAGCCGATGCTGAATGCGGAACAGATTCAAACCCTGATACGAATAACTGTGGGTTTACTTATAAATGTGAGGACGGCGGAAAAAAGGGCGAATGTAATTCAAATGCACTTTGCACATAACTTGATTATTTGAAATGCCTGGCTTGGGTTTCCCTCTGGGCTGGGCTTGAGGGCTGTCTTTTCCTTTTTGTTATTCAGCCCTTACTGTTTAGTTTGGGGGGCGGGGTTTTGTTTCATCCCCACCCCCTTATTTTCTCTGAAAGGAGGTGTATTATGGCAAAGTATAATGAATTAAAGCAAGCTCTTTTGAAAAGGGCAGAGGCAAAGAATTCGTTTATTGAAATATCAAACGATAAAAAGAGCTCAAAGAGGAATATACTTGCATTTTATAAGAGGTATAGAAAAGCGGACGATAATTTAATAGATGTATACGAAAAGTATCAAAAGAAGGGAGGGATGACTTATGATAAAGCTTCCTGAATCTGAAAACCTTTTTGATATTTGTAGAAACAAATATGAATCAATTTATGCTGGAAACTGTTTATATTGGTGACAGGAATAAAAAAGCTATGGCAGAAAGGTCCTTTAGGATGAAAATAGTATTTAAAAATACTATTCCTGTTTGTCTTGGTCTGGTTATAGCTGGTCTTGGTTTAGGAGGGAATAGGATAAGAAATTATAGAGGATTGGCTCATGCTTGCCCTGATTTGAAGAAGGAGATAAAGCTTATTGATAAAATAACAGAAGATGCAAAAACACTTCAGAGAGCTTTAAAACAGATGGTTTTCGACCAGAAAAACGGTCATAAATAAGGGGCACAATATAAAAGTGTCATGGATAAAGCTTGGACAGCGAAAATTCGTCATTTAAGCTCAGGGGCTCTTTGTGTGACAAGCTCTCCTCCAGCTTAAGGAGCTCAAGAGATTGGCTGATTTATGAAAAAGATTTTTCATGGTAATTTTTATTTCCGGACCGATCTTTTTTATAATTATCTGCATTTTTCAAACTCATCTTTTATTACAATTACTACTTCTTTTTTTATATCCCATAGTTTTTCTCTTTTAGAATATTCATCATAATATAAGAATCTATGTGCACATTTTCTTTGAATTAAATATTGTTTTAAAAATTTAGATAACTTTTTATCCTTTAAAATCTTGTGATAATTAATATGGAAACCACAAGGTTTCATTAAAGCAAGATAATAATCAACTTCCCTTCCTAAAATATTGTTCTGACATGGACCTCTTAAAGGAAAAGACTCTGATTCATTTTTAAAAGACCATATAATATTAGGGTTTAATTTTTCCTTTTTATCACTGCAAAAAGGACATAATCCATTGTTCTTGAATTCTATTTTAAATTTTACATTTGAGTAATTTACATAACACATTTTTGATGATCCTTTTGGAGATAATAAGAAATAATCCGATATTTGCAAACATTTCTCAGCTGGAGAAAAATCTCCTTTTTCATTTTTATACCAGCATTGTTCACATAAAATTGTGTCAGGGGTTTCCATAGGGTATCTTCGTATGAGAAACTCATCAAAATTTTTATTTACATACGGTAGGATGTTTGTCCCTAATAAGAGTCCCCACATAAAACAATTTCCCATTTATATTCTCTCCTTTGATAAAAGAAACTCCATATTCTTTACATTCTACATAAAAATAATAATTTTTATCACGCCATATCTGTATTTTATACTCTACCTTTTTAGAATCAACTCTATATTTTGGATAATTTATAAATTTACTTAAATAACTTCTACCCAAAGAATATGAAGATGATGCTGATATGATAATAATTAGTAGAAATATCAGCAGATGTTTCATATTATATAAAAAATCTGTTGACTTTATAAATATAGTAATAAATAGTGGAATTGCAAAAACTATAAGTAATACAGTAATTAAGAATATAAAACTTTTAAAACCATAAACGATTAGATATAACCAATATGCAATTTTATTTTGTAGGTGATAGAATATTTTATATAATTTAGAACTTGTAATAAACTTTACTACTTCATCATAACCAATTTCTGATTGAGATTTATCAATTAAGTTTGAGAAATTAAAAAAATTCATGTCAAGAATTAATTTACAGATAGATATAGTAAGGATAAAACCTATAAAAAATTTTAAAGGAGTAATCTTTTTCCAGAGAGCACTTAGGTTTTTGCTGATTTTGGAAAGCCAATGAATCCGTAAAATTTGTAAATTTTTGTATAAAATAATAGCCAGAATAATTGTTAAAAACCATATACTGGTAAAAATGGAAAATATAGATGGCAACATACTATCTGCAATAAGAGACAGCATAAAGTATCCAGATTCTGAAAAATTTGCTCTAATGGGCAGAGAAAATGAATGGATATAACCTCTTGTAAAAAAATATGAAGAAAATAAAGCAACTGTTCCCAGTGTGATAAGATATTGTATTAAGGACATTGGAGGTTTTTTATTTGTCATGGACGTCCAACTACAGAACGGAGACCATCAATATGTTCATATAATGAAGGGTTTATTTTTTGCCACAAAGGATCCAATATAAAATCAATCCCTTCTCTCCTGGCCAACTTGGCGGCGGGAACAAAATCACTATCTCCAGAAATTAAAACAATTTTATCCACTTGTTTTTTTAGAGCAAGAAAAGTGATATCAATGCCTATTTTAATATCGGTGCCTTTTTGGGTTATATCAAGATTAATCTGCCTCTCTGTAAGTTGTGCCACGGTTAATTTGTTTTTCAGTAAAGCTTTTAAGTTATCAGAGGAGATGTTCCATTTTTTATAGGTTGCAAGGCGACCCAACCTGAGAGCCACTTTTCGTTTCTTCTTTAATTGCTCAAAAAAACTTTTGCGAAACTGATACTCAGGTGTTTTTGAAAAATCTATAAGGTTATTTGTAAGAGGATGATGTATTTTAAAATCCAAAGGGTAACAGTCATAATAAAAAATTCTATAAAGGTACCAATTATGTTCGTTTTGATTTGAGTGGTGTTTGTCAGAAAGATGTTTATGACATATAGTATATAGATTAGTGGCGACTTTTTCAGGACTATGATTGCTTGCTTTATAGAGTGTCTTGTACCTTTTTAGAAAAAAAGCCCCATCAATCAAGATTGCTGTTTTAAACATAAAAAATCCCCTGAGTTCGGCATACCACTCTATAACTGGTGGTAGCTTACTGTCAAGAGATAGATACGGGTATATTATCAAATATTCATATAGCAGTCAACAGAAAGACTGATAAAGATCGTTTTTTGAGTGGATTATGCCAAAATTTAGGGCTTTTTCTTGAAAAAAGCCCTAAAAACACTGTTTTTGGGGGTTTTCAGGGGAAAATTGGGGCTGTTTGTATCCATTTGTCAACTTCGAAGGGAAAAAAAAGAGGAGTTAATATGGCCCCATTTTGATGATTCACAGCCAGAAAATGCTCCAAAGGGCAAAATTGACTGGTCCCGAAATCAAAAGTTGTATCCGGGGGGTCAGGACAAGCGGGGTGGGAATCCTGGTATTTTGTGTGAAAACCCAGCTCATGGGCCTGAAATTTCAGACAAAATGGCGGGGTGCGTCTTTGTAAATGTTAAATCTTTGTTAAGATTTACTTTTTTGCTTTATCTTGTCTGTCATCAGTGTATAGACTGGGTTGTGCTTTTCGGACAGGGTCTTTTGGCCAACCTGGGAGTGGGTCAGTTTTTGTGTACTTTGGTCCAGGGGGGTGTCGGGAAAAGGGGTGTCAGGAAGGCAGGGCGGGGTTGCTCAGTGTGGCAGAGCAGGACTGCTCAGAGAATACTCAAAGAACATATCAAATAATATCCAAAAAAATAGATGTAACAGGGCTTTTTTGTTTTCGACAGGCTTTACAGAACAACACTGTATTTCAACCCATACAGACAAACAAAAAAGGGTTGAAGAGCTTTATGAAAAAGTTACTGCTACTCTTTGCCGTATCCGGCTTTTCGAGCCTGGCTCAGCTTCAGGACAGCCACTTCTACAAAGTGGACAAGGGGGAGATCTCCTCTGAATTCAGGGTGAATGGCTTTTGGCGGCCCCATATTGAAGGCTCTTTTCTCAGCAACCGGGAGGGCCGTGAGCGTCTCATGAAGATCAAGCTCTATGGCAAGTTTGATGTGGAGTTTAACTCTTATATCTCCGGTCATTTTGAGCCTTACCTCGTTATAAAAGAAGGGGAGATTCAGCGTCGCTTTACCCGTCTGGAATCCACTTTTGTTCAGATGTATCAGGGTTTTTTCGATATTCGGCCCCTGGAAGGGACAAGTCTGCAGGTGGGGGCTGTCAATCAGGATTACCTGAACGCACCCTTGTTGGTGTCGGATCAGTCCTTTCTGTCCGCTTTATTGGCTTATTCTCACATAAAAACCAAATACGAAGTGCAGGTGGTGGGACAGCAAAGCATGCCCTCGGTTATCAACTCCTTCAGAAGGCATAATGAAATTGCTGATTCGCCTTATTTCAGCTCTTTGTTTGTCTATGGAGAATGGCTCCCATCTGATCATTACTCTTTCAAAGCCCATGCCACAGGTTTTTACTTTAGCTCTCTGCCCTCTTTTATCGCCTATCAGAGCAAAACTTATGGCAATACAGTGTCGGGCGAAAAGTCCAGTGCGGATTTTGCTTACAGCTATTACGGGCTGAATGGGGATATAAGCACGCAGGTGCATGTTCTCCCTGAGCTGTACCTTTCCATAGGTTACAATGGCCTGATAAACCTGGGTGCACCAATGGAAAAAGCTTACGGAGAGAGAATTTACGGCGTGGCGGATATGGATTTTTGGAAGTGGACCAAAGTTTACTCCCGGCTGGAGTATTTTTACAATACAGCGGATTCGGCCCCGGCCTATTTCAACAGTGAAATTTACGGCCACAACGACAGAAAAGGCTTTTTAATGGAAACGAAAGCTTTTTTCCCCAAAGGCAACTTTGAAGTGGGCTTGAGATATGTGCTTTCCTCCTCCATCCAGCAACAGATTGCCAGCTCTTCCCTGGGGGAGAGGCAACATTCCTTTATGATTTTTGTCAGCTCCCGTTACCTGCCCATGTAGGTTCGCCCTTCCTGTTTTGTCCACAAATATTATCTCCATTCTCATAAATGCCCCTGCTGTCAGGCTTAAGCAGTCCATCCTGAACAAAGACAGCCCAAGCCAAAGGCGTCCTCCTGATGGTTGAGGGCAAGTGTTTAAGAAATAGACACTTTTTGTCTCATTTTGAGAAATCCCATACCAATCCACATAATTTTTTTGTCCTCCGGTAAAAGACCTCTGTTATTATGGAGCAGTGAGTTAAAAAAACTGATTTTGAAAAAGGTGCTGTTTTTGGGTTGTTTTCCTCCCATAAGGCAAATGTGAAATATGCATTTTCAAACAAGATCAGTATATATTTTCAGGAGGTCTTGCCATGTCTTCTCTTTTGCGATATATATCTTTTTATCTATTAATATTATTGTTTTCCTGTTCCTTATGGGGTATTGAGATCAGCGATTCTGCTTTTTTAAAGCCGGAAAGTGAGGAGGAAGAGGAGACAGAACTGGAGCTTTCCGCCCCCAATATGGGGAGAGCTTACAAAAAGGAGCAAGTGGTGATAAAAAGAGATGTGTCCGCTTTGGATTCCGCAGTGGATTCTGCCAACCAGGATCAAAAAGGGCAGGATTCTTCATCAGCTCATAAAAAGACTGTGACTGAAGAAGATTCCCACAATCGTCTGCCAAGCTCTGTGGACTATGGGGATTACGAGATCCACTGGAAACGGCAATAACTTTCCATTTCAAACCAACCCAAAAAAAGGTTTAATTAAGGCAGGGTTTAAAACACACCTCAAGGGGGTTATTTTTTTGATTTCAAGATTTGTGTTGTGGCTTTTTTTCCTGGCTCTCCCGCCTTTTTCTCAGGCTTGTGTATCTGCTTTTTCCACTGCAGAGGAGGTGTTTATCTCTTTTGTGAGGGCAAACAACCGTAGCCTTTTTGACTTTGATTCCGGTTATGAGCAAAAAATCACAAAATCACTAAGAGAAGGTAAATGGACAGCCTCCTCAGCAGAAAATTTTCTGAAAGACATGACAGACCGCATTGGAGAAACAAACACCCTTGAGAGAATAAAATCCGCCTCTTATTTTGCCCAGATGAGCTACCAGGGTTTTAAGGAAAGGGCCCATTTGTATGAGGAATGGTTGGGCAGGGAAGGGGTTAACCGACGTTTAAGCCAGGGCTTGGGAGCTTTTGCCCGCGGACGTGCAGAGGAAATGAGAAGAGTTTTTGAATACCTGAAAAGTTACGCAGGAGAGGAGGGAGCGGCTTTTGTCCATAGAATTTTGAACCAAAGACCTGCCACGGCCACCCGTTGGAAACTCGATGAATTGCAGTATTTGGTGCAAAATGTAAATATCCATATGAAAACAAAAGAGGAGTCAGTCAGAAAAGAATATGTGTTCAGGGTGTTGGAAAGAAATGTGGTCCCTCTCTTCTACAATCGTTAAAGTTCCTTTTTTTTGAGCTTTGGCCTCTCAAGTCTCCGTCCTTCCGCCATTTGAATAGTATTCCTGCACCACTTCCCGGTCGCTGAAATAATGTCTTTGAGAACCAATAATTTGCACGGTTTCATGCCCTTTGCCGGCAATCAACACAATATCCTTTGGACAGGCTTTTTTAAGAGCCAGGTGAATAGCCTGTTTCCTGTCAGGTTCGACTGTAAACTTTGTTTTGTCCTGCACCCCCTTAAGGCTTTCCTCAACAATACACATGGGGTCTTCTCCACGGGGGTTGTCTGAAGTCAGAAACACATGGTCTGAAAAAGTTTCTGCCACCTCTGCCATGAGAGAGCGCTTTGTCTGATCCCGCTCCCCGCCACAACCAAACACTGTGCAAAGATTGGCAAATTGTTTTTTGTGCTCTCTCAAAAAGGAGAGCACTGATTTTAAAGCAGAAGGGGTGTGTGCATAGTCCACAAACACCAAAGGGGACGAAGAGCGGACTTTTTGGAGTCGCCCCGGCACCCCTTTAAAATCCTTTAAGGCTGAAATGGCGGGAAAGAGAGGAAAACCTGCATTATACACTCCGCATAAACTGGCCACCGCGTTGGACACATTATAAAGCCCCGGCAAAGGCAAAAAAGCCTTGTGGGTTTTTCCATTGAGATATATCTCAAAGTGGGAACCGGATAAATCTGAAGATAAAACCTTATAGCCCATGCGGGCTGTTTTTTGCCCGTAAGAGATAAAAGGGACACTTATTTCCCTGCTCAATTTTATGCCATAAGGTTCGTCCAGATTGATAATACCCTGAAAGTGGTTTTTGCCCCATCGGGAGGGCCGGGGAAGGAAAAGTTTTTTTTTGGCCTCCCAATAAGAGGAAAGAGATGAATGATAGTCCAGGTGATCCTGCGACAAATTGGTGAAAACGGCCAAATTAAAATCCACTCCGGCTGTTCTGCCTTGATCCAAAGCAATGCTGGAGACCTCCATAACCACGGCCTGTGCACCTTTTTGGTAAAATCGATTCAACAGGCCATGCAAAGAGGCATGGTCCGGTGTGGTGAGCTGACTTTTCTCCTCCCAGCCCTCAAAGCGATTGTTTATGGTGCCAATCAGGCCTGTTCGCCAACCCAGGAGAGAAAACAAAAAAGCCATGATATGGGACACAGTGGTTTTGCCATTGGTGCCGGTCACACCCACACAAAACATTTTTTCTGAAGGGTAATCATAAAACTCATTCAATAAAAGAGGCAAAATTTTTCGGGTGTTTTTCACCACAAAAACCGGCCCGGCAAAAGCTTTTTTTTTCAGCAGGCTTTTGTTTTCCACCACCAAAGCACATGCCCCCTTTTTTATGGCCTGCACGATATAAGAATGACCATCCTCTTTTTGACCCTTGAGGGCGACAAAAAGAGAACCGGGAACCATTTTTCTGGAATCTGTGCACACAGCAGAAACTTTGAGTTTTTGTATTTGACTAATAAGCCTGTTGTCCTCCCTGTGCCTGCTGTCATCCCCATGCCTGTTGTCCTCCCTGTGCCTGTTGTCATTCCCGCGAAAGCGGGAATCCACTTGGTTTTCTTTATTCATGGCTTTTTTGTGAGATCTGTAAAATCTCCTCCGGAAACATAATTTCTTTTTCAGGACTCAAAAGCAGTTTGTAAAAAATAAAGTTACGGATAAGCAGTCGCACATAAGTGCGGGTCTCCTGATAGGGGATCTCCTCTATAAAGGACAGGGGGTCAGTGAGGGGGATTTGTTTCAGCCATCGGCGGACGGCGGTGCGTCCGGCATTATACACCGCCACAGTGAGCACAAAGCGGGAATTGTATTGCCGAAAAAGTTTTTTCAGAAAAGCCGTTCCTATCATGATATTGGTTTCCGGCTTATATAAATCGTAGGCGTTTTTATAGGCTATGCCCTGTTTTTTGGCAATGGGCCGGGCCACAAAGGGGCGGATTTGCATAAGGCCAAAAGCCTCTGCCGGGCTTCTGGCCCTTGGATTCCATGCAGATTCCTGCCGGATAAGGGCGTAAATAATGGCTTTTTCCACCTGAAACAGCTGGCTGGCCCGCTCCACCTCCTTTTCATAAAGAATAGGGAACATGAGATCGGCATAAGACTGAAAAAATGTTTTTCTTTCCTTCAAAGGCAAGTCACCAGCCATTTTAAAAATGGGAAAATAGGAACCAGACAAAGCCATGTAATAAAACAAAGCAGACCATTTTTCCACTTTTTTGTCGGCCGACTGACCGTATGCTTTGGCTTTGTATTCCAAAAATTCCAAAGCTGATTTTTTTTCATTCAGGGAGATAAGCCACTGGGCCACAGCGTAATCTTTTTGTTCCTCTGTCTGGAAAAAAGCTGTTCTTTTTTTATTTAATTGTATGGCTTGGCCGATTTCATGGTGTGCCAGCATGCCATAGTAGGAGAGAGGATCCTGTTTTATCAGTTTCCTGTAAAGGGCTTTTGCTTTGGCCACCTGGTTTTTTTGCTCATGTATTTTCCCCATCCAGAAGAGGGCACGGGAGGGCAGATAATCGCTTTCGGTGCTTTCTATCAGTTGTTGTAAAACAGCTATGGCCTGGTCTTTTTGCCCTGTTTTTTGTAACATCCAGCCGTAATTCCAGTGGGCTTTGTCGGCTGTATCCCCATCGGGAGCTTTTTCTTTCAGGGCTTTTTCCAAAAAAGAAAGAGCTTGTTTGGTTTTGCCCTGTTCCTCCAAAATAAGTGCTCTCATACGATACACTTTAAACAGGGAAAATCGCCCTTTCAGCTCTTTTTCCATCTGCCGGAGGGTTTTTAAAGCTTTCGAGGATTGGTTTAAGGTCCATTGTGTGCGAGCCAGAAGATAAAATATGTCATGGTAGGCATTAAAAGCCTGCTTGTTTGTTTTCATTTTTCTTGTGAGCCAGTTTTTCCATTGTAAAGTGGCTGTCAGGTGTTTTTTGTGGTTTCTTTGTGTTTTGTAGATCCACCGCATCCATTTAAAGGATTCGTTTTTGTCCTTAAAAGAGGAGCGGGAGCTGTTTAAGAGCTGACGATAATAAACAGAGGCTTTTTTAAATTGCCGTGCCTGTCTGAAATCATGGGCCACATTCAGTTTTTGTTTCCAGGTGGGCCGGACAATATAGCGGGGAGACAAAACCAACAGTTCTTTTTTCCAAGCCCTGTGGCGCCGGTCCTGATTTTTTTTGGCTTGTTCCATGGCCCTGATGAGATATTTCTCCTTGAGGTATTTTTCCTGACTGGACTGATAAAGATAATACGCGGATTCCGCCATTTCCCTGTTGTTTTTTTGTTTTTTGGCTTTCTTATACCATTCTTTGCCCGCCCTTTTCTTAAGGTAGGGGGGAAAGCGATCCAGATCCAAAGAGACCGCCTGTTGGCAATGGGTGTACCAGTGAAGATAGGCATTTTGCTGAAGGGGAAAAGAGGCTATTTGAGATAAAAATTGCATGTTATGACAAAAGAGCTGAGGCATGGTTTTTTTAAAAAGAAGAGCTTTTTTATAGAGAATCCACCACTCCACCGCCTGACTGGAATGGGTTTTGGCAATGGAGTTCAGTTGTTTTTGTATTTTTTCCGGCTCTTTTGTGGAAAAAGAGACGGGTTTTTGAAATAGGGAGGGGGGCAAAAAATCTGAATCCTCTGTTTTTTTAAAAAGGGAGAAGCCACATAACAGGGGGCTTAAAAGCAAAAGAAAAAGGACAGGCTTTGTGTAAAAAATCATGGCTTTGCCCTTTGTGCTCTGAGGGCTTTCAGGCAAAGGGCCTTTGCAATCTCCTGATACGGTCCGGCAGGGGAGGGTGTGTGCTGAAAAGCTTTAAAAAAAGGGATTTTCTGCTGGTGTTGTTGATCATCAGATAGTTATATTCCGGCCTTTTGTTCTCTGCCATACTTTGGATTTGGGACAGAGCCTGAAGGGCTGAGAGCATTTTGTCCCGCCCGGCAAAAACAGCCCCGCCTTTGTCGGCCCTGTATTCCCGCCAGCGGGAGAAAAAGCAGGTGAGCATGGAACCTGGGATAAAAAGCAGAGAGGCAAAGAGCTGACGAATCATGTATTCCATAAACCAACTTCGGCGGCCCTTGAACACCACATTCATCACCATGTGTGCCAACAGGTGGGCAATCATATACACCATCACATTCACCAGGCCCTGTATAAGGCTCATGGTCACCATATCCCCATTGGCAATATGTGCCACTTCATGGGCCAAAACCCCTTCCACCTCCTGTTCGTTCATTTTGCTCAGGAGGCCGGTGGAGACGGCCACAAGAGAATTTTTTTTGGAGGGGCCGGTGGCAAAGGCGTTCACTTCCGGGCTCTCATAAATACCCACTTCGGGCATGACAGGCAGGCTGGCTTTTTTACTCAAGTAATGGACTTTTTCCACCAGGGCCCTGTATTCTGAATTTTTTTCTGAAATGACCTGCACCCTCATAAGCTTAATGGCCTGCCACTTGGACATCCAGAGGCTTATAAAAGCCCCCCCCATGCCTATGATGGAGTAGGCCACAAGGTAAAAAGTCATGCCCTCCAGCTCCAAACCAAAAATGGGCATTAAAAACTGGACCACAAAAAACAAGGCCGACACCACCAAAAAATTGGTGGCCACAAAAAAGAATATTCTTTTGCTCCACATACCCATTTGGACACCTCCTTGATTTTTCCAACTGCCCTTCCCGCGAGGGATATAAAATGCCCCGTGGGCGGGAATTCCCTCCACAAAACAAGCTTTTTTGTATGTTCCGGCTTTTTTTCAGGCAAGTCAACAATATTTTTCTTTTATATGAAGCTTTTTTATGCCATAATGGCCTTCAAAGTGGGGGTATTGGGCCGTTTTTCTAATTTTGAACCAAACTGGTTTTGAAAAAGGTGTCGCTTGTGAGGTTTTTCCATCCTGTAGGGGAAATTTGAGCCATGAATTTTCAAACAGGATCAGTATAACACGGGGCCAGGCAGGTATAAAGGGGGATGGGGTGAACCGGCAAACAGGTTTCAGCATAGTGGAGATTTTGGTGGCCTTGGGCATCATCAGCCTTATTACAGCTGTTTCAGTGCCCAACTATACCAAGATGAGGCGGGCGGCCAAAAAGGCTGAGGCACAGTCCTCTTTGGGGCAACTTTACATATCAGAGAAAAATTTTTATCTTCAGCATCGCACTTATGTAGTGGATCTCCGGGCCATAGGGGCTATTCCCGAAGGGGCCCTGACTTATAATGTGGGATTTAATGGAAAAGGCACACTATCAGATGAATTGAAAGACCGCCTTAAAGGGGTGATTGTCGAGGA
This sequence comes from Bdellovibrionales bacterium, assembly GCA_965242635.1. Lineage (GTDB taxonomy): Bacteria > Bdellovibrionota > Bdellovibrionia > Bdellovibrionales > UBA1609 > JANQSP01. Next base: position 1,624,604 of record OZ251471.1, on the reverse strand, counting down.
GGCGAAACTGGAAGAAAAAAACAGTTTTTTTGCCCTTTGTGGCAAGACTTTTGGAGAGAAAGTCAAACAATGTGCTTTCACATATAAGAAGGGGGGCAAGAGTAAGGGGTTTGAGCCACCTAATATTCCCGAAAAGACCAAAGATGACAAAGAAGATTGTTCTGCCGCAGAAGATACATTTGTGGCCTGTGCCATAGCCAACCTCATAAGCAAGAGCAATAAAAGTAATAAAGACCGGCACGACAAATGGTCCATCAATCAATATAAAGTGGTTCAAAGGGAGTGCGACAAAGCAAAGGGTGAGTGCCCCTACTGATGATTGTTTCAGGCTTGCAGGCAAATAGTCACAAACCGTCCGGCAAATAGTCGCCAACCGTCCGGCAAATAGTCACAAACCGTCCGGCAAATAGTCGCCAACCGTCCGGCAAATAGTCGCCAACCAACTGGCAAATAGTCACAAACCAACCAGCCAAAGTTAACAAAGCTTTTTTGTTCATATATCACCTATCGGCCTTTTAGTAGCGTCCGGACGGCCCACCAAAGCCTCCGCCACCACCAGTGCCACCACTACTTCCGCCACTACTTCCGCCATTGCCTCCCCCTTCCCCACGGCCACCGTCATTGTCATTGTTGCCCCCTCCGCTGTTCCTCGCATGGCCATGCCGGCCACTGCCGTATCTTGAATTACTAGGGTTACCAGGGTTTCCAGTGGTCGACGGTCCCCATGAGGTGTTTCCAGGGTTGTCATTGTTTCTGCCATCGCCTTGCTGGCGGTTATTGCCCCCGTTGCCCCCTTCACCCCCGCCACCGCCACTGCTGGAACTGGAACTGCTACTGCTGGAACTGCTACCACTGCCTCCGCCACCGCCACTGCTGGAACTGGAACTGCTACTGCTGGAACTGCTACTGCTGGAACTGCTACTACTGCTTGGACGATAACATCTGGAGCCACTCCAGCTTTGCCCACTGGGGCAGACACATGTTCTGCTACTTGAACTCCAGCTTCGGCCACCCGTGCAAGTCACACAACTTGACCCATTCCAGTTTGAACCACCGGGGCAGACACAACTGGAACCGTTCCATCTTTTGCCACCCGTGCAAGCCTCACACCAATCTATGGAGCTGTTATACTTGGGCCGGCTGGCAGGGCAAGCCTCACACCGTTTGCTGGCATAGTTCCACTTGGGTGTGCTGGCAGGACAAGGCTCACAGGTGTTGGTGGCACTGTTATATTTGGGCTTGCCGTAATAAGCAGGGCAAGATTCACAGCTGTTGTAAGAGCGGTTATACTTGGGCCTGTCGGCAGGGCAAGCTTCACACCGCTTGGTTGTGCTGTTCCATTTGGGGGTGTTGGCAGGGCAAGCCTCACAAGCTCTGGTGGCACTGTTCCACTTGGGCTTGCCGTTATAAGAAGAACAAGCCTCACACCGAGCGTTGTAGTTGCTCCACTTGGGCCGGCTGGCAGGACAGGCTGACACACATCGCCTGGTGAATCTGTTCCAATTAGGCTGGCTGGCAGGGCAAGCCTCACATCGATTTCTGGCACTGTTCCACTTCGGTGTATTGGAAGAACAAGCGGCGACACACTGATTGGTGGCACTGTTCCAATTGGGACGGCTGGAAGAAGAACAAGTGTATACACACCTCCTTCTGACGCTGTGCCAATTAGGCCGGCTGGAAGGGCAAGCCTCACATCTTTTGTAAATGCTATTCCACTTGGGCCGGCTGGAAGGGCAGAATACACACTGATTGGTGGCACTGTTATAATTGGGTGTGCTGGCAGGGCAAGGCTCACACTGCCTGGTGGCACTGTTATACTTGGGTTGGTGGTAAGAGCAAGCCACACATCTGATGCCATTCCACTTGGGGAAGTAAGAAGAGGAACAGGCGGCGACACACTGATTGGTGACAGTGTTCCAATTGGGCTTGCTGGAAGGGCAGGCGGCGACACACCGATTGGTGGAGCTGTTCCAATGGGGCCGGCTGGAAGAGCAGGATACGCAGGTGTTGGTGGCACTGTTATAATTGGGCGTGCCGGCAGGGCAAGCCTCACATCGATTGGTGGCACTGTTCCACTTGGGCTTGCCGTAAGGGCATGCTATACATTGCTTATTGACAATGTCCCAATTGGGCGTGCTGGAAGGGCAGAGCTGACACTCACTGTTGGCACTGTTCCAATGGGGCTTGTCGGTGGGACATTTACAATAATGAACTCTGAAAGTACCCGGCGTTGTGCATACCAGAACATATAATTTATCATCACTGTTAAGGTTATCGCAAATTGTTACAGCTTCCGTGCTCCCACCCGCACACTGGCACTCCTCCTCCTCACTGTTCCACTCCTGCTTTTCCCCACAAAGCCCCGGCCAACCACAAATCAGATCCCCATTGTCTTTTAACCCCCTTACTATTTGCCCCTCCGGGCATTCTGAGCCACTTTGAGCCAAAGCTACCAAAGGCCGACACTCCCTGTTGCCCTCACCATCAAAAACCAAACCCTCCCCCTCCGGACAAAAGTCCTCACAAACAACATTCCCGTTCTGATCTATTTCCCTCAAATACTGGCCGTCCTGACAGCTTTTTTGAAAGGCCATCCCCACTCTTGAACTGTTATGGCAATCCAGGGGAACACACTTGTCATCTGCTCCGGAACACTCATCATTGGAGCACTTGTAATCCAAAACACAGGTCTGATAATAACAACCACTTTTGTCGGTGGCGGAGCACTCCCCATCCCCCAAAGTCTCCTGCCCATTCAGATAAGGCTTTTTATACAGCACAGCCAAAGTCCTCTGTGGGTGGCTACTGCCCGCCCCCTCATGCAAAAGCTCAAGTCTTTCAATGGAAATAAGGTCCTGGGAAAAATCAGGAATGCTTTTAAGAGCTGTCCCCTCACTGTTTAACAACAAGCCCCTTTGATTGTTCCGGTCATCCCCCTCTGCCAGCCGGGCCGGCTTTAACAGTTTTTTGCAATTTTGCTCATTACTCAAGTATTTTTTGATATTGGCTGACAAAGCCTGCTCTTCCATACCTGTTTTAATCGTTTGTGCACTTTTAACTGTTAGTTGAAGTGAGTCCACAGCAAACATACTGATAACAATGCCCAGGCCACTGGCCACCAACACCTCCGCAATCCCCATTCCCCGTTTTGCCCGCAACCTTTTGCCTTTAAACAAAATGTCGCCAAACGGCGATGTTTGAACACCCGTGCCCCCACAAGGAGGAGGTGGGATATACGACAATAATAAGTTTTTTATAAAAGTTTTCATTTTTTCATCTCATATAAGTGGACTGGGTGGCAATACTGGCCTTTCAGGCGACACAGGCTCATCTGATATATCTGATGGGCTTTTGCAGGAGACCCCGTCCCAAGTTTTCCCTGTCTTACAGGCACAAGCCTCAGGATCAAGATCCTTATTCCAATACCGGCCCCCTGTGCAGGGAGGAACACAATCAGCTGAACCATCCGCTGTAATGCCCACTAAAAACTCCCCCGCTGAACAGGTGGATTCAGCAGGGGTGTTGTCACTGGAATCTGTGTCCTTGAACTTTGGCACGCGGGTGCACTTGGGATCACCTGTTTTTTTACCATCGGGTTTTGTGTCTGTGGCTGAATAAAAACCTGAAATAACCTCCCCCTCCCCGCAAAAACCCTGACAGTCCGGAGTCCCATCCGACTTAATCCCCTTTAAATACTGATTCGAAGAACAGGCTGTGGCCAAACCCTCGTCCCCGCCGTGGCAGTTGGCGGAACATTTGTCTATAGCAGAGTTGTCAATTGTGTGTTCCATTTCCAAATCACAGGTTTTGGAATAACAGCCAGCCTTCTTGGGAGGGGTGGCTGTGGGATCACAATCCCTTCCCCCCAAAGTTTTATAAGAACCTGACTGGGGCTTGGTGTAAAAAACTGCAAAAGTCCATGTTTGATTGGGGGCTGTCCCACCACTTAAAAGCTCCAGACTCTTTATGGAAAGAACCCCGTTTTGAAAATCACCGGATTTCAGAACTGTTATGTCGTTCTTTTTCTTTGCTGTTGTACCGTCATTATCGCCCTGTGTTTTTATCCAGCCCTCTGCCGGCAATTTGCCTTTTTTGTTGGCTGAATCAGAGAGGCGGGAGGGTTTGAGATTCCATCTACAATCTTTTGGTTCATCTTCATCTTTATGGGCCAGCATGCGTTTTATGGTGATGGCGAGGTCGTTTTCTGCCTGAATGGTACTGGACACTTGTGCGGTCTGAACGGCCACAAGGGACATCCGCAAAACACCATAAGCCAGCACAGCTCCAATGCCCGTGGCCACCAAAGTCTCTATCAGCCCGAAACCGCCGTGTCGGCGGAGACAAAGTTGACGCAACTTTCTGCTCTGATCGTGACTTTGGCTCAAGCTTGCAGAGATTCCTGCTTTCGCGGGAATGACAGATCGCACGGGAATTATGGGTTCTGTGCTCCGCCTATGACGCAGTGCCCCCGTGTCGGGGGAAGACAAAGTTGACGCAACTTCCGCCTTTGATCGTGACTTTGGCCCAAGCTTTACAGGCAGGACGGTGTTGAACCACTTATGACGCAGTGCGGGGGGGGGGGGGGGGGGGGGGGTGAAAATCCTCAATGATTTCAATAACTTATAGCAATTTCTTAAAGTATTTTTCAACATTTTATACCTCTTTTGCTTCCTGTTTTAGCCTGCCAAGCTTTTACAGCACTTGAACACAAGGGGCCTCAAAAACAGGGGCTTTCAGGCCTGGTTTTCGGGCGATCATGTATCCCTATCGGCAAACCTCAAAAAAACTTTAACTTTTTTTTTAAATTTTTGCCCTTGAGGCGGATTTTGCCCGTCGCGAAGCAGATTCTGCTTGTGAAGCAGGTGGCCGTCGACGCGATCCCCGCCTCTAATTGTGGTTTAGTGCCAAGTTTTGAAGAGATTCAGTCACATGGTGGCCCGCAAAATAACCACATGGTGACCTGCAAAACTCTGGATTTGAGTTCACCTGCCCCGTCCCCACTAAAGGCCACATGGTGGCCTGCAAAGGACCACCAAAGCTTCTTTGTTCCTGCTTTTTCAGGCCGCTGTTGTTTTTGTGGTCAAAGAATTTAGAAAAGCCAATACTTTGCTGATATTTTCCAGCTTGGGGTTGGAATTCGGTTCACACATTCTATAAAGAGAGCTTTTGGACAAGCCTGTTTTTTGGGTAATTTCTCTATGATCGCATTTGTCCAAAAGTATGGCGATACAGCCCTTGAAAGTGTCAAAGTCTTCAGAAAACAAAGCGGTTATAATGGCCGATTTCAGGCCATCCATGGATACATCTGTTCCAGCTTTATAATCCTTCCCAAGAGCTTTCTCTTTTGAGGATTTGCCGGGCGACTTTAATATTTTTTTTCTGGACATTTTTATACCCTCCCAAAAGGATTAAAATGATACTCTCTTTTTTTGTGAGCGTATAATACACTCTTCGTCCATTCTTCCACCTGAGTTCCAACAGGCCCTTTTTTAATGATTTGTGATCTCCAAAATAATGGAACATTTCTATATTTTTCAGCCGGGCATCCACTTGAGCTTTTGCTTTTTCTGTTTGTGTGTCAAACCAGCTTTTAAACTCCGGTGTTCGCTGAATTTTCATCCATTATTATCCATATTATCCTGGGTGTTTGGTTCCTGCTTTGATATAGTCCCATAAAATACTGTCAAATTCTTTAAAGGTCACATGGTGGCCCGCAAAATAACCTCAAGCGGTCGCAAAAAGCACCCATTTAAAACATCCCGAATTCTCAAGCATTAATTATAGCACATTTTATGACAATCCTCTTCAGAACCACCATCTCGCACACAAACACACATGCAAATGCCATCACCAGCTACATGCCTACAGTCATTATAATCTGCTGGGCTATGAGCCAGCTTTCGTTTTTTAGCAGAAACAGGACTGGCTGGTTCTGTCTTTTTATTGATAGCGGACAAGTCTTCTCTTAAAATTGTCGCACAAATGGGGTTGCATTTTTTAAAATTCTTTTTTTCAGTGCAATAAACATGCTCCATAAGCTGATTCTCTTTCTGTGCTCTCCATTGACGGGTTTCTGGATTTTGTTGTCACACAGGACACAAACGCCAGACTAAACAATAAAATAACAGCTTTCATAATAAACCTCCAAAAGGTTAATGGTTTTTTCTCACTATATCATGCCTATCGGCTTGTGTCCAAAAAGAACTTTACTTTTTTTCAAATTTCTGCCATCAGGGCAGGTTCTGCCTGTCGCGAAGCAGATTCTGCTTATGAAGCAGGTGGCTGTCGACACGATTCCCGCCTCTGAACAGGCAAAAGTCGCAAACCGACAGGCAATAGTCGCCAACCGACCAGCAAAAGTCGCAGATATATCCCAAAAAACCAAAGCAAAAGGCCCTTGACGGGGGAATTCATTTTGTTTATACTCCAGCTTTATGGCTGAATCCATAAAGATTGGGACTTGATGGAAGCCCAAAGCCCCAAGCTACAGGCAACAACAGGGATAAAAACCATGCAAAAACAGGCAATCAAAGGTGGAAAAATCTGTCAGGTCCTGGGACCAGTGGTGGATGTGGTCTTTCCCTCCGGGAAACTGCCTCCCATCCTGACCGCTCTCAAGGTGGAAAAAAGCTCCAAACAGGGGCTGGTTTTGGAGGTGGCCCAGCACCTGGGCGACAATATGTGCCGGACGGTGGCCATGTCGGCCACAGAAGGCCTGATGAGAGGCATGGAGGTCATCAATACCGGCCAGCAAATTCAAATGCCGGTGGGAAAGGAAGTTCTGGGACGGATTTTAAATGTCACAGGCGAGCCTGTGGATGAGGCCGGCCCTGTTCAAACCAAAGAAACATGGCCCATTCATCGCCCCTCCCCCTCTTTGGAGGAGCAATCCACCAGCACAGAAATGCTGATAACAGGCATTAAGGTGGTGGATCTTTTGGCCCCTTATATGAAAGGTGGGAAAGTGGGGCTTTTTGGGGGTGCTGGAGTGGGAAAAACCGTCATTATCATGGAGCTGATACGAAACATTGCCAGCGAACATGGGGGTTATTCTGTGTTTTCGGGCGTGGGGGAGAGAACCAGAGAGGGAAACGACCTCTTTTTGGAGATGAAAGAATCCGGTGTGTTGCAAAAAACCGCCTTGGTCTACGGACAAATGAATGAACCCCCTGGGGCCAGAGCACGGGTGGCTTTGAGCGGCCTGACGGTGGCGGAGTATTTCAGAGACAAAGCCGGGCAGGATGTTTTGCTCTTTGTGGACAATATTTTTCGTTTCACACAGGCGGGAGCGGAAGTGTCAGCCCTTTTGGGCCGTATCCCCTCTGCCGTGGGCTATCAGCCCACTTTGGGGACAGAGATGGGTGCTCTGCAGGAAAGAATCACCTCCACCAAAAAAGGTTCCATTACCTCTGTTCAGGCCATTTATGTCCCAGCGGATGATTACACGGACCCGGCACCGGCCACCACTTTCACGCATTTGGATGCCACCACCAACCTGGACAGGGAGATTGCCGCTTTGGGCATTTACCCGGCGGTGCACCCGCTGAATTCCACTTCCCGCATTCTGGCACCAGAGGTGGTGGGGGAGGAGCATTACAAAACCGCCAGAGCGGTGCAGGAGGTCCTGCAAAGATACGAGGAATTGAAAGATATTATTGCCATCCTTGGGGTGGATGAGTTAAGCGAAGAGGATAAACTTATTGTGTTTCGTGCCAGGAAAATCCAAAAATTTTTGTCCCAGCCTTTTTTTGTGGCCGAGCCTTTTACCGGTATGAAGGGAAAGTATGTGGACATCAAAGACACCATTGAAGGTTTTTCCCAAATCATCAAAGGGGCCTGCGATGACCTGCCGGAACAGGCTTTTTACATGGTAGGCTCTTTGGCAGAGGCAAAAGAAAAGGCCAAAACACTTTCTGCATAAGAACTTTTTTTTGTGACACAGGAGAAAAAATTGGAACTGACATTGGTGACACCGGAAAAAACAGTTTTGGACTCTGTGGCAGTGGAGGAGGTTCTGGTCCCCGGCACCAAAGGGGAGATGGGGATTCTTCCGGGCCATGCCCCCCTCGTGTCCACTTTGGGCAGGGGGCTACTCAAATACCGGGCAGGGTCGCCAACCGAAAAGGCCGGGTCGCCAACTGACCGGCAAAAGACAACAAACCCCTTTCAGGAAGTGGCTGTCAGCTGGGGGTATTTGGAGGTCCAGCCCGATAAAGTGATTGTGCTGGCAGAATCCGCAGAAACCCAAAAGGTATAAAAAGGCAGGTTATTATGGTTTACAAATGGCTTTTCAGCTTATCCGATTCGGTCTCTTTTTTTAATGTTTTTCGCTATATCACTTTCCGATCCTTTTTGGCTTTTTTCACTGCTTTTATCCTGATATGGCTTTTCGCCCCTTATTTTATCAGGAAACTGAACAAAAAACAGATAAAAGAGGAGATCAACTCTGACGGCCCCAAGTCCCACCAGAAAAAAAGTGGCACACCCACTATGGGAGGGGGGCTGGTTCTGTTGGCCCTTTTGTTGAGTGCTGTGCTTTGGGTGGATATGTCTGAGCCTTTGATATTGGGGGCTCTGATTATCCTGTTCAGTTTTGGTGTGATTGGTTTCTGGGACGATTTTATCAAAAGTCGCTGGAAAAATTTCAGAGGCATCCCCCCCCGGTACCGCCTGCTCTATGAATTTGCCGTTTGCAGTGCCCTGCTTACAGCCCTGATTCACGCAGATCAAATAGAGCCTGTTCTTTATATTCCTTTTTTTAAAAATATGGCTTTTGATCTGTCCTGGTGGTATGTGTTGTTTGGCAGTTTTGTGATTACCGGCACAGCGAATGCGGTCAATCTGACAGATGGCCTGGACGGCCTGGCCATTGTCCCTGTTATGGTGTGTGCGGGCACTTTGGCGGTGTTTGCCTACCTGGCCGGGCACTTTAACATGTCCTCTTACCTGGGCATTCCCTTTATTGTGGGGGCAGGGGAGATCACCCCTCTGGCTATAGCTGTGGTGGCGGCCGGGCTGGGTTTTTTGTGGTATAACTCTCATCCCGCACAAATCTTTATGGGGGATACGGGCAGTCTCAGCCTGGGGGCTTTCCTCGGTGCTTTGGCGGTTTTCACCAAGAACGAAATTCTGATGGCCATTCTGGGCGGGGTGTTTATGGTGGAGGTGTTGTCGGTTATTTTGCAGGTGATGAGTTTTAAGTTAACGGGAAAGAGGATTTTGGCCATGGCCCCTTTGCATCATCATTTTGAGCTTAAGGGCATGGAGGAATCCAAAATTATAGTGCGGTTTTGGATTGTGGCCTGTTTACTGGCGGTGATCAGCCTGGCCACTTTAAAACTCAGATAAACAAGGAAGAGGACTTTGGAATTAAGTGAATTAAAAGGCAAACAGATTGTTATCGTGGGGCTGGCCAAGACGGGCGTGTCTTTGGCCCGCTTTTTGGTTAAACACGGTGCTCAGGTGACCATCAGCGACCACAAGTCTGAGGCCGAGCTGACCCGGTATTTGGAGCAGGTGGAGGATCTTCCTCTTCATCTGGAGCTGGAGGGCCACAGCCCCAAGCATTTTTTGGACAAGCATTGTGTGATCTTGAGTCCTGGTGTTCCCTCTCACCTGAAACTGTTTGAATACATTAAAATGCAGGGCGTGGAGGTCACCGGGGAGTTTGAATTTTGCTCCCGTTTTGTCAAAGAACCTTTGTTGGTGGTGACCGGCACCAATGGCAAAACCACCACCGCCGATCTTATTTACCGATCACTTGAGGAGTCGGGTAAAAAGCCCTGGGCGGGAGGGAATTTTGGCATGCCCCTGAGCCATTATCTTCACACAGAGGAGAAAGCGGATTTTTTGGTGGTGGAGGCTTCCAGCTTTATGTTGGAGCACACAAAAGTCATGACACCGGAAAATATTGTATTTACCAATTTGGCCGAGGCACATTTGGATCGTTACCGCAGTATGGAAGAGTATGTGAACGCCAAAAGCAAGGTGTTCAGGAATGTGCGTGCACCGGATAATGTGCATGTGGTGGGCACCACCATTATTTTAAATGCCGATGACAGGGCCATTTTGGAGCTGGCCCGCGATCCAGGTGTGCAAAAGGGATGTCTGAGGTATTTTTCCCGTAAAAAAGTACTGGAGGAGCAAATCATGAAAATAGGTGGGGCTATTTTAACGAAAGATCAAATACGGGTGCGTATAGGTCCTCAGGACGAGTATTACGACCTGGAAAACAGCAAAATAAAGGGGGCACATTCTTATGAAAATATTATGGCGGCGGTTTTGACAGCCCGTATTAACGGGGCTTACCCGGAGAGCATCCAAAAAGTGATCGCCTCTTATGAAGGACGCCCGCACCGCCTGAGTTATGTCCGGAGGGTGGGGGGGGTGAACTTTTACAACGACTCCAAAGCCACCAATGTGCACTCGGTCATGAAGGCCCTGGATATTTTTGATGGCAATGTGATTTTGATTATGGGGGGGAAAGACATAGGGCTTAATTACCAGCCTCTGATGGAACGGATTAAAAGGAAGGTGAAGAACCTGATTTTGGTGGGGGAAGCCAAGGAAAGGCTCAATCGGCATTTGGGAGATTACTCAGAAACTTTTATCATTGGCACTTTTGAAGAGGCGGTGATGATTGCCTATCAAAAATCCCGTATCGGGGACACTGTTTTGCTTTCACCGGGGTGCCCCAGCCTGGATATTTTTAACTCTTATGAGGAAAGAGGGGAAGTGTTTGAAAACATGGTAAACCAGTTTCATTAGTGGGTTCTTTAAAAACCAAACTGGAGGAAATATGAAACTCAGTATCCTTTTTTTGTTTGTTTTATTTGCCTTTGGTGCATGGGGCCGGCCGGTTCAGACACAAAAAATTATTGTGTCCGGTCCTTCCCCGTATATGGTGGAGACAGTGAAGGATATTTACCGGCGAGGAGGCAATATCTTTGATGCGGCGATAGCGGGGGCTTTTACTCTCAGTGTGACTCATCCTTATTTTGTTTCTCTGGGTTGTGGGGGCTTTGCCCTGTTGAAAGATCAGAAGGGGGTTCGTGCTCTGGATTTTCGTGAAACAGCCCCATCAAAAATGAAAGGGGATTTTTATCTCAAAAGTGGTTTGTCTTCTGTTCGTTCCGGTTCGGCTGTGGGGGTGCCGGGTTTTGTGGCTGGTCAGTGGGCCATCCATCAAAAGTATGGCTCCATGGACTGGTCTGATTTGCTGAAGCCGGCCATTAAACTGGCGGGCAAGGGTTTTATGGTATCGGGGGGCTGGCGGGAAAAAACAAAAGGTCAGGTCAAAAAATTTAACCTGTCTGGACAAAGAAGCTTTTTTCATTCTGATGGCAGGGCTTATTGGCCGGGGGAATTTCTGCGACAAAAAAGACTGGCGGGGGCTCTTCTGCTCATCAGAAGAAAAAACAAGACCCTGTTTTACGATGGCATGATCGGGAAGGACATAGTTCAGACATTGCAAAAAAATCAGGGTGTCATGAGCCTTGAAGATCTAAAGAGCTACAAAGTCCGGTGGTTAAAGCCTGTCTCCTTTCGTTTGGGGAAATACAAGGTGTTCAGCATGCCTCTTCCCAGCTCTGGGGGCATTATCATGGCACGGGCCTCTCATTTAATTCAGCAAAAACAGGCACACAAGTTTTCTCTGTTCAGCATAAGTGAATGGCATTTGTTGGGGGAGATTTTGGCTTTGGCTTTTCGTCCCAGGAACCAGATGGGCGATTTGAGCCTGCCTGACCGGTATATGAAGAGCTGGCTTTCGGACCGAAGCTTAAGAGAGTTGGGGGATCGGATCTCCCTTAAGAGGGCACAAAAATTGTCTGTGGTTCGGGACACTTTGCGCCGGCGAAAATCTCTTAAGAAAGAGCCTCTTGAAACCACCCACTTTTCGATTATGGACGACAAAGGCTCAGCCATTTCCATGACACTGACTTTAAATGGCAACTTTGGATCTTTTGTGGTGACAGACAAGTATGGCATTGTTTTAAACAATCAGATGGATGACTTTAACACGCGTCCCGGCCGGCCCAATCAGTTTGGCTTGATACAGGGGAGGAACAACAAAGTGTCCGGGGGCCGTCGCCCTTTAAGCTCCATGAGTCCAACCATTGTGGAGAGAAAGGGAAAAGCGGTTATGGCTTTGGGAGGGGCGGGAGGCCCCATGATTATCAGCTCTGTATGGCAGACTTTGTATCGTCATCTGATGAGGGGCATGGATCTGGATTCCGCTGTCCAGGCCCCGCGTATTCATCATCAGTTTTTGCCTCGTGCACTTTTTGTGGAAAAGGATCGTTTTGCCCCTGTGGTGCTGAACCTGTTGCGAGAGCGTGGGCATTATGTTTTGAAGCGGGATTCCATTGCGAAAGTGTATGCTGTTTCCCGGAACAGGGAGCCACTTTTGGAAGGAGCTTTTGATGCCCGTGGCGAAGGTGCCACAGGAGGCCTCTGAGGTTGTTTAGGGGTTTTCCACAAGGGCCTGGATTTTGTTTTTCCATGCAGAGGAGTCCCATTTCCTTGGGCCGGTGGCTTTCTCCATAAGCCGGCCGGAGGGAGCCAAAATATAACTTTCCGGAAAAGCCTGCACGGGAAAAGCTGATAGCATTTGTTTCCGACTGACACTTCCTATAATAAAATTGGAATGAAAATCAGGAAAAGCCATTAAGAAATTTGTTATTTCGTCTGTTCTCTCGTTGGAAAGAGCCAGCACCACCATGTTTGGAAAATGCCCGGCCAGCCGGTTCAAGGCAGGCAGTTCCTCCACACAGGGGGCACACCAGGTGGCCCAAAAGTTAAGCAAAACCACTTTGTCTTTAAAAACCTTCAGGTCTTTTTTTTTGAGGCTCAAATCGTAAAAACTTAAATCTGTGCTGTTTGTTTCCCTCTCCCTTGTTTTTTGAATATGTTCCGGCAAAGCTCTTTGGCTTTGCCAATGCCAATAGAGGCCCATGCCACCCAAAAGGAACAGCACAAAAAGCCCTCCTGTTCCCACCATTTTTTTCACTGATTTCACAAAAGCCCCCTGATTTTTTAATCGGATTCCTGCCTTATCCTGTGGAGCTTGAAACAACACACTTTCTCATGGGTTATTTTATCGGCGATGGTGTTTCATGGCTCTTTGGGCCGAGCGATCCATTTCCTTTCGTTTGAGTGCCTCCCGTTTATCCCCCCGTTTTTTGCCCTTGGCCAGGGCCAGCTCCATCTTGGCCTTCCCCCTTGTAAAATATACTTTCAGGGGCACACAGGACAAGCCCTTTTGTTTGAGCTGTCCCATCAGTTTTTTTATTTCATGATGGTTCAGTAACAGCTTTCTCCTTCTCTCCGGTTCGTGATTGAGTTGGGCGGCAGGCCCGTAAGGGCTGATATGGACTTTTTGTATATAAGGTTCCTGTTTTTTAAAAATCAGGTAAGCGTCTTTGAGCTGGCAGTGGCCCTGTCTCAGGGATTTGACTTCCGACCCTTTTAAAACCAGCCCGGCCGAAAAAGTGTTCAAAATGGTGTAGTTGAACCTGGCCTGTCGATTGACCGCCACCACAAAATCATTGGGCGAACGGCCCTCTGAGCTTTTTTTTTTCTTTTGTGCTTTTTTTTTCATAATTCACTTAGTATAGTCCACTGCTTTTCTTTTTTCAAGGGCCTGAAACAGATCCTGAAACTGACGGGGGGTCAGCCCCTCGGCCCGTGTTGAAGGGGCCATGTTCAGCTCTTCAAAAATATCCTTTGTGGTTTTTTGGTCTGTTATGGTTTTCAGCTGAGAGGACAGGAACTTTCTTCTGTGGGAAAAACATAATTTCACAAGGGAAAGAAATTTTTTTGGGTTCGAAATGGTATGGGTTTTTTTTTGAAACACTATGACCTGGCCGGACACTTTGGGTCGGGGATAAAAATCAGACACACCGGCAGAAAGTAACACATGTGTTTTCCAGAAACTTTGGCTCAACACACTTAAAATCCCATAATTTTTGGAGTGAGGGGCGGATACAATTCTTTGAGCCACCTCTTTTTGAAACATCAACACCAGGGCTTTGAGAGAGGCTGGCCCCGGACAAAGTGTGATCAGAAGGCGACTGGCTATCTGATAGGGAAGATTGCCCACCAGCACGGCTTTGGCCTTTAAATATCTTCCGTAGGGGACTTTGAGGGCGGAGCCTTCCACAACAAACACATTTTTCTCTCTCCAGTATTGGGCCAGCTGGGGGTCTGCCTCCACCACGGCCAGGGGCTTTTTAAGTTGGAGAAGACCTTCTGTCAGGGCCCCCCACCCCGGCCCCACCTCCATAATCAGGCCTGGCTTGAGCTGGCCGACCGCCCGTATGATTTTTTGGACTGTCTCCTGATTTGTCAAAAAGTGCTGGCCCAGCTTTTTTTTTGGAAAAAAGCCCCGCTCTTTCATTCTGGCTTTTATATTTTGTTCAGCCGTGCTCATATTCTTTTTCTTTTTTGAGGACAACAATGTATATCTTATAAAAGACCATCCTCTGTCATAAATTGTGAAAATCCTCTGGCAGGGAATGGGGAAAGCAGTTTAGATTTTGTGGAGATCTTTCTCCCTTTTCAAATCTTTTCCACCCGGTCAGCCCAATCATGCCAGCATTATCTGTGCAATATTTCATGGGAGGCAAAAACAAATTCAGAGAATGTTGTTGTGCCCACTCTTTGGCCCGTTGACGCAAGCGGGAATTGGCACTCACCCCGCCCGCTATAACCACATAACGAATCTCCTGATACTGTTGAACCGCCCGATGGAGACGGTCCATAAGATGATCCACCACCGCGTTTTGAAAGTCCGCACAAAAGTCCGGTATCTCGTTCTTATGCCGGGCCACCTCACTTTTTCGAATCATCTGCAAAGCCTGGGTCTTTAAGCCGGAAAAACTGAAGTTAAGGCTTTGATCCTTTAACACCACTTTGGGAAAGGTGTATTTTTCTCTGGCAGAAACAGAAAGAGATATTTTGTCCATCTCTGCCCCACCGGGATAGTTTAAGCCCAAAAGCCTGGCCACTTTGTCCAAAGCCTCTCCCGCAGAGTCATCCACCGTTTGGGCTATGAGGCTGTATTGGCCAAAGCCCCGGACCATAAAAAGAGAAGTGTGCCCTCCACTGACGATCAAAGCCAAAAAGGGAAACTTAAGGGCCGGGCGGGGGGTGTTTTTGTCCCACAAAAAAGGGGACAGAATATGCCCTTCAATGTGGTTGACCGCCAGATAGGGTTTTTGCAGTAAAAAAGAAAGGGTTTTGACTGTGACCAGCCCTGTCATAAGAGAACCATGAAGACCTGGCCTGTTAGTGACCGACAGAACCTCAATATCCTTCCAGGTCCGGCCGGAAACATTCAAGGCTTTTTCCATAAGGGGAAAAAGTTTTTGTGCATGGTTTCGGCTGGCCAGCTCTGGCACCACTCCTCCGTAAGGCTGGTGCAGGGCATCCTGGCGGGCCACCTCATTAAACAGCACAAAATCGTCCTCTCTGACTATGGCCACAGAGGTGTCGTCACAACTGGTTTCCACGGCCAGAATATTTTTCATCAGGCTACGGTTTTGTTGGCTGAACCGGCTTTTTGGTTGGGGCCGAACTGGTTGGGGCCGAACTGGTTGGGGCAGGACCGGATAACAGCTTGTGGGCTGTTTTGGACTCCGTGCTCTTGGGAAAAGATTCCACCACCTCCCGGAAAAACACTTTGGCCTCTTTTTGCATGCCCAGTTTTTGAAAGCAAAGCCCAATCTGAAGGGTGGATTGTTTGTAAAACTTGCCCTTTTTGTTTTTGGCACGATATTCTTCATACTGGATAATGGCTGATTTCCACTTTTCCTCTTTAAACAGCTGTTGTGCTTTGTGAAAAGCCTCTTCTGTTGTGGTTTTTTTGGCAGGCCCTTTCCTGATTTTTTCCAGCTCCTGGGCCAGGGAGGTGACACGCAAATCCAAAGCCTGAATAAGGGAAATAAGCCCCTGCTCCACTTGCTGAAGGCGATCCGCCTGTTCCTTGTTCGCGTTGGTTATATCCCCTCTCAGCTCCCGAAGACTCTCTGACATTTGGGCCATTTGCTCTGTTATGTTGGAGGGGCGTGCTTTTTTTGGTGAGGTGGGTGGAGCCTCCTCTTTGGCTTTTGTATCCAATGGGGCGGACATATCCTCCTCGTCCACCTCCTCAGGGGCTGTTCGGGACTTTTGCTGAATCTCCTTATGGGTCAAAAGACACCCGGAAAAGAGAAAAGCCAAAAACAAATACAGGCTTATTTTGTAAAAAGACATGTCAGACTCCTTTGTATTTTTTTGCTCTGGTCAAACTCCCTGACCTGTGCTGATTTTAAAACGGCTGAGGTTTTCTGCTTTTTCAGCCCATTTGACAGACTCGTTAAAAAATCGCTCAGCGGAAATATAATCCCTTTCCTGAAAGCTGTTTCGACCTCTTTGATAGTGGTGCATGGCTTTTGTCCAGTAGGGGCTGGCGTTTTTCTCCGCCTCCGCTTTGCGGGCAGACTTAAGGGCCGTTTTGGCGATCACATACCCTACAAAAGGGGGTGTGCCCGCACAGGCCGTTGTCAAAAAGAGGCAGATTCCAACACAAAGCTTTCTCATCAATGCCGGCTCACCAATATCTGTGCAGTTTGAAAATTCATGGTTCAAATTTCCCCTACAGGACGAAAAAATCTCACCAGCGACACCCTTTTCAAAAGGCAGAACCCGTGGGGCAGACTCTGCCTGCCCCGTGCCAGTTTGGTTTAGTACATGGGCACAAAGTTTACTCTTCTGTTTTTCGCATGATCCACTTCAGAGAGGGGACGTTCCTCACCGTAGCTGATAACCGAAAGCCGGCTGTCTGCCACGCCCTGCTCTATCAGGAAGTTTTTGACTGTTTCTGCCCGTCTTCGGCCCAGGCCCACATTATAGGCCTCAGAGCCCATTGTGTCACAGTGCCCTTCCAGCTCCAGGCTGGTGACAGTGCCGTTATTTTGAATCCAACTGACATTTTCCATCAGTGTTTCTTTGGCTGTTTCAGAGAGCAAAGAGCTGTCATACGGGAAATACACCGTGCCCAAGCCTTCGATAGCCCCGCCATCACTGCCTCTGTTGTCTGAATCTATATCCTGTGTGGATATATCGTCTGCCCCGGCCCCTGTCATTCTGTTTTTATCTGCTTTTTTCAATGTTGTGCAGGACACCATGGCCCCACACATAAGAAAAATACATAAGAGTTTCATAAGCTGTTCCTCCTTTTTTTGTGGTTCTTGCCTCTGGCCCCTTCTGGCCTGGCAGTATAGCCTCTAAAATCCATTATATCAAAGCCTTTTTTTTGGCCCCCCTTGCTTGTGAGAACCATTTATCAAAAAAGCCCCTTTTTACCCCCTTCTTCGTGAGAGAACCATTTATCAAAAAGCCCCTTTTTTTGCCAATATATCTTGAATTTTCAGCCAAGTCCACTTTTATTTATGAATAAAGTGGAAGAATATGGCTGAGCACCCCCTGATCCGGGTCTTCTGTCTGGACAGTTGGGTATAATTTTGGAAAAGGGCGGGGTTTTGATTGGTCTCATAAGTAAGTGCTCAGGAGGTGAGAGGCGATGGGATCGGCTGTGGCTCCCATTTTCAGCTGATGAAGGCGAAGGGCCAGTTTTTTGATTTTTTCCGGTTCCTGGCTCAAGCCCCTCAGGGCCTCTTTGAGGCTGTTTTGGCTGAAGGCCTGTTCCTCAATCAGGATAACAGCCTCTTTTTGTTCCAAAAAGCGGGCGTTTTCCCGCTGATGTTGATCGGCGGAATGGGGGAGGGGAATGAGAATGCTGGCCCGGCCCACAGCGGAAAGCTCGGCCAAAAAACCTGCCCCGGCCCTTCCCACCACTATATCGGCCCATTCGTAAAATTCATGAATATTGTGCAGAAAAGGGAAAATCCGGGCATTTTTAATGTGTGCACAGGCCTGTTTACAGTGCTCAAAGTCCTTTTTTCCTGTCTGGTGCACAAAGGAAAAGGCTGGGTTTGTCACTTCCTCTGGTGTGTTTTGCTCTGTGATTAGCTGAAGGGCCACTTTGTTTATCACTTCCGCCCCTTGGCTCCCCCCCACAATCAGCACCCTCAGGGGGTGGTGGGGCTTTTCTTTTACCGTCAGGCGGGCGATAGAGGCCCGGACAGGAAAAGACACTGTTTTAATGACAGGTGAAAAAAGCTTTTTTTTAAAAAATTTTTGGGCGGAGGGAAAGACCAGCAGAGCCACATGCACAAAAGGAAAGAGCCACTGGTTGGTGAGGCCGGGGACCGCATTGGGTTCAAACAGGACTGTTTTTTTTCTCAATAACAGCCCGGCCAGCAGGACCGGGCCACTCACAGCCCCCCCTGTGCCCAACACCAAAGCCGGTTTTGTTTTTATAATCAGCTTTAAGGCTTTTAACAGGACAAAAGGCAAAAAAAGGCAAGTCTTTATTCTTTCTTTGTTGGAAACATTTTTTCTCAAGCGCCCCACATATAAAACATGGGAGGGAAAGGGGGTTTTGGAATAAATGTCTTTTTCCAGTGAAGAGGGGCCATGCACAAACTCTATATTTAAAGCGGGGTTTTGGGCTTTCAGGCTCGTTGCCATGGAAAGGGCTGGCATAATGTGCCCTCCCGTGCCCCCTGCCGCTATCAGTATTGTTGTTTTTTGTTTCATGATAAAGCTTTCTTGATCTCCAGCAAGTGACCACGGCAGGATTCGAACCTGCGACCTAAGGTTTAGGAAACCTTTGCTCTATCCAACTGAGCTACGTGGCCTGTGTTTCAAAAATCAATTTCACGGTCTGTTTTTCCCCTGTCTTTTCTGTTTCTTTTTGTGCCTGCCCCCTCTCTTGTGCACTAAAGGTGGGCTGTTCTTTTGAATCGGCTTTCAGCAAGTCCTCCTGGCCCATTGTTTCCAGCTCAACCACTCTTTCCTCCACCCCTTCAGGCCAGTCAAAATCCACCTGAGAATGAGAGGCAATTCTTTTTTTCATAAAACTTTCCCAAAGTGGCAAAGCCCCTTCTGCCCCTGTCATGCCATGAGAGCTGTTGTCATCAAAACCCAGCCATATCAGGGTCAAAAACTCCGGTGTCCAGCCCACAAACCAAGCGTCTTTTTCCTCGTTGGTGGTGCCGGTTTTGCCGGCCACAGCCACCGGAAAGCTCTTAAGCCAGCGGGCAGTGCCGGACCTTGTGACTTCCCTTAACATGCCCACCAAAACAGCTGTCTTTTTTGGGTCCACCACAGCCGGGGCCGGAGGAGCTGTAGGCTCATACAGAATATGCCCCTCCATATTTGTTGCCTTTTCCACAATATACTGCTTTTTATGTTGTCCCATATTGGCCAGGGTCAAAAACATTTGTGCCACTGTGTAGGGTGTTGACTCCATCGCACCCAGGGTCAAAGAGGGGTGGGGTTTGAGATCTTTTGGTCCGCCCAACTTTTCCACCGTTTTTATCACTTTGTTTAAGCCCGCTGACACCCCCAGCCGGGCCGTGCCGGCATTTAAGGAGTGTGTCAACAATTCATAAAGAGGCACCTGGCCCTTATACTTATTGTTGTAGTTTTTGGGTTGCCAGATTTGAGAATCGTATTTGTAAGTGTAAGGGGAATCCTCCACTAAAGACAAAGGGTTTAGTTCGGGATTTTCCATAAGGGCGGACAGCAAAACCACCGGTTTCATTAAAGAGCCTGTTTGCCTTTGGGCCTGAACCGCCCTGTTGAACTGGCTTTTTTTAAAGTCCCGCCCGCCCATTATGGCCTGGACGGCCCCTGTGCTCAGCTCCACATGAATTAACACCGCCTGCAATCCGGAATCCTTTTGGTTCTTTTTCTCAAGGCGATGTTTTTCCAGCCACTTAAGCCCCTCCTTCAAAGAGCGGTCAGCCTGGTCCTGAGCCTCCGGATAAAGGGTGGTAAACACCTTGAGGCCTTTTTCCACCGGCCAATTCAGTTCTTTGATTTTTCTGTAAACAGTGTCGGTAAAGTAGGGTGGAGGGGCAGGAAGATTTTGTGGATAAGGAACGGGCAGAGCTTTGGCTTTTGCCAGCTCCTCTTCACTGAGGGACATCATCCAATCCTCCTGTTTGGCAAACAGGGTGTTCAGTATGTGATCTCTTCTCTGTTTTGCTTTTTTGTTTTTTGAGGAGGGCTTGTATCGTCCCGGCGATTTTATGAGGCTGGCCAGCAAGGCACACTCGCTCAAGTTGAGGCGGGAGAGGGGTTTCCCGACATAATACTCACTGGCCGACCCAAAACCATGCACTCGAAACACCCCACTTTGCCCCATGTAAATGGTGTTCAGATAAGCTGTTAAAATCTGATCCTTGTTTTGCCGGTTTTGCCTGATCTCCAAAAGCCATGCCATGATTTGTTCCTGAAATTTACGCCACCAGCTTTTTTTGGAATCAAAAAAAATATTTTTTACCAGTTGTTGTGTGATGGTGCTGGCCCCTTCCTTGAGTCGCCCGGCCCGGAGATTTTTATAGATGGCTCTTAAAATGGCTTTGGGGCTGACCCCCCCATGAGTGATGAAGTTATGATCTTCTGCCGCCAGCACCGCCATTCGGCAATGAAAAGGCACTTTCTCAAGGGGTGTCCATTTTTTTAAAATGGGTTCACCCCCCTCATACTGTGCAAACAAAAAAGGCTTTAATGTAATAAAGTCCGCAGGTGCCTGATTTTTATGGATGGCATGCACTTCCTGGCCCTTGAAATACACAGTGAAAGTATCCTGTTCAGAAGACAGCTCTTCTGCGTCCCGCTCCTCCCATGATATGAATTGTATTTTGGTGTTTGAGCTGTGATGTTCCGGCTGGGATGAAACAACCGGACCAGCTGTGTTCCGGCTGTCCTGTTTCCGGTGGGTTTGGTTGTGTGGTTCCTGATTTTTTTCCGGGCTGTTCAGACGAACAGGGTGAGAACCACTTTGCTCCACCTGCCCTTCTTTGAACGGGATATACCTTTGCCTGAGTTTTTTTTTCAGTTCTTTTGGGGTAATGCCCTGCTGGATTTTTTCTTCAGCTGAATAAAGCTCCAAAGGGGGCTGAAACCAGCCCTTTTCAAGGCTGTGGTCGAGACGGGCTTTTAAGCGAAAAACCAAACCCATCAGGCTGAAACCCACAAGGGCTGTGGGAATTAAAACAAAAAAAACAAGGTATTTTTTTTTCATTGGTATAATTGGATTGATTGGACCACAGTTTTCAAATTCTGTCAAACTGTTGGAATGGGGCTTGACAGCGGGTTTAGTTTGATCTTACAGTGCCTGTATGCACTGGAAACCGGAATTTTCCTCTTATCTGGCCCGTCTCCTTATGGAGGAGTGGGATAAAAGTGTCCTTGTGAAAGGGCAAGGGAAAAAACAGGAGGAGATTCTGGCCCATGTTCAGCAGGTTATTGCCGAAGACCTGAAGAGGGAAAAAGATTTGGAACGGGAAGTGCAGAACATGCTGGATGAATTGGAAAAAACCCATTCCGGTCAGTTTGAAAGATATAAAATGTATCCCATGCTCAAAAAAAAGCTGGCTCAAAAAAAAGGGGTTGTATTATGATTTCCGATGAAAGGGAGATGTGGTCCGTCATTCCCGCGAAAGCGGGAATCCCTGTCATAACAAAAAAGGGGTTGTATTATGATTTCCGATGAAAGGCAGGCCCATTGGTTGCATTTGATAGTGGATGGTCTGGCTCAAAAAGGGCTTATCCCTGCTGAGAACAAACAAGGGGCACTGAGTGCCGGGCAAAAAGCTTTTTCCCGCCTTCGGAAAGAGCATGATCTTTTGGAACAAAAGGTCCGGCAAAAAATTGCCTCCCTCAAAAGAAATGTCAATGAAAACAGCTCTGAGTGGCCCGCCCTTTTCTCCCTTTACTATGAGGAGGAGCTTTCCCGAAGCCACTTGGGCGGACGGTCCCTTTAATGAACCTGCCTTGATTTAAGGCTGACTTGGTTTAAGCCTGCCCCGGTTTAAGGGAAGCCAGAAAGTCGGCCATGCGATTGACAGCCTCTTTTAAGCGGCTTTCCTCCACGGCAAAATGCAGGCGCACATAACCCGGACAGCCAAAGGCCTCCCCTGGCACACAAAGCACCGCTTTTTCCTTAAAAAGGGTCTCCACGAAATCAAATGAGGAACGAATAAGCCGGCCTTTGAAGGACAGGCCATAAAGTTTTTTTACTCCCAGCCAGAGATAAAAAGTCCCTTCTGGCGGAAACACCTCCACCCCTTTCAGTTTTTGAAACAAATTCAGGGCCTGTTCTCTAACCTTGATGAGCTTTTTTTGTGTCTGAATTAGGGCCTCCTCCCCCTTCAGCAAAGCCACAGCAGAGGCCTCTTGGGAGAGGGCCGTGGCACAGCTCACCGACTGGCTTTGGAAACGGGACATGGCGCTGATGATCGGCTCAGCTCCCACGGCCCAACCCACCCGCCAGCCTGTCATGGCGTAATTTTTGGAAACCGAGTTAATGGCCAGCACACGATCCTTCAGTTCCGGCGAGACATGCAATATATGAGGGGCCAAGGGGCCATCAAAATAAAGATGATTGTAAATATCGTCACTGAGAATGTATATCCTGGGGTGCTTTTTTAACACCTCCGCCAAAGCCTTAAGCTCCAAGTGGGTGAAAGCCGAACCAGTGGGGTTATTGGGGGAGTTTAAAATCAACAGTTTGGACCGGGGTGTAATATGCTTTTCCAAAATTTCCGGCTTAAGCTTAAAACCTTCCTCGGCTTTTGTGGACAAAGAAATAAAACTTCCTCCGGTGAGTTCCACCATAGCAGGGTAAGAGACCCAATAGGGCACAGGGCACAAAACCTCATCCTCTGGATCACAGAGGGCCTGAAGGGCAGAGAACAGGACAAACTTGGCACCAATGGAAACAGTGATTTGAGAGAGCTGGACATCCCAGTCCAAAGTTTTTTTTGTATGGGCCTGAATGGCTTTTTTTAAGGTGACAGAACCACTGGCAGGGGTGTATCGGGTGTGGCCCTCTTTTATGGCCTGAATACCAGCGGAACAGATAAAGTCAGGTGTGCCTTCTGCCGGTTCCCCAAGGGCGAGAGATATGACATCCACTCCCTCTTTCTTTAGTTTTCGTGCTCTTAACCCCAGGGCCATAGTGGCCGAAGGCTTTAAATTTTGTATCCTTTTGGAAAGCATGTTCCCCTCATGAAGAGGCTTTTTCCTTTGCCTCACGGTTGGCGACCATTTGCCAGTCGGTTGGCGACTATTGCCAGTCGGTTGGCGACCATTTGCCAGTCGGTTGGCGACCATTTGCCAGTCGGTTGGCGACCATTTGCCAGTCGGTTGGCGACCATTTGTCAGTCGGTTGGCGACTCCACAGGTCAGGGAGGAGTATAACACAAGCCCATTTTGAGGGGCAAGTTTTTCAACACCTTATTGGTGGGCTTATTTGAAAGCAAGATCTGTTGGGCATCATTTTGCCCTGTTGGCAGAACCTGTTGGGCGGGCAAAACCTGTCCCGGTGATAAAAAGCCTGCTTTTGCGGGCAGAATCCGCCCCAGTGGCAGAAATTTGAAAAAAAAGGCTAAAGTTTTTTTTGGGTCTGCCGATAGAGATACATGATCGCCCGAAAACCGGGCCTGAAAATCTTGTTTTTGAGGCCCCTTGTGTTCAAAATCCGCACCGTTTCGGGACGCCTGCCCGGTCAGAAGGGGACGCGGTGCCATTGAACAACAGCATAGCGGCAGAGCAGACACTTTCTGTGTGGCAGGCTTGGACCCTCACGGCACGCACTTTGAACACAAGGGCTTATAAAAGGTTCTGGCTTTTCAAGTGCTTTAAGAACTTGGCGAACAAAAACAGGAAGATAAAAAAAGAGGTAAAAATCATGGAAAACATTTTAAGAAATTACTATAAGTTATTGAAATCACCGCCGAGTCGGCGGGGACAAAATAAACTTGTTTTTTCCTTAAGAAATTGCTATAAGTTATTGAAATCATTGAGGATTTTCACCCCCCCCCCCCCCCCCCCCCCCCCCCCCCCGCACTGCGTCATAAGTGGTTCAACACCGTCCTGCCTGTAAAGCTTGGGCCAAAGTCACGATCAAAGGCGGAAGTTGCGTCAACTTTGTCTTCCCCCGACACGGGGGCACTGCGTCATAGGCGGAGCACAGAACCCATAATTCCCGTGCGATCTGTCATTCCCGCGAAAGCAGGAATCTCTGCAAGCTTGAGCCAAAGTCACGATCAGAGCAGAAAGTTGCGTCAACTTTGTCTCCGCCGACACGGCGGTTTCGGGCTGATAGAGACTTTGGTGGCCACGGGCATTGGAGCTGTGCTGGCTTATGGTGTTTTGCGGATGTCCCTTGTGGCCGTTCAGACCGCACAAGTGTCCAGTACCATTCAGGCAGAAAACGACCTCGCCATCACCATAAAACGCATGCTGGCCCATAAAGATGAAGATGAACCAAAAGATTGTAGATGGAATCTCAAACCCTCCCGCCTCTCTGATTCAGCCAACAAAAAAGGCAAATTGCCGGCAGAGGGCTGGATAAAAACACAGGGCGATAATGACGGTACAACAGCAAAGAAAAAGAACGACATAACAGTTCTGAAATCCGGTGATTTTCAAAACGGGGTTCTTTCCATAAAGAGTCTGGAGCTTTTAAGTGGTGGGACAGCCCCCAATCAAACATGGACTTTTGCAGTTTTTTACACCAAGCCCCAGTCAGGTTCTTATAAAACTTTGGGGGGAAGGGATTGTGATCCCACAGCCACCCCTCCCAAGAAGGCTGGCTGTTATTCCAAAACCTGTGATTTGGAAATGGAACACACAATTGACAACTCTGCTATAGACAAATGTTCCGCCAACTGCCACGGCGGGGACGAGGGTTTGGCCACAGCCTGTTCTTCGAATCAGTATTTAAAGGGGATTAAGTCGGATGGGACTCCGGACTGTCAGGGTTTTTGCGGGGAGGGGGAGGTTATTTCAGGTTTTTATTCAGCCACAGACACAAAACCCGATGGTAAAAAAACAGGTGATCCCAAGTGCACCCGCGTGCCAAAGTTCAAGGACACAGATTCCAGTGACAACACCCCTGCTGAATCCACCTGTTCAGCGGGGGAGTTTTTAGTGGGCATTACAGCGGATGGTTCAGCTGATTGTGTTCCTCCCTGCACAGGGGGCCGGTATTGGAATAAGGATCTTGATCCTGAGGCTTGTGCCTGTAAGACAGGGAAAACTTGGGACGGGGTCTCCTGCAAAAGCCCATCAGATATATCAGATGAGCCTGTGTCGCCTGAAAGGCCAGTATTGCCACCCAGTCCACTTATATGAGATGAAAAAATGAAAACTTTTATAAAAAACTTATTATTGTCGTATATCCCACCTCCTCCTTGTGGGGGCACGGGTGTTCAAACATCGCCGTTTGGCGACATTTTGTTTAAAGGCAAAAGGTTGCGGGCAAAACGGGGAATGGGGATTGCGGAGGTGTTGGTGGCCAGTGGCCTGGGCATTGTTATCAGTATGTTTGCTGTGGACTCACTTCAACTAACAGTTAAAAGTGCACAAACGATTAAAACAGGTATGGAAGAGCAGGCTTTGTCAGCCAATATCAAAAAATACTTGAGTAATGAGCAAAATTGCAAAAAACTGTTAAAGCCGGCCCGGCTGGCAGAGGGGGATGACCGGAACAATCAAAGGGGCTTGTTGTTAAACAGTGAGGGGACAGCTCTTAAAAGCATTCCTGATTTTTCCCAGGACCTTATTTCCATTGAAAGACTTGAGCTTTTGCATGAGGGGGCGGGCAGTAGCCACCCACAGAGGACTTTGGCTGTGCTGTATAAAAAGCCTTATCTGAATGGGCAGGAGACTTTGGGGGATGGGGAGTGCTCCGCCACCGACAAAAGTGGTTGTTATTATCAGACCTGTGTTTTGGATTACAAGTGCTCCAATGATGAGTGTTCCGGAGCAGATGACAAGTGTGTTCCCCTGGATTGCCATAACAGTTCAAGAGTGGGGATGGCCTTTCAAAAAAGCTGTCAGGACGGCCAGTATTTGAGGGAAATAGATCAGAACGGGAATGTTGTTTGTGAGGACTTTTGTCCGGAGGGGGAGGGCTTGGTTTTTGATGGTGAGGGCAACAGGGAGTGTCGGCCTTTGGTAGCTTTGGCTCAAAGTGGCTCAGAATGCCCGGAGGGGCAAATAGTAAGGGGGTTAAAAGACAATGGGGATCTGATTTGTGGTTGGCCGGGACTTTGTGGGGAGAAGCAGGAGTGGAACAGTGAGGAGGAGGAGTGTCAATGTGCGGGTGGGAGCACGGAAGATGGAACAATTTGCGATGCCCTTAACAGTGATGATAAATTATATGTTCTGGTATGCACAACGCCGGGTACTTTCAGAGTTCATTATTGTAAATGTCCCACCGACAAGCCCCATTGGAACAGTGCCAACAGTGAGTGTCAGCTCTGCCCCTCCAGCACGCCCAATTGGGACATTGTCAATAAGCAATGTATAGCCTGCCCTTCCAGCCGGCCCAATTGGAACAGCTCTGCCAGTTATTGTTTCCCTCCTTGCCCATCTTATCGGCCCAATTGGAACAGCTCCACCAATCAATGTGAGACCTGTCCTTCCAGCAAGCCCAATTATAACAGTGCCATTAGGCAATGTGTGGCTCCCTGTCCTACCAGCCGGCCCAATTGGGGCTCCTCCAATCAGTGTTTCCCTCCCTGCCCCATCAGCACCCCCCGTTGGAGAAAATCCATCAATCAATGTGATGTTTGTTCTTTCATTTTTCCCAAGTGGAACAGTATCAGAAAGCAGTGCGAGAAGTGCCCTGCCAGCACACCCAATTATAACAGTTCCACCAAGCGGTGTGTGTCAGCATGTCCTGCCAGCCGGCCCAATTGGAATTGGTCTACCAATCAATGTGTGGCCTGCTCTTCCAACCAACCCAAGTGGAATAGAGTCACCAGTCAATGTGAAGCTTGCTCTATCATCTATCCCAACTGGGATAGCTCCAGAAAGCGATGTGTAGGGTGCTCTTCCAGCACACCCAATTGGAACAGTGCCACCAATCAGTGTGTTGCCGCCTGCTCTTCCAGCACGCCTTATTGGAACAAAAACACCAATCAATGTGTATCCTGCACTATCAGCCGGCCCAAGTGGAACAGCACCACTAATCAATGTGAGGCCTGCCCTGCCGACCGGCCCAAGTGGAACGGTTCCCGTTGTGTGAGGTGCCCCAATAACAAACCCAGGCATATCAGCTCCAACAACACCTGCACGGCATGTCCTGCCAGTGCACCCAAGTATAACAGCTCCAGCAAACAGTGTGAGGCTTGTCCTGCTCGCTGGCCCAAGTGGAATGGTTCCCGGTGTGTGAGTTGCCCCAACAACAAGCCCAAGTATAACAGCTCCAACAACACCTGCACGGCATGTCCTGCCAGCACGCCGGACTGGAGCCATGCCCGTAATCGGTGTGAGGCCTGCCCATCTTACTGGCCCAAGTGGAACGGTTCTCGGTGTGTGCCTTGCCCCAGTGGTTCGAACTGGAACGGATCAAGTTGTGTCACCTGCACGGGTGGCCGAAGCTGGAGTTCAAGTAGCAGAACATGTGTCTGCCCCAGTGGGCAAAGCTGGAGTGGCTCCAGATGTTATCGTCCAAGCAGTAGTAGCAGTTCCAGCAGTAGCAGTTCCAGCAGTAGCAGTTCCAGTTCCAGCAGTGGCGGTGGCGGGGGTGAAGGGGGCAACGGGGGCAATAACCGCCAGCAAGGCGATGGCAGAAACAATGACAACCCTGGAAACACCTCATGGGGACCGTCGACCACTGGAAACCCTGGTAACCCTAGTAATTCAAGATACGGCAGTGGCCGGCATGGCCATGCGAGGAACAGCGGAGGGGGCAACAATGACAATGACGGTGGCCGTGGGGAAGGGGGAGGCAATGGCGGAAGTGGCAACGGTGGAAGTAGTGACGGTGCGGACGCCGCTCCAGGGCATTTGTAAATCATCACCTGTGAAAAAATCTCTTAAACGACCACCAGATTCCCACTCAAGGCAGGACAGTCCCTGTCAGCCAATTTGTATTTTCCTATAGGCAGACTTTAGCCGGTGAGGGCTCCGTCCCACGGACGGATCAGACCGGCCTGAGGATTCAGAAGGACAACTGGAAAGCCAAATCGTTGGCTTTCCAGCCCGAACAAGCGTCCCCTTTTGCCTGTGGAGCTTGTGGTAACAGGGTTTTTCAGGACCGGAGACTCATTTGACCTGATTTTTGTGAAATTTTGCCACCACCACATGTTGACAAATCAAAAAACTTGACATAAAATCCATTTATGGCATGCTGATAGACAGGAGGTAACACAATGGAAAGTATATTTTTTTCAGCTTTTAAGAAAAACTGGCCCGTTCTGCTGTTATTGATATATGTTGTTTATGAGGTCGAGGTGGTTTTTATATAAAACAACTTGCCATATTTATCTATCTCCTTTTTTAAATATCCTTTTTTTAAAGTCCTGTAATTCACAATATCAAACAAATAAGGCAGAGGGAGTTCTTCCAGCTCCCATGACAGCCTGGATGACAAATCTTCTGCCGATTCAGAAAAAAAAGCCAAATCAATATCCGATCCCCTGTGATAATCCTCCCTTGCCCTGGAACCATAGATTTTCACTTGATCTATTTCAGAATACTTTTTAAAAACAGATTGTATTTGTTTAATTGTTTTTTCCTGCAACCCGAAATCCATCACAGCTCCTTTTTTAAAAAATGATACATATTGTGCATTTCCTTTACATATTTTTTTGATATTTTTTCAACAAATTCCCTGGCCATTTGCTCAGAATAAACATGAGACAGTTTATTTCTGGTCTCCAGCATATCTATCCAAAGATCGCCATTTTGAATTATACCGTTTTTAAAAGCCTGTTTTATAACTGCCCTCGCATATTTAAGGTTAACAATATCTTTATGCTGTATAAAATATTTTACAACCACCCAGCATAATTCAAAAGAAAACTCAAAACTCTGAATTAAAGCCATCGCATAGATATTGTTCTGCGAATTCTTTAAATAAAAAGTATGAGCCTCATTAAGCGATACCAGAGACTTTTCAAGACTCAAAAGCCTCTGCTGGCACTGTTCTTTTGGTGTTACTTTTTTTTCACTCATTGATTTCCTCCCCCTGCTTCTCATTATAACACGAGGCCAAAGTCTGTCAAGTGGGATAAATAAGGACGATCTTCAAGGGGTGGGGCAGGTGCAAAAAAGGTTAATGTCGCCATAAGCGTTTTCCACACGGGACACCTGGGGCCAAAATTTATGCTCCCTTACCCACGGAAGAGGGAAAAAAGCCTTCTCACGGCTGTAGGGAAAAAGCCATTCGCCCACCATATCCTCCATAACATGAGGTGCGTTTTTTAAAACATTGTTTTTAATATCAAACTTTCTCTCCTCTATTTCCCTTATCTCTTTTCTTATCTCAACAAGTGCCGAGCAAAAACGATCCAGCTCCGCTTTGTCTTCGCTTTCTGTTGGCTCTGTCATAAGTGTCCCCGGCACAGGCCAGTTCATGGTGGGTGCATGAAAACCATAGTCTATCAGTCTTTTGGCCACATCCTCCACTGTTATCTCCGCTGTGTTCTTGAATTTTCGAAAATCCACAATACACTCGTGGGCCACCCGGCCCCCCTGGCCTTTGGTGGAAACGAGGTTAGTGTGCTCTGCCGTGCCGTCTTTGCCGGCCACTTTGTGGCCTGTGTAAAGGATTTTGTAATGGTCTTTTAGTTTTTCTGCCACATAGTTGGCATTCAAAATGGCCACCTCTGTGGCTTTTTTTAAAGCCTTGGCCCCCATAAGGCGGATATACATATAGGGGATGGGGAGAATCCCGGCACTGCCAAAAGGGGCTGAGCTGACCGCTGTTATGGGGGACACTAAACCATTGGATTGAGAGGAAGACTTGAAAGGGTTTTCAGGCAAAAAGCCTTTTAATTTTTCAGACACTGCCACCGGGCCAACCCCTGGTCCGCCCCCCCCATGCGGAATGCAAAAAGTTTTATGCAGGTTCAAGTGGCACAGATCAGCCCCCCACTGGCCCGGCTGACTTAAGCCAATGAGGCTGTTCATATTGGCCCCATCCAAATACACCAAGCCCCCCGCCGAATGCACTTTTTTGCATATTTGCGGTATATCCTCTTCAAACACCCCAAAAGTGGAGGGAAAGGTCAACATAAAACAGGAGAGATTTTTTTTGTGCTCTTTGAGCTTTTGATCGAGATCGGCCTGAGAGATATTGCCCTGCTGGTCACAGGCAATGCTCACAGGCTTAAGTCCCGCCATAACAGCACTCGCGAAGTTGGTCCCATGTGCTGAGGAAGGAATAAGGCAGATCTTTCTTTGAAGGTCTTTTTGTTTTTCGTGGTATTTTTGAATCATCAAAAGCCCTGCATACTCCCCTTGCGATCCGGCGTTGGGCTGAAAGGACACTGCCTTAAAACCGGTGATCTCGCATAAATATTTTTCCAGATCCTTTATCAGCTCCTTATAGCCTTTGGCCTGAGAGGGGGGGGCAAAGGGATGAATATGAGAAAATTCCGGCCAGCTCAAGGGCAAAAGCTCTGCTGTGCCATTGAGTTTCATGGTGCAGGAGCCAAGTGGTATCATGGAATGGGTGAGGGACAAGTCCCCTGTCTGCAAACGATGAATATATCTCAGCATTTTGGTCTCCGAATGGTATTGCCTGAACACCGGGTGCTTGAGACAGGGGCTTTGTCTTGTAAGTTCCGGAGAGGTCGCCAACTGATCGACCGAATTTGCAAGCCGACCAGCAGAGGTTGCCAACCGACTGGCAAAGCCCGCACCCTTTTCAAAAGGCGGAACTTGTCCCGATGACTCTGCCTGCCCTGAGCCAGCTTGGTTTGTATCCGTGCTGGCCTCATCCACAAAAACAGACAAAATCTCCTCTATATCCTTAAGAGAATTGGTCTCGTTGAGGGAAAAAGAGAGCAGAGCCTGATCTTCTGAAACAGAGGGGCCAGTTTTTGTGTCCGCGGATTTTGAAGCAGGCAGAATAAATTTGCTTAAACCAAACTGGCACGGGGCAGGGTCTGCCTTTTGAAAAAGGTGCCGCTTGTGAGGTTTTTCCCTCCTGTCTGGGAAATTTGAAACATGCATTTTCAAACAAGATCGGTATAAGTTGATTTTTTTACTCAGGAATTTATTATATATGCTTTCCCCCTGGTTTTGTTTCAAAAGAACCTGAACTGTGTCAAAAAAATTTGTCGAATGCCTGAGTTTAAAACCCATTTCTCTCAAAGCCTGATTTAAACAACGGGTGAGCCAATGAACATGAAGAGCTTTTTTTCGTAAACCTTCCGGGCCATGATAAACAGCAAACATGCCGGCCAAAACAGCCAGGAGGGCCTGAGCGGTGCAAATATTGCTGGTGGCTCTTTCCTTTCTGATATGCTGTTCTCTGGTTTGAATGGCGAGCCTTAAGGCACTTTTGCCGTGCCGGTCTTTGGACACCCCCACAATCCGGCCAGGAAGGGACCGGACATATTTTTCCCTTGTGGCTATATACCCGGCATGTGGTCCGCCATAAAAAAGAGGCAACCCAAACCGTTGCACAGAACCCACCACTATATCCGCCCCCATAGCCCCCGGTGTTTTAAACAGACACAGGCTTAAGGGATCAGCAATAAAAACAGTGACAATGCCTTTGGCTTTGGCTTTTGAACAAAAATCGGTCCAGTCATAAAGGGCACCAGTGGAATCCGGGTATTGAACCACAGCACAAAAAATATTTTGGTTTGGCTTGGATGGATCAAACTCTTTCATATCCCCTTCCAAAACAGAAAGCCCGGCTGATTTGGCACGGGTTTTCACCACTTCTTTGGTTTGAGGAAAAATATTGCCGTCCATAAACACCTGCCGTGCGGACTCTTCTTTTCTGTTGTCCCTGTTGTTAAAGGCCACATTTACAGCCTCGGCGGTGGCTGTGCCCTCATCCAAAAGGGAGCCGTTGGCCACCTCCATTTCTGTAAGCTCTGTGATCATGGTCTGAAAGTTCAGCAGAGCCTGAAGACGGCCCTGGGATATTTCCGATTGATAAGGTGTGTAGGAGGTGAGCCACACGGGATTTTCCAAAATATTTCGTTGGATAAGGGCCGGCATTTCAGTTTCATAATAGCCTTGGCCAATGTAATTTTTAAAAAGCTGGTTTTTCTTTGCCAGTTCCTTTAGTTTTTTTAAAGCTGAGCTTTCACTCAAAGGGGCAGGAAGATTTAAGCTTTTGCCGTTTAAAATTTCCGCAGGGGCGGACTTTTGAATCAGCTCACTTAAGCTTTTGCATTGAACTGTTTTCAGCATGTGCTGAATTTCTGGCTCTGTTGGCCCAATATGCCGGTGAGAAAAAGTGCTTTTGGTGCTTGTCACTCTATTTGCCATCTTATTTTTGGCTTACCGGCGGGTGGTGGGCAGAGCCTGCCCCACGGAATTTCGGTTTGTTTTCAGTTCAGCCCGTATTTCTTTTTGATCATCTCTCAACCAGTCAAGCTTGCTGTTTGTGTTTTGCTTATAGCTTTCGAACTTGTGACCAAGGTGAGTCATCTCTGTGCGGACGGCTCTGACTTCATAAACAACATATACCAATAACAGCAGGACGGGCCAGTTTTTCTTAAAGGCTGAAAAAAATATACTTTCCATTATGTTATCCTCCTGTCCATCATCATATCATGGATGGGTTTTATGTCAAGCCTTTTTCATCCCTCAGCATGTGGAAGTGGCAAAATCACACCTGTTTTCGCTATTTTTGCCACTTTCCCCCATTTCATGCCTCCTTTTTTGGAGGGTAGTGAACTATATAGCCCTGTTTTTGACAAAGTCAAGAAAAATTAGCTTTTTTGGATTCTCAGGCAAAATGGCTTGATTTCGATTTGTTTTCAGCTCAGCCTGCCAGTAAAATAAAGCACTGTGTGTTTTTTATTCACTTGTGTAAATATTACACACGCCACACAAAGCAATGGACAAAGGGCAGGAAATATATTATATTCACAGTATGAAAAAGCCTTGTTATGCTGTGTTCTCTTTTGCTGTGCTGGCCCTGCTAACAACCCTGACTTTGCCCACAGCCCTGGCTGATGGCCTTGGCCCATCCGCAGTGGGCCTTTGTGAAAAAACATTCTCTGATCCAGAATCTTTTTTTAAAGCCATGACAGAAGGACTCCTCTTGAGAGAAGGCCAGGCTGTCAACTTGTGGGCACTTTACGAAAATAACAAATACTCACACCCCGGTTCTGCCGGTTATCATGACGCACAATCTGTGCTCGATATTTTAAAGCAATATCCGGAGCTTTCAAAGCTCCCTGTCCAGGAACAGATCCTGACTTTTCCTCTCAAGGAGAGAGAAAGTCCGGAAAGTCTTAAAGACTTTATTCGCTCTCTCAGGAAATCAGCAGACCGAATCCGAAACAATCTCTTTCAGGTGGAGAGCAATATCGGCTTTTGGATGAAAATGCTGAATTTTCCCTCTCTTGGAATCACAGGCCCTCCACCCTCAACAGAGACAGGCAAAGGGGCCAGGAAAAAGTTAAAACAACAACAAAAAGCAGACTTTATGGCCTACCTTGACACCACAGCTTTAAACCAAAAAACAAGGGACTTTATAAAAAACAGCTCCCAGCCTTACATGGAAAGAGCCGTGGTTTTATACCATGCTTTGGAAGAGATAAGGGCCACACTCAATGGAATGGAGGTGGGGAGCTTTGTCCCCTCCGACACGGAGACAAAAACAACCAACAGGATAGAACAGGCTATGGCGGACTTGGTGCACACAGTGGGTTTTGGAGATGAGACCCGCAGAACCTTGTTGAAAAGCCCCGATCCAGACCAAAGTTATGAGGCCTTGCGTAACATTTTAAATGATCGGGATATATTGGCTTTTAACCTGGGTTTTGAGGGGCATTTTGCAGAACTCACAAAAAGCCTGAATGTCAACATCCCGGACCCTCTCTCTCAGTTACAACAGATAAAAGAGGATATTCAAAATCAGACCCCTACTGTGAGAGGAGAAGAAACTTTAAGATTAAGAGCACTCTCTCTGACAGAATCCCCTTTCCGATCTTGTTTGGCAGGGGACTGTGCCACCAAAAGTTATTTTAAAAAAGCTTTGGATCCTGACTTTCTTTATTTCACTTTAACAGATAAAAATCACAGGTCATCGGGGGCTGTGACTGTGGTATTGGGCCGGGCTTTAAACCACAAGCGGGAAGAGGTGAAAGTGGCTTTTGTGGATAAAATTCAAAATGTGCCCACAGAAAAGCTTAAAGCCATGCTGGAAGGCATCCGCTCAAGCCTTGAGGAGCATGGTTATATATTGGCTCTTCCAAAGGAGGTGGGAGATACTCATACTGGTCTTTCCAATGAACATGTCATGAACACTTATGTTAAGAATCAGATTCTTCCTGAGGGACAAAAAGAGCTTAAAAAATTCAAGCCCCACCAGAGATTTCCTGGGTTCGGAGAAAAAGGTTATACAAGGGCTTATGCTGGACTTCCTCTTTTGGAGTTTGAAAGCACAAAGCCCGAAGAGGTTCAAATCAAAAGAGGATCTTTGCCCAGGCCTCAAACAACCAGCCCCAATTTAAATGTGCGATCCTTATTTGAATCCACTTTATCTTTGGAAAAATCCTTAAAAGAGGAAGATCAATTGAATTTTTTAAACCACCTGCCAAGTTTGTATAAAATAAGTGGGCTGAACATATCCCACATGGCTGTTTTTGAGCACCTGCAATGGGTATTGGATAACAGGGCTTTTTCCTTTAAAGTCCGGAAACGGGCTTTTTTCCTCATGATTGATTTTGATACTGGAAACAGAGACTTTGATCTGGATTTTTTAAATGAGATGGCTGAACTGGGTCGTTTTTCAGAAAAGGAGATAAAAGCCATCGTTGGCGAGATGAGTAATTGGAAAAACACCACAGATTACAGAAAAGAGTTTATAGAGCAGTTACATGACAATCAATGGTCCCCTGTTATACCGAAACACAGTGATGTCTCAAGCCTTTTTAATCCCATTCCATTGGAATACAGGAAAAACAGAAGATATGTTTCTTCCAGTGATTTTCAAAAGTTTAAGCTGTTTTTGGATTCCCCGTGGAGCTCTTTATTGGATCGGAATATTCTTTTTGGAAAAGCTGTCAGTGAAGTGGTCAACAGTATAGCTCGATTCCTTTTGGACCGGGGAACTGATCTGCATGCAAGAGACAATTATGGCAAAACGGCCTTAATGCTCGCTGTGCAAGCAGGAAATGTGGAGATGACCGGGATTCTGTTGGACCGGGGGGCTGATATCCATGCCACAGACAATGAAGGCAAAACCCCCTTAATGTTTGCAACACAATATGAGTGGGACTACATAGCCCGGCTCCTGTTGGACCGGGGGGCCAATGTCCATGCCACAGACGATAATGGCAGAACCGCCCTAATGTATTTGGTGGATGGTAATTTTGTCACATCCACTCTCAGAACTCTGGATTTGCTGTTGAACCGGGGAGCTGATACTGCCATCGAAAATAATGCAGGGGAGTCAGCTCTGTTCATGGTCATAAAAAAGACCACCTCATTTCAACTGGAAGAAGATATCCAAATGATCTTGAGAATGGTAAAAAAAAGAATAAGCCAAAGAGTTCAAAAAGTCCAATCTTATTTCCGGCACTTGTTTTTTGACTGGTCGGCCACCACTCCTTAAGCCCTCAGTCCACTTCGTTCAAGAGGCTTAAGCTTTGGACTTTTTCCCCCGGTTTTAATCTCATCAAACGCACCCCCTGACTGGCCCGGCCAATCACCGAGATCTCACGACAGGCAAAGCGAATGGACTGGCCCTGATTACTCATGACCAACAGTTGGTGATTTTCCTGCACCACCCGTGCCGAGGCCAGGTCCCCCGTCTTTTCAGTAATTTTGTGAGCAGTGATACCCTTGCCCCCCCGGCTTTGTGCCCGGCACTCCTTAAGCAAAGTTCTTTTGCCGTAACCGGATTTCGTCACAGTCATATAAGAATCTGATGAATCCCGTGCCACACAGTTCATGCCAATCACTTTGTCCCCTTTTCTCAGGCGAATGCCACGCACCCCACGCCCCATCCGGCCAATGGAGCGCACACTCTCCTCCGGAAAGCGAATGCAGTAACCCTTTTGAGTCACAATAAAAATATCCTCCCTGAGTTTACTCACACCAGCAGAAATGAGGTTGTCATCTGCATCTATTTTCAGAGCTATGACACCACCCTTTCGGGGCCGGGAAAAAAGTTTTAAAGAGGATTTTTTAAAGATGCCCTTTTGGGTCATCAGGCAAAGGCTTTGCTCTTCACCAGCCAAAGAATTCAAAGGCAAAACCTCCCTCACTTTTTCATCCTCTTCGATCCGTATGAGATTTCTGATGGAAGAACCTTTGGCTGTTCGTCCCCTGCGAGGCACACGAAAAGCGTCCAGCCAGTAAAGCCGGCCCCGGTTGGTGAGCACCAACAGCATGGAGTGCGTGTTCACGCAAAGGCTTTTTTGCACAGGGATGTCGCTCACACTTCCTTTGACACCTGTGCCCCCTCTTTTTTGCAGACGGTATTCCTCAAGGGAAATTTGCTTTATGCCGCCTTCCGTATCCAAAGTGACCAGCACATCCTCCTTGGGAATAAGATCTTTGTCGGCCACCATATCATCCCCTCCCGCCTCTATAAGGGTCCGGCGGGGGGAGACAAATTTATTCTTAACCTCCAAAAGTTCTTTTTCCATAATATCGTAAATGGCTTTTTCACTGGCCAGAGTTTTTTGTATATTTTCTATTTCCTGTTTAAGATCTTTTAATTCCTGAAATATTTTTTCTCTTTCAAGACCGGTGAGTTTTTGCAGACGCATATCCAAAATGGCCTGGGCCTGCACGGTGGAAAGAGAAAGAAAGCTTTTAAGTTTTTCACGGGCGGTGGCGGTGTCTTTGGCCTCCCTTATAAGTTTTATCACCTCTGTAAGAGAATCCAGTGCTTTCTTCAGGCCCTCCAGAATATGTGCCCGTGCTCTGGCCTTTCTCAAATCAAACACCAACCTTTTGGTGATCACCTCAAAACGATGGGCGATAAAAGATTTCAGCATGTCCTTTAAAGGAAAAACTTTGGGTTGATTTTGGCCATTTAAGGCCAAAAAGATAATGCCAAACCGGGACCGTAATTGTGTGTGCCGGAAAAGCTGATTTAAAATCACCTCTGCATTTTCCCTTTTTTTAAGCACAATGACTATTCTCATGCCCTCTCTGGAGGACTCATCCCTGATGTCAGATATGCCCTCTATCTTTTTGTCCTTGACAAGGGAGGCCGTGCTTTCTATCAAGCGGGCTTTGTTTACCTGATAAGGAAGTTCTGTCACCACAATAACGGTTTTGCCTTTTTCCTCTTTTATGTCCACCTTGGATTCCACAGTGATAATGCCTTTGCCTGTTTTATAGGCAGAAAGAAGACCTGCACCGGCTTTGATGATTCCGGCAGTGGGAAAGTCAGGCCCCGGCAAAAGGCTCATCAGCTCTTCATCTTCAGCAGAAGGGTTTTGAATCAAAGCCACAGTGGCCGAGATCACCTCCCCCAGATTATGAGGGGGGATACGGGAGGCCATACCCACGGCAATACCTTCACTGCCGTTCACCAAAAGGTTGGGGTAAAGAGCTGGCAGAACCTGAGGCATAAGCAAAGTGTCGTCATAGTTCCAGCCAAAAGGGACAGTCTCCTTGTCCATATCCTCCAGCAAAGCCTCTGCCAGAGGGGTCATACGCACTTCCGTGTAACGGGCGGCCGCCGGGGCATCCCCATCAATGGAACCGAAGTTGCCCTGCCCGTCCACCAAAGGGTGACGCATGGAAAAATCCTGTGCCATACGAACAATGCTGTCATAAACGGCCATATCCCCATGCGGGTGGTATTTACCTATGACATCCCCAACCACCCGTGCTGATTTTTTATAGGGTTTGTCGTGGGTGTTTCTCAAGTTTTTCATCGCAAACAGGATGCGCCGGTGCACAGGCTTCAGGCCGTCTCTGACATCCGGCAAAGCACGTCCCACAATCACACTCATGGAGTATTGCAGGTAAGATTCCCGCATCTCCTGATTGATATCCACATCAAAAATATTTTGCTCCTTCATAAGTTTCTCCTTGTTATTTATTGCTCCTTCAGGACTTTTCAATTTTAAGGCCCAATTCCAGCAGTTGATCCGTCCTGACCGGAGAGGGGGCAGAGGACATCAGGCAAAGCCCACTGGTGGTTTTGGGAAAAGCTATCACATCCCTTATGTTGTCGGTGTTGGCCAAAAGCATCAGCAATCGGTCCAGGCCCCAGGCTATGCCTCCATGAGGGGGTGTGCCATAATTCAAAGCCTCCAGAAAAAAGCCAAACTTTTGCTTTTGCTCTTCCTCACTTAAGGTTAGGGCCTTGAACACGGCCTGTTGTGTTTCCTGATCGTGAATACGGACACTGCCTCCCGCCAGCTCCTGCCCATTGCACACCAAATCATAGGCCTTGGCCCTTATGGATTTAATGTCCTGCTGAAAAAGCTTGGGGCGGTCCTCATCCAGGGGGGCGGTAAAAGGATGGTGACAGGATTTCCACCTTTGGTGGCGGGGGTCATACTCAAACAGAGGGAACTCCCTTATCCACACAAAGCGGTCCTGATTTTGCTCAATCAAATCTTCCTCTTTACTGAGAGAGCGAATCAAAAAATCCCCGGCAGGAGCCAGGTCACTTGAAACACCTGTCAGTATCAGCACAATGTGCTTTGTCTTCCCTTCAGCACTTTTAAAAATATTTTGCAGTTCAGCAGAGGACAGGTTTTTCTCTGCCGGGGAGGAAAGCTCCCCTGACTCTGAGGATTTTATCCAAAGAAGGCTATCCACCCCCCGGTCTTTAACAGCAGAAGTGAGTTTTTTCAGCCGGCTGTTGCTGAAATGATCTGAATGAGGCACAACCAAAGCCCGGACCTGGCCTTTTTTTTGCAAAACCCTTTGAAAAGGCGGAAAATCCATATTCTGAACCGCCCGGCTTATGTCTTTCATCTTTAAGGGGCTTCTTAAGTCCGGGCGATCTGTTCCGTATTCCTCCACAGCCTGAGTAAAGGACAAAGTGGGAATATCCGAAAGCTCCTGGTTTTTAAATTTTTTCCAAAGCTTTTTGATGAGAAGGCTGTTTATTTCCATAACATCCTCTTCATCAGCAAAACTCATTTCCAGGTCTATTTGTGTGAATTCCGGTTGCCGGTCCGCCCGCAGGTCCTCATCCCGAAAACAATGTGCCAGCTGAAAGTAGCGATCCAGGCCTCCTGTCATCAACAGCTGTTTTAAAATCTGGGGGCTTTGTGTCAGGGCGTAAAAAGAGCCTTTTTGAAGACGGGAAGGCACCAAGTAATCCCTGGCCCCCTCTGGTGTGGTTTTATACAGGATGGGGGTTGAGACCTCGATAAAGCCCAAGTCTCCCAGCTCTTTTCGCACCGCCTGATACAGCTCGTGGGCCAGTTTCAGGTTCTTTTGTAATTTTTGTGACCGCAAAGCCAGGTAACGGTATTTTAAGGCGATATTTTCTGAAACATTGGGATCTTCCGGCAAAAAAGGGGGGGTGCTGGCACGGGAGAGAAGGGTTATGGTTTGTGCTTTAAGCTCCACCTCTCCAGTGGGATTTTTTGGGTTGTTTGTGCCCTTGGGCCTTAAAGACACCTGACCCTGAACGGCCACCACGCTTTCCAGACTGAAAGTGGAGGCTTTTTCCATACCCTGTTTTTGGGAATCTATCACCACTTGTGTGGAGCCGGTTTTGTCTCTCAGATCCATGAACAGGAGCTTGCCATGGTCCCGCTTTTTCTGAACCCAGCCCATAAGGGTGGCTTGTTCACCCGCATGGGTGGGGTTTAACTCCCCGCAACAGTGGCTGTTTTTAAATTTTTTGCCGGTTTTGTCTTTCATGTCTTTGGTTTTTACAATGGATTTTAAAAGAAATCAAGAACATGAATTTTATTAAAAAAACTCCAGGTTCCACAGCTTTTTCAGAAAGAGGGTATAAGGAATATGTTGGATGCCATTTTTAAACTGAGCTGTTATGGGATCCTGAGACACCATTAAAAGATGTTTCCACTTATGTTCCTCTTTCAGGGCCAATGTGGATCAAGCTTTTTTTGGACCTGAAAAAGTCTGTTGCTGTTGCTGTTGCCTTTCCGCAGAGCCGACATTTAAACCCCCCCTATTTGAGTCTCTGCAAAGAACCAACAAAAAAGCCCCTTTCCGTCCGGAAAGGGGCTTATAACAATGAGAAATTTAAAAAATTTTCAAAATTCCAACTTTTACGAAGCGGCTGGAGCTGTCAACTTGTCTGTGCAAGTATCTGGCTTTTGCACACCAGTTTGGCTCAACACATGGCCAGTGGCAGGAGCCACAGCGGCCATAGCCATACCGTTGGCGGCTTGGCAGTCGTTGTCGGTAGCTGTATCTGAGCTGTCACACAGAATGGCTCCGTCTTGTGCTGTAACAGGCGGAGTCGCTGTCGCATCGGCCGCAATAGCAACCAATTCCGCCTTCAGGGCTTTGGCCTGCTCAGCTGTGACCAGCAAACAAGCATTATAGGCCAAGTCTTTGGTGGCTGTGCCAGAAGTCACTCTTACTGTTCTGCCTTCTATTCCATTGGTAATGGAGTATTCGACTACAGCGTCAGCGGCGGCTTTGGCTACACATGCACCCTCTTTCCATTCCACTTTGTCACCTTCTGTTGCAGTGCATTCTGCTTCATTTTTAGCCACACACTTTTCGCCTTCTGCTTTACTGTCATCCCACTTTTTGGTGCCATCTTCTTCACAGCTGGCTTGGTCTTGTGCTGGTGCTTCTTTCACACATTCTTCTTTCTCTTTGTCCCATTTTTCTCCGTCAGGACAATCCTTGTCTTTACTTTTACAGCTCACCAAAGCCAGAGCGAAAAAAGCAAGAGACATAATTATAAGTTTCTTCATTGCATATCCTCCTTTTATATAGTGATATTTATATTGGTTTCCTGTTGTTTTTTGGTATTTGTTCCATAGCTTAAGCACATTTTTTTTTAAATGCAAGTATTTATTTCGCACTGCACAAAAAAAATCCCTTTTTTTCCAAAAAAAGCACCTAAAATACAAAAACCTTAAAAATTTTAAGTGTTTACATAAAGCCCCCTCTCTTTTTTCAGCCCCTCAGGCCCTTATTTTGGCCCATTTTTCGGCTTTTTTTCAACAAAAAAGCCCCAAAAGCCACTTTTTTTCACTAATTTTATGGCCAAAAACCAGCCAAAAAGCCAGTTTTATCGCTTTTTTGGCCAAAAAAAGCCACTTTATCTCCAAAAAAACGGCCAGATTCCCGCTTTCGCGGGCATGACGGCCTTAAAATCGGGCATGACGGCCCTTAAAATCGGGCATGACGGCTCTTAAAATGAGGCAACAGCCCTGAAAAAGGCCCTTTTGGCCCTTTTTTCAATAAGGCTCGTCCTCATCTTCATCCACGGTTTCGTCATCAAACAGGGAGAGGGAGGGGTCATCAAAAGCATGATCCTCCTCGTCCATGTCCTCATTGAAAGAATCCTCCTCAAACACATCCGTCTCCAGCTCATCATCAAAATCAGCGTCCTCCCTTCCATCCAGGTCATCATCCAAACCCTGTTCCAGGTCCTCATTGAGAGTGCCCCCCCCCTCTTCCTCCAAATCCAGTGAAGAGTCCTCTTCTTCGAAAAGAGGCTGATCCAATGGCTTGAGGGCTGACTGCTTTTCCTCCTGCAGGAAAAAGCTTTCTGCCTCCTCCTCCTTTACCCTGCCTCTTTCCTGTGTCAGGGACTGAGCCTTTTTTTTGCTTTTTGAAGGCTTTTTTCTTCTTTTTTGACTGCCTGTGTCATCTTTTTTTTGCCGGCGGGCTTTGGCTGGCCGGCTTTTGGCCTTTGTTTTCGAGCTGGTTTTTAATGGATTGGAGCTTTGTTTCTTTTTCTGCGGCCGGGACACCGGTTTCCCCCCCGCCTTTTTTTTCACTTTTTTTTGGCTCTTTTCCTCAAGAGCTTTTTTGCTGACAGCCATATTGTCTCTCCTTGAAAAATGTCCATTTAAAGGGATGGGCTTTTTTTAAGCCTCCTGGAACATGCCAGTTCAGGCCTCCCTTTGAGCCTTATTGGCCCTGCCCGCTTTTTTTGTCAAGCCGGATTTTGATTTTTTTTCTTTCAGCTATAAGAGGTCAAGCCCTTTGGGTATAAAACCAAAAAGTGAGAAAAGACACAAAAAGCAGATAATGAAGGCAGGTCAGGGACAAAAGCCGGCGAAAAAGTGGCTGTGTATTCCCTCCAGAAGGCGGTGGCTCCGCACTCCCAACCGGCCCGGTTTTCTGGCAGGGCTTGGTTTTTGAGGCTTTCTGCAAAAGCCTCTGCCCATAAAAAGACAGGGGCAGGAGCACAAAAGGCCCAAAAACCGGGACCAAAGCCACCTCAGCTTTCAAAAACCAAAAAAAACCTGTCAAATACGCAAAATAATGGGCCAAAGTCCATTCCCATGCCCCAAAGCGAAAGCCCAAACGCACCACCAGAGTTTTTTTCTCCGCTTTTCTGTCAGTCTCCTCATCCCTTAAATTATTGACCACCAAAAGGCTTAAGGCCAAAAAACCAGCCTGAAAACCGGGTATCAGTGCCCAGGGGCTGAACCAGCCTGTGTTCAGATAAAACACCATGCTCACCGGCACGAGGCCAAAAAACATCAGCACAAAGCCATCGGCCAGGCCCGTATAGGCCAGAGGCCAGGGCCCTCCAGTATAAAGGTAAGCCAGCAGAAGGCTGAAAAAGCCCACCCAAAACACCGGCCAGCCACCATACCACACGAGACAAAGCCCCGCCAGGCCCGCCAAAGTCAGGCAAATAAAACCGGCCTTTATAAGCTTTGAAGGGGAAATCAGGGCTTTTTGCACCGCCCGGTGGGGGCCCTGACGCCGGGGGCTGTCCGCCCCTTTCAGAAAATCCAAAGCATCATTAAAAAAATGGGTGGCGGTTTGAATACATATCACACAAAAAAGGCTCAAACCGTTCAAAGGCCAGTTCAAGGGGCTTTCCGGCTCGATGAACCGGGCGAGGGCCAGGCCCAAAAAGACAGGCCCCACTCCCACCACAAGAGGTTTTAATCGAAGAGATAAAATCCATCCCGCCATAAATTATCCACTTTTTAGCACCTTTCTTTTTTAAAGGACTGAACCTTATTATATATGCAGTCCAATATCCCTTTTTTTATTTTTTTTTGCTCCTCAGAGCAGGTGTTGTCAGACACATTGCAGTCACCGGAGGCTTTTTTGCAATCTTTGTCAATGGCCTCTTTCAGGGCTTTTGAGTCTGGCAGACGTTCAGGTGCC
Organism: Bdellovibrionales bacterium; assembly: GCA_965242635.1. Classification (GTDB taxonomy): domain Bacteria; phylum Bdellovibrionota; class Bdellovibrionia; order Bdellovibrionales; family UBA1609; genus JANQSP01. Next base: position 1,581,272 of record OZ251471.1, on the reverse strand, counting down.
AGTTCCGGCATGACTTCCCACAACACAGGGCATGGTTCTGACTGATTGTCCCAGCCTATTTCGTGGCCTGTCCGACAAAGGTAAAACGATTCAAAATGCCGGATATTATCACAAAAAGTTTGTGTCTGCGTCTGAGCGGGTTGCCTTTTTTTGTTTTTGGTCTCGCAAGCTGATACAATACCTGCCATTAAAACGAGAGCTGTCAGATATTTCATAAAAACCTCCTTGTTTGTTTTAGTTACACATGTAAACCTATACTTAAGTCAATAGTTGCCCTTTGTCAAGCTTTATTGCCTGAAGGGAGCTAAAAAAGGGCTCTTTGAAGGAATTTGGGCCCTGTCCTTTGAGGGAGGACTTTCAATGGCCCATCGTTTTTTGCCTGAAAAACCGGACTCTCCGCCCGCCCGCCGGCAAAAGGAGTGGTTTGCGTTTTTGGACTTGGTGCATTTGGCCATGCAAAAAGCCGGCCTGCAAAGGGTGGAGACCCCCACTTTGACAGACTGCATGGGGACAGAACCGGACCTGAATTTTTTTGAGACAAGCCTGCTGGAAAAGGCGGGACACAGGACATTGTTTCTCAGCCCCAGCCCGGAGATGAACATGAAAAGGCTTGTCTGTCAGGGCTGGACCGATATTTATGAAATAAAAAAATGTTTTCGAAACAGGGAGGATGGCCCTTTAAATTCCACTGAGTTTTCCATGCTGGAATGGTATAGAACAAAGGCAGGCCTGGACCAGATAATAAAGGACCTGAACTTTCTTCTGGATTTTCTTTCCCAAAAAATGGGGGGCCACCTCGTTCCCCAGCCAAAAAAAATCAGTATGAAAAAACTGTTTCGGCACTATCTTGACATGGAGCTTAAGCCCCAAGCCTCAAAAGAGGATTTTATTCCAGTGCTCAAAAAACATGCCATTCCCTTTAAGAGCTTTCATGATTTAAGCGATCTTTTTCATCTTTTGTGGCTGAACAAAATTGAGCCGTATTTGGATCCGGAGATCCCTCTTATTGTGTCTGACTACCCTTCTTTTCAAAAAGCTTATGCACGACTTAACACCAAGGGCTGGGCCATGCGCTTTGAGCTGTTTTGGCAGGGCATGGAATTGGCCAATGCCTTTGATGAGGTGACAGACCCCAAAGAACAAAGGAGACGCTTTCAGGCCGAAAGACAAACCAGAAAAACCAAAGGCCAACCGGAAATTCCCTTTCCAGACACACTGCTTAAGGCCATGGAAAAGGGGATGCCCCACTGTGCGGGGGTGGCTTTGGGACTGGATCGCCTGTTTATGGCCTTTTTAAGCCCGGTTTGTTTAACACCGCCAAGGTCTATGAAGAGGAGTGGACTGAGGCGATCTTTCGCCTTTTTTATGCGTTTTGTTGTCTGCTATAAGTGTGATGATCAAAGACCTCAGCTCTTTAATGTCATTTGCCAATTCGGCTGTTTTAAGCCCGTTTGTTTAACACCGCTCCTGATACCATTTTTCTGCCTGCCCCCATTATAAGTGGGTTTGCGAACCAAAGTCAAGGGGTGGTTTTGCCTTTTTGGGGAAACCGGGTGTGTAAATAAAAACCCAGCCCCAAAGCCAAAAAAGCCAACAAGCCGGACAGATAAAAAGGGGCGGAGGGGCTTAAGTCCCTGTAAAACCAGCCCCCAAGGGCCGGTCCCAGGATACGGCCCAGGGAAAACACACTCTGATGCACACCCAGGACCCCTCCCTGTTGGCTTTTTTTTGTGAGCAGGCTCACCGCCCCGGAAAGACAGGAACTGCTCAAACCATAGCCCACACAAAGCAGGGTCACACTTAAAGTCACAAACCAAAGCCAGGAGGTCCAGCCCACCCCGGCAAAGCCCAGTCCGGCCACCAAAAGCCCCAAAAGCACCACCCGGTGCTCTCCCCACATGGGGATCACTTTTCGCACCAAAAGGCCCTGTGTCAGAACCATTATCAAACCAATATACGCAAAGCCCAGGCTGGCCGGAAAAAGGGACCAGGAAAGTTTGTCCCTCACATACAAAAACAAAGAGGCCTCCACCCCGGCCAAAGCCAAAGTCAAAAAAAAGTGCATACACAGCACCTGCTTTAAAACCGGAAGTTTAAGGGCCCCAGCCAAAGCTGAAAAACGCGACTGATGGGTGTTTTTAAAGTGGATCAGAATGTTTTTAAAGCCCGTTGCGGGGCGGGAAAAGCTCTCTTTAAAAAAGAAAAAAACCATTAACAAATTCAGGAGAGAAATTCCCCATGCCCCCACAGCAGAAAAGCTGGATCCAAAGGGGGGTATAGACCCCAGGCTTTGACCTGTCAGGCCCAAAGCCCCTCCGGCAAAAGGGCCAATCATAAAACCCAGGCCAATGCCCGCCCCTGCCAAGCCCATATTTTTGGAGCGACTTTTTTCTCCTGTCAGGTCGGCTATGCAGGCCATGGCCACGGGCATGGTTCCGCCAAAAACGCCGGCCAGAATACGGGTTAAAAACAGGGAGGAAAGAGTATGGGCAAAAGCAAACCACAGGTAAAAAACAGAAGAACCCAAAAGGCAGAGCAGGATCACCGGCTTTCGTCCCAGACGGTCGCTCAAGCCCCCCCAGAAAGGGGCTGTGATGAGTTGAGCCAGCGAATACACACTCATCAAAAGACCCACTTGCAGATCATCTGCCCCAAAGTCCCTACTCAAATAAGGACTTAAGGGGATAATCATGCCGAAGGCCGTAAACTCCAGTAAAATCAGCAAAAATACAGGAATCACAAAAACAAACCTTTGGACAGGCCCGACTAAATTATAGGAGAGGGGCGATGAGTAAAGCGACTATGGAGACCAGCTTGATCAGGATATTCATGGCCGGACCGGTGGTGTCTTTAAAAGGATCCCCCACAGTGTCCCCGATCACAGAGGCGGAATGGATTTTATCCCCCTTGCCGGCCCCCTCTATCTGACCCTGCTCAATATATTTTTTGGCGTTGTCCCAGGTGCCACCCGCATTGGCCATAATCAGGGCCAGGCCCACTCCTGTTATCAAAGCACCGGCCAAAGCACCACTTAAGGCCTCGGGCCCCAGAGAGAAGCCCACCACCACAGGAAAAGCCACGGCAAGAAGGCCCGGCAAAATCATCTCCTTCAAAGAGGCATTGGTGGCAATACGCACACAACGGCCGGTGTCCGGCTTGGCCTTCCCCTCCAAAAGCCCTGTGATCTCCTTAAACTGCCGGCGAATCTCCTCCACCATTTTACCGGCGGTCCGGCCCACCGACTTTAAAGTCAGGCTGGCTGAAAGAATAACCATCGCGGAACCCAGGAAAAGGCCCATCACCACAAGAGGATCACTCAAGCTCATGTTTATTGTCTTGTTGGTGCCAAGGGCCGATTTAAAAGCCACAAAAAGAGCCAGAGCCGTCAGGGCCGCTGAACCAATGGCAAAGCCTTTCCCAATGGCCGCGGTGGTGTTGCCCACAGAGTCCAGCTTGTCTGTTATTTTTCTGACCTCAGGCCCCATGCCGGACATCTCCGCCAGGCCCCCGGCGTTATCAGCCACCGGGCCATAAGCGTCAATGCTCATGGTGATACCCACCGTCGCCAGCATGCCCACAGCCGAAAGGGCTATCCCATAAAGTCCCGCAAAAGTGTAAGAAACATGGATGGCCAAAGCCAGCAAAACCAAAGGGGCAAAGGCGGATTCCAGCCCCACGGCAAAGCCGGATATGACATTGGTGGCCGGACCGGTTTTGGAGGCCTCGGCCACCTCCCGCACCGGGCGGGAGGAAGTGTAATATTCTGTGATTTTTCCTATTAAAAGCCCGGCCACCTGACCTATGGCCACCGCCACAAAAACACGCCAGCCTCTTTCCATCAGAAACAAAGTCCCCCCAGTCAGAACCAAAAACAAAGTGCCGGCCACCACTTGAGAGAGCATGAGAACCAAAGCCGGGGCTTTGTTTTTGAATACCTGAACACTGAATATTCCGATGATGGAGGAAAAAAGACCCATCATGCAAAGTAAAAGGGGCAAAGAGATGAGCAAAGCACTGGAAAAGCCCGCACCAAAATACTGTGCTCTGGTTTCCGCTGACATGGTGAGTGCAATGGTCACACTGGCCACCATGGCCCCTATATAGGATTCAAAAATATCCGCCCCCATACCGGCCACATCCCCCACATTGTCCCCCACATTATCGGCTATCACGCCAGGATTTCGCGGATCGTCTTCGGGAATACCGGCCTCCACTTTGCCCACCAGATCGGCACCCACATCCGCCGCTTTGGTGAAAATCCCCCCACCAATGCGGGCAAACAGGGCAATGGAGGAAGCCCCCATGGAGAAACCGGAGATGATGGAGGAAAGGCCCCTCCCCTCTCCACTGAAAAAATAACACACCAAGCCCAAGCCCAAAAGCCCAAGGCTCGCCACCGAAAGCCCCATCACAGCCCCTCCGTTAAAGGCCACAAAAAGAGCACCGGAGAGGCCCTTTTCTTTGGCGGACTGAGCTGTTCTGACATTGCTTTTGGTGGCCGATCTCATACCGATAAAGCCCGCCAGGCCGGAGCAAAGAGCCCCCAATATAAAAGAGGAACCGGTTCGCCAGTCAAAGCTGAAAACCAGCAAAACCGCCACCAAAGCCACAAAAATCGAGAGCTTGGAATATTCTGACTTCAAAAAAGCCATGGCACCGGTTTCAATCTCCCGTGCCAAGCTGTTCATTTTGTCTGTTCCGGTGGGATGAGACAAAACAGTCCTGTAGATCAGAAGGGCCATCACAAGCCCCGCCACCCCCACAATGGGAAACAGAATATGAATATCAAAATCCGGCATTGTTGCCTCCTTTTTAAAGGGAAACTTATATAACAAAAAAGGGCAAGTCAAATAAAAAAGGGGCTTGATTTTCCCGTCCGGCAGATATATCCTGAAAAACATGAGTTATGAAACCTATAAATGGGTACATGTTTTTTGTGCCCTTTGCATGTTTTTGGCCATAGGGGCTTTGTTGCTTTGGGACAAAGACAGGGGCCCAAAGCAAAAAAAGTGGCTTATGATTTTGCATGGCCTGTCCGCGTTTTTTTTGTTTGTCAGCGGTTTTGGCCTCATGGCCCGCCTGAGACTGCATTCCTTTCCCACTTGGGTAAACATAAAGCTTTTCATCTACCTCGTGCTCACTTTGATTCTGCCTTTGCTCCTGTTTAAAAAGCCCCGTTATGTGTTTCGCCATTTCTGTATCCACCCCAAGTGGGACAAGGCAGGGGCCTGGTTCATCGTTATTCTGTGTGCTCTGGGGGCGGTCCTGCTGGCTGTTTTGAAACCCTTTATGGGATAAAGTTAGAGATAAAATGTGGGGATAAAGTATGAAACTGATGAATTTTTTATTTGGAAAAAAGCCTGATATTTTTAACAAAAAGGGGCAGGTGGAACACCAACTGAAAAAAGAGTCCTGGGAGGAGTGGGAAAACCGTTATAAAGAGGGCAGGGAATACGACTGGACCCAGCACACAGGCTGTAAACCCCGGACAGGGAAAGACCGCCCATAAAAGCCAAAGAAATTGCAGACCCAAGAATTATATCCCAAGGAGACTTTTTTTGTCTCATATTAAAAACCTTATATGCCGGCAGGGGGATTTTGAGCTGAATATCCCTTCTCTTGACTGGCCAGACCAGGAAATAAGTGCGTTGGCCGGGCCTTCCGGCTCCGGTAAAAGCACCCTGGCCCTGTCTCTTTGTGGCTTTAAGCCCGTGGCCAAAGGCTTTGAGTGGATTTATAAAGGACAAAACCTGAGCTTACTCCCCCCTCCTGAGAGAAATATCTCTCTTTTGTTTCAGAGTCTGGCCCTTTTCCCTCACATGAATGCGAAACAAAATATTTTATTTCCCGCTCAGGCACGGGGCTTAAACCAAAAGGCTCTCACAGAAAGGCTCTCTCTTTTGACAGAAGCCCTTAAGCTCTCAGGATTTTTAAAAAAACAGGTGTCTCTTCTCTCCGGCGGGGAGAGGCAAAGGGTGGCTTTGGCCCGGGCCCTGATAATCCGGGGGGATTTTTTGATCCTGGATGAGCCTTTCTCCTCTCTGAATGCCTCTCTCAAAAAAAGGGCGACAGATCTGCTCAAAAAAGTTCAGGCACAAGATAAAAATGCGGTCCTTTTGATCTCTCACGATGAAGAGGAAATAAAAATGTTGGCCCGGCGGGTGTTTCGCCTCCAAAAAGGCCGGTTGTTGCACTGATCCGGTGGGGACAGGCCTTTTCCTCAGGCCCCTTTCCGGAACAGACCCAACAAAGAGGAAGTGCTTTTTTTCTTCTGCCTGCTCTGGCCCAAAGAGTGTCTTTCCACACGGGCCAACTGCAAAGTGGGGTCCAGCAAAATCGCTTTGGTAAAAAACTCAAAAGCTGATTTTGTGTTCTTTGTGGATTTCTTGAACAGGCCTTTTGCACAATAAAACATGGCGGTTTGCTGGTATTCCAGACCCACATTATCAAAGAGACGGCCTATTTCCTCTTTTTCACTGGTGCCGAGAAACTTTGTGCTTTTTAATCGGGCGGATATGTAATACAATACAGTGTCTCCCGGTGCTGTCTTGTCTGTAAGTATGGATTCCAGCTGGCTTAAAGCGGAGGTGTAACGGCCTTCTTTCAGATTTTTCTTTCCCTCCATATACATTTCCTGGACCACAAAATCCTGCTTGTTTAAAGCCTCCCCTGTGGATTTAAGATACGCCGACCTTTTGGCAGGATCCGTCAGAGTATGATGGATTTTTTTCACCAAAATAAAGCACTGATCACAGATGTCCACCAACTCCGGGGGCAGGTCTTTGTTTCTGCGATCGGGGTGAAAAATTTTCACCATGAGCTTATACACTTCCTCCACTTTTTGGACCGGAGCATTGACAGGCAGGTTCATCAACTCAAAGTAGGTTTTTTTGTTCGCATCTTCCAGAAAAGCCTGATATTTTTTTTGCATAAACGCATAATCCGTATTGGCTGTGTTCTTACGAGGGGCACTGTCAATAACCAGCTCCCGGACCAGCAGGCGACAGTAAAGCTCACGCATGCTGTCCATCTCGTTTTGGCTTTTCAACAAATGAGCCACCGTCGTGTTGCCTTGGACAGGATGGGTGAAAAAGCTCATTTTTGAGTAACGAGCCAAGTGCTCCGGGCCAGCGAGGCTTTTGAAAGGGGCCACATGCATATACTCACAGTTTTTAAAAAAACCTTTCAGCCACCGGGCACTGACTTTGGAATGTATCCAGTTATTCACCAAAGAGAGATAGTCTCTCATGTCCAGTTCCACGAATTGATTGAACTGACGGGAAACTGTGAAGTCCTGACAGCTGACCACTATGGATGCCTGCCCCATTGTCTTAAAAAGGCGAATGGCCAACTGCTCCTTTAATATCCTGCTCAGCTGGTGCGGACTGATGTGACAGCCATCCACGAGCTTGTCCCCCAGGAACCTGTCGGTTTCTTCATCAATCAGTTTCTGTATATTCTCTCTGGAAACCAGGTTGTGCTTGACCAGCAGATCGCCCAGGTAAGAGGTCTTGTCCGCTGTTTTAAAGCTGTTTATTTTCCCATTATGAAACAGGACCTCATCTCTTTGCCCCTTGCTGTGATAATCCAAACTCAGCATGCCATTAAATCGGACAGAATAAAGGTAAAAGCAGATAAACATCAGCTCATGGCCTTTGATGATATATTCCCTGTTTTTCAGGATGTTGCCCTCTTTATTGTCAGGGTGCAAATAAAAAAAGTTCAGCTTTTTAAGCAGATCCTTCGAATGGGTAATAAACAAAGAGCTTATTTTTTTCTCCACAGATCTTAAATTCAGAGGTTTTTCCATAAAATCGTCCACATGGCTCATGATATCCTGAGTTATAATGTTCTGTTTTAATACACCGGATATAAGCCAGATTTTGCACTGGGAATGCAGGAGCCCCGTGGATATAAGTCGCTTTATCAAATCGATGCCATTCATTTTGGGGAGAACCACATCCACCACCAAGAGATCGTATTGCTCCAAAGTGATTATCTGCTCTGCCTCCTGACTGGAGGAGCTAATTCGAACATCTATTTTTTTGCTGACAAACAGACTTTTCAGACTTTCAGCGAGATTTTTGTCGTCCTCAACAATTAAAATTTTGTGACTCATATTGCTTTTTTCTCCAAAAAAAAACTGGCATATTATACCTTGATTATCGGTTTATCCGGCTTTATTATTAAAAATAATTATGCAAAACCGACTTTTGTTTTCTTTTTTGACCCTGCTGGCTTTTTGCCCGGCCCTCCTCAGGGCGGACGGGGACAGCCTTACCCCTCCTCTGCCCGGTCAGGAGCGGTTTCGCCTGAAATTCAGGACAGGCTATTACTACACAGAGGACAACTACCTGACCCGGTTCCAAACAGAGCCTTTACAGCAGACTTTGGGGGGCGGGGGTGTCAGCCCGCCGTTTTTCCATTATATGGATGCAGGCTTGAGCCTGGGATATGTGCCAGCCAAATGGCTGGAACTGGAGCTTTTTGCCACCGGGTTTTGGTTTGCACAAAGCGGGAATGGGGACCGGCTGTATTTTTCCACACCCCATATAAAAAGGGTAGGGGGGCTTATCCGGACCCAGCACCTTATAGCTGGTGTTTTTGGCTTTATCCCGGAGATCCTGGTTTCCTCCCCGTTTTTCCCCATAAATTACAGCACTGAGTCCCCCATTACAGACGATGGCGAGTGGCATGTGACCCCATCTTTATGGCTTTATGGGGTCCTGTTTGACATAGTGCACCCTTTTGCATACACCGGGTTTAAGTGGCGGGGCCATCCTCTCTCCTCTCTTTTTCAGTGGAAAGCGGGCCTCATGCTCAAAGCGGACATCGCGGAAATAGGCTTTTATTCTCATGGATTTTGGTCTGTTACCAAGGATCTCTCTTCCTCTCTTTTAGGCGATCGAATCAGCCTGCTGAAAAGGGTTAATGCAGGCAGTCTCAGGTTTTTTTCAGCCAATCCCGGTGTTATAGGTGCGAGGGGCTGGCTGGCCTGGCATTTCCCCCATCTGACTTTGCGCCTTTCCGGGAACATGGACTTGACCGGCGTCAGTTATTCCCAAGGCTATGGGGCCTTGGTGGAGATAATAATCAGGATGGGAAAAGTCAGAAAGACCGCTGTGGAGGCCATTTTCAGTGAGAAGGATTCTGGTTTTACACCACAGGTAGTGACAGATTCTGCTGATCTGGAAAAGGCCTTTAAAAGTGCGGACAAAGCCCTGCCAAGTGCATGGGAGGAGGACCAAATGGAACAGGACATGGAGGAGGCCCTGAAACAAAGCGAGCAGGAGGAAGAGATGAAAATGGAATAGGCCGGCGATCAGGGGATAAGGCCTTTTAAAAACCTGGCCACCTCCTTCAATGTGTCTGTTGGCAGTGGGAATTTCAGAGTCTCTTTATCCTGCCAGGCCCCCACCCCACTTTCTATCCACTTCACAATTTTGGCCATCTCTATGGGCGTGCTTTCCGCCAGGCTTATATAAAGATGAGGCGGGCGGTGGGACAGCTCTCTGATGTGCCACTTTTTGGCCATCTGCCTCAAGTGGCTGAGCCAGATTAAATTTTCCACCTCCTCCGGCAAAGGGCCGGCAAAATCCTCAAGCTCTCCTCTTATGCCCTCCACTTCCCTCTCTGAACAGGTCAGAGCCAGTTTTTTGTAAAAAATCAGGCGGGTTTTCTCATGGGGAATATAGCTTGTCGGGATAAAAGCCGGGTGCCTGAATTGCAGATCCGGCTCTCCTGCCTGGGTCTCTTTTGTCTCTGCCTTCAAGGAGGATATGCTTTCCTTTAAAAACTCAAAGTAAAGTTCATAGCCCACTTCCTGTAAAAACCCGGACTGCTCCCTTCCCATAAGCTCCCCTGCCCCTCTCATTTCCAGGTCGTATTGGGCAATGGCCCAGCCCGATCCAGGCTGATTGTTTTCCTGAATAATCCTGAGACGGTCCAAAGCCCTTTGAGAAAGTTGTTTTCTTTCCTCCACCAGCATATAACAATAAGACTCCCTCTCTGATCGGCCCACCCGGCCCCTCAGCTGATGCAGTTCAGAGAGGCCAAACTGCTCTGCCCGGTCAATAAACAAAGTGCCCGCTCTTTGAAAGTCCATGCCCGATTCCACGATGGTGGTGCAAAGCAAAAGATCAAATTTTTGCTGAAAAAAATCCAGCACTATATCTTCTTGCATGTTTTTCATTTTCCCATGTGCCACACGAATACGCACAGAAGGGAGAAGTGCTTTTAACTTTCTTTCTGCCTCATAAATGCTGGCAATCCGGTTATGAATAAAAATAATCTGCCCTTCTCGCTCCTTCTCCTTCAAGACTGCTTTTTTAATCAGGCTCTCGTTAAAAGGGCTGATAAAGGTTTTGACCGGTTTTCTGTTTGGAGGCGGGGTCAGGATAAGGCTCATGTCCCTGAGACCACTCAGGCTCATGCTGAAACTTCGGGGGATGGGGGTGGCGGAAAGGCTTAAAGTGTCTATATGAGAATACCAGTTCTTGATTTTTTCCTTGCTCTGGACACCAAACAGATGCTCTTCATCTATAATCAACAGCCCGGGCTTTTTAAAGTGAATGTCCCGGCTCAATATCCGGTGTGTGCCAATCAGAATATCCACCCGGCCCTCCTGAACTTCCTTTATCAGCTCTTTTCTTTTTTGTGCCGGTGTGAATCGGTTAAGCAGGCGGATGGTAACAGGCCAGTTTTGAAACCGATTTTTAAAAGTTTCAAAGTGCTGAAAGCTTAACAGGGTGGTGGGGGCCATAAGGCAGGCCTGAAAGCCATCCTCTATCACCTTGAACACCGCCCGCATGGCCACCTCCGTTTTGCCAAACCCGGTGTCTCCGCATATCAGGCGATCGGCGGGGGGCTCTTTTTCTGTCAGATCCTGCATGACCTCCTGAATGGCTTTTTTCTGATCGGGTGTTTCCACGAAAGGAAAAGCCTCTTCAAATTTTTCAAATTCCCGGTCCGGGCGGGAAAATCTTTTTCTCTTCATACCGGCTCTCAGGTGATATAAATTCATCAGTTGCAAGCTCATGTTTTTAATTCTTTTTTTAACCCTCTCCTTTGTATTGGACCACCGGGAGCCACTTAGTTTGTCCAGCAGTTTTTGCCCATCACTTGTGATGGCATGCATGTATTTTTGAACCCTCTGCATGGCATAAACAGGAACATAAAGTTTCTCCTGCCCTTTATATTCCAGGACCAGAAACTCATTTTCCCCGGTGCCAAAATTTAAAATTTCAAGCCCTTTAAAGCACCCAATGCCATACTGCCGATGCACCATAAGGTCCCCTTTCTGAATGTCCGCAAAGCTGAAGTTTATGCCTTGCGTCTTTGGTAATATGTGTTTGGGTGGGGAGGGAAAGCCAACAAAAGAATCCGCTTTCAAAAAAATCAAATTTTTCTCCATCCATACAAGGCTTTCGGAGTTAAAACTTTGTATCAGGTGGATGATTATAAAACTCTTTTCCTGCTCCATCTGCATGTCAAAGAAACTTTTTTCATTTTTCGCCAGCATGCCCTCTTTTTCCAAAGCCGCTTTAAGGGCTTTTTGGGTTCTTTCTCTTCCCGCAAAGATAAAAACCAGCATGCCCTTTTTTCTCTGCTCTTTTATTTTTTGAGGCCAGTCCGGGTTTTTGAAAAAAGTTTCTGTGCCTGACAAGGGGGGGTGCTTATGGCCGGCCCCTGACTGGGGGAGGGGGGTGAAGGAGGGGCTGACCGGTTCAAAGACAATCTTTCTATGAAGGTGGTTTTGCATTAAAGCCGGCCCCTCCAACAGCCACACAAGGGGGGAGGGGATATAATCCAAAAAGCCAAAAGAGGAGGTTTTGCCCTCTTTAAGACTTTCCTCTTTGGCAGGCACTATATCCAAAGACTTTACTTCCTGACGGCGGGCTTGCGTCTGCACATCAAAAAGTCTTATTTGTTCCACTTCATGTCCCACAAGGTCTACTCTTACAGGGCCGTTGAGGGGGCAAAAGATATCGCACACGGCCCCCCGCATGGAGAACTCGCCCATCTGCTCCACCCGATCCCTGCTCTCATAGCCGGCTTTTTTTAACAAAAGAAAAAAATCCGCCGGCAGTTTGCAGGCTTTCTGGAGTAAAATATACTGTCTTTTCAGGGCCAGAGGAGAGGGCAGTCTTTCCATAAGGCTTTGAGGTTCAGCCATAAATATATCCGCTGATGAGGCCTTTTGGGCCCGTGCCAACACTTTCAGCCTCAAGGCCTCTTCCTGGTGGGACAGTTTTAAAACCCCTTCCGGTTTCTGCTTTTTTGTCTCAAAAAAAAACACTTTCTGCTCTGGCTCCAAAAAGTGTAAGGCTTTTTGGATTTTCAGCAGGAGATCGTTTTGAGAGGAGATAAGGAGATGGGGCCCTTTTTGTTCCCCTCCGTGCAGGAGAAAAGCTGTCAAAAGAGGGTGAGGGGACAAGGGGATTTTGACAGCCTCACTGTGAGGGCCTTTGGCAACAGCTTTCAGGAGAGGCAAAACAGGTTGAGAGATGTTCATGGGGATTTTGATATACACGAAGGGCAGGACAAAAGCAATCAGAGTCTGCCCCAGGATGTAAAATTTACATGCTTATTTGTGAGAAACCTGACTTCAGTGGTCCATTGGACAAAGGGGAGTGCATACGAAAAAAAACTTTTTCAGGGCCAACTGTTTTAGCATGGACAATCTTCAAAAAATCAGCCATAATGTCTTCATTATGAAAAGCCATGAAATAAGACTTAAGTTTCAGCAGTATTTTCAAAATCAGGGGCATGCTTACCTCCCAAGTGCCTCTTTGATTCCCAAAGAGGATCCTTCTCTTTTGTTCACCAATGCGGGCATGAACCCTTTTAAGGACTGTTTTTTGGGCCTGGCCACCCCTCCCCACCCCAAGGTGTGCAGTATCCAAAAGTGTCTGCGGGCCGGGGGCAAGCATAACGATCTGGAGCAGGTGGGGCCTTCCTCCCATCACCATACTTTTTTCGAGATGATGGGCCATTTTTCCTTTGGGGCTTATTTTAAAAGAGAGGCCATACACCATGCTTTTGAGTTTTTGACAAAAGAGCTGAGTTTACCAAAAGACAGGCTCTATGTGAGTGTGTTTCGGGAGGATCGGGAAAGTATGGAAATATGGAAAAAAGACCAACACTTTCCCTCAGAAAAGATATTTGCCCTGGAGGAAAAAGACAACTTTTGGCGTATGGGGGATACCGGCCCCTGTGGCCCCTGCACAGAAATTCATTATTATGAAGGCCCAAAAAAAAATCCCCGGCCGGAGGACATGACAGAGGTATGGAACTTGGTGTTTATGCAGTTTAACGAGCTTTTTAAAGAGGGCAAAAAAGTTAAAGTGCCCCTGCCCCGCCCGGCCGTGGATACAGGCATGGGTCTGGAACGACTTTCCGCCATTATGCAGGGACAAACCAGCAACTATCAGACAGATCTTTTTAAAGGCCTTATGACGGCTTTGGAAAAAGTGACAGGTATCAGCTATGAGGGTGCTGATGATAACAAAAAAAAAACTCAGATGGCTTTTCGTGTGCTGGCGGATCACAGCAGAGCAGTAGCTTTTCTGATAGCCGATGGGGTGTTGCCGGCCAGTGAGGGAGCGGGTTATGTGTTGCGGCGCATTTTAAGAAGGGCCTTTTTTTATGGGCAAAAGCTTTCCTCCCGTCCCGATCTTTTATGTGTTCCGGCTCAAAGTGTGGTGGACTTTATGGAAGATATTTACCCGGAGCTTTTGTCCTCAAAAAGCCTTATTGATTCCACCATAAAAGCAGAGGCCCGGCTTTGGACAAAAAGCCTGAAAGAGGGAAAAGGGATTTTGTTAAAAAAAATCAGCTCTCTTTCCACGGGGGAAGTTAAAACATTGAGCGATTTTTTGGTGTGGGATCTTTACAGCACTTATGGTTTTCCCCCTGATCTCACCCGCCTCATTGCCAAAGAGCAGGGCTTTGAGGTCAATCCTCTCACTTTGGAGGAATTAAAAAACAGGTTTTTGTCCCCAAAAGCCACAAAGGCCTTTCAACAAGGGGACAAAGAGAGTCTTATAACAAAAGTGGTGGAAATGGCCCAGAGCCAAAGCAGGGGCCTTTCAAAAACCCTTTGGACCGGGTATGAGAGGGAGGAGGAAGAGGCTCAGGTGGTGGCGGTCTCAAAAGCTCTTGATGAAGGGGGGACCGGCTTCGTGGTATTGGATAAAAGCTGTTTTTATCCGGAAGGGGGCGGGCCTGTGGGGGACAGGGGCCTTTTGGAATGGGAGAAAAAATCACCTTTATCTGCTGAAAAAACCGGGAAAGGCCCGGAAGAGGGCCTGGGGCCAGACAGCCTTTCTGTGGTCCCAACCGGGCGGGCCTTTGTGAAGGACACACAAAAAAAAGGGGACTGGATTGTGCATGAAGTGAAGGTCCTGAAAGGAGGCCTCAGGGTCGGCCAGCAGGTTCGTATGAAAGTGGATGGAAAGCACCGGCAGTGGATTGCTGTGGCCCACTCTGCCACCCACTTGTTGAACAAGGCTTTACAGGATCTGTTGGGAAAAGAAACCCGGCAAATGGGCTCTCTGGTGGAACCGGGCCAGCTGAGGTTTGATTTCAGCCACCCTCAACCTTTGAGTCCAGAACAAATAAGAGCCATAGATCAAAGAGTCAATGGCTTTATTGAGGAGGGGCATAAAGTCCGTGATTTCACCTGTTCCTATAAAGAGGCTTTGAGCCAGGGGGCGGTTTTTTTGGCCGGGGAAAACTACCCTGAACAAGTCCGCCTGATAAAAATGGGGAAAAGTCTGGAGCTTTGTGGTGGCATTCATGTCAAAAACACTTCAGAAATAAAGGGCTTTACAATTACTGCTGAAACAGGGGTCAAGTCCGGTGTGCGCCGGATTGTGGCTTATGTGGGTGAGGTCCGGCAGAAATGGCTGGAGCTTTTGGCCCGGCAAAATCAGGAACTGAGAAGTCATTTAAATCTAACCCTTCCCAAGCTGAAAAAAAATCCTTTATCAGAAGAGAGGACGGACACAAAAGCAGACTTTATGGCAGAACAAATTCTTGCAGAACAAAAAAATCCTTTTATTGCTTTTATAAGGAAAAAAGAGGAGGAGATTCAGGAGCTTAACCGGCAGATGAAAAAACTTTATTCTTTAAATCAGGACTGGACCTCCCTTTTGAAAAAAGCCAAACCTTTTGAGTGTAAAGGGGAAAAGGGGCTTTTGATTGTCACTGCTTTGCCCATAGAGGATAAAAAGCAGTTGGCGGACATGGCTGACAACATCAAGTCGAAAGCAGGTGTGTCCGCTGTAGTTGTTATGGGGGAGGGAAAAGGGCAATACCCTTTGGTCATCACTTTATCCAAAGAACTGCAAAAACATATATCGGCAGGCGATCTTTTTAAAAATACTATTTCTCCTTTGTTGGATGGCCGGGGCGGGGGCCAGGCCCGTTTTGCCCAAGGGGTGATAAAAAATAAAAGTCGCTTTCCCGATCTGGAAAAACCTCTGCTAAAAATACTGAATAACAGCTCATGAAGAAGAGAGAAGGGCACGGGCATGTGAGTCCACTTCGAAAGTCAACATGCACCCCGGTTCCTGATCTTTTAAATTGGTGCGTTTTAAGGTCTCCGGCACAAGACACAAAATCAACTTATCACCTTTTATTTCATTTATGGTGAGGCTGACACCATTTAAATTGATAAAGCCTTTTTTCCAAAAATACTTTTTAAACTGAGTTGGAACACGAACACTCATCCACCGGCTTTCCCCCTGGGCTGTAACATTTATCACCTCTGCCTGCCCATCCACATGGCCTGTGACAAAATGCCCCCCCACAAAATCCCCCACTCTCAAAGCCGGCTCCAAATTCACCTGCCGGCCCTGTAAACTCTCTTTATCCCAACCTGTGATATTCAAGGTTTCAAAACTCAAGTGAAAGCCCAAAGTTTTTGCTGTCAGCGACTCTATGGTCAAACACACTCCATTCAGAGCCAGGCTGTCCCCTGTCTTTAAATCAGAAAATCCCTGGCCCCCGGGCCTTTGGATCTTTATTTTTTTCTCGCCCTTGGAGGTCTTAACCATCAAAACAGGGGACAGGGCCTGCACAATACCTGTAAACAAAAAAACTCCTCCCGTTAACAAAATAAAAAGGTGGGCACTTGGAGACTTTTTCCTCCTATCACAAAGATTTGAAACAGGCAAACCCTGCCCCATGGATCGGCCCTGAAAAAAAACTTTGTATTTGAGCAAGCCCCCTTTTTTATACTGATAGTTTTATAGGCGGTGCGTCAAGCCTTTGGTTCGTAGACAAATTTATGGACAAAGAACCTCTTTTTTGCTATTATCCCTGTCACAAGGTGGATCCCATTTTTGTTCCCGACCCCCAAAAAAGAGGTGCCCGATGAGTGTGGAAATCCCGGAACTGAAAGCCAAAATCAGTAAAATGAAACAGAAGACCCTGAAACTCAGGGGGTATCTTTGACATAAACAAAAAGGCAGAACAAATACAAGCCCTTGCACAAAAGTTGGAAGATCCTTCCCTGTGGAAAGACCATCGGCAACAAAGTGCCCTGATCCGGGAAAGAACAGAGCTGGAAAAAACAGTGAACAGGTGGCAAAACCTGAATCAGGCGATGGAGGACACTTTTGTCCTGCTGGAGCTTTTGGAGCAGGAACCAGAGGAAAAAGCTTTCCTGGACCTGAAAAAAGAAGTTCAACACCTTTCAGAACAGCTAAAAGCTCTGGAGTTGCAAAGCCTTTTAAGCGGAAAACAAGATAAAAACGACTGCTATATGGCTATCCATGCGGGGGCGGGCGGGACCGAAGCGGAAGACTGGGCCAGTATTTTACAAAGAATGTATTTGAAGTGGGCCGAGCAAAAACAATTCTCTGTGGATATTTTATCTTTAAACGAGGCAGAAGAGGCCGGTATCCGCTCCACACACCTCCTTATAAAAGGCCCTTTTGCTTATGGCCACCTGAGAGCGGAAACAGGCGTGCATCGCTTAGTGCGAATAAGCCCCTTTGATGCCAATGCCCGCCGGCACACCAGCTTTGCCAGTGTCTTTGTTTACCCGGAGATGGATGATCAAATTGTAGTCACCGTCCGGGAAGAGGACATCAGAACAGACACCTACCGGGCCAGTGGTGCAGGAGGACAGCATATCAACAAAACCGACAGTGCCATTCGCATCACCCATCTCCCCACAGGGCTTGTGGTTCAATGCCAAAATCAAAGAAGCCAGCACGCCAACCGCCAACAGGCCATGAAAATGCTCCAGTCCGCCCTTTACAAAAAAGAGGAGGAAAAACTAAAAAAAGAAAAAGAAAAACGGGAATCCACCAAAAAAGCCAATGAATGGGGCAGTCAAATTCGCTCATACATTCTGCATCCTTATCAAATGGCAAAAGATCATCGCACCGGCCACGAAACAGGTGACCCTTCCGCCGTATTGAATGGTGCATTGGATCCCTTTATTTCCGCCTTTCTCCATAGCCCAGAAAACAAAACCATGCAATAATAACCACTTTTTTCACAAAGCAGGATTTATGTTTTTTCTCTTATGGCTTAAGAGGTTTTTTTTGTCCCGCCATCGTTTCATTCGCTGGACTCCTTTTGTCAGCATCTTCAGCCTGACCCTGGCTGTTGCCACTTTGGTATTGGCCCTTTCCGTCTACAGCGGTTACGAAAACACCATCCGCCAGGCTGTCATGGACATGACAGGGCACCTGATGATCACAGCGGAAAAACCCTTCAGCCAAAAAAAGCTGGCCCAAAAAATACAAAGTTTGGACCTTTTTGATGGAGATTATTTTTCTTTTTTGTCCATGCCCGCTCTCGCCATTTATGATGGCAAGCTGTCCGGCATTTTGTTGGAAGGCTGGCCACCGGCCAAAGAGAACAAAGTTTTAAACCTGCACAAAAGGCTTGTGGAAGGTGCTTTTCAACTGAACAACAAAAAGTCCGCCGTGGTTGGACGAAGTTTGGCCAAAAAATGGAACATAAAGCCGGGAGATGTGTTTCATGTTGTCCTGCCAAAAAAAAGTGCCAAAGGAAAATTCCACAAAACCTACAGGGAATTAACTTTGGAAGGTATAGTGGACTTGGGCTTCCATGATTTTAATTCCCGCTACATAATAAGCCATATCCAAAGCCTTGAACCAACAAAACGAGGAATGGAAAAAGCCCTTTCTGCCCATGATCAAAGCCCCCGCCCCCGTCACAAACAAAAAACCTGGTCACCTGAAACCCATGTTCCCAAGCTGGTCTCCGGGGTCAGGATAAGGCTTAAAAATCCCGACAACATAAAACCTCTTCGTGCCCGTCTGATTCAGGAATTGGGACCAGGTTATAAAGTCCAGGACTGGGAAGATATTCTCAAAAACACCCATGCGGGTTATTTTCAGGCTGTTAAAAGAGAAAAATTTCTTATCTTTTTTATTTTGATGGTGCTCATCTTGGCCGGGGCTTTTAATGTGTCCTCCCATCTCACTATTTCTGTTTTAAATCAGGCCCGCACTATCAGCATTTTAAAAGCTATGGGGGCACGAAATGCTTTTGTTTTTTTTCTGCTGATGGTTCAGGGCTTTATCGTCAGCCTCACCGGGGCCCTTATGGGGATAGGCCTGGGGTGGGTGCTGGCTCTTTGTTTTACGGCCATTCAGGATATATGGCCCCTTATTCCCGCTGAAATATACAAGGTGAACATGATTAAGCTCACTTTAAAGGTGGGCGACATTTTGTTGATTATTGTTTGCTCGCAGGCCATCTGTCTTGTATCCTGTCTTTTTCCTGCCATAAGGGCCTTGAAGATGAGTGTCAGGGAGAACCTGCTCTCCGAATAGTCCGCCAGAGGATAAAAAAAATGACACAGGCTGTTTTAAATATAAAATCCATTTGCAAGAGCTTTTTCAAAGAAGGGGGGGAGGTCCCTGTTCTGAAAAATATCCACCTCAAAGTCCACAAAAAAGAGGCAATTTGTATCACCGGCGGATCCGGTGTGGGAAAAAGCACTTTCCTGCATATTATAGGGACTTTGGATCGCCCCACCAGTGGCACACTTTTTTATTATGATCAAAACCTGAATCAGGCCACAGATCAGGAGCTGGCCCGGTTCAGAAGCCAAAAGATAGGCTTTGTGTTTCAGTTTCATTACCTGTTGGGGGAATTTAACGCTCTGGAAAATATCATGCTCGCCGGGCAAATAGGCAAAAAAAGTTTTAAGGAGGCCAAGGAGAAGGCGGAACATCTTATGGAGCTTGTGGGGGTGATCCATCGTGCCCGGCATTTCCCCTCAGAGTTGAGTGGAGGGGAACAACAAAGAGTGGCCCTGGCCCGTGCTCTCATAAATGAACCGGAGATTTTACTGGCTGATGAACCCACAGGCAACTTGGACATGAAGAACACACAAAATATACTGAATATCCTGTTTGAAATGAAAAGCCGGTTTGGCATTACCCTGATCTCCGTAAGCCATGATCCTCTGTTTGCCAGAGCTTTTCCGAAAGTGCTGACCATGCGGGATGGCACCTTCCCCTCCCGCCTGGATTAAACCAGCTCCATCAATTTTTAAACATAAAAAATACTGGGGGGTTTAGGGTTTTCGGCCAAAATCTTTCTCCAGACGGGAGAGAGAATAATCCACAAACACCGGCCGTCCATGCGGGCAAAAACTGGAAAGGGGAAACTCATCCATTTGCACCAAAAGTTCTTTCATTTCATGAGGGCTTAAAGCCTGACCTGCCCGGACAGCAGAATGACAAGCCATAGTGGCACATATTGAGGATATGTGTTTTTCCATCGCAAAACTGCCTCCCATGTTTCGGATCTCCTCCCCCAATTGCCAAAGCGACTTTTGCAAAGCCACATCCTTTAAAATGGCTGGGGCAGAGTGCACCAAAATCCCCTCTGGCCCCGAAAGTTCCATCTTAATCCCTATCTTTGACAGATCTGTTTTGGCAGAAAACAAAGCCTGCACAAGAGATTCCTCCATGTCCAAAGCCAAAGGCACCAGCCTGTTTTGAACAGCCTCCCCACCCTTGTTGTAAGAAAGCATAAGCCTTTCATAAAGCACCCTTTCATGGGCCGCGTGCTGATCAATAAACACCAAAGCTCTGCGGTTTTGAGCCACAATATAAGTCAAATGGGCCTGAGCCAAAACTGCCAAAGAAGACCAATAAGCCTTTTCTCCTTCCTGTGTGGTTGAATGTTCCCCTTCAAGCGATGGGCCTTCCAACGAAGGGGATGGGCCTCCCGGCGAAAGCCCCGGATCTTCCGGCGGAAGCGACAAACCTCCCGGCGAAAGCCCTGAATCCTCCGGCAAAGAAGGTGCCCCTGACAAGGCCAGCTCCTTTGAACTCTTGTCCAAAGCTGGCATGTTCATTTCCTGAAGGGTGCGGGAAATCTGGCCTTTTTCCATGTTCCCCTGCCCAACAGGTGAAAAAGCCCTCCTGGGGAAATCAGCAGAATACGCCCCGGACCTGTTGTTTTGAAAAGCTTTGCCTTTTCCGGCGGACTTTGGCTCTGATTCTTTGCCGGTAAAATCTTTTGTCTGAAAATGAGTCTGCTGAAATTCCTGTGCCTTAAAACCCAACTCCTGACTTTCCTGCTTATCCCTTAAAGACGAAGAGCTTTTATCCAGCCAGGGGCCTTTTTCCAAAACAGCACGAAGGCTGGTTTGCACAGCTTTAAAAACCGTCGACGGATTTTTAAAACGCACCCTGGATTTGGCCGGGTGCACATTCACATCCAGGTCCTCTTTCCGGCAAGTGAGATTTAAGACCAAAATGGGGTATTCCCCATGCATGAGGAGCCCCCTGTAAGCTGTCATCACCGCAGAGTGCAGGGCACTGTCCTCCACCCATCGTCCCTCCACAAAAAACCACATTTGACGGCGGTTGGAAGTGGTTTCATTGGGGGCGGAAAGACAAGCCTCCACATGGATGTCCCTGTATTGTGTTTTGGTGTAAAAGCTGTTTTTAATTTTCAGGATTTGCTGGGCCCTCATTTGCAGGTTTTTTGTGCCGGGCCAGTAAAACAAAAGCTGGTTTTTGTGCCGTATTCGAAAGCTGACCGCAGGATGAGAAAGAGCCATAGCCTTAATGGTGTTTTTAATGGCGGTCGTCTCTGAAGAATCTGATTTTAAAAACTTAAGACGGGCCGGTGTGTTTTGAAACAGATTTTGGACAATAACGGTGGTGCCCTTTTCCGATCCTGCCCGCTGAACAGCGGTTTTTTTGCCGAAAGCACTGCTCAAACGGGCCGATTGTTCCTGTGTGGGAGGGCGGGAGATAAGGGTCAGATCACTTACTTCTGCAATGCTGGCCAAAGCCTCCCCCCGAAAGCCATAACTTTTAATGGCCCAAATATCTTTTAAGTTGGCTATTTTACTGGTGCTGTGAGGCGACAGAGCCAAATTCAGTTCCGAATCCCTGATGCCACAACCATCGTCTTTTATCTGAACAAACCGCCCCCCTTCGGAAAACAACAGTTCAATATGGTTGGCCCCGGCGTCCAGGCTGTTTTCTATCAGCTCTTTGACCATATTGGCCGGCCTCTCCACCACCTCCCCGGCGGCTATCTGGTTGATGACCTCAGTGGAAAGAGTCTGAATGGTTTTTTGCATTATTGGCTGACCTCTGCTTTTTTTTGGAACATGCCCAAAGCCCTAAAAAAGGACAATAGAGCTTAAGCCAAAACAAGTCAAACCCCAAAACAGATTTGGATTCCCGCGGGGCACTTTGTGTCCTTCGCGGGAATAACAGACGGGCGGGAATGACAGCCTGAATGAAATCTGATCCAGTGACCGCCTGTCCAAAAAGCCGTACCATGAGGGTTCAAGGTATTCCGTCCCGAAATGGTGCGGACTTTTTGGACAGGCAGTGATTCTGTCAACGAATTACTGAGTCGGTTTTAGGCCGGGCCATTCCAGTAAAACCAGCCTCTGTCGATAGCCATGCTGAGCAGTTTTTGCTCGGATTCATGGTTTTTGTCTTGAGGGCGGGCGGTGGCCACCACCAGTCGGAACCGGGAGGAGAACTCCAACAGGGCCTGATCCGCCAAAGTGTTGCCAGCCACAAAGAAAGGCCGCCGGCCCCCGGCCCTGCTTTCAAAAGCCGGCACTTTGTCCCTGTGAATGGGTGCGGGTAAAATGGGTTTTTCTGTTATTATCCCCTTTTGCACCTGTGTTTTAACCCCTATAATATTTTGGGTGGGGACAGGGTAGGATTCAAGAGCCTGATCCAAGACCCATTTCAGGGAGGAGCTGACCACAAACACCTGGGCATTGTGCCGGTCAAACCACTTAATCAGTTGCTCCTGAAACCAAAACATTTTAAACGGATGCTCTTTGAGAAAATCCCCAATCCACTGGTTGAGTTCCTCCAAGGGCCGGCCCGCCTGCACCTCCGCCAGCCATATAAGGGCAAATTTTCTTCCTCTCTCCTCCCGAATGCGATTAAACTCCGCTTGCGGGTCTTTTGTTTTTTCTTTAAGCAGGCCCTTTTTCACCTGCCATTGAAAAAAGCTCTTGCCCACATCACGGGGCCAAAGAGTGCCGTCCGCATCAAAAGCCACCACAGGATTTTGTGGCATAAATTTTTCCAAATCAGAGATAATTTTTTTTAAAAAAGCTTTTTCCATTAAAGTTCCTTTGAGAGGGGCGACCCCTTAAAAATTTTGTCGTAAAAGTGCTGATATAAGATAACACGGGACGGTGTCAATAAATGTATCAGGAGGACAAGCAAAATGAGAACAGCCGTAAACAAAGTCAGAAAGAATACATACTTTTTGATTTTGCCTGTTTTGGCTTTGTGCAACACCGGCCAGCCCCGCCCTCTCAGCCACTGGCAATACTTCAGGGCTTGGCTGAGGGCCTGCTGATCCTCAAAAAAGGACATATTGGATTCCAAAGCCGGCTCCTGCATGTTTTTAAGAACTTGGCGGACCGGATCATGTGCCGAACCCTCAGCCGACCATGTGCCAAACCCTCAGCCGGATCATGTGCCGAACCATGTGCCGAACCCTCAGCCGAACCATGTGCCAAACCCTCAGCCGAACCATGTGCAAGTCATGTGCCGAACCCTCAGCCGAACCATGTGCCAAACCCTCAGTCAGCTCTTTGGCCAAAGCCAAAAGCCCCTGATGAAAACGATAGGATAAAGTTTCCGGTGCTGTTTTTAAAAGCCATGTGGCTTTTTCCAAAGGGCATTTTAAAATGCCACAAAGCACCACAATCAGGGCCTCCTCATAAGGGCTTTTTTGGCAAAAGCCCTTCCACGGTCCCAAAAGCTCCTCTGCCAAAAGCTCCTCTGCCGGCCCCTTATGGGCCTCAGCCTTGCCCTTGAGTTTACCCAAGGCTTTTCGATTTTTTTGAAAAACTTTTCGGCTTTGCCGGATAAAAGAGGGCGGGAAACTTTTGTTTTCCGGAAAAGAGCATGGGTATTTGTTTAAAAACCGTGAGCTTTTTTGAAGGTCACAGGCCAAAAGCAAATAAATGGTTTTTTCTGCCGTATTCATTCCGATGACTGTCCGGGTGGGGGAGTTTCAAGGGTCTTAAGAAATGGGTCTTAAGAAACAGTCAGCTCTCTCAACAGGGCCAGCTGATCCAACACCTGCCCTGCCCCCCGCACCACACAGGAGAGGGCGTTCTCGGCCACCGCCACAGGCAGGCCTGTCTTTTCTCTCAACAAAGCATCCAGATTGCTCAAAAGGGCCCCGCCCCCTGTCAGGATAACTCCATTGTCCACAATGTCTGCCGCCAGCTCTGGCGGGGTTTTTTCCAAAGCTTGCTTAACGGCACTCACCACCTCATCCAGACTGCCCTTCAGGGCCTCATTTATCTGAACATTGGTGATTTTTATGGTCTTGGGGGCACCAATTCTTATATCCCGCCCCTTGATCTCCATTGTTTTCTCCTCTGAGCCGGGGTTGGCTGTGCCAATAGTGATTTTTATGTTTTCTGCTGTTCTCTCCCCTATCAAAAGGTGCTTTTGTCGGCGCACATAGTTGATAATGGCTTCGTCAAATTTGTCTCCAGCCACTTTTATGGATTCACAGTGCACAATGCCGTTCAGGGAAATAACGGCAATACCCGTGGTGCCCCCGCCAATATCCACAATCATACTTCCTCTGGCTTCCGTGATGGGGAGGCCCGCTCCAATAGCCGCGGCCATAGGCTCTTCAATCAAATAGACCTCACGGGTGCCCGCAGAGTAAGCCGATTCTTTAACAGC
Organism: Bdellovibrionales bacterium; assembly: GCA_965242635.1. Classification (GTDB taxonomy): domain Bacteria; phylum Bdellovibrionota; class Bdellovibrionia; order Bdellovibrionales; family UBA1609; genus JANQSP01. Next base: position 1,557,060 of record OZ251471.1, on the reverse strand, counting down.
TTTCTTCTCCACTTGTGTAATGCCAAAAGGCACACAGATAATAATGCGGGGCCGGATCAGTCGGCGGGAGGGGGTGGAGGAGCGGGTGATAAAATATTTGAGCATTTTTTGTGTGATCTCAAAGTTGGCGATCACGCCGTCTTTAATGGGGCGAATGGCTTTTATGCTCCCAGGGGTCCGGCCCAGCATGAACTTGGCTTCCCGGCCCACGGCCAGCACCTCATCCTCCCCGGTCACGGTCTTTTTGACAGCCACCACAGAAGGCTCATTGAGAATAATGCCCTGGCCCTTGGCATAAACCAGGGTGTTGGCCGTGCCAAGATCAATAGCCAGGTCCTGAGAAAAGTAATCGTATAGATTATTGAAAAAATTAGTCATTCGTTCAAACCCCGCCGGCACAGATTGGATACAATGGCCCTGATTGGATAAAATAAGGGATTATTCTGAATAAAATCAAAAGTCAAACACATATTTTTAAAAAAAAGCTTGACTGAACAGCCGAAAAGCTTAAAACAGACACCGCAGACAGACCCAAAGGAGGTGTTTAAAATGATCTCAACCGAAAACAACAAAGACTGGATTAAAGAGCTGGTCCGGATGGAGCAGGACATGGAAACCAAAGGGGAAATTGCCCTTCCTGAGCCAGAGCCTTCCAAAAAAGAGCTGAATGAGCACACTCAGGAGTTTATGAAACAGCTGAGGACGGCTTTTACCACCCATTCGGCCCTGTTTAACCACATAAAGGGCTTTCTGGGGAGCCTGAGGATCTATGGCATTGCCAACACATCAGCCGATTTTATGCTGTTCAGAAATGGGCACAAGTTAGTGTTTTCCGTCAAGGAACCTGGGCTTATCTCCGTCTGTATGAAGTTCAATGATCAGTTTTTGGCCAAAAACAACCCTCCCTCAGAGCCTGCGGACTTTATCAAAGGGGAGTGGGGGCCTTTTAATGAGCTGAAATGGACCTATAACGACCAAAAAATCAATATCGACTACCTGATTCGCTACTATATGACGGCCTTTGTCAAAAACAGTGTCAAGTAAAGCCTTCAAGACGGGAGGCCTGGCTCTTTTGGGGGACTGGAGTGAGTCAAAAACAGCCTCAAAGCAAAGCCGTTAAAGGGCCGGATCGGGGTGTTTCTTGTCTTTTTCAGGTGGCTCCACAAAGCCCATTTTGACAAAGGGGGAATCTCCAAAATAAAGCTGTTTGGGCTGAACTGGTTTTTCCCTGACCATCTTTAAGTGCAGGGCCTGCACTGTGGGAGAAGAGGACTTTTCCAAAGAATCGGGAGGGGCCTGTTTATTCTTGAAATTGGGTTTTAATATCCGGCTTTCTCTCTCTGAAACAGGCTCTGTTTTGTCCAGCTGGTCTGTTTGGCCCTCATGCCCTTTATTGGTCAGGTCTTTATTGGTCAGGTCTTTGTTGGTCAGGTCTTTATTGGTCAGGTCTTTGTTGGTCAGGTCTTTATTGGTCAGGTCTTTGTTGGTCAGGTCTTTGTTGGTCAGGTCTTTGTTGGTGAGGGCTGTGGCGATTTTAATATTGTGTTCCATCCGCAGGCAAAGCTGGGTGGTTTTTTTCAAGAGGTATTCCATTCGCTGGATTTTATCATTCACAACAGAGTTATGGCGATCCACCTGTGTCTCCACACTCAGGGACAGGTTTTGCAGTTCACTGATTTTTTTCCTCAACACCTTAAGCCCTGTGCTCAGCCGGGTGTCCTTTTTCAAAAACTGATTCCATATCAGATAAAAGGCAAAACAAAAAAAGGCAATAATAATGCAACTGGTGAAAAACAAAGGTCCTGTCTCCTTCCATGAGGCTCAGCTCCCGCCCATCCAAAGGCAGGAATAACCACATTAAAACAGGGATCAGTCGTAAAATCAACAGGTCTCAAGTCGGGTTTTTGCTTTTTTTGAGGGCCTGTTTTTTGAGGGCCTGTTTTTTGGCCAGGCTCAGGGCATACAAAAAGACAAGGCAAAAAAGCCCCCATAAAAACCCGGTGTTGATATAATAACCCCATGAGGTCCAAAGGCTTTGCCTGTCCCCACTGTAGTAGGGCACTTCCTGTATCCAGCTGTCCTTTTTATACAGGGCGGACTTTTTCAAAATCTCCCCTTTGGCCGAGATCACAGCAGAAAAGCCCGTATTGGTTCCCCGGATGAGAGGACGGCGGACCTCTATGGCACGGGGCAAAGTCATATAAAGATGCTGATAAGGCTCCAGCCCCCGGCCATACCAGGAGTCGTTGGTCACATTGATCAGGATTTGTGCTTTTTCCTGAGCCAGCTCACGGGTGAAAAAGTCAAACAGGCTCTCATAACAGATCTGAAAACCCAGCCTCAGCCCCGAAGACAGGGCCATTGTTTTATACTGCCCTTCCCCTCTTTTAAAGGACCGGCTATAATAGGGGAGCCACTGGCTCCAGTTCAGCCATTTTTCACCGGGCAGGTATTCCCCAAAAACCAACAGGATGGTTTTGTGGTAAGGGGGCTGAATGAGCTGGCCCTCTTTGTTAAAGGCAAAAAGGGAATTGGTGATCCCCTGAGGGCTTTCCCCTGTGGCGGAAAGGAGCAGTGTGGTCTGCCACTTTTTGGCCTGCCGGCTGGCAAAGCTGTCCCAGGCCGTCCCCTCATTATGCCTTATACGATAGGGGTAAGCCCCTTCCGGCCACAGTATAAAATCCAGGTCCTGAGGAGGGGGGCCGGCTTTAAAAAACCGGTCCGTCTCCTCCATGAGCTGGCTGAGGGCCTGAGCACGGGGGTCTTTTTTGGATCTCCTGTATACTGCACTTAAGTTTTCCGTATTGGGCTGGATAATCAGGACCCTGGCCTTTTGATCCGGATCCGGCCAGCGATTTTTCAGGCCCAGCCCCACCAAGTTCAGAAAAGCAAACAGCAAAAGCCCCAGGGCCAAAGCATAAAGGCCCGGCCCCCACCGGCGGTGGAAAGTGGGCCACCCGGCCCTCAGCTCCCGGCACCAGGCCCCCACCTGCCAAAAAGCCTGTTTCTTAAAAGTCAACAGGGGTTTTGGTGCTTTGAGAAAGACATACAAACCCAAAAAATTGAAGAATAAAGTGAGGGTGTTTAAGAATCGAAACCCCCATATTTCCGCTGTCTGGGCGGCCGGCCACCCGGCATAAAACCAGGAATAACCGTAGTGCCATTCAAAAATCATGGGGTAATATTGCATGCTCAAAGCGGAATAAAGGGGCAATAAGAACAGCCCCAGCCAGCCCCGTTCACCTTTGTGGCCCTTTTGGGTCGGCAGAGAGGATGGGGGCTTTTTGGCCTCACAGAAAGTGCTTAAAAATCTCTGGGAGCAGGACCAAAGTCCAAGGGCTATGGGAATATGCAGGTTGGCAAAACAGGCAAAGCCAATCAGGCCCAGGACAGACAAGGGCCATGAAAAAAAGCCGAACTCCCGAAAAGTGTAGGCCAGCCAGTGAAAACCCAAAAGGGTGGCAAAAAACTGGCAAAGCCATGCCCCTTTCAGGAGGGGTAAAAGCCGTTTTTGCCGGAGGGCAAAAAGCCAAAGGGGCACATAACAAAAGAACAGAGTGTAGGGGGGAAAGGGAATATAGCTGGTGGCCAGCAGGAGAGCTGACAGCAGGGGCAGGGAGTAAAAACAAAGGAAATTTTTGAGTTTCTTCATAATTATCGGTCCTGAATTGTAAAAAAGACTGGCTTTTTGCCTTTTTTTGGGACATAATACCATTATGAGACCAATACATGAAGATCAACAGCATTTAAATTCGCCGGGTGTCCAGCCGGCCCCCCTCTCTCAAAAGGCACGTATTCGATGCCCTTACTGTTTTCAGATTTTCCAGACCTTCCGGCAGGAGTTTATGGACGATCGGCCGGAGTTTCAGTGCTCTGTCTGCCATGAAAAATTTTGGATTGAGGCAAAAGATCCCTCTCAGGTGATCACCGGGCAATTTCTTTCTGCCTTAAAGCCCCCACCTCCCTCCGGATTGGGATTCTCCAAAAAAGTCTGCCCCCGATGCACAGAGGAAGTGCCTATGGAGGATCAGGAATGCCGTCACTGTGGGGTGGTCTTTATTAAAATGATGGAAGGGGTGGAATCCACCTTTCAGTTGCGGGGCACATGGGCAAAAGTCATCAAAAACTGGCATGATGAGGCCAAACATGACGAATTTTTAAGGGCCTGTCACAAACAAAAGGAGCTGATATACGGCATTTCCTGTTACGGAAGGGTTTTAAAGGAGGACAAAGACAACAAAAAAGCCAAAGAGATGATTAAAAGGATGGAGGCCCTGACCTGGTTTTTCAAAGAGGAAATCGTCCCTCCCAGGCCCTCTCTTGGGAAAAAGGCTTTAAGGCAGATACCTCTTTGGTTCAAAAGCCATGCCTTTGATGCTCTGATGCTGGCTCTGGTTTTATGCCTTCTGCTGTATACTTTTTTGTAAGGACTTTATTGCTTTATGAGACACTTTACTTTATCCTCAAATAAAATAAATGTCTCCTTAGGGGCTTTTATACCAAGTCCGCCCCGTTTCGGGACGGAATACCTTGGACCCTCACGGCACGGACTTGGTATAAAAGAGATTAAAAAACAGGGATTATTTAAGACGGAATTAAATCAGCCAAGGGAGGTTTGTTATGAAACTGATGTTTGGAAAAGAAAGGGGCAAGGCTCGCCGTGCTCTCTCAGCGAATCGTGGTTTCACTTTGGTGGAGCTTATGGTGACGGTGGGTATTATTGGCCTGTTGGGGGCTATTTCTGTGCCGGCGGTGGACCGCTACAGGCAAAGGGCCACCCGTTCGGCCGCCCGTGTCGAGGCCCAGGCCCTTATGAAGGCCTTTCGTTCCTGCTTGGCCACAGAAGAGGACATCACTGTTTGTGCCACAAAAGATATTGGTGGGATGTTGAAACCAAAGCCGACCACATCCATTACAGAAAAAACCAGTTTTAAAGGTGTGGAATGCAAGGAAATCACAGGAGATATTAAAGTGCAAAGAGATAAAAGCAAGGCGGATAGAGCAGGAGAACGATGCCACTTCAGTAAAGCCTCTGATTACAAAAACACCTGTTTTGCCGGTATCAAGGTGACGGGAGGTTATGTGGCATGGCATTGCTTTGGATATAACACCGTGAACGGGGCAGTGATAGACACCAATGGTGTCAGCAAGGGGGGATTTGGCAAAACTGTCAAACCTTGTAATGATAAAGGTGTCTGCTGTGATCAAAAGGGTGTCTGCAAAGATCCCACCACCCCTTAATTTGTCTCTGTAGCAACAGCCCCTGAAAAAGGTTAAATTTTTTTCTTTAGTTCGTCCAGCAGGCAAAGGCTATGCGATGAGGGTCCACCTATAGTGAAGTGCAGTCCCTGACACACTCCTGATGTTCCATATAGACCTCCTTGTCCCGACAACGGGGGTCGTTGGACGAATGACGCAAAATGGATATTTCGTCAAGGTCGATGTGCCTGTTTTCGCCAAACATTTTGTAGCAGGCTCTGGAAGCCACCCTTTCCAGGCCTCTTTTAATGCCTCCTTCGGCGGAATCACCGATACGCATCCTGTTTATGCCTGTTCCGTTGTTATGAGCACTGCTTTGAATAACCACAAAATTAAAGCGGGTGGCACTCATTTTTTTGGAATGGCACTGGCTGGCCTGCCTCACTCCCGACAGCTGGAAGGGGTCGGCACCTGTGGAATCCACAATCACCGTATGAGAGTTGGAGGCAATAATATCCCCCACCTGCAGAGGGTTTTCTGCAGAAATATCCTGTTCCTTCAGGCAGGAAAGCCGATTCCGGCGGGCGGTCTTGAACATCCAGGAGGAAACAGCTTTCACATGCACAGAGCGGATAAACACCCGTGGCTTTAACCGAAGGCCCGCACTGGCCATGGCACTGGCCACAAAACCAGAACAATCCACACCGAGGGCCTTGGAACCAGAACCCGCATTTCTAAAGAGGTTGATGGAGTTTTTGATGGTGGAGGGCTTTCCGCCAAAATCGTAAATTAAGGGGCTTTGGCGAACATTCAGGCACTGGGGACCCCGGCCCACAGCCCCGTTTTGCAAGTAGTAATGCGAGCTGTTGAGGGCCTGTAAATTGGTGATCACCCTACGCCACCCCTGTCCGCTGGGATGGCGGGAGGAGGCCCTGATGCCTCTGACATTATGGTGTAAGGGCAGAACAGGCATATCCAGCACAGAGCAACTTTGGTAAGCTGTGGCCATGACCTTTCTGGCCCCGGCCACCAGCGGGTGCTGGTTGGATTGGCCCCAGCCTGAATGGCCCTCTTTACCGGCATAAAAACTGTCCTCTTCGTCCTGACAATCGCTGTTTAAGACCTTGGCATTGCTTTCCAGCTCGGCAAACACCCCCTTCAGCCTGTTTGTCCAGGCGGAGTGGCTTTCGTTGGCAATGCCATATTCAAACTGAACCAGCATATCTGTCAGCTCTTCTGCCCCATATTGATCCATAAACTCTGTGATGAGGGCATAGATCTCCACAAAACGCATGGCAAAGCTGTTGATGTCTTTTTTACTGGCAGGATGGTCTCTCATCAGGTTTTGGATCCGCCGGACAATTTGCTCCTTTACTGTGTGGTAAGGGGGGGGCGTGCCCTGTTCAAAGCTGGCCACTTTATAAATGTAGTTCCACACATAAGAGGAAAAATCCTGACAGCCTGTTCTCTGCAAAATACGATGAAAGTCCGAAAAATCGGTGCTCACCCCCTCTGAGTCTTCATCATAGTTGGCCAGGTCCCTGAAACTGGTCTCAAGGCTGAGAGGGGAGCAGGCCATAAAAAAGCTCAAGACACAGGCAATACGAAGCCAAAGGCCTGACTGGCTGAGCAGGAGCCGGCTTTTGTGTTCCTTGCGAGGATATTTATTCCAATAAACTGACATAAAAACCTCAAATGGGTACTTGGGGAAGTTGTTTCGGCTGTCAAGATACGGATCGGCAAAAAAAGCCCTCCAGCTGAGTTTTATTTGAATTCTCTGCCAAAAACCTGTGGCTGTGGCCTCTGTGGCCCTGTGGCCTGTTGCATGTGCCCGTGGCGGTGGCCTCTGTGGCCCTGTGGCCCGTTGCATGTGCCCGTGGCTGTGGCCCGTGTGGCCCTGTGGCCTATTTCACTTTTTCTTTTGTGTATTTAAAGAACAGGGTGGGGGTCAAAATCTCTGGCAGGAGAACCGCCTGGCCTCCTGAAGGGGGAAGATACAGGTAAAAGGGAATGCCTGCACGATGATAGCGTTCCAGCAGTGTTGTGATCTCCTTGTCCGGCTCTGTCCAGTCGGCTTTAAGGGCCAAAATTTTTCTGTCCTTAAAAAAACGAATAACCTTTTTGTTTTTAAAGGTCAGCCGTTCATTAAATTGGCAGGTCAGACACCAGTCAGCTGTCACTTTCACGAACAGAGGTTGCCCCTCCTTCTGTGCTTTATCCATTCGGCTTAAGGAAAAGACCTCCCACTGGATCTTATGCACTTCCTTTTTTTGATAAACATGGACAAAAGGCCCCCCCATTGCCAAAAGCAGTAACACCCATGTCAGGGGTTTTGCTTTTTGGCTCAGGTTGTTTAAAATCCAAAAGCTCAGGGTCAACAAAAGCAGGCCAAACAAAACCACTAACAGGCTTTCCGGCCTCTGCTGGTTCAAAACATGGATCAGCCATATAACAGTGGCCAGCATGGGAAAAGCCATAAAATGTTTCAGCTTGTGGTTCCATTGGCCAGGCAGGGGCACATATCGAATTCCTCTTGGAAAAAAAGACAGCAAAATATAAGGGAAGGCCAGACCCAGGCTCAGAAACAGAAAAATCAGCATAAGCTCTGCCCCGCTTCCTGTCAGGCCATAACCTATACCGGCCCCCATAAAGGGGGCTGTGCAGGGGGTGGCGGAAATGGTGATCAACACCCCTGTCAAAAAGGACTGGAGATAATTTTGCTGTTTATAGACAAAAGGGAGAGATGGCAAAGTAAACCAGCTCATAAAACCAAAGCTGATGAGGGTAAATAAAAAAATCATGCTGAGCAAAAACCAGGGCGATTGCATTTGAAAGCCCCAGCCTATGGACTCGCCCCCTTTTTTAAGCAGAAAAAGCAGAAGGGCCAAAAGCAAAAAGGAGGTGGTAATACCCAAGCTGTAAAACAAATTTTCCTTCACCATAACAGATTTTTTTTGTTGGAAGGATTTAAGGGCACTGGAAAATTTGAGAAACACCACAGGCAGAACACAGGGCATGAAATTGAGCAAAAGCCCCCCCAAAAAAGAAAGCAGTAAAAACAAAAAAATGTTTTTTTGGTTTTTTTGTGGTGGGGCAAAACGATACACCTGACCGGACTTTTTATGATCTTGGTCTTTAAACAGAGCCAATATTTTGTGCTCCTGGCGGGGCCTGGTCTGATCTTGGTCTTTGAACAGGGCCAATATTTTGTGCTCCGGGCCGGGCTTGGCCTGCTCTGTCTTTAAGGGGGATGGGGGGCTGATTTTCCTGCCGTGCTCAAGCCGGGGCAGAACCTGAAAGGAATGCTGATGGCTTTTTTCTGAAAAAATCAGGGGCTTGTGTGGGGAAAGCGGGTATTTTGAAAAAGGAAAAACATCCATTAGTGTCTGCTTTGTTTTGGTGGAAAAACCTGTTTTCCAATATCTTCCCTCCTGTTGAAACAACAGGGTTTCCCCGGTATTTTGGGGCAGGTGCAAAGCCCATTTGTCAAAAACTGTTTGCCATTTGGGGCTGATTTTTTCTTTTTCCCCCACTGGCCAATTGAGTTCTGCCTTCCCTTTCAGGGGAATACACAGCTCTTTGCATATAAACCATTCCACATGGGCCTGGACCTGTAGGGACGAGGTGGTTTTTTTTTGTTCCGGCAGGGAAAGAGTGCTGACAAGCAGAAAGGACTTTTTATATCCAAAGGAGGTGAGAGGGCCAGAAGTCACCCTTTCCGGCAGGGGCCAGCGGAGGGGGGATATGGTGGCCCCTTCAGGCAAAGTCCAGCGGATCTTTGTGGCTTTGCCACTTTCTCCCGGATAGTGCCAATAGCCATGCCAGCCCTGATTGAGGCTAACCCAAAGTCCTGTGGGGACTTTTTGGGTCTCAGGGGAGAGCTTGAGATAGGGGCTTATCAGTTTTATTTGTGAAAAGGGGCTTTTTTTGGCTCTCCTGCCGATATGCTGAGGGCTGTTTTCCAAGGGGGAGAGGGATAAGGGGCTGTTCTCAGCAGGACAGAGGAAGGAGAGGAGAACACCTAACAGTAAAAGGCCCTTTTTTACACTCATTATGACATCTTTCCCTTGACACAAGCCCCGTAAACAGAGTATACTGCTTTAGCGGGGTGGAGCAGTTTGGTAGCTCGTCGGGCTCATAACCCGAAGGTCGCAGGTTCAAATCCTGCCCCCGCAACCAACTTTCTTTAATTGCCTGTGCAGGCAAATCCTGCCCCCGCAACCAACTCTTTATATGAAATCTTTTTTTTGCATTTTGTATTCATTAAGGTAAGCAGGATAGTGGCTTTATCAAACCGATCCTGTTAATGCTGTTTTATTTGTATACAGGGGGCATTGCTGGAATGTGAAACATAGTGATGGGTTTTGGCTTTTTGCAGATACACACTTCGATCCGCAGGGCAAAAAAGCACAGCATAATTGTTTAAGCCGTAGGCCTGTGCCACATAAGTCAAGGCCCGGCTGATGGACTTGATGTTCCCTTTACAATCAGAATTTCCCAATTTCTCTTCCAAAGCAAAAAGCTGGCCGTGTCTTCGCCCTCTGATTTTGGGCCTGTGGAAACAGGAACTTGAGCCTTTGAACGACAGAGCACCCAAAGCCTCAAGGTCCGGCAGAAGGTTTTTGAGCAGATTTTGTATGTAAAAATGTTGGTGATAGGGCAGGAACTCAGGAGAAAGCTCCAGCTTTCTTATCTGCTGGACCATTTTGGCTGAGCTGAGGGACAGCCCCATATCCGATTGGGCCTGGAAAGCTTTTTGCAGACGCACCGCTTCATCCAAAAGGGAGATCAAAGGCTTTTCCCATTCTTTTGTCAAAATAAAGGAGGGCTTTTTCATGGCCCATCCGGAACAGGATAAGAAAAAAATCAGGGGAAAAGTAAATATATGACGCCTTGCGTTATAAATCTTTGTGGGTGTCTTGTATTTCCGGGTCAGAGCGAACCACAAATTCAGGTGCTCATGTATATGCATGGTTCAAAACACCTTAAGAATCTTGCTTTTTGTGTCAATTTTTTTTCACCCATGTTTTGAACTTAAAGAATCTTGCTTTTTGTGTCAATTTTTTTTCACCCATGTTTTGAACTTAAAGAATCTTGCTTTACTGAGCCATGCCCTCCCCGCTGAGCCGTGTCATTCCCGCCCTTCCCGCCTTGCCTGCCCTACCTGCCGAGCCATGTCATTCCCGCGAAAGCGGGAATCCAGCCTTCAAGCGGGGGGGTTCAGGGGGGCAAAGCCCCCCTGAAACAGGACTTTGGTTTTGAAAAACAGGCAAAAGCTCAAAATTCCGGCCGGTTTTGCCAAATGGAGCTGGAAAAAGGCCAACAATCCCCAGCCTTGGCCCAAAAAATCCGCTTTTTTTATGCGATGGTCCAAAAAATTCCCCTTTTTCCTCAAAAAAACCACCAAAAAAGTTTACTTTTATAAAAAAATAACATACCATATCAGCGATTAACGGCCGTTTTGAAATAAGGTATTCAATGCAAGCTCTTTTGACTTTTTTTGGGGATAAGTTCACCAGAGGCAGGTCTTTTTATTTTTATTTTACTGCTTGTGATCTTCTATTTACCCATGTATTTTAACATGAGCAACAGGATAAAAGTCATTGAGACTTTACTGAATAACCATATTACAGACACAAACAAAAAAATTGACCAACAAAGAGAAGACTTTAACAGGAGATTTGATCAACTGAGAGCAGACTTTAATAAGAACTCTGATCAGCTGAGAGCAGACTTTAATAAGAACTCTGATCAGCTGAGAGCAGACTTTAAAGAGCTTAAAGAAGATATAAAGGAGCTGATTAAAACTCATATAAAAAGTGCTTAAAATACTTAAAACCATAACTCAGAAAAATGCTCAAAAATATACATATTCAAAACTACAAACTTTTTAAAGACTTTAATCTCAAAGATCTTCCTCCTGTCCTTTTGATAGGTGGGAAAAACAACAGTGGAAAAACCAGCTTATTGGAAGCAATATTTTTTCCTTTGGATTGTTCAAATCCAGGTATGTTTACAAGGTTGCTCAAATGGAGAGGAGTGGACTCCATTGATATAAGTTCTGTTTTCACCTCTGCATATCATAATTTTAAAGCTCATCAGCCTATGGTATTTGAATATACTGTCAATTCATCAAAGCAGAAGTTGCAATATGAATTTTTATCTCCTTCCACTCAACCTTTGAATATACATAATGGAAGTGTTATTGAATTACAAAAAAGTCCTGACCAAAATATGAGTGGAATAAAAATCTCTTTTTGGTTAAATGGCAAAAAAAGCCAATTTGATTCGTTTTTAAAGCCTGAAATAAATAGATTTAGTTTAAAAGAGGTCCCTAAGCCTAAAGATTATGTCACAACAAAAGCTGTTTTTATGAATTCCACAGTGCTTAGTGGGAGTGTAGAAGAAAACGCCCAAAGATATGGAGAACTGGATAAAATCAATAAAACAGAGGGCATTGTATCTTCTTTACAGATTTTGGAACCCAAGCTTAAATCCTTGAGTGTTATTCCTACAGGGGACAAGTCAGCTCTGTATGGAGATATAGGTATGGAAAATAAAATTCACTTGAATTTAATGGGGCAGGGGATTATCCGTTTGGTATCTATTCTTTTGGGGATTTCTGATTCTGAAAATGGAGTGGTTTTGATTGATGAGTTGGAAAACGGTTTTCATCATTCTGTTTTACCTCGTATGTGGGAAGTAATCACAACACATGCCAAGCGTTGCAATACCCAAATAATTGCCACTACACACAGCTGGGAATTAATAAGTAGTGCTATTGAAGGGGTGCCGAAAGACTTGAGGTCTGACTTTCAATACAGAAGAATAGAAAAAGGGAAAAATTCTGTCTTTAAAACTGTGGATTATGATTTTTCTACTTTAAAAACTGCAATTATGTCTCACCTTGAAACCCGGTAAAGTAGGAGAGAGGATGAAAGACGAAAAATCAATAAAATCGACAGAGAAAAAGCCTCGAATTATTAAAGAAGAAAAGTTATTGATAGTGGATGGAAAAGATGAGGAAAACTTTTTTCAAGCCCTTTTTAAAAAGAAGGATATCCGGGGGGTTCAAATTGTACCAGCTGAAGGAAAAGACAATTTCGACACTGAACTCTCAGCAAACATAAAAGCCACTGGTTCTGAGAACTTAAAATCTTTGGCTCTGTTGAGGGATGCTGATCAATCTGCTAAAAATGCCTTTGAAAGTGTGCGTTCAGCACTTAAAAATAATAAACTTCCCTCACCCATGAAAAGTGGAGAGTTTGCTACTGATAATTCTTTAAAAGTGGGTGTGTTTATTATTCCAGACGGAATAAATGAAGGCATGTTGGAGTCTTTGTGTTTATCTACAGTCAAGGGAGAGGGTATTATGAAGTGCATTGATTCTTTTATGGAGTGTGTCAGGGAGTTACCTCAAAATGACAAAACTTACAAACAACCAAAAAATTGGGAAAAAGCCCGTGTCCGGGCTTTTTTGTCAGCTATGGAAGAGGATACTCGCGATTTGGGAGTGGCCGCTCAAAAAGGTTATTGGAACTGGGATTCTGATAAGTTAAAACCTTTGCTTAATTTCCTAAGAAACCTATAAACTGTGATCTGGACTTCATATTTAAAAAACGCGAAATAACCCCTTAAATTCCATCTTTTATGACGCATTGCCTTAACTGATGGCGGAGCTGAGGGGGAGCGGGAATCCAGCCTTCAAGCGGGGGGTTCAGGGGGGCAAAGCCCCCCTGAAACAGGACTTTGGTTTATTGTGGTTTCCATTTTGGAGGACAGAAAAAGGGACCAGTGTTATCTTTTAGATTTTCTGGAAACAGGGATTGCTTGAGCACCTTTGGAGTTATACTATTTTGAAAATGAGTGACATTCGTGAGCAGATTGTGTATCTTTCGCCTGGGGCTTATAATGCCCACCTTCTTTTTTAATTCTTCTTTTACATACCGCAAAGGGGTTATTAGATCCGTGTCATTGGAAATCAAAACAGCCAAATCATAGTCATATTTATAAGCATCTCCCACGATATAAGTCGCCATATTCACATCAGACTCTTTTTCTTCCCACTTGCTTACGGTGATCAGCTTTCCTTCTCTGTATTTTCCATTTTTATAATAACATAACCGACCTTTGCTTTGTCTTTTTTTTAGATGGCCACAAATAATTTCCAACTCTGGTATAGTGCGGAGGGCTCTGAGATAAATATCCTGCCTAGTGTCTTTTAGGGGATCTTCTGGAGTGCTGTGCACTCTGGAGGTAAAATATTTTATGCCGTTTATTTGATAACGGTTTGGTGGCAAATAAGCGGTAGTCAGTTTTTTAAGATCCAGCCACTTATGAGAATGGATTTTTCTTAAACTGTAATAAAGATTCAGACCATCAATATAAATATGAGTTTTCATAATATAAAATACTGAAGCCCCCTTACGGGGGCCAGTGCCCGCCCACCGAAACGAGCGGGGATGTCACTTCCATTATCCTGATGTTTTAAAAAAAATCAAGCTTTTTTATAAAAACCGGCAAATTTTCTGTAAAAAAAAGCTCAAAAAGCTGTTTTTGTGGCATTTTACCCGACAATTGGGCTGTTCCTCATGACACAGGGTGCAAGCCATGTCATTACCCGCGAAAGCGGGAATCCGGCCCTCAAATGGGGGGTTTAGGGGGGCAAAGCCCCCCTAAAACAGGCAAAAGCTCAAAATTCCAGCTGGTTTTGCCAAATGGGCCTGAAAAAAGGCCAAAAATCCCCTTTTTTCCTGTTTTGGCCCAAAAAATTCCCACCTTGGCCCAAAAAATTTCCCTTTTTTCTTGCTTTTAGTTACTTTTTGTCCGATAAAGGAATCATACCACCAGTTACGGCCTTCGGGTCGGCTGGCCCCGGGAGCCTGTGCGACCGGGTTTTGTTTGAATGTTTGATGTATTTTAGAAAAACTGCCCCTGCTTATTCGGGTAGGGCGCAAGGCTATAGCCCAGCTATAGCCTTTGCTTTTATAGTAGGTGTTTTTTGAGAACCATTGTTTATGTAGACGGATTTAACCTTTACTATGGGTGTTTAAAAGATTCCCCTTATAAATGGCTCAATTTATTGGAGCTGTCCAAGCTCTTATTACCGAAGCACAATATTTCCAAAATTAAGTATTTTACTGCCAAGGTATCGCCTCAACCGTATGACTTGTATTGCCATAAAAGACAGTATGCTTATATATGTGCTTTAAAATCTTTGGATCTCTGTGAAATTTATTATGGTTTTTACTTGTCCAATATTAAAAAAGTCCCTTTGGCCAAGCCAAGTGACAAAAATAGATTTATCGATATTATACACACTCAAGAAAAAGGGTCTGATGTCAATTTGGCCTGCCATTTATTATTGGATGGATTTAGAAATAGATATGAGACTGCTGTCTTGATTTCAAATGATTCAGATTTTGCCACAGCAATTCAAATGGCAAAGGATGAGTTAAAAAAAAGTATAGGGGTTATTTCCCCTTATAAAAGACCAGCAAAAGCATTACAAAATAAAGCGACTTTTTACAAGAAGATCAGAGAGGGAGTTCTTCAGGCTTCTCAGTTTCCACCCACTATTACGCTTACAAACGGTAAAATCATACATAAACCATCGATCTGGTAATACAGATTTTAATGGATGGTGAGGAGGGCAAAGCCCCTACAAACCCAGCCCTTCCTGCAAACTCTGCCTTTCCCGCGAAAGCCTGCCCTCCCCGCCGAGCCATGTCATTCCCGCTGAGCCAACCCTGCCCTCCCCACGAAAGCGGGAATCCCTTTGTGGCTTGGCAGAGTGTCACGATCAGGGATGGGAGTTGCGTCAACTTTGTCCCCGCCGACTCGGCGGGCATTCCCGTGAAAGCGGGAATCCAGCCTTCAAGCGGGGGGTTTAGGGAGGGCAAAGCCCCCCTAAAACAGGACTTTGGTTTTGAAAAACAGGCCAAAGCTCAAAATTCCCGACAGTTTTGCCAAATGGGGCTGAAAAAAGGCCAAAAATCCCCAGCCTTGGCCTAAAAATCCCCACAGCCTTGGCCCAAAAATCCCCTTTTTTCCTGTTTTGGCCCAAAAAATCCCCCTTTTTCCTTGCTTTTGGTTACTTTTTGTCCGATAAAGGGATCATACTACCAGTGACGGCCTTCGGGTTAGCTGGCCCCGGGAGCCTGTGTGACCGGGTTTTGTTTGAATGTCTGATGTATTTTAGAAAAACTGCCTCTGCTTATTCGGGTAGGGTGCAAGGCTATAAGCTCAGATATGTAGCCTTTGCTTTTTTTTTAAAGCATATCTTGAGCTTCCCTGTGGCCTTTAAAAAAGAATGGGAATGCAGGTTTTTCACTGGCTACTATGATATGAGGGTGGTATCGCCATGTCTGAAATACAAATCAAAGTGGATGGTCAGGAAAAAACATGGCCACGGGATGTGATCACTCCAAAAGAAATTTTAGAGCTTGGAGAAGTAAGAGAACCTTATAGCGACTATATTATTTTGAAGATTCACAGAGGAACAGAGCAAGAAGTATGGGATGGAGAAGAAGAAGAGTTACATAAAAGTATAAAAATTGAACAAGAAAGTGCCTTTTCTATAAAACATAAAAAACCAGGAAGTGTAGAAATCCACTATACTGTCAATGGGGAAAGCCAAGTAGTTTCAGGAATAAACAATAAGCTGACAGCTCAACAAATACTTGAAAAAGCCAACTTTGTTCCTTCAGATAAGTTCAAATTGTTTAATGTTAAAACCCAAAAGGATTATACAGATCCTAATCAAGAGATAATTATTCAAAATAAAGATGAATTTCTGGCTCTTTCTTCTGGACCAACCCCTGTGGCATAATTGCAATGGAATATTTGAAAGATCAGATTAAAAAAGAAATAAAAAAAGTGCTTTCTTGTGAGTTACAGGATATACAGAATGTAAAAGACTGGGGACTGTCCTCAAAAAGAGAGGGTCATTTGTGTATATTCGGATATGTTATCCCTTGTGGTTTTTTGGAGAAAAAAAAAATTACTATTGGTATTGAGTTTCCTGTCAAGGATTATCCCAGGCTCCCGCCTCATTTTATACATTTAAAGCGAGAGGAGTTCAGTGACAGGGAAATAGGTAAAATAGGTAAAATACATGAGGAATATGAACACAGTGGAGAGCGTTGGATAGCTCTTAGCCGGCCACCTCAAGATATATGGGATGAGCTGGACAGCTCAAAAAAAAATCTATACACCTTTTTTGAGTCACACTTGAGAAGATTATGGGAAAGCTTATGAGATATGAAGTTATTTTAACAGAAGAGGCACATAAAACTGCTTGCAGTCATTTGTTATCTCATTTCAATGAGAGTAGGCAACAGGAAGAGTTATGTTTTGCGATCTGGCATCCTTCCAATGGCCGGGATAAATCCACAGCTTTGATTTCTGAGATTATTCTCCCGAAAGAAAATGAAAGAAAACTTCATGGGAATACAAGTTTTCTGCCTGAATTTTTAGCCCGTTCTTTGGGGATAGCTATAAAAAAGAAAGCAGGGCTGGCTTTTATGCACAGCCATCCCACAAAAGGATGGCAAAGTATGAGCGAGCCAGATGTTATTGCAGAAAGAGATCATATAGCCTCACCGGCTAACAGCACAAGCCTGCCTTTAGTGGGTTTGACGGTTGGGACAGACGGTAAATGGAGTGCAAGGTTTTGGATAAAACAAAAAAGCAGAAATTTTCAGAGATCTTGGTGTGACAAAGTAAAAGTAGTTGGGGATCATCTGCGGGTCACTTTTAATGAGCAGGTGTATAATACAAGGGAGTTGCACAATAAAAATATTTTAAGAAGAGCTATAGAAACTTGGGGAACAGAGGAACAATTAAAAATTAGCCGGATGATAGTGGGAATTGTAGGTGTAGGAAGTGTGGGTTCAATGGTTGGTGAATGTTTGGCGAGAATAGGTGTGGGGGGTATTGTTTTAATAGATCACGATAAAATTGAAGAGCATAATTTGGACAGATTGCTTTACGCCACTCAAAAAGATATTGGGAAATTTAAAGCTGATTTTCTTAAAAAGAAACTGCTAAAACACTCTGTAAACAAAAATGTAGAATTAAAATCTGTCATACAGCCTATACAGTCAGAATCTGCATTCAGAAATGCATTGGATTGTGATATTATTTTTAGTTGTGTTGACAAGCCTTTAGCGAGGGATGTTTTAAATCATATAGCTTATGCTCATTTGGTACCTGTTATTGACGGAGGTGTTGCTGTCCATAAAAGGTATGATAAATTTTTTGATGCCCGGTGGAGCTCTCATATTGTAGCTTATGGGAGCAAGTGTATGTTATGCAGAAAACAATACACCACTTCAGAGGTGTCTATGGAACTGGATGGTTCTTTGGAAAATCCATCTTATATTGAATCATTGCATTCAAAACAAGGTCAGGGAAATGCTAATGTATTTCCCTTCAGTCAAAACCTGTCCAGTATGGAGGTGTTAATGATGATACGTTTTTTATTATCTCAAAATTGGTGGCCAAAGTTAAACAGCATAAAGTATAATTTTTTATCTGGACAGACCGATAAAGATGAGTTCTCATGTAATAAAGGGTGTTATTTTTTGGATATTGTTGGAAAAGGGGACTTAAATCATGTCAAAGTTTTACAGGAAGATATAAAAATCAGAAGAAAAGGTTTATTGGATTTTGTTCTTAAATTATGGAGGTAAGTATGGAAATAAATAAAATAAGTATAAATAATTTACGATGTTTTTCTAAAATCACAGCTGGCATTCGCCCTTTTACAGTAATTGTGGGTGAAAATAATTCAGGAAAAACAACATTTTTGTCTGCTTATAAGCTTATCCATGATCTGGTGCATGGAAATAAACTTGTCCAACCTTCATCTATAGAAGATTTATTAAAAGACGAAAGGTATAAATACCTTGGAGGCTCCAGAGATATTATAAGAAAGCAAAGCAGTGATGATACTATAAAAATTGGAGGCACCTTAAAAGCTGGAGCACAGGATATTTGGAATGTGGAGTACTTTATAAAAAATGGTAAAAATTGTGAGAAAGTTCTTATACATTCCTCTGGAGTTCAGATACATGTGGAGTTGAAAGCAGACACCAGCATGTTAAACCTTATGATAAACAACAAAACAGTATATGATTCTACAACACCCGATAACTTTTCCATTCATTTTTTTAGGATCATTGGTTTTTTAAGTAATAATGTTGAGGTTAAACAAATGCTTCAAAAAGACATTGTGTTACATTCAAAAATATCCACCCTTTTAAAATTTAGGGACAGTGAAAATGTTTGTAATTTTTTGGAGCCAGGTCACTTAAAACCCAAAAAGCAGTATAATCATGCAGAAATCCCAACTACAGATCCAGCTTATATTTTATGTAAAATGGCACAAATGAAAATAAAAAAAACCAACAGCTGGGAAGAAGTAAATAAGGAGTTTAATAAATTCGGTAAAGCTTCCAAGCTTTTTCAAAATATAGGCATAGATGTTCTGGATAAAAAAAACAGTGAATCTCCGTTTTCAATAAAAGTAATGGTTGATAATCTGAAATCGGATATTACAAATGTAGGTTATGGGGTTAGTCAGTTTTTACCTGTTCTGGCTAATGTATTGCTTTCAGATCCTGTAAAGTATCACACTTTTTTAATGCAACAACCGGAGACTCATCTTCATCCCAAAGTAGAAGCTGAATTTACCTCTCTTATGATTAATATGATTAATATGTATAAAAAATACAAGTTTATATGTGAAACCCATAGTGATTATATTGTTCAGAGAGCACGTATTCAGATTCAAAAGAAGATTTTGAATCCCAAAGATTTTTTAATACTTTACTTTGAATTAAAAAACGGGGAAGCAAAAAATTATCCTATCACTATTGATGGCAATGGGAATATTGAAAATGCACCTCCTGGATATCAGGAATTTTTTTTGTCAGAAGATTATGAACTTTTAGGGTTATAAATTTAAATCAAAATATTTTTCCCCTATGTTAGGAAATGGTGTGTGTCACAGAAAGGGATATTATGGGATTATCAAAAAAAGGTATAATTGTTGATACCGAGGCTTTTCATATATTTGCAAATACACAACATAAAGATTCAAAGCCGGTTCATCAGTGTATCAAAAAACAAAAATTACAATTAGCTTATGGCGATGATGAAAAAAGTCTAAAAGAGATAAAACGCTATCCAAAGATGTATAAGATATTAGGGAGAGTAGCTGTTAGGATCAATTCAAAAGAGAAGAAAAAAGAAATAGATGAAAATCGCGGTTATATCAATGGTATAAAATTAAAATCCAACGATACACATATCATAGCTATAGCTTTGGTGGAACAAAAGGCCAGGTTGCTGTTCAGTGTCAGTAGAGGTGATTCAGATTTACATGATGATTTTACAAATCCTGCTATTATAAAAAATCCTCGAGGGAAGGTATATCAAAAATATAGCAAACACCAAGGGTTATTGCCCTAATGGGTGACTTGAGGATATACCCTGATGTTATCTAAACCCCGCGAAAAGCCTGTTCTTCGCTTTTCGATAGGTGTGTCCGTAGGTAGGGGAGCTTTGCTTCTCTAAATCCCACCCGGCCTGCCCTCCCTCCCCGCCGAGCCATGTCATTCCCGCCGAGCCAGCCCTTCCTGCCGAACCAACCCGCCCCGCCGAGCCATGTCATTCCCACCGGGCCAGCCCTTCCCGCCGAGCCATGTCATTCCCGCTGAGTCATGTCATTCCCGCGAAAGCGGGAATCCAGCCTTCAAGCGGGGGGTTTAGGGGGGCAAAGCCCCCCTTAAAACAGGACTTTGGTTTTGAAAAACAGGCCAAAGCTCAAAATTCCGGCCGATTGTGCCAAATGGGGCTGGAAAAAAGCCAAAAATCCCCACCTTGGCCTAAAAAATCCCCACCTTGGCCCAAAAAATCCGCTTTTTTTATGCGATGGTCCAAAAAATTCCCCTTTTTCCTTGATTTTGGCCACTTTTTGTCCGATAAAGGAATCATACCACCAGTGACGGCCTTCAGGTCGGCTGGCCTCAAGAAGAGAAGCCTCAAGCAACCGGATTTTTTAGCTGTCTTTATATCTTCTGTTGGTTACTTTTTTTGGTATTTTTAAATGTTCCTGCACCGTATTTTGAACTTAAAAAAATAATGAGTAAAAATTTTTATGAAAAAACCCAATAAACAGCTCAAAACCAAGCCTGCCACCAATCAGTGGGAAGAGTTGTATAAAGCGGAAGAGCAAAAGTATAAGAAATACATTGAGCTGACACAAGTGTCCAATTTAACAGAGTTGGCACAGAGCTTATCTCCAGACTTTTCAAAAATGCAAATTTTGACTAATTACTGATACTATGCCAGTTTGAAATATAGTACTTAAAATCAGAGGTTTTATCACTATGTCTGAAACTTATCAAAAGTATACAAATGCACCGATAAAAGAAGCGGTTTTTGATTTTCAAGTCCGAGGAGGCCAGCCTTTTAGTCAGAACGCGTATCAACAGTTTTTGGATAAAAGGACAAGTTATATAGTATCAGGGAAGTTGCAAGACGTAAACGTTTCTGCGGATCCTGTATCTGCAACAAAAGAAATAACTGGATATCGTTGTGCAACAGAAGACAACAAACAAATTGCACTGTTTAAAAAACATGGTTTCAGCTTTATTCGGTTGGAGCCTTATACAGGGTGGGATAAGAGTTATGAAGAAGCTTTGAGGTTATGGCAAACATATTGTGATATTAGAAAACCACAGACTATCACGAGATTGGCTGTTCGTTTTATAAATCAGTTTCAAATTCCAGATATATTCACAAAGGCAAAAGATTATTTTAGTTCATATATTCAATATGATGAGAGTATGTCTCCAAACTGGAATCAAATGTTTCATAAACTGTTGTTATCTCACAATCAGGGAATTAAATCTCATATTATATTTGATGCTGTAGTCAATCAGCAGATTCAAGGTGTTAATGTTCTTCTTGACGTGGATGTTTTTGCAGATGGGTTGACTTTGTCA
The DNA here is from genome assembly GCA_965242635.1 of Bdellovibrionales bacterium. Taxonomy (GTDB): domain Bacteria; phylum Bdellovibrionota; class Bdellovibrionia; order Bdellovibrionales; family UBA1609; genus JANQSP01. The sequence continues at coordinate 1,535,845 of OZ251471.1, read as the reverse complement.
AATCAAGACAGTTCAATGCTGGCCAATGTTTTTAAGGCACTTAGGAAAATAAAAAATGATATTTTTGAAAGAAGTATAACAGACAAAACAAGAGAGATGATGAGATGAATGCAATCGAGCAAAGCCCCTCTTATAATCAGCAATATTCTTTATCCTTGCCGGCCAGCCCACATAACCGGTATTTTATCAATGGCATATCGGTACTCGAATATAAACACCCAATCTCTGTTCTTAAAAGTTCAAACCAGGTTTTTGAATCAGAAAACCCAAAAAAGTATGATACTCAACACAGTTATTCAGAGTATAGGAATAGCTGGTTATTTTCAGCAGATTTAAGTGAAGCAAACTTGGATAAAAAAAATGAACTGGTTTTTAAAAATATGTTCTCAGTGTTTAGCAGGAAGAATCAAGCTTCACAAAGCACACAACATAAAAAAATGGAAAACCAAACCAGCCCTTTTCAATCTTCACAGATACAGCCTAAATTGGATCTGGCAAGTCAAAACCAGTTTGTGAAGGTGGCCTTTCATTCTGATATAATTGTGCTTCTTAGTGAGAGATCACAAGTTATTTATGACAAGCCTTTAAAGGATTTAAAAGACAGAATCAATCAGGTTCATGAAGATCATCAGGAAGAGGGTTGGGATGGCTATGGAGCCAAGCCGATTCAAAATTTGTCGCAAGCTCTGCAATTTGCCGAGGCTCTTTTTCAAGAGTCCAGATTATTGGTTGAGCAAGTGGACATCATTCCTGAAAATGATGGTGCTATATGTTTTGAGTGGTTTGTATCCTATGAACAATATGTGTCTGTATCAGTAAAAAACGACAAGTTAATTTATCATTACCAAATTGGTGAGGAAAAAGGTTGTGGAGAAACAAATATGGCCGGCAAACAAATGCTTTTTGAAAAAATAAAAAAGACAGGTTAATAAATCCATCCTGAATAAATAATATTTTTTACTAAATCATGATATTACAAAAAAATCAATTAAGCAAAAATATAGATGATAGTGAGCCTTTAGCTCGATATATTTTTTCTAAAAGCCATTTCAGATCAAATGGTAGTATAAAGAGTCAAGCTTTTATGCCTTATAAGCAAAAAGTATCTGTAATCAGGCACACAAATTGTCCTGAAGACTGCCTTTTAAAAATAGGACAAGGTATAGAGAACAAAAGAGGACAGAATTTAAAGGCTGTTGCCTCTTTGTCTGCTAAAGTGGTGCGTTCTATAGAGAGCTTGGATGTGGAATCAGACACCAGCAAAGGTCAACACAGAAGGCACGGCAATATAATCGGGTTTAACAATTTGGATGAAGCAAAAATCAGGCAAACAGCTCAACGAGAGTTGGCCAGACAGGCTCAACTGATCCTTAAACTCTAACCCTACAAACCCTGCCCTCCCCACCGAGCCAGCCCTGCCCTCGAAAGCGGGAATCCCTTTGTGGCTTGGCAGAATGTCACGATCAGGGATGGGAGTTGCGTCAACTTTGTCCCCGCCGACTCGGCGGTCATCCCCGCGAAAGCGGGAATCCAGCCCTCAAGCGGGGGGTTTAGGGGGGCAAAGCCCCCCTAAAACAGGACTTTGGTTTTGAAAAACAGGCAAAAGCTCAAAATTCCGGCCGGTTTTGCCGAACAATAGTTTATGATAGGTGATGTGAAAAAGTCTGTTATTTGAGTTTCTTGTGTCCAAAGTTCGCACCGTTTCGGGATGGAACCTTGAACGACCTTCACGGCACAAACTTTGGGCACAAGAGCTTGAGAGCTTTCTTTTTCACGAGTTTCCAAGTCACGATCAGAGGGTGAACGAAAAGCAACCATAATCAAAAACAGGAGAGGATCACTATGAAACATTTTTTTGGCACATTCACACATTATATTCCTTCGTTGAGGAAACTGGCCTTATTGGCTTTGAGTTTGGGCTTGGCCTTGTTTTTCATGGTGTTGTCTTTTGGTTCTTGTTCCAATACGCCCACCAACACACTTGATCAGGGTTCCACTGTGGCCAACAACAACGCTGATGATGATGAGGAAACAAGCCGAAGGCGAAGCAGTTCTGCCGATGAGCCTGAAGGTTGTGACGATGATGAGGGCGATCCTTGCAGGGATGATGAGGATTGCGAGGCCGCTTGTGCCCTTATTTACAAAGGAAAAACCACCTCTATCACATCCTGCAAAAACCGGGGTGATGAGACCGTGGGCAAATTGGAGGAAATTCATGATATTTTAATGGGACAGGGAGCAGGAACAGATAATGCTGAGGAGAGAAGTGCTTCTGAGGTGGAAAGCGATCTGGCCAAAATCGCTGACGATGATGATGTGGATCATGATGATCTCAAGTGTTATTTACAGATTGGCCACTACAAATATATCAAAGAGATTGAAAATGGGTTAAGAAAGCCAAGTGATACTGCTGAAGAGAAAAGAGACAATTTAATAGCCACTTTAAAATGGTTGGTGAAGGATGACATGGAATCTGCAGAGATTATAGCCGACTTAAACGCTGGTGATAACATTCTGGAAGAGTTACTTTTAAGGTTGGCAGAATTTGAGAACAGTAGTAACAACAAGGAGAGCCATTGTCTATCAGAAAATACCATAATAGAAAGTCCGGTAAATAGTTTATCAGAAAATAAAGATATTTGGGATTTGGATAGAAACAATATAAAAGTTTACCAAGCAGAGTCAGGGCCTTCTGTTACCAACACAAGTGATATTACTTTAGATAATACAACAGATGCAACACTTTATGATGCTCTGTCTTGCAATTATACAGATGTGGATAGTAATAGGAACATATTTTCTTATTCTGCTGACAAGGATAATAAACATATATTTGATTTGGCTTTTGGTTTATTGAGGAATATATGTGAAGATGTAAAAAACAATGGTCATGATGAAGATAAGGGTTGTGCTCGTGTTATGATGTGCTGGACTGCTTGGCGAGAAGCTAATAGTGGTTCTGTAGTAAGTGGCACTGCAAACGCTGATGGATCTAAGGCACCCAGCACCAGTGAAGATAATGATCTATGGAAAATGGCTAAAGATCATAAAAGCCAACTGGAACCAGAAGATGGTGGATCAGATTATAACGAATGTGAAGTGAGGCACTTCGCCGACTTCTTCTGATGGTGGCAGGATCTTTGCGAACATGAAACGAAAAAAACAATTTTTTATAAGGAGGCCTTTATGAAAAAACGCAACAAACGCTCTACCCTTTTGATTGAAAAATTAGAAGGTATTGGAAGAGAAATATTTAAACCAGGTTACAACAAAATTCTTAAGCGGCATATCGGAAAAAAACCCGGAGTTTATGCCCTTTATAAAAAAGAGAAACTTTATTATGTAGGACAAGCTCAAGAATTGGTCAGTCGAATAAAATTGCATTTAAGCAATAGGCATGCTCGTAAGTGGGATAATTTTTCTGTTTATATCGCCCAAAGACGGAGATATGTTCCAGATTTGGAAGCCGTTGTTATTGCTATAGCAGATCCAAAAGGAAACGAACGACAGCCACAGTTAGCAAGACTGAGAAAAGCAACAACACTAAAAAGGCTTATCGAAAAAGATATGAAAGAGGAAGCTCAAAAAATAATGAATCCAACAACAAAAGTCCAATCAAAAAGAAAAAGTAAGAGACGAACAACAAAAACCAATAAGAAGAATGCTAAAGCTGGAAACAAGAGGTTTAGCTTGGCGGGCCTTTTTTCAGAAAACAAACTTTTGCGAGGGGAACACAAAAAGAACATCCATTCAGCCTGTTTGCTCACATCAGGAAAAGTTTTATACAAAGGCAAGGGATATTCTTCACCAAGTGGAGCATCCAAGGAGGCTAAAGGGTTAAAAACAGACAATGGCTGGACTTTTTGGCAAATACAGGATCATCAAAAACGGTGGATTAAACTAAATGACCTGAAAAAGAAAGGAACTTTAAAAAAAGTCGCATAACTCTTCCCAACCTTTTTTTTGTCGTTTGTGTAGGCTTGTGCCCGTGCCTTGATGTGCTTGCTTGTGCCCGTGCCCTGATGTGCTGGAGTGTCTTTACATAGAAAAGTCCAACTACTGACGATAGGGCGTTTAAAGATTACACAGATTTTTGGAAAAAGGCTGAAGAGCATAAAAGCAGTTTAGAAGAAGACGGCAGTGGATCAAATTATAATGAGTGTACTGCCGGCGATTTTAAAGACTTCTTTTACAGGTAGTAATCGCTTTTCTGATGAAAGCCACAGACAAATAAAGGATTTACAAAGTGGACCAATCGAAAATAACAAACATTCAGGATGCAAAAAAACGGCTAAAAGCTATATATGGCCATCTTTTTTCATCTAATATAAATAGAGGCTACCACCATAAAGAAATAGAAACTTATGAACTACTTAGTTTTATATTGAATGAGCTTGAAAAAATATATAAAACAACAGAAACCAAAAAATCTTAAGGAAGTAGTGGATAATAAAGTAAGCTGTCATTCCCGCGAAAGCGGGAACTTCTTCGTGGATTGGCACAAAATCACGATTAGAGAAAGCAGTAGTGGTTCAAATTACGATGAATGTAAGCAAAGAATTTCACCAACTTCTTCTGATGTGCTTGCCTGTGCCCGTGCTTGCCTGTGCCCTGATGTGTTGATGTGTGTGGGTCTTGTATGCCCCAGAACCACCACCTCCGATAGGTGAGTGGGACGAGCCTCCCTCCCCACTTGCTTAATATGATGACATGATGTGTCAAAATAAAACGCTTGCTTTTTTGTCTGGACTTTGTTCCTGTTACCCTTCGTGTGCTTATGCCTTTTTTTGTTCCTGTGTATGGCTTTTAATTTTGGTCTTAAGACCTTTTTTAACGCGGTCCACTATTCTGTTGATTTATTCTTGACCTCAAAGAGAAACAAATGGTATCCTTGGGACAGTCCACATTCTGAACCAAGCTTTGTGCATATCGGAAATTTGCTTTTTGCTTGTGAGAATGCAAGTCAAAATAAAGAATAAATGTGTGAGATAAGTCATGTTAAAAAAATACACTGAAAAATTTTGCCAAGGATTTTTTTGGACATTAGGATCAATACTGGTTCTAATAGTTGTGTCTTTTATCGTATTTACTATTTTGAGTTGTTTTAATATTTTGGACAGACTCACCAATCTAAAACATTCTTTTTTTGCAACTCCAGAATTAAGTGAACAAGATCTAAATAAAATAAATAATCTCATAGGATCGGAAAAAATTATTTCTTTTGATTCACTTTTTACTCAAACTTTAGCTTATTATGACACCATTATTACTGTGTTAATAGGCATTCTTGGTATTACCGTAGCCGGAGCCTTTATCTATATAAAATCTGTTTCAGAAGAAAAAAATAAAGAATATGCAAAAAAACATATTGACAGCTTTCTAACAACCAAAAAATTCCATGACACCATTAAACAAACTGTCAACGAGCAAGTGGATACTTGGGGAGAAGATATAACAAGAGGTTTTGACAGGATTAAAAAATTAGAATCCAGAGTTGACTCTTTAAAAGACGAGACAAAACAAGATGCAGATCAAAAAATAGGAGAATAAATTATGGCAACTATTTATCCTGATATCTATCCTGTTTTTGAAAATACAGATCACCTGTCTCTTAGTCCTAAACAAATTCTATCTGACAGTAAAAAACAAAAATATCCTTTGAATATTGAAAAAATTATAAGAGAGCATAATATTGAGATTTGCAAAGAAGATATGGATTATGATATTTCCGGATATATCGAAAAAAGGGAAACAAAATGGGTCATTGGTGTCAATAAGTACCACAGCCCACAAAGGCAAAGATTTACATTGGCACATGAATTTGCACATTATGTTTTGCATAGCCATATAGTGAGAAATCAAAAGCATGAAGATTTGTCATTGTTTAGATCTAATGAGGTGAATCCTATTGAAATTGAAGCCAATGATTTTGCTGGTGAGCTATTAATCCCTAATGAGGAGTTTAAAACCTTTATCAGAGAAGGTATCAAAAAAATTGGCGACTTGGCAGATAAATTTAATGTTTCCATTAGTGCTGTTCGTTATAAAGCTTATAAGTTAGGATATTTAAACCGTGTCTAAAAAATTTTATTATTTTCCAATACTCAAAACCACCTCTGCTGAGCTAAAAGCTTACAACTTTTTAGATTCTGCGGTGCAGAATACTATACTCCCCATTTTTGAGTTAACAAAATCAAGAAAAACAACAAATAATCTTGAAAGCAAATTGGAAAAAAAAATAGATAAATTATATGAAATAGTCAGTGACAAACCTTTTATTATTGACTTGACTACAGAAACCACTTATTCCAACAAAGAGATAGAGAGAATGATATATGATGGCAGTAATGGATATAAAAACTGGGTTGATTTTATAAAAAATCAAAAAGAGAAATTCCCTTCTATTATTCCCATGATACATTATCACCCTGAAAAATCTAAAGAAGTAAAGAAACAAATTATTTCTTTAGGAAAGATTTGTTCAAATTTAGCTTTTAGAGTAGATGTTTTTCAAGAAGAGACTTCTGAATATATAAAAGAAGTTCTCACTTTTTGTAATCAATTACAGTCCTCTCATAAAACTATGATTATTTTGGACAGCAGTTTTATATCGATTGCTAAAACTGACAGGATTAATGAATTTAAGAAAAGAGTAAAAAAAATAGTCAATGATAATAAAGAAAATAATAGAATAGGGGCCTTTATATATGCTTTTTCAAGTTTTCCAAAATCTGTTACGGATAAAGGTTATGACGGAGGAGATTCTTATGGTGAGTTTCCAATTACAGAAAGCAGAATACAACAGTTACTTTTACCTTCAAAAAAGCTTTATCATGGAGATTATGGTTCTATTCATCCCAAAAGATATGATACAGGTGGAGGTGGATGGATACCCAGAATTGATGTGGTATCTGCAAGTGAAGAAAGTTTTTTTTATCATCGTTATAGAAGAGATGAAGGTTCTTATACTCTTTGTGCAAAGAAGGTTCTACAAAATGAAAAATATAGCAAAATCACTCAAGTCAAGGCATGGGGAGATGAGGAAATAGAGTATGCTGGCCAAGGCCAACCCAGAGGAAAAAGTCCTTCACACTGGATAGCTGTGCGATCTAATTTGTATATGACAAAACAGTATTTTAGATTAAAGAAAGCTAACAAATACTTATCTCTTTCTTGGTGAGGATATTGATTTCTGAAAAATGTGTTCTTTTGCTTTTTTCCTTTAAAAATAATTTAAATCTGTCACTATATCTTTTTTTCAAAGCTTGGATCACCAAATTTTGCAAAGATCGAATTGTGTTACTTTTAATCACTTTATTTCTGATGAGTTCCATAGGCTCTTTATATTTTCGTAAATGTGTAGGCATATCGGGTCTCCAAAGAAAATAGCTTAATTTTTTTTTAGACAAGTGTTTTTTCTTGTAAGACTTTCTCTTCAAAATTATTTTTTCTTCACCTGGTTCAACCAGAAAATACCCTATATGTTTTGGCAAATCCAAGTGTTTTGGTTTAAATTTTTTTGACAAGACAACATAAATCTCATTAAAAGTACCAGTGTAATCAGACAGTTGCTCTCGCAGTTTTACCAGAGAATCCAGGTCACTTTTTATTTCATAGGCTATCAATGAATTTTTTTTAATTTCCACAATATCTGCCCACCTTTTACCACCTAAAAATGGTACTTCTGAGCATATTAAACTTTGGTCCTGGTTTTTTTTTATCAAATCATCAATAAGCTGAGCTTTTATTTTTTGTTCATTCCATTTTTTATTAGCCATCTGCCACTCCTTTTGTTGACTTTGATATTTGGAGATAAAACTTGTTAATTTCTTTGTTTAATTGAGTAATTTCTTGATATGCAGGTAAAGTGGATTTACATGATTTATTTTTTAAATAGTAGTTTTTATAACAGTTTTCCAATTTGTTAAAGATCTTTTCTTCAAATATCTTGTTTATGATACACTTAAATTGATATTCAAAATTAGTAAAAAGTTCTTCTTTATTTTTAAGGCAATATTTTTTAATTTTATCTCCTGGGGATATGGAAGAAATATATTGATAATTTGTGGAAAAATTAGCTCTCCAATTGGCCATCAAGGCTTCCCAATGTTTATAAGCTTTATTAATTGTCTCACTGTTTTTATTTTCTTTATTATAAGAAAAATCATTAAATAGAAAAGTGATGTTTTGTGTTGCTATCCATATTTCTGCCATTTGATTTTCAAAACGATTCATTTTATCTTTTTGTAATAACATTCTTGCTTGCGTATTGGTTATTATATCTGTAATATCTGGATGATAACAAATTCCAAGAATAATTGGTATAATAACACTAAGAACTTGAGGGCTAAAAATAGATTCAATAAATTTGTTGATAGATTTACAGACGATAATACACAGTTTGTTGAGCAGGGACTTTAATAATCCTTTCATCAGGGATATTACTTTTGAAAAAAAATTTTTAATTGACAATAATTCCATGTTTTGGTAATAACTCCTTTAATGTGTAATGTCTATGATAGTCTGATGCTTGATGAAATTTATAAATAGGCAGAACCACTGCTTCAGAAGATGTGGCTAAATTATGAAACTTTTCTGTTTTTTGGTTTTCCCAATCTTCATATTTGTATTGCAGAAAATTTTCATCTTCATTTGTAAATTGAAAAAATTGGCTGGTTTTCATATATTCTATCCATTTTTCAGATCTATCACATTCTTCCCCATAAACTGACAGGACTTTCTGTATAGCTTCTTGAATCTCAGAAAAATTTACATATTCTGTTTTTTCAGAATAAAATAACTCAGCAAACTTTTTTAATTTAATATGTAAGTTTGCACACCCTTCCAAGTAAGTTTGAGGATTATTTCTTTTTGAAGTTTCATCTCTGTTTTCATAAGAAAATTCCCACTCTAAATAAGGTCGATCTGGCAATGTGGCTACAGCTCCATGTCCAAGAGCACCTGATCCAATTTCTGCAATATAACCACCGATGCTTCCCTGTATTAATTCATGTAAAAATGGAATTTTATACTTAGATATAGAGCTGAATAGAGATACGAGAGAAGATTTATTCCTCCAGTTTTCTGTAATATATTCTCCCTTGTTTTTTTTATTAAAATCTGAAAGTAGTTTTTGATGTTTTTTTTCTTGGGTTTTAAATCTAAAAGAATTTGAGTGAACTTTATTATTTCTGGAGCTTTTTCCAGAAAAACCATAATGTGAAAAAGTATCCATGTAGACATGTGAAGCAATCCCAATAAGTTGTAGAATGAAAGGACACTTTCTCTTAATATGATTGATATGGTTGTCAAACATTTCATTTACAATAGGACTGTTTTTTCGGCATATTAGTTTTTCTGAAAAAGTATTGCCTTCGTTTCCAGGGTAAAAATGAAAAGGAACCCAGATTCTTCTTTGTTCTGTGTTCCCTATTTTTCTATATAAGATAGCCTCTTTAATTTTGTGATATAGATGTTTTTTTACAACTTGTTTTGGATGGTGTGCTGTAGCTATACCGTATAACATCCCCCCATCTTCGTGCATTTCACTATTGATATGAGTGGAATTATCCACAAACTGAGCAGAATAGGCGATAACTCGTGCCTCCTGTGGTTTAAGCCCAGCGGTTCTGGCTATAGCATAAGTCCCGTAATAGTGCATATCTTTTTGCATTTTTCCCTCAGCTTTTTAAAATAGACTTTTATAAAAGATACACTACCTCGTTCTGAAAAAGCAAGCTGGTCAGGGCTTTTTTCTTGAAAAAAGCCCCAAAACTGCTGTTTTTTGGGGTTTTGCCTGTATTTTTTAGCTATTTTTCAGTTTTTTAAACTCTTTCTCAGTGATTTGAGGTCTTGAGACTTAATTTTTTGTGCCCTGCGTTAATATGGCAAGGTAGTCGGACAATAACTTGGAATCAGTTTATTTGGGTCAGATTGATCGTAAAAAGAGGATATATCAGGACTTCAGTCGGCTTATCCATAGGCCCTGTCCTATCCATCCACGACCAAAAGCCTGTTGGCAGGACTGATTCAGACATCCTGAGCTGGACTTTTATACTGATTTTCACAATTTCCAGAGATCGTATAAATATCACCTGTAATCCAACCGATGAGTAATAAGTGGTCCATGAAAAAATCTTTTTTCGACCAAATTCCCTTAGGACAATTTGTGTCCTTTGCGGGTCAAGAACAATTACTTTGAAAGGAGAAAATTATGAAAACAAACAACATCATTCTCAAAGGAAAATTGGAAAAAGCACCTCTTGCTCTTTTTACTGACAAAAGATACAAGAAGATTAGAAAAAATGAGTTTGAAAACAAATGCGGGGTTTATGCTCTTTATAATAAAAAAGGAGGACTTTATTATGTGGGACGTGCTTCCAATATGAAAGGCCGGCTTTATAATCATTTGCAAAATGAGCACTCCAAAAATTGGCATTATTTTTCAGTTTATTTTACCAGTAGTGAACAACAAGCCAGAGAGCTGGAATCCATTTTTATTTCCATAGACAAACCTAAAGGGAACACTCAAAAACCCAGTTTAAAAACACTGGATAAAGAAATGAGAAGACGCATTGAAAAAAATATGAAAAATGAAGATCAAGAAAGAAGAAAATTTGGAGCAGTGAGCGTAAATAAAAAAAGCAAGTTGAAAAAGGTCGGTAAAGGGAAGGTTAAAGTGGGAGCAGGTAAAAACAGAACAGCGAGAGCCAATAAGAGAAAATCTTTAAAATCACAAAGTGGAAAGGGTCCAACTTTGATGAATCCTTTTGGAGAGGACAGACCATTAAGAGCTGAATACAAGGGGCAAATACATAAAGCAAAATGGTTGAAACCAGGGTATATCAGGTTCAAAGGTGAGGAATATTCGTCACCAAGTGGAGCATTTCAAAAAGCTACCGGTTTAAGAACAAACGGCAAGCTTTTTTGGGAAACACAGGATCATCAAAAAAGGTGGATTACACTAAATGAGTTGGAAAAGAGAGGAGCTTTAAAAAAAGTGGCATAGCTTTCAGGCCCGATCCCCGATCCAACAGTTGTATGTCCCTGAACCACCATCTCTGATGGGTGGGATGGGGGGGCCTCTCCCCACTTTTTCCAAATGCTCTTGCAGGAAGAATGATTGGTTTTTGAGGGGTTGGACGACTGGATTCCCGCTTTCGCGGGAATGACAGACTCTGCAGGAAAGGCATGCTGGACGGGAATGGTGGAGGAGGGCGGAAAAAACACAGCAGGCCCCCTGTTCAACAAAGCTGGCGACAGCAGACCATTAAGTCACAAAGCCGGCCCTTCCTCTGTCCACAAGGCTCTGAAGGTCGGGTTGTGGGGCTGTAGTGCTACAAAGCCGGCCCTTCCCATGCCCTGTTGTTGTGGCTTTGCTCTGTGATTTCAGCCAACTTCTGCTAAAAAGGCTCAGGAGCTGTTTTTCAGCTTTTTGATCTCATCCTCAGACATGCCTGTGCCTTTGCAAATGGCCTGCATATCAAAACCACTCTCAAGTAATTTTAAAATAAGCATTTTTTGGCCCTGTTGCATGCCCTGTTGCATGCCCTGTTGCATGCCCTTTTGGATACCGTCTTGTTGGCCTTTTTGCCAACCTTCCTGCCGTCCCTCTTCCTTTATATATTCTCTTACGTCCATATATCCTCCTTTTGTGAATATACCCCGTTTAACCGCCAAACTCTCCAACTTGGTCCATAGCTCCCTGTTCATCCCCGGAACCACCGACCAAAAGTAGTTTCCCAAATTCACAAGCAAATCATCCTTATCCCCGGTCCAGTTGTCAAACAGAGAAAGGGCCTCGCTCAGCATGTCCTCATCCGCCTTGAAATCCCAAGCTGACTTCAAAGCATTCAATGGACCCCGACTCTTAAAACCTGGATCCCCAATAACCTTATCCACTTTCGGATCATGGGTGTCCAACAACCTTGGTTCGTAGTTTAACACATTTTTTTGCAGAGAAACAGGAATTTTTGTCAAAATTTCACCCAAAAAACCCTCCTGAAAGCTGGTTTTCCACCTCCAGGCCTCTTTTCCGTGATAAAAAAGCACGGGAATCACGACACAGGCCTTGCCTGTTTCCTGAAAAACCTGCCCCAGGATAAAGGTCTGATAGCTAAGCAGTTGGTAGAAAACTGCCCGATTATACTGAGATTTGTGCTCCAGCAGGATGTAGATTTTGACATATATCTCACTATTTGTGAGAGGGACCATAAAGACCAGGTCAGCTCTTTTGCCCTGCCAGCTGTCTTTGGCCATCTGGAGCTGGTCCCAGTCAAAGAGGGCCATTTCCACTTTGGAGAAAACAAGCCCAAACAGCTCTTTTGCCGATGGGAGATGTGAGAAAATATACTTGAAGAACAAGTCAAAATGACTGGCTTTTTTTGGTTTTGTTTCTTTGGGAGGTAAAGTCATGGAGTGCTCCTTGGTTATTTTTAAGAGGATAGCTTGAGCTGTTTGTATCCCTTTGTCAACTTCTTTTTATGTCTTTGTTATTGAGAGGGACAGGTCGGTCCTGTTCACGCCCAAAAGCCTGTCGGCAAGACATCCTGAGCTGGACTTTTATACTGATTTTCACAATTTCCAGAGATCGTATAAATATCACCTGTAATCCAACCGATGAGTAATAAGTGGTCCGTGAAAAAGTCTTTTTTCGACCAAGATTCCCATAGGACAATTTGTGTCCTTTACGGGTCAAGAACAATTACTTTGAAAGGAGAAAATTATGAAAACGAAAATACTGGTTAAAAAAATTGAAGGCATAAACAGGTTTGTATTTGAAAAAAAGTATAAAAAGATAAGAGAGCTTATCAGACAAAAAACTAAAAACACACATGGAGTTTATGCTCTTTATAGCAACAGCGATAAACTTTATTATGTGGGACAAACAAAAAAAGATATAATAAATCGTGTAAAATGTCACTTAACAGGCACACACTCCGGAAAATGGCAGTACTTTTCAATTTATTTTACAAGGAACAAGGATCAGGCTCGTGAAGTTGAATCAATTATTCTTTCCGTATTGCCGAAAGTGAAAGGAAATAAACAGAACAGATCAAAGATGGGTGAAGATAAAAAATTAAAACAGGAAATTCCAAGATTAAAAAAGGCAATAGATAAAGGAAACCCTATTTTAGCCTCAATAGGTCCAAAGCGTCGACAGGCAAAAAAATCAAACAGAAAAAAAACAGCTCAGGGAAACTCAAAAGCTGGAAACAAGAGGTTTAGCTTGGCGGGCCTTTTTTCAGAAAACAAACTTTTGCGAGGGGAACACAAAAAGAACATCCATTCAGCCTGTTTGCTCACATCAGGAAAAGTTTTATACAAAGGCAAGGGATATTCTTCACCAAGTGGGGCCTCCAAGGTGGCTAAAGGGTTAAAAACAGACAATGGCTGGACTTTTTGGCAAATACAGGATCATCAAAAACGGTGGATTACACTAAATGACCTGAAAAAGAAAGGAACTTTAAAAAAAGTGGCATAACTTTCAGGCCCGATCCAAACCTCAAGAATCTTTTTAAGAACTCTTGTCGCTGTAAAAATATTCAAAAGATTCCTGATTAAATTTTCCAAAAGTGACTATTTCTGTTCTTGGTATGATGATCTCCATACTGGTAAATTGAGATTTATTATGATATTCTGGATAATTTATATTCCATATCACTTCTTTTGTTTTTTTGTCTCTGTACCCGCTTTTAAAAGGTATTATGGAAATTGTTTGAGATTCATGTCTTGATTTTGGACTTTCTGGATACTTCCACAAAACTCCAATATAATTTTTGTCATTTTTGAGAGTCACAAGAACAAAACTGTTCTCCCACTCAAGACACTTTTTGTAAAAATTGTCTTCTACTGGCAAAAATATCCATTGAGCAATTTTATACCATTGAGTTAATTTTAATAAAATAACAGTAAATGCTATTGAAAGCGGTAATGTAATTGCTTTGTTTATCGGCGAATCATCATACCATAAGTTGACAATTAATTCAGCAGGAAACCAAGTCAGAGAAGCTATAAAAACCAGAAAGAAAAGATAAGGCCAACCAGATAGTTCAATAGCTGTTGCAGTTGGATTATCAGGCCTGAATTTATTGTAAAAATAAATAAAGATGAATCCAGGGATAACCCAGAGAATATTATGCAAATCCAACATTATTTTGATGATCCATTTCTTTTTCTTACTTCAGCATTGTGTGCTTTGACAGCTTTCTTGATATCCGGATTATTCCAGAGATCGTCTGCCGTAGGCCAAGGTTCTGCCGCAGTCCCTTCTTTGCGAAACAGCCAGTTGCCATAACCGGTTTTTTGTTTTTGTATGTTGTTTTTTTCTTTGTCTCTGTCTAAAATGTCTGGTTCTGATTTTGGATAGTCAGACATACTCTCCCCCTTGTTAAGGTTGCCCTGCTGTTGAGAATACCTGATGATTTTTCATAGTATCCCCGTTTTTATAAAAAGCTGAAAAGCAACTAACCAGACCTCCACCTTGAGATTCGATTTTTTTGTTCTTTTTTGAATACCATCCCAATTGCCAAAAACTGCAACTTAATTTACCTTATACCAATTATCACATATCATAACAAGCTTAAAATCAAGCCAAAAATCGCATAAAAATGCTGTTTTAGAGGAATTTTTGTCAAAATTTCACCCAAAAACCCTCCTGAAAGCTGGTTTTCCATCTCCAGGCCTCTTTTCCGTGATAAAAAAGCACGGGAATCACGACACAAGCCTTGCCTGTTTCCTGAAAAACCTGCCCCAGGATAAAGGTCTGGTAGCTCAAAAAATTATTGTAATAATAAAGCTTGACATATTTTTATACTATGTTTATAATGTAGAAATGAAATTTGAATGGGATGAGTCCAAAAACGAAATAAACCGGAAAAAGCATGGGATATGGTTTGAAGAAGCTCAAATGATTTTCTCCGATCCCGGTCATCATGTGTTTTTAGACACAGAACATGCCACTAATGAGGATCGCTATATTGTAATAGGTTACAGCCAATCTGAAAGATTGTTGGTTATGATTTTTTGTTATAGAAAGAGAGAGGGTTTTATGAAAAAAGAATATAATTTTTCAAAAATGAAAGATGTTAAAAGCCCTATCAAGGTTAAAAAAAGCATGAATATCAATCTTCATCATGAGGTGATAGATTATTTTAAATCTCTTAGTAAAAAGACAAATATTCCCTATCAACAGCTTATTAATTTTTATCTTTTGGACTGTGTGAAAAACAAGAAAATAATATCCATAAAATGGATATCTTCCAATTATAAAGACAAGTCTATGGGTTGGTCCTGAAAATGGGACAGTTTAGGAGGAGGGCAGAAAGAATACGGAAGGCCCTTACTCCAAAAAGACGGTGGCAGTCCCTGCCATTAAAAGGTTCAGGGGGGTTGGTTCATCCCATAATAATAAAGCCACTTAAGCCCTGCGATTTTAAATATTCTGCCTGTTCTTTTGTGACTTTCGCCTCTTTCAAATCCGCTCTTCGGAAATCTGTGCCAGTCAAATCTGCCTCTCGCAGATCTGCCCTTCTCAAATTCACTTCGCTCAAAACTGCCCCTTTCAAATCCGCCCTGCTCAAATCCGCCTGGAATAAATCCGCTCTGCTCAAAATGGCCCCACTCAAAAGTGCCCCGTGCAAATTCGCCTTGGCCAAATTCGCTCTGCTCAAAATGGCCCCACTCAAATCCGCATCAATCAAATCCGCCTCTTTCAAATCCGCTCTTCGGAAATCTGTGCCAGTCAAATCTGCCTCTCGCAGATCTGCCCTTCTCAAATTCACTTCACTCAAATCTGCCATGCTCAAATCCGCCCGGAATAAATCCGCCCCACTCAAATCCGCTCTGCTCAAAATGGCCCTGCTCAAAATGGCTCTGGTCAAATCCGCCTCACTCAAATTTGCCTCAAACAAAAGGGCCTCACTCAAAATGGCATAGCTCAGATTTGCTTCTCTCAAATCTGCCATGCTCAAATCTGCCTCAAACAAATAGGCCCCTCTCAAATTTGCCTTTTTCAAATTCGCTTCAAACAAATCTGCCCCTCTCAAATAGCAATCATGGATACCAGGACCATGTATATACTGACGCCGGTGATAGTTCTCAATATTACACTTGCTTTTTTCAGCATGGGCAAAAGAACCCAAGCTTAAAAAAAGGCAAACAAGTATTGTTTTCATAATACCTCCTCATGTTTTGTTGTTACTGATTGAACCGCGTTAAACCAAACTGGCACGGGGCAGGGTCTGCCTTTTGAAAAGGGTGCCACTTTTGGGCTGTTTTCCTCCCACCAGACAAATGTGAAACATGCATTTTCAAACAAGGTCAGTATAAAAAGAGAATATAAGGGATTTTAAAGGAATCACCAAAGAAAAAATAAAAAAAGCGGGTTTTTGAAGACTTAGTGTGAAAAATTTACACGATTGATAAAATTTCAGACAGAAAAACCGAGACAGCCTGCCAGCAACAGGTGGAAGCCCAGCGGTCGCAAAAAAGCACCGCTCACAATATCCCTCAAAGCACAGATGAAAGCTCGCTTGCAACAGGTGGAGGCCCACAGCGGTCGCAAAAAAGCACCGCTCAAAATATCCCTCAAAGCACAGATGAAAGCTCGCTTGCAACAGGTGGAGGCCCACAGCGGTCGCAAAAAAGCACCGCTCAAAATATCCTTCAAAAACAAAGGATAATGGCTTCAGGGGTAAAGCAGAAAGGGTTTTCTTTGCTGTTGCCACAGCTTTTCCTCTGGCAGTAACCTCTTCTCCAGATCTTCCGGTGTGCTGTCCGGGTTTTCCACCCACTTCCTTAAAAAATCATCCCCGGAAAGAATGTCAATGGGCCATTTTTTGTATTCGTATTCATAAGGGGGAGGTTTTTTCCAATCAAAATCAGGCTGTGTTTTTTTCAGGCACTTCAGAAAAAGACTCACAAGACGATAAGGAAAAATATTGTGCTTATCCCCCAAAGAAGAACTTGTTAAAGAAGAACCTGTTGGAGAAGAGCCTGTTAAAGAAGAACCTGTTAAAGAAGAACCTGTTAAAGAAGAGCTTGTGGGAGAAGAACCCGTGTATATCCGGAGGGCCGAACATACCTGATTTTGAAATTTGTCAAACTGAGGCTTGAAAAATTCTTTTCTGAGCACAAAGCCCCCAAGCCATTCCGGCTTGGTTTCCCACATAAGTAACAAAATGTCCTCCACTTTCATCCCCGGAAAGCCGAAAGCTTTTAAAGGAAACACCGTCCCCCGTGCTTCCGATATATTTGTTCCCTCCAAAAGCACCGTGCCACTGTAATAAAGAGCACATTCCCCGTCCACCATGTTGGGGCTGGGCAAAACCCAAGGCAATTCCAAAGGCCAGGGGGTTTTTGTCGGAAAATAATCTTTCATCTCAATAACTTTCAACACCACATTCAGCTTTTTAAGGGAACGATACCAAAGGGCCGCCTCCCCCAAAGTCAGCCCATGACGAATGGGCAAAGGCCCGGCCCCCACAAAACTTGCAAAATCCATGTTCAGCCGTGTGCCTTCGACCAAACGGCCCACAGGGTTGGGCCGGTCCAATATCCAAAGCTCTTTTCCCGTATCATGCAGATCTTCCAAAATATAAAAAAGGGTGGTGAGATAAGTGTAAACACGACACCCCACATCCTGCAGATCCATAAGCAAAACATCAAAGTGAGAAAGCATGTCTTTTGTAAGCCTTCTGGTGCTGGAAGAGTATAAACTAAAAATCGGGCACTTATAATTTTGGCTTGAGAGGGCCTTCGTTGACGACATGGAGTTACGAGCAGAAAGAAAGGACGAACCAACACTTTCTCCCTGTATGGCAGGCTCTTTTGCGACCCGGAGATTTAGCTCCACAGGGCAGGCAGGTTCGTCTTCTGTGGTGATCATGTTGGCCTGTTCAACACCCTGAAAGCCATGTTGTGGGCCAATAACACAAGCTATTTTCAAAGGGGTGTGGGAGAGAATAAGAGAAAGAGAGCTTTTTAGGTTTTTGGCCACACTGCCGGAATGCCCCAGAAAAGCCACCCGCCGCTTTTCCAATGCCTGCCATTTTCGTTCCCTGATAAATCTTTCTATCCCCAGTTCCATTATCTTTTTAAAGAGAGGTCTTTTTGTCTGAACACCAAAACAAAATAAAGGCCCATGCCCACCAGCATAAACAAAGTGAGCCATTGCCCACGGGTGAGATCCAAAGCCTGAAAGCCAATATGTGCGTCCGGCGTCCTGAACTGCTCTCCCACCAGCCGGGCCAGCCCATAACAGAGGCCCCAAAGGCCAGCCACCAAGCCCGGCCTCAAGGCCGGCCTGCTTGGCCCACCACCCCCTTTAACCTGACTCCAGGAAGGGAACAGGCGAATAAAGAAAGACCTTTTTATCCACACAAGCCATATAATCAGAAATGGAAAAAGCCCCTCCAAAAAACCCTGATAAATTTGTGAAGGGTGACGATGGCTTATCACCAAGCTTAAAGCGGAAATCACCTCCTGATGGCCCTCTTCCACCGCCTTTGTCAAAGAACGAATAACCGAATAAATTTGCGACTTCTGCTGGCCCGTGGATTCCCACTGATAAAGCCAGTCCCGCCACATGGCTCCGCTGACAGGCCTTTTCAGGTGCCGGATCGCCGGTGCCAGCTCCTGAAGGGCACTGACTTTTTTTTCCGACACCCAATGAAACATTTCCTGGGGAAACTGCACTGCCCACAGGGCCTGCTTCTCAATCACCCGGCCAAAAAGCTCTCCGTTGATAAAGTTGGTTATTCGTCCAAAAAAAAGCCCTATACTGCCTCCCAAAACCGCCAGATCCAAACCATGAAAAGCAGAGATTCTTTTTCGCCGGCCAAACAAAACGATGGCCACAATCAGACCCATAATACCCCCATGACTGGCCAGCCCCCCCTTGTAAATTTTCAGCCATTCCCAATAGGGAAAAGAGGAATCCCACTGGGTAAAAAGAGAAGGTGCGTAAAAAAGAGCGTAGCCTGCCCTGCCCCCCACAATCACCCCCACCGCGACATAAAAAATCAGATCTGCCAAGTCCGCCTTTTGTAAAGGGCTTTCTTTTTTGTGAATAAGCCTCCGAAGGATGAGCCATGCCAGAAAAAAGCCGACGATATAAGCCATGGAATACCACCTGAGGCCCGCAGTCTCCGTCAGGGCAAACATAAAAGGATCCATGGAATGAAAATAAGTCCATTTGGCCATAATGAGGACAAACTACCCTGAACAAAAAGAAAAGGCAAGTGCCTGTTTTCAGGACTGATTTAGATACCACACAGGTTAAGCTGGGCATGGTGTTCAGAATAAACGGTCTAAGGGTAAAGCAGGGTGGAGGTCCAATGGATTTTTCGAGTGAATAAGGTGCTTTTTTTGGTAAACCGCAGGCGATCATGCAGACGGTGGGGCTTTTCCTGCCAGAACTCCACCACATGAGGATAAAAAGCCAGCCCGCCCCAATGCCTGGGACAGGGCACCTCTTTACCATCAAATTGCTTTTTTGCCTCCTGCCATTTTTGTTCCAACAGGTGGCGGCTCTCCAAAGGTTTGGACTGCCGGGATATAAACTGGCTTATCTGACTTTCAAAAGGGCGTGTCCTCCAGTATTTAAGAGACTCCTCACGGGGGATTTTTTTGACTTTCCCTGTTAATCTTATTTGCCTGTTTAAAGCGGGCCAGTAAAAATTTAAGCCAGACAGGGGACGGTATTTCAGGTGACGGGCTTTCAAGCTCTGGTAGTTGGTGTAAAAAATCAGACTGTTGGACCCTATTTCCTTAAGAAGCACCACACGGGAGGATACAGGTTGATTGTGGCTGTGCCATCCCCCATGATACAAGGCAGTGGATAACACCATAGCCTCTGCCTGTGGCACCTCCGGATGCTCTTTGGCCTCCTGAAACCAGGCTTTAAACAAATCCAGAGGATTTTTATCCCTCAGATCAGAAAGATTTTTTGTCATTGCTGTTACCCCTGCCCTTGTCCTTGCTCTTGTCCCGGCCCCCAGCCCTTGCCACAAAGAGTTTTAACGAAAGGCCATGTTTTCAAACACAGAGGGCTGAATATGAAGGTGAAAACTTTGCCTGATATGAATGTAGCCGTCCTCCTCCACCAGCCCCGCTGGAGGGTTGGGAAAGGGGGCTGAACGCAAAAAAGCATAGAGGGCAATGGAATCAATGCTTTCCACCCCAGAGCTTTTGACAACACTTATGTCCTGTATTTCCCCATCAGGAGACAAATACACATACAAACTGGTGTGAAAAAGGTTTTGCCCTCTCCCCCTTTTGAGGCGGGCCGAAAGCAGGGAAGACTCCTCTCTGAAAAGCTCTGTCCACCGCCAATAGAGCTGTTCCTTCATGCGGGCAAAATAAGAGTAATACTTGAACTCCCTCGTGTTGAGCAAAGTGTGAGAACCTAATGCCACTCCGGGCAAAAAATCCATGGTGCGACTTCTCTCCGGAAGATAAGGGGAAAAGCCCCCCTCCCCCAGATCCATTTGAACAGGGACACTGGTGGTCAGCCCCTCATGGGCCGGGGTGGATACAGAACTGATGTCCCTGACAGAAGGAGACTGTTTTCTCTCCAGGCTCTCTGATCTCTTTGAATTTGCACTCTTTGAAAAGTCAGCAGAGGAGTCCGCCTGATGAAAAAGCCCCTTCAGCATGGCCTGTGTTTCCTTTTCCACACTTTGATCCGCCTGACTCAGGTAAGAGCGGGAAGCTTTAGGGGGTATTTTGTTAAATGTTTTTTGTGTGACAATCTGGTGATGGGCGGGGTATTCCACAAACACCACTTCACTTTCCTCCTCCAAAAGCTGGTCCTGAGCTGTGGGGGCTTTCAGCAGGAGCACGAAAAGAGCAATATGAATAAAAAGAGAGCTTAACAGGCCATAAACAAGGCCTCTAAACACTCTCGCATTTTTGTGGTGGGACAAGTAAAACCTCCTGCCTGTATATTCTTCTGCCCAAGGCTTTCTGACACCCCCTTTGGGGCCTTTTTTTGCCGAAAAAAGGGCTGATTTACGCTCAGCTTAACACAGAAAGTAAAAAAATCATAGTCCAAGCTTTCTTTTTTTGCGACTTTGTATTATTTTCACATTATAGGGTTGTGACAGCCGTGCGGGGGGAAGGACGGGAAAACAATAAACTTTTACGGGTATTCCCCTTTGCCGGTGGGGCCCATTGGGCCTTTAGTCTGGTTTTTGGAAGCTTTTGAGGCCTTTCACATGAATTTTCAAACACGATCAGTATAAGAGGTGAATTTTGAGTTTTAAATGGGAATTTTATTCTGGCACAGATGTGGGACGGGTGCGGAAAGAAAACCAGGACAGTATTCTGGTCAATGGGGAGCATGGTCTTTTTGTGGTGGCGGATGGCATGGGAGGGCATCAGGGGGGGGCTGTGGCTTCCCGTCTGGCTGTCCAGATTATAGAACGGCATTTGGTGGGGGACTCAGGGGCAAAACCGCCAGAGGAGGTGGGTCCCAATCATATTAAACAAGCCTGTTTGGCGGCCAATAGGGCCATTTATATGGAAGGGCAAAAAAATATCATGCTGAGGGGTATGGGAACCACACTTTGTTTTCTGTATATCCATAAAAACGGCCAGGCCTATATTGCCAATATTGGCGATTCCAGGATATACATGAACAAAAACAATAAGTTATGGCTTTTGACGGAGGATCACAACTTTCTGACACAACAGATGAAAGCCTGCTTTTTGTCCGGAGAAAAACGGTTGGACTCCCCCGATGACGATGTTTTGACAAAAAGTGTGGGTTTTTTTGCCACAGTGGAGCCGGATATATTTGAAAAAACAGTGGAAAAAGGGGAACAATACCTGATATGCTCTGATGGCCTGAGTGGTTTTGTGCAGGATAGCGAAATTCACGATATTTTGAAAAATACAGCTGGACAGAATGTGCCCAAAGAGTGTATTAAAAGGGCCCTTATGGCCGGCGGAGGCGATAATGTCTCTGTGATCCTGATTGAAATTCAATAAAGAGCTGTTTATGAAAGCAAAAAGCCTGAGTGTGTTTTTAAGCCTTAACGGGGAAAGAGGCTTTTTCAGGGAGTTTCATATTCCCCTGTCCCGCCTGCACCAAGTGCTGGCCGGGGGCCTTGTTCTAAGTCTCCTGCTTGCCCCTTTTGTGGTGCATTATATGTTTTCTGCCCCTTTGCAGAATCAAAAACACCAGAAGGAAAACCAGGAGTTAAAGCTCAAGCTTTCTGCCGTTTTGCAGGAGATGGAACAGCTGAATTCCCGCCTGTATCAAATTGAGGACTTCTCCCACAAGGTGAAAGTGATAGCCGGGTTGACCTCTCATCCCCTCACGGCCACAGGGCCCTGGCCTGGTGTTTCTGTTCCGGATTCCCCCCCTTTGCCCGGCCAACAGGCTGAGGCTCTCTCTGCCGTTTTGGAGCCGGTCGAAAAATCAGAAAAAAAGCCCTCTTTTTTGCCCCCTTCACCGGAGCAGGGGGATTATATTCGGGTTTATATGGATCGCCTGAACCAAAAATCCAAAATGGTTCAGCAGAGCATCACATCCCTCTTGGGGCACTTGTATGAAAAGCAGGACATTATGCTCAGCACCCCCACCATTATGCCAGCCAAAGGCTGGATCAGCTCCCCTTTTGGTTATCGCCCCTACCCTTTCACGGGGGAGGTCTCTTTGCATGAGGGGCTGGATATTGCCGGTATGCCTGGTTCACCTGTGTATGCACCGGGGGCCGGGGTGGTTATGTTTGCCGGTTACAAACAGGGGTATGGGAAAGTGATAGTGGTGGATCATGGTTATCAGCTTTCCACCCTTTACGGGCATTTGTCTGATATTATGGTTTCAAAATGGCAAAAAGTAAAAAGAGGGCAGGTTATGGGTGCCATTGGAAACACCGGACACTCCTCCGGCCCGCATCTTCATTATGAAGTGCGCATCTCCAATGTCCCTGTGGATCCCGCCAACTACATTTTAAACCGCTTTTAAACCAAAATTTTAACAAAGGAGGGCCATTATGAGTTTCGTGTCAGAGCTGAAAAACAAACTTTCGCCTTATTATTTGCTAAAACACCCTTTTTATGTGCAGTGGACAAAGGGGGAGCTTTCACGGGAGAGCTTACGGAGTTATGCCACTCAGTATTATCATCATGTGTCTGCTTTTCCCCGCTATATAAGTGCGATTCATTCTCTGTGTGAGGATCAAAAAGATCGGCAGGTTTTGCTGGAAAACTTAAATGAAGAGGAAGGGGCGGGGGGTGATCCTCATCCGGATCTCTGGCTTTATTTTGCCGGGGGCCTGAATTTAAAAAAAGAGGAAGTGCAAAGCACGCCCCTGTCACCGGGCATTCAGAAGGTGATTCAGGCTTTTTTCACCCAGGCCAGGTCTTCTTATGCCAGAGGGCTTTCCGCTCTTTACAGCTACGAGTATCAGGTGCCGGAGGTGGCGGAAACCAAAATTCAGGGCTTAAAAAAGTATTATGGTGTGACAGACAAAAAATCCCTGTTGTTTTTTACTGTGCATAAAACAGCTGATGTGGAGCACAGAACAGCCATAGAAACACTGTTGGAAAAACTATCCCCCTCCCAAAAAGAGGAGGCTCTGCATTCTGCTGTGGAAACAGCCAAAACTTTGTGGGATTTTTTGACAGAACAACACAATTTGCCTGCCCAAAGCCAGCCGGCCTGATTTATTATGCTGATCTGATTTTGCAGGCCTGATTTACGCCGGTCTGATTTATACCAGCCAGCCTTTAAGGGGCACAGCACAGGAGTTTTTGTGGCTTACTCAAGGAGTTTGAGGCTTACCAGCCAAAACAGCACAGGATTTTTTGTGGCTTACTCAAGGAGCTTGAGGCTGTTTTGCAAGTCCTGGTTCAGGTGAACACCCTGGCTTAAGACCGATTGCTCCATGCAAAGAGGCTCAGTTATAACAGCTCCTTCCCCCAGGACAGCAAAACCTTTGACAGAAAGATTTTTCAGTCCCCTGACTTTCGGCCCACAAAACAAAATATCCTGAGGGTGGGGCGGGGGCTTTTCCACTAATTCTGCCGAAAACCAGTTATCCCCCTCAAATTGTCGCCATAAAGGCGTCCAAAGATTTAAAATGTTCTGTAAAAATCCATTTCCCCTGTGTTCTTTTAAAAAACTGAGGACGACCTTTGTGCCCTGTAAATAAGTGCTCAGCTGATTCATGTCCAAAAACTTTAAGTTGGGGACAGAATGCACCCTCAGCTCCCCTTTGAAAGAGGCCGGGCTTTCTGCGATCAAAAGCCCCAGGACATCTTTAAAAATATGAAAAGCCGTGGGTTTTATCTCCTTAAAGATCTGTTGGGAGAAAAGGGCCAGGCCGGAGAACTCATAAGGCCTGGCTCTTGTGTTTCCTTTGGGGGCTTGGGAAAAAGAACAAACAGTTTCATTTTCAGCATAAATAAAGCCTTTGGTGAGGGTGTTGGTTTTTTCATCCGGGGCGGGCCGGACCAAAGGTTTGAGCCAGGTGTTGGTTTTTTCATCCGGGGCGGGCCGGACCAAAAAACTGACCATGGCACCACTTTCGATATGGGCAGAGTAAAAATCCGACAGGCTTTCCTCTCTCTCCGGCCAAATAAAACTGTCTCCATTCAGGTAAAAAAAGTGTTTTTCCCTTACAAAAAAATCCCTGACTTTTAAAAGCCCTCCAGCCGATCCCAAGAGCTGTTGTTCAAAGCTAAAGCTGGGCTGATCCAACCCGCCCTGCCGGGCCAAAAGGGTGAGTTCTTTTTTCAGCAGATCGGGCTGAATATGGGCATTGGCTGTCACTTTCCGGACCCCAAGTGTTTTTAACAGATACAGGTTATAGGCACACAAGGGAATATTTAAAAAAGGAATAAGTGCTTTGGGAAGGACATGGGTATGGGGCCGAAAGCGGCTCCCCTTTCCGGCACAAAGCAAAAAAGCTTTTAAAGACATAAGAAACTCCCGTTCGATCTTTGCCTTGTGAGGGGGCGGGTTGGCCCCTAATGGATTGGCCCCTGGGCTTGAGAAGGCTCAGAAGACATGAGAAGAAAGGGGTCAAAACCTCACTTTTCACCAGTTTTAGCCCGTTTTTGTTGGGAAAGGCAAGCCCCTGGTATTTGAGAAGGCTCAGAAGAAAGGGGTCAAAACCTCACTTTTCACCAAATTCTCTGGAAAAAGGTAAACCGGAGCCATTTTGACACAGCTTGGCCCTGTGCTATAATGGAATTATCAGCAATAAATGGTTGACAAGCCTTAATCCTGTGTTATGGTGGAGTTATGAAAAAAGACAGCTTGTGGCCGGCGGTCACCTTTCTTGTTCTTTATACAAGCCTGCTTTTTGCAGGTTTCAGCTGGATGCTTAAAGCTGAAATTGGGCCTATAAAAGAGATATTGACCAATCATATCACTGATACAAACAAGAAGATTGAAGATAACAGCAAAAAGATTGACCGGCTAAGCGATCGGTTTGACAGGCTTTATGAATTTCTGATTAAACAGAAAAAAGCTTAATCCAAACTTGGAGGTCCAGATCAATGGAGTTATCAGCAATAACTGATTTTTTTTCCGATGTTACTTTACTTGTCCTCTATACGGGCCTGCTTTTTGCAGGTTTCAGCTGGATGATAAAAGCTGAAAATAAAAGGTTGGAGGCTAAAATAGAAAATATTAAAGAGCTTTTGGCTAATCATATCACTGATACAAACAAGAAGATTGAAGATAACAGCAAAAAGATTGACCGGCTAAGCGATCGGTTTGACAGGCTTTATGAATTTCTGATTAAACAGAAAGAGAAAAACCCTTAACCCAAAATGGGAGGTCCAGATCAATGGAATTATCAGCAATAACTGATTTTTTTTCCGATGTTACTTTACTTGTCCTCTATACGGGCCTGCTTTTTGCAGGGTGGGCCTGGATGCTTAAAGCTGAAAACAAGGGGTTGGAGGCTAAAATAGAAAATATTAAAGAGCTTTTGGCTAATCATATCACTGATACAAATAAAAAGATAGATGATCTCAGGCAAGACACAAACAAGAAATTCGATGACCTCAGACAAGAGATAAAAGAGATAAAAAAAATGATATATGAATTGCTTGTTAAAGAGAAAGAAACAAAACCTTAATCCCAGGGAGGTATTATGAAAACCATAATTTTACTATTTGGTTTTTTGAGTGTGTCTTGTGTGACCAGCAATGGTCTTAAAGCCCGTGCTGTCGGATCTGTTCGGAAAATTGGGCAGTTTTAGCCTGCTGGTATGTGCTAAAAAATGAGTCAGGGGAGGGGCTTTTCCTCTTGCAGTAAACGGCGCCAGCTCAGGGTGAAAATCATAAAGGGCTGGGGTTTCCCCAAAGCTTTGTGGGCGGAGCGGGCAGTGGCCCCTGTGGTCAGAATATCATCCACAAAGACAATTCTCCGGTTTTTTAGTAACAGAGGCTCTTTTAACTGAAAATGTATCTCCTTTCTTTCCCTTCTGTTTTTTTGCTTTTGTGGCCCCTGCTGTTGAGCCGGCAAAACCATGAGCGGGTTTTGCATGGGGATTTGAGAGATCTGGGAAAAAGCCTGACATAAGGAAAAAGCATGATCCCGAAGGGGCCTGGAGCGGGCAGGGGCAGGAATAAACAAAGTGTTGTCCGGCAAAGGCAAAACCTGCAAAAAACGATGTAAAAACTCTTTGGCCAAAGTGTTGAAAATAAAAGAAGACCCCCCTTTTTTCAGGCTGTTGAGAAAATGGCGGGCCAAAAAATCATTTTCCTCGCCCCAGTCAAACAAACGCACATGGGTGAGGCCCCCCTGCTCCCGAATCATGTCCCTTGGGGAGAGATAAAGGCTCCTGAGTTTTTGCCAGCACCCCCTGCAAAGCCAGGGGACAGGCGGTGCACTGAACCGGCACACACAGCAGTTCCTGAACCAAAAAGACAGGTTTTCCCACTTTGGCAAAATTTTTTCCTGCATAACTTTGCTTTCCCCCCGGCGGGCCTTGGTCCCCCCGCCACAAGTGATTTTCGCTCCCCAAACGGGCTTTTGCCCCCTTGCCCGGCAAAAAAGCCCTTTGCCCCATTGCCATGCAAGAATCGGGCCAAAGAGCGTTCTGACAGCATGATCCAAAGGGCCAATCAGCACTTGACCCCGGCTTCCAACCAAGGCATGCTCTTCTGTAATCAGAAGATACAGATGGCCGACACCTGTAAAAACAAAGAAGGAGAGGCAAAATGATTGATTTTTTATGGGGCAATATTTTTAAAAAAGAGGATAAAAACATTGAGACGGTTTTGAGGGCCAACCCCCTGTTTGAAAGCTTAAGCCCAAAAGAGCTGAGGCTTATAATCAAACTGGTTCATCAACGTTCCTTTATCCCCGGTGAGTTTGTTTTCCAGACGGGAAAAGGGCTGGGTATGTATATTATCCTGAGCGGGGAAGTGGATATTTTGCATGAAGATTCCGAGGGAGGGGAGTCCATTGTGATTTCTCAGTTAAAGGAGGGGGATTTTTTTGGGGAGCTTTGTCTTATGCAGGAAAAAGGCTACCACCATGTGTCTGCTCAGGCGACTCAGGAATGCAAGCTTTTGGGCTTTTTTAGACCGGATCTGCTGAATTTGATGGACAAAAACCCCTGGACTGGTGGTCGAATTTTAATGAAATTGGGGGAAATATTAAGCGAGCGACTGAAAAAAGCGGGAGAAAAACTCTCTCAAATGAAGCACACACTGGAAAATTAAATGCTTTCCTTGAGCACTGAGCAAAAAACTAAAATAAAGCGCATCAACATCATCCGGCTCCTGGTGTTCCTGGGTTTGCTGGCCATCACTGTCAGTGTGCTGTTTTTGGTTAACAATCTTTTTATTTCTTTTCTGTTGGCTTTTGTCATCAGCTATCTCCTGCGTCCGGTGGTGATATCATTGGAAAGAACGGGCTTGAGTTATAACAGCTCCCTTGTGCTGATCTATCTTCTGGGGATAGGCCTGATTGGTCTTTTGGGCACATGGGGGGCACCCCTTTTGTCTCAGCAGATAAATCACTTTCAGGCAGAATGGCCCCGCTACTCGGCGGGCCTGTTAAACCTGATTGAAAACTTGGAGCTGAAAGCAAAGGATTTTTTAGGCTTGGACATTCATATTCAGGAAAAAGGCCGGGAAAAACTGCTGGCCTTGAGTCAGGTGATTTTAAAAGATCTTCCCTCTCTGTTTTTACAGGCTTTGAGTGTGTTGTTGTTGGCCCCCTTTCTGGCTTTTTTTATGCTGAAGGACAGCCACAAAATGGCCCGCCGCTTTATGTTTTTGGTGCCCAACAGCGTTTTTGAAATGGTTTTGGATCTGCAGTATCAAATTAACCGGCAGTTGGGGCTTTTTATAAGGGCCCGTTTTCTGGAAGCGTCCATTGTGGGTTTGTTGGTGTTTTTGGGCCTGAGTCTTATTTCCTTCCCTTTTGCCGCTTTGTTGGGGGGCTTTGCCGGACTGACCAACCTCATCCCTTACATAGGCCCTGTTATAGGTGGTGCACCGGCGGTGGCTATTGCCTTGATAAATGGCTATGAAACATGGGATCTGGCTTTGGTTGTTGGTATTTATTTTATAGCACAAATTATTGATAACGGGGTTTTAATACCTATTTTGGTGGCTCGCATTGTCAAACTTCATCCGGTGACAGTGGTTTTGCTGATTATATTGGGCGGGCAGTTTATGGGCATCCTGGGAATGATTATTTCCATCCCTGTGGCCAATGCCCTTAAGGTGACTTCTCTGGCTGTGTATGAGCACATCACACAGTTTAAAAACGGCATCACATAACCATGCAGGCTTATTTGCAATTATTGGACAAAGTGTTGAAAACCGGTGTGGAGCGGGTGGATCGCACCGGCACCGGCACCAAGAGTGTTTTCGGCCATCAATTGCGTTTTGATTTGCAAAAAGGGTTTCCTTTGCTCACCACCAAGAAGGTGTATTTTCGCTCTCTTGTTTATGAGCTGTTGTGGTTCTTGAGGGGGGACACCAATATTCAATACTTGAAGGACAACAATGTGCATATATGGGACGAATGGGCGGATAGGAAAGGCGACTTGGGAAGAGTGTATGGTGTTCAGTGGCGGGCATGGCAAAAGCCGGGAGGCGGGACGGTGGATCAGATAAGCCGGGTGGTGGAGGGTATAAAAAAAGACCCTTTTTCCCGAAGGCACTTGGTGGTGGCTTTTAATCCTGGTGAATTGGATCAGATGGCTCTTCCCCCATGCCATGCTTTTTTTCAGTTTTATGTGGCGGGGGGATGTTTATCCTGTCAGCTTTACCAAAGAAGTGCGGACCTGTTTTTGGGTGTGCCTTTTAATATTGCCAGCTATTCTCTTCTGACCATGATGGTGGCTCAGGTTTGTGATCTTGAGCCGGGTGTTTTTGTGCATACTTTTGGAGATGTGCATCTTTACTTAAACCATGTGGAGCAGGCACAGGTTCAACTGAAGAGATCTCCCAAGGCTCTTCCCACTTTGGAAATAGAACCGGCCCACAGCCTTTTTGATTACAGGTATGAAAATTTTAAGCTGAAAAATTATGATCCTCACCCGGCCATTAAAGCCCCCATTTCTGTTTAAACCAAACTGGCATTGGAGACTGCGAAAGCTGTTGTGAAGAAAGGGACCAATCCCCTTCCAGCCAGCAGGGCATAAAATCAAGCCTTGACAGCCACAGCACTTCATCTTATTATCACAAGGATTTTGGAGAGGGGGAGGACAAAAAACCATGGTGGATATAAAATTTCTTCGTGCCCATCCGGAAAAGATCCAATCGGCCATAGAAAAAAAACATATTGATTTGGATTTGGACAAACTCCTTGATTTGGACAAGGAGGTGGGGGCCCTCACCCAGGACCTGCAAAACCTGCAAAGGCAAAAAAACGAAAATGCGGCCCAATTCAAAACCACCAAAACAAAAGAGGAAAAAGAAAACCTAAGGGAAAAAGGCAAAACCCTCTCCCTCAATATTCAAACTACACAGTCCCTTCTAAGGGACAAACAACAAGTTTTAAAAGCTCTTCTCCTCAAGGTCCCCAATATTCCCTCCCCCGATTCCCCGGTGGGAGAGGACGAAAAGGCCAATCAGGTCATTAAACAAGTGGGGGAAAAGCCCAAAGCCCCCCCTTTAAGCCATGTGGATTTTTTGCTGAAAAATCAAGGGGCGGACTTTCAAAGGATAGCCCAGGTGGCCGGGGCCCGCTCTTACACACTGAAAAACCAGTTTGTTTTACTGGAACAAGCCCTTATTCAGTGGGGCCTGAAGTTTCTCGCTCAAAAAGGCTTTACTCTTTTCAGCCTTCCCAATTTTGGGGATCGGGCCGCTTTCACAGGAAGTGGGCACTTTCCGGAAGGGGAGGATCAGGTTTATCACCTGGAAAAAGACGATATTTACCTGACAGGCACTTCGGAAGTTTTGCTCAATGCCCTTTACCGGGGGGAGATTTTATCCCACAAAAGCCTGCCCCGGCTCATGGGGGGCCTAAGCCCCTGTTTCAGAAGAGAGGCAGGAAGTGCCGGAAAGGATGTGAGAGGGCTCTTGCGTGTGCACCAATTTGTAAAGTTGGAGCAGTATGTGATTTGTGAAAATTCCCTAAAAGAAACCGAAAAATGGCATAATTTTTTATTGAAAAATGCAGAAGAGGTGGTGCAGGCTCTGGAGATCCCCTATCAGGTGGTGATGGTCTCCACCGGCGATATGGGGGCCGGCAAATACAAAATGCACGACATGGAGTGCCACCTCCCTTCGCTTAATAAATATGTGGAAACACACAGCTGTTCCTCCCTGTTGGACTGGCAGGCCCGCCGGACCAATCTTCGCTATCGGGATAAAGAAGAAAAAGTGCACTACTGCCATACACTTAACAACACGGCCATAGCCCTGCCCCGACTTTTGGCTGTGTTTTTGGAAATACACCAAAGAGGCCCACACACCCTGTATCTCCCGCCCGCTTTAAGGCCCTTTTTTGATGGCAAAGACCAACTTTGCTTTTCTGACAAGAGCATGGCTGACTGAAGTGATGAAGGCAAAACAAAAAAACAAAGCCCTTTTTTTTCCCGGCAGTGAAGACACAATATGTGCCCTGGCCACCCCTCCCGGCGAAGGGGCCCTCTCCCTGATCCGAATGAGTGGGCCAAAAGCTTTTTCCATCGCCCGACAGCTTTGCCCTTTTCTCCCTGCCAAAATAACCTCACATCGCATTTACTTTGGCCGGATCCGACACCCCCAAGACCAAAAAGTCCTGGATGAGGCCCTTGTGCTTTGTTTTAAAAAAGGCCGGTCCTGGACAGGAGAGGAAAGTGTGGAGTTCTCCTGCCACGGAGGGCTTTTTGTGGCCAATCTCGTTCTATCCGCTCTGACTTCGGCGGGTGCACGTCTGGCGGAAAGAGGGGAGTTCAGCTTTCGTGCCTTTATGAACGGTCGAATGGATCTTATTCAGGCAGAAGGTGTTTTGTCTCTTATCCAAAGCCGATCGCCCAAGAGCCAACAGCAGGCTCTGAAGGCCCTTGGGGGAAAACTCTCTCAAAAATTACAGCAAATGGAAACAAATCTCCTAAAGCTTTTGTCCCATATAGAGGCCAGCATTGATTTCAGTGAAGAGGACATAAGCCCTTTTGATGAAGAGGAGCAAAAAAACCGTCTTAAAGAGATAAAACAGCAGGCCACTCAGCTCATCAGGGGCTTTAAGCAGGGGCTGATTAACCGTGAGGGCTTTTCTGTTTTGCTGGTGGGGGCCCCCAATGCCGGCAAGTCCTCTCTTTTTAACCAGCTGTTGGAGGCGGATCAGGCCATTGTGACAACAGAGCCTGGCACCACAAGGGATATTCTCTCCTCCCGTTTTGTGTGGCAGGGCAGGGAGTTTTGCTTAAAAGACAGTGCCGGGCTTCGTGCCCATCCCGATCCGGTGGAAAAAGAGGGTATCAAAAAAACAGAAGAGGAGATAAAAAAGGTGGATCTTTCTCTTTTTCTGCTGGAAAGCCAACTCCCCTTAAAAGCAGAAAAGCTCTTTGGTTTGGAAAAATTAAATCCCAAAACCAACCTGATATGTTTCAGCAAGGCAGACCTCCTGCCCAACCCAAAAGACCGGGACACACTTTTACACAACACCCTTTCTTTTCTAAATCAGCATAACAGGGGGCATGGTTTTTTTGCCCCTTTGTGGCTGAGTGCACGAACAGGAGAGGGTATGGACAGGCTGAAAGCTCTTTGCTTTGAAAGATCGGAAGTGGAGCAGGGGGAGATTTTTCTCTCCACGCCCCGGCAGGAAAGCTCTTTAAAAAAACTGAGCCTCTGCCTGAACAGGGCAGAGAGGCTTTTGAATCAAAAAGCCTCTCCGGATCTCATCGCTTTTGAACTAAAGGAGGGCCTGTCCGTTTTACATCAGCTTTCCGGCCGAACATGCCATGAGGATGTGATTCAGGAGATATTCAAAGAGTTCTGCCTGGGCAAGTAGACCTCCACAGCCACACCACAGCCCAAACCGTGGCCCCACTTTCTCACGGCCACAGGGGGGGGCCTTGAGATCCAGAACTGTCCTTAAGTCTGGATTGACATCAAAGGACTTTCGCTTGCCCTGTTATTGCCATTAAACTTAAACCAAACTGGCTTGGGGGCAGGCAGAACCTGCCCCGAGGGGTCTGCCTTTTGAAAAGGGTGTCGCTTGTGAGGTTTTCCCTCCTAATAAACACAAAGGAGCTTGGTCATGAAGTCATTTTTCTACAGCCCAAAATTCCTGATTCCTCTGGTTTTGTCTCCATTTATGGCCATGTTTTTTATGCTCAACTGTTCCTCTCCCGTGGAGGAGGGCACACAAACAGGGGGCCGGACAAACAAAAGAAATGAGGATACAAAACAAACAAATGTGTTAAAATGCAACCTGCCCAAGTGCAGTGGTTCCAAGTGCTGTGACAAAGAGGATGAGGAGTGCACAGACTACTGCGGGGACAGCGATTATTTGAATTTGTCAGGAGATGGATACCATAAATGCCTCGCTCTGGAGAAGAAATTTGTCCATGATAAACTGGTCATCATTTTTAAGGATGTGTTGGAAGATCCGGATGAAGAAAAACTGATTCAAAAGATCCAAGAGGAAGAGCTGGATATAATATGCTCTGCAATGAAGGAGCTGAGCCTGGATCTTCTGGAGGATCTGATTGATGATTACGGCCCTTATGAGGCACAATTGCTTTTAAACTATGTGGGCGTGAAAAAACCAGCCCTTGAGCTGTTTACAAAAACACAGGAGAAAGAAGATGGTATTGATCTGTTTAAAAAACTTTTGGAAAAAGCGGGGGACAGTTCAGGGACAGCCACAAAAGAGGCAAAAATGTTACAGGCTCTCAAAGACAAAAGCGAGTTTCAGGACGAGAATGAGGTGTCCCTCCTTGAGCGGGCTTTGAATAACAACAATAAAGATCTGGTGCACTTTATCCATAAGAACATTGTTCATGACAAGGATGAGGGCCTTTGTGGGGGGGACAATGAAAGATTCCACCCTCAACCCGTGGACAGAGCACAAGACATTAAATATGACGCAAATGACCCGAACCTCATTCCAGGATATGGAGCAGGATCAGGTGTTCCAAGTGCCCTTTCCTTCGCCAGCGACAGGAGTCAATACGCCTGTATACTGGCTTTTTATTGTTATATTGACAATACCCGTGGAGGCAATATTCTCAGGAAAAAACTGGCATGGTTATTAAAGGAAAGTGGTGTCCGCAGTTTTATCAAAAGCCCTGTCCGAAAAGGGGGCCTGAACCTCTCATCCCAAAAGGCACAAGACGAGTGGCCCCATCAGGCTTGTTTTGAACTGAATTTGCGCTGGAAAAACGGAGCTGTTGATATGGGCCTGGACGAAGTCCCCAACCCCAACCCTTAAAAGAACACCCATGCCTTATATTGCCAAAATCACCACAGAAAAAGCCCGAAAGCTCAATAACACGCCCTCCATTTATGGGACTTTTGCTGAAATTGGGGCAGGCCAGGAAGTGGTGAATCACTTTTTTAAAGCTGGAAAGGCCTCGCAAACCGTGGCCAAAAGCATGTCCGCGTATGATATGACTTTCAGTGATGAGATATACGGGAAAGCCGGACGGTATGTGTCCGAACAAAGGCTGGAAACCATGCTGGATCATGAATACACACTGCTGAAAAAAAGGCTCAAACACAAAAAAGGGCACAATACAAAGTTTTTTGCTTTTGCGGACACGGTGGCCGTCAGCACCACCGATCGCTTAAATGAGTCCCATCATCATGGCTGGATGGGGATACGATTTCAAAATGAATACAACTCCTCTTATAATGAAATGGTCATGCATATCAATTTGCTGGATAAAACCCGTTTGCAACAGCATGAAATACTGGGTGCCCTGGGGGTAAACCTGATCCACTCCGCCTTTTATGGAAAAAAAGACTGCCCAAACATTATCAAGTCGCTTTTTGACAACTTTGAATCCACCCGTGTGGATATGGATGTTCTCCGCTGTTCCGGAAAAATATTCAAGCCCATCCGTCCACATCATATCAATATGGAGCTTATCCGGCAAAAATCCACTTCTGCCCTTTTGTTTCAGGAAGAGGGAACAAGCCTTTTGACCTCTGATGTGCTATACGAAAAGCCCATATTAATTCACCGGCTGGCCCCCCACAACAGGTTGGAGGATCTAAAAAAGGCCCAGTCTTACATAAAAAACAGCTCCAAAAAAAATCAGCATCTGATGACCCTGCTGGATATTCCCTTTTCCAGCTTAAAAAATAAAAACATCTTTCATTATTTAAAAAAATACAAACCAGGTCCAAAAAACACTTATCAGTATATTTTGCTCTCAGATTTTGAAAAGCTTTTTGAATTGAAGGACTTTATCCGCAAAGCCACCGACCAGAATGTATTTTTGCTTTTGAATCCGGGAAATTTAAGCCGTTTGTCCCAATACAGGGGAGAGGGGTCGGGTGACACCCTGTCTTTTTTCAGCCGGTTGTGTGATCCCAAAACCACTTTACTGCTCCCCGGCGAAAGCCGGACCAAAAGCTCCCACTCCTTCTCTGCCCTGGAAAGCTATTTGCGGCAAACCCGGCGACTGGTTTATTTGAAATAAGTCATAAGCCCCCGGCCATTTATACTGCTCTTGTTTGGTTTAAAATAAAATCCTGCTTTTCAGAGCTGGCAAAACTGTAGTATAATCATAATATGAGTCAAAATAAACTTTGGTTGCTTAAACATACAAACGGCCGTGTTCAAGGCCCCTTGTCCACGAACGACATTATCCATCTCATAAAGGATAAAGCTGTCCATGGTGAGGAAAGCATTTCTGTTTATCCGGATGGCCGGTGGAAACCCATATCTGTTGAACCTCTTTTTTACGAGCCTTTGTTGTCTGCCCTTTCCGAAGAGGATAAAACCACAGCAGAAGGTTCTGTCTCCACCGGGGGTGGGGATTCAGGAGAATCCTCTGTCCCTTCTGCCACTGTTATTGCAGACAAAAGCAGACCAAAAAGCTTAAACAGGAAAAGAAAACGGTCCCTGGCCACCCGCCGCCCATCACAAAAAAAAATATCAAAGGAAAAAACCGTTATTTACTATGAGGATGAGGAACCGGAGGAGCTGGAAGAAAAGGCTTTGCACCATCAGAAGACAGGACTTTCTTTTTTATTCAGGCGTAAAACTCTAATTGGACTTTTCGGCTTTCTCATTTTGCTGTTTTTCTTCTGGCCGGACGGGACAAAATCTCCAACAAAAGACTATGTGGAATTAAAAAAACCGGCCACAAATCGCCCGGCCCTGCCTCAGGATCAAGTGGATCTTCTGATTAAAAAAAGCTGGCAAAAATATTTGCAAGGCAAAGTCCCCTCTTATATTAAAGCACAAGCTTTGCTCATCAGGGCCGTGGAAGGGGACCCCAAAAACACTTATGCCATGGCCATGCTCTGCCTGGTGTATTTGGAGCTGTGGCCCTGGACCAGGCAGGATACTTCCTCCTTCAACACACTTTCTTATATCACCCATAAAACATCTGAGATCAACAAAGGTGGCGTTCGATCTGGTCTGTGCCACTCCATGGACCTCATCATCAAAGGTAAATATGAAGGGGCCAAAACGATGGCGGAAAGCTCTTTGGATGGCTTGGGCGGGGCCGTGGAAGACAGAGAATCCCAAAAAATGATCCCCTTCTTTTATTATTTAAAAGCTCGTGCACTTTATTACCTTGGTGACTACACAGCTGTGATAAGCTATTTGGACACTCTGCAAAAAATGATTCCGCCGTGGCGACAGCCTTATATCCTGTCTGCGGAGGTTTTTATGAAAGAAGGCAAAGTGGCTGAGGCCCTTTCCATGTACAGGA
The DNA here is from genome assembly GCA_965242635.1 of Bdellovibrionales bacterium. Lineage (GTDB taxonomy): Bacteria > Bdellovibrionota > Bdellovibrionia > Bdellovibrionales > UBA1609 > JANQSP01. The sequence continues at coordinate 1,499,528 of OZ251471.1, read as the reverse complement.
AGGTGTTAAAACTGGATCCACAACATAAACTGGCTCGAATTAAAACAGCCCTGATAGAATATCAGCATTTTAACAAAACCGAAAAAGCCAAAACCGCCCTGATATCCGCTCTGACTTATCAGGAGAGGATTCATCCTCAGGTGATGTCGGAGGCATGGTTTGCTCTCGCTGAAATAAACCTGAAAAAAGGCCAGACGACTCAGGCCCTCAAATACGCCCGCAAGGCCTACAGCTATAACCCTGCCGACAAAGCCAGCCAGAATCTCATTATTCAGATAAGCGGAGGCAAGGAAAAGCTTGATCAAATTCGCATCAACACCAGCCAGCTGATATATGAAGGAGACCAGTTGGTGTTAAAAAACAAATTTCAATCCGCCATCGGCTACTATGAAGAGGCCTTTTCAGCAGAAAAAGGCAAAAACGCCATGGTGGCTGTCAAAATAGCCAAAGCCTATTGGGCCTTGAGTTTTTCCGATCAGGCCATTTTATGGCTGAAAAAAGCCATTAATGCCAATCCACAGCTGATGTCGGCTTATACTTTAATGGCAGAATATTATGCTGAGTTGTATGATTTCCCCAACGCGGAAAAGATCTTAAAAATCGCGTTCCGAAAAAAAGTCCGCAGTTATGAGCTGTATAGGGGACGTGCCCATCTTGCTTTAAAACAGGGTCGTTACAGCAAAGCCATTCAATACGCCAAAACCGCTTTAAGTATTTATTCAGCCGATCTGGAATCTTATGTTATTATATCACAGGCTTATGCGAAGTCCGGTGACACCAACGAGGCTTTGGCTTTTGCCACAAGGGCTTTGGAAGTGGATCCCAATGCGATAAAAACGCAAACCAACTATGCCAGAGCACTGGGGGGGGCTTACGGCTGGTCCTCCGGCATAGCTTATTTTCAAAAGATGGTGGAAAATTACCCTCTGATTACAGAGTATCGTGTGGAAAAAATGAAATACCTTTTTGAAGAGGAACAATATAAGATGGCAAAAGAGGAAGTACAAAAAATCATTGGAATTGATCCCAAATCCAATACAGCCTGGTTTTATTTGGGCCGGGTGATCATGTATGAAAGGGATTTTAAATCAGCTTACACAGCTTTTTTGCAGTCAGCGATCTTAAATCCTTCTGATCCCAAGCCCACTTTTTACATAGGCCAGCTGAGATTAAAGGAAAAAAATTACAAGGAGGCCCGCCGGCATTTTCAAAAAGTTCTGGCTCTCAACCCACTGTATCCCAAGGCACACTATTACCTGGGTCGGGTGGCTTTTTTGGAAAAGGAGTATGAGACAGCCATTGAGGAAGCCCGTTTGGAGAGCCGATCCAACCCTCGCTTGGTTTTGCCTTATTTGCTGGCCGGGGAGTCTTATGAAAAAAGCGGGCAGTTTTTAAATTGCTCTGTGGAGTACCAGAAAGCGGTTCAGCTGGCCCCGGAAAACATGAGTTTTTATGTCAAGGTGGCCCGCTGTTACAGAAAATCCGGGCACCTGGATCTGGCACGAAAAATATTAAAAAAAGCCAGTGGCGAAGGTTCGGTGTCCAAAGTCAAATCAGGAGATCCTCATCTGTATAAGGAATTGGGCATTATCAATGAAATGAAAGGGGATTACCAGTCGGCCAGCAATTCCTATTGCACTTATCTGAACCTCATCCCTTTGGCCCCCGACCGGCCGGATATAGAGGGGCGTCTGAAAAAGCTGGCCCGGCTGACAGGGGAAAAAATAAAGCGATGTGGCTGAAAACCCATCGGGCGAAAGGAAAGTCATGGAACTGGAAAACATAAAAAAACGAAAATTCATGGCCAGAAGGCTTGTCCTTCTGCTTTTTAAGCTGTTCTCTGCAATGGCTGTGGGGGTTTTTATTGCCCTTGTGGGTCAGGCTCTGATAAATTACTCTTACTTTTCTTTTATGTTTATTTTTCTGACTGTGCTGTTATCCTTTTGGACCTTGGTAAAAAAATGGGATTTTTTGGGGGTTTTGCTGGTGGATCTGTTTTTTATTCTGATGATTATTATTGTCCGATTGTATATAGTAATATCCGCCAGTGGCTGACAGGGAGAGGTGGCAGAGCGGTTGAATGCACCGGTCTTGAAAACCGGAGGCCTCTTATGGGGCCCGTGAGTTCGAATCTCACCCTCTCCGCATATTTGTGCCATCAGACCAAAAAACCAATACTTTGAAGACTTGGAGATGTAATATGGATCAAGACCAAAAAAGCTCACCAGCCCCGGCACCGGAACAAGCACAGGCCCCGGCACAGGAAGTGGCTCCGGAACAGGAAGTGGCTCCGGAACAAGATCGATCCACGGCCAAAAACCCTGAACCATCCGATCGCCGTCCCTTTTTTTGGCGGGCCCCAAAAAAAATGGATCTGGCTTGGTATATCAAGCTGAATATTATGGTGATGGGTTTTTTATTTGTCCTGTTTTTGATGAAACAAGTCCAGAATCCGGCTTTTCGGGCCGGGCTGAGCCATATCTTTAACCCACCAGACAAAACTTTGCCCACCGCTTCCCCGGCAAAAACCCGGACCGCCAAAATACAAAAACACAAAAAGCCCTCTTTCCAGCCTGTGCCAAAAAAAAACAGCTCCCCAACACCTTGACAGGCAAGGGCCTTGGCCCTTATACTTATATCAAAATTGTGGTGTAGCTCAGTTGGTAGAGCAAGTGACTGTTAATCACTGGGTCGGGGGTTCGAGCCCCTCCACCACAGCCACCACCAAATACAATACCCGGCATGGAATCCAATCAAAAAAAAAGAGCACCTGTTATTGTTGCGGGTTTTCGCACCCCATTTATGCTCTCCGGCCAGGACTTTAAAAATATCCGGGAGGAGGACTTGGGTGCTGTTCTGCTTAAGGAATTATTGCAACGCACGCCCACAGGGCCAATAGAGGAATTGATAGTGGGGGGCGGAGCAGGGGGCACGAAAAATCTGGCCCATGCCATTGGCAAAAGGGCGAATCTCTCTCCCTCCACAGCCACTTTGACAGTTCAAAAAGGGGACCTCTCCTCCCTGGAAAGCCTGACACTTTCTGCTGTCAAAATTCAGCAGGGCCTGACCGATACCATAGTGGCAGGAGGTGTGGATAATGTGTCTCAACGGCCTTTTTTATTTCGATCCAACAAAATAAAGGAGTTGAGGCATGCCACCACTTTAAAGGAAAAAATAAGGCTGTTGTGTTCTTTTCGCCCTTCTGATGTGGACGGGCCGGCAGAGCTTTCCTTTTTTAACGGTTTTAATGGGGGCCGGGAACCGGATTGGGACCTGATGTTTGCGGACTTTCCTGTGTCCCGTGAAGAGCAGGCTGGCTTTGTGCGGAGAAGTTTTCAGAAAGCGGAAAAAGCGGAGCAGGAGGGTAAGTGGCAGGAGGAAACAGCACCTGTATTTCCTCCTTTGGATTTTGAGCTGAAAGAAAGAGACAGTGCTTTTGCCCGCTCCTCTTTTGTGGATCAGCCCCACTCAAAGGAATTGGAGGACAAAGTCCGTGCCCACGGGCGGGCCTTAAGTGCGGATGGGGCGGTGTTTTTTCTCCTGATGAGCCGGGAAAAAGCTCAGGCTTTGTCCTGTCCTCCTTTGGTGTCACTTCATGCTTTTGCCTGTAGTGGCTCTTTAACGGGGGCCGGGGCCGGGGCCGGACAAAGGGTCTTAAATCCTCTTTATGCCACAGAAAAGGTGCTGAAAAAAGCGGGTCTGAAAGCTCAGGATATAGGGCTTTTTGAAGTGGGGGAAAGTTTTGCCTCTCAGGCCCTGAGCTGTCTCAAGGGTTTTGCTTCTATGGGGAAAAGTCCTTTATCTCCTTTGGGAGAGGTGGATCCGGATAAATGCAATGTCAATGGGGGTGCTTTGGCTTTGGGCGACCCACCTGGGGCCACTTCCGCCCGTATGGTTTTGACCCTGCTCAGGGAAATGAAAAGGCGGGAAGTGGAGTGGGGGCTTGCCACAATGGGCTTTTATGGCTCTCAGGCCGGTGCCCTGATACTGAAAAATGAGCTTTCCTGACCCGATTGAATAACTTTCTTTTTAGACACTCTGCACAAAGTGTTGTAAATATGGGGAAGTGTGGTTTACATGGCCTTGCCATGAAAACTTTTTTCCTGTTTTTTTACCTGATTTGTTCCTCTTTCGCCCTTGGGTTTCCACAGCCCAGCCTGGCCTCGCCGGCTTTGGAGCCAAAGGGCCATGAAAAGGGGGAATTAAGCCATGTCAGAATGATCCTAAGCCTGCCTTTGGAGAACAGAAAGCAGGCTTTGGCCCGTCGCTATGGAGACAGAACTTTTGTCCTGTTAAAGACCTTGCTTGTTTCTCCAAAAGAGAGTATGCCGGTGCGCTGGAAGGCCCTGACCAGCCTGGCCCGTCTTTATCCGCAAAAATCCCTGTCTTTGGTTCAGAGGGCTTTGCGCTCCTCCCCCTGGTTTTTGAAAAACGCAGGGCTTATCGCTATGGAGATCATAGATCCTGAGCAGGCCCTCACTTGGGCGGAGCATTTTTTGAATGCACGGTCTTTGGTGGTCCGGACGGCGGCGGTGGATATGATAAAAAGGCATGGGGCAAAGAGATACAAAGCCCGGCTCCTGGCCAAATTAAACGCCCCGGACAGCTTTTACAGGGGAAAAAGCCTGTGGATTCGCTCTCACATTGTGTCAGCCCTGTCGGTGCTCTCAGAACCAGGAGAGGAAAAATTATTTATCTCTTTTCTCGATGATCCCGATGAAAGATTGCACATTCAGGCCATTTTGGCCCTGGAAAAACTGACAGGCAGGAGTTTTCGCTCTTCCAGTCAGGGGCCGGAGCTTGTGGCCAGTGCCCAAAAAAACAAATGGATGGACTGGTGGGCCAAATCCGGCTATAATGGCATAAGGCTTTAGGTGGCCTGAGGCCTTGGATGGCTTGAGGTTTTAGGGTGCATGTGTGAAAAAAAGGGCTTAAAAAAACTTCTGCCTTGCCATTATGGAGCAGAGAGTGTATAAAGGTATATTTGCTCAGAGTGTATTTGCTCAAAGTAAAAATAAAAGTCGCAAACCGACCGGCAAAAGTCGCAAACCGACGAACAAAAGTCCAAGCAAAAATAAGGAGGGACAAATGAAAGCTTTAAAAAACAACCGGGGTTTCAGTCTTATAGAAATAATAGTGGCCATAGCCTTGGTGGCCCTTGTGGGTGCCACTATTTTTGCCAATGTGGGGCCCAAGCAACGCAAAGGCAAGGTCAATCTGGCCAAAATCGCCATCAGGAATCTGGAAGGAGCTTTGGAAACCTTTTACATAGACTGCAATTACTATCCTTCTGAGGCAGAGGGCCTGGAGGCTTTGGTTTCCGCCCCCGATAAATGTGAATCCTGGGGGCCTGAGCCTTATTTGAAAAACGGCAAAATCCCCAAAGATCCCTGGGACAATGATTTTATCTACAGGGAATCAGACAGCGGGGGTTTTGAAATTATCAGCTTGGGTTCGGATGGAAAAGAAGGTGGCAAGGATTACGCTCAGGACATTTCCTCCAAAGACCTTTAATCGGGCCTGAAAAACCCTTGTTTGTCCTCACCGTCATTCCCGTAAATGCTGTCATTCCCGTAAATGCTGTCATTCCCGCAGAGCCTGTCATTCCCGCGAAAGCGGGAATCCACGCTTGTTTTAAGGGTTGTCAACTTGGGTTTGGACAAATAAAACGAGGTTATTCAGGTTGGATCATTTAATGTGAAAAGGGAGCTTGGTTTATCAATGTTGTTTTGTGGTTTTTATCGTGCTTGGAGAGAGGAGGCCACAGCCTGTTACTCCCGTGCAGGCTTGAGTGGATCTTTCCGCGGACATTCAGGCCATGTTTTTTTACAACTTGCCTGTTGTTTTCTGTGCTGTTTTTGTGTGTCCTGCCTGTCTTTGAACTTTAATCTTCCTGAGGACAAAAAAGCCAAAGGGGTGGTGTTTCAGCCCCCCCCCGCCCCTTACGGGGAAGTCAGTAGAGAAGGCATGGATTCAGCTTATGAAAACAGCCGGAACAAAAATATCATTGCTTTTTTTTCCAACTGCTCCTCTTCTGCCTCTTTTTCCAATCTCGAAGAATTTCAAAAAGATCTTTTGGGTGGCCTTAAGTCCTTTCGGATAAAGAATCAAACAGAGACTCTGAAGGAAAACCAAAAAGCCCGGTATTTGCACTTGCAAAAGTCGCAAACCGACAAACAAAAGTCGCAAACCGACAAACAAAAGTCGCAAATGAGGCTTTTTATATTTAAAAAGGGTATGTGTTTTTACGCTCTCAGTTTTTTGAACCGGGCGGGTGGGGGTAACGAAAAGGTTTTTTCTGATTTTATCAGGGGGTTTAAAGCACCGTGAAGAGTTTGAACGAGGTGATACGTTTTTTGGGGGGCCTTTCTTTATTGCTCAGGGACATTGTTCTGGAACTCAAGACAAAGCCTTTTTATTTCCGGCTTTTTTTGCGTCAAATTTATGAGATTGGCTGGCGTTCTCTTCCCATTGTGTTTGTGACGGCCGCCTGTGGGGGCATGGTTTTGACCCTGCAATTTGGTTTTACCTTGGAAAAGTTTGGAGGCAAAATATACAGCCCCAAAATTTTGGGGCTGGCCATATTCAGGGAATTTGGCCCTGTTTTCACCAGCCTTATTTTGGCAGGCCGGGTAGGTGCAGGCATAACGGCGGAGATTGGTGCCATGAAGGTCACCCAGCAAATTGATGCCCTGTTGGCCCTGGGCACTTCCCCTGTCAAGAGGATAGTGATTCCCCGCTACCTTGGGGGCTTGGTGGCCATGCCTCTTTTGTGTGTGTTTTCCTGCACAGTGTCTGTTTTGTGTGGTGCCTTGGTGGGTTATTTTGAGCTGAACCTGAATATGATGTATTTTGTGTATAAGGTTTTTGACACCACCACTTTACATGATTTTTTTTCCGGTTATATGAAAACTTATTTTTTCTCCTCTTTTATCACTTTGACAGCCTGTTATTTTGGCTTGAAGGTGAGTCAGGGGACTTATGAGGTGGGAAACGCCACCACAAAAGCGGTGGTGTATTCTTCTGTGTTGATTGTGCTGGGGGATTATCTTCTCACCAAACTCTACTGGATGATGGTATAAAATATGAAAAGTATTACCAGACTGAGATATGGTGAATTATTTTGTGGCCCAGGAGGAATGGGCTTGGGGGCAAAAAAGGCCCAAGTCCACCATAAGGGAGTTGTCTATAAAATGCAACATAAGTGGGCGGTGGATCATGACTTAAACAGCTGTTTGACTTATAAAAGAAATATAGGGGGGAAGGTGTTGCAGGAGGATGTCCGGAGTTTAAGGATAGAATCTTTGGGCGGAGTGGATATTTTTGCTTATGGATTTCCATGCAATGATTTTAGTGTGGTTGGAGAGCATAAAGGTGTTCATGGGAAATTTGGCCCCTTATATCAATATGGAGTGGATGTGTTAAATATATATAGTCCTATGGCTTTTGTGGCAGAAAATGTGGGTGGATTGGTCAGTGCCAATGAAGGCAAAGCTTTTCTTAAAATTTTACAGGCTTTGGAAAGTGCCGGCAAAGGCTATAACCTGATATTTCATAAGTATAAATTTGAAGAATACGGAGTGCCACAGATGAGGCATAGAATTATTATCACAGGTATAAGACGGGATTTGAATCTGGTCTTTAATATTCCCCAGCCGACACATACTGAAAAAGACTATATCACTGCCAAGTTTGCTTTGGAGGAGCCTCCCATATCTCCTTTAACAGCCAATCATGAATTTATGAAAGTGTCAGATAAAGTGATTGAAAGGTTAAAACACATAAAGCCGTGGAAAAATATATGGAACTCTGATATGCCAAAGAGGTTAAAAATCAATTGTACCAACGCTCAGCTCAGTCATATATACAGACGACTGGACAGTAACAAACCCTCTTATACTGTTACCGGGAGTGGTGGCGGAGGCACTTACGGTTACCATTGGAAAGAAAATCGCCCTTTAACCAATCGGGAGAGGGCAAGGCTTCAGACTTTTCCGGATGATTTTGTTTTTGAAGGAGATAAAAGTAGTGTTCGCCGGCAAATTGGCATGGCAGTTCCACCAGGAATATCCCAATTGCTTTTTGAATCAGTAATAAAAACACTTTTTAAAATCCCTTATCCTTATGTTGATATCCTGGAAAAAGATCGGTTTTTACATCACAAATATAACTATAAACAAATGGAATTGGGATTATAACATCATGTCAAATATCAAAATGGTCCAGCAAATTTCTGAACTGCTCAATATAAGTTTGGATAAAGCTCAAAAGTTTTATGAGAAATCCAATTCTTCTGGAGAGTTTTCAAATACAGAAGAAAGTGAAGAATGGTTCGATAAACGGTTTAAGAAGAGACTTGTTTTTTTATCTGCAGGAGATTATGAAGAATCCTGTTTAACCTCTTTAAAGGCTTTAAGCAATTTCGCTGAAACAGATTTTGGCAGTTCAAGACAAAGAGATTTTAATCAAAAGTGGGCTGATACCACTCGTGGCTATTTGGGTGAAAAAGCGTTTCAAAACTTCCTGTTCGATAAAACGAAAATAAGATCAAAGTTGGCTCATAAAAAAGGGCCATTAAGTGATTTCATTGACACTGATATTGCTAAAGTTAAAAAACTAAAAGAAAAATTTTACAGAGAACCAAAAAAAACCATTGGTGTCAAAACAACTAAATTTAATGGAATGTGGCTTGATATTCCGGGGACACAGTTTCAGCATTCTGACTATCATATATTGGTCAAATTAATTTTGGAAACAAATCATATTTTTTCTTTTTTTAAGACAATCAGTGTCTTTAAAGATAAGCTTTTAAGAAGAGCTGTAGAGAAAGGGTATTTTGAAAAAAAAAGAAGCGGATCATTTTTTCGCCACCATTCCTGATTTGAACAGGATTCCTGCCTATATTGTTGGTTTTGTTCATTCAGAAAATGTCAATTCTGATAACTATGAATATGATGGAAAAAGAGGTCGTAAGCATTATACAATCAAATCCTGGAAAGGAAGATATAAAAAAAGATTTTTAAATGATATAAAACAAAAGGAATGTATTGAAGGCGACATTAAGTTTGAAGGAATTAATAAGTTTTCACATGATGACGCTTATATTTTTAGCACAGGGCATCTAAAATGGAGGTCTTCTGATTGGAGGGCACTTTTTAATTCTTTGTAAATTTTTCTAAAATAGATTGACACATTGCGTATTAAGTTTGGAAACTCTGAAAACTTTGATTGGACCGGTTCTAAAAATCAGGGATGAAGGGTCTAAGATTTGAGGGCTGAGGCTCCACTGCTGACCTCTATCAGCTCTGTTGTAATGGCACTTTGTCTCATTTTGTTAAAAGTCAAAGTGAGGCGGTCAATAATATCACGGGCGTTTTTGGTGGCGTTTTCCATGGCAGACATCCGGGCCCCATACTCCCCTGCCACACTCTCGCACATACAGCGATACACCTGAACAGTAAAATGCTTTTCTATCAAATTCTCCAGCAACTCTTCCGGTGCTGTTTCAAAAATCAGATCTTTGGAAAATTGCTTTTGCCGGCTCAAAGGGGCTTGGGAGAGATCCACCGGCAAAAACACCTCCTGGACCACTTTTTGGGACATAACAGACTGGTAGCTGTTATAAATAAAGTAAATGCCATCATAATCCCCCTGACCAAAGCTTTGCATAAGCTGATGAGCCACTTTCCCTGCCAAAGGATAGGAGACCTCCTTATCCAGATTGAATATTTCATCCACACCCTTAAGGCCACGAAACTGAAAATAAGCCTTGGCTTTTTTCCCAATAAAGAAAAAATCCATCTCCCCCTTTTCCTTGTGGGAATGATAAAAACTTTCTGCAAAGCGACAAATATTGTTGTTAAAGCCTCCGCAAAGCCCTCTGTCAGAGGTGAGCACCACCACCAAAGCTCTTTGAATTTTCTTGTTTTGTTTCAGCAAAGGGTGATTTATCTGGCAGGACAGAGCCACATCCGCCATAACAGAAAGGATATGCCTGGCATAAGGACGCAAGCGGACAATACGGGACTCGGCTTTACGCAGACGGGCGGTGGCCACCATCTTCATGGCCTGTGTGATTTGCCCGGTGTTTTTGACACTCTCAATACGGGTGCGAATACCTTTTAAACCGCTCATGTCTTAAGTCCTTGTCTCTTTTGGCCGAACCAATGCTTTGATTGAACCAGTGTTTTTGGCCAACTGATGCTTTGGGCCGAACCAGCAGGAAATAACCGGTTTAAAACCAAGCCCTTTCAAGCCTGATCAGTATAATGGGGGCAGAAAACAAAAGCAAGCCCCCAGAGCCACCTGATTCTGGAGCCCATGGCGGGAATTGAACCCGCGACCTCATCCTTACCAAGGATGTGCTCTACCACTGAGCCACATGGGCTTTATGACCTCAAAATTAGCATTATATCTGTTGATTTGCCAAGCAAAACCACCCCTTTAGAAGGCTTTGTAGGAGCATATACAGATACAGGGGTTTTGCCCCTGGGCTTTTTTGGAGTGCCGGGTATTGGAGGGGATGATAATTTTATCCCCTTCTCTCAGCAGGAGGCGGTTTCCGGCGATATCGATCATGAGAGAGCCTTTGACCAGCATCCGGACCTCATCAAAGGGATGGTGGTGGGTTTTGACTTCCTCTCCCGGTTGATAGATTTCCTCTGTGGGTTTCAGGCCCTCCCGCTCAAAAATCTTTAAAATTTGCTCTGCTGTGGGCAGGGCAGGGGCTTGCCAGCGATGCACAATCATGTTCTTTTTCCTTTGTTCTGAACAGTTTTTTTTTGCATTTTTGCGACCATTGCCAGTCGGTTTGCGACCATTGCCAGTCGGTTTGCGACCATTGCCAGTCGGTTTGCGACCATTGCCTCACGGTTTGCGACCATTGCCAGTCGGTTTGCGACCATTGCCTCACGGTTTGCGACCATTTTGGTTGAGGCAGGCTCAAGCATAGCACAAGCCCACTTTGAGGGGCAAGCCTGCCTGCACCCTTATTTGCCTGAAAAGCAGAGAATCTGTCATTCCTGCGGGACACTTTGTGTCCAAGGCAGAACTCCGTGTTTCAAACAAAAGAACCTTACTTCACAGAGCCAGCAGATGTCCCTTTGGCACTTTTCAAAGGCGGATCCGGTAAAGGAGCAGGCTTTGTGGCCTTTGCCGGCCCCTTTATGGCTTTTTTGGACAGCCCGGCCTGCTCAAGCACCTTATCCTTACTTAAAACACATCGTGCATTCACACAACTGGCCTTATATTCAGTATACGACAACACCTTCCCGCCTGTCTTGGGATCTGTTTCCTCCTTCTGTAACACCCTTTCCCTGTTCCCACAACGGCATTTGTCATTACACCTGGGCTTTTGCCGGCACTTGCCATAATATTCCAAATTATAATAAGCCTCTGCCATCATCCTGTTTAAGGCCTTCATTTGCGAAATCCCCTGCTTATTGGCATAAACAGTTTGTGGACACTCCGGCACCAACACACAATCCTCATCTGTTTTACAGTAATGCCTGTTATCATGTGTTTTATCATGTTGAAAAAGAGCCATGTAACTGTTTATCATTGACTCTGAAGTGTCTTTAAAACCAGAACCCGCATAAATACAGGACAAATGTCTCCACATCTCATGACTCCAGGGCCTTAAAAAAGCCTGCTTTCTCAGCCTTTTTAACACCTCTTTTTTCTCTGAACAGGAACTTGTGGCTTGTGCCGGCCCGGCACAAGCCAACTGACTGCACTCAGGAAAAGCCTTTTCCACATCCTTAAACAAATTCTTATCATATTCCAACAAGTCGTTATAAGTTTTGTCATCCCTGAGACTCATTTTAAAACAGTGTTTAAGCCCACCACATTTTTCTTTTAACTTTTTGCCCAGCATGCCTATTTTATAGGCATTGAGCATGCCAAAACCATTTGTCCGGGGTTTGTTGTTGGAGTATTTATGCGGGACAGCTGTCATTCGCAATAGGATTTTGGACTCTTCGGGTGTGGGGTGATAGCCGGACATCCAGTTAAAAGAGGCTAAAGCCCCGGTGACCAAAGGGGCAGAGGCACTGGTGCCACTAAAGTTCACTGTTTGGCCAAAAGCATTGGTTGTGCCAATGCTTTTATCTGCCGGTGCCATAATATGCACTTCGGGGTGTTCCTGAGAAAAGGAGCTTTTGGAGCCATTGGGAGTCAGGCTCCCCACAATAATGGCATTGGCTGACTGAGAGTTTTGGACAGCGACCGAGGAAACAGGCTTATTGTTCTTACCGTCATTACCAGCCGATTGAACCAAAGTGCTGTAAAAACTGGCCCTTGCAAAAGCAGATGAAATGTCTTGATAATCATCTTCAAGTCTGTCTTTTCTGTGCTGAAGAAATTTTTTTATTTCCTGCTCTGTCAAAGAGCCCGAAGATTTTTTATTGAAATGCTCTCTGGCTTCTTTTTCTATCCTCTGTTTTTCCTTTTTTGGCCAGTTTTGATATTTTACATAAGTAAAATCTTCAGGCTCTTTGTGATACCCTACAGAAAAGTTAATATAATGAGGGTAAATACCCTGAACACACTTTTCATATTCCAGTGTTTGATAATGGGGATGAGCTTGGCAGGTTTTTTTAACAGTTTCTTCAAAATTTTTAATATACTTGCCAATGGAATTATTTGAGTGTATGGGAAAAACCCGCAGTTGAGGATTATTTTTGGACACCATGGGCAAAACGGCATGAGGGCCTGGACCGGCAATGAGATGTTGAACGGCTGTATCATGGTGAATATTTTTAAGGGTTGTGGGGACTTCAAATAAAGCGATATTAATTTTTATTTCCGGCTTTTTTTTTTAAGTTCCTCTCTTAAAAGATCAGTGCCAATCAGGTTCTGTACCCAATACTTGCGATGGTCTTTAGCCAGGTTGCAAGTATTATAATGTGGCATTTGTGGTGCAGACAATCCAACAGAATGTTTTTGGGCATACCCTCGATCTGAAGGATCGCTCGGTGAACAAATTTTAATGGAAGGAAGTTTGGGAAAACCGTCACAAATCCTCGAGGCCACACCATAGCTTTTTGGTTCATCCAATTCAAAAAACCACTTTTTAAAAAAAGCATCTGTTTTTTTTAAACCATGTTCCGTGGCGTATTTTATAATGAGAGCAGTTTCCTTTTTATTGGGCCAACGATGAAAAGACAATTTCAGCACTGATATCTCAGGCGACAAGTCAGTCGGAGGAGCTGTTGGGACTTGGTATTCGTTGGGATTGGGTTCCCTGTCCTCTTTTGTATCAAAATCCCAGGCCGGCTTTGGTTTTTCGTTCTTTTGCTGTTGGAGGCGGTTTTGCCCCGCTGAGCTGTCAGAATCCGCACCATAAGCCAGATTCCACCCCAAGATCAGGGCCACAGAGCACACCATCAGCCTTTTCAATACACAAAGGCCCTGTTTGTTTGAAAAAATTTTGCTTTTTTGTTGCATAACCCTCTCTTTTGTTTTGGCCCTTTAGCCACAACCTTCATATCAGAACATTTTTTATGGATTTTGTCAAGCTTTTTCTTGAAAAAGTCCATTTTATTTGCCTGAAACACAAAAAAAACCACTTGTCAGGGGGAGAGTAACGTGGTATAAGCAGGGGGTGGCTATAAACACCTTACAACCAAACAAAAAGGTTCTGCTTTTTGTGCCTTATCATCCCTCCTCCCATCCTCTGTCTGTGGCACGGGTGGCAGAGTTTAAAGAGTTGGTGAGGGCGAGTGGCCTCAATGGCCAGGGGCTTTTGTATCAGGTTATCGGGCCTCAGGTAAAATCAGAAGAATCCAAGGGCCATCGTTATAAAAAAACAGAGCCAGCCACCTTTGTCGGGAAGGGCAAAATTCAGGAAATAAAGGAAAAGCTGGAAAGCACCTGTTCCGGTGGGGTGATTTTTGACACTTCTCTTTCCGGTGTTCAGATTCGAAATTTGGAAAAAGAGTTGGGGGTGCCTGTGATGGACCGCCACCAGTTGATCCTGGATATTTTTGCACAAAGGGCCCGCACTTACGAAGGCAAATTGCAGGTGGAGTTGGCCCGTGCTTTGGATGAACTGCCCCGGATGGTGGGTGCGTGGATGTCTTCCCTGTCCCGGCAGGGCGGAGGTATTGGAACCAAAGGCCCTGGGGAGAAGGCCATTGAAAAGGACCGAAGGGCCATTAAAAGACGGGTCAAAAAAATCCGGCAAAAACTGGAAAAAGTCCGTCAGGTGAGAAAGGGCCACAGAAATTTAAGGAAAAAAAACAAAGTCCGAAATATTGCCCTTATAGGTTATACCAACTCAGGAAAAAGCTCTCTTTTGAATGCTCTCACCAACAGCCTCTCCGCTCCTGTGGCTGATCTTCCTTTTATGACCCTGGATCCCACCATCAGAAAGGTCCATACAGGGGCAGGTCAGACGGCCCTGTTCACAGACACTGTGGGCTTTATTCAAAACCTGTCCCCTCATCTGATAGAGGCTTTTAAGGCCACTTTGGAGGAATCCGCTGAGGCGGATCTCCTTTTGCATGTCATTGACATAGCCACGCCCTTAATGCCTGTTCAGATAAACACAGTGCATAAGCTTTTGCAGGAACTCAAGTGGGATCAAAAACCCTGTATTGAAGTGTATAATAAAGTGGATATTTTGCCGGCCCCTCCAGCCCCTCACCCTGTGGCAAATGGCCGCTCTGGAGCATGCCCTCCCAGGGTGTTTGTGAGTGCTGTCCGGGGGGAGGGGCTGAACAATTTGAAAAAAGCCATCTCCAAAGAGCTGACTGAATTGGATAAAGAGGAAGTTCAGCTTTATTTTCCTGCCTTGGTGGAGGATAAGATATATGCCTTGACACGAAAAGGGGCTGTGTTCAAAAAAGAATCAGGTTCTTTTGGCACTTTATGCCATGCACGGCTCAGCCCCGATCAACTAAGTGAGTGGAAACATTTTATCGTGAAAAAACATGGTTAAGGAGTGGGCAGAGGTTCCACTTCCAGTATCAGGTGGTGGTGGCGAAGGGTGCGGACCTGTTGTCCTTTTTGGACTTTTTTCTGGGATTTAAAACGCCAGTTTTCCCCATTGATAAACACCAAGCCGGAACAGCCGTCCTCATTGACCTGGATCACTTCTGCCGGCAAAGCCTCCTGATCCATAAAGTCGTCACTGATACTGCTTTTCTTTTTCATCCTGATGGTGGCGTAGGCCATGTAGGCAATCAGGCCCATAATCAGGGCAAACACGGTGGAAACACCGGCAATCAGGGAAAGGGGAATATCCACACCGCCCGTTTTGGCCGGATCAAACAAAAGCACACTGCCCAACACAAAAGAGACCACTCCGCCAGCCCCAAAAATGCCAAAGCCGGCAATAAAGACCTCGGCCAAAAACAAAGCCATTGCCAATAGAATCAGGATGAGGCCCGCGTAGGAAAAATCCAGTTTGTGCATGCCCATAAAAGAAAGCACCAGGCCCATAAGCCCCAAAATCCCCGGTGCACCAAGCCCTGGGTGGGTGATCTCAAAATAGAGCAACATAAGGCTTCCGGTAAAAAGAATATAAATAATCTCCGGTTCTGTGATAAGGGAAACCAGAGAGTGCCTGAAACCCAGTTTCATGGGGATCAGGTCCCCCACCTCCACCAAAAGGCTTTGTCCGTCTTTGACCGTCACTTCTCTTCCTTTTGCAAAAAGCAGAAAATCCTGTTTTGTCTGACCCACAAAGTCTATGGCTTTTTCTTTTTGGGCCTCTTTGGCACTGAGGGCTTTGGCTTCTGTCACAATCTCCCGTCCGAATTTCTGGCTTCTTTTTCTTAAAGCGGTAAGCGAATCCAGCCAGGAGCTGGTGTCGTTGATCATTTTTTTCCTCAGGTCCGGGGACATTTTTCCGCCTCCGCCGGTGATGGGGGTGGCGGCCCCTATATTGGTGGCTGAAAGGCCCCCGTTGACATGGCAGGCTTGCATGATAATGGCCCCGGCACTTCCTGCATGGGCCCCGGCCGGGTGGATGAGACAGAGCACCGGGAAGGGGGTGTTTAAAATCCGGTCCACTATTTTGCGGGTGCTGAGGAGTTGCCCTCCGGGGGTGTTGATGA
Organism: Bdellovibrionales bacterium; assembly: GCA_965242635.1. GTDB lineage: Bacteria > Bdellovibrionota > Bdellovibrionia > Bdellovibrionales > UBA1609 > JANQSP01. The sequence continues at coordinate 1,483,467 of OZ251471.1, read as the reverse complement.
GGAGGAGCAGGGAGGCACACTTTTGTTGTTTCACTTCCTGAATGGCCTTGTTCAGAATATCCAAAGTGGCCGGCCCGATAGTGCCTTCCACTTTCAGCTCCACAGTGCATGTATTTTGATTTGTGGGACGGGGTTCTTGTTGTGGCTGTGGCTCTTTGGAGGTTTTGGCTGAATTGGCAGAGGGTGTGCTTTCTGAATCGGCAGAGGGTGTGCTTTCTGGCCCATTGGAATTTTCAGGATCATGAGCGAGTGAAGGCTTGTCAGCGGGTTTTGTGGTATTTTGGGTGGTTTTTTCTTTTTGGGCCACTTCTTTTTCTGGGAGGTGGCGGGGCGGGGGGGTTGAGTGCTCAGCGGGACCCTCTTTGGCCGGAGAGGCTTTTTCCTGGTTTTTTTCCTGGGCCTGCTGTTGTGTTGTGTCTTTGTCTGAGGGGGTTTTTTGGGCCTGCTCCTCTGTTGTGTCTTTGTCTGAGGGGGTTTCCCGATCTGTTTGTGTGGGTGGTGGGCTTTGCAGTTTTTCCCATAATTTGTCTATGGCTTTCCGGAGAGGTTGGTTGGCCTGTGGGGGCTGGTTGGCCTGAAGGGGCTTGACCTGTGGGGGCTGATTGGCCTGCGGGAGCTTGACCTGAAGGGGCTGTGGCCAGCTGTGGCCGGCCATGGGCAGGGAAAACAGACAAAAAGAGATAAAACAGACAAAAAACCTCATTGTTTGGACATTATAACACCAGAAAAAAAAAGCTTGCAAAGCCTTTTTTCCAGGCAGTTTGAAGCTGTCGGCAGACAGTTTGAAGCTGTCGGCAGGCAGTTTGAGGCTGTCAACAAGCAATTTGAAACCATTAAAAAAGACACAAATCAGCAGTTTGAGGGTGTCGGCAGACAGTTTGAGGCTGTCAATGGCAAATTGGATCAGCTTATTTTTGTGTTGGTCAAAGACAGCCAGACTTTTGGCCAGAAAAAGGCCGGCAAAAGTGCACCCGCTTAAAAGCCATTATCTCATCAGGCAATCGCCACTGAAAAACCATGTTTTTTGCTTTATTTTGCTTTTCGGCTTGCCGATAAAGAGAGTATGAAAGCCTTTAAACAACATGGTTACGGGCCGGTTGGTCAGCCCTATCGACGGGCATTGCGGGTTTGTCGCTTGTGGTGGGGGATTTTTCTCCTGTCCCTTGTGGGTTTTTCCTGTGGTCTGGCCAACTACAGCTTTAACAACTCCAGTAGTGGGAGTGGGAGCAAAGCCTCTTTTCAAAATTCCAGCTCTCAGGGCACTTTTGAGAGTGCTGGCGGGCGTCTTACATCCCAGGGCACCTGTTCTGACAACGACAACTGTGTGGATCTTTGCGACTCCATGCTGGAGCGACTTTCCCTTCAAAAGGACTGTTACGAGAAAAAGGAGGATGAGGTGCAAGCTCTCAGGGACACTTACAATCTTTTGGCTTTGGGGAATCCCAGAAAGCTGGCCCGTGTGGAGCCAACCGAGATGGAAGAGCTTTTGGAGTTTGCCCCTGAGCTTTACGGGACAGCCATTAAGGGCTTTGAAAGGGGCAGAAAGGAAAATTGCAAAGTTGTTACCAATAAGGAAATCCTGGCAGGTCGGGACCCCAGGGACAGGGAGGACTGCAAATTAAAAGATTATTACATGCAATATGGTTATTCCAGTGAGGGTGCGATGGAGGCTTTGGAGTGGATTGCCCGCAACGACTGGCTGGCCGAGCTTTTGTTAAAGCATGACAAGGATTATGTCATTATGCTGGCCTTGTTGGAGATTTTGGCCGAGGGTGGCGAACACCCTGTAGAGGACGGTGATGATAATCTAAACAAAGATGTGAATGGCGATGACACCCCCAACAGATCTTCGGTATGTGTGTGGGGGGAAAGATCTGGTACTTCTCCTCCCCAAGGTGACTCTGACTTTTCTTCTTTCACAGGTCATGGCAGGTTAACAGTTCAGGCAAGTTCGGCACCATCAGACAGACGAAATCAGTATCAAGCTTTTGGTGCGGATTGTCTTGATATGAATAGTGACAAAACCCAAGGCGAAAACTATTTTAGGATAGCCAGAAAGGGAGAGAATGAGGATTCCATCAAATTGGGCCAAGAAGTATTGAAAGAACTATGCGATGGTGCTGATGCTTGCTTTAATCAGTTTTGTCAAAATATAATATCCAAAGATAATAGTAGTGGTGTAGGTGTCCTGGATCCAAGGTATGCATGTACCCTGTAAAAAAGGGACTTCTTAAACTTTTTGACTTTCTTTCAAGGGTCTGGACTATTGCTAATTTTACAACCTTTGTCCTTTGACAAAAAAATAAAAGTGGGAGGAGAGGATTCTATCCCCATTAACTTATTGCATTTTTTTAATGCTTCATCCCATTTTTCATGACATAAATCACTATAAGGTTGAGAGCCCTGACAATGCTTATCGATTCCCTCCCAAAAAACATCACATCGGGGATCAGCTATTCTCGATTCCAAATTGCTGTTTGTTATACAGCTTGCGGGTTTGGAACGAACAGGAGCCCGGCATGCCAAAAGAATAATAAAGACATGATATAAAAAGTATTCCATATTTCATAACATCCTCCTTTATGGCTTTAGCCGGTGAGGGCTCCGTCCCACGGACGGATCAGACCGGCCTGAGGCCACGGATGGCCGTCCCGAACAAGGCTAAAGCCTGCCCATAGGACTTATTGAACGAAAACAACAGGGTTTTGTTCACGGGCCATTCAACGGTGCGAACTTTGGACACAAGCGATTCAAACAACAGGGTTTTCACAGGCCATCTGGTAATCGCCCAAGTGTGTTTTGTTAAGCCCAAAAGCACATAAATTCACTTAAAGGTTTTTTTGACTGGATTCCCGCTTTCGCGGGAATGACAGAGCATACAGGAACGGCGGTCTTTGAAAGCTCATTTGTATTTTCCTATGGGCAGGCTTTAGCCGGTGAGGGCTCCGTCCCACGGACGGATCAGACCGGCCTGAGGCCACGGATGGCCGTCCCGAACAAGGCTAAAGCTTGCCCATAGGACTTATTGAACGAAAACAACAGAGTTGTTCACAGGCCATTCAACGGTGCGAACTTTGGACACAAGCGATTCAAACAAGCTCCTTTAGTCTTTGTTTTGCTGTTATTACTTGCCTCTTCCCGCTTAAGCTGATTTTGTGATTTTCAAACTTGGCTTATATCCAAGGGTGGACAGTACTCTCAGCATTAAATCTGTAGAGATGTCTGAGATATTTCTGTTTAAAAGTGCTGTCATCCGCGTTCTGGAACTGCCTGTCAATATCGCTAACTGAGCATGAGTGAGCTTCTTTCTTTGAACAATTTTTATAATTTGCGAGTTAAGCTCCCCTCGAAAAATCAGTTCCGCCCCTTCCGCTGGAGATAAATCCAGCATTTTAATAAGTTCTTTGGCCGTGTTGGCTCTTACTGTTTTAACTTTAGCCATTTAGCACCTCCTTTAGTCTTTGTTTTGCTGTTTTAATATCCTGTTTGGGGATTTTTTGTGTTTTTTTTATAAAAGCATAAAAAACTATTATTCTGTATTTCAGTCGAGCCAAATACAAGACTCTGTATATACTTTTTGAATCCTTGCCTCTGATTTCCTCCACACCAGGTCCCACTAACTTCACAGGCCGGGACAAAGGCATGGAGAGTTTGTGGCCTTTTTGCAGTTCCATAAGGGCATGGCCTATCACTTTTCGAACAGAAGGAGAAAAACTCCTGATGGTTCTTAAAGCTTTAGGATGAAAATCAATGGGCTTCATAAATGACAATGTCTCATATATAAGTCATTAAGTCAATACAAAAAAGAGGGATTTGAACATTTTCAGCCCTTTTGGGTCATTTTGGGTCCGCCAGCAGAATGGAAACCCAGACTTATTAACTGCAAACATTGAACGCAAACAACAGGTTTTTTTCACAATAGTTCATTCTGAGCAAGGCTAAAGCCGGCCTACAGGACTCAGGACTGATTCGAAGGCTCTCTCTTTCAAAAGCAATTCATATTGCCTGTCAAACCGCTCATTTTGTTTGTCAAGCCGTTCGTTTTGCCTGTCAAATCGCTCGCTTAACTTGTCAAACCGCCGTTTTTACCTGTTTCAAAGCCTGCTCCTGTGTATTTCCATGAGCCATCAGGTCCGGCAGTTCCGCTCCCACTTTTGATTTCCCTCATGGTATCATATACAACACCAATGTCAACCCCTGGGGTTAGTTTTGGAAGGAGGAGGAGAGGGAAAAGCGGAACTTTTTTTCGAAGTTGTGCATGGTTTCACATTTTTCGTTTATCCAATACCCACGTGCCAAAGCCTGCACCCGGTAATGGGGCAGACGATCCAAGACAAAAAGCTCAGGCTCAGGTTCAACCTGATTGCCCCCTGCTGTCCCCTGATCTCCTGGGGATCGGGCCTGCTCCCCCCCCCCTCCCCCTTCCGCATCCCTCGTCTCCGGCGGGGCAGTGGGGATGGGCACTCCATCGATATACAATTTCAGGTTGTTCAGGACATCGCTCTGGTTGGGCTGATACAATAAGTCGCGTCGGACCTGTGTGGAATTGGCGGAGGAACCTTTGGGGGAAGGGGGAATTTTATAAAGTGGAGTCGTGCCACAATAACCGGAGCTAAGCTCCTTTTGCCCCTGCAAAGCTGTATTGCCCCAGGTGCCATATATTGTAAAAGAGATGCTTTCTATAATAAGCCACTCTGTTGTGGATTTATTGACAATAAACAGGCCAGTTTCAAACCAGTTTTTCCCCACCGTATGGGGTATTTCGTTATCCTCCTCTTCTTCTTCTGTGGTGGTTGTGGTCTCCGTGTCTGTGGTGGTGGTTGTGGTGCCGGTGTCGGAAGCCGTCTCCTCTTCTTCCTCCTCCTCTATTCCACAGTTTTTATGGGTCAGACCATAGACCTTTGGATCGGGCAAGCCCCTCCGGCATATCTTTGTCCCGCCTTCATGGAGATACACCAAGGGCCTCCCACCCAAAGCTTCCCCTCCACTGGATATTCTTATGTCCACCAGTTGGCTGTCGGAGCCACGCTTTCCGGCCTGATTTTGGTTGCAGGCCCCCAGTCCGAAAAACAGGGTGGCAAAAATAACAAGGGCCAGCCCCGGACAAACAAGCGAGATGGGGCCTTGGCCCTGCCGGCAGGCTTTTTGGTTTGGGGTATTTGTGATCTGATGGATCATGGCTATAAAACCTCTTGGATCGGTCCTGAAAAAAGGCCGGTTTACTACAGGCCTCTTATACACCACCTGGTTTGTGGCTGTCAAGCCCCCAAAAATGGTCTTATACTGATCTTGTTTGAAAATGCATGTTTTACATTTGCCCTGTGGGAGGAAAACAGTCCAAAAGCAACACCCTTTTCAAAACCAGTGTGGTTTAAGTCCGTCATGGTCCTGATTGGTGCCTCATTTTGAGAGATTTCAAAAAAAGCTTTAAGTGTTCCGGAAATGACCGATAAGATAAAAGTGGTCCAGGGACAGAACCGGGACAAGTCCGGGACAAGTCCGGGACAAATCCGGGACAAATCCGGGACAAAATGGGAATGTTCAAAATCCAGGCCGGGCGTTCGTCTTATGCCAAGCTCATGCACAGGGAGCTTGAAAACTTGGCTTTCAGGAGAAAATGACACGGTGTATTATGAATTGACTTTTATGCTATTTTTTTAAAAAAATCGGGCCAAAGTCCATTGTCTTTTGTATAATTTGTGTTATAATAAAACCAAGAAAGGAAGTTATGGCTGAACCAAAAACAAATGCCGTCACACCACAAGATTTTGCACTGTTTAAACAGGAAATGAAACATGAGTTTCAGTTATTTCAAAGGGATATAAAAGACAGTATAATAGAAGTTATTGACAACAAGTTTAGAGAAAGAACAAGGTTGGAGGTTGGTCTTATCACTATTTTTGTTATAGCTTTCTTTACTTATTTTGAGTATACCCATAGTGCTATAGAGCGTGTTAATAATGATCGTATGGCACGATTGGAGGATGCTCTTCTGGCGTCCATGAATCAAAAGCTAATAGGAAGTCAAGATAAAAAGGATAATAAAAGGGTGATGCCTGCCTCTGTCAGGAAAACAAAAGTAAGAAAATAATCCCCCTTGCCATCAGAAAAAAAGTGCTGTAAAAAAGCCCTGTTATGAAAACAGGCATGCTTTGCTTTTTTCTCATCACAGGCCTCACAAGTGGTGCCCTGGCCCACACAGGCCCCCCTGCGAGGTTCTCCGGTCCTGCCCAAGCCCCTACAGGCCCCCCTTTGAGGTTCTCCGGTGGCCCCCTGGCCCCGGCAGGCCCTGTGGAGTTCTCCGGTGGCCCCCTGGCCCCGGCAGGCCCTGTGGAGTTCTCCGGTAGCCCCCTGGCCCCGGCAGGCCCTGCGAGGTTCTCCGGTCCTGCTCCAAGTGAAACGGTGTTGGTCTCTGAGGCCCACTTGGCCGGCTGGCCTCATTTGCCCAAAGGCCTGTTTGCAGTAAATGCCAAGGTGCGTTTAGGCACTCTCAAAAGCCTGGATTCCCAGGACCTGGAGTCAGCCCCTGTTCAGCAAAAACTTATGGAGATGGCTTTAATGGATGCCAGTGTGGCCGTCCGAATGGAGGCGGAAAAAGCTTTGAGCCGTGCTCAGCCATTAAATGCAGAAGAGCAGAAATGGCAATTCCAGCTCTCAAGCCCCTTTTTATATGAAAGAAAAAGAGTTTTGGCTTTTATGGAATCCCACTCCATTTCGCTCAATCCCTATCTGCAATACACTTTATTAAAAGAGCTGGTTTTTTCTCCCGGCCTTCTTGTTCAGCCCCATTCTTCAGAGGAAGATCGCATTAAAAAGATGAAAAGTGCCCTGTCCAAAGCCACAAATATTGTCATCTCATCCCATCTGCTTATGCAAAAAGTGCTGGTGAGCACACTCGGTTACCCTGATCTAACAGAAATCAGCAGGCAAATTTTATCTTCCATCCCTCTTTCCCCCCCTGTTCAGTGGGAACTGATGCAAATGGCCACAGCCCCTCCCTCCCACCACAACAACCATATATTGGGGGATCAGGCTTTTGTGATTATGTCACAAACAAAAGAGCTGAATCTGGCGGTGGAATGGGAACTGTTGCAACTGGCCATGACAGAAGAACCCCGCTGGCCCCTGACAGAGGAGCCCCGCCAGCCCCCCGCCAAAGCACAAAGCCCTTTGAGCAAAGACCCTTTGGCTGACAAAGGCCAGCTCAGCCCCTCTTATTTGGCTTTTTCTCTTTTACAGAGCAGAAAAGGCTTACGCCATGAGACAGAAAAAGCCCTTGCGGAACAAATTGTTTCACCCAACCCCGATGTTTCAGAGTTTATCAGGGAGAGGGCCAGGAACCTGCTTGAAACACAATATTTTCTTCGCCCAGTCACGGAACAGGTCCTGATCCGGGCCAGTATATCCGCCTCACCCTTTCCTGAAACCCTAAAAACCGTCGAAAAGCTTTTTGACAGGCATAACCCCAGCTCGGAGACAGTGGAAACACTGATACGAATAGTGTTTGCTGACTATATCTCCCCCCCGGCCAAAAAAACGGCCTGGAATATTTTACTTCGTGCCCGCCAGCTTAAGCCGGAACAAAAAAGCAAACTGGGCTGGCTGTTTTCCTGCCAAAGAATTTTCCGGCAGTTTTAAGCCAAACTGGCTTGGGGTTTGAAACATAAAAATCATGCCGCCGGCAGGCGGGAATCCAACAAAACCACTTGATTTTGATTGAAAACAGCCGATAAGAAATAGTATAAGAAGGAATTTCAAGATTCAGAGAAGAGTCACACAATGAAACAAAAAAAACTAAAAAAAAACCCAAGCCCGGTGGCTGTTCCAGCCCACTTGAAAAAATATATCGTGGCTCAAAATTACCGCAAATACACAGCAGAGGACCAAAGTGTCTATCGCTATATCATGCGACAACTGAAAGACTTTTTGTCTGAGCACGCGTATGCCCCCCACTACCTCAGGGGCTTGAAGGAGACGGGCATCACCATTGACCGTATCCCCCGTATCAGTGACATAGACAGGCAGTTGAAAAAGCTGGGCTGGCGGGCTGTGCCGGTCAGTGGCTTTATTCCCCCCTCGGCTTTTATGGAGTTTCAGCTGAAAAACATTTTACCTGTGGCCTCCGCCCTTAGAACAAGGGATCATATCAGTTATACGCCGGCCCCGGATATTATTCATGAGGCCTCAGGGCACACCCCTTTCCTGGTCCATCCGGTTTTTAACTCTTTTTTACAGGCATACGCAAAAGTGGTGATCAAGGCCATCACCAACAGGCAGGATTTTGAGCAATATTCCGCCATCCGGCACTTAAGCGACATCAAGGAAAACCCCCGTTCCACCAAGAGGCAAATTCAGCAGGCGGAGGAGCACTTGAAAAACATCACCCACCAAATGGGGGCTTTGAGTGAATCGTCCCGGCTCTCCCGCTTTATATGGTGGACTTCTGAATACGGTTTGACAGGCCCCCTCAAAAGCCCCAAAATTTACGGGGCGGGCCTGCTCTCCTCCCTTGGGGAGGCAAAAGCCTGCCTCAGCCCGGCTGTCCGGAAAATCCCCCTGTCTGCCTCCTGTGTGGAATACAGCTACGACATCACAAAATACCAGCCTCAGCTTTTTGTGACCCCGGATTTTGAGACCCTGCACATGGTGTTGGAGGATCTTGCCAAACAACTGGCTTTTTACCGTGGCGGGGCCTACGGGCTTAAGCAGGCCCAAAAGGCGGGGACCGTCTGCACATTAGAGCTGGAAACAGGCCTTCAGATCTCAGGTGTTTTGGAGCATTATGTTCAGCAAAAGGGGCAACCGGCTTTCATAAAACTGAAAGGCCCCTCACAACTGAGTTATGGCGGAAACCAGCTGAAAGGGCATGGCACAAAAACGCATGCAGAGGGCTACAGCAGTCCTCTGGGGCCTCTTAAGGGTGAGGACAAGCCCCTTCATCAAACCCCTCTCTCTGAATTCAAAAGAAAACACACACAGAAAAATGGGGGCAGGATAAAACTCAACTTTCACTCCGGGTGGGTGTTGGAGGGTCAGTATGTGTCCTCTGTTCTCAAAAACAAACACCCCCTGCTTGTTCGTTTTAAAGACTGCCGGGTTTATAAGGGGAGCAAAGTGTATTACCGGCCGGAATGGGGCATGTTTGATCTGGCCCTGGGAAAGCAAGTAAAATCTGTTTTTGGCGGGCCGGCCGATCGTCTCTCTTATGGAGAGCGGGAGAGCTTTGAAGTGGCTCGTGTGCCAGCCCCGGTGTGGACAGTGAAGCAAAAACAGGCCTTCTCGTTTTACCGGAAAATCAGAAAAGTCAGGGAGGAGGGGCTTTCGTCCACCTTGGCCTCTCTTATGGAGGAATACAATAAAAAATTTTCAGACAACTATCTGATGGGGGTGGAACTGTGGGAGCTGATGCAAACTTTTCATAAAAAAAAGGAAGAGAGCATTTTAAAAAAACATCTTGTGAAAATGGATAAAAAGCGACCTGATCTTTTTATTAAAAACGCCATGAAGAGATTTTGTGTATTGGCGGTTTGGGGGCTCCTGCTTTTTCCCTTTCCGTCCGAATCCTTTTATGCTGAAATTTACAGAGCATGTATAAATTCTGAAAAACCCTTTTCCTGTGCAAAACAGGAATGGCAAAAAAGGCAATCAGCTGTAGACAGTCAAACCGGCCAGGCCCTTGCTGAAATGAAGCAGTCCTCGGTCAAATGCCCTTCCAACTGCTCCAATGGCTTTTGGCCCAGAGCGGTTCGCTTTGGTTCTGCAGAGGGTTACACAGAGATAAAAGATCAAATAAAAATGCAGGGCCCTGAGTGTGCTCAAAATATTCTGGACACTTTGCAGGAACAAATACAAAACCTGCGGTTCCCCGAAGAGTGTGTGAATGGTGAAAACCGTATTTGTGCTTTTTTGTCAAAACATTTGGACACTTTAAATGGAAAGATCTCCGAGCTGTTGGATATGGCGGGGATAACTGAAGAGAGCACATCGGCCAAAGCCCTTTGTCTGGAATGTGAATCCTCTGCCTCAACAGACGAGATAACAGAGATGAAAAACCTTGTCAATGACCTGAAAGAGCAAAGCCAATGCCAGCTCCCCAAGGCGGGGGAGGAAAAAATTGTGCAAACAGGTAAACCATTAAATCAGTCTTATGTGTTAAAAAAAGAGCCGGATGGTTCTTATTCCATCCCTTTTAACATAAGTTTTTCTGCAGATAAGGATTATGACGGGCCGGTCCCCAGACAACATGCTGAGGACTATTACATGAAAAAAGCACAGGAGTGCATGCAAAAAGCCAGCACTAAAATGCTGGGGCCTGGGGGCAAAAAACTGAAAATTGTTCTTAAAAGTCCACCTCCAAAAGAAAAAGACCCCTGCCGGGGAAAGAACACCAAAGAAATCAAAATTGGATCCAGTGCCCATCGTTCCCATGCCGGCAAATACAGTTCCGATATAGATTGCCCCACCATCACGCATGAGGTGTTGCACCTGACAGGGCTTTGTGATGAGTATGAAGAGACTCAGATGGGGTATTATGTCCATCCGTTCACGGGCGAAGTGAAAGGGGCCACGCAGGACAAGGACAAGCCTGATTCCAAGGCCATGGATCTGTCCCCTGCTTATGATTTCAAACCGGCTTACGATTGCCGGGTGACACGGCCCAACAGCATCATGTCCAACCAGTATGAAAGATGGGACAATGTTTTTGAAAAAGGGGAGAACGCCTCCCTTCTTCAATCCGGGCAGTTTAACAGGTTGCTTTATGGCACATGTGAAGAGAAAAACAAAATGTTTAATGAGTGCTCTCAACTGGCTTACCAGAGTTCGGTGAAGGAGCCGGACTGTCTTGCCAAAAAAGCCAAGTGCGAAGGGCAAAGCGGCAGTGGTCGCCCAGGTAAAGGGGGAGACAGGCCATGAGTGTGGAAAAAACCAAAGGCAATCAGCCCGGCCCTTATTATGTGACTCAGGACTGCATTGCCTGCGACGCCTGTGTTTTGGTGGCAGAAAAGCACTTTAAAATCAATGAAGCGGAATCCCCGGCTTTTGCTTATGTGTCACGGCAACCACAAAATGAGGCCGAAAAGGCCCTTTGTCAGGAGGCTATGGAAGCCTGCCCTGTGGAGGCCATCCACAACACCCCCACTTATACCGATCATGTTTGAAAATTCATGGTTCAAATTTCCCGGACAGGAAGGAAAAACCTCACAAGCGACACCCTTTTCAAAACCAGTTTGGTTTAGTCACTGGATCCGGAGCTTTCAGAGGAGTTGACCAGGCTTAAAACATAATCGTATTCCTCAAACACCGCTTTTTGAATAAGATTTCGGGTTTCCCTGTTCAGAGGATGGGCAATGTCCCTGAATGTGCCCTTGTGCTTTTTGCTGGGCATGGCCACAAACCGTTTTTCCTCTGTCTGTATCACTTTCAAATCATGCAGGACAAACTCATCATCAATAATGATGCTGGCATAAGCTTTCAAACATCCTTCGTTGGGGATCAGGTTGATTTTAACTGAGGTGATTTTCATTTTTATGCCAATTCTCAGATGGCCCAAATCATACCGGCTCTCTGTGCCGGTGCCGGCGACGGGAGGAGGATCGGGAGGAGGATCGCCGACCTTCTGAAGAAGATCGTCTGTGCCTTCTGTGCCGGTGCCGGTGACGGGAACTTCTGCTTTCCTCTTCCACAGGGGCCCGTTTTCTTTTTCGTCTCTTGTGAAACAGATAAGCCAAGCCAGCCCCCAAGCCACCCAGTCCCACCAAGCCTTCCGGCCGGCTGAGCAGACCTTTGAGGCCCCCTCCCTCTTCTTCTCCTCCATCTTTTCCCAGGCCACCCAACTCATCATCCGCGTCGATCATGTCCTGCAAATGATCCTGCATGCCCCCCATGCCCATGGATCCTCGTCCAAGGGACAGGCCGGAAGACATATTCTTCAATCTCAGGCTGTTGATGGAGGTGGCAAAATCAGAGGCGTATTTTTTGTAATGATTTTTATGTGCACTGTAGCTCACCAAAACTGCCATCCTGTCTTTTACCGTCACAAGATAGCGTGTATAGTAAAGAGGCATTTCTGATCCCTGATGAAACCCATCCACCCACATGTGCTTGTTAATTTGCCTCTGTTTGGCGTGAAACACCTTGGATTGAAAACTTTTTCCTCTGGAGGTTTTGTTGGGGCGGGGGGTCTTTAAATATTTGATATATTGAGCCAGGCTGTCCATGGGGCCTTTTTGTTTGGCCGTCAGGATAATCATGGCCTCAGAGGCTTTCTTCCTGTTCAGCTTGCTGGTGCAGATCCACTCTGTGCCCTCCGGGTAGCAATGCCAGTTGTTCAGCAGGTCAAAACTGACATAGCTGGTCTGAAACTTCTTTGCTGGAGACAAAAAAGAGAATATAATCAAAAAACCGGGCAATAAGAACTTCATACTAAAAATATCGGCAGAAAAAAGGATTTTCTTAACTTTTATTGCTTAAAAACCCTGTTTTAAATGAGAAAAAGGGCTTTTTTGGACCATTGTCAGGCATGAAAGCCTTTGAAAAAGGTCTGGTTTTTGATACAAGACAGGGTTTTTTGGACCTTTGGAGGGGGCTGGAAAAGCACCTCATGGGGGTTTCAAGCCATCGGTTTCAGGCCATCGGTTTCAGGCCATAAGGGAGTGTTATGACCCATACAGATAATCCATTTCATGAGTCTCATCAGGAAGAGCTTTTTTTGATAGACCCTTTTATGGAAAGGCTCAGCCGGGAATGGGGTGAGCAGATACAAAAACATTTTCAAACAGAGCTTTCTGTTCATGATATAGCCCGGCAGGTCAGTTCTCCTCCCCAGGAGGAATGGGGCCATTACAGCCTCCCATGCTTTTTTTTAAGCCAAAAGCTGAAAAAAAAACCAGCCGATGTGGCCCGGCTTATTGCCAGCGGGTTTAATGACTCCCCTGTTTTTGAAAAAGTCTCTCACAAAGGCCCTTATGTGAACGGCTTTGTCCGGCCGGAGTTTATCACCAAACATCTCTTGGGTTTTTTGAACGGGGAGGGGGCTTTTCAGGCGAGGCCAAAAAAAACCGGACCTCTTCTTATGGAATACTCCCAGCCCAACACCCACAAGGACCTGCATGTGGGTCATTTGAGAAACCTCTGCTTTGGTTTAAGCCTTGTCACCCTTTTAAAAAAGAGAGGCTGGCCTGTTATCACCTGCACCTATCCGGGAGATATGGGTGCACACATAGCCAAGTGCCTTTGGTATCTGAGCCACCACAACAAAGATCCTGTGCCGGCCCACAACAAAGGGGAGTGGTTGGGTGCACTTTACACCAAAGCCTGCCAAAAACATGAACAGGCAGAGGAGGCTGAGCAGGCAAAGCAAAAAGCTCAGATGGCCGATATTTTACGCCAGTGGCAGGACAAAAAAGGTCGGGTGTTCGATTTATGGAAGGAGACCCGGCTGTGGAGCCAGGAGCTGATGGACAAGCTCTATCAATGGGTTGGGGCCCACTTTGATCACTGGTATTGGGAGTCGGAAATGGACAGGCCTTCTGTCCAATGGGTTAAAAACCTTCATAAAGAAGGCCGGCTCAGCCTCTCAGAAGGGGCTTTGGGCATGGATCTGGGGCCGGATCTGGGGTTTTGCATGCTTTTGAAGTCGGATGGCCAAGGGCTTTATGCCACCAAGGACCTGTATTTAATGGCCCGTAAATTTAAAGATCATCAGCCCGCCAAAAACATTTATATTGTGGATCAAAGGCAGGAAACCCATTTCAAACAGATCTTTAAAGTTATGGCCCGGACGGGCCATGAGGAATGGGCCGAAAAGTCCTTTCACTTAAAATATAATTTTGTGGAGTTGAAAAGTGGTGCCATGAGCTCCCGTGCCGGCAATATTGTGCCGGTCATGAGCCTGATAGACAATATGACCCACCATATAGAGAGCACTTTTTTGGAAAAATACAAAGGGGAGTGGTCTGAAAAAAAAATCAAACACACGGCTTATGTCATTGCTCAGGGGGCCATCAAATATGGCATGAACGATCAGGATCTGAACAAAAAAATTGTTTTCGATCAGGAGGCATGGCTCAGAACAGACGGCCGCTCAGGCCCTTATATCCAATACGCCCATGCCAGAGCCTCCACCCTTTTAAAGAAATTTGAAACTGTTTCACTGAACGACATAAAACCCATTGTCAGCTCTATGGAGGAATGGCGTTTATTGTTGCATTTGTCATGGTTTTTCATGGTTATGGAAAAAAGTGCCTTTCAGATGAAAACCACCCCCGTCTGCCACTACCTGTTTGAGCTGGCACAAAAGTTTTCCCGGTTTTATCAAAATTGCCCCATATCGGGGGCAGACAGCCTGAATCAGAAAAAATTTCGCCTGCTTTTGGTCCAGATTAGTAAAAAAGTGCTGGCGGAAGGGCTGGGGGCCCTCTCCATTCCCGCCCCGGAACAGATGTAAAAACCCGTAAAATGGCGGTCAAAATGGAGAAAAACAGGGCTTTGGGGCAGAACAAAATAACTCACTGCGTTAAAAAAAAGGGGATTATGGGCGGGTGAGGAGGGGTTAAAAAGCGGTTTTAAGCCCCTTTTAAGTGGTTTTAAGCCCTTTTTAGGCCTTTTTAAGCCCTTTTTTTTGATTTTTTGCCAAAAAAAGCCAAAAAATTATGAAAAGTGCTTTTTTGATCCGATACTTTATATTGACTCTGTTTTAAAAAGGTGTGTATATAGAGGATATATATTCAGAATGACAGGAGGCTTGTGTGTCTGCTTTGCTTTGCTCTCTTTCAGAGAAAGGGGGCTTTTTAATAAAGTCAGCCGATCACACAGTCAGTTAATAAATAAACAACAAAAAACAAGGAGTTAAATTATGAAAAAACTTTTTTACTTATCCGCTTTTCTCCTCCTTTCTCCCGTGGTGGGGGCTATGGATGTGGAGTTGGGCGGTCAACACCGGGCCAGAGGGATCTATTATGATCAGGACTTGAAGGATGTATTTATACAAAGGTTCAGGCTCTCTGGTGCTTTTCGCCCCAACGAGATGTTCGAAAGCCACTTTTGGTTGATGACCAACTATCAGTGGGGGGACAGCAATTACAGTGACAACGATATTCGCATTTACGGCTATGGTGACTGGAAGATATCAGACGAGGTCTTGCTGAGATTGGGCCGGACCCCTTTCGAGGTGGCCGATGGTTCTTCCATAGGTCTCAATGACTACGAGAAATACCCTTATGTCATGGACGGGGCTGTTCTGACTTACAACACAGAGAGTCTGGCTGTGGATATATGGGGGGCTTATCTTCCCAAAATATGGGAAGGCAACCAGGAAGAGGAGCACAAAAGCTATGAGGGTGTATTGGGTTTCTCTTTGAATGTGCGTGCACTCCCTGAAGAGTTTAAAATGGCCAATCTGTTTGGTTTGTGGGCAAAGGGGGGTGAAGGAGCCCCGGACAGTGCCAGCCAGTCAGACCAAATTCGTCTTGGATTGGGCATTGGCGGAGATGTGTCCGGCCTGGATTATAAAGTGACAGGGGCTGTTCATGGAGAGGATTTTGCCACTCTGATTGAGCAGTATTTTGTGGATGCAGAAGTGGGTTACACTTTGGATGTGGATGCCCGTATTTATGTGGGTGGGCACTATGAGTCTGATGAGTATGACCCTTTTTACTACAGCCGTCATGGCCGTTCCGGTCTTTTGGATGTGGTTCAATGGGGTAATGGTGGTATTTATGGAAAAGGGGGTATCTCCTATATGCCCACAGAGGATTTTGAAGTGGGTGTGGCAGGGATTTACTTCCACAAAGCAGGTGCCTTCGGCAAGTGGGGCAATGGTGGAAAAGCTGTCGGCGATGACTCAGATCTTAATACAGAAGGTGTGGTGGAAGCCGACCTCTATGTGAAAAAGAACTGGGCGGGCGGTTTTTCTGTGGCCCTGCATGGTGGTTTGTATGATTTGGTGAATGACAACCGCTATTGGCAGGTGCAATTAAACACCCAGTTTGATTTTTAATGAGCTGAATTAAGTTTTATGATAAAGAGGCTGATCCAAAAAGGTCAGCCTCTTTTTTTTTGGTGATTTTGTTTCATCAGAGTGTCTTTGGAAAGACAGAGTTTACCTTTTGTCCCCGCCGACACGGCGGTCAGCCTCTTTTTTTTGGTGATTTTATTTCATCAGAGTGTCTTTGGAAAGACAGAGTTTACCTTTTGTCCCCGCCGACACGGCGGTCAGCCTCTTTTTTTTCTGATGAGATTTAAGCACTGTTTGACGGAAGAGAGACGAAAGAAAGCCCCTACCAAAAAATAAAGCACACACGAAGACAAAACCACAAAAATCAAAGCCAAAACCCCCGCCAAAAGATCACCGGCCCATGTTTGAAACAGAGCTTTGGAAAAATCAAAGGCAAAACTCAAGTAAAAAGCCAAAATCAAAAGCCCCGGCAAAAAACAAACCAGCTGTTTGAGAGTACTGGCCACATAAAACCGGCCCACAAAAAAAGGATAAGCCCCCATTAGCAAACACATAAAAAACACATTGGATATAACGGTCGCCCCCACCAACCCCGGCAAAGCCAAAGCCTTTGTCATATAACCCACCAGCAAAGCATGAAACAACATATAAAGGGCAGAACAAAGGGCTGGATACCAGGTGTTTTTGACCGCGTAAAAACAAGTGGCCAATACCCGCGAAAGAGAGGAGCTGATGAGTAAAACAGAATAGATTTTTAAAACCAAAGCGGTGTTCTCCGCTGTAACAGCATCAAACCGCCCCCTTTGAAACAAAACCTCTATAATGGGTGTGCCCATAAAATAAAAAGCCACCGCACAGGGCAAAACCAAAAACAAAAGCAGTTCCCTTTGTTGAGAGGCGGTTTTCAGCATTTCCGCCCTTTGGCCTCTGGCAGAAAACCATGAGAGCTGAGGCAAAAGAGCCGTCCCCATGCTGATGGCTATAAGAGAGCGGGGAAGCTCCAGCAGGCGATCCCCATAATAAATATAAGTGTGTGCCCCCTCCTCCAGCCAGCCGGCAAAATAAAGGTTCATAAGGCCAATAATGGCAAAGCCCCCCACCCCCAAAAGCCCAGGGCCAAAACGACTGAGCATAAGCCCAAGATCTTTATGGGAAAAAGAAAGAACAGGCAGGGGTAAAAAACCCAACCGATAAAGCAAAAAAGCGGTCAAAACCACCTGAAAAAAACCGCCCGCCAGCACGCCATAACACAAAAGCAAAGGAGGAAAGGGCACTGTGTCCTTTGGCAAAAAAGCAAACACAATGATAAAAATATTGAGAAAAGCGGGGGCCAAAGCAGGGATAAAAAAGCTCCCCAGGGCATTCGCGATACCCATAAAATACGCGTATAAAGTCACCAAAAACAAATACACAAACAACAAACGGGCCATGAGAATCGTCATCTGCATTTTTTGCTCCACCTGAGCAAAAGGGGTGTCGGCAAACAGCCAGTGAAACAGAGGATCCATGCACAAAATGCCCCCCACAGTCAGGCTCGCCACCAGAAGCAGTAAAAGGGTGTAGACACTGTTCATCAGGTTTTTCGCCCTTTGTGTGGGATCCTGTTCAGAAACAGCCCCTTCTGAAGAGGGGGCAAGGCACTGGACAAAAACAGGGATAAAACTTATGGAAAGGGCCCCTTCCCCTATAAAACGGCGAAAAAAATTGGGGATTCGAAAAGCCACAAAGAAGGCGTCTGTCTCTGTTCGGGAAAAAAAAGCCCCTATCGCCATGTCCCTGAAAAGCCCCAGAACACGGGATATGAAGGTGCCGGTGGACATCAGCAGAGCGGACTTCTCTGCTTTTTGTGGCTTTTTGCTGATCAGTGAAGACATAAAAAATTTAGCCTCTTCAGGAGAATGTGTGGTCTAAAATAGGGGTTTTTCTTTTTTTATTCAAGCCAGAGGCTTAAATTTTCGATCAATATTATATGAACCATGTTTTTAAAACCCTCTTTTTGCTGGTTTTTTTGGCTGTGGGGCTGTTTTCCTGCACCCCTTCGCCCAAATCCAAGTCCACCTCCACCCACCGCAGTCCCGATGACATAGGACTTATGCCGTTTAACAGCCCCATCCTGCCCGCCGGCACCCAAATGGTCATTCCTCCCTGGATCATGGAGCAATATATGGCTGGCGGACATGGCAATATGTATGGAGATCCACTGAATTTTCTGCTGTTTAACTATGGTGTGGCCGGGCCTGTCCCTGAAGAGCCAGACAAAGACACCTATTATGTGCCCCTCTCAGTCAAAGACCGCTATGAAAGCTCCAGAGAAAGAAGAAGAGACAGAACCGAAAGAAGCAGAAGGAGGAGCAGAAGTCGCTCCAGCTCAAGAGACAACACATATATGATAGATGTCACAAAAGTGAAGATCAAGCCAAGCCTCACAACAGGCCAAGGTCAGTCACAACAGGGAACAGCAACCACACAACAGGGAACAGCAACCACACAACCAGAACAATCCGGCCCGGCGAAAAAACAGACCCCTCCGCCTCCACCTCCCGACAAAAAATCCGCCCTTGGCACTGCTGACACAAAGGGTCAGGGAGACACCACTGCCCTCCCTGCGACCGGTAGCCATGAAATTGTACTTAGAGTGCCGATAGACACAAGAGAAGACCAGCCTTCTGTGCCAGAAAACCGAGATTTATCCCAAAAATCCACAACACAGCCCACTTGTGATGAGCTCGACAGTCAAACAGAGGCCGGAACCTCCTGTATCAAATGTGTTAAAGGAGTGGAGAAACACACCTTTGAAAAATTTTTAGAAACGGTGTCTGCTAAAGTTAAATCCTACGAAGCCACGGACAACAGAAACATGTTTCAAGATGTTGTCAACCAATTCTGCAAGGAGTGCAAAGGTGTCGATGTCGCGGATTTTGTTTCTTACATGGAGAAAAGAGCAAAAGAGGCCAGTGTGCCCAAGGAAATCCTGTTTGCCATTCTGATGAGAGAATCCACAGGGACCTGTGGTGCTACGGGAGATGAGGGTGGAAAAAGCCGGGGGCTTTTTCAGCTCAATACAGAAAACAGCACCAAGCTCAGATCTTGCAAAGAAAATGAGCTGAAAGGCCAAAGCACAGGGGACCAGAAAAAAGCCTGCGAAGGTGGGGGCTACAGAAAATCCTCAGAATACGGATCCACTCAATATACCACTAAACCAGAAAAAAGAGCGGAGTTGGGGGATCTGGTCTGTCTGGAAAATCCTTATTGTAATTTTGAGGAGGCTTTGCATCTGTTAATGGAAGACAAATGGAAAATGGTCAATGGCAAAAAAGAGCCCCCTGGAGGAAGCTGGGCGGACTTAAGTCCAGAGCAAAGAAACCAATGGCGAAACGCCGTTATTGCCTATAATAGCAACCATTACCACCAGAAGGCGAAAAAGGCTATGAAGCAAGAGCTTGGATTAAATGCTAACCTGGACGATTGGGAACTTAAGAGGATGTTTTTTATAAAGAATTATTTGAGGAGCGATACAAAAAAGGAGTGGCTGATTGGTAATCTGGCCTATGTGGAAAGAATGACCGGCCGGGAGATAAAAGGTGGCTTGGCCAAATCCTCCATTTGCCAGTGGGCCAGATACCGGAAAGACAACCCTTACCCCTCCTGCCGATGATTTTTTTATTAAAATCCCTTGCCTTTTATTAAAATCCATGTTTTAAAGAGGAAATGGTGAAATACAGAGTTTTTCTGGATCCGGTCAGGAAGTCCCTAAAGAAAACCCCCCGCGTTATTTGCCACAAAGTGCAAATATGGGCAGATATGATCGAAAAAGAAGGCTTGCCAGCTGTCCAAGCAACAAGAGGTTTCAGGGATCATTCTTTAAAGGGCCGGCACAAAGGCCAGCGATCTGTGTATTTAAATAAAAAGTGGCGACTCATCTACACGATGAGTAAAGAGCACAAATTGATGATTATAACAGTGAAAGAGGTTATACCCCATGACTATTAAATGCCGTTATGGAACAAAAGAAATGGAAAGTGATTACGGGCCAGTCACTTTTGCCAAACTCTTATATACTTATCGTGCCACAGCGGAACTTACGCAAGCTGAAATGGGCAAAAAACTGGGTGGCCTCAGCCGGAGGGCTATTGGTGATTATGAAAACGGTCGTCGCCTCCCTTCCCCTGCTCAAGTGGCAGAAATGGCCACAGCTCTTAATGAGTTGAAATCCTATTGGGTGGAAGTGGTTGTTCAGGACTATCTCCGTCAACATGACTTGGACTATAAAGTGAAACTGGCCTGAGCAAAGAACATAAATTGTGATGGAAGAGGTGTTTTTATGAGTATAATTCTTTCCCTTTGGGGCCTGGTGAGTGCCCTTTTCCCCTTCGTGGTTTTACTGGGTATATTGGTGTTCATTCACGAATGGGGCCATTTTATAGTGGCCCGGCTTTGCGGGGTCCGGGTGGAAGTGTTCAGCCTTGGCTTTGGCAAAAAACTCCTGAAATGGAAAAGAGGGGACACGGTTTACTGCATCAGTCTTTTCCCCTTGGGTGGGTATGTCAAAATGTTCGGGCATGACTACACAAAGGAAGTGGCGGAGCATGAAAAATCAGTGGCTTTTTTGCATAAAAAACTCTGGCAGAGGACGGCCATTGTGCTGGCCGGGCCTTTAATGAATTTCTTTTTGGCTATAGTGCTCTTTGCCGCTTTAAGCATGAGTGTGGGGGAAACACATGTCCAGCCTGTCATAGGTGATCTGGCCCCTTCCTCTTCGGCCTTTGAGGCCGGTTTAAGACATGGGGATCGTCTGTTATCCGTTAATGGGACCCCTGTCAGCAGTGCGACAAAGGTGAGAGAGCTTATATTTTACAAACCCAACAGCGAAATCAGCCTGAAAGTGCAAAGTGTTTCCGGAGAGATTAAAACGTTGAAAGCACTCACACAAACAGGGACCACCACGGGCCGATGGGGCTTTGTGGAGTCAGGTGGTGTTCTGGCCGGGCTGGATTTTTTTGCCCCACAGGCTATGGTGGGTGTTACGGGCCCGGAAAGCCCGGCGGGCCAGGCCGGCCTTAAAACCTTTGATGAAATTTTATCGGTCAATGAAAAGCCCGTCCGGGACAGAAAATCGCTCTTTCACATGCTAAGCCCTGAGGAATCCCACAAAAGCTCTCACTACAAACTCACTGTCAAAAGAGGGGAGGAAACACATACTTTCACCTTAAAAAAACCTTCAAATTACAAACACATGGAGCAATTGGGGCTTACCCGCTCTGATGTGTTTATTGCAGGTGTGAAGAAGGGGGGGGCTGGGGACAAAGCGGGCTTAAAGGAAGGGGACTTTGTCTTTAAAGTCAATGGGCAGAGAGTCCCGGACTGGAACTTTCTGGTCAGCCAGATTCATGATTTTGATGAGGATAAAGGGCCTCTTCAGATGGAAGTCAAAAGAGAGGGAAAACTTATACTCTTTTCCATGGCACCGGAGAAGAGAACACAAATTGTCAATGGTGTGGAGCACCGGGAATACATGGTGGGGATTGTGGCCCGTGAGCCTTACTCCCCTGTTGGAGGCTATCACACAGAAATACAAAAAAACCCTCTCAAGGCTTTGGTTACAGGAACGGATAAAACTTTTTACTACCTGGCACTTATTGGCATTTACATTAAAAGGTTTGCCACCGGAGAAGTGTCCCGGAAAACTCTGGGCGGGGCGGTTTCCATAGGACGGGCCGCCTATAGCAGTTATTCTCATGGGCTGTCCACTTTTGTCAAGCTTATGGCCATTTTGTCGGTTCAGCTGTTTTTGCTCAATATTCTCCCCATCCCTCTCTTTGACGGAGGCCACCTGATGTTTTATGTGATTGAGTTTTTTAACGGTGCACCTCTCAGTATGAAAAAGATGCTGATTGTTCAACAGGTGGGGGTGGTGTTTGTGCTTTTTCTTTTGATCTTCACCACTTTCAACGATATCCACAACTGGTTCTTCCTCTGGTAACCCACAACGCCTGTCAAAATGTCACGATCAAAAGTTGCGTCAACTCTGTCTCTCCCGACACGAGGGCCATCACAAATCAAACCCCAAGGGCTCTGCCTGTCCCCAAGCCAGCTTGGTTTAAGCAGGTGTGGTGTTTGCAGGGGCCAGGAATCCAAAAAGAGGCGGTTTTTCTGAAAAGAGTGAAAATTTTACACCCCTCTCTTCAAAAAAAGTGGCCTGTTCTTAAAAAAAAGTTGTCAGCCCACCCTGTTTTTGGTAGTCATTTTCAGCCAGAAACGAATCACATAAACAATCGACTAAAACAGGAGGCTATCAATGAAAAACCAAATTATCGGACTGTTGGCTGTTATATTGAGCCTGAGTGCTTTTCAGGCCATGGCAGTTGAAGAATGTGTCGTGCATGTCCCGGCATTGTGTGAGGAGATTACAGATACAGACTTTTCCCTCCATCGTGTCGACCATGGATCCCCTGCCTTTTTGATAGTGGCTGTGGGCTGTAAGGTCCCAGGAGGAGACTTTCAATACAAAAAATGGACAGCCTTCCATAGAATACGATCGATTATTAGACGCACCGACAAGTCACCCGTGCTTGTTTTCAAACGACAAGAGGGATGGGGAATGGAAGAAATGACCATGTCCTGTGATTGAGCCTTCTTGAGGATGGATCAAACAGATCTTTTTACATAACAAAAAGTCACCATGAAAACATTTATTGCAATGGTTTTGTTGAGCTGTGTGCTCCATGTGCCTTTGACTCAGGCACAGGAGTTAAACACAGTAGCCCCCTCATGTGCCAAAGCCTTTGAGGCCCCGGCAAAGCCCCCTTTCCATAAAGAAAGGGCCAAAAAAGTGGCAAAGCCAAAGGCTCTGTTGAGAGACCCAAAGCTCAGCTTTGGCGACAATTTCAGAGCAGGGGATTTCTCAGAGGGCAGGGCTTATTTTGTGGTCAGGCACATGTTTTTCCCTCCCCGAATACCTTTGGGCCGGATTATTGAAAAAGTTGGTTCAAACAGTGCTGTTGCGGAAATTACAGAACCTGCCTCCGGTCAAATTCAGCGCATTCAAGTCCACCTGCAAGAGCAAAAAAACGGCTCCTTTTACCTCACCTCCCCCCATAATTCCTTATTCACTGGAATAGCCATGCAGGGCCGGCCGGACATAGCCGCCACCTTCTCCTCTCTTAAATCAGAAAGAGAAAGAATATTTGATGAAGACCTTGATATTCCCCACACAGCCAAAGAACAAACATTAAAAACCGAGGGCTTTGGTTCTGCCTACACAAGGCAGATTGATGAGCTGAACAAATGGAACAGTTTAAGGAAACAGTTTCAGGAAACCTTGGTCAACCCCTATAAAACCCATATTGATTACCTGGAAGAATACATCTCATCTTATATGGCCTATATGAGAGAAGGGATAGCTCTTTTGCCCTCTGCTGAACTGAAAACCAAAGCCCAAAACAAACTGAACAAGCTGGAAAAAAGAGCCAATAAAGCGATCCGAAACCAGGCCCTCACCTATCAATGGTGGCTGAAATTTAACATGGATTTATCAAGGACTATCCATTATGAACACTCTGAACCAAAATTGGTCCGCACAAGCAAGGCAGAACAGGATCAGGAGGCTTTTATGGAGTATTTTCCATTGGTAATAGTTGTCCCTGTCCGGGACACAGTGGGCATAATAGCTCTTAATGAATCCGGTCCGGTGGGGGTGCACCCTATTGGCTTAAGCTATAGAGTGAACACAATGGAGGGCATTCCCAACTATCCGCCTTTTGAGTTTACTTTACATGATGTTTTGCATGCTCTTTTATCAATGAGATTAACAGTCACAGCCTCTTACACAGCACATGAGCAGTTTCATAACCGTTTGATGGAGTTAAAGGAAGATCTATCAGCAGAAAAAAGAAAGCATGTGGAATTGGCTTATTTTATGTTGACGCATGAAAGTGGTTCCGGTATAGCTTTTGCTCATGAAAGCCCTGAGAGCATGCAGAAAAGACTGGAGAGTATCTTAAATACAGAAACAGGATACAACCGCTTTACTTTTAATGGTTTAAAAAAATTCTCTGATAACAAAGAAGAAAGAGCACGACAGATCTCTATTGTGGTGGAGGACTGGAATCAGGTGTTCTCTCAAATTCAGAGGGAACTGTTGTTTTACTAATGAAGTTTAAAAAAAAATTTTGTTTGATTATGGAGACCAGCAGTGCCAAAGGTGCACTGGGGCTTTATTCTTTTAAAAGGGACACTTCAGATATTCGGCCCATAAAGATTCACACATGGGAAGGGGATCACAGTGCCTGTCTTAACCCTGCTTTTGAATCTTTGTTTCCAGCTCCTCATTCTTCTGGCGATCCGCATTTGAAAAAGCCGGCCACAGTTAAAAAAAAAGCATTGGGAACTCCCTCTTTTTTAACTCAAAAAGACCTGACAGAGCACACATTTTTATCTCTGGGGGTGGGGCCGGGGCGGTGGACTGGCACAAGGGTGGGGGTGAGCTTTGCCAGGAGCTTAAACTTTATATCTCAAGTCCCTCTTTACCCTGTGTCCTCCCTTAAAATACTGGCTGAGTCCCAGTTTGAATCGAGCAGGAGGCCCATTTTGGTTCTGATGAACGCCTTTAAGAAAAGCCTTTACATGGCCTTGTATCAAAAAAAAGAGAGCCGGCTGAAGGAGATAATATCCCCTTGTGTGGTGTTGCCGGAGGACTTGGCAGGCCGGATCGAAACAGAATGTGTGTGCGTGGGGGATGGCTGGCCGGTGTCTGAAAAGCTTATGCCCCTCAGCTTAAAAAGAAAAGTGACTGTCCGGGAGGAGTATGTGGTGCCGGAGATCCGGTTTTTGGCCCGGTTACTGCAAAGGGAGTTTGATCCATCAGGCTTAATGGACTGGCGAAAATTGGCCCCTGTGTATTTGAGGTCCCCCGTCCCTGTCCTCCGGAAAATGTAAACCAGACCAAAGAGATGAGCAGACAAAAGAAAATAGTGGTGACTTTGGAACAGGAGGGCCTGAGGGTGGACACTTTTTTGTCCTCTTTTTTCCAAAGCCGATCTCAGGCCGAACATGCCATCAAAAAAGGACTGGTGAAGGGACAGGGCTTTTCTGTCATCAAAAAAGCTTCGCACAAAGTCAGGGCGGGGGAGATTTACTTTATCACCTGCTCTGAGGATTTTTCAGCCAAAGAGCCTTTGGTGTTAAAGCCTTATATTTTTCCAGTCCACATTTTATTTGAGGATGAGCATTTATTGGTGATAAACAAGCCCACTGGCCTGACTGTGCATCCGGGGCCAGGGCATAAGCATGACACTTTGGTGAATGCTCTCTTTCATAAAACCACTTTATCCTCTGGTGTGGCTCCTTTAAGACCGGGTATTGTGCACCGGCTGGATAAGGATGTGAGCGGGCTGATGATTTTAAGTAAAACCAAAAAAGCGGAGGAGCTTTTGATAGAGCAGTTCAAACAAAAAAAAATCCACAGGCTTTATCACACCCTCACTTGTGGCACATTCAAAGAAATCCCCTCCCCCATTAGCAGTTTTATAGGACGGCATACAAAAGACAGAAAAAAGTTTTATTCTTTTGAGCAGGAAAAAAAGGGTGCCAAAAAAGCCATCACCCATTGTCGTCTGATAAAGTCCTTTAAGGGCAAAATCCACCTTATGGAGTGCCGGCTGGAGACGGGTCGGACCCATCAGGTGAGAGTGCACTTAAAAAGCCGGGGCCTGCCCATCCTGGGGGATAGCCTTTACTTTCCTGCTCGCCAGCAGAAAAAACACTTGGAGGCTTTGAACTTAAAAAAAGAGCTTTTTTCCTTCAAAGGGCTGGCTCTTTATTCAGCGGAGCTTGAGTTTTCCCATCCCATCCACAAAAAGCCTCTTCGTTTTGAGATTCCATGGCCTGTGGCCTTTCATCCTCTGCTCAAGGCTTTAAGTTTTAAGGACTGAAGTTTTTATCACAGCCATTTGTCATTGGCCAATAAAAGCAGTATAAATGGTTTGACATGAAAACAAAAGCAAAAGCTCAAAAACAGCTCAAAAAACTTAAAAAACAGATCCAAAAACACGATCATGCTTATTATAATCTGGATCAGCCGGAGATCAGCGACTACGATTACGATAAGCTTTTTGATGAACTGGTTCAGCTGGAAAAGCAATACCCGGACCTTAAAACGGCCGATTCCCTCACCCAGAGGGTGCCGGGGAAAGCCCTTTCTCAATTCAAAAAAGCCAGCCACAAAAAAGCCATGCTTTCTCTTCAAAACACCTACAGTGAAGAGGAAATCCTCTCTTTTTATGAAAAAACAGGCAAAACTCTTTCTTCTTCTGAAGTGGCTTTTTTGTTGGAGCCAAAGCTGGATGGCGTGGCTTTAAGTCTCGTATACGAGAGGGGCCGGCTCACCCAGGCCCTCACCCGTGGCGATGGTCAGACGGGGGAAAATGTGCTGGAAAACATCAAGACCATTCGAAGTATTCCTCTTAAAATTCCCGTATCCCCGCCCCTTTTGGAAATAAGGGGGGAGGTGATTATCTTAAAAAAAGATTTTGAAAAAATAAACAAGGCACAGGAAGAACAGGGCCTCCCTCATTTTGCCAATCCCCGCAATATGACAGCGGGAAGTCTCCGGCAGTTGGATCCCTCCATAACAGCTAAAAGGCCCTTAAAGTTTTTTGCACATTCACCGGGCTTTTGGACAGAAAATGTGAAAAACCAGAGCGATTTTTTAAAAACCATAAAGGGGTGGGGTTTGCCGGCTCTTCCTGTGCTGGGTTTTAAGGACTTTCAGGTGAGAGAAACAAAAAGGACATCCCTCACTGTTTGTGTGCTTTGCCACAAAAAACAGGAAATTTTGGAATACTGGCGGGCCATGGAGCGAATGAAACCTCAGCTGGCTTATGAAATAGATGGTATTGTGATCAAAGTGAATGATTTTGCTCTTCAGGAAAAGCTGGGTTCTGTCAGCCGATCGCCCCGTTATGCCAGAGCGGGCAAGTTCAAGCCTGAGCGAGGGTGCACTCAGGTCCTGGATATTGTGGTTCAGGTGGGACGGACGGGGGTGTTGACTCCTGTGGCTCATCTTAAACCGGTGCGGGTGGGTGGGGTGAGCATCACTCATGCCACCTTACACAATCAGTCAGAAATAAACAAAAAAGACATTCGCGTGGGCGACACTGTGGTGGTGGGAAGGGCTGGCGATGTGATACCGGAGGTTATCAAAGTGGATCTTTCCAAAAGAAAGAGTAAAAGCCCACGGTTTAAAATGCCGGAAAAATGCCCGGCCTGCTCCTCTTCGACACAGAGGGCAGGGGATATGCTTTTTTGTGTCCACTCTCTTTGCCCGGCGGTGGCTTTACAGTCCCTTATTCATTTTGTCTCCAAAAAAGCCATGAACATGGAGTCTTTTGGGAAAAAACTCATGGCCCGGCTTTATAAGGACAAGCAGGTGCTCAAGTTCTCTGATATTTACAGGTTGCACTCTGCTCCTTTAAAGGACAGGCTTTTGAATATGGAGGGTATGGGAAAAAAATCCACTCAAAACATTTTGGACAGTATTGAAAAAAGCAAAAAAGTGTTCCTGCCTTCTTTTATTTTTGCTTTGGGCCTTCGCCATGTGGGGGAGCAGACAGCCCTCAGCTTAAGCCAGTTTTTTATTCAAAAGGCCTTGGCGGGCCAAGGGGGTGCTCAGCGGGATTCAAAAGAAGTGCTTTTGGGTCAGCGGGCCTTCAATTTACTGACTGAGGCAGGAGAAGAGGAGTTAAAAACCATTCCGGACATAGGGGAAGTGGTGGCCAGGTCCATTAAAGAGGCTTTTTCCCGCCCGGCCTTCAGGGAGGAGATGGAAGAGCTTTTTGCTTTGGGGCTGAAGATTCTTGTCCCGGAAGGGATGACATTGTCTCGTGAAGGGGAGGGGGCTTTGGGGACTTTGGGGGCTTTGGCGGGCAAGACTTTTGTGCTCACGGGTACTTTGCCTGAGAGTCGGGCAGAGGTGGAAAAGATTATCATGGCCAAAGGGGGCCGGGTGCAGGGTGCAGTAAGCAAAACAACAGATTTTTTGCTGAAGGGGGAGGAAAAAGGCAAACTTTCCACCAAGGAGAAAAAAGCCCGTGCTTTAAATGTGCCTGTTTTGGACTGGCCGTCTTTTCAAAAAAAGCTCTAACCTCTTTGTGCCCTCCAGACACGCGGGGGTCATTAGAGACATGCCATCTCTTGTTGAGGACTGACACGCTCCATAAAAATTTCACACTTAGTGTAAATTTTTCACACTTTACTAAAAAATTCAAGTTTTTTTATTTTTTTTTGACTTTGTTTATAAAAACTTTTATAAGGATACCTTATCTGAGTATCTTGGAGTCAGGAACAACGGAGGAATTTATTAAAGGAATTTTACTTAAAAGAACCTTATCAAAAGGCTTGAAAAAAGTAAAAAATTATAAAATAAGCCCTGTAGGAGCTGGACTTTTTACTGGAGCTATCCTCACAAAAGGCACTCTATCAAAGGGACTTCACAGAGCCACACAAATTTACCACGGCACGGAAACATCCTTTGAAATAATAGATATTGTCCGGCAAGCGTATCAATCAGAAATCTTTTATAAAGCCAGCTGGAAAATAAAGGCCCGGATACTGGCCAGGAGTATAGTCCGCAACACTGTTATTAAAACAACCATTTCAGAAATAGCCCTTTCAGAAATTATATATGACTTCATAAAGAGAGACAAAAACCGCCAGGGGAATGAAAAACTGGCCCAAGAGATTGAAAAAGAGATAATGGACCATGAAACAGAATCTGGGCTTTAGTATGGATTTTTTCCGGCAGAAAAAATGAGAGGACCAGCATGCGGTCGCAAAATTCAGCCTCTCAAAACATCCCGCAAAGCAAGATTTTACCTAATACATAGCTTTATCAACACAATCAAAAACACAGGTGCTAAAGTTATTATCTGAGCAGTTTGAACCACACCAAAGAGCAAATCTTCTGTCTCCTTTTCCTTTTTTCGTCCTTCTTTTTAAATACTGATATAAATCAAGACATGTTCTTTTGTCTTCATACTTATCACAGTTGTATCTGAACTGTTGTCTCAAATCCCAAGCCACAGCCCGTTTTGCTGATCCTCCGGTCACACAGCCCGCCACAAACGCCAGACTAAGAAAAATTATAAGAGCTTTCATAATGCCCCTCCAAAAGGTTAAAGTTTTTTCTCACTATATCATGTCTAAAGGTTTATGAACAATCTCTTAGACAAGACTTTTCTATTTGTTTAAAATCCTCTGTTTTGCACCGGTTAATACAAATCTTTCTATTTATTGCTGTACTAAACTTTGCTTTACAATCCGCCCGGCATCCAAAATTTGGTAACCGTTCATCTAAACATGCCTCCACACAAGTTCCAAACCCTGCCAGTTTCCGGGAAGTGTTTGAAACAGGTTCACTTTTTAGTGATTCTGTTTTGGGAGAGGACAAGTCTCTTTTTTTGGCTGTCACACAGCCCGCCACAAACACCAGACTAAGAAAAATTATAAGAACTTTCATAATGCACCTCCAAAAGGTAAATGGTTTTTTCTCACTATATCACAGTTTATCGGCTTGTCAACCAGGAAACCTTAAATTCCAAAAGGTTATTTACAGGCATTCCTGCAACCGTCACAATCATAACCGTCTGCTTTGCAAGCTTCGACGCACTCATCATAACCGGCCAGCTTTCGCGGGAATGACAGTTCTTGGAAACAAACTGTCTGAAAAAGGACCATTTGCTCAAAATGTCAGGTTTTTCAGGACCGACCACTTAATAAGGCATGCAAAAATGGAGGACATCCCAGACCTTTGGAGCCAAGTATTATTATGAAAAATAAAAAACAGGGCACAGGTCCTGAAAAAAAAGTGGTTTTGCTCTTTTTGCTCTAAAAAATGTTTTTTGAGATTTCAGATGTGGCAAATAATTTGATGCACCTCAGACAATAGGCTGGCATTTTGTCCAAATATATCCAAAAAGTGTCAAAATATAAACATGCCGGTAGTAAGGTATTTTGACTTTTGCCCTTTTTTTTGTGAAAGTTAGACTTTGGAAGGGCAAAAGAGTACGTTCAAAAATGAGAATGTGGAGGTGAAGGTGGGATTTCGAAAAGGCCGAACTGCCTGACAGTCACACCTTAAGGTTTAATAAAAAAGTTTCCAAGTCCTCAGAAAAAATTTTCCGGCCCTTTATTTGTTGGGGCCTCTTAAGGTTCAAAGACAACTGAACCCCCTTGATATTATATCGGTCATAAAAATAGATCAGGCTTTTGCTGAAAGCCACCTCTGCTGTCTTAACCTCCACCATAAGCTGAGGGGCCCGGCCTTTCACCAACAAAAAATCCACTTCCTTTTGATCTTTTGTTCTCAAATAATATAAAGTGGAAGCCTCCCTGGGGCAAGTTTCTTTTAAAAAGAGGGACTTTTTTAACAAATGCAAAGCCACCAGGTTCTCAAGCTTTTTTCCTTTATCCGCTGAATCCATAAAGGCAAAATCGTAAAAATATATTTTCTTTTGTTTGGAGAGAGAGCGAGTGATGGTTTTGGAGAAAGCAGGAACGGAAAACACAATAAACAGATCCTCCAAAACAGACAAATACCTCATAATCGTTTTATGATCCACCTTTAAAGTGAGTGCCAGAGACTGAACAGATACAGGGGAGCCCACCTGCTCTTTAAGCAGAAACAAAAGAGTTTCCAGTTTTTTATAGTTTTGAAAGCTTTTAAAATCAGGAATATCCTCCCTTATCAGAGAGAAAAGATACTGCTCCCGCCATCTCCATGCTGAATTGTCATCTTCAGAAAGTAAAAGAGGTTCTGGAAATCCCCCTCTTTCCAAAAGTTTTTGAAAGGGGAAGTCGGGCACGCTCTTTCTGAGTTCAAAAAGCGAAAAAGGCAAAAGAGTATGAGATAAATAACGACCAGCCAAAGAATCGCCCGATCGGCTGATATGCTCAAGCCTTGCACTGCCTGTCACCAAAATATGTTGTTGGTGAGGACGCGTGTCAAAAACCCCTTTGAGGTGGTTTTTCCATTGATCCATTTTGTGGATTTCATCAAAGATAATCAAATCACAGGATTCTGGCCAGGATTGTTCATAAATCAGTTTCTGGTCCTTAAGGGAATCATAGTTGAGATAAAGAGGATTTTTGTAATGTTTCATCAGCTGTCTGGCAAGCCAGGTTTTACCTGTTTGCCGGGGGCCGGTCAAAAAAACCATCTTCTTTTTCAGGTCTTTTAACAAAAAAGCCTGACTTGAGCGGGAGAAGGAATTTGAGTGCATATTGGATAATATTGGACAATAATCCAAAAAAGTCAAGCTTTTTTTGGATTTTGCTCCAAAAAAGCCGGCTGTTGCCATATCAATACAAATGGCGTAGTATGACAATTATAATATTATGGATGAGATGGAGGTTCGCCTGGGGGAGATTTTGGTCAAATATATCTCACAATCCTGCCAGCATGTCTGCCCGTTCAACCCCTGTTTTTGGAACAACTGGCATATAATGGACAGCCCAGTCCCAATCCACCAATGGCACACCCTCTTGGTTAATCAGGACAGTGGGGCCTTTTTCATTATCCCCCACCGCACTCAATAAGGAGTTAATACAAACACTTTCCTCGCCCCCTTCAGGACACACGAAATAAAATCCTTCTGCTGTTTTAATGATCATAGGGGGGATGCCCGGACCTTCTTCTTCACCGGCCTGCTCAATAACAACTCCTGTGCCCACGGCCACATGGACAGGCAAAGTGCCCGGACCCACAGTGTCACGGCATCTTTTGTCTGCTTCGTATATGTATATTGTTGGATCAGGTAGCCAAATGTCTTTACGCTTGCCAAGCCCTTCCACTTCATCTGGACACTCTCTGACAGGACCTTCGCCATAGGCCACATGGACAGGCCAGTCTTCCGCCCGCTCTATAATTATAGGGGGAATGCCTGGTCCCTCCGCCCGCTCTATAATTATAGGGGGAATGCCTGGTCCTTCTTCAGCGACAGGTAAGGCAAAGGCAGAAAAAGTGAAACAAAGAACAGAAAATATAAACCATTTTGACAACATGATACACCCCCTTTTTGGACAGTTTAACAAACGGCATTTTTAACCTGGTTCCTGAATAAAAACCAAGGTCACCTACAGGGTTTATAGCTGAAGACTCAGCTGAAGTCAAATTTATAATGTTAAGATTATGTTAAGATTGAGGTTCAGGGGGCCAAAAAAGCCTGTTTTGGCCCGGTTTTTTGGGCTTTTTTGCCCGATTCGCCTGATTTGCAGGCCTGAAAGCCTTTTTCAAGGGCCTTTTTTTCATGCTTTGGGGAAATATAAAAAATATTGATATTGTGTGTGGGGGCACCACAAAGAGCCATGCCCCGCCCCTTTGGCAAATGCCCTTTTGCTGATTTCAAAACCCGGATGCCAGCCGATTTAAGCTCTTTGGCCATCTCTTTTGCAGGTGTTCCTGTGCCCTCTTCACATTGCCGGCTTCCATCTCTTTTAAAAACAGAGACAGCCCTGGAAAAAGGGATTTTAAAAGAAAACAGTTTGGATTTTTCCCGACAAAAGCTTTCAACAGAGGCAGAGGCCGATCGGGCTGAAACAGGCCAAACAAGGCAGTAAAACAAAAGAAACAAAAAAATTCTGTGACGGCTCAAATTTGTCCCCTTGTCATTACTTTTTCCACAGGTAAACCCTCTCATGGCACGGACTTTGAACACAAGGGTTTGACAAACCCCCTTTTTTTGACACCCTTTGAAGGTTTCTTCTTAATTCAAAGTGTTGTAAACACTCTAACATACTTGGGCATGGTAATACAACACTTTGGTCTTGACAAATCAGTGCTAAAAAGCAAAATTCAACAGTCTATCCTGAAAAAACCAATTCAAGCTAAAATAGTCATTTATTCTCAAGGGAATGACCAGATTCCCGCTTTCGCGGGAATGACAGTGAAAGAAAAGGAATGACGGTCAATGAAAAGGGAAACGACCAGATTCCCGCTTTCGCGGGAATGACAGTGAAAGAAAAGGAATGACGGTCAATGAAAAGGGAAACGACCAGATTCCCGCTTTCGCGGGAATGACAGGGGAAGAAAAGGGATGACGGTGGAAGAAAAGGGATTTATTCAGGACAGGCTGAACATGCAGGAAAAGGCCATGATCGATTATATAGAGTCCAACCGGAAGTTTTGGAACGAATGGTCCAGGGCCGAAGGCCCCTGGAGCCGAAAAGTGTCCAAAGAGTTAGTGGAAAAAGCCCGACAGGGTCAGCTGGATATTATGCCCCGTGCCTGGCAACCTGAGAGCTGGAAGGGCTTGAGTGTGTTGGGCCTGGCCTTGGCCGGTGGCCAGCAAATACCCCTTTTATGTGCCACAGGGGCACAGGTCACCTCCTTTGATTTTTCCGAAGAGCAGTTGAAAAAAGACCGGGAGGTCTGCCAGCAGGAAGGCGAAAAGCTCAAAATTGAAAAGGGGGAAATGGAGAATCTACAAGTTTTTAAAGATGAAAGCTTTGATTTTGTTCTGAACGGGGTGTCTTCCTGTTGGACCCGGAATATAAAAAAAGTTTACAGGGAGGTTTTCAGGGTTTTGAAACCCAAGGGGGTTTTTGTAACAGAATTCACCAATCCGGTTTGTTACTCTTTGGACTGGAGGCTTTACGAAACCAAAGGGGAGATGAAAATGATCCATAAAATTCCTTACTCTGACCTGGAATCCTTAAGTGCTCAGGACATAAAATCCAAAATAAAAAAAGGGGAGCATGGTTTTGAGTTCAGCCACAGCCTGACAGACCTGATAGGCGGACAGACAGAGGCCGGATTTAAAATAACAGGGCTTTATGAAACTTATTGGGGAAAGGATGAGAAAGAACCTCTGGACTCCATAATGCCACAGGTGATCTCCACCAGAGCCGTAAAGTGACACCCCTTTTTGGGTTGTTTTGCCGGGGATACAGACAAAAAGCAGGGACTTTCCGCTTGACTTCCTGCACTGAATATCTTTATCCTCCAGATAAGGCTTGACATGGAGGGATTATCAGGGCTTAGTTTAGGTTGAAGAGCTTGGTTTTTTAGCTCTCCCAAGAAAAGTAACCCACAAAAGGAGTAAAGACAATGAGAAAAATAATGAACCTTCTGCTCTTGGGCCTTATGGCCTGTTTCTTTGCCCTCCCGGCCATGGCGGAGGAGGGGGAAGCACGCACAACAGGGACACTCAAAAATGGAACCTGTCCCAAGGGTGAAATCTGCCTTAAAGAGAATAGCTATGGCCAGCCAGAAATTGGGATTCCGATCCAAGGCAACCTGTTTTTTTATGACATACAGTCCGGGGCCTATCCATGTGGTCCTCCCATCAGTGATTTGGCCGGGCATTTGGCCATCCATAAAAACTATACAGACAGTGTAAAGAACCGGCTTATGCAAATGGCCATAGACTTTAATAACTGTTGCTCTGAATCTTCTCTTGCATGGCTGATGTATGAAGTTCCACCTCCGCCCCTCTTTCCCAAAAGCTCTGAATCTTCTGATGAATGGCGGATGTATGAAGAGCATAAAAGGTCGTATCAAGCTTTTTCCCTGACATGCCAGCTCAAGCAACAAACAGACCAGCTTACTTTTGTAAACGCACTCAAAAAAGCGGATTTTTTTGCCACCTGCCCTTCTCTGACTGAATACATAGACACCATGACAGAGTTCCCTGACAGTCGCTTGGGGGTGTTGCTTATTATAGGAAAAGCGGAGCAGGAAAACTGTGATCATGTTCAGCTGAACAAGATCAAAAACGAAGTGGAAGAGAAAAGAGAACACCTTTGGGACACAAGATACAATATTGATTACCGGCTTTTTGAGGTGGACTACGATCGCCTCTGAAAAAGGTTTTTTTCGGGCCACATTCCCGCCCCCGCAAACGCTGGGGCATGTTTTCGTGGGAATGACAGTTCTTGGAAACAGGCTGTTCAAAAAAGGGGCACTTGCTCAAATATCGAGGTTTTTTATGGGCCATTAAACAGTGGCCCGTCATTTTAAGGAGAAACAACTGTGGTCATCCCGCCTCTTAATCTGGATATTTCCAACAAAAATAATATATATCAAAATCTTTTTTCAGGAGGCAAGGGCTTAAGGGCCCGTCTCACAGGGGAGGTGGCTGACTGCCTGAATATTCCACCAAAACAACAGAAAATCCTGTGCCGGATAGTGGAGTATATTCATCAGGCCTCTCTTCTTCACGATGATGTTATTGACGCCTCCCCCACACGTCGGGGCACACTCTCCGGCTGGAGGCGGTATTCCTTAAAAAAAGCTGTTCTGGCAGGAGATTACCTTTTGGCGGAATCGGCAGAGGAGACCGCCCGGCTGGCCAATATCCCCTTGACAGAGCTGACCGCCCGCACCCTGAAAAAGCTGGTCAAAGGAGAATGGCTTCAGGCAGAGATCAAAGATCAGGAGAGCATGGAAAGTCTGGAAAAAGCACATGAATTAAAAACCGCCTCTCTTTTTCAGTGGAGCTTGAGAGCCCCTTTTTTGCTAAAAGGCTTTTATGAAGAAAACCTTCAGAAACAGTTAAATACCATCGGCCGGATTATGGGCCTGATTTTTCAAAGAGCGGATGATCTGTTGGATTTTGACATCAGAAACAAAGAAAACAAAACCACTTTCAAGGATATGAAAGAAGGGGTGTTTAATTCCTTTGCTGTTCATCTTCTGCATGTAACTAATTTTTTTGAGGAGACCGGGAGAAAGGGGCGAGAACCCCACCGGATGAACGGAAAAGGAGAAGGTCGCATGGCTTTAAAAGCCTGCCATTCCTTAAAAGAGGTCCAACAGCTTACAGGGGAAAAAGCTTTTGCACATGCACTTGAGAGCTTTGACAAAGTCAGTCAACAGCAAATCATGACCTGTAACAACGAAATTGAAGGCTTAAAAAAATCCCTGTCAGGCCCCGCCCCTTCCTCCGCCGGCTTTTCCAATGGCACACCTGATAAAAAAAGCCCAGGTGTCCGGATCATAACCCCCCCGGAAAGAATGCAGGCACTGATAAACATACTGAAAAACTGGCCGGAAAACCTCTATTGGAGAAAATAATGCCCCAAAAAAATAAAAAGAGGCCGACTCTCTCAATAACAAAGTCAACAACCAAATCAGCAGGGCCAAAGACAGCTGACCCACAGCTGAGCAAAAAAACCAAAAGAAAAAAGCTCCCCTCTCCTTCCCTGTCGCTGATTTTAAAAACCAGAGATCAAAAGCTAAAAGAACTGTTAAAAGTTTTAAAGGCCAAAGACAAGGCCTTAAGAGAACATAAAAAAGTTCTGGAAAAAAGCCAGCAGGTGATGAAAGAGGTGGCAGAGGCTGTGGCCTGGCAATTCAAGATGGCCCAGAATATTCATCACATTTTGCTTCCTTCAGAACTGCCGGTTATCCCCGGTTGCAAGTTCAGTTTTAAATTTCAGCCGGCAGAAAAAGACGGAGCAGGCAAGGATTTTTATGAAATAAGCCCCCACACGGCCTTTAAATCCTTCAGTATCACTCTTTCCAGCTCTGCCTCTTATTCTCTTTCCGCTTTACTTTTTTCCGCCCGTCTCAAAATGATGGGCCGAAGAGAAAGCAGTAAACCCCTTTTACCGGAAGAATTCTTAAACCAGTTGCGAGAGGAACTGCACCAAACAACTTCCCCGGAAAAGGGAGTAAAGCTGGCACACCTTTCCTCTTTGCTTGCCCATAATCGGGTTGTCCAGCCGGAACCTTCAGGCAGGCGAGACTTAAAAAAAGACAGGCAAAGGGATTTTACAACCCTGCCCCCGCCTTTGGACAAAATAAGCTTTTTTCACACACTGATAAATCAAAAAACATGGCAGATGTTTTATGCTCTCACAGGAAATATTGTGGCTTTGGTTTATCATGTGGAAAGAGGGGAAATAAAACAACTCACGCCGTCCACTTTGAAACAAAGTGGTAAAAGCCCATCTGTTTGTTTAAATGGCCGGGACAGGCTGGTTGTTTTAAGCCCCGGGGTTTTTCAGGTCCGCGATTTGGAAGGGAAACAATACACACTTTCCAAAGTGAAAAAGATCCTCAAGGAGGAACAGGCCTCCTCTGTGCATGAGATCAGAAACCGGATTTTTTATGAGTTAAAGGTTTTTTCGAAGGGTCAAGCTTCGGAGAGCGACCAAAGTGTTTTGGTGATGGAAGTCAAGCCCCAAATCTTAAGGCTTGCCACCTGAAAATTGTTGCCCATGAAAATTTTATCTGTATTTTTCCCGCTTTTTGGTTCTGCCCTTTAACTATTGCTGATAATTTTTTAAGGCCAGTTGGGTTTATATGTAACTCAAGGGCACAGCGTCCACCCCTTTTTGAACAGGCAAAAAAGAAGGACCAGTATATAAGACACAGCCAGCTATGGGGCCGGCCAATATAAAGTCACACTTTATATTAGCCAGGTTTTTTGAAGGAAAGCAAGCTTTTTTCATGCTTTGCCCCGGCCAAAGCCCTGTTATTGAGGGCCTGTCAAAGGCTCAAGGGAGTTAGGGGCGAATGTAGTGACAGTGGCCATTGGAATCCTGATAAGCAAGATGAATGGCCAAAAACTTGAAAATTTATGGGCGGATCCAGTGGCTGAGGCAGACCAGAAATAACTCGCAAGTCAAAAGCTCAAGGGAGTTAGGGGCGGATATAGTGACAGTGGCCATCGGAATCCTGATAAGCAAGATGAATGGCCAAAAACTTGAAAATTTATGGGCGGATCCAGTGGCAATGGTTACTGGAATCCTCATAAGCCAGATGAATGCTGTATTGTCCTGCGACGATATTTTGTCGGTCCGCAAAAGTAAAACGATAAACCGTCGCTAATAGATTTGCAATACGAGTCATAGGAGTCATGGCATAGCGTCTTCCGTCCATATACAAATACCAAGTATGGGCGGGTAAGGCGGCAAGCTCACTAATCTCAGTACTGCTTAACATAATTCTTGATTTTAGCCCCGTTTCGAGACGAAAAATCTGTCCAATTTTATCTATAGATGGTGGGTCAATAGAGCCTGCCTGTGCTTCGGGTACGCCGGATAGAATGGTAAACCCACCAGATTTAGTATATATATGCCGATTACCGACGGTCGCAAGGGTTACATCCGCCAGTTTGCACTCCGAAGGAGGGGAAGAAGAGGGGCAGGCTGAAGTGGTGGAACCTCTTGTGGCTGTGCAGACGAGAGTGCCACCACCATTGCCGTTGCCACTGCCACTGCTGGAGGAAGTCACACTGTATTCATCCCGGCAAAAATCCTTAAAACCCGAAACAGTCCACTTGTGGCCCCCGGACTTGAGTTTACTCCGGTAGTCCTCCTCAAACAAATCCCCCTGAGACAAAAAACGGGACAGATAAGACCTGTAGTGTTGCAAAAAAGCCTTGCAATAAGCTCCAAGCTTTTTCTTGCCGGGGCATTGCAGGGTGTCCCCCCTCTCCTCACATATCTCCTCCACATACTCCTCCACCCACTTGTATGCCGGCTTATTTTCGTCATCGGCCACAATATGAAAAAAGCTCTTGTCGTCCTCCAGCTCCTCCGTCAAAACATCCCGCAACCTGTTCCCCAAACCCGCCCGTGAAAAAACCTGCTTTAAAATATTAAATTCATCGTCTTCCTCCTCCAAAATCCGGGCCAGATTTTTGTCCTCCGCTATTTCAATCAGAAACTTTTCAGCCTCCTCACGAGGAAGTTTCCTGATGGCACGGGCAAACTCTGTATCGTCTATGTCCAACAAGCACTCCAAAGTGTGGAGATCCATATCCACGGCCCGGCCTTTTTCTGTCATTTCCTCAAGCAGTTCTTCAAAATTAGAAACTGTCTCTTCAGGCAATTTCAGACAAGCTGTTTCATGGCTGTTTGTGGAAAAAAGCTCATCACATATTTTTTTGCATTCTTTGTCTTCTGAGCAGAGCCTGCCCTGATTGGCCTGACACTTTTCCTCCTGTTTTTCCTGGTCGATGGTCTTGGTGGTCTTTCTTCCCACTGGAGCAGGGGATGGGGACGGCTCTCCTGAACAGCTGATGAGAGCATAAGCTGTCAAAAGAGATACAATCAGACAACCCCACCACTTATGACGCGGTGCGGGGGGGGGGGGGGTGGGAATTTTTCATAGCCATATTTTATAAAAAAATGTTTCATTGCTCTTTAGAATAAGTTAAACCAAACTGGCTTGGGGCAGGCAGAACCCGCGAGGCAGGTCCTGCCTTTTGAAAAGGGTGTCGCTGATGAGGTTTTGCCCTCCTGTCCAGATTGGAACCTTGCATTTTCAAATACGATTAATATACTCGATTCAGAACAAAAAGTCAAGCTGATCCAAGCCCCATATTTAATCGCCCTTAAAAAAAGAGAGCCATTTCTCCCCCTCTTTATAGACCGATCCCGCCCCCATCGTGATCAACACATCCCCCTTTTTCAAAAAAGCCGGCAAAGAAAGTGCCTCACCCCGCTTAATCTGTGGCTTGGGTGTCAAGCTCCCCCCCACTTTGCCGGCGGGCTTTAATCCACCTTGTGCTTTCAGGGCCTGTTCCCCCGGCTTGTCCGGCAGATAAAAAGCCAGTGGGTGTTTCAGCTCCCTGACCAAAGTGGCCGAGGATATGCCTTTCAAAGGCCTCTCCCCTGCCGGGTAAATGTCCATTAAAAACACGCAGTCGGCCTCTTCAAAACAGGTGAGAAAATCCTGCCAGCAGGCCTTGGTGCGGGAAAAACGATGAGGTTGAAACAGCACAATCAGTCTTTTTTTTTTGCCCCATTTTTCCCTGAAAGCAGAGAGCACCGCCTTTATTTCTGTGGGGTGATGGGCGTAATCATCGTAAAATTCCATGCCACAGGCCTCCCCTTTTTTTTGGAATCGACGGTCTATGCCTTTAAATTTTTTAAGGCTTTTCACGCAAGCCTCAAAAGAAAGCCCGGCACTCATGGCAGAGGCTATGGCTCCCAACGCATTCAAGCCGTTCATGGAACCGTAAAGAGGCATATTCATAGCCCCCAGCTTTTTATACTGATGAGAGATCCTCTTTCCCGTCACAGGAAGCCCCAACACCTGATACTTGAGAGGGCCTGTTTTTTTTAACACAAAATGATTGTCGGGGTTAAATCCATAAAAAATGACTTTTCTGTTTAAAGTGCTCAGCATTTTTCGCAAAACCGGATCGTCCCCACAGGCCACCACTGTGCCATAAAAAGGGGTTTTGAGAGCAAAGTTCAAAAAAGCCTGTTTCAGTTTTTCAAAAGAACCATAGTAATCCA
Organism: Bdellovibrionales bacterium; assembly: GCA_965242635.1. GTDB lineage: Bacteria > Bdellovibrionota > Bdellovibrionia > Bdellovibrionales > UBA1609 > JANQSP01. Next base: position 1,443,263 of record OZ251471.1, on the reverse strand, counting down.
CATGATCCTGATCGATATTGGTGATAAGGGCTATTTCAGGGGAAAGGTGTTTAAAACCTCCATCACTTTCGTCCGATTCGGCAATAAACCACTCCCCCTTTCCCAAAAAAGCCGTGGACTTAAACAGGTGAGAGCGACCCCCTATAACCACTGTGGGATCTTTTTTGTTGCGGACAAACATAAGGGACAGTAAATGTGTGGTGGTGGTTTTGCCATGCGTTCCGGCCACCACCAACCCCCGCTTCAATCGCATAACCTCTGCCAAAGCCTCTGATCTTTGGAGCACAGGGATTTTTTGGGACCGGGCCCTTTGAATCTCCACATTGCTTTCTGAAACTGCACTGGATTTGACCACTATTTCCGCCCGGCTCAAGTGGGCTTTTTTGTGCCCTTTGAAAACAGGAATGCCAAGGCTTTTAAGCCTTTGGACCTGCTGGTTTTCCACCAAGTCACTGCCTGTCACCACACTGCCTGAGTTGTGCAGGAGCTCTGCCAGCCCGCACATGCCTATGCCCCCAATGCCCACAAAATGCACCCTCACTCCAAGAGGAGGGGAAAGGGCCGGTGAGGACGGCTTTTGCACTTTTGGCCGGGCTGTTTTCATGGTTATTTGTTCTCCCTGTGCCATAAATGGTGGCCTGTGAAAAACCTTTAATTCACTTATGTCCAAAGTTTGTGCCGTTATAAATGGTGGCCTGTGAAAAACTTGTTATTAAGCTCCACAAGCAAAATGGGGTGCTTATTCGGGACGCCCACCCCGTGGGAGGGATTTTTCGCCCCGTCTCAAGTTCTAATTGTATATATCCCCAATATAAGATGGGTTCAAGGTTTTATGAATAATCAAGACAATTTGCTTGTGTCTGTTTTAAAGCTATGCCATGATCATGACAGCAGGTTCCGCACTTTTGGGGTGTTTTCCCCTTACGAAGGGAGATGTAAAACATGAAATGTCAAAAAAGATCAGCTGGTGTCAAAGGCCCCCTCTCAAAGAAAAAAGGGGTGGTGATAGTGGAGTATGTTCTGCTCATCGTGGCCTGCCTGGGGGTGGCCATGGCTATAGCCACAGTAGTGAACATAGAGAAAGGAGAGCCAGCTGACTCCGGCTGGGTTATCACAGCTTGGTATAGGGTCCTTAACACCATAGCCGAAGACATGGAATAAAGCCAGCCCTAAGTCTGGATTATCCAAAAGAATCAAGCTGGCTCTAAAGGTCCGGGCAGATCGAGCCGACAAAACAATTATGAAAGCAATAATTTTGGTCATTGCCACTTTTTCTTTTGTTCCGTCAGCCGTCTCTCAAGGATGTAATGTTAAGAATTTTAGAGGGAGAGGCAAAAATTTGAATGGCTGTGATTTGCCAAGGGTGGATTTCTCACAAAGTAATCAGACCGGGGCTAATTTTCAAAAGTCAAATCTTATGAACGCAAATTTTAATCATGCGATTTTGGAAGAGACGGATTTTTATGGGGCCACTCTGGTTTATGCAAACTTCCAAGGTGCAAAGTTGAACAAGGCCAAGTTGCGAGATACACATTTATCCAGTGCAAATTTGGAAGGGGCAGATGCACGAGGGGTGGACTTTGAAGGTTCATTTTTATTTTCTACATATTTGAACGATGCAAAGTTAAACGGTGCAAAGTTGAAAAATGTAGATGCACGATATGTGGATTTGCGCCGGGCGGACCTGCAATCGGCGGATTTAAGCGGGGCAGATTTGAGAGGAGTGAGGTGGGAAGGAGCCAATTTTGAAAGAGCGAATTTGCAAGGGACTCAAGTGTCGCCTGATTTGGCAGAATATTTAAAGTCTCAAGGCTTTAGTGGTTTTATCCCAACTCCGTGGCTCAGTAGGGGAGGAGTGGAATTTACACCTCCAAAAAAATGTTCCTGGGTTGTGAGTCCCACATACATAAAAACAAAAGGATGTGGTGGTTTTTGTTCCGGTCAAGTGCAATGTAAACAGGATGAGGTGGAGGTTTTAGTGTCTGTCGCTTGCCAGTCGGCAGGGGATGACTGTCCTACAGCTGATAATTGTCATAAGGCAAAAAAACCAGAAAAAGCTTTTTTTGTGGGCACTATTGCGGACTATAAAAACAAACAATATCTACAGGAACTTCAAAACCAAAAGGGACAGGAAGCCCGGTCACAGAAGTCACCATCCGAAAAGTCCGGGGCTACACGATAAGGTGGGTCAAGAGCTTAAAACAGTTTTTTTAAGTAGTGGTCCAAACTCAGGCGGTTACCCCCGGCGACAGTGAAATAAAGAAAAATCACGGCGTAAAGCAAAGCCAGCTCTTTTTTGCCAAAAGGATCGGCAGAATGAAAGATCAACCCCGCCACCAGCATGGTTATCAGGATGTTAAGGGCGACAAAACGGGTAAAAAGCCCCACTATCAGCAAAACAGCACAAAAAAACTCCGCAAAAGTGGCCAATCCCAGACTTAAAGCAGAGCCTATGCCCAAAGGATCAGGGAAAAAGTCCGCTTTTTCTGAAAAAGAGGAGAGTTTTCCGTAGCCATGCGTCAACATAAAGACCCCGGCCACCACCCTCAACACCAACTCTGCCCACTCCTGATAGAGAGAGCTTGCCCTCTCCCACAAACACTGCTTGATTTTTTTTAAGCACATACAGCACCTCCTTCCAATGGTTTTTTTCACTCTGTAGCTTTGAAAACAGCTTTTGTCAAATTTTTTTATGGCTTTTTGGGGCGATTTTTGTTGACTTGAGGCAAAGCCCCCCTTAAAACTTCAAAAAGCCATTGGAAAACCACAAGGTCTGTTCAGGGGAAGGCGGGCCACTGGCAGAAGGCAGACCACGAGGGGAAGGCAAGCCCCCACGGTCAATGAAAAGGGTCAGGCAATGCTTAACATACTTTTGTCCCTTCCCAAAACAATACTGGTGATTTTGGTTTTGGCCACAGCCATTATTTTTATAGTGGCTGAAGACCCTCCACACACTGTCTGCCGGACACAGATAGAAAATTTTAAACAAAGCCAAAAAGGCTGGCTCTACAAAGACCCCAATGTGAAAACCAGAAAAGAGCCTCTTATGGATGTCATGATAGAAACCTGCAAAAAACACAACAACTCTCCCGGAAGATGCTATGGCCTTTTTTCCAGAACCAGAAAGTTCATCCGCGACTTCAGGCTGGTTTCCCATTCCTGCCGAAAAGAGTTTGCCTCTTTAAGCGAGGTCAAAAAGAAGATGTTTTCCCTCTACAGCCTCATGATTCGGCTGGCCTGGGGGGATAAGCCCCCCACCGCCTACCAGGACAAATTAAACTGGTTTTCTGAAGCGGATATGTCTCTTTTTTGCCTGATAAAGAAACAGGCTCTTTTTTTCTATGGTCCAGTGGCTCTTGAGCAATGGCAGAAAAAAACCTTTAAAAAGCTCCCCGGTGCCAAAAAGCTCAGGTCCGCCCAACTGAAGGAGTTCTCCATTGTGTCTGAAAACTGTGCCCATTACCCCCTTTTGTAGCCCCTGAAAAATCCCTCCCACACGGGGTGGGCGTCCCGAACAAGCACAGCCTTTGCTTGCTGGACAGACTAAAAGGGAAAAATTTAACCTTTTTCAGGTGTCATTTTAAAGTTAGGCCGGTTTTTTTGTCTGCAAACCCAAAAAATATGTTGCAACCCCAAAAAAGAAGGGCCACAATAATATGTCCAATCAGGGTCCCGCTGGCCACAATAACAATGGACGACCAGATTCCCGCTTTCGCGGGAATGACACATGGCCATCGGCCCCAAAACCAAATAACCAAGGAGTTATAATATGAAAACACAATACAAAACAAGCCCTTTTTACAGGGTTGGACTGTTTTTGCTCGGATTGAGCTTTTTGAGTGTGTCCTGTGCACACCACAAGCGTCACAAGTGCCACAAAAAAGAGGGCATGGCCCTTATGAACCCTGTCAACAAAAGTCAGGTCCGGGGATGGGTGCACTTTAAAAAAATCAGGAAAAAAGCAGTACTGGTCCGGGCAGAAATCACAGGACTCACCCCCAACAAAAAACATGGCTTTCATATTCATCAATACGGGGATTGCCGAAAAGACGGTCAAAACGCAGGGGCACACTGGAACCCCAAAGGCCATCCCCACGGCTCTGCAGACAACAAAAAAAGACACTGGGGGGACTTGGGCAATCTAACAGCCGACTCAAAAGGCAAGGCCGTGTATGAAAAAGAAGTGAAAATGTGCTTTCGTAAAGCCGGCGGAAAGTCCGTTATTGTCCATGCCCATGCGGATGATTTAAAAAGCCAGCCCTCAGGGAAGGCCGGTCCCTACAGGGCCTGTGGGATTATTGGCTATGTCCAGCCCAAAAAGCCGGACCAGCCCAAAAAAGAGGATAATCCCAAGAAAGGGAAGTAAGCCTCTGTGCCCGCTCTTTGACAGGCTGAAGGTTTTTTTGGCCAGCTTTGAGCTTGAGGGAGGCTGTGACCCAGCTGGCTTTGACAGCCCCAAGGGTTTTTTGTGGGCCTGCCTGTGCCCGCTCTTTGACAGGCTGAAGGTTTTTTTTGGCCAGCTTTGAGCTTGAGGGAGGCTGTGGCCCAGCTGGCTTTGACAGCCCCAAGGGTTTTGGCCTATTATCTGGTTTATGTTAAAGGATATGAACACCCTTGTTTCCCTTTGCAAGAGGCGGGGTTTTATTTTTCCCTCCAGCGAGATCTATGGGGGCTTGAGTGCCTGCTACGATTATGGGCCTTTGGGTGCACAACTGAAACTCAATGTCAGGGAGGAATGGTGGAAGGATATGGTGCATCGCCCGGATGTGGTGGGACTGGACTCCTCCATACTCCTGCGTCCGGAAGTGTGGCAGGCTTCAGGCCATGTGGAAAGCTTTTCTGACCCTTTGGTGGATTGCAAAAACTGCCGTTTTCGCTTTCGCCGGGAGGAAAAAGCCCAATGCCCCCGCTGTGGCTCCCAAAATCTCACAGAACCAAGGGATTTCAACCTGATGTTCAAGACCCATGCCGGGCCTTTGGAGGACTCCTCCTCTTTGGTGTATCTTCGCCCGGAGACAGCTCAGGGCATTTATGTTAACTTTTTAAATGTTCAGGCCTCCATGCGAAAAAAACTCCCCTTCGGTGTGGCCCAGGTGGGCAAGGCCTTCAGGAATGAAATCACCCTTGGAAATTTTATTTTTCGTTGCCGGGAGTTTGAACAAATGGAAATGCAGTATTTCACCAAAGAGGAGAAGGCTGACACACATTTTGAATACTGGCTGAAAGAAAGAAAAAGCTTTTTGTTGAAGATGGGCTTAAAGGAACAGAGCCTCAGAATCAGGGAGCATGGGCCAGAGGAGCTGGCACATTACGCCAAAAAAGCCCTGGACTTGGAGTTTCTGTTTCCCATAGGCTGGAAAGAGCTGGAAGGCATCCATAATCGTGGGGATTTTGACCTGAAACAACATCAAAAACACAGCGGGAAAAACCTGAGCTGGTTTGATCCGGATACAGGGAAAGCCTGTATTCCCCATGTGGTGGAAAGCTCCATTGGTTTGGATCGTCTGATCCTGGCTTTGCTCTGTTCTGCCTACAGGGAGGAGGAGGTGAAAGGGGAGCAGAGGGTGTTTTTGGACTTAAAGCCTGGGCTTGCCCCTCATCAGGTGGCGGTTTTGCCTTTGAGCAAAAAGGAGGAGCTTATGTCCCTGGCCGATAAAGTGGGCCAGGAGTTAAGAAAGGACTGGCGTGTGGAGCAGGATGAAACTGGCAGTATTGGAAAAAGATACCGGCGACAGGACGAAACCGGCACCCCTTTTTGTGTCACCATCGACTTCGATTCCCTTAAAGACCATCAAGCCACCATTCGCCACCGAAACACCATGAAACAGGATCGTATGGCTTTAAACAACCTGAATGCCTTTCTGAAAGCCCAATATTAGGTGAAACCACTTTTTATCCTTGCAAATTGGGAATTTATATCCTAAAATACAAGGTATGGTTAAACGACACCTCCTTTTTAGCCTGAAAGAGGCCATGCAAAATCAGTCTGTCATAGCCCTTTTGGGGCCAAGGCAGGTGGGCAAGACCACTTTGGCCCTCAGCATAGCCAAAACCTGCCCTTCTCTTTATTTGGACTTGGAATCTCCAGCCGATCTGGCCAGGCTGGAAAATCCTCTGATGTTCCTCTCTCAAAACAAGGATAAATTGATCATTTTAGATGAAATTCACAGAAAGCCCGATTTGTTTATGATTTTGCGGGGCTTGGTGGATGAGGGACGAAGAGCAGGGAAAAAAGGGGCCCAGTTTTTGATTCTGGGATCCGCGGGAGTGGATCTGTTAAAACAGTCCTCCGAAAGCCTGGCCGGTCGTATAAGTTATTTTGAAATGACAGGGTTTAATTTAATGGAATTACCTGTCCAGAACAAACAAAAGCTCTGGGTCCGGGGGGGCTTTCCAGAAAGTTATCTCGCCAAAAATGATCGTGTCAGCTATGACTGGCGGGGAGATTTTATCCGGACTTATATAGAGAGGGATATTCCCCAGTGGGTTCGTGTGCCTTCGGAAAGGATACGACGCTTATGGACCATGCTGGCTTATTTGCAGGGCCAGACTTTAAATTTTTCCTCTTTGGCCGGCAATATGGATATGAGTGCCAAGACCATTAAATATTATGTGGATATTTTAACAGAGCTTTTGCTTTTACGTTGCTTAAAACCCTATCGCACCAATATACGAAAAAGACTGATAAAAGCTCCCCGTGTGTATATCAGAGACAGTGGACTGGTTCATAACCTGTTGGGTATCCATGATGGTCATCAGCTTTTGTCTCATCCTGTTGTGGGAGCCAGCTGGGAGGCTTTTGTGATAGAGAATATAATATCTGTCCTGCCAAGGGGAGCTGAGTTGTTTTTTTACCGCACTTTGGCGGGGGCGGAAATTGATCTCATTATTGCCTTTGGCCGGCATATATGGGCTGTGGAAATAAAAAAAGGCCTGGCCCCCAAGATTCCACGAGGTTTTTATCAGGCTGTTGAAGACATACAAGCCACAGAAGCGTACATTGTTTATAGTGGGGAGGAGGAATTTTATTCCCGGCAGGGGGCCAAAATATTAAGCCTCTCCAAACTTATGCAGTCCGCTCAAAAGCTCTTTTCTTCGTAAAAACAGGTTCTCTTTTATCAGGCCCATAAAAATTAAATAAAGCAGAGGAAAAATCCGTAATATATATTATGAAACGGATATTATTTTTTTTTGTTTTCTCGTCTGTTATTGGGCTGGCGAAAGCCAACCCTGAAGAAGAGACAAAAACCAGGCCTTTGGTCTTACAAAGGGTGGTCTCCCACTCCCGAAACACCGATCAGATATCCCTGATTTTTAAAGCAAACAAAGTGGAAATGGTTACCAACACATCCCACTTGCAGGAGGGCAAAAAACCCCGGTTGGGCTGGTTTGAATCTTCCATGACCCCTTCACTTAAATTGTTAAAAAAAAGACTTGAGCGGTATCAGGGCCGGTTAAAAAAAACAGTGCCTCTCTCCTCCTTGATAAAAGACAAACGGATTCAGCCTTCGCATGCTCCTCATGCCCCTTACTTTCGTCTTAACACAAGAGAGATTAAAGAGGGTGGAGCTTTTTTCAAGGAGCTGGAAGATATTATTCAGCAAGCAAGGGATACAAAGTGGGAATGTGTGGAATGTGCAGAATACCAGAAACACAAAAAAGGGATTTTGCGTGTTGTCCGAACACGGACGGGCAGGGAAAACCAGAAAGAGAGCAGTCCGTCCAAACAAGATACAAAAAAACCTTCTCGCTATTTAGTTCAAAAAAAAGTCTTGTCCAAAAAGAGCTTGAATTGTGTCCGCAAAACAAAATCCCGGTGGGAATGTGTGGACAATAAATTTGGTATTTTTGAAATTTAAACCAAGTTTTTGGTTATGACGGAAAAAGGACTTTATCGTGTAGCCCAGGACTTTCTGGCCTTTACCTCCGTCTCATTTTTTTCTTTAACAGTGCCTCCCTCAGCAGTGACAGGGAGGTGGTTTTTATAGCTTGTATGAGTGCGATTTCGTCTTCCTCACTGCATTGTGTTACGACAGCCTCAAACCCTGCGTGTCCCCATACTCCAGGGTCCCATTCCTTGTCATACTTAAGGCACCGACCAGATTCATCCAGGTAGGCTATAACTTCCTGGCCATTCATATCAGACCGTGCTATAAACGAAGTACTTGTTGGATCATCCCCATAAATAACATGAGTTACAAATGGTTCTGCTACACCATATCTTGTATGATCCAATAAAGTTCTTACTATAAAATTCCCATGTTCTCTCATATAATGTGCATCCAGAGTTATGTCATAATCACCAACTGACTGATCCAGACCTCCAGCTATTGGTGTAAAAACTCCCGAAAACAACAAATAAACCGAAAGTGCCGGCAGTCCCAAAAATCTCATTTTCTTACTCCTTGTGTTTTGTTCTTCTGGCCCACTACCATGTGTGAACGGTGCCCTCAAGCCATATATTGCCAAAAAAATCGTGACAGTGGCAAAGGGCTCCCACAGGAGCAGGGGCATAGGTGTAGCAATAAAAAAGGCCGTTGCGGCATACATTGCCATATACAGGAACAGGATAGGAATGTGCCAGGATCGCATCCTGACCACAATCCTCCCCGTCATGCTCTGTTGGCCCACAGCTTTTGCCTCCTTCATGCATCCGCTGTATTTCTGATTCGTTTGGTTCCATGTAATCAAAGTCCGCAGGATAACTGGTGGGAACCTGAGGCTGTTCCTCCACACTGGCCATAAGGCCGAAGGGCAAAATCAAGGCCCCTGTCAAAAAAATAAAGGTCAAAAGTTTTGTTTGCATGTTCTTCTCCTTTCCATTGAGTTATGAGCAATATAGCAAAAAACCGGGAAAAAGCCAGAAAAATCGTAAAAAGTGGGGGCTGGCCGGCCAAGCCGTGTATTTTTTACACACTTGTTTAAATATCAGTATGTTCCCGGACACCGGCAAAATATTTTCGGTGAAGAGGGCAGGGGCCATACTCAGCAATGGCTTTTTTATGTTGAGGGGTGGCATAGCCTTTGTGCCGGGCAAAATCATATTGAGGGTATTTTTTGGCCTGCCGTCTTATCCACCCGTCCCTTGTGACTTTGGCTATAATGCTGGCAGAGGCAATGGGGGAAAGACGCCGATCCCCCTTTATAAAAGCCGTTTGGTGAAAATCAGGGGGAAGTCCGGGGATTAAAACATTTCCATCCACCAGAATATGCACTTTTGGCAGAATATGTGTTTTTTGCTTTTCCGCCGGGGTTATATTGGTCTGCCACTTTGTCCAACAAGCCATGACCGCCCTTTTCATGGAAAGGAGGCTGGCCTGCAAAATGTTCAGTCGTTCAATCTCCTCCACACCGGCCTTACCCACACCGTATATATGCCGGCCCCGAATGATTTGAGCCAGTTTTTCCCGGTTTTTCGGTGAAATTTGCTTGGAATCGGGATAATGTCCCTCTTTTTCTGGATGAGTGAAAGGGCCTGTTTTGTCTCGATGTGGACTCTCAGCCCCTACTGCAAGGGGGACCTTTGTGTTTGCAGAGGACCGGATAAGAGGGCTTTGTGCTTGGGGGACAAACAGGACGGCACCGGCAAAAACCGGCCCGGCCAGGCACCCCCGGCCAGCCTCATCCACACCCATAACAGGTTGTGGCTTAAGCCTAATCCAGTCCACACGCTTATACCCGTTCATACACCAGTGTATACAACAGAGGAATTTACCCGTCCACTCAATCGGACCTGAAAAACCCTGCCTTTAAGTGAATTTATGATGTGTTTTTTTAAGCCTGAAAGGCCTTTTTGGCGGAAGGCTCGTCTTCGTAAATGTCAATGTCTTTTATCTCACTTTGTGCGAACACTTTTTGAAATTCAGACCCCACACAGCAAAACTGCAGACGGGACTTTTTCCTCAAATCCTTAATGGTGTTCATGAAGGAGCTGAGTCCATCTGAACCCACAAAATGCACTTTTTTTAAGTTGAAAACCACCTTTTTTCTGGACAGATGCCTCATGCACACCTCATGAAAAGGCTCTGCAGAGGCAAAATCCACCTCCCCCTTCAGGTCAATAACAAACACATTGTTGTGGTCTTTCCTGATAAAAGCTTTCATAGGACACCCCTCTCGCCGGATTATACACCCAATGGCTTGAAAAAAGGGGGAAAGCAGGCAAAAACTGGGGAAAGCAGGTAAAAACTGGACTTTTGTGCCCCCTCTGCCAAAAAAACCTCAATTCTGCGTAAAACAATTTTCTTGACTCTCCAAAAAAGGGGTTGTAAACTGATTTTTCCTGTGCCATAATAAAAACCAAGGAGCAACAAAAAATAATGAGGAAACAGGGTAAAAGGGATACCAAAAAAAGCCTTCTCACTTGGACAAAAGCAAAAAAGTAAATAGTACGAGAAAACAATAGATGCGGTGCGTTATTATGAAAAGACAAAGCAAAAAACAAAGAACAAAAAAGATAAAAACCCTGACAAAAGGGGACATGTATTTGGGTTTATACACTCAAATGGGTTACTCCCGGCAGGGGGCGGCGGAGCTGATTAACTCTGTTTTTGGTATTATCAAACAAAAACTGTGTTCCAACCATAATGTGAGGCTGTCCGGTTTTGGAAACTTTTTATTAAAGGACAAAAAACCCAGAAGAGGCCGGAACCCCCAAACCGGCAGAGCTATCACTATCAAGGGGCGCCGGGTCCTGACTTTTTGCCCCAGCCCTGTTTTAAAAAAGAAGGTCAATGGCAGATAAATACCCGCTTTTTCTATCTGTTTTTTTATCATGGTCAGTGATTTAAGCAAGGATTAGGTCAGTGGAACTGGAAAAGACAACTCAAATCCCTTTAAAACCTGTCCAGCAGGCTTTGTTTGATCCCACTTTGGTTCTTGATATGCAGAATATTCCCGCCAGGATATCCTTTAAAATTGGGGAAGTGGCTGATTTACTTCATGTGAAAACACATATTTTGCGATATTGGGAAGGGGAATTTGAATCCTTCACCCCCAAAAAAAGCCACAATGGCCAAAGGCTTTACTTCAGAAAAGATGTGGAGATGGCTTTCCTGATTAAAAAGCTTTTATACCGGGATGGCTTTTCTGTCAGAGGGGCCAAAAAAGCCCTCAACCAGTTGAAACGAGAGAACCGGCAACATCGAAAGCAGTCCGTCCTGGATGACAAGGTGTTAAAAAAAGTCCGGCATATACAAAAAACCATTGGAGCCATCAGGAAAATTATCAATTAGTTTTTTGGACCAAAATGTGGGTTCGGAAATTTTTTCCGAGCCACTTTGAAAAAGGCCCTTTTTTTATGGTGCAATAAAGCAATGAAACACAAGGAAAAAAGCGGTTCGGAAATTTTTTCCGAGCCACTTTGAAAAAGGCCCTTTTTTTATGGTGCAATAAAGCAATGGAACACAAGGAAAAAAGCGGTTCGGAAATTTTTTCCGAGCCACTTTGAAAAAGGCCCTTTTTTTATGGTGCAATAAAGCAATGAAACACAAGGAAAAAAGCGGTTCGGAAACTTTTTCCGAGCCACTCTGAAAAAGAGGGACATTATGTATGGAAACTTTGGTTTTACCGACAATATTTTTAATACCGATCCTCTGAGCTTAAATCAGGAGGATTTAAAGAAGTTTGTTGGAAGAGTTCAGGACATAAAAAGTTTTTCTGTGGATATCTCCTCCACGAACGGTGCGGTAATTGTGGTTACCGGGCATCGTGGAGTGGGTAAAACCTCTTTTGCCAATGTAATGGAATACGCTGTTGGCTTTGATCCCTCTTTTTTCAAAAAATATATAAAAGTGGATATCCCAAAGCTTATCCCCTGTTACCATAAAGTTCAGCTGGAACCAACCGAGGACATGAAAAGCATACTTTCCAAAAGTCTCTCCAGCCTGCTTTTTTCCATTAAGCAGTTTGCCATTGCCAAAAACAGAGAAGTTCCAGAAAAAATAGGAGAGCTTTCTGATTGGATTTCTGAGATGGCCCTGCCTTCAACAAAAGGGGCAAGTGTAAGTGTAGCCGGCTTTGGAGGGGGCTTTAGCCGTTCAAAACAGTATAAGGAGATTTCTGACCTGCCTGCAAATGTTTTGGAACATAAACTTGAAGAAGTGGTCCAATTGGCAAAAAAAACCTTTCAAGTGGATGGGATAGTGCTGAATATCAATAATGTGGATATTTTGGAAGAAAAAAGGGTGTGCGATTTTTTTAACCAGCTGAGAGATTATCTGTTTAACATAAAAGGTTTGTGGATTATTATAATAGGTCAACCCGGGCTTTACTCCTCTCTTTACCAGCAGGCCACTCGCGTGGCTGAAAGGATCAGTGGACAGGAAACAAAATTGGACCCACTTTCAGAAGAAGAAACTATCAATATATTAACAGTGCGCCAAAAGATATATTCCAAAAATCCCAAAAAACTTTCTTCTTTACCTTTGGAAGAAAGCTTTATCCGTGAGATATACAGGCATTCTGATGGGGAGATTCGCACAGTTTTTAAAGCTTGTGACGATATCACACGTGCTGTGTTCAGGCAGAATCCCAATTTCAAAATCATTTCAGCCACTCAAGGAAAAAGCTTGTTAAAAGCCATTTTAAAGCAACAACTCTCTTTGGAGAATATGAAGTTGAAAGATCGGGAGATAATCAGAGAAATTTTCAAAAAAGGTTCTTTTCGCCCCAAAGATTATGGTGTATTAAAACTAAAGTCAGCTGTGGATTTTACCAATAAAGCCCGCAACTTACTCTCAAAAAATTTTTTAAAAAAGGAGGTTAAAGGCAACACGGCTCAATACAAGGCTACAGGGGTGATACACTTGGCTCATTATTCTGGAGTGGAAATTTAAACCTTCTTGTTTCTCAGGAAAATTATCAATTGGTTTTTTGGACCAAAATGTGGGTTCGGAGATATTTTCCGAGCCACTTTGAAAATGAGGATTTTTATAGCACAATCACAGCACCGAAACACAAGGAAAAAAGCGGTTCGGAAATATTTTCCGAGCCACTTTGAAAATGAGGATTTTTCAGGAGTTTAAAAGGTCCTCCAGCTCCTCCGGTTCTTTTGGAATGGCCCGGCTCAAAACCTCAGGGCCCTTGTGGCCAATCAAAATATCATCCTCTATGCGAAAGCCCAGGCCCCTCAACTCCCCTGGCAAAGAAGAATCTTCTGGTGGCAGATAAAGCCCCGGTTCTATGGTCAACACAAAACCCTCCTTAAGCTGAATATCCCTCTGGACCGGAGGAAAAAGTGCCTTGCCGGGTTTTTTGCCACGCTTTGCCGACAGGGAAGAGGGAGGCTTGAGAGACAGGGCCACATCATGCACATCCAAACCAAGTGAATGGCCAAAAAAATGCGGAAAATACCTTTTATATTCCTCTTTTTTGACAATGTTTTTGACTGAGCCAGCCAAAAGCTTTTCCTCCTTCATCAAATGAATGAGGGCCTGCACCAAATTGTTTTGAATTTCACTGAAAAACATGCCGGGCTTTAATTGAGAGATGATTTTTTTTTGTATTTTCAAGAGCTTTGTGTAAAGCCGTTTCTGTGTTTTGGAAAAACGCCCACTGACAGGGAAAGTCCGGGTGATATCAGAGGCATAATATTGGTATTCCGCTCCGGCATCCATCAAAAGGCATTCCCCCTCCTGCATGGTCCGGTTATTGCGGGTGTAATGCAAAATACAGGCATTGGGCCCGGAAGCAAAAATCCCCGGATAAGCCTCTGCCAAAGCCCCTCTCTTTCGGATCTCATACACAAAAAGCCCGTTTAACTCCCCCTCGTTTTGGCCGGCCTGTGTGTACCTCATCACCTTCTTAAAGGCATGGGCTGTGATGTCGACAGCTTTCTTGATCTTTTTTATTTCCTCTTTTGTTTTGAACATGCGAAAAGGGGCTGTCAGTTTTAAGGGATCATGCACGGAGGGGCTGATCTTGTTTTTGTGTGTCAGGGCCTGAATGATTTTATCCATAAGAGTGTCCCAGGCAGGGTTGAAGCCAAAGGGATAGTAAAAAGAGTGGCTGTTTTTCAAAAGCTCTGGAGCGATTCGGGCAAACTCAGAGGAGGGAAAAGTGCTGTCCATCCGGAAAATGTCGCAGGCCAGCTCCGGGCCATGTATAGGGCCGGTCCAGCGGGCTTGTTCAGGGTTCTTTTTTTGTGTAAACAGTATGTGCCGGGCAGGCGATAAAAGCACAAGACAGGCATTGGGTTCTTCAAACCCGCTCAAATACAAAATATCGGAGGAGGGCCGGTAGGGCCAGTCCACATCCCCTGACCGTCTTTGCTCCGGGCGGGAGGGGAGGATGAGGGCCGAGCCTTCCGGCATATTTTGAATGAGGCGTGCCCGTCTTTTTTTGTATACTGCCTGCATGAAACCACTGCCTTTGAGGTTTAAAAAAACCACACTTTCTTACGGAAGAATGAAATCTCCCTTTAAAGAAAAGTATAAGCACAAAAAACCAATAATGTATACTGATCCTGTTTGACCTTTGGTCAAGACTCAAGGGCTTGAATTTCATGTTTCACATCTTCCTTATATAAGAGGAAAACAGCCCAAAAACAGCCTTATTTTCAAAACCCGTTGGTTTAAATGATCCTCCTCATTATAATCAGTTCAGGTCATGGCCATCCAAAACCATATTGGCCAGAGCGTCCGCTCTTTTGTTCTGATGGCGGGGTATGTGCTGAAACCGCACCAAAGGTATGGCTTTTGCCCATTTTGTGCACTCCTGATAGAGCTTTTTTATCTCAGAGGATTTGACTTTATACAGCCCGGAGAGCTGTTTGACCAACAGCTCACTGTCGCTTTTCAGGAGGAGATTTTGGACCCTGTTTTCCGCACTGACTTTCAGGGCATTCAGGACAGCAGAATATTCTGCAAAATTGTTGGTCCGCCGGCCCAGCAAAAAAGCGGTCTCATACAAAAAAAGCGGGTGGCCTTCAGCCACCTGGCCCTTTTTTTTGGGCAAAGAGGCTGTTTTTGTGTGATTCCCATGCTGGTAAGCCACCCAGCCGGCAGAGGCCGGCCCTGGGTTACCCCGTGAAGCCCCATCCGTATATATCAGCACAGACGGAGGCCAGCTCAAAGCCTCCCCTCTTTGGATTTTTTGTTTCATACAGGTGCTCTTTGGTTTTCCGGGTTTTTCCGGGGGATATTATCAGTGTCATGGGCCAGAGGCAAAGACAAGCTGAAACAGGCCCCACCCAAATGGGAGGGCCCGACCTGCAAATGACCCTTAAAGCTTTGGACAATATCCCGGCTGATGTTTAACCCCAGGCCTGTGCCCCCCTGCTCTTTTTTTGTGGTCCAAAAAGGCTTGAAAATGTTTTCCTGATCCTGAGGTTGGATGCCTTTTCCGCTATCCTCCACATATAAAACCGCCCGGTTGTTTTGAAGTTGAGTGTGGATCCGGATCTGGCGGAGGGGGGGCTTAAGATCCAACACCGCCTGACAGGCGTTTTGCACCAAGTTAAACACCACCTGTTGCAAAAGGCTGGACTGCACTTTCACCCTCAACGGAGTCTTGTTCAACTGGAGCTGAATATCAGAGGAACCCACAAGGGACTTTAAAAAAGGCATGGTTTTTTGAACCACCTCATTCAGATCGCATAAAACCAATGGACGGTCCATGCGGGAAAAACTCAGCAAATTGGCAATAATGTCCTGTGAGCGGGACACACTTTCCACTATATCCTGCATATCCTGTCGCATTTCGGCACTTAAGTCGTGGGATTTTAAAATCAACTGGGCCATGGACCGCACCCCGGTCAGGGGGTTATTCAGCTGGTGGGCCACAGCCGATCCCAACTGACCCAAGGCGGAAAGCCTCACACTTTGAATCATTTTGTTTCGAAGACGCGAAGATTCACTGATATCCACATAATGACAAATAGTGTATTGCTCCCCCTGAACATTGACCGGGTAAGCCTGTTTTTCAAAAAAATAATTTTTCCACTGGAAATGGGGTTGATGTATTGTTTCCTGGCCAGCCTTGCTCAGCAGGGTGTGGAAAGCCCGGTTGGCGGAGCTGAGTTGGTTTTTTGCATCAAAAATGGCCAAAGGGGACTGAAGGCTGTTGAAAGTGGCCACCCACAGATCTATACTGCTTTTTAAGTGCTCCTCCCGCAAAAGACGCTCTATGGAATGACTTATGGGACGAGAAAACGACCGATAAAAAGAAAGGGCCAGGTCGGGTTTTTGGGTATAAAATTCGGCAAATAACAAAACCGGCCCTGTGGCCTCCTGAAGAGGAATGGACAAACACAGCATGTTTCGCACGGGCCGGCCCAAAGAACGGGCCAGGTATTCCCTGCCCTCTTTATCTGTGATGGTTGGAACAGGCTCTTTTTCTTTGTTCTGATCCTTGTCGGGCCACCGGGGTATGGCCTTTGAGCTGGCCTGTTCCAAAGCGGTCTTTTTATTGTCATCACCTGTTAAGAATCGTCTGAAAACCCCTTTGGCATGGCACACATACTGAACAGGGCCCAAATAAAGAGAGGGCCAGTTGAGAACCAAAACCCCTGTTTTGAGTTTCCGCCTGGTTTCTTTATGGAGAAGGGACAAAAAATCTTCTGTGGAAGGGACTTGAAGGAGCTTTTCATAAAGCCTGATTTCGGCTTTTTCGGCTTTCATGATCTCCTGAACCGGGCGGTTTGAAGAACCTGCCCCGACGGTGTCAGGCGATTTGATCTTCGGCGATGTCATGTCGCTGGTCATTCAGATAAGAATGAATTAAAAGGTCTTGTTGTAAAACAGTCAAGGTGATTTTCTTTTTTTCCTGAATAAGATCCAACATGGTTTTTTTGTCTTTTTCGGAAATGGAGGCAGTTTTGATGGTTTTTAACTTGCGGTCTATATCGTCAATCATTTTTAAAATCCTCTGCCTGTGGTGATAAAAAGACTCAATATGGCTTAAGTCCCCCAGGCACAGGCGATGGTATTCCTGGACACTCAATTTTTCAAACTCCCTGAGACAGTCGTTTTTTTGCTGTAGCAATTTGATGATTTTTTTCATGGCACTAAACTCCTGTTTATAATTTTGTTTGCCTCCATTTTGGGCCTTTTGCCTGGAAACACACAAACAGCCCCCCTTTTGTGTTTAGACTACACCGGATCAAAGAAAAAAGAAAGGTGTCAATAAAATAACTTGTCTAAAGATGTGTTTTCGGCCCAATGGAGACGGGATCTGGCGTGACAAATGGGCCTTATTGAGAATCGTTTTTATTTGCTGGCCCGGATCCAGGAGCTTTTTCTTGAAAAGCCGTCTACAATTCAAGGATCGACGGCCAACTCCTGTTTTTCAGTGTCGCCTTCGTATTATCAGAAAGTGGGTTGTCACTCAAAGCCAGCTCCCTCAAAGAAATCAGACCCTGAAAAAGGTTCTCCGGTAAAGTGGTCAACTGATTGCCATTCAAATACAGGATCTGCAAAGAAGTAAGCCCCTGGAGCAGGCCCTCCGGCAAAGAAGTTAACTGATTTCCACCAAAAGATAATATCTGCAAAGAAGTAAGCCCCTGGAGCAGGCCCTCCGGCAAAGTGCTTAACTGATTGCGATTCAAATACAGCCATTGCAGAGAAGTAAGCCCCAAAAACAGGCCCTCCGGTAAAGTGGCTAACTGATTGTTATGCAAATATAGCTTTTGCAGAGAAGTAAGCCCATGAAACAAGCCCTCCGGTAAAGTGGCTAACTGATTGCCATTCAAAAACAGCCACTGCAGAGAAGTAAGCCCTTGGAACAGGCCTCCTGGCAAAGAAGTTAACTGATTGTCATATAAATACAGCCATTGCAAAGAAGTAAGCCCCTGAAACAGGCCTCCTGGCAAAGAAGTTAACTGATTGCCATGCAAATACAGTTGTTGCAGAGAAGTAAGCCCCTGAAACAGGCCCTCCGGCAAAGTGCTTAACTGATTGCCATTCAAATACAGCCTCTGCAAAGAAGTCAGACCCTCGAAATCACCTGCTTTAAGCTGGCCTGTTTCAGGTTTCATGATCTTCAGCCAAAGGATCGCCTCGAGCTCTGGCCTTGTCACCTTCCAACAGTCCTCTTTGTTCAGCTTTTCCAGGAGGGCCTGCTTAACCTGCTCCGTTCGCTCACATACTCCTGATAAAAGGGGCACGGCAGAGAGAAACCCAGCAGGGTTTTGTTGTGCTCTTGTAATAAGCTCTTTTTCCTGGGCCTCAAGCCTGGCCTGCTCTTCAGGGGATATCTCAGCGGACTCGTCTGGATCCGGGCCTGAGTCCCCTGTGTCTGTTGTGCAAGCTGAAACACAGAACACAAGAACGGTCATAAACAAGAGTTTTTTCATGGTGGTGCCTCTTGATCGTCGGACTTAAGCTTTTCTGTAGCGGGGGAAAGAGCGGGGTTTTGTGCCTGAGGCTCTTCACCCGCAGGGGCGGAAGGAGAGGGATCAGCCTGTTTCTTTGCCTGCCCGCTTTCCCCTTCAAGGCCTTTTTTGAAGTCTCTCAAAGCCTCCCCCAGGGATTTTCCCAATTCCCGTATTCTTTTGTGGCCAAAAAGCAACAGCAGAATCAGCAGAACAATGAGAATTTGCCAGAGAGAGGGATACATGGTTTTCCTTTACACTTCTTTTACAGTTTTCCTTTACGACAGAACTTTCCTGCCCACCAGTTTATACCGGAAAGCCCAAAAAGGCCAAATATCGGGATTATGCGGTGCATAAAACAGCTGTAAACGGCCTTTTTGTGCCATCTTCGCCCCCTTTCAGCCCGGCTGAAATGGCCAACCGTCCGCCAGGCAGACCGGCCCCCAGTCTGTCCCGGAAAGCCAAAAAGGGCCAAATATCGGGATTATGCGGTGCATAAAACAGCTGTAAACGGCCCAAAACGGCCATTTTGGGCCAAAAACGGGTAAATTTTTCAATATTTCAACATAAATTTGACAAATCGCGGGGCAGGCTTTACCTTGCTCTCTCAGTTCTTTGGCACTTTTTTAAAAAAAGTGGAAATACAGTTAATAAGGCAAGGAGGTCTGTAATGTTAGTGCTAACGCGTAAGGTGGGAAGCAGTATTGTGATCGATGGTCACATAAAAATTCAGGTGGTGCATATAAAAGGACGGCAGGTTCGTTTGGGTATCGACGCACCCAAGGAAACCAAGGTGCATCGTGAGGAAGTTCAGAAGTCCATTGGAAAAAACCCACGGGCTTTTCCTCCTTCTCCTGACTGTTTATCCCTTTAATACTTTCTTGAATCGGGGAGATAATGGAAGAGTTTTCTGTTCAGCCTTTGAGTGAAGGTTTGGGTTTTTATGAGAAAAGTCCCGTCTGGAGCCGGGCTGAACAAAACCATCCTCTTAAAGAACAAAAGACTTCCCGGCCAGCGAAGGGCTTTCTTCCCTTTCCTGACATACCTGAAGAGCTTTTGCCAGAAAAACTGGATCTGGAAAAAGAGCAAACCTATCATTTACTGCGGGCTTTGTTGGAAAAACCCTACTTGGGCGAGCAGGCCGAAAAAGCCAACCCCAATTTGGAAACCCGGGGGGGGCTTTCTCCCCACCATAAAGGGTCTTCTCCGGCTCTGGCCGGGCCTGCCCACCCTTCTCCTCATCATAAAGTTCCCCAAACCAAAGCTGTGGCTGGTTTGAATCGGAACAAGGCCCCTGAGGGGGACAAACCATCCCCTTCTGCTGTAGTGCTTGAACCGGCCCGGCCGGATTTTGTGCCATCCAAGGGGAGGAATGGCAATCATGAACAAAAGCAGGCCAAAGCGGCCCGGCCGGATTTTGTGCCATCGAAGGGTGTTTTGCCCGCTTTGGACAAAAAATTTTGTTTTTCCGCTTGTTTTTCATGGAAAGCGGTTTTGACAGACTTTTTTGTGGTCTCTCTTGTTTTTTTCCCCCCGTTTGTTTTGTTTATGTTTTTAACGGAGACCCTGTCTTTTTCCGTTTTGGGGTTTTTGTGGCCTAAAATTTTGTTGGCTTTTGCGGTTTTTGCAGGGATGTATTGTCTGCTTTGCCGTTTGTTTTGTTTTGAAACTTATGGGGAGGCTGTGGCCAAAATAAGACTGACAAATTTGCGATCCCCACGCATGCCCCATCCTTTTGCCTTGTTTTGGCGATTTTTGCTCTCCTGTTCAACGGGTATGGTGCTTTTGCCTTTGCTTTCTCTTGTATTTAAAAAAGATATTGCCGGTCACTTGACCGGCCTTTACAGCCAAAAAACAAACCCCGTAAAATAATGAAAACCATGTGGAACAAAGTCAGGGAATACGAGGATATTCGGCTGGAGCAAAGGGGGGCTGTGGCCAAAATCACCATAAACCGCCCGGAGGTCAGAAACGCCTTTCGTCCAAAAACAGTGGACGAAATGAAAAGGGCTTTTGACTGGGCGAGAAATGAAACCACGGTGGGGGTGGTGATTTTAACCGGGGAGGGCAAGGAGGCTTTTTGTGCCGGTGGAGACCAAAAAGTCCGTGGCCGGGGCGGTTATGTGGGCGGGGACAAAGTGCCCCGGCTGAACATTCTGGATGTGCAAAAACAGATTCGGAGTCTCCCCAAGCCTGTTATAGCCATGGTGGCCGGTTATGCCATTGGGGGAGGGCATGTGCTCCATGTGGTGTGCGATCTCACAATATGTGCCGACAATGCCCGGTTTGGCCAGAGTGGCCCAAAAGTGGGCTCTTTTGACGGGGGCCTGGGGAGTGCTTATCTCAGCCGGATTGTGGGGCAGAAGAAGGCACGGGAGATATGGTTTCTCTGTCGGCAGTATGGGGCGAAAGAAGCTTTGGACATGGGGCTGGTAAACCGCGTGGTTCCTTATGAAGATCTGGAATCTGAAACTCTCAAGTGGTGTGAAGAGATATTAAAGCATTCACCGATGGCCATTCGTTGTCTGAAATCCGCTTTGAATGCGGATTGTGATGGGCAACAGGGCCTGATGGATCTGGCCGGGAACGCCACTTTGCTCTATTACCTGAGTGAAGAGGCTCAGGAAGGGAAAAAAGCTTTTTTGGAAAAACGAAAGCCGGATTTTTCCTCTTTCCCCCGCTACCCCTGACAGCCCCATGTTCCACGGGGAACATTCCAGAGTCTGCTTGACAGAGAAGTTGGCCTGCACCGTGTCATTTTGCCAGTATTCTTTATATACGGAAGGGCCTTTTAATGAAATTGGCATTATCAGGACATGACGGACACAGAGCTTGATAAGGCCATATCCTCTTTAAAGGACCAGTGGCCGGAGGATATAAAAGGAATTGTCACAAAGCTTGATAGTGGAGCAGACTTGACGGAGGCAGAGGACCGCCGACTTGAGCAATGGGAAAGCAGTCCGGAAAGTGGCCCGGCCGGCTCTATTATGGGAGGCATAAGGCAAGCCCCGATGGCCAGAGCGGAAGGGGATTAACCAAAATCAGGGTATATAAGGATAAGCCCCGACCCATATTATTGCAATACAGGCGATCCTGTGGCCCTCCAAAAAGTGGAGGTGCAAAGCCGGTGACTGGTAACCTGGCCAAGTGTCGCTCCGTGGGGACAATCTTCTTATTCAGAGGCACAAGGGGATACAATCCGGGCCCAGCAATACTCAGCTGATGCTTTGGGAGCTTGAGCGGGTGGCTGGAATTTAAGGTTTCCTGGTTGACAAGCCGATAAACTGTGATATAGTGAGAAAAAACCATTTACCTTTAAAGGAGGTGTATTATGAAGGCTCTTATAATTTTTCTTAGTCTGGTGGTAATGGGCTGTGTGACAGCCAAAAACAGAAACCCGTCAATGTTAGCACATGAAAGCACCACGGAGGACACCACAGGACCAGCGGGAGACTATGAAGCATGTTTATTGGGCTGTATAGAAGACAACAATAGTTTTAAAGAATGCAACCACATTTGTGCGACACTTTTAGGAGTAGACTTGTCCTCTGTGGAAAATAAAAAGCCTCTTAAAGTGGCGGATTATGGCACATGTATAACTGTTTGTCTGAGAGATCAGTGTGACTGTCCCGACCCCTGTTATGGGACAGGTAGTTGTCGAGCAAGATGTCACAAAGCATGCTATAGAGAGTAAAACCATTTACCTTTTGAAGGTGCATTATGAAAGCTATTATGATTATCTTAAGTCTGATGTTTGTGTCCTGTGTGACAGCCAACACCAGAGACTTGTCCGCTATCAATCCCCAAGCAGAATCACTAAAAAGTGAACCTGTTTCAACCACCCCTTTTAAGTTGGCGGATTATGATGCCTGTATGACATCTTGTGAGGAAGACGGCCATTCCACCAGTGACTGTTCCGATGCTTGTTCTGATAACTGCTTCGCTGGGCGGTGTTCTTCTGGTGTGGAAAATAAAAAGCCTCTTATGTTGGCTGATGACTATGATACTTGTGTTAATGGTTGTATGGAGGAAGGGGGAAGCACAAGTCAATGCCGTAGGATTTGCAGGATATAGTGAGAAAAAACCTGAACCTTTTGGAGGTGCATTATGAAAGCTCTTATTCTTTGCCTTGGCTTTGTGTTTGTGGCGGGCTGTGTGACCAGTGGGGTTAAAGCCCGTTTTACGGCAAGTGAAAAGTGTAATATTGCAAATTATAAGGATTTCATAAATAAAAAAGGTGTCCATAATTGCGATTTGCAAGGTGCGAACTTGCGATGGGCGGACTTGAGAGGGGCGGATTTGCGAAGGGCGGACTTGCAATGGACGAATTTTCGATATGCGGATTTGGAAGAGGCAAAAGTCACAGCTGAACAAGCAGAGTATTTAAAATCAGAAGGCTTTAGTGGCTTTGTTGTGGTGGAATAGCTTTACGGGATGTTTTGAAGTCAGCCCGGCAGGCCCAGCAATACCCAGCTGATGCTTTGGGAGCTTGAGAGACTGGCCGGGATTTAAGTTTTCCGGTGGCCCGACCGATAATGGATAAGAGGGCCTGAAAAACTGGCCTTTGCAAATTAAATAACACGGCTTGTTAATAAGCCTTTGCTTTTAAAAAAAAGCAGGATAAAAGCATAAAAACAGGACCAAAGCCCCCTTGTTTTTTTTCAAAGTTTTGCCATATTAAAAGGAAACAATACATGGAGGCTAAAAATGAATGGAAAAGACACAGGTGCACTCACACACCAAGATTTTGAATTATTTAAACAGGAAATGAAGTCGGATTTTACTTTATTTACACAAGAAATGAAGTCGGATTTTACTTTATTTAAACAGGAAATGAAGTCGGAATATAAGTCGTTTCAAGAGAGTATGGTCAATGAGCTAAAGGATTTTATAAGTAAAAGGTTAAACCTGTTAGCTGGCCTTGTCGGTGGGTTTGTTACTTTTTTTATAATAGCTTATGCGGTTTATTTTGAATATACTCACAATTCTATAAATAAAATCAATCAGGAAAGGGCGGCTTTCCATTTAGAGAAGACTGTTGTGGCCGCTATAAACCAACAAATGGCCTTAATAAATAGTGATAAGGAAGTTATAAAAAAGCGGTCTCATCAATTAGAAAAAAGTACAAAAGCAAGGGCAGGAAAAAAAAGATAGTTATTTAAGTCTTTTATTTTTGACTCCTTAATAATGGTCGTCCCCGGCCCCTCCAGAAGGCTTGAGAAATTGGCCGGGCTTGACCATAAAAGGCTTAAAAAAGTCTCAAATATCAATCAAAAACCATGCATTATTAAAAAAGTGGAGGCTTGAGGCCGGGCAATGGGCCACCCGCCCGGCCCATGAAAGATGGCTTAAGCAGAATCCGGATAAGGCCAAAAAGATTAAAGAGCGACTTCCTTTATATTGGGATTGACCTCCGCCCGGCCCTGGCAGGCAGGCCCAGCAATACCCAGTTTATGCTTTGGGAGCTTGAAAGGGGCGCTGGTGTGTGAAGTTCCCGGTGGCCACCAAAGATTGGTCACCTGTGTAAAAATTTCACCCTTTGGCTTTTTTTTCACTTTTTCTTAGGTATTTTCTATAAAGTCCTGTATAGTGCCCATATTGTCAATAACAATAACAATAACAATAACTAATAAAGGAGTTTATTATGAAAACAATTTTTTTACTCTTATCGTTCAGCTTAAGCTTAGGTGCTTTTGCTGAAAAATCCTCTGTTGTTTTAGAACGCAATAGAGGAAAATGTAATATCAAAAATTACAAGAATTTTATAAACAATCTAAGTTTCTGCAATTTTTCAGGGACAAACCTGCCAGAAGAAGGTTTAACTGATTTAAGAGCTAAAGAGCTAAGGCATACTAACCTGGCTTATGCGGTGATGGCTGGTGTAGATGCTTCAGGAGCTGATTTTACGGATGCAAACCTACAAGGGGTAGATTTAAGAGACACAAAAGTTGACGGTGCACTATTTCAAGATGCAAATCTTAAATATGCAGACTTAAGAGGTTTGCCTCTAAGAAATATGTCATTGGCAGGAAAAGGCTGGCGGGCTCTTGGTTCGAAACAACCTCAATTTGAGATGTTCGATGCAGAGTTAGAAAACACAAAAGTCACACAAGAGCAAGCTGACTATTTAGACTCAATCGGAATAGACGGCTATGTAGTTGTATCAGACCAGGGGTCTGGTGAGGAATAGAAAGGACAACCCCAAGGGATGTTTTGAGAGGCTGGTTTGTGCGACCGCATGCTGGTCCTCTCATTTTTTCTGCCTCCTCCAAAATGACAAGTCCTGTCCCAAAACGGGACAAAAAGCCGGACGGGAACATATATAAGGAATGCCTGCCAGCTGGCCCTATCCTCTTTTTTCGCCCAAAGTAAGCCTTTCAGCTTAAGTTTCCCGGTGGCCAGGGGATACGTTCCAGGGGATTATTTACCGGACTGCCCCCCTATAACAAAGCTTTTAAAACCTTGCGAATGGTCAAAAGCCCATAAGGACAAACAAAGGTGTTTCAGGGCCATCAAACAGCTCCATGTTCCACGGGGAACATGAAAAAGCTGTCAAAGGTAACCTCCCCGGTTGTTCATCATGCCCCCCATGTTCCACGGGGAACATTCCAGAGTCTGCTTGACAGAGAGATTGGCCCCCGTACTGTGTTATTTTGCCAGTATTCTTTATACACGGAAGGGCCTTTTAATGAAAAACGCACAATGGACATGGGACAAGCTCCACAGAGAGCAAGCCCAGTCATGCCCAGGTTATGCTTTGGGAGCTTGAGAGACTGGCCGGGACTTAAGTTTTCCGGTGGCCCGACCGATAATATGGGTAAGAGGGCCTGAAAAACTGGCCTTTTTGGGTTAAATGACACATTGTGCCATTACCTTTTTTTTGGACTTTGATTATAGTAAAAAAGTTGAAATAACCCCAAAACTTCTGGTAAGTATTGAAAATTCCAAATCACTGATTTTAATAAACAAAATGGGGAAACCAAATAAAATTATTTTTAAAAAAAATCTTAAAAGAGCTATAAAGCAGTATAAAGATTATGTAAAGAAACAGCCGTCCCCGACCTCTCCATGAAACTTGAGAGATTGGCCGGGCTTGACAGACCATAAAAAACCTGTGTTATAATCGGATTATCAAAGGGGGATTTTATGAAAAACTTAAAAGAGCTTATGCCTCTGTTTTCCGCTATCATAGCCTTTTGCTCTGTGTTTGTTGCTTTGGGCCTTGTGTTTAATATGCTTTTAGGGCCAGTCAAAAAGGATATTGAAACCTTAAAGATTGAGTCGGCACAAATAAAAAAGGATATAAAAGAAGTGAATAGGAAACTGGATAAACTTTTAAATGGTCAAAAGTCACAAACTGCCGGCCATTCCATTGGAAAAAGCCCTGATAAGGCTTAAAAAAGTCTCAAATATCAATCAAAAACCCAATAATCGGCCTTATTTGCCTTGTTTTCCATTATAAAACAGGCCCTTTTGTGCTATAATGCCCGCATTATGGATAAGAGACACAAAGGGAAACGGGATTTGGTCACCCCGGATTTTTCAGAAACAATGCTTTCCATTTTACAGGACCGCATGCACCCGTCTATTGGCACACCGCAGGCCAAAAGCATGGCCCTTTATATTTTTCAAAATCAGAGAATACTCAATAAGGCCCGTGCTCATAATGGCCTGATAACCCATGCATTATTAAAAAAGTGGAGGCTTGAGGCCGGACAATGGGCCACCCGCCCGGCCCATGAAAGGTGGCTTAAGCAGAATCCGGAAAAGGCCCAAAAGATTAAAGAGCGACTTCCCTTATATTGGGATTGACCCCCGCCCGGCCCTGGCAGGCAGGCCCAGCAATACCCAGCTGATGCTTTGGGAGCTTGAGCGGGTGGCTGGTGTGTGAGGTTTCCGGTGGCCACCAAAGATTGGTCACCTGTGTAAAAATTTCACCCTTTGGCTTTTTTTTCACTTTTTATTAGGTATTTTCTATAAAGTCCTGTATAGTGCCCATATTGTCAATAACAATAACAATAACAATAACTAATAAAGGAGTTTATTATGAAAACAATTTTTTTACTCTTATCGTTCAGCTTAAGCTTAGGTGCTTTTGCTGAAAAATCCTTTGATGTTGCAGAACGCAATAGAGGAAAATGTAATATCACAAATTACAAGAATTTTATAAACAATCTAAGTTTCTGCAATTTTTCAGGGACAAACCTGCCAGAAGAAGGTTTAACTGATTTAAGAGCTAAAGAGCTAAGGCATACTAACCTGGCTTATGCGGTGATGGCTGGTGTAGATGCTTCAGGAGTTGATTTTACGAATGCAAACCTACAAGGGGTAGATTTAAGAGACACAAAAGTTGACGGTGCACTATTTCAAAATGCAAATCTTAAATATGCAGACTTAAGAGGTTTGCCTCTAAGAAATATGTCATTGGCAGGAAAAGGCTGGTGGGGTTTTGGTTCGAAACAACCTCAATTCGAGATGTTCGATGCAGAGTTAGAAAACACAAAAGTCACACAAGAGCAAGCTGACTATTTAGACTCAATCGGAATAGACGGCTATGTAGTTGTATCAGACAAGGGGTCTGGTGGGGAATAGAAAGGACAACCCCAAGGGATGTTTTGAGAGGCTGGTTTGTGCGACCGCATGCTGGTCCTCTCATTTTTTCTGCCGGAAAAACCCAAGGCTATAGTGGCTTTGTTGTGTTGGAATAGCTTTTTTTTCAGTTGGTGGCTGGAATTTAAGGTTTCCTGGTGGACACCAGCCGATAAGCATGATATAGTGAGAAAAAACAACCATTTGCCTTTTGGAGGTGTATTATGAAAGTTTTTATGATTATCTTAAGTCTGATGTTTGTGTTCTGTGTGACAGCCAACACCAGAGACTTGTCCGCTATCAATCCCCAAGCAGAATCAGCGAGGCAAACCACCCTAAAAGTGGCGGATGGTGATGCCTGCATAACATCTTGTTTGGAAGACGGCCATTCGGCTGAAGATTGTGGCGATGCTTGCTCAGATTGGGGTTATTCTGGTGTGGAAAATAAAAAGCCTCTAAAAGTGGCCAGTGAGGCAGAAGGTTATTATGGGGACGGTTGCAGGTGTTCCTGTAAATAACCTTTAGGCGGGATGTTTTGAATCGATGAATTCCCCGACCGCATGCTGGTCCTCTCATTTTTTCTGCCTCCTCCAAAATGACAAGTCCTGGCCCAACACGGGACAAAAAGCCGGACGGGAACATATATAAGGAATGCCTGCCAGCTGGCCATATCCTCTTTTTTCGCCCAAAATAAGCCTTTCAGCTTAAGTTTCCCGGTGGCCAGCGGATACGTTCCAAGGGATTATTTGCCGGACTGCCCCCCCTATAACAAAGCTTTTAAAACCTTGCGAATGGTCAAAAGCCCATTAAGGACAAACAAAGGTGTTTCAGGGCCATCAAACAGCTCCATGTTCCACGGGGAACATGAGAGGGCTGTCAAAGGTAACCTCCGGGGTTGTTCATCATGCCCCCCATGTTCCACGGGGAACATTCCAGAGTCTGCTTGACAGAGAAGTTGGCCTGCACCGTGTCATTTTGCCAGTATTCTTTATATACGGAAGGGCCTTTTAATGAAATTGGCATTATCAGGACATGACGGACACAGAGCTTGATAAGGCCATATCCTCTTTAAAGGACCAGTGGCCGGAGGATATAAAAGGAATTGTCACAAAGCTTGATAGTGGAGCAGACTTGACGGAGGCAGAGGACCGCCGACTTGAGCAATGGGAAAGCAGTCCGGAAAGTGGCCCGGCCGGCTCCATTATGGGAGGCATAAGGCAAGCCCCGGTGGCCAGAGCGGAGGGGGATTAACCAAAATCAGGGTATATAAGAATAAGGCCCGACCCATATTATTGCAATACAGGCGATCCTGTGGCCCTCCCAAAGCGGGGGTTCAAGGCCGGTGACTGGTAGCCTGGCCAAGTGTCGCTCCGTGGGGACAATCTTCTTATTCAAATTTATAAGTGCCCTGGTGGTATTGGAGTCGGCCTTTACCACAGAGGCAAAAAGAAACGCAAATAGCTATTTTCCTTTTCCTGCTTTCGTTGCTCTTTTGGAAGCGGATACAGAAACGGCAGTCTTAGAAGTTTTTTGAGTTTTACCTTGAATCTTTTCCATATTTTTCTCCATCGCGGCCAAAATAGTTTTTTCCAACTGCATAGACGCACGCTCATAATTGGTTTTATTTATAGCATTGTGAGAAAGCTCAAAATACGCCCAAAAAGCAAGGACAAGAGCACCAATAACCCCACCGACCATCCTCACCCGTTTATTTACCACAGTCTCTGTCTTTGAATCTATCTTCAAAAGATACGACTCAAAACTATTCCTTATTTCATTTGTAAATTCACCAAAATTAGCCTTCATTTCCTGCTTAAACAAAGATAAGTCTGACTTCATTTCCAAAAACTTATTATCTATTTCCTTCTTAAATAATTCAAAATCTTTTTGTGTGACTGGTTCAGACATGACTCCCCCCCTTTTTTTTAAAAATTTTACAACAATAACAATCAAAATAACAGTGGACTCAAGTCCGGTTTTTAAAGATATTGTTATAAAAGTCAATAACACGCTGTGTCATTTATCACCTAAAAGCAAGGATTTCAAGCTTTAGGGGCTTATTTACCGGACTGCCCCACCTCCAGTTTTTACCTTAGGATCCCACTGCAGACCTTTCGGGAAAGGTTTGCCGGTTTTGGGGTTTATTTCCTTATAGTAGTTGGATGATGATCTTGTTGAAGTACGCGTGCATCCCATTTTCATGGGAATGCCCTTTACTGGTTTACATTTAGCACCAAAAATGCCACTATTACCACCTGCATGCGAGCTTGGACTTGTCTCAAAATAACTACTACTTATTTGAGGCCAAGTGCAAACCTTTACAGGATTATTTGGTGTCATTAGTGGATATATCCACTTATAGCGACACCCGTCAGGACCACCACCACCAACCTTGTCTCTACCACCACCACCACCACCACCACCAACCTTGCTTATGTCTCTACCACCACCACCACTTGTTTTTGTAACCGGATCTATGTTGAATGCCATAGCTTGCTTTTTTCTGTTTACAAATGCCTGATTGTCTTTCATAAGTGCCTTCTGCCTCTCTATCAGTGCCTTCCGCCTCTCTCTTTGGGCACGGGCTTTATCTGATTCTAATATCAGCTCCCCTTGAGAGTTCCTCCCGATCACTCTTATCCCTTGATTTTCGAAGGTCTTCCGTGCCTCCTGTTGCCGTGCTCTTGTGTCTATCAAGCGGGCCTGTTCCGTGTCTTGTGATATACGAGCTGGTTTTTTTGACTTTTTCCTGAGAGCACCGGGAAAAGCAAAGACCGGACAGAAGACAATAGCCAAAATAATAAGACTTTTCATAAAACACCTCCATTGTTGTTTTTAGTAAAAGTATACTCTTTTTATCGGCCTTTCCCTAAAAAACTGGAGTTTTTTTTGTATTTGTCTCAAAATGAGACACTAATCGACGGAAATTGGACCAAAGACCAGGAAACCAGCAAAGAAACCCCACGCATCTTGACGCGGGGTTTCACCTGTCTTTTTGTCTTTGACAAAAGGAATGGAAAGCGAAAAGCTTAGGATTGGAAGTAAAAGCTGGTCAAAGGCTATCACGCCCTTTCCAGCTGTCAAGTCCAGTATGTGTCATGGAGGACAAACAAAAACAGCAACCGGGAAGGGGGCAAAATGAGCCAAAAATCCATTCTGACAGACAATCTTGAACAATCAGCAATAGACTGGTTTGGTGGGGAAGCCCCTCCAGGCGGTTTTAAAGAGTCTGGTTTTACACGGTGGGGCAGGAATTCTGAGGGGAAGCCCAACAAAGGCTTTAGTGCCTGTTTTTCGCCTGACAAAAAAGCCCTTCATTGCCAAGATTTCCCTGGAAACAGAAAAATCACTTTTCGCCGTAAAGACCTTAATTTCAAAAACAGCAAAAAAAAGCTCCTGGAAAGCTCCAGGCTTATAAAAAGCTTTTAGAGGATACACAACAAGCGGAGGGGCAAAATTGGATATTTGGGATATGAAGTTAAAAAAAATGTCTGAAGATGGGCATAAAAGCCTTGAAGATGATTTGAAGAGCTGTCTTATGTCAGTAGTTAAGAAAGAGAATAACCCCTTTCCACAAGCATGGGTGACTTGTCAGTTTAATGCTGACGAGGATGGGATTTATGTTGAGGTGTGCCCTTCCACAAAGCAGGAGGTAAATAAGCTTGATCCTGTTATATGATAATAATTGCGAGACGCTTTGAGTCAGCCCGGCAGGCCCAGCAATACCCAGCTGATGCTTTGGGAGCTTGAGCGGGTGACGGAAATTTAAGGTTCCCAGGTGGTCACCAAAGATTGGTCAACTGTGTAAAAATTTCACACTTAAAAAAAAGCCACTTTTTTTAGGTTTTTCTCACAAAATGCCTTATATTCTCTATATCAATAATACCCAAAAAAAAAGGGGATTTATGAAAACGATATTTTTGTTTATCATTTTTAGCTTGCTATATCCTGTTTCTTTTGTTTTTTCCATGCCTTCATGTAAGGATGCTTGGGATGTTAAACAGCCGAATTTCGATGCGGATTTGACAGATGCGAATTTGCGAGGTGCGGAGTTATCCGGTGCAAAAGTCGGAATTAAGCCGAGTTCCACTATGAATAAAAAGACTTTTTTAAAAAAGGTATTGGCAGGTAAAGATTTGGCAGATGTGAAGTTACCAGGTGCGGATTTACGAGGGGAGGATTTGCGAGACGTTAAGTTGTCAGGGGCGGATTTGAGCAAAGCGATTTTGGAAGAGGCTAAGTTGTCATTTGCAAATTTGCAAGAGGCCAAGTTACCATTTACTAAAATGGCAGATGCAGTCCTGCAAAACACCTTGTTGTCATTTGCGGATTTATCAGGTGCAGACCTGTCGAGGGCGGATTTGACAGGTGCGAATTTGTGGAGTGCTAATTTGGCAGGTGCTAAGTTGCCAGAGGCGGACTTGAGCAGAGTGAATTTGGGAGAGGCGGATTTGAGCAAAGCGGATTTGGCAGGTGCTAAGTTGATAGGGGCGGATTTGAGCAAAGCGATTTTAAAACAAGCGAATTTGGAAGAGGCGAATTTGCAAAGGGCGTATTTACAAGAGGCGGATTTGACAGGTGCTAAGTTGACAGGGGCGGATTTTCGAGAGGCAGATTTGACAGATGCAAAAGTCACAAAAGAACAAGCAGAGTATTTAAAATCACAAGGCTTAAGTGGCTTTGTTGTGGTGGAATAGCTTTTTTTTCAGTGCCCTGGTGGCTGGAATTTAAAGTTTCTGGTGGACACCAGCCGATAAGCATGATATAGTGAGAAAAAACCTGAACCTTTTGGAGGTGTATTATGAAAGTTTTTATGATTATCTTAAGTCTGATGTTTGTGTCCTGTGTGACCGCCAACACCAGAGACTTGTCCGCTATCAATCCCAAGACAGAATCAGCGAGGCAAACTACCCTAAAAGTGGCGGATGATGATGCCTGCACAACATCTTGTGAGGAAGACGGCCATTCCCCCAGTGACTGTTCCGATGCTTGTTCTGATCACACTTGGCAACGGCGACGGTCTTCTAGTGTGGAAAATAAAAAGCCTCTTAAAGTGGCCAACACTTATGATGCTTGTGTCCTGGCATGTGGGGCAGACGGTTATGATGAGTACAGTTGCATGAATGCCTGTAAATAACCTTTTGCTTTACGGAATGTTTTAAGAGGCTGATTTGTGCGACCGCATGCTGGTCCTCTCATTTTTTCTGCCTCCTCCAAAATGACAAGTCCTGCCCCAACGCGGGACAAAAAGCCGGACGGGAACATATATAAGGAATGCCTGCCAGCTGGCCCTATCCTCTTTTTTCGCCCAAAGTAAGCCTTTCAGCTTAATTTCCCGGTGGCCAGCGGATACGTTCCAAGGGATTATTTGCCAGACTGCCCCCCCTATAACAAAGCTTTTAAAACCTTGCGAATGGTCAAAAGCCCATAAGGACAAACAAAGGTGTTTCAGGGCCATCAAACAGCTCCATGTTCCACGGGGAACATGAGAGGGCTGTCAAAGGTAACCTCCGGGGTTGTTCATCATGCCCCCCATGTTCCACGGGGAACATTCCAGAGTCTGCTTGACAGAGAAGTTGGCCCCCGCACTGTGTTCTTTTGTATAAGGGCTTGACAGACCTTGGTTTTGTGGTATAGTAGGGGGTATGAAAGCTCTTTTGACAAACCTTTTGTCCGAGCAAACCACGGCCAATATTTTAATATTGGTCATCTCCTTTATTGTGTTTTTTTTCTTTTTGAGACGGGAATTCAGGTATGAGAATAAAGCCAATATGGAGCTTATCATGGAAAAGCTCCAGCATATCAGCGATCTTTTAAGCAACTATGTCACTGACACCAACAAGAAAATTGACGAGTCCAGAGTGGATACAAACAAGAAAATCGACGAACTGAAGGCAGAAACAACCAAAAAAAGTGACGACACCCACAAAAAAATTGATCGGTTAAGCGATCGTTTTGACAGGCTGTATGATTTGCTTACCCAGAAAAAAAGAGCAAATAAGGGGCAAGATGTTTCCAACACACGCTGAAGTTTTATACCGATCTTGTTTGAAAATGCATGTTTCAAATTTCCCAGACAGGAGGGAAAAACCTCACAAGCGACACCTTTTTCAAAACCAGTTTGGTTTAAGTCTTGGTGTCTTCCAAAGAATCAAGGGATCTCTTATATGAATAAAGAGGATTTTAACAAAACAGCCCGTCTGGCCCGACTCAGGCTTTCTGAGGCCGAATCAGCGGAGTTTGCCCAACAACTGGAGGTGGTGTTTGCCTATTTTGATCAGATTTCCCGCATCGACACTAAAAACAGCCCCCCTCTGGTCTATCCTCTTGAGGGCCTGGTACCCAGCCCACCTTTAAGAAAGGACAAAGAGGCAAAAAGCCCTGATCGCGAGGCCCTTTTGAGCCTGGCCCCTGAGCGACTGGGAAATGAATACAAAGTCCCGCCGGTGGTGGAATAAAAAAAGCCTTTTTCATAATTCCTCCTTTTTGAAGGTTAAAAGTTGCCATGCTTTAGTTTATATAAAGAGCTTATCGGCATGGCCACCGGAAACTTGAATTTTTCTGCCATGCAACCATAACTTTGAGTTGGTATGAATACAAAGCCCCTTTTTGTAACAAGAAAAGATTTTGGTTTTTTACCTTCAGTTGGTGGGCTTTTTCTTTGGAAGATAAAGTGTGAAATGACACTCTGAGCAGAATATCTCATCATCAAGATGTTTGTCTTTGTGGCACTTTAAACCCGATTTCCGGGTGGAGTCCTGGGTGTATTTGTCAAAATCAGGCGGGTAATCTTTTTTTGAGACACACCTTCTGAGGTGGCTGTTCCATGTGGGTGCGTTACTTGGGCATTTGCAACCACCGGCTTGAGCCTCTTTATTGGCCTGGCAAAATGGACTTCTCATCATCATTGTCTTTTCATACACTGTTCTATGGCACTCTGAACATTGGATCTTTCCATCACCACTCTCCTGGCACTTCAACCCCGACTTCCAGGTGGCATGGGTGACCTTGGTATATTTATCCAAAAAGTTCGAAGGGAGTTGATAGGGCACAGTAGAATCGTCGGGTGGAGGGCAGTCACATTTGTTTTCAGAACCAGCTCCTCCCGCAGGCGAGGCAGGACCCCCGATTCCCTGTGAATTACTGACAGGGTTTGTGTCACAAAACACAAAAGAAGGCCCAATACAGAATAAAAAAAGGAGCAAAATTATTGCTTTCATAAAGAGCTTGTCGGCGTGGCCATCTGGAAACTTGAACTTTTATTCAAAAAAGACTTGATTTTTTTCGTAAATCCTGAAACAGTGGAGAAGAAAAAAGGAGGAAGTTATGGAATGGCTGAAGGGAAGAGCGGAATTTTTAACTCTGGCGGGCCTGATTGTGGGCTTGGCGGGGCTGATTATCCCTTTTATCTTTTTTCTGAAAGGGGATATTCAGGAACTGGAAGTGAACACCCAAAAAAGCATTGAAGAACTGAAAGCGGACACTCAAAAAAGCATTGAAGAACTGAAAGCAGATGTTCGGGAAATACGCACCCTGTTAATCAGCCATATCGGTAATCACAATGCCTTGTCGGCAGTGGCTCAAAAGCGAGCAACAGCCCGCCAGCAGACCTTTTTGGCCAAAAAATCAACCCGCACGACCAAGTGACTTAAACAGCTCCATGTTCCACGGGGAACATGAGAAGGCTGTCAAAGGTAATATCCCCAGTTGTTCATTATGCCCCCCCATGTTCCACGAGGAACATTCGGTTTTTATTTTATATCATCTGCCTGCACAACTATGGTCCCGTGGCCAAAGCCCAAGGTGTTACTCCCTGGCCACATGGGTAAAGTATAAAGTTGGCACACCTTAAAACCCTGTGCTATAGTGTGGGGCCATGAAAACAACAGCTCTGATTCAAGGGGGCCTGGGGGCAGAAAAAGAGGTCAGTCTTCTTTCCGCTCATGCGGTGGCCCAGGCCTTTAAAGCCCTGAATATCCCCTTCCATGTGGTGGAATGCGACAAAAATATTTTTCAAACCCTGAGTCGCCTCAAGCCGGAAAGGGCCTTTCTGGCCGTGCATGGGAAATACGCCGAAGACGGCACCTTGCAGGGTTTATGCGAGTATTTGAAAATCCCCTATACGGGAAGCGGGGTGCTTTCGAGTGCACTTTGCATGGACAAAAGCTTTTTCAAGGATTACATCTCACAACACAAAATCCCCACCCCGGACTATCAAAATATCACCGTATCCAAAACCAGTATAAAAAAACCAAATATCCAGCTGTCCCTCCCCTTTGTGGTCAAACCCGCGAGAGAAGGCTCCACCCTTGGCATTGGCATTTGTCAAAAAAAGCAGGACATATTGCCTGCTCTTAAAAAAGCCTTTCAATACGACCATAAAATTTTACTGGAAAGCTATATCAAAGGAAGGGAGCTGGCTTTTTCCTGTCTCAATGGGAAAGTGCTTACGCCAGTGGAGGTGGTGGCGGAAGGCGGTTTTTACGATTACAAAAGCAAATACCAGTCTCAAAAAACAAGGTATATTCTTCCCCCAAAAATGGATAAAGCGGTTTTGGAGGAGGGCCGGAAAATGGCACTCAGGGCTTTTAAGCTCTGTCATATCAGGACTTACGCGAGGGCGGACTTTATCGTCCAAAACAACAAAAAGCCCCTGATCACAGAAATAAACACCCTGCCAGGACTGACAAAAAAGTCTCTTTTCCCCAAGTCGGCTGAAAAGGATGGCAGACCCTTTAATCAGCTGATTGAGCACATTCTGCAAAAAGCCTCTTTGGATTACCCATCGTGGCAGGGCTTTCGCACCCCCTCCTCAAAATAAAGCCCGGGGCCATTAAGTTCAAGGACCAAAGCTCCCCGGATTTTTACTGAGGGCATAAAAAGAGGTAACCATCTCTGACAACAGGTTCAGCAAAAAAATAGGCATAAACTGAAGGGCTTTTTACTTTGTAACCCCCCTCCAGGCTTCGCTCAATATAATCTCCATGGACAAGGGTGAAGGCTCTCCTTTCATCCTTCTGACAGGGATAGGGGGCTTGGTTCTTGTCTATAAACACCACTTTGTTTTGGTTTAAAGTTATAAAAGAAAGGGTGGTGCTGTCTTCGTATGTGTGTTCTCTGGAGAGGGGGAAAAGCTCCACATCGTTTAAACCCCTGGGGGCCAAAAAAAACCAGGAACTCAACTGTGCTCTCCCCCAATGAAGAGGAAGGCTCACCCGAATAAAAGTGGGATCAGCAAAATCATGGATGTCCTGATCCACCACCTGGCCCATTAGTTTGTTCTCCTTTTGGACAATGCGTTGGAACCCCCGGTGGATGCGTTCATCGTCCTCCTGGGGCCTGCTTTCATAACCGGCCAATAAAACATTTACAGGAGACTGCCCTTTTTGGATTTCCTCTTTCCACTCAGGGTTTATTTCTGTCAGGCTTAAAATAAGGGTGGCCAGTCCTCCAATGACATACGAGGAGGCCGTCATGTCGGAGCGGGACAGCCTTCTCCAATCCTGAAAGATTATATTTTGCAGATAATCCTCAATAATTCGCTCCTTTTTAACAGAGCACCCGTATTTAAACAGGGCCATCCCAAAAAGCTCTGCGTAAGAAGCTGTGCCCTCTCTTCTATCCAGGTCCAATTCAGCCTCTTCCGGGAAACGGGATTGCCATCGATTGTGCCAATATTTGGCCTGTTGCAAATAAAATGTCGATTTGGTTCTCAAATACTGGCTCATATTTTGAAACAACATGGCTCTCATATAATGTGGTTCGCTTTCTTTGGGATAAGCTGACCCTTTGTTCATGGATTGACTGGGTGCACCACCGGGCCACGACATCTGCTCAGTGAAATGAAAACCCTCATGGATTCCCATCAGCAGGAGGCGGGAGAGAGTTTCTTCAGAATAAACACTGTCCATATTCAGGGATAAAATGGCCCTGTCCTGAAAGCTGGGGACTGTTTTAAATTGCCCGGACTGGTCTTTGAATCGCACATTATAAAAGCCGGTTATACCGTAATCCGGAAAATCGTGCTCTTCGACCTGACTTTCACCCTGAACCCACCTGTAAGCGGACTTTGTGGAAGGATATAAAAAAAGAATGCTCAACCGGTGAAAGGAATCAGCTTTCCAAAGCCTCTCCGGGCAATGGTTCATAACCAGCTCAAAAGCTTTGGCCATAACAGATACAGATGCTGGAGGTTCCACAGCCTGTGTCCAAAAGCCCGGTGCCAGAAAGAACACACTCAACAAAATTTTTTTCATGTTTTCTTAAAAACCCCTTCAGAATATTTGTACTTTTTATCTTCTCTTTATCCAAACGACCAGATTCCCGCTTTCGCGGGGAATGACAGTGAAAAATAAACTCAAGCCCTTTTTTTTAGCAGAATAAACCAAACGGGCCTGCCATGCAAAAAAAAATCCCAGACCTTGTAAAATTTACACAGGTAAAATTTATACAGCCAATTAAACCAAACGGGCTTGGGGGCAGGCAGAGTCCTCGGGGCAGGTTCTGCCTGCCCCACGGGTTCTGCCTTTTGAAAAAGGCGCCGCTTTTAGGCTGTTTTCCTCCCACAAGGCAAATGTGAAACATGCATTTTCAAACAAGATCAGTATATTTGCATTGGACTTAAAAAAAACAATGGCTTTTTCAGCCCAAACAGGGTAATGTCCCTCCAAGGATGGTTCAATGGCTCAGAAAACAAAATGCCTGAAGTGCCTTTGCCCCATGACAGAGGTTTTAACCCGAAAAGGGGTGCTGATAGATGTCTGCCCTCTTTGCCAGGGGGTGTGGCTGGATCAGGGGGAACTGGAGTTTTTCACAAAAGACAAAACAGTTTTGCAAAGTTTAAGAGCCAAAAGTCTCCAGAATCCCCAAAAGCTGGCCTCTCCATGCCCAAAATGCCAATCGGCCATGCAAAGGGGCCGGTTTCCTTCCTTTTTTTTTCAGGTGGAAAAGTGCCTTTCCTGTCAGGGCCTGTTTTTGGACAAAGCTGAGTTTCAAAAACTAAGTCAAAAAAAAGTCTTCTCCTCCATTCAAAAAGACCTCCATGTCGGGAGGGATTCAAGCCACGGTCCTCCCGATCTAGGCTCTCAGCCCCGGCCAGCCGCCAAAGGCCCGGTTTTACCCATTGGGGCTGTCAAAATCCCCTCTCTTTTTTGGACAACAGGGGCGGTTTGCTTGGGCCTTTACGGGCTTTTGTTTTTGGTTTTGGTGTTTTTGATGGAGAGCCAACAGCTTTCTTTGTTTTCCGGTGTTTTTACTTCGCTGTTGTTGGTTTTGGCCCAGTTTTACTTTGCCCCCTTTGTTATAGACTGGCAGTTACGGCTGATTGGTTCTTTGCGTTGGGTGGATGTAAACCAGTTGCCCCCGGCTTTTAAAAAAGCCCTTCTCAAACTATGTGCCAAAAACCGTATTCCCGTCCCCAAAATGGGGATCATAAACGACAGCACCCCCCAGGCCTTTACTTATGGCCGGACCCCCAAAAGTGCACGGGTGGTGTTCTCCCAGGGCATGTTTGAACTTTTGGATGCGGAAGAGGCAGAGGCGGTCCTGGCCCATGAGCTGGGCCACATCAAGCATTGGGATTTTGTGGTCATGACGGTTATTCAGGTGGTGCCTTTAATCCTTTACACCATTTACAGAAGTATTCGCACTTCTTTGGAACGAAACAGAGACAGCAAAAACAAGGGAGGGGGGGCTATGGCCGGGGCCATGATGGTGTCTTATGTGTTTTATCTTATATCCGAATATTTGGTGCTTTTTGTGTCCAGAGTCAGGGAATACCATGCCGATCGTTTCAGTGCTTTTGCCACTCAAAACCCCAACAAGCTTTTAACTGCTCTGGTCAAAGTGGCTTATGGGCTGTTGAGTCCGCCATCCGCGGGGCCAGCGGGCGACGGGGCCTCTCTCTCCCAAGAGGCTCAAAAGGACAGGGACGAAAGTCGGCAGGAAAAAATAAAAGCCGTGGAGGCTTTGAGTATTATGAGTGTCGCCCGCTCCAAGCAGTTGGCTTTGGCCTCTCAGGGGGAGGGAAATCACTTTAACCCTCAGGTCATAAAAGACATTATGCGTTGGGACCTCTGGAGCCCCTGGGCCTTTTACTATGAACTGCATTCCACTCATCCCCTGACGGCGAAAAGGATAAATGCCCTTGGTTCTTATGCCATGAACCTTAAGCAGGAGCCTTTTTTACATTTTAAAAAAGTAAAACCGGAGAGTTACTGGGACGATTTTTTTTCTGATTTGTTTGTGCTCTCACTCCCTTATATTATGGGCCTAAGTGGTTTGCTGATGTTTATATGGCTTGAGGGCTGGGATATGGATTTTGTTTCCTCTGTGTGGAAGGCCCTCTTTGGGGATCCCTCTGGTGTTCAGGGGAGCTCCCTGGACCGCATGGCCTTGGTCCGGCAGGGGGAGGGGGAAGTGGCCTCTTTTCCCATTGGGTTGTTTTTGGCTGGGATTTTGTGGTTTTCCATTGGGGCTTTTTTGCGACTGATTTGTGCTTACCCTTTTGGCCAGTTCGCCAAATACTCTGTGGCCTCCCTTTTGAAGATGATAAAAGTGTCCCCTGTTCGTTCCTATCCTGTGTCTTTGGTGGGGCATATACTGGGAAGAGGGGAGGCGGGGTATATTTTTTCTGAAGACATGGTGTTAAGAGACAAGACAGGAATGATTTATCTTAACCATGAGCCTTTTGGTCTGAACATTCTGTTCGCTCTTTTTCGATACAAGGAGTTTCAGGGTCAGTTGGTGAAAGTCACCGGCTGGTATCGCCGTTCCCCCTGCCCTTATATAGAGGTCAGGAACATTCAAACAGCAGACACAAAGTCCACTGCTTACACCTGGCATTACAAGCTGGCTTTTTGTGCTCTGGGGATTGTGATCCCCCTGATTTACTTCCTTTCAAACAATGCCCCCTAAACTTTGGGTTTCTTGAGTTTCATTACGGGCTGAGGCTGATTGGGGTTCTTGGGTTTCATCATGGGCTGAGGCTGAATGGGGTTCTTGGGTTTCATCACGGGCTGAGGCTGAATGGGTTTCATTTTTTCCAGCAATTTGCAGGTTGTGGAAAGGCTCACTTCAAAACCTTCCTCTTCCAACATATCCAATAAACTGTCAGGGCCATTGAAATGTGCAAGTCCTGCCGACATAAAAATTTGACTGTGGTTTTTATGTGCCAATAAAAATTTGGATAACCATTCTTGGTTTCTGTTTGTTAACATAAGAGAAATGAATTCTTCAGAAAAGTTCCACTCCAACACCTCGTCAGATAAATAATAATCTCTTATAACTTTTACACCTTTGGGACATTCAGGAAGTCTTTGAATCTCTGATTCCACTGATTCTGGGGTGTATAATTCATTGGCTTGCAATCTGAGTTCAAGTGTATCCAAAGGCTTGATGGGTATCCCCTGGCGTTTGGCCAGCCTGATAACATCGTTTGGCAGGATTTTTTTTACTGCTGAAGGATAAGCCTCTGTAATACAAATTCTGTCCAGGGAGGCATTATACCCTGCATAGCTTAATCTGTCACTTATCCCTTTTTCTGTGAAAAATTTTTGAACTGAAGGGCTAAAACTTCGAAAGGCCAAATCATCTTGAGCAATATAAGCCTCAATGCCGTTTTGGGTATAAAGATATTCCAGTTCTGGATCTGATTCGATTGTTCTTTCTTTTTGGACCACAACCTCCCAAAGGTTTGATTTTTCCGAGAAAAGGACAGTGCTGTTTTGCAAGTGATGTTTAATTTCATCAGCACAGGGCAGTTCATCCAACGCCACAGTAACATGCAACTCACCCAGTATATAATGGGTTTTTCCATCTTTTTTCACAAGAAAGAAATAAGGCCAGTTTGAGTAATTTGCAGTGGTGATCTCCCGATAGGCAGATAAATTTGTGCAATTAAGGGATAACAAAGTAATAAAAAATAAAAAAGCTCTGCATGTTTTCTTTTGGCTCATAATTTATCTCCTTGT
This sequence comes from Bdellovibrionales bacterium, assembly GCA_965242635.1. Lineage (GTDB taxonomy): Bacteria > Bdellovibrionota > Bdellovibrionia > Bdellovibrionales > UBA1609 > JANQSP01. Next base: position 1,402,394 of record OZ251471.1, on the reverse strand, counting down.
AAAAAAGTTATTTAATTCCAGCTCTTCACTTTCACAGGAACAGGGTCTGCAGGAATGAGAGACTAAAAAGCTGTTCTGATTCTATCCTGAGTTTACCATTTAAATCCATAGCCCACTTTAAGTCAAGACCAAAGTCTTAAAATTAAAAGCGGCGGTTTTTTATGACAGAATCACTTACTTTGTTGGTTTTGAAAGAGCGTTCACACCAACTCAAACCCACAGCCGAAAGTAAAAAAGTAAAAGTGCCAAGGGCTTCCTGGCCGGAAATAAAAAAGTGAGCACTGGACGGTAAACCCAAAAGCAGACTGGACCATCCCACAGCCAAAGCCAAATTGTCTTTAAGTTGATAATCCCGTGCTCTTTTCACAAAATTCACATGGTTGGGTGCACTGAAAGCGATAAGAGCGTCCATGGCCCGTGCCATCTCCTCCTGATGGGATTTCGCCTCAGCAAACAAATGAAAAAGTGTTTTTTGATCACTTGTGCGGGAGTGCAAAAGAGACAAAAAATCCTTGGCCGGGCCGGAAAGCACATCCCGCACCGCCCGGTAAAGAGCCTCTGGATCCTCCCTTAAAACAGCCTGAGCAAGAGGGTGCCTTTCCAAAGGGATTAAAGTTATTTGCCGTCCCCAAAAATCATCCTTGTCTGCCGTATCCAATTCAAAACGGGATTGAATTCTTTTGTGTTTTTGAAAAACCCAATATAAAGGCCGATGGCCTTTCTCTTTGGCCAGCTCCCATGCCCTCAAGCCACTTTGATCTTCTTTGCCCAAAGGGGGAGTGACCGCTATAAGCAGATTCAAAGCCTCCCCGTAAAAAGCCTGGCTGATTTCGTTCTGAAATGAAGAGGCTTTTTTCTTTATGCCCGTCATGTGTGTCCAAACGGTCTTGCCATCTGCCTTCGCCTTGACCACTCTGAAAAAATCCACCGCGGATTCCTGTAAAAGATCCTCCATTTCCCGGCGATAAGCATGCACCTGTGCTCTCAATATGGCTTGGCCCGGCAAAGTCATGCCCAAAGGCACAGGAATGTTCACTTTATCCACCATCCGCTGAATTTCCTCAAAAGAAACAGAGCCTTTTTCTTCATGGACAACAGGTTCTGTGCCATAAAGCATATAAACAGCAAACAATAAAGGAATCGAAATAAAGACTTTGAAAGACATCAATCACAAGCCTCCTTCCGGCTGATAAGCACGATCAAAGCCAGGCCCACGCCCGCCTCCCCGGCGGAAATGCTCATCACGAAAAAAGCCACCACCTGAGCGGAAAGCAGGGCATAAAACTGGCTGAAGGCCACAAGAGACAGATTGACCGCATTCAACATCAGCTCTATGCTCATCAGCATAATCAGGGGGTTTCGCCGGCTCATCACCCCAAAAAGCCCCACCATAAACAAAAGCAGGGAAAGCCATAAAAAATGATTTAAACCTATATCCATACTTCCCTCTGTTTCACTTTCCATCACCCTGACGGGGAAGGCACAACACGGCCACACCCACCGCTATCACCAGCAAAAAAATGCCCAAAACCTCAAAAGCCAACACATATTCCGTGAAAAGCTTTTGAGCCAGGGCTTTTGTGGAAGTGGCTTTCAACTCCCCGGCCAAAAGAGGCTGAGCCACATTCAAAGAAAGGGGCAAAAGGCCCGCTGTCAAACCAGTGAGAAAAAAAAGACTGGAGAGCTTAAGCCACACATTTTTATTAAAAAGCACTTTTGTTTTTCTTTTCAGGTCAAACAGCATCACCACCATAACAAAAAGCACCATAACCGCCCCGGCATACACCACCACCTGCACCCCCGCTATAAAAGGGGCCCCCATGATAAAAAACAGCCCCGCCAAAGACAGCATCGATCCAGCCAGATGCAGGGCACACACCACCATGTCCCTGTTTGTGACAGTGACAATCGCCCCGTAGAGGGCAGAAAAGGAAAACAAAAAAAACAAAGTTTCTGACATTTTTTGCCTGAGCCAGTGACCACCCACAGAAGTCCATCCTGCCCCACAGTCATTATTATAACAGGGAAAAGTCAAGCTTTTTGTTGTTTGATTTGTGTTGTTTGACTTTTCAACAAGATTTTGTTCTGATAGTCTTTTTTATTGGTTTTCAGGAATTTTCAGGATTGGCCATTTCACCACAGGAGAAAAAACATGAAAAAAGACAAAGACGGGGAAAGCTCATCAGAACACAAAAAATCCACCTATCAGCCCCCCAAAGGGAGTCAAAAGACATGGCACCGCAAAGTTCAGGGTAAAAGTGTGGATATATCCGTGAAGGCGGACTGGCTCTTGATTCGCAAAAAAGAAAAGCCTGTAGCAGATATTTTTTACACTTACTACTCCCAAAAGAAGGCGAAACAAAGGCCCCTGACCTTTGTTTTTAATGGAGGGCCGGGAGCTTCCTCTGCTTACCTGCATGTGGGGGCCATGGGCCCGAAGGCCATTTCTTTTGGCCCCAAAGGGGAATGCCTGCCCCCACCCACGCAATTAAAAGACAACCCGGAAAGCTGGATGGACTGGACAGATCTGGTGTTTGTGGACCCGGTGGGCACAGGCTTCAGTCGTTCTCTGGAGGAGGTGGATTTAAGCCCCCCGGAGGAGAAACAAAAAGACAAAGAGGAATCCAAGCCCCCAGGGCTGGAATTTTACAAAATGAACCGGGATCTGGAGATTATTGGTGAATTTGCCCAGCAGTTTTTGTCCCGGCACCGCCGGTGGTCCTCCGCTGTTTTTATTGCTGGCGAAAGTTATGGCGGTTTTCGTGTGGCCAAGCTCTCCCGGCAACTCCAGGAGGACTATGGGGTGGGTTTGAGCGGTGTCATTATGATCTCCCCCTGCCTGGAGCTGAATAACTGGTCGGCCAGTGATTACAATATCCTTAATTGGGTGGAGTGTTTTCCCACCATGACAGCCACCGCCATCCACCATAAAAAATCCGCCCGTTTCAAAGGCCGGGAAAAGGACATGGAATCCCAACTGAAAACTGTTTTAAAGCCGGCGGAGGATTTTGCCGTCAATGAGCTGAGTGCCTTGCTTTTGCAGGGGGAACAAATGCCAGCAGACAAGAGAAAAAGCATTATTCAGAAAGCCGTGGACTTTATAGCTGTCCCTCCGGAAAAACTGATGAAAGGAAATGGCCGTCTGCATTTTTATCAGTTTTGTCGTTTGCTTTTGCAAAAAGAGAGAAAGTGGTGTGGCATGTATGACGCCTCCCAGACAGCTTATGATCCTTTTCCCAATCGGGACGAGTTTGAGGGGGCGGACCCCACCTTGGCCGGCATTGAATTTGCCTTCAGCCACGGAATCAATATGCTGTTGAGAGAGCTTATGGAGCTGAAATGTGAAAGGCAATATCGCCTTTTAAATGAAGAGGTCAACAGCAACTGGGAGAGAGACCGGCAGGAGCATTTTTTTGACCTCCATGTGGGGGCCACAGATGACCTGCGTTACGCCATGGCCCTTAACCCGGCCATGAAGGTGTTTGTCTGTCATGGGGCTTTTGATTTGGTGACACCCTATTTCTCCTCTGAGAGGGTGATACAACTGATGAACCTGCCAGCCCCTTTGAAGAAAAAAATAACTTTTCAGGTGTTTCACGGAGGGCACATGTTTTACACTTGGAAAAGCTCCCGCCGGGCCTTTCAATCCCAGATGAAAAAATTTTACACCTCATAATAAGGAGGTTTTTTTAATGAAAAGTATGACAGGGTATGGCAGTGGGGTTTGGAAGTCAGAGGACTTTTTTGTGGAAGCTCAGCTCCAGTCCTATAATCACAAAAATTTTGAAGTCCGCCTGCAAATTTCGCCTTTTTACACCTCCATGGAAGGGGATTTGAGAAAAGAACTGCAAAAAAAATTCAGCCGGGGGGCTTTTAATCTCATAGTGGCCCGCCAGCCCCTTTGGCCAGTCAAACAAAGCAAAATGCACTGGAACAAAAAACAGGCCCTGAAATGGAAAACCCTTTTCAACCAAATGGCCCGGTCCCTGAAAATGAAAAACGATGTCGGTTTGCTGGACTTGTCTCAACAACCAGGAGTGATGGAGCTTGTTTCCATGCCCTTAATTCTTTCAACCAAAGAAAAGGCAGGTTTGAAAGCCCTGATCCGGAAAGTGATAAATTTATGTGACAGGGAGAAAAGCCGGGAAGGCCAGGCCTTAAAAAAAGATTTTCAAAAAAATCTCAGACAATTCTCCCTTTGCCTGCAAAATATAAAACGGCATGAGGCCCGGCAAAGAAAAACAAAGCACAGGGCCACTATGGCGGAACCATTGAATCTGTTCGACAATAATCAGGAAGAGCAAAAAAACCGGCAAGCGGTGGCCGGCCTGCTCCTGGATCGCCTGGACATCAGTGAGGAGATAAGCCGGTTGAAAGCACATGTCCAGGCTTTTCGCTCTCTGACAGCCAGCCGGGGAATAATGGGGAAAAAAATGTCCTTCTACCTTCAGGAGATGATAAGGGAAGCCAACACCATAGGCTCCAAATCACAGGACTTTAAACTGACAAAAGCCGTGGTGCAGGCCAAGAGCCTGATCGAAAGAATGCGGGAACAGGCCCACAACATAGAATGAAAGTCGCCAACCGACAGACAATAGGTCGCCAACCGACAGACAATAGGTCGCCAACCGACAGACAATAGGTCACAAACCAAAGCGAGGGGACATTGAAAAACAAAAAAGCTTTGCTTGTGTTGACAGGCCCCAGCGGGGCAGGCAAATCCACCCTTGTTCAAAAACTGCTCTCCCTCTATGGTCCGAACATCATGGGGAAAACAGTGTCTTACACCACCCGCCCTCCCCGTGGGGCAGAAAAGCTAGGTCAGGATTATCACTTTGTGAGTGAAAAACATTTTTTATCCCTCAGGGAAAAGGGCTTTTTTGTGGAGTGGTCCCATGTGTATGGCAATTACTACGCCACCGCCAAAGAAGAGCTGGAAAAACAATGGAAAGAGGGAAAAGCCATTGTCAAGGACTTCGACTTGAGAGGGGCGAAAGCCCTTAAAAAAATCTATCCTGATTCTCTGATTGTGTTTGTCTCTCCTCCTTCTTTGGAGGAACTGAGCCGGCGACTGAGCCGGCGAAAGGAAAACCGTTCAAAGGACATGCAAGTCCGGATCCAACAGGCGAAAAAAGAAATGCAACAATCAGATGATTTTGACCTGAAAATAAAAAACACAGACCTCACAACAACAACCCAGTCCTTGAAAAAAATTATGGATCAATACTTGCAACAGTAGTCAGCCCTGAAAAACCCTGTTGCTGTTGGCTTTCCGCAGGTAAAGGCTGTGGGTTTGTTTGACAATGCGTCCTTATATCAGGCTGAATGGCAAAAAGTAGCCAGAGTGGAATGTTCACCATTCCCGGCTTATACTTATTGAGCTTGAGAGATTGGCTCACCTGCCGTGTTCAGTTTCACTTTTAGTCATCCTCAAACACTATCCCGATTCTCCACAGGCACCACTAAAGGTGGCAGGCTATGCCAAACTATATGGCTGTTCTTAATCCAATAGTGACATTTACAAGAGGTGTCAGAGACATACACGGAAGGGGTAAAAGATAAATCACCTGTTTTTGATTCTTCCATTTTCCATCTGTGTTTAAATTGTTTGGATATTGCCAGATGAACAACTTTCCGGCATTGTTTTCTCCGGCAGGAAACAACAGCATAAAAAGGATATTTTCGTCCACCCAAAATATAAACAGTATTTTTATTTGTATGTGCCGGCAGGTCTTCCACCCACTTTGTTTCATACTTCCTGAACCGTTCAAAAAAATTGAGAAGGACAAGAAAAAATGGTTTAATGATTTTTTACTCCTTTTTTAAAGTTTGGATAAGAAAGCTCCTGTCCCCCATTCCTGCATATTTTTCAAATACAGAATTGGATCCCATATCACTCATTTCATTCAAATAAGTCCCCTGAACCAATTGAAATCTTTGGATGTCAAATTGAGAGTTATCATCCAGACGAAAACCATGTAACCTTGCCAAAAAATCATTGAATGCCAAGCAAGCCCCTTGCATATTAATGGATATGACGGCTGGCTGATCTTCCTCGGTGGATTGCAAATAACCTGCTTTTTTATTTTTTTTATAATAATCTTTGTCAGTTTGTCTCCAGCTCTCTGAAGTCAGTTGTTCAGTTGTGTAAACACCTCTGGAAATCAAACTGTTGCTTTCCGGGTATATATAATGAGAAGCCACATCTGCATGATTGATTCCTCCATGATTATCAGCTGAAATATATACACCAATATCAAAGTAGGGAATAAAATAAGCAGTTGCCATACATTCCAAATGATACCTTCCTGTTGCAGAGTCAACACAACCAAAAATCACATCACAATCAGTCAATGCCTCTATAACCTCTTTATTTCCTGTGGTTTTGGCATAAACAGACACTTGTGTGCCTATGCCTGTTTTTAAAATAGCTTTTTTTAAAGCAGACACTTTATGTATTTTGTTTTTGCTGTCCATTTGACCTGTATTTAAAATGCGGTTAAGATTTTTTTCTTCCACAACATCCGGATCCACCAGGACAAGACTTCCAACACAATTACGGGTTAATAACTCCACTATAATACTTCCCGTTCCTGAACATCCCACCACACCTGCTTTCATCTTTCTTAAAGTACTAAAAGTGCCCTTTCCAAAGGTTTGTAAAATCTTCAGGCCATAATCAGGCACCTTTTCCTGGATATTGGAAGAGTGCCATATTTTAATATTTTTACCTGCAACTGACACTTTTTGAATTGGTTTAAACTGCCCTTTGCCTGTAACCAGTCTGGCTATTATCTCTCCACTTGGCAACATAATGGCTGAGCCATTGGGCCTTTTATCATCAAACCAGTTGTTTATCGAATGAAAAAGAGATTTATCATTTTTATCATCAACTTGGGAAAATTGACTGTATCCATTGGGGTGACTGTGAATGGTGAAAACAGACAACCCTTCTTTATCTGTTTTTTCTATCTTTTTTGGTGTCATATATTCAGAAAAAGCCCAGGATAAATAATTGGCTTTCTGTTCATCGTATTTATCCTTGGGTATTTTTATTACTTCCTTGACCATAAGGCGAAAACCCTCTTTGCCTCGTCCATAATGACAAAGCATTATCGCTGAAAACTCCAGATTATCTCCTGGATATAAGTGCTTTTTAAGTGCCTTATAATCACTTTCTTTTAAAACAAGAGAAGAATTCATTGTCCTGTGCCTGCTTCCGATTTTAATTGATTATGTATATACGATATATGAGTGGAAATATTATCTATGCCTGGTCGCCAATCATAATGCCTCGACCATCTTTGCCAATTTTGGTTAAAATGATTTTCATCACTCAAAGCTTCTATTGTAGCTCTATCCTGCCTTTCTATGTTGGGTGAGAAATAAAACATGTCAATTTTTGTTGTGGGATAATTCTCCGGTATAATAAGCATCAGACTGGATTTATCTGGATTATAACCTTTCGGCAGTGGATAATCATGGATAATAATCCCTTTTTTGGAATTTTCCCTCCTACATTCATAATCAGGGAAATTGGCTTTTAGATATTCCAAATCCTCTTCAGGCAACAGGAGCTTTTCCATGAAAGGCCCCCTGCTGAGCTTGTTTTCTGACAGTTTCAAAACGTTCAATACCTTTAAGAGAAAAGTCAACAAATTCTTTTAATTCAATGGGTTTTCTCCTGCCTCCATGAAACTTTTGATTTAAAGACCACTCATCATAAGTTTTGCCTGCCAATCCCAAAATCTCAGCCCCTGTCATCTTTTGACTGTGTACTTTATATTTTTCTCCATCAATTTTAATTTTATAAAATTTTTGTCCTTTGGGTGGCCGGCGATCTGATTTGGCACATTTTTCCAGATCAACCACCTTTTCTTCATCAAAGGGTATTGTCCAATAAACATCCTTATCCTGAATAACAAGTGTCCAGTCATTTTGGACAAAAGTGTCAGTTATCTCGTTTACAGTGACAAACAAAAGAGGATTGTCCAATTCTTTATCCAACAAACAAATTTCTTTTCCAGTTACTTTTGCTGTTTTAAAATGTTCTGTTGTTTTATTGCCATTTAATGTAAAAGGAAAAGTGGTTTTTAAAGTGGGATTATGTTCCTCGTTGTTGTTGCAATCACCTGTAGCCATTTGTTCCCCTCCGTGAATAATAATATAATCATCCGGAAACAGAGGAATTTTTATGTCTTTGATTTTTTGCAGATAAAGACGACAAGTGGCTGGATCCAGGGACAGCTCTTTGTAAATATCCCCTGCTTTTCTAAAACCAGATAATATTTGTGATTCTTTATCCTGCAACGTGATTGTTTTTTTCATTTTCGTTTGCCTTTGCAAAATTTTGTTGGTTCTCCATTGGTTTTTGGTTTAACAGTTATTTCTCTTTAAGGTCAACCCGCCTGTCCTGAATAAAAGCTGTTTTTTCGCCGTTATCCCATTCATGAGCCTGTTTTCGCAAAAGCAGAGGCGGGAATCCGGGCCTTTTTGCAGGGTTTTTCTCGAATTCGCCTTATCCAGCGGTACAGCTCAACACATAATAACAGGCCTGTCAACTCAAAAAACTGATATTTCTCATATAAAGCCTGCCTGGCCCGTCGAGCCTTGTTCCTTCTGCCTGAGCTTTGTTATCCCGGATAAAGGCCGGAGGAGGGGCTACAGAAGGCAGAATCTCTGCTCTGAGCAGGCTCTTGGACGACCACATTCCAGCCCATACTCCACAAAAAGTAGAATCTCTGCTCTGAGCAAGCTCTCAGTCAAAAAACAAAGCCGTTTTCACGCTCCATTGGCCATGTTCAATTTCTCGCAAGCTGACTCTGAAGTGAGGATATCTGCCCTTTTGAGGCTCTGTTTTTTGGCCATTTTAAGCAATTTTTGCTTTCTTTTTCCCTTCTGATTACGTTCATCAATCATATCTTTTTTGTCATTGGTTATTAAGATTCGATCACTTTTAAAAGCCACATAAACAAAAAATCTGTCTGTTACTGAAGACTTCTTCTTTTTTTTGATAATGCTTTTTATGGCAGTCATCAAAGAATCATGAGAAACAACTGGCACCGGTTGTTTATGGTCCATAAAGTATAAATAAGTAGTTCCAAGTATTTTAACTGCATCTCCCATCTCATCTTTCTCATCCAGGATTCTTTCTATTTTTTGTGAATACTCATTGACAATTCTATCTTTATCATCCACTAAAAGTGTTATTTTGTCATCCATAAGTTTTATAAATAGCTTGGAAATATGATTATTTGTATTGTTCTGTGGATTCAATAAATGCTCAAAAACATTTGTGTCTATGGCAATAAAGTCAGAAGTCAAAGCATTCATTACTCTCCAGCTCCCATTTTAACAATCTCTTTTACATTTTTACCAAAAAATTCCCAAGGGAGCCCTTCCTGCATGGAGCCATCCTCTGCAATATCCAGATTCTTAATCACAGGTTGGTTTTTATCCTCATCAAAGTCAAAAAAGGCAACAGACACATCTTCAGGCTGGAGTGTTCCTTTTGCAATAAGTCGCCTCAGTCTCAGTAAAATATTATCACTATGAGTTTCAAGAATGGATCCCACTTGTCGCTTTTTCCACAGATCAGCAAAAAATTCGCCCAATGCCAACTGAGCTGTGGGGTGCAACTGAGCCTCCGGCTGTTCCACCATAAGAGAACTGTATTGAGACATTAAAGCCCCTTGCACAAAAATGGGGAGGCACTGGCTGACCCCAAAACCAAAATCATATATTGGCACTTTTGCACCTGTTAATTTATTAACACCAAAACATTTTGACGTGAATTCTTTTTTTTCAAAATCTATCCCCTTAACACCTGCCACATTTTGTATATAAGGGAGAATGAATTTATAATCATTTTGTTTTTTCTCTTTTATTTCCTGTAAATGTTGAAGAACGTATTGCCCTTTCTGCCCAACGGTGGTAAACGGTGGTGATGCTTTACCAGAAGGTTCTTTTGCATTATCCCTAACAGGTCCCAAATGATAGAGATTATTCAGATTATTTTTTAATGTGTTTACCATTTTTTGTTCTGCAATGTGTTGGTGTTCTGTGTGCATCAATTCTTTTGATAACTCTTCTTGTTGTGATCGCTTTTGTTGGTTTTTTAGAGAACTAATCTTATGTTGGACATCATATATTGCATTTTTCCATTCCTTGGTAAAATCCAAAAATTGAATATTATCAAAAACAATTTTTTTTAATTCCACACTGTTTTGCTTATAAGAGGCAATAACTTTATATTCTTTTACAGCCTTTTGTTTTTGCTGATAAGATACATTTGCAAGCACTTCATAAAGCACCTCAACATTGCTTTGATCAACAGGCACTTGGTATTGATTTTTTATATAAGATATGACTGGATCCCCAGAACTTGTTTTTTCTTTGGCAGTCAACTGAAAAAACAAATCTTCTTTCTTTTTTAAAGTATTTTGAAGATCCTCAAACCTGCCTAAATTGACTCTGTCCCCCTGAGGGTTTAAAAACAGAGTACTTTCTCTGTCAAGAGACTGTTTCAGCATAAGCAAAAACTTGATAATGGAGGATTTGCCAGAGTTGTTTCGACCTATCAATACAGTAATGGGCCGGAAGCGGACAGTCACCTCCTCATCAAACAAGCGGAAATTGGAAAGTTTTAATTCAGTAATCATTTTTTATCTCTTATGGATAGGGATATATTATCAAATATTCATATAGCAGTCAACAAAAAGACTGATACAGGTCATTTTTTGAGTGGATTATGCTGAATTTAGTGCTTTTTCCTAAAAAAAAACGGAATCACAACCAAAAAGGCCTGCCACCAAAAGCCAGTGTAAAGTTGATAATACCACCTGTCAACTGGTTTTTGGAGATCCAAAACCCCGACAGATATGAAACAGGGGCTTATAAGAATTGGTGGAAGAGTATTTTTTTGTCGCCAAATTTTTTTGTGTTTGTCAGCTTGTAAAAAGAGCTTTTTTCAGGAGGATCCTCCTGAAGGGAAAGTTCCAAAAACAGCATAGTGCCTTTTGTCACAGCCGAAGAAGAGACAGAGGCGGACAAGACCTTTTCCCCATACTGCTTTTTAAAAGGAGGATCAGCAAAAATCAGATCAAAAGGCTGGCCTTGATAAGAGGAAAGGAAACGAAACACATCCTTATGATAAACTTTAAGGCCGGAATGTATTTTTAGCTTGATCTGGTTTTTTTTGATAATATGAATGGCTTTTCTGCTTTCCTCCACCAATACCACCTCCCTGGCCCCTCGGGACAAAGCCTCAAAAGCCAGACTGCCTGTTCCGGAAAACAGATCCAATACCCTTTTCCCCAAAGGGGAAAGCCCACTGGAGTTTAAAGTGTCGAAAAGAGAGGTCCGGACCCTGTCGGTCATGGGACGAATAAAATTCGCAGAAAACGAACAAAGTTTTTGCCCCTTAAAACGACCAGCAATAATTCTCATGAGGGAGATACATCCTTTGAAGTGCCAAGGATCAGACGCTCTGCCTGATCAAATACCGACACAATGTCCGGAAAAGGCTTGGAGACAAACAAATCCACCCCCGGCACAGAAAAGCCATCGGAGAAGGCCCGGTGTGCCGACATCATCACCACCTTTTCGTTGTTTTTTTTACCCGCTTTTTTTAAGATGGAAGGGCCATCCCCCCCCGGTATAAGAATATCCAAAAACACCAAATGAGGCTGGAAGGCTTTCCATGTTTTTAAACCCTCTGTGCCGTTCAACTCCACTTTGGCCTGATGCCCGCGGGAAAGTGCCATCTGACAAAAACACTTTCCAATCAAGACCTCATCGTCTATTATCAGGATTCGCATGGCCTGCCTCAGTGGTATTGCCCGAATCTGCCTCTCCCTCACCAGAGTTTGTTGCCTCTTTCTCGCCTGAGTTGGCCACAGCCTCTTTTGGAGCTGTTTCAATGGTGGAGTCGGGTTTATGGGTGTCGCCTGAATCGGTATCTGCCTCTTTTGAAGTGGGGCCAGCTGTTTCAGTGGTGGGGTCGGGTTTATGGGTGTCGCCTGAGCTTGCCTCTTTCCCGCCGGAGTCTGCCCCCTCAAGGTCTGCCTCACCGGAGTCTTTCCCATCAGCACCATTTTCCTCCAGTTCGGTATCTACCCCACCAAGGTCTGCCCCCTCAGGGTCTTCTTCATCAGAATCAGGGTCTTCATCAGAATCGGGGTCTTTAAACTTGTCAGAAAAGAGCAGAACAGGCTCTGGAAAGGCTATTTGGGTGTTGTTTGTCTGAATATGATGGACCCGCCACAGCTCATGGGTGTCGTCCACTGTTTTTTGTATCATTATGGCATGGCCTTTGACAGAAAGGTGCACCCCCTCTTTATCCTCAAAGGAGTATTGAAAAATAGCCCTGATTTGATTTTTCCGTCTTGAGGCCTCGGTCCACATCTTTTGAAATTGCAGGTTTTGGGCCAAGGGCTTTTGTTTCTGAAGAGCGGACCGGATGATCTGTTTTAACTGCTCCTGCAGACTGATATGAAGAGCCTCAGGGTATTTGGGCTTTTGGTAAAACACAAACCATGTGCTGATGAGAAAAACCAGAAAAAGTATTCCGGACAGAATACGAAACCGGTAAACTTTAAACAATTTTGGCATGTCTTTTTTCATAGTTCCCCGCCTCCCTTTTTTAAATCAAGGTCCTCCTGAATAAATGCCCCATCAGGGTTTTTGTCTCAAGCCCGTGCCGTGAGCAGTATGCCGTCTCGAAACGAGTGGTTCGTCCTGAAACGGGTGGCCTGAAACGAAAAGAGGCCAAAAACAGAAATTCCTCAGAACCACCTGCATTATGGTTCAATGGTAAAAGGAAGGCAAGCTTTTTTCAGAAGTTTCAAAACCTCCCCCAAAACCCCCAAACCTCCCCCAAAGCCCCCCAAAAAAGAAAGTTTTATTTTGTGGGGAATCGGCCGGCGGGGGGCAGTTCTGTTTGTGTGCCACTGTCCCTTGTTATGGAAGGGGAAAAACCGCTTGGCACCCGGCGGGGATGACTGAGATTATTGTTCAGCCAACCCTTCTCCACAGCTGTTTTATCCCACAGGCCAAAAGCCACAAAATCCAAAAGAGCCTCCAGCTCTTCTGCGGACAAGTTCACAGGATAGTGCTTGAGGCTGGCACCAAAATCCATCAACTCCCCTGGCACAAGAGGATCTATCTGAAAAAAAGCATCAAAAAAGACTTCGTTCAGGCTGAGTGCGTTGATCCGGGCCATATCCACAGGGCCTCTCAAGTGATATTCAATGGCCCGCCTTAAACTGTAAAGGCTTAACTCTTTAAAGTTTTTTCTTTGATGGGGCAGGGCACTTAAGCCCGTTTCTGTGCCGTGGTGAAAATAAGGGTGGCTTTCAATCACATTTCTTAAGACCGGCACACGAAATTGAAAGCAGTCTTTTTCGTCAGAGGTGTAAATGGCCCTTCCCATGTCGGGGGAGGCACTGCTCAAACTGGCGGAGCGACCAGCTATATGGCATGCAGGGAGTCTTTTTCCATGGCTGGATCGCACATTCAGGGCAAAGCCCCCTTTTTCCGCTATCAGGCTGGGACGGGACAAGGAGCTTCTCTCATCCCCCTTAACACCCAGGGAATAAAATCCGGATCCGCCAAAAAAAGGCGGGGAATGGCAGTGGGCACAGCCGGCCCCTTTGACAGCCTGCCCGGTCAGGGTCACACTTTCCCCCAAAGGGATCATAAAAACAGCCATCCCCTTTAATTGCTTGGGGGATAGAGCATTTGACCCGGCCTGAAAGAGGTCATAAGGGCTTTTGTTGGCAATATGGGTGCTGACAAAATCGGCCAGTGCACGACCTATCAGCAGATCGCTCACCTCTTTTCGGTATATCTTTTTGAATTGTTTTTGGTAGTAAGGGACTTTTCGAACTTTGGCCACAGCTATAGCCATGCATTCATTTCTGGCCGGATACACAATATTGCCGGTTTTTCGAAAACTTTCCACCCCAGGAATGGTCTGTGGAGGGCTGTTAAAGGAAAAAATCTGCCGGCCTGTTTCCGGCAGATACAGGTGGCTGTGCCGAACAGTGACAGGTTTGTCAAACAAAGGCCCTCCTTTTCGAAAGGGGTTGTTTTGGGAGGGCACAGGATTGACTCCGCACATCTCCTCTGGTGTGTGAATGGGGAGCAGGACCTGAAAAGCCAACCGGCCAAACCGGCCATCCCACAACAGACCGGAATCGGTATGCGGGTTGGCCCTGTAAATCACATTCAGGGTGGAGAGGGAGTTTCTGAACATGGGATCATCACAAAAGAAACCAGCCCCATCCTCCCCACAAAAGCGATGGGTGGAAAGCACTCCCTCCCCCCACCTTTTGCCCACATTGTGGCCCGTGGGGCCGCCAGCCCCCAAGGCCCCAAAGTTAAGGCGGTTTCCATCGGCAAAGCCATGATTGGTCAGGTGGCAGGTGGCACAGGACACATCGTTGTTGCGGGACAGTATGGGATCATTAAAAAGTTTATGGCCCAAGTGGGCCGAGCGGAGACTGACCTCATGACCCAGGACTTTCTTAAAGGGTGGAGGAGGCAGGGGCTTGAGATATTTTTTGAGCTTGTGTCTGACTTCCCGGCTTAAAGTGGCTTTGGCTGATTTTGTGCCGGACCAATAAGCACTCAAGACCACACAAACAGCACTAACAGTAAAAATACAGAAAAATAAAATCGGTTTTTTTGTTTTCATTGTCTTAATTTTATGCTGATCCTGTTTGAAATTTCAAGCTTGATTTGACCAGATTCCCGCGGGGCACACTTTTTAAAATCCTTTGCGGGAATGACCGCCCCTGGAAACAGACCGTTTAAAAAACAGGGGCACTGTCTCAAATACCAAGCTTTTTTCAAGGCCGGTTATCTGATCTTGTTTGAAAATGCATGTTTCACATTTGCCTTGTGGGAGGAAAACAGCCCAAAAGCAACACCCTTTTCAAAAGGCAGTTTGGCTTGGTTATGATTTTCTTGCCAAGTGGGTAAAAATCAGGCACTATATGCTGAACGGTTTTTTTTAGGGGACATGTCTTAAGAACACTATTGGAAATATGATTTTACAAACACAGATCAAGCCTCAGTCGGCGGTTTTTCGGCAAAACTTCCAGTCCATGAAAGAAAAGGTGGACTGGCTTAAACAGGAGATACAGATGGCTCAGGCTGTTGCACCTGTCATCAGTGCCTCCCCCTTTTTGGAGAAACAAAGCCCTTCTGCCAAAAAACCAGGCCAAAGCTTTTCAGCGGGAAAAAAACACGAAAAATACACAGCTTACGAGCGAATCGAAAAGTTAAAAGATCCAAAAACCTGTTTTCTGGAGTTTTCGCCTTTGGCGGGAAGGGGGCTTTACAAGGAGAATCTGCCTTCTTCAGGCATGGTGACCGGTGTGGCTTTGGTGCATGGCCAGCCCTTTGTGGTGGTGGCCAATGACTGGCGTGTCAAAGGCGGAACTTATTTCCCCATCACCATAAAGAAACACCTTCGTGCACAAGAAATAGCTTTGGAAAATCATCTTCCATGCATTTATTTGGTGGATAGTGGGGGGGCTTACCTCCCTTATCAGGCCAATGTTTTTCCCGATCGGGATCACTTTGGCCGGCTTTTTTATAATCAGGCCCGGCTGACAGCTCAGGGGCTGGCTCAGATCTCTTTGGTGTTGGGGCACTGCACGGCCGGGGGGGCTTATGTGCCGGCCATGTCGGACGAAAACATTATTGTGCGGGGAAAGGGGGCCTTGTTTTTGGGTGGGCCACCCTTGGTGTTGGCGGCCACGGGGGAAAAGGTGAGTGCGGAGGAATTGGGCGGAGCACTTGTGCATACCTCTCAATCCGGGGTGTGCGATCATGCGGTGGAGAGCGAGGATCAGGCTTTGGAAAAAGCTAGGGACATTGTCTTTCACCTGAGGCCAGCTCAAAAGCGAAGCCTTCCGGCAGGGGAAGTGTGCTCACCCTTGTATCCGGCGGAGGAAATGTATGGCCTGGTCTCCTCTGATTTAAAGACCCCTTTTGATATGCGGGAGATCATAGCCCGTTTGGTGGATGGTTCTGAATTTCATGAGTTCAAGAAAAATTATGGCTCCACTTTGCTCACCGGGTGGGCACGCCTTGGAGGACATCCCGTGGGGATAGTGGCCAATAATGGGGTGTTGTTTGGCGAATCGGCCTTAAAGGGAGCACACTTTATCGATCTCTCTGACAAAAGGGGGCATGCTCTTCTTTTTTTACAAAATATTGCAGGCTTTATGGTGGGCCGGCAATATGAAAGCATGGGCATCGCCAAGCAGGGGGCACAAATGGTGACCGCTTTAAGCTTGGCCCGTGTTCCCAAGTTTACTGTCATTGTTGGGGCCTCTTATGGTGCGGGCAATTATGCCATGTGCGGAAGGGCTTATCAGCCCCGTCAGCTTTGGCTTTGGCCCTCTGCCCGTATGGCTGTTATGGGTGGCCCACAGGCAGAAAAAGTGTTACAGCTTATCAAATCCACAGGTGGTTCAGGGAAAGACAAAGGCGATTCTCTTGTGGCACAATATGATCGTGAGAGCCAGGCCTTTTACGCCACCGCCCGGCTGTGGGATGATGGCCTGATTGATCCGGTGGACACCCGAAAAGTGCTGAGCTTGGGGCTAAACATGAGCCTTTATGCTCCCTTGTCACCTCCTTTAAAGGGAGTCTATCGCTTTTAAGCCTCTTTTATGTGGATGGGTTGGTGATTTAAAAAAAAAAGTTTCAATAATATTGTCTCTTCAGGAGAATAATAATGAGCGAACTTTTGCGAATAAAAACAGAGGCGGAAGTGGCCTTTGTGACTCTTAACCGCCCGGAAAAAAGAAACGCACTCAACCCCCCTTTGATAAAAGAGTTGTTGTGTTTTTTTGAGGCACCGGGCTGGTCCTCTGACACAAAGGCGGTGGTGCTCTCCGGGGAGGGAAAAGCTTTTTGCAGTGGTGCAGACCTGAAGTGGCTGGCTGATTCCTCTGCTTTTTCCGTAAAAGACCTAAAAAAGCTGTTTTCTCTTTTACAGGCTGTGGAAAACTGCCCTTTGCCTGTGATAGCGATGGTTCAGGGTTTTGCTGTGGGCGGGGGCCTGGGCCTGCTTTCTGTGGCAGATGTGGTGGTGGCGGAGGATAGAGCTTTTTTTCGTTTCAGTGAAACCCACTTAGGGCTTGTGCCCTCTGTCATAAGCCCTTTTGTTTTAAAAAAAACAGGGCTGTCCTGGGCCCGGTTCCTCATGCTCAGTGCCAGGGTGTTTTCTGCCCGCGAGGCTTATGAGAGGGGTTTGGTTCACTTTGTGGGAACAAGATCAGCCTGTGCTTTGTTTCAGGAAAAGCTTTTAACAGATTTAAAAACTCTGGATCCCAAGGCTCTTACAGAAACCAAAAAGTGGCTGAACCGGCTTTCCTCCCTTTCCTCCAATCGTCTCACTCCCGATCATTTAAAGGAGGAGGCCTTGCACCTTATCAGTGAGAGCCGGAAACAGCCTGAAGTGACCAAAAGAATCAAAAAACTGTTGAAGGATTAGCCAAAAGAGGGCCCTTTTGGAGGGTTGGATCGGTCCTGAAAATCGGACAGTTTACTAAGAAGTGAGTAGGGGCCGAAAAAAGTTATTTTGCCACTTTTTCCTGCACAAGAAGATCATACAACTTGTTAAAACGATCATCTTGTTTGTCAAACCGGTCGTTTATTTTGTTAAAACGGTCGTTTATTTTGTCAAAACGGTCATTCATTTTGTCAAAACGATCATCTTGTTTGGCAAAACCTTCCCTCATTTCTTGTCTGAGAGCATGAATTTCTTGTCTGTTATCATCGATTTTCTTGCCTGTATCAACTCTGAGAGCAGTAATCGTCTTGTTTGTATCAACTCTGAGAGCAGTAATCGTCTTGTTTGTATCAGTGATATGATTATCCAGCTTCTCATTAATATACTTCATGTCCCTGCTTATTATAGCAAGATAAACTATTATGCCGACAATCCCAATCGGGACAGACTGCTCAAAAAAAGCTGATATTTCTGCCAAACCCATACCCCCACTATAACACAGAATAAAAGCTTGTCAAGGGGTCAAAACCACGAAATATTGGGGTTTTGACCCTCCTTTTTTCCAATTTGACCCGAATAAAAGCAGTAGCTCTGCGGGTGGTGCTGGCCGATAAGACCCCGGGACTGCCTAAAATCCAGCACATATTCTCATGAAAACCCAATTTTCATCAAGTGAGAGTAAAGTCCTTTCAAAGATAAGTGGCTGGTAAGGCGATGACAGAGCGGGAAAGGGGGATATCTCTTTCAACAAGGCAGAGCAAAGCTCCCGGCCCTGTCTTTTTGCCCACATTTTTAAGCAAGGAAAAATTTTTTATCTCCTTCTGGGATGGGGAAGCTGTTTTTTTAAACTCCACAGGGTAAAAGTTTTCTGCTGTTTCTATCAGCAGGTCCACCTCTCGCATGTCTTTATTGCGATAAAAATAAAAATAAGCTGTCTGGCCTGCATGCCAATAGCTTTTTAAAATTTCAATGAAAAACCAGGTCTCCAGTATGGAACCGGACATGGCTCCTTTGGATAAAGTCTCCGGATCCGTCCATTTGGTGAGATAACTGGCCAAACCTGTATCCAAAAAGTAAAGCTTGGGGGTTTTAACCAACCGCTTGTCAAGATTGCTGTGCCAGGGTTGTAACAGGTAAACCAGACCACCAGCTCGCAAAATGGAAAGCCAGGATTTTGCTGTTTTGTTGTCAATGGCAATATCTCTGGCCAAATCGGCATAGTTCAGCAACTGGCCCGTGCGGGCGGAAACAGCAGTAATAAAATTATGAAATTTGATCTCATCAAAAACTCCTGCCATATCCCGGACATCCCTTTGAATATAAGTTTGTATGTAGGAGCTGTAATAAATATCTCGCTGTTTGACTGACATTTCCAATACTTTTGGAAAAGATCCCTGCCAAATACGATGATAAAGGGTTTTGGCATTCCATTCCCTCTTAAAGTTTTTGCGGGCCTTATTGAGCCACTTGGTGGTGGGCAAAAAAGGGGAAGTTTTGGGCCGGCCTTCCATTTCCGCTTGAGAAAACCCCAGCAAATCCATAACAGCCACCCGACCAGCCAGGCTTTCTGTTATCCCCTTCATCAAGCTGAATTTTTGTGAACCTGTGATCCAATACATCCCCGGCTTTTGTTTTTGACGATCCACTTCCATTTTAATAAAGCTGAACAAATGGGGAGCATACTGGATTTCATCAATAATGACAGGGGGCTTAAAGGTCTGAATAAATAAAGCAGGGTCTTTTTGAGCCAGGTTTCGCGAGTTCAGATTGTCCAAAGTAACATAACGGCGATGGGAGTTTGCCAACATTTCAAGAAGGGTGGTTTTGCCCACTTGACGGGGCCCTGTTAAAAGCAAAACAGGAAAACAGGAGGAAACCTCCCGAATCACAGGAGAGAGAGTTCTCTGAAACATTTTATCCTCGTCCATGTTGGAATTCAATTCCAAGATAGCCGAAAATTGGCCAGTCGTCAATAAGAATAACAGAATAAAAGCCTGTCGGGGGGTCAAAACCTCTTTTTTGGGCTGTTTTTGGAGGTTTTTGCTTAAATCAGTTGGACTGAAGTCCAGAAATATCCTTGGTTCTTGTGTCCCGGCCCATGATGAGCTAAGCTTAAAGCTCTGAAGGTTAAAATACAACTGACTGGATCAGTCGCCAAAGGAGCAAAAAAAATGTCCAAATTATTAAGAAATGCATGTAAGTTAATAAAATCACCAAGTCCCGCAAGGAGGCTTTTCGCCCCACCTGTATTCCCCTTGGGAAGTTTCTGTAAATACTTAAAATCATTGAATATTTTGGTCACCCCCCCCCCCCCCCCCCGCACCGCGTCATAAGTGTTGACTCACATATAAGACCCAAGGCCGTCGCCTCTCTCACTTTCTCTTTAATTTTTGGTATACAAAACTTTTCTTTAATATTGTTCGGATTTTTTATCCCTTTTGCACAAGCCCAAGTAGGGTGCAATTTTGAGGCACAGGCGAGATGTTTTACTAATTGCACTTCCTTTCATTGTGAAGGAGGTATTTCAGGATTCATAAAACATGACACAAGACCGAAAGCTCTAAGAATTCAAGTTATAAACAGCAAAAATGAAATAATAGAGAAAGAAACCTTAAATTCCCCTCCCCAAAAAGCCCTCTATTATCAAAACCCCAAAAATGTTAACAATGATGATTGGATAATAGAACAAGTAATATCAAAGTTAGAACCAAAAGGGATCCCACTGGGAAGAAATGAAATTCAAATAAACCCTGAATATGGGGTTGTGTTTGATAACAGCACTGTTTTATACGAAGACAAAGATGGAACACAAAGAAAAGGAACTTTAGGTGAATTAAGCAGAAAACCGAATAAACAAAGAACGGTTCAGTGCACTTATACAGATACCGCCTATGTCATACGGTCCATAAGGTGTCCGGGTGAAACTTCTTGCATTGCAAATTTGTATTGTATAATAGATGGTCAACCGATTAACACTACTGCTTATTGCCGAGCTGAATCAGATAAAAAGTGTCCCTCACCAACACAATGTATCTTAGATGAGTCAAAACATCTCACAGAATCAATCTATGCAGAGAATCTAAGTAAGCTAAGGTCCTATGGTATAGACGATGATCAACCTGAAGAAAATAAACCTGTTAAGATGACACCTTCTTGGGAGGGTGGTTCTGTTCGATAAAGGAATATAGATATGAAAATAGTATTGCTCAACAGTGTTTTATTCTTTTCACCTTTCCTTTTTTCAGCTGTTGCTGATTTTACAGTAGAAGGTATTGTGGTGAGCTATGATAAAAAAAAGGTAGTGTTAGCCCAAGATAACGGAAAAAAAATAAAGGTGAGCAGAAATAGAATTTCAAAAAACTTTAAGCTTAAAACCGGAGCAAGAGTTATTGCTGTTATTCCTGGTGAAAAAATTATAAAGTTACTAAAAAAGCAGGAAGATAAAAATAGTAATAAAACACAACCCAAAAAAAGAAGTAAGCTCTAATATCTTGAGGGATGTTTTGAGTGGGTGATTGTTGCGACCGCATGCTGGTCCTCTCATTTTTTCCACCTAAAGGCCAAAAAGGCCAGATCTTCCGCTAAAATCCAGAAAAAAACTTAAGTTTTTCGGGGGCTGGCCGATAAATACAATAACAGGTATCGGAAAAAGGGGAAATATTCATGAGAAAAGGCCTGTTTAGTGCCCCGCTCATATCCAGAAAGTGAGTAGGGGCCGAAAAAAGTTATTTTGCCACTTTTTCCTGCACAAGAAGATCATACAACTTGTTAAAACGATCATCTTGTTTGTTAAACCGGTCGTTTATTTTGTCAAAACGATCATTCATTTTGTTAAAACGATCATTCATTTTGTCAAAACGATCATTCATTTTGTCAAAACGATCATCTTGTTTGGCAAAACCTTCCCTCATTTCTTGTCTGAGAGCATGAATTTCTTGTCTGTTATCATCGATCGTCTTGTTTGTATCAGTGATATGATTATCCAACTTCTCATTAATATACTTCATATCCCTGCTTATTATAGCAAGATAAACTATTATGCCGACAATCCCAATCGGGACAGACTGCTCAAAAAAAGCGGATATTTCTGCCAAACCCATATCCCCATTATAACACAGGATAAAAGCCTGTCAAGGGGTCAAAACCACAAAATATTGGGGTTTTGACCTCCACTTTTGCCCTCATACCAGGTTTTTGTATTAACGGCATTCGGTTTTAAGGGCAGACACTTTGTTTAGTTTTTCCCATGTCCAGCCTGTCTCATTTCTCCCAAAATGCCCATAACTGGCGGTTTTGGCGTAAATGGGTTTTTTGAGATCAAACTCCTTAATCAGGCTGTGGGGCCTCAAGTCCCAGAGTTTTTGAATGGCCCGGACCAGTTTTTGCTCCTCCACACACAAAGTGCCATAGGCCTCAACGGAAAGGCTCACAGGCCGGGCCACACCAATAGCGTAAGCTATCTGCACAAGGCATTTTGAGGCCAGGCCACTGGCCACAATATTTTTGGCAATGTGCCGGGCCACATAAGCCCCGGAGCGATCCACCTTGGAAGGATCTTTTCCAGAAAAAGCCCCTCCTCCATGTGCCCCATGCCCCCCGTAGGTGTCCACAATGATTTTACGGCCTGTCAGGCCTGAGTCCCCTGCCGGCCCTCCTATCACAAAACGCCCTGTGGGGTTGATATAAAACCGGGACTTTTTGCTTAAAAACCGGGCCGGGACCACTTTCTTAATCAACTCCTCCATAACAAATTCTTTTAAGTCCGGCATTTTTGTATCAGGTGAGTGTTGAGTGGAAAGCACCACGGAGGGAATACTCCTCACCCGGCCCTCCTGATACTCCACCGTCACCTGACTTTTGCTGTCCGGCCATATATGCTCCCTGGCCCATGCATGGCCTCCCTTTCTGAGCCGGGCCAAAGTTTTCATCAATTTGTGTGAAAGGGAGAGGCTCAAGGGCATATACTCTTTTGTCTCATTGACGGCATAGCCAAAGACCAGGCCCTGATCGCCCGCCCCTTGGGAGAAGCCCTGACTTTCCCGGACCCCCCGTGCAATGTCCGGACTCTGTTCATGGATAGCGGTGAGCACCGAGCAGGACTTGTAATCCAGGCCCTTTTTCCCATGATCATAGCCAATCCGTTTGATAACCTGACGGGTTTCTTTTTGCACATCCACATAACAGTTCGCACTCACCTCGCCGGCCACCACTGCGAGGCCCGTGGTCACCATCACTTCACAGGCCACCCGGCTTTCGGGGTCCTGCTTTAAGAAAGCATCCAACAAAGCGTCACTTATCTGATCGGCCACCTTGTCCGGATGGCCTTCGGATACCGACTCACTGGTCCAGAGACAATTTTTCATGAACATCCTCTGAAGATCATTTTTTGCTTTTGCCATACCAAAATCCTGATTGTTTCAGGGGCTGTCATGTATCAGAGGCCACCCGTGCCGTCAATAAAAAAAACATAATGACCTCCACTTTAAAACAGAGGATAATGGGGCCTGACAATAACAATCAGGCCCCATTGGGATTGAGTTCAAACACATGAAGTTTATTCAAAGGCTGTCTTTAAGCCTTCTGGCTCTTTTCACAGCCTGCACTTTCAGTTTCTTTCTGATCCATATCGCCCCTGGGGATCCGGTGGATCTGATTCTTGGAGATCAGGCCAGCCCCATGGATCGGGAGAACCTGATAAAAAGCATGGGGCTGGACAAAAACCTGTTTCAGCAATACACAAGCTTTCTTTTTAAATTGTTTTTTAAAGGGGACTTGTCTCGTTCCCTTTACTCTGATGAGCCGGTTTTGAATCTTCTCCTCAACACTCTTCCTGCCACCTTTCAGCTGGCTTTTTTGTCGCTTTTGCTGGCCATCCTCTGGGGCCTTCCGGCAGGGGTGTTCTCCGCCCTCAAAAGAGGTTTTTGGGACAGAGGACTTTCTCTTTTTTCCCTTGTGGGTATGTCTTTTCCTGTGTTTTTTCTGGCCCCGCTTTTGATTTGGCTTTTTGCCATTAAGCTCTCTTTTTTCCCGGTCAGTGAAAAGGGGGACAGCTTTAAATACTGGATTTTGCCGGCAGTGAGCCTGGCCCTGCCCCTGGGGGCTGTTTTGCTGAAAATGAGCCGGGCCGCTTTGCTGGAGGTTTTGCAAAAAGATTATATCCGCACCGCTCAGGCCAAAGGGCTTTCTTACATGGGGGCTGGCTTAAGGCATGGCCTGAAAAACGCTCTTATCCCCATTGTGACGATTTTGGGTCTTCAAAGCGGGGCTCTTCTCACCGGGACAGTGATAGTGGAGAGTATTTTTGACTGGCCGGGCCTTGGGCTTTTACTGCTGGAGTCCATTCAAAGAAGGGACTACCCTGTGGTGCAGGGAACGGTGCTTTTAATCGCTGTTATTTATGTTTTGGTGAATCTGGCAGTGGATCTGATTTACATGTGGATTCACCCTCAAATGCGCTCATAAGGTGGTGGCTTTTCCAATGAAGAAAAAAAAGTTTTTTAACACAAAAAACAAAGCTGGCCTGACGGGCCTCTTTGTTATTTTTCTTTGTGCCGGGCTGGCAGAAAAACTTTGGCCCTACAATCCTTTGGAGGGGGATCTCAGCCGTTCTTTGGAAAGCCCCAGCCTTCAGCACCCTTTTGGTTTGGATGAAAATGGCCTGGATCTTCTTTCGCAGGTTCTTTATGGTGCCAAGCTCTCTTTATCGATGGCGTTTTCTGTGGTGTTGATAAGTCTTTTGATCGGTTTGATTGTAGGTTCTTTGGCCGGGTGGTGCGGCTCTTTGGTGGATCAGATTTTGCTAAGATTGGTGGATGTGGTTTTGGCCTTTCCCCGTTTTTTACTGGCCCTGGCCCTTTTGGCCATCCTGGGGTCCAGTGTGTTCAACCTCATCCTGTCCTTGTGCCTTTCGGGCTGGGCCGGCTTTGCCCGCTTGGTGCGAGCGGAAGTCCTGCACCTGAAACAGGAAGAGTATGTGTTAAGTGCCAGGTCCCTTGGGGCCGGGCCTTTACGGATTATGGTTTTTCATATCTGGCCCAATCTCCTGGGTCTTCTGATGGTGCAAATGGCTTTGTCTCTTGTGGCGGTGGTGATAGCGGAGGCGGGCTTGAGTTTTTTGGGTTTGGGAACACCCCCGGACATGCCTTCCTGGGGTCGGCTTATCAGCTCTGGACGGCAGGTTTTGGAGGAGGCCCCGCACTTGAGTTTTTTTCCGGGGCTGGCCCTTTTTTTAACGGTTTTGAGCTTTCAGCTTTGTGGGGATGGTTTGAGAGACTTCTTCGATCCCAAAAACTCAAAATAACCTGGCACGGGGGTTATTTGGTGCCGGGGTCGACAATATCGGCAGAAAAAGTCTGGCGCACCTGCTGAATAAAAGGGTTTTTCTGAATAGCCTCTGCCTCTTTTTTATTATCTATTTGATCTGTTGGTCCCAAGGGCCTTTTTTTGCTTTCTTCTGTGGACTGAGGGGCCATCAGGGCTGATAGCTGTTCAGCACGCTGGCTATGCCTGTTTTCTGCCGTTTGAGCTTTTTGTTGATCTGTATCGGTTGGTGCAGAGGAGGGAGCCCTCCCAGGTCCACCCAGGTCCCCTCCAAAAATGCTTTCAATATAAGGGGCCTGGCTCATTTTCAACAGTAGCATCTCCAAAAACACTTTGCTGTCCTGCACATGGCTTATCTTTTGTGAACCGGTTAAAGCCATATCAAACAAAAGTTGCAGATCTTCATGTGACACCCCTTTCGCCCACTTCAAGTTCTGCTCTTTTTCCTCCTCTGACAAAGGGATAAGCTCCCGCCGGGGGCTTTCGCCTTTGGATAATTTCAGCAAAAGCAGGTTTCTTATCTCCTGCAGGAGGTTTTGCAAAAACAAAGAAGGCTCACCCCCTTTGATCTGAAATTGACTCAGCACCTTCATGACCAGAGAAGGATCTCTTTTCATCAAAGCTTCAAGGCAATCCATAATGAGAGACCTGTCTGTCAGGCCCAGAATGTCACTGACATCGTGAGAGTTAAATTTGTTTTGGCAAAAAGTGATCATTTGATCCAAAAGCCCCTGAGCGTCCCTTAAGGAACCACGTGCCTCTCTCACCAGCATCCAAAGGGCACTTTCCTCCACTTCTGTGTTCTCCTGCTCACAGATTTTTTTTAACTGCTGATGAATGAGAGGATCGGCAATATGCTGAAACTGCAGTATTTGAGAACGGGAAAGCACTGTGGCGGGGATTTTTCTCATTTCTGTGGTGGCCATGACAAAAAGCACATGGGGAGGAGGCTCCTCCAGGGTTTTTAAAAGAGCATTAAAGGCCCCGGTGGATAGCATGTGCACTTCGTCTATGATATACACTTTATAGGAACCAGAGGGCAGATAGGAGCTGGTTTCCTTTAATTGCCGAACAGCCTCCACCCCATTGTTGCTCGCACCATCGATCTCCATAATATCCAGAGAACGACTGTGAATGATGTCCTCACAGGTTTTGCATTTATTACAGGGGTTAAAGTCTTTGACCTTGGGGCAGGCCAGGCTTTTGGCCAGAATGCGGGCAGTGGAGGTTTTGCCCGTGCCCCTTGGGCCGGCAAAAATGAGAGCCGGATGCAGGCGTTTGTGTTTCAGGGCATTGGTCAAAATACGCACCACCGCGTTTTGACCCACCAGATCCTGAAACAGCACCGGACGCCACTTTCTGGCCAATACCTGATAAGACATAAAAAATTCCCTGTTCAAAACAAATTTGCTGAGGCAGTCTAACAGCAAAACATCAAGCATTCAAGCACAAAAAAGCCAGTCACAAAAAAGACAAGGCCCAGTTTTTGATCTCCTCCTTTGGATATTGATCCAGTTCGCTCTTTTTGATGATTTTACGAAGAGGGGCACGAGGAGGATCCATACGGGACAGAGAAATAAAAATTTGTTTCAAAAGCTTCTCCTCATGGCTGAGTTGGGAGGAGCCGGCCTCAGTTCCGCTTTGTATTTTTTTTTGTATCTTTGCCCCTGTGTCTGCCAACAGCTGAATTAGCCTGTAGTTTACCTGATCATTTTGAGAGTGCAGATACCCCACCGCCCATACAGCCCGCTCCTGAATGTGCCGGTCAGGATGATTAAAGTGCCGGCTTATTCCCAAGTGGACTTCACGGGTGGCCACCTGTGCCTGAGCCAAGCCATATATGGCATAATAAACAAGCCCATCGTGGGCGTAGTCCAAAAAGTTCGCCATTTTCTGCACTGTCAAACTGTCACTCACATTCAAGTTCCCCAAACTTTTAAAAACCTGATAACAAAGGACTGGCTCTTTTTGAGGGTCCCGAATATCGGGCCTGACACGGGAGAGACAAAGGTTCATAAGGCGTCTATGTGCCAGATAGTCTTTGACATGCAGGCTCTCCAAAATCAGAGCACTCCAGATATTCCTATAAAAAGAAGGGGGAAAATCACCAACTCCGAAATTTAAATCCCTTGTATTTATTTTTTCATCGTAAGTTAAAGTTGTTATAAAATCAAAAGCCTCGGAATTGGGGGTCCCTGCTATTTGAAGGGTGTGGTCTTTAAGACCTTTTTGATGGGCGGAATCAGACACCCAGTCAAAGCCCTTTAAAAAGTTCAAAAACTGAATACGCACATACGGCAGTCTTGGGCTTATCTGTTCATAAAGTGTGGTCCAGTCCTCCTTAAAGTCGGCATTTTGTTTTATGGTGTTAAAAGCTTTTAAACTGTCCCCCTCAAAAGGCTGATTTTCCAGTATAAAATTTTTGATGGCATAATAGGCCCTTTGGGCTTTGCCGGAATCCATAAGCTCATGGATAACTTTCAGCCCACTTGTTTTGGTGGTGCTTTTTTTATACAGATGACACATTTTCTGAAAATCAGGGAAAAGAGCTGATTCTGATGTTATGCCTGTTGTCTCTGTGCTGGAACCCGCCAGGGCCGAAAGCAAAGTGGGATTTTTTGAAAGAGGTGTTTTTTGATCCAGATAGGCTTTATAACTGCCGTATTGCTCTTTTATGGATTGAAAGTAATGCCTCAGGGGCTGACGCAGGTATTTCCCCAAAGGGCTTAGCGAAGTGAACCCGTAAATATGGCTTGGCCCTTCAAACACCATTCGCATCTGCTCCTTAAAAGAAAGCCCAAAAGGAAGATAACGGCTGGCCACCATAATTTCTGCCATGTCGCGGGCATAGTCATGATCCAAATAAACCTGCAACAGCTCTTCAGGGGTTCTTTGATCCTGCTCTTTACCGGCCAAAGTGTTGCAACCAAATAAAAACACTTCCCTGACCTGAGACAAAAGACCGGAGCAGGAATTGGCACAGGCCTGCCTTTCCATAATGTTAACAGGCAAAATATAGTTGTGGTTTTCGCCAAAAAAGAGCCCCCCAAAATGGCCGGAGATCACCACAATATCGCATTTATGATTTTTTTTGCAGGCCGACTTAAACCAGTGGACATCGTTGGGCCGGGTTTTTTGAGACAAAGGCACCAATTCCACAAACTCAAAATCCTCATGGCTCAAGTGCTTTTTAAAAGCTTTGATTTCGTCGGCAGAGTTAATGGTGATGGAACAGACCTTGTATCTGGCCAGAGCCAGAGAGGGCCACCAAAACAAAACACAGCCCAAAAGGGCGATCTTTCCCCAAAAAGTCATTTTTTCAGGCCCTTTTTATAAAATCAAGTCTACTTTGACAAACAGCAAAAGGCAGGCAATTATGGCATGACTTAAGGCAAAAGCCAATAAAAAAAGCAAGCTGAAAACCCCCAAAAGACACAGCACAGCAAAAGCTTGCCAAAAAGACTTAAGTGCATTATTGTTGTTATGGCAACAGCCTGTGAAAAAACTCTGTCCTGAGTCTCTTATGTCCAAAATCCGCACCCTTTCGGGACGGAATACCTTGGACCCTCATGGCACGGATTTTGGACACAAATGCTTAAGAGATCTTTTTTTTCCGCTTGGCCAGAGAATTAACAGTTTTAAGGACATGATTTATGAAAAAATACGCTTTTCTGAAAAAGTACCTGCTTTATATGCTGGTGATTTTTGCCATCGTGTTTGCCGGGGCCTATAGTGTGCGGGACAAGTTTACAGAAAAAACCTTAAAAGAAGATGACAAAGCCAAAAAAGCTTACCTTATGGGCCATAATTTGGGCCGCACCACAAGCAAGATTCTCAAGACAAAAAAAGAACGAAAAACCTTTGTCCGGGGCTTTAAACACGGGTTTAAAGGCCAAAAGCCCCTTTTGAGCAGGGGGACTGTAACACCGGGCAAGGGCTATACAACACAAAACACCTCACAAAGGAAGGAACTCCACATGAAAACCAGAGAAGAGGGACAAATATTCCTTAAGGAAAATGCCAAAAAACCTGATGTCACAACAAGCCCCTCCGGCCTGCAATACAAAGTCTTGCGGGAAGGCCAGGGACAAAGCCCCTCAGCCCAGGACACAGTGGAAGTGCATTACCGTGGCACACTCATTGACGGCAGAGAATTCGACAGCTCCTACAAAAGAAATCAAAGCATTTCCTTCCCCCTGAATGGCGTGATTAAAGGCTGGACGGAGGGACTTCAACTGATGAAGGAAGGGGCCAGGTATGAATTTTATATCCCCTCTGACCTGGCTTATGGAACAAGAGGGGCCCCAGGCATCCCCCCTCATTCTGTTTTGATCTTTGAAGTGGAACTGATTAAAGTCAAATAAACTTCCCCTCAAGGTTTAATTGAGGTGGGGGGCACGACATATCTTTCGCCACCGGCATGTTTCGCAAAGGGTTTGGCTCTTGGGCCGGGCCAAAAAATCCCCCTTCCGCATACGCAAAACAATACTTTGAATTTTTTTATTTACCTCCTGCAAAATACTCTGTTTTTGCTCCTCTGAGACAAAGGACCTTTTATTTGGTCCATCCAAAAAAGAGGGGGAGTCTTTTAAAACCATACCCTGAGCACTGAAGTCCTTATAGCTCAGGTATATGGCCGATGACACAGGGAGAGCCGGGAGGCCCGTCAGCCCCCTCTCCACCACTTGTGTGTAAACCGCCATTTGCAGGTTGGACTGGGATTCCCATGAAGGAGCAGAGGATCCTGTGGCCAGACGCCCCTTGTAATCCATAATATGATAAGTCTGATTATGAAAATCAATACGGTCTATCTTGCCTTTGAAAGGAATATCCCCTTCCCCCGCAAAATGCTTTTTTGCCTCATCCCAATAACAATTATAGGCTTTTTCAAAAGCCATGTATTTATGGCCCTTCAAAAGGCCTGTGTTTTTCTTTTCTCTTTTCAAAAAAGCAAGGGCTTTCTTAAAAATACGGTCTTTTTCCTTTTCCCATATAAGAGGGTGGAGTTTCCCTGTTTTCAGCCGGATGTAATTTTCCTCTATTATGTCCATAACTGCCGTCTCTTCCGGTGCCTCCCCTTTCTTTAAGCAAACAGTCAAATCCTCAAACACCTTGTGGATGAGGATTCCCCGGTCCAAAGCCGGCATATCCATATTCCTCTCCGGCCCATCCCACAAGCGAAAGTGGCTCTTGGCAGAAAAAATAAAAGGGCAACTGACATAGTCCTCCAAAAGAGACACCGTCATCCGGTCCAGAGGGCCCCCGACAAAAGGGGCTGGCACACAGCTCCCCTGATCCTCCTTAATGGACTTTTCCATTAAATCCCCCCGCGACGGGGAAAGGGAAGACAAAATATCCTTCACAGAGCTTTTTTCCTTCTGTCTGTCCCACAAGCCCTCTTGAGCTGTGTCAAAGCTCTGCATATCCCTTCCTTCCGCCTTCGCTTTTTTCAGCCATAAAAAAGAGGGGCTGGCCGATATCCCCTCAAAATCAGAGGTGGCAAAAGAAAGGGTCAGCTCCTCTGGCCCCTGAGCCATAAAATGAGAAACAATTTGCTCCATTTTGTCTACAGGCTCCGCTTTGACCAGAAAACCCAGGTTCCGGTTCAGGCTTTCTGTCAGGGACAAAGGCAAAACAGAGGGCATTTTTAAATTTTGCTCACTCAAGCCCACTATATAAACAAAATCCGCCGGCAAATAAGAAAGAGCGTTGAAACTGAGGCAGTGGATGCCTTCATTTGTTTCCTCTTTCAGGATCAGTTCCTTTGTTTTGAGATAAGATTCCAGCATTTTGAGACAGGACGAATAGGGGAGCCTGAGATTTAAGAGTCGGGCAAGGGATTTGGCAAAATCGTTCAGGTTGGTTCTTAAAAGAGAGACAACAGGAGTTTTTTGTTCCGGCCTTGTTTTGTTCCGGCCCGGCTCCGGTAAATGCACCGAGGCCCATTTTATAAATTCAGCAAGAGACACCATCTGGTTCTTGTCCCGAAGGTGGTGTTTTTGACAGAGGGCCTCAGGCCAGCCCCCAATATCCCTGACATGGTGCAGATCTGATTTCAAACGACTGAAGTTTTGATGCGAGTTTTTAAGAGCGGAGAGGGCCGACATGTTTTCGTATCGAATAACAGATAAATGTGTCCACATCCTGCTGAACCAAAGTTCTGTGTCATAAAAGCTTGTCAGACCCACTTTCTCACTTTTGTTTACAGGCACTTTCTCCTTTTTGAGATGGCTTTTAAGGGCCAGCCAGTAACTCTCCATATCAGGGGCTATCACACTGATTTTGTGGGCCGGGACCCCTTTTTGCAGAAGGGCACCCACATAAGCACTCAGGTCTTTGATCTCCGCCAGAGGGGTGGAAAACTTTTTCACCCGGACGAGGGAAGCTTTGGCCTGATTTGTTTTTGTCGAAAGAACCGTCATCTTCTGATGAGAAAACACTTTGTAGGTTTGGGGCACATCCTTTTCGTTTTGGTTTAAGGGCACTAACACCTGAACGGGGATTTTTTGAGCTATTTGTGTGACAAGTTCCGCCTCCACCGGATCCAGATCAAAACCCAGGTCAAACACCATAGTCCGGCAGGGAAAATGCACATGGGGAAACTGGTCTGTCAAAAGGGCACTTGCCCAGGAATCCTCAATGACAAAAGGCCCTTTTCCTTTGGGCCCCTGGTTCAGGTGGTTCCAAAACTCTCCAGCCCATTTTTGCCACCGGACAAGGTCCTCCCCCCCTTCCTCTGCCAGCCACTCCTCCATAAGGCTTTCTTTCAGCGGGTGCTGTAAGACCTGTGCCATAGCCTCCATATACTGGCAAAGAACCTGACCTGTTTCCCGGCCCCTTTGCCAAACCGGCTCACGGTCCCGTGCCCATTCCTGATAAATAAAAGTCAGAACCGATCGGGAAGCCATCACTATATCCGGGCGGGACAAAGACAGGCAGTATTTCCAGAAATCCCTGGCCCGCCACACACTTTTAGGCCAAGGGGCGGAGCTTTGTGGCTCTTCGTCCCCACCCAACACCTTTTGATTTTGTCGGATCTGTTCCAAAACAAAAGAATGAGACTTGATGTCCGAAACAATCCAC
Organism: Bdellovibrionales bacterium; assembly: GCA_965242635.1. Lineage (GTDB taxonomy): Bacteria > Bdellovibrionota > Bdellovibrionia > Bdellovibrionales > UBA1609 > JANQSP01. The sequence continues at coordinate 1,370,458 of OZ251471.1, read as the reverse complement.
AAGGAATTATCCGGATTAAAATCCTTAAAAAGCCGGTTTTTGTCGGCCGGCCGGATAAAGCCCATCAATTCCATATTCTGCCTCTTTTTTTGATTTCGGGACCCCTTTTCTGGGCTGAAGTTTTTTTATCAGACTTTGAACCTCTTTTGCCAACTCTCTCAAAGTGCCGTTATTCCATATCACATGGTCTGCTTTCTGGATATGTTCCGCCTGTGCACCCTGAAAACGGAGACGATCTTCGATCTCTTCCAGACTTAGGTCCCGGTTTTGCTGTAAACGGCTGATTTGTCTGGCCGGATCCAGGGCAATAAGCACCTGATCGGAAAAAAAGCTCTCCCATTTTTTTTCAAACAACAGCGGAATCTCGTAAAAAATCAGGGTTTTTTTCAAAAAAGGTCCTGTTTTTTCTTTTTTTTTCATCAAATCCCATATTATGGGGTGGAGAAGGGATTCCATATCATGTAACATTTTTTGGTCCCGGAAAACCCGCCGGGCTATTTTTTGAGTGTCAAAAAGGCCTTTTTCACTTGTAAAGCCCGGCCCCAGCAACTTCAAAAGGGGCTTGTAAGCTGGCCCCTCCGGGGGCCTTATGGCCTCTTTGTTGAGTGCGTCTGCCGAAATAAAGGGCAGGCCATGACGAGCCAAAATTCGGCCCACTGTGGATTTTCCCGCCCCCATGACCCCCGTTATGGCTATTTTCCGCATAAAGTCCCTCTCTTTGCTGACCGATAAGCACAGTATACACTTTAGCACATTTAAACCTTAAGTGAAGAATTATGAGCCTTGATATAAAAAAATTTGGAAAGTTCAAGCTCCTGAAGCAAATTGCCAGAGGGGGCATGGCTGAGATCTTTCTGGCCTGCACAGGCAGTATTGAAGGTGCCCACAAGTTTGTGGTCATCAAACGCATATCCCTCATGCACTCAAAAAGCCGGGAATTTAACAAAATGTTTCAAAATGAGGGCAAGATAGCCATTAACCTCAACCACAGCAATATTGGCTCCATTTATGAATTTGGTGTGGAAAAAGACCAATACTTCATCTGTATGGAATATGTGTCCGGCCGGAACTTGAGGCAGTTGGTCCAAAAACTCAAAAGGCAGAAAAAACAGCTCAGTGTGGAGTTTTGTGCTTATATTATCAAATATGTGTGTCAGGGCCTGGATTACGCCCATAACTGCACGGACAATATAACAGGCCAGCCCCTGAATATTGTGCATCGGGATATAAGCCCTCAGAATGTTATGGTGAGCTTCAGCGGTGATGTCAAGGTTATTGATTTTGGCATAGCCAAAATAGATGATTCCGAAGCCACAAAGGCGGGTGTGTTAAAAGGGAAGTTTGAGTATATGAGCCCGGAGCAGGCCAGAGGCAAAAATATAGACAAACAAACGGATATATTTTCTCTTGGAAATGTGCTGTGGGAGCTGTTGGCCCGGCGAAAGCTCTTTACCGGAAACAATGAAATTCAGTTATTGAAAAAAATAAGGGATTGTCAGATTCCAGACTTAAAAAAAATCAACCCACATGTTCCGGACAAACTGGCGACCATAGTCAACAAGGCCTTAAACGCCAACAAGAACTTAAGATATAATACTGTGGCGGACATGGGTAATGACATTTCCTTGTTTCTGAACAAGCATTATCCGGATTTCACCAGCTCTCATTTCACCTCTTTTATAAAGGAGGTGTATATTGAGGAAATAATGGAGGAGAGGGAAAATCTAAAAACCTGGTCAAAAATTCTGACAAAGTCCGGGGCCTCAAGCCCTCAAATCAAAGATTCCGCTGTCACAGAAACTTTTGCCTCTCAGTTCAAAGGATACACCAAGGAGTTTGAGCAAAAAACCAAGGTGGCCACAAATTCAGCCGGTTATTCCGATCTCGGTGGAACATTGTCCACTGCACCCGAAGAAGAAGGCTCAGAGTATACGGAAACAGAAACCCGACCCAGCATGGCCGGCCACAGAAAAGAGATCACAAAAACCAAGTTTGACGATCCTTTGGATTCAGGAGATGTGCCCACCACCTTGACGGACAACTACACCATCACCAATGAAGGTGGCACCAGAAGTATTATCACCACCACCCTTAAAGATAAAGGTTCATTACAATACAACCCGTGGCATTCACCGGAGAAAAACCGATCTTTGAGCGACCGGCGAAAAGCACTGATTCGAAGCAAAAGAAAGCGTAAACTCTTTCAAAGAGCTTTTATCCTCTTATTTGTTCTGGGAGTGCCCTTCAGCTCCTGGTTTTTTTCCTCAGAGATCAAAAGCCATTTTCTGAATCTCACACACCAGCTGAATCATGTTTTGAAAACAGATGACAAAAAGCGGACCTTGTCCCAGTCAAATCCCGCCGATGAACAACCTGAATCTCACACAACAGAGGCGGAAGAGGCTGACTCCGCGGCCCCCTCCCTTAAAAGAGAACCCACTGCTTTTTCTCCCGCTGTCAGAGGGGATGTCCAGTCGGCCTCTCCAAGAGCCCCGGTCTCCAAAAATGTTTTCCTGATCACACGCCCTTCCGGTGCCCATGTGTATATAAATGGGGTGAAAATCCGCAACACCACTCCCACATTTGTATCCATTCCTCAGGGCCAGCCAACCAAAATGCTTATCAAAAAAAGGGGCTACCATGACAAATCTGTTGCTTTGTCTCCACAGAAATTGGGAAGAGAAATTAAATACTCATTAACCAAAAAAGCAGGGAGGAAAAGAAATGAGATCATTATTATTCAATAGTTTTTGGATTCTGTTATGCCTTCTGCTGGCTTCATGCCCCAATCTCAACCTGAGCGGTGTCTCACATTGCCGTCAATACACTTACAATCAACAGCAACAACAATGGGTGGACAGCTCTGGAAATATTGTGTCCTGCACCATAATCGATAACAACAAAATATTCGCTTATTTTCCTGACCAGGGGTGCAATTACCTGAAAGATCATTTTCAGGGAGATGCCACAGTCAAATTTTCAGAAGTGCCAATAAGGGTGGGGCATGGTCCTTCCCCCATTGTGCAGACCTATTGTGTCAAACAAAGATATATTGAGCTGGATAACTCCGGTCAGGTTTTGCTTATAGACAAAGGTCTTTTTTGTCTGAAAGAGTCCTCGGAAAAAAAGCAGGAGTATGTTTTTTCCAGCTGTGATGGTGTTTACAGAAAATCCTCAACCTCTTCAGATGAGCGAGAACCTGTAAAGGAGCCGGCAAAAAAGGAAACAGTAGAGGAACCGGCAGAGGATGAAAAGAAAGATTCAGACTCTGAATAAAAATAAATCAGAAGGCCACCAACAGGCCCATGCGGGCAGAGGGGAAAAAGGCTTTTTCTGAAAAATCATAGCCCGCCTGCCCTTCCACCAACAAAGAAATTCTCTCCCTCATTTTAAGAATCAAAGACAGGGAACTTATGGCCCCAACACCCACACTCACCGGTGAAGATTCCTGGGGGGAAAAAGCCCCTTTCATATTGGCCATAAGCCCTCCACTCAGGTAAAGCTCAAACCGGGGGGCAGACAGCAAAACAAATTTAAGCAAAAAATCCCCCATCAAAAGCCAGCTTTTTTTTATTTGTTTCTGGTTTATAAAAATTTTGTTGTCTGTAAGGGGAGGAAAGGAAAAAAGAAAGCTGAAGTCTGTCAGGACTTTGTTTATGGGAAGACCGGGGCCGGTGAGCCTGAGGCCAAAAAGCCATAAGGGAGAAAGTTGTTCCTGCCCTTTATAAGCCATCCAGGAGCGGGAGGCCACAAGGCCAATAAACCTGTTACTGGAAAGAGGCTTGTCTGTCAGATCCAGCAAATCCTCCGGTTCGGAGCTGTTGAACTGAAAGTCCTTGACATACTTCAGCTTTTTTTTGACCTGAGCAAAGGCCGGGTTGAGCTTATAGCTGGAACCGGACCTGATATAACGGGGTGTGACATCAATTTCAGAGATATAGGCTTTTATTTTTTTGGGCTTTTTTAAATAGATTCGATAAAAAGTGCCAAAGCGATTGGGAGGTCGATATATCTTTTTGGAAATGGTGACCACTTGACCGGCAGGAATTTGGCTTATCTGCATGGAATCAAAGTCAGGTCTTGTGTATACAAGGGCGTTTTTCTGAATAATATAAGCTTTTTGCAAATGGGCGGGCAGTACTTTTTCTTTGGCAGAGTTGACGGCACCGGCGAAACCGGCGACCCCGGCCAGAAAAAGCCATGACATGAGAGCGGTGACTGCTTTTTTATGACTCTTTTTAAAAGGCATGAGATTAAAGGGCATGAGACCTCCTGTTTACTGTGTCCTGACCTGTCCAAAAACTGCACGGATAAAAATATACAGGATCAGGCCAACAATGGCAAGAGCTGGAAAAAAAAGAAGGCTGAAACAGCTTTGGATCTGCTCCTAAACCAAGACATGGCTGGTGGCAATGGCGTTAAAAAAAGAAATATCAGTTTTTAAGAAGACCCTCTTTCCAAAGTTTTTTGAGAAAAAACCGCCAAGGCCAAATATGAATGTCCTTATCCTGAGTTCTTGGCTCCCTCTCCCGGCAAACCACAATAAGATTCTTGGCTTTTTTTTCCTCCCTCAAGGCCTTTAAGCTTTTCAAATGCCCGCTGTGTATCCGCGTGGAAGATTTAACCTCAATGGCCGTGTGCATATCCCCACAGATAAAATCCACTTCATGCCCACCCGCCGTTCTCCAAAAACTTATGTTCAACTCCGGATCTCTATATTTTTTATAGCTCATAAGTTCCATAAAAATATAGTGCTCAAAGCTTTTTCCAAAAGCCTCATTCCCCAAAGAAGGTTTTCGGCCAGCCAGAAAATTAGCTACACCCACATCAAAAAAATAAAATTTCTCTGTTAAAATCATGCGTCTTTTTTGGCTCCGCCTGTAAGGAGGCAGACGACAGGCCAAAAAAGTGTCCTCCAGAATTTCAAAATACCCCCGCACCGCTTTCGCACTCACTCCCGCTTCCCTTGCGATGTTCGTGTAGTTTAAAAGCTCTGCGTTGGTCAGAGCCGAAACCCTTAAAAATTCCGAAAAAGCAGGGATATTTCGTGTGACAGATTCGGCTGAAATCTCCTCCTTCAGATAATCCGAAACATAAGCCCTTAAATCCCTTAAAGGCTCGCGAGATAAAAAATGAGGAGGCAAAAGCCCTGTATTTAAAGCTCTTTCCAAGTCAAAACCCTTTGTTTCATAAAAAGAAAGAGGGGTCATTTCAAAACGCCATGCCCGGCCCGCCAAAAGATGAGCGGACCTGGTCCTCAATTTCCGGGCAGAACTCCCTGTGAGCAAAAAAGAGGCAGACTTGTTTTCAATAAGCCAGTGAATCTCATTTAACAGGGCAGGGATTTTCTGAATTTCATCTATGACAGTCAACTCCCCCTTCCACCTTTCCCTCAACAGTGCGGGACGGCGGGCATATTCAAAAAATATGTCCGTTTTTAAAAGATCAATAAATTTTTTCCTGGACTTAAGATGGCCGTTCTTAAGAAAACTGTTCTTAAGCCAATAACTTTTGCCCACCCGCCTGGGCCCCCACAGAAAAGCGGACTGGCCCTCAGGCAGAGACAGACGAAGATGTCTTTTGATAATTTGCCCCATACGGGCAGATTATCCTGATAATTTGCCCCCTGCAAGCTTTTTTTTATGGTCAAGAGTCACGATCAAAGGAGAAATCTGCGTCAACTTTTCCTCCTCGCGTAGCGAGGTGGCTCGGGACGGAATCGAACCGCCGACACAAAGATTTTCAGTCTTCTGCTCTACCGACTGAGCTACCGAGCCTTTTCTTGCTTGCACAAACCGGGATTCACAATGTTTCCCGTCTTCTGCTCTACCGACTGAGCTACCGAGCCTTTTCTTGCTTGTCCTTGCCAGCGGGTTACCTTACCAAGCCCCACTCAACCCGCCACCACCATTTCCAGTACCTGAAACAGATGACCAACGAAACATCCCCGGGATTCACAATGTTTCCCGTCTTCTGCCAAACCAATAAGTCAGCCAAGGTGTTTTCTTAAAAAAGCCTCCATAAGAGCATAAAATTCCAAACGATTCTCTTCATTCCTGAAACCATGCCCCTCATTTTCTTTCACAAGATAAGGGACAGCCACCCCCCTGTCCTCCAAAGCCTTCACTATCTGATCCGATTCTGACTTCTTCACACGAGGATCGTTTGCCCCCTGCACCACAAACAAAGGGGCTTTTATCCTGTCTGCATGAAAAACAGGAGAGATCGCCCGCAAAAGCTCCTTGTCTTTTTCCGGATGGCCCTCCATTTCATATAGCCACTCCAGGAGAGGTTTCCAATAAGGAGGAACAGTTTTTAAAAGCGTAAACATATTGGAAACCCCCACATAATCCACCCCACAAGCATAAAGATCCGGTGTGAAAGTGAGGCCCGCCAACACCACATAGCCCCCGTAACTCCCCCCAAAGATCGCCACTTTATCCTTGTCAGCTACACCCTTTTCTATCAAATACTTTACTCCATCGGTCACATCATCCTGCATGGCCCGGCCCCACTGCTTCCAGCCCGCCTGCCAAAACTTTTTACCATAACCCACAGAACCTCTGAAATTCATCTGAAACACAGCATAACCCCTGCTGACCAAAAACTGGACTTCGGCAGAATATCCCCAATGATCTCTTGACCCAGGCCCTCCATGAGGATGCACCACCAAAGGCAAAGGGCCCTTTGCCCCCTTTGGTTTAGTCAAATAAGCGGGAACAGTCAGACCATCACGGGCCTTGTAACTTAAAGGTGTCATTTCTGCCAGAGTCTCCTCTTTAAGCCAGGGGCGGGTGTCAGCAATTTTACTTAAACTTTTATCCAACACATTAAACAGGTAATAAGAACCGGGGTTACGATCACTTCCCACATGAACGACCATGAGAGTCTCCTCCCGATTGTTCGAAACAAGACGAATGTTCTTATCCAAAAATTGAGCTTTAAGCTCTTTAAAAATATTTTCTGTTTCTGAATCCAAAAAGTGATAGTTTAACTTTTCTGCTGAGTAAGCAATATATGTCAGCACTTTCCTTTTTTTGGAATACGCCAACCCTCCCACATCCACCTGAGGATGAGAAAACAAAAGCTGAACCTCTTTTTTTTGCCTGGGATCAAATACAACTACAGCACTTTTATCCCTGTCAAGGCTGGAAGACATGTAAAGATTTTTATTGTCAAAAGTAAAAAAATAAGGATTTACACTATCTTTAAAAGAATACGTGATAATTTTGTCAAACGGCTCTTCCTCTGTCCCTCTGCAGTAAAGGGCCTTGTTTGTGCCCTCGGCGGATAAGGCCACCCTCAGTTTACCCCTGTGGTCTGTCATCCAGGATATAAAATGACCCGGATTTTCGGCCACCATCTTCATGTCCCCCGTCTTTATGTTGAGACGATAAACATCAAAAACCTCCTTGTTCCTTTTGTTCATGCCAATAAGGATTTCCTCCTCTGAAATATTATCCAAATCATCCACCAACTCCACTTTTGTATCCGTAAAAGAGGTCAGGTCCTTTTCCCCCTCTCCATTGGCAAAGACACGAAAAATATGATCATTTTCATCCCCTCCCTCATCTTTTAAAAATAACAAGGTGCTATTTTCTTTCCAAAAGAAGTAAGGGATGTCTCTGTCTTTCTGCTTGGTGATTCTTCGTTCTTCCGCACTTTTATCCACCGGCCGGACATGAATATTCATCCGGCCCTCCCAGGCCTTTAAGTAAGCCAGATACTTCCCATCAGGAGAAAGCTGGACCTGCTGAATTTCAGCGTTCTTAAAAAAATCCTTTAAAGGAACAAGCCCCTCCCCTGGAGGCTGGTTTTTCGCATACTCCCTTAACTCCAAAAGAGCCTGATTCTCTTCTGTATTTTTTGTATATCCTGTCATTTTACTTAACCTTCCTCTCTTTACTTAAGCTTGCCAGCAAGCCTGACAAACTTTTTTGCATTGGACACAGTCTCTTTGAGCAAACTTTAGCCGGTGAGGGCTCCGACCCACGGACGGATTAGATCGGCATGAGGCCACGGACGGCCGTCCCGAACAAGGCTAAAGTCTGCTCAAAGAGAGAATCACAGTTTGCAAAGTTTACTTAACTTTGCCGGCCTTCCAACATCACCAGTATCTGTGACAGATGAAACATCCTACACTCCTTTTAAGGCCTGGGCAAAATCTTTTTTTAAATCCTCTATGTCCTCCAAACCCACGCTCACCCGGATTAAAGAATCCGGTGGAGGGTGAGGTGATTCTGCATGGGTCATGGTGTCCGGGTGCTCCACCAAAGACTCCACCCCCCCAAGGCTTTCCGCCAAAGTGGCTGTTTCAAACCGGCTCAAAACTTTAAAAGCCTCTTTTTTGCCCCCTTTAAGAACAAAACTCAACATCCCACCAAAACCAGACATCTGTTGGCTGGCCAAATCATACTGCGGATGAGACCTTAAACCCGGATAAAATACTTTTTTGACAGCTTTGTGTTTTGCCAAAAAACCCGCCAACTCAAGGGCGTTTTCCTCATGTCCTTTCATACGCACCGGCAAAGTCTTGAGGCTTCTTAACAACAAATAAGAATCAAAAGGGGATAAACAAGGCCCAAGAGATTTGCTTAAAAACTTTAAGTTTTCCTCCAAGGCAGAGCTTTTTCCCACAATCACCCCACCCACAATGTCCGAATGCCCGCTCAAATACTTGGTGGCCGAATGCACCACTAAGTCCGCACCCAAAAGCAAAGGCTTTTGAAAAAAAGGACTCATAAAAGTGTTATCCACCGCCAACAGGGCCTTGTGTTTTTTGGCCCACCGGCTTAAAGCTCGAAGGTCCATAAGTTTCATCAAAGGGTTGGTGGGGCTTTCCACCCATATCATTTTGGCTTTTTGAGGAATACGACTTATATGGCCTTTATCAGACAGGTCCATTAAATGAATGGCTATGCCCCGCGGTTTTAAAATTTGATTTAAAATCCTTAAACTGCCCCCATAAAGGTCTTTTTCCGCCACCAAAAGATCTCCAGGCTTTAAAAGCTCAAACACCAAAGTGCTGGCTGACACACCAGAGGAGGTGGCCACACAAAAACGGCCCTCTTCCAAAGAACAAAGACAGTCCTCCAAAGCTTTTCTCGTGGGGTTGGATACACGGGAATATTCATAGCCCTTGTGCCGGCCGGGTGCACTTTGTGCATAAGTGGAGCTTAGTGTTATGGGGGTCATCACGGCCCCTGTCACCGGGTCCGGGCTTTGCCCGGCATGGATGGCCCTCGTGGCAAAACCCCAAGCTTTTTTCTTTGTGCCCATAGCTCAATCCCTTTCTCTTTGGACCACTCTTTCTTACAAAAAACCACCGGTTGTCATTGGTCCAAAATAACTGATAGAATTTTTATGTTATAAGCCCGCCCATTTGATTTCTTATCTCCTGAATCTGATTTTGTGCTGACCATTTTTTCAAAACACTTGACTTGGTTAAATTGCTGATTTTGTTAATTTCCTTTTCATTCTTATGTATGGGAAGTATAAGCTCTTTCCATCTATCTCCTATATTTGGCAGTGTTGTATCCACAAATACTTTTGAACCAATTTGATCTTGCACAAATTTTGAAGACAGCAAAGCCAGAAGGTAAAAAGCATCTATATTATAAGAATTATGTGGCTTAAGTATTCTAAAAGTAAGCAACTCTCTTGTCAATAAAACATGGCTGTCCTGAGGACTGGCCATGGCAACAGTTCCAATTCTATAGCTTCCCCGGCGCACAAATAAAATATCACCTGCTTTGGGTTTCTCTTTATTTAGTACCATTTTTTTGTAAATATCCTCCGGTATCCCTGAGACAGGATTCCTGTATAATTCCCAGTTTACAATGTCTGATACCCTGATATAAGGAACTTTTCCTTTTCCTTTTGATTCAGAAGGAGGAGAGCCATGGCCATCCCAAGCTCCCAGGATACCTTTATTGACCAGTTCACCAATATTTACTTTTATCTGATTTTTTGGAACTAAAGGTGGAATAACCAGCCCTTGATAGTAAGAAGGGATAAGGTTGCCTGACTTTTTAATTTTACTCCAACGAACAGTAAATGTAAACTTATTATTTGATGATTTTGGCTTTTGTAATTCTTTCATCACAACCACCAGATCATCCCATAATTTTCCTGTCACAGGGTGCAACAAGGGCCTGCCATTATGATCATGTCCCATTTCTTTTGGGTTTGACATAATTACATTCTCTGCCTGTTTTGTTGTGTTTTTTAACACCAAAAGACAGGTTTTTGCATTGCAATGAGGACGAAATGTATTATGAGGTAATCCAATAATGGCTTCAATGCTGGCTCTTTCCATAATAAAGTGTCTGATATATTCTGTTTTTGGAGCATGAAAAACAGTTTCCGGCAACACAATGGCAAGACGGCCATTTTCTGCAAGCATATTCAGGCAACGTTCAATAAACAACACATAAGGATCACGTTGACATGGTATTCGACTTTTTTTCCACCCGGCCGTAGTGGTTTTCGTCCACTTATGTCCAAGATCAAAGTGCCTGGAATCTGATACCACCACTTTTGTTTTAGTTCCATAAGGAGGATTTGTTAATATAATATTAAATTTTTTAAACTTGTTTTGTCTAACAAATTTTTCTTTGGCAGGAGAGTTAAATTCCTCCACTTTATGCAAGGAGTTTTCATGAATAATATTGCTCCGCCCATCTCCTGAGATGGCCATATAAGCTTTGGCAATTTTTACAAGATCAGACTCTTTATCAATTCCAAATATTGTTCGCGAAGCCATCCTTTTTTTCTGTTCCATCAGTTTTGGTGAATTTTTATACCGGGGATTATCAGTCATGGATTTCCAGATATATTTCATGGCGTATATTAAAAATCCACCTGACCCACAGGCCGGATCACAAATTGTTTCTTCTATCTTTGGGTTGGTGAGGCGAACAGATAAATCAATGACTCCACGGGGCGTAAAAAATTCCCCTTTTTCCCCAACCAAACGGGATTCCGCAAACACCTCAAACGCATCACCCACAACATCTGTGTCTGTTTTTAAAAGACTTCCTCTCTCCAACTGCCCTACCACCCAAGTCACAGATCGGGAATCCAAAGTGACACTTTCATGCTCCAGGAAAACACCATCTTCTTTTAACTCGTTCTTGACACGGTTAAACAATTTAATCACTCTTTCTTTAACTTGATCCGGCGGTTCACCTGCTGTGGCTCTGAAATCAGGAGGACGATCCAAATATGTTTTCTCATCTTCAATCTTGGAGAAAATTAATTTTATCATTTCATTGCCTAATTTTTCTCTGCGACTGATATTGGTATTTGCATAAAGTGTCCTGAGAATTCTGCGAAACACGCTTTTAAGGTGTTGTCTTTCAAATGGCTTTAGATCTGACTTCTTGATATTTCCAATAAAGTCAACAGGTTGCCCTCTGACAGGAATATCATTTATATAGTTATCCACAACTTGAGATTGTCCCGGTGGCCGGCATACATAAGCAATATCATCTCCATTTGTCCAGACTCCCCAAAGGGCAGATGTGGCTGTCATATATGATTTCAACTGTGATAATCCGTCTTGCCTTTCAGGACGCTTGGTCTCTACAATTCCCACAATATCTTTAGCAGGATCTCTGCCGGAAGAGGATTGAAATACAACAATATCCGCACGATCCGGAAAATAACCAGTCCCACGTGGGATAGGAACTTCAATATCCATTTCTGATTTTTTATACCCATAACTTTCCACCAGGACTTGTTCATATTCCTGTCGCACCTCCTCTTCCGGTGAAACCTTCACTAATCTGCCTGTGGCAAAATCCTTGATTTTCATAATGATTCAAGACTATCAGCTTTTTTGGACCGATCCAAAGACTTTTAATGATTTTTTCACTGTTTTATGGACTTGGGGGTGTTTAACTGAATTTTAAGAAAAGCCCGGCCAATAAAAGCCGGATTTTAAGACGCACTGCATTATTGTTCAGCCTGACAGTTCTTGGAAACAAACTGCTTAAAACAAGGACCAATTGCTCAAATATCAGGTCTTTTCAGGTCCGATTATTTATTATGGCGACGGGCTGTCTTCTATTCTCTGCTCAACAGATTGGCGGTATTCCTCCTGCAAAGCATGGGACAGCTCATCACGTGTTTCCTCAGCCTCTTTCAATTCGTTTTGTGCCTGTGTCAACTCGACTTGGCTTTGCTCCAACAGGCTCTGGGTGTTCACCAGCTCGGCTTGTTTTTCTGCCACCTGTGTTTTCAGTGCCTCTTGGGCTATGATCCCGGCCTTTATGTCTGAAGTTAACCGGTCAATTGTTTGATGGGCTTTGCTTAAATCCTCCCGTGCTCTCCTTTCCTGTTCAACGGAGCGGTGGTATTCCTTCTGCAAGGCTTGGGACAGCTCATCACGCGTCCCCTCAGCCTCTTTCAATTCGTTTTGTGCCTGTGTCAACTCGACTTGGCTTTGCTCCAACAGGCTCTGGGTGTTCGCCAGCTCGGCTTGTTTCTCCGCCAGCTGTTTTTCCAGTGTCTCTTGGGCTATGATCCCGGCTTTTATCTCTGAAGTTAGCCGGTCAATTGTTTCATGGGCTGTGGTGAGGTTTTCCCGCGATTTTATTTCCTGCTCCACCGTTTGGTGGTAGGCCTCTGGCAAAGCACGGAAAAACTCACTTAGTGCCTCTTGAGATCTCTCCAAGGCAGATTCGGCTTTTTGAGCATAAGCACTAAAATACCCCACAGCCCCCCCGGCCGCAGAGCATACAATTCCCACTGCCGCACTGGCTCCAACCAAGGTGCGATGAAATACTTGGTTTTTTAAGGATCTCCTATTCTTCATGAAAGCAGGCAAGTAAGCATGAGTTTGAACGGCACCCAAAGCAGATCCGGCAGTAGCCCCACCCCCCGCTAAAATCTGACCGCTTGTTGGTGCATAGTTTACCCATCCCCAATCCAGCCTCTCGGCATTCAAAGCACGAATTTTAGCTTGTTCCTCTGTTATATGTGTGTAAACACCAAGCCCTACCATGCCACCCGCCAAAAAACATGACGCCACATTCACACTACCTATCACGCCCGTCCCTACAACTGAACGCTTGGGTATTTTGCTCAATAAAACACTGCCTCTTGCAAGGGCTGACCCTAAAGCTGGAAGCATAGCCACCGCCACCTGAGGATATAATTGAAAGTGCTCTGCCCTTTCGGCCAGTCTGGCACTTAAGTCCGGAGCACAAGGCTCAAGATCAAAGCGGGCCAGGGATTCATTTCCTGACTCCAGCCCTTCTTCAAGAGACACTTCGTGGCCCTTTGGTTCAGACAGCTCATGCAAGAAGGAAAAAGGAAGATCCACTTGCTCCATTTCCGGGTAATCCGTCACCGGCACCCGGCAGGAGGGAACAAGGTTTTGCCCCTCTCTTTCAAAAAAAACCACCTCAAGCTGTGTCTCTTTAACAGTATCTTCATACAAGGCACTTTCCACCGCCGGCAAAGCCCCAAAAGCCATGGACGAAAATAAAAGCCAAGGCAGATATAAAGTCCTGAAAACCCTACAAAACAAATATTTCATTAATTCTCTCCTTATTTTAAAGGCCCTAAAAAGAGTACGTCATTAAGTACTTGTGTTCAAAGTCCGTGCCGTGAGGGTCCAAGGTATTCCGTCCCGAAACGGGGCGGACTTTGAACACGAGTAACTCAACACAAATTTTTCAGGGCCTGCTTATTTAATACCACAAAAATCAGGAACCCTTTAAAAAAAAATAAAAATCCAGCATAAAAAGTAAACTCAGTGTAAATTTTACACACTTGTCTGTTTTATTGTCATAAATATTACTAAAAATGGGCAGAGGTCAAAAAATGATCTTCTTAAGCGGACTCAAAAATAAAGGTTTCTCAAGTCCGACTGGATAATGGATCCAGCTGGTTTCAGGGAAAGCCGTCCCGGTTTTTGAGAGCCACAAAGGGGATGAGGCTTAACTCCTTGGCCTCTTCAATATGATTTAAGCCCACCTCCTCCTCCCCCTTCAGGTCCGCCAAAGTGCGGGCCACTTTCAAAAGGGCTTTCCCCCTTCTTTTGGAGGAAAAAGAGGAAGTGTGAAGTTTTTTGGCCACATCATTGAGAGAGAGATAAAGCTCCTGAAGTGAAAGAAGGCTGTTGGGTTTTTCCTGATTTCTTTTTTCCCTGAACTGCCATGCCCTCTCCACTCTTTTATGGATGTCTTTTAAAGGCACAGTCAGTTTTTTCCTGTTCCACTGGGGAGAAAAAGCCAGTATATCAAAGCGGTCCAGCATGGGGCCGTTAAGCCTTTCCAGATGAGAAAAACATCTTCTCAGGGAATAAGAACAGGGAGAGGCCCGACCCGGCACCAAATCCCCACAAGGGCAAAGATTGGTGGCCGACACCAATAAAAAACGGGCGGGAAACCACTCACTCTTGCCCCTTCGGGCAATACAGATCTCCCCTTTTTCCACAGGTTCTCTCAAGGCCTCCTGAACTCTGGGGTGAAATTCCAAATATTCATCCATGAACAGCACTCCACCGTGGGCTTTGGTGATTTCACCAAAAAACAGAGGATAACCCCCTCCCGTCATGGCCAAAGGGGTGGCACTGTGATGAGGGCGGACAAAAGGTCTCCAGTTTAACTCCTGCCCCATGCGGGACCATATCCGGCGGGTGACCTTAAACTCGTCAAGAGAGGGGGGAGGCAGAAGGAGGGGCAAGTGTTCTGCCAGGGTGCTTTTTCCCGACCCGGCCTCTCCGGCCAAAAGCAAAGAGTGCTCTCCGGTGGCAGAAACCGCCAGAATATGTGCCCCCGCCTCTGAAAAGGAGATGTCCGGAAGATCAGGTTTTTTTAACAGTGTCTCCAAAGGTTTGGCCGGCACAAAAACCGGGTTGGAAAGCTCACTAAGGGAGGAGACCTGAAACAAAGGGCAAAGGTGGTTTTCTGTCCCTGTCTGGCCTGTCAGGATGCCTCCTCTTTGAGGGGGCAGGCTTTCCCAATCTGAGGGGGCCAGGACTTTTCCGCTGAGAGAAAGCTCCCCATAGACATGGAAAGGGGAGGACATATCGGGTGGGGGGCTTATTTGCCCGGTTTTCCAAAGCAAGGCCGTGGCAATGGCCAAATCCATGCCCTGAGAGCTTTTTTTCAAGTGGGCGGGGCGAAGATTGATAATCATCTGCCGGGTCTTCGGCCATTCAAAGCCCTGGGCCTGAACGGCGGACTTGATTCGCATAATGCTCTCTTTGATGGCCACATCGGCCAGACCTGTAAACTGGGTCTGCGGAAGACCCGGCACCAGGCTCAGCTCCACTTCCACCGGGATGATCTTATCCCCATCATGAGTAAAAGAAAAAATGTTCATACCCAAAGGATATGCAAACAGCGGAAAGGAAATGGAGGGCCAAAAAGGGGGTTTTGAGACAAAAAAATTCGGAAATCCGAATTTTTACCGAATTTTTTGGTCATTTTTAGCCTTTTGAAACCCAACATAATGCCATGATCTTTTGACTTACTGTGCTATCCAACCCCGCCTCTTCCGATAAGAAGAATCAACAACAAAGCCACTTAAGCCTTTTGACTTTAAAAAACCTCCCATGGAAACAGTGACTCTTGCTCCTTTTAGATTGGCCTTTTCCAAGTTATTGGCCCCGATCAAATTCGTCTCTTCCAGTCGTGCATGGCTTAAATCCGCCTTTTCCAAGTTCGCCCTTTCCAAATACGCAAAAGCCAATTGCACTCCTTGTAAACTAGCCCCGGCAAAATTCGCAGAGGCCACATCCGCCCCTTCTAAATTCGCACCCATCAAATCCGCAGAAGCCAAATCAGCCTCTCTCAGGCGTGCCCGGACCAACTTCGCATGGACCAAACTTGCCCCTTTCAAATTAGCCCCGGCAAAATTCGCCGCTTTTAAGTCCGCATGGTCAAAATTTGCTCCAGCTAAATCGCAATTATGAACACCTGACTTGTTTATAAAATCCTGATAATTCTCAATATTACAGTCTTCACGGGCCACAGACCGGGTTTTAAGCCCACTAGTCACACAGCCTGCCAAGCTAAGACCAAGGAAAATTATTACTTTCATAATGGGCCTCCAATTGGATTCAGGGTTTTTTGGTTTTTTCCTTTAAAAGCAATTCATAAAGCCGGTCAAACCGGTCGCTTAACCGATCAATTTTTCTGCTGTTTTCTTCAATCTTTTTGTTGGTATCAGTGATATGGTTGGTCAATAGCTCTTTTATAGGCTCTATTTTCGCCTCTATTTGTTTAGTCTGAGCATTAAGCATCCATGCCCACCCACCAAAGAGCAATCCTGTGTAAAGAATAAGAAAGCCACAAACGGCCAAGATTTTGTTTAAACTCATACACCCATTATAGCACAGAAACAAGCTTTGTCAACCGGTTATTGCTGATAAATTTATACCCCCCCCATACTCATACCCACTATACCACAGAAATAAGATTTGTCGAGAAAGGCCAACTTGGACACTTTTGGACGGTTTTGGCCCCCCGGATGTCTCTTTTATGCGGTCCCTGGGGGCCGGCCCGTCAAAAGGCTTAAGAAAATCAGGACCAAAGCCGATAAAAAGAGAGTGGCCTTTAGCCCAGGAAAAAGGAGAAGATATATGAAATGGCTCATTTTTGTTCTTTTGTCCCTTATTTTAAATTGTGCCCCTTTAAAGGAACCGGGGGGCTTTAAAGATCATCAGTTCTCTATAAGCCAGAACGCCCGGCCCGATCCGGTCAAAAACCCACCCGACGGGGAAAACAAGGAAGAAAATAAAGAAGAGGGCAAGGAGGGGGATACAGAAGAAGAGGGGGATACAGAAGAAGAGGAAACAGAGCGTGGAGAGGAGTTTGATGGTTCTGAAACAGAAGAAGTGGGTCCAGCCCCTATAACCCGTCAGCTGGGGTAAAAAAACAAGCCTCCGCCAAGCAAATAGACCATTAGCAGGCTTTAAAAATTCCGGGAGCTTGGGGCCCCGGCAGACCCTCTTTTGCCGGGGGGCTTTTTTTATATCAAAAAATAGTGTATCAGGGGGGCTATGATTCGGAAACCAAAAAGAGCTCTCCCCCATAAGCCAAGCCCTGGCCCTGGCCCCACCCCCAAACTGTATCAAATCAATCCCTCAAAAGTGGATTGGGATTCAGAAAGAACCTCACTTTTTTTTAATAAAAAGCATGCGAATAAAGCCCTTTTTTTAAATTCCATTCCCCGGCTCCCCCGTTTGAAAGGGCATGTGTGGCTCGCCACCTCCGGTCGCACACAGCAAAAATGGGTGGCTCTTTCCAAAAAAGCCATGCTGATCTCCGCTCAGGCCGTCAATCAGCACCTTGAAGTCAGCTCAAAAGACCGATGGGGGCTTTGTTTGCCCCTTTTTCATGTGGGAGGGCTGGCCATAACCGCCCGGGCCCATCTCTCTCAAAGCCCCTGCTTTGTCTACAGGAAAAAGTGGGGGGCCAAAGCTTTTTGTTATTTTTTAAAAGAGAAAAAAATCAGCCTTTGCTCTCTTGTGCCCACACAGGTTTATGATTTGGTTCAGGCCAAGCTCCCGGCCCCCCCGGCCCTCAGGCTGGCTTTGGTGGGCGGGGAGAGCTTAAGCCCCGGTCTTTATCAGTTGGCCCGGGCCCTCAAATGGCCTCTTCTTCCCACTTATGGCCTGACCGAGTGTGGCTCTCAGGTGGCCACAGCAGAACCCGGCTCCCTGAAAGACCCCTCCTCTTTGCCGGCTTTAAAAATACTCCCTCATGTTGAGGTCAAAATCATCAAAGGGGAGATCATTCTCAAGTCAGAAAGCCTGCTCACGGGCTTTGTCCCTCTTGCCCCCCCTCTGTTAAATAAACCAGCTCCTGCGGCAAAATCTGCCCCATTTAATATACACTTTCAAAACCGTAAAAATTCCTGGTATAAGACAGGAGATCTGGGAAAAGTCCAAAAAGGCCGGTTTTTGCAGGTGGGAAGAGCGGAATTCATCAAAATATTGGGGGAAAAAGTGGATATTCCTGATCTAAAAGATCGATTCACCCGTCTTTTGCTCAAAAATTCTTTTGCTGGGCGGGCTTATCTCCTGCCTCTTCCCTCTGAAAGAGAAGGCTGGCAAATCACTGTGACAACAGATATTTGGAACCAAAAAGCCCTCATTGGCACCATCCGGGAATTTAACAGGAAAGTATCCCCTTTTGAAAAAATCCAGGCCCTTTATATTGTTCCCGCTCTTCCTCTGACCAGCCTTTCCAAACCAAACCAAAAGGCCCTGTTAAAAAAGCTGGGCTTTCCTGTGAATTTTATTGAAGGTAAGGGAATTTTTTGAGATGAGCCATGTGCATATCCCTCATGGGGGAATCCTGCTGGTTCATGATAAGGCTTAAGGTTTTTTTGGCCTGATCTTTGGCATCCTTACAGACATCAAAAAGATTATCCCCCTTGGCCCGAATTTTGATATTGAACTTGTCGGGAATCAAAATAAAGGTGACGGCAAAACGTTCACCTTTTTTCCCTTTGTTTTTTTCCAAAACCACCGCCACAGGGCCCCCGCCACTTCCGGCCAAAAAAGGCCCAAGCTCCATGGCCTGTTGGCAGACAAAGGCTTTTTCCTCACCAGAGGGTTCCAAAGATGGGTTTTTTTCTCTTTTTTCCATGTTTTACATTATGTGCCTTGAACAGGTTTTTGTCAAGAAAAATATCCAAACCCTGTGATTTTTTTTAGAGAAGAGGCATTATTTGAGTTTTATCCCCTGTAACCGTGAAAAATTTACACACTTATACCAAAATTGGCTTGGAGGTGTTATCCCGCCTCAGGATAAAGAAAGAGGCTTAGAAGAAAGGCCCCGTAGGCCATAAAAAACACATAAGGCAGAACTTTTTGCACCCACTTCAGGTGGTATCCAAAAATGAGAACCAACAAAAGAAGATGAGTGATCCAAAGGGCGGGCAGGTCCAGGACCAGCATTTTCATATCCAAAGGGGCTGGTCTAATCCACACAGCCAGGCTCAAAATGGCAAAAGTGTTAAACACATTGGAGCCAATAATATTACCTATTGCCATGTCCTTATGCCCTTTTATCAGTGCCGTCAAAGAGGCCACAAACTCCGGAAGGCTGGTGCCCGCCGACACCACCAAAAGCCCCAGTATTCTTTCTGAAATGCCCCATCTTCGTCCCAGCCCCTCTGCCCCCATCACTGTCAGATGTGCCCCCCCCGCCAACAACAAAAAGCCCAAACCCATCCAAAAAGAAAGGCCCGCCAAACCAAAAGAACCCACCGGGAGCCTGGCTGTTGCCGGCCCTCCCCCGGTCAGGAGATCTTTTGCCTCCCGGCCGGAGTTAAAGTAACAGATCAGCATATAGCCAAAAAACAAAAGGCTTAATAAAAAAGCCTCCAGGCGTGAGAGAAAAAGGTCCCACATCAAAGGGCCCAGAACAAACCCGGTCAAAACCAAAAACCAGATGTCCTTTTTTCTGCCGGTGATTTTTTTTAAGGGAAGAGGTTGAAAAAGTATCAAGCCCAAAACCAACAGGATATTAAAAATATTGGACCCAAAAACATTTCCCACCGCCAGATGAGAGAGACCCTTTAGGGAGGATAGGGCTGACACCCCGGCCTCCGGGGCGGAGGTGCCCATGCCCAGGAGCACCACCCCCACAAAGAAAGGGGAGAGAGAAAAGCGTCTACACAAAAGAGCGGACTTTTGCACCAGAAGGTCCGCCCCCTTGATTAAAGCACACAGACCAAAGACCAAAATGACCCCATCCCAAAACCACATGTCAAACTCCTTTACTGCTACTGTTTCCCCTGATTCTTTAGCCAAAATCGGCTGATAATTCAAAGTATTTTTATACTTGACCCTTAAAAACCCGCCGATTATAAGTAGACCAGAGCTTTTGGTTAAACCAGACAGGAGCTTTTAAACCATGATACTGATGGATCAGCTTAGCAGGAGCTTTTAAACCATGATACTGATGGATCAGCTTAGCAGGAGCTTTTAAACCATGATACTGATGAGCCAGCTTAAATCCCCCTCCTCCAAGCCAACCATCCATTCCAACAGGTGTCCAGGGGTGGTGCTATGCGGGGATTTTTTTGATCTGATACATCAGGTTGAGCCTGCCTCCATAGACCTTATCATCTGTGATGGGCCTTATGGGGTCACCGCCAACAAATGGGATAAAATTGCCAATATCCAGGAATATAATCTTCAGCTTATCAAAATACTCTCCAAAAAAATGGCCCCTGGTGCGAGCCTTTACCTCTTTGGAAAACCGGACTGTGTGGATTTTATAGACTATACACCCTATCTCAATCTCAAAAGAAAAATTGTGTGGTATCAGCCCAGCCGGCTGGCTCAGGGACGGATTAACTGGACCAATAACTATGACATTATATGTTATTTCGTGAAAGGGGAACGTGCCAAAACCTATAACCTAAACGATATCAGGGTCCCTCAGCTGGTGGAGATAGAACACAGAAAGAGATGCGAAAATGTGCCCTCTGTCAAAAACGGGAAATGGGGCATGACTCAATTTAACGAAAAAGGAAAAAACCCCGGCGATGTGTGGGGGGATATAAAACAACTGACTTACAAGTCCAAAGAGCTGGTGGATAGACATGCTTTAAACACGGTCCAAAAACCGGAAAAGTTGATAGAAAGAATTGTCCGGGCCAGCTCCAACAAAGGGGATATTGTTTTGGATCCTTTTTGTGGCGTGGGGACTGTGCCCACTGTTTGTCTGAAATCCGGCCGAAAATTCATAGGGTTTGAAAAAAACCCATCCTTTGTCAAAAAAACAAACCAGAGGCTGAAAAAGGGCTGGACAAAAGGGTGGTTTTTTGCACCAGAAGACAAGGCCTCCTGATTAAAAGTGCACAGACCAAAGACCAGAATTTTCCCATCCCAAACTCCATGATTAGCTCTTTTGTCTTTGACTGTTTCTCTGATTCTTTGGCCAAAAAAGCCAATAATTCAAAGTATTTTTAAAGTTTTAGCCCCAAAAACCGATTCAAAAGGCAGAAGGGCTTATGGCTCAAAGGGCCAAATAAACACATGACATATTGCCCGGCCCCTGTTAGGCTTTAAGTCCTTAAAGTTTTTTGCTTTTAAAGATTTTAAAGGCAAACTTAAAAAACCTTTAACCAGCCAACAAGGCCCTTCGGGAGGAAGGGCCGGGACTTTAACCAAGGAGAGGTGCCATGATGTCCACAAACGAAATTCCAAAAAAAATTTTGGATCAATGCAAACAAAAACTGCTGAAAACCAAAACAGACCTGCTTAATCAGGTGCGGGAGGCACGACACGACATGCTTTTTGCAGAGGATCAAAAAGGGGATGAAGGGGATCAGACTGTCCGGCTTATGGAAGAAAAAGAGTTTTTATACAGAAACGAGAGAATTAACGGCCGGCTTATGGCTGTGGAAATGGCTCTGGCCCGGATAGAGCAGGGCTGTTATGGCGTGTGTGAAGAGACAGGCGAGTATATTGAACCGGAAAGGCTTATGGCCCTGCCCTGGACCTCGCTCAGCATTGAAGGGGCGGAGATCCGGGAGAGTATAAACAAAAGGCAGGCCCGCTAAGCCTTTAAGCCTTAAAAAAACCTGACTTTGAGATCAGCTCCATAATATGGGCAGTCAGGCCCTTTTTACCGCCTCATCAGGCCCTTTTTGGCGAAACAGAGGCCTTAAAATGCCCCGGTTGGCTATTTTTCAACACATCTTGACAAAACTTGGTCCTCTGCTATAATGAGGGCATGAAGCCTTTTTTGATAAACCTTTTATCCGAGCAAACCACTGCCAACATTTTAATCCTGGTCATTGCTTTTATTGTGTTTTTCTTCTTTTTGAGGAGGGAATTCAGATATGAGAATAAAGCCAATATGGAGATTATCAGAGGTGAGTTAAAACATATAAACGAGAAGCTGGACAACCATATCACTGATACAAACAAAAAGACAGATGATCTCAGAGTGGACACAAACAAAAAATTCGATGAACTTAGACAGGACACAAACAAAAAATTCGATGATCTCAAGTCAGAAATGAAAGAAGGCTTTAAAGGGATAAAAGAGGTGGTAAAAAAGTAAAAGAGGGCAGGATATATGAAAACAACAACCTTTTAACTTGGAGGGTTCATTATGAAAACAATACTTTTCCTTGGTCTCATCTTGACAGGCTGTGTGACCAGTGAGCTGAACAACCGTGCTGTGGCCGGTGTGGAGGACTATGAACAGTTTGCTCGTGCTGAATGTGGTGGTGTGGTATACGAGATACAAAATGCCTTGATAAATACGAGTATATGAAACGACGGACCAGAGGTCCTGAAACCCGCTATGTGTTGGATTGTATGGCAGAATGTAGTGCTCTCCAGACAAAAGGTTGCATGAATGATTGTATTGATGAAGCCCATGACAAATGTAAAGGATTTTCTCTCATCCCCAAGGGTATTAGATGCCAGTATTAGTCACCACCGGGTGACTCAGGTGGCTGGCCATGATAATCCGCTGTAGGAGGTAAAAAGAATCCGCTAAATAATTTCACACAGTTTATAGAGGAGATAAGCCCCGTTTATGGCGTCCAGGGACATCTTTAAACCTTGAAGCTCTGTCAGCTCCCCCTTTGCCCTCTCCCCCTCTGCCACCTCCACCAGATCAAAGCCAATAACTTTATGCTTTTGCCTCAGCTTGTTTAACAAAAAAACCACCTCCGAAAAGCTCAAGCCCCCCGGCACAGGAGTGCCCGTTTGAGGAAAAAGAGAGGGGCAGAGGCCATCCACATCCAAAGAGACATACACTTTTTCCGGTAAGTAAGAAAGAACAGAATCCACTAAATCGGCATAAGGCCGGCCTTTAAACATTTGACTTTTTATTTCCTCATCAAAAAAAGTGTGTATGTTTTTGTGGGACTTTATTCGCTGATATTCCTCTTCAGAAAAATCCCTCACCCCCACCTGCACCAAGGCCAAAGGGGGAAAGCCCTGATTCATCACATTATACATAACACTGGCATGAGAATGCCGAAACCCCTGATAACTTTTTCTCAAGTCCGCATGTGCATCTATATGCAAAACACCAAAGTCCCCCTTATGCTCTTCCCCCAAAAACCGTAAAATCCCCTCAGAGACAGAATGATCCCCCCCTATCAGCCCAATTTTTTTGCCTCTTTTATAAAGGGTTTTGGCCTCTTCAAACACCCAATCCACCATTTGAGAGCAGGCCCGGTTTATTTCCTCTGTCAAAGAGGGGGAAAAGGGGCCAGGAGCCTTTTCCTCCAGAGCCAAAATGGGGAGAGCTTTTTCTCTCATTTTCCGGTTAAGTGTTGTCAAAAAATCCGGCGGAGGTTTTAAGTGAATACCCTGTTTTCGTGCGTCTTTTCCCCTCAACGAAAAAAAATCCATCTGAGAAGAGACCTTTTGTATCATCTCAGGGCCTTTGTCCGCTCCCCCACCCCCCGACTGTGTGACCGACCAGGGGACAGAGAGAAGAACCAGCCGGGCCCGGGCCAAATCAACAGAAGAATCAAAAATATAACTTTTTTCCATAACTCACCCCCCCCCCCAAAAAGCCCCGCAGAACCCTCAAGCCAATTTGATTTAAAGCTCCGGGGGCGGGGAAAACACCTTTTTTTTGTCCAAAGAGGAGAGAAGAAAAAAAGCACCGGGTTTTAACTTTTTAAGCTTTAACCGGCCAATGGCCACTCGCCTCAAGACCTTGATTTTAAGCCCCACTTTTTCAAACATGCGGTGCACCTGACGGTTTCGGCCCTCGGCAATAATGACTTTCGCCCAGCATGGATTTCGTCCCCGGCAAAAATCCGCATAAAGGGCCTTTAAGTGTCCCACCTCCGTCCCAAGCCCTTTTCTCAAGCGGTGGAGCCGGGCCTCATCCACCGAACGGTGTAACTTGACCATATAAGTCTTGGGCGGTTTTTCCCTCAACACCCTGTTGGCAAAAGAGCCATCGTTGGTGAGGAGAAGCAGTCCCTCAGAATCCCAGTCCAGCCGGCCCACAGGAAAAAGCCTCTCCCGGACCTTGGGAAAATAAGACGACACACAGACCCGGCCCTTGGGATCACTTAAAGAGGTCAGCACCTTTTTAGGTTTGTTAAAGGCAATATGCCATTTCTGCCCTTCCGGTTTTAATGCCTGGCCTTTAAACCGAACAAGCTCTTTTTGAGGAAAAACCCTCCGGGAGGGATTACGCTCCGGGTGGCCATTCACCTCCACCTGACCCTCTTTGATGAGCTGAAAGGCCTTTCGACGGGACACCCCACCCGGAGCCGAAGACAAAAAATGCACAAGACGCCATGATCTTTTCATAATTCCAAAGGGGAGGGAGGAGAGCCGGAATCCGCATAAGCTCTTTTGTGTTTCCTAAGATGAAATTCAATATTGGCTGTGAGCAAAAGCAAAAGAGGGTCATGGGGATAAAGGTTTTTAAGGGCTTTTTGAGCCTGAAACAAAGCCAACTCAGCTTTTAAAGAGCTTTCCTCAGGGCAAGTCAACAATTGGTGGTAGCTTTGGTTGAGAGAACGCAAAAGCCCCTGGTAGTGCGGATCACTGGATGGCTCAATAAAAAGGCTTTCCAGCCTTTTCAAAGGCAGAAAAAGAAAAACAAGATCACTGATCCGCTTTTGCTGAAACTCCTTCAGGGGCTGAAAAGCCGGGCCCAGAATGCTCTGGCCTGTGGCTTTTTCCCTCTGAACCTGAAAATGAACAAAATGCCCCTCCTCCATCTCCAGTGTCTGCCTGACATCGGAGCAAAGCTCGTATTGAGCATTGTAATTCAGCACGGAAAGAGGGCTTAGAGGCTCGATTTGACCCTGCTCTATCAGGGCCAGTGGGCCAAAGACAAAAGCCTGAAGTCCGGCTTTCGGCTTTAAAAGGAGGCCCAAAACCTTATCCCCCTCCATTGGCAAAACCTGAACTCTTTCTTCCGGTGCTTTTCGGCTTTTCAGGTGCCGGCGAACCATATTCAGGCGATCCCGCTCATGCTTTACTCGTATCCACTGCCACTGATCGGCGGGAGGTTCTTTTTTGGGATCAAAACCCAAAGGGCCGGTGGCCTCAGAAAAGCTCAGTAAAGCCTCTGTCAGCCGGGCTCTCAAAAAAGACAGACGGCTTTGCCAGTGGGGAAAAAGCAGGGCTTTCCTGTAAAAAGCCTGTATCAGGCTCCTGGTCAGCTCTTTTTCCCCCTCACAGAAAAAACAAAGGTGGTGGTAAAGGCTCAAAAGCTCCTTTTCCCTTGCTTTTTCCTTTAAATAAGATTTAAAAAGGGTGACAGAGGACATAAAAGGCACTATAACAGCTGTTAAAAAAAGAGCAACAATTTTTATGGCCCTTGGGAGGCCCAAAAAAGTGCTATAAACCAAACCAAAAGGCAAAAACACATGGCCCGAAAAATCATGGATCAGCTTTTTCCCCCTTCCACAGAAAACCCACAAAGGCTTGTTGTGTCTCTCAAATCCTGGACGGCCCTTGTGACCCGTCTTAACCAACTGGAAACCAGCTTAAGGGATGAGAGGCAAAAGAGAGAGAAACTTTATCAGCTTGTAAGGCCTCTCCTGAAAGAGAGCAAGACCCGGCTCTCACCTCAGCAAAAAGCTTTGTTCCCGGAAAACAGAGGATCCGGTGGGGAGCCCCGGCCCCTCTCAGCACAGGTGGCCAAATGGCAGGCGGAAAAAAGCCTGATACAAAAAGCCCTTTACAAAAATGAACAAAAGCTTTACCGGCTCTTAAGCCAGATAAAGGAGAGAGAACCGGATCTTATGGATTTGTTGCCGGAGAATTCAGACCACATCAGCCCTTTTTAAACCAACTTGGTTTTTGCTTGATAAAAGCTCTTGATTGTGAAAGAATAAAACCAATCCGTATAATTTACAAACAAAGGAGGGTATTATGGCCGATTTCAAGGTTACTGTGCAAAAACTGGATGAAGTGTCCGCACACCCCAATGCCGATCGCCTTGATGTGGCTCGCATTGGAGGCTGGCAGATCGTGGTGGGAAAAGACCAGCATCAGGCAGGTGAACAGGTGGCTTATATCCCTGAACAGGCTCTTGTCTCTTTGCCCCTGCAAAAAAAGTTGGGGGTGGAGGGGAGGCTTGCCGGCTCCAAAAAAAACAGGGTCAAGGCCATAAAACTGAGGGGGATCTTGTCTCAAGGCCTGGTTTTGCCCTTGAAAGAGGGCCGTCTCACCCATCCGGAAACAGAGGAACAAAAGGAATGTGAGTTGGGGGAGGATGTAACAAAATTTTTGGGTGTGATCAAGTATGAACCACCGATCCCTTTGCACATGTCGGGGGAAATGTATGCCAGCCCTCTGAGGCTCCCCCGCTATGATGTGGAAAACTGGAAGTCTGATCCAGAGGCCATTCCACCTGGCACACCTGTGCTGATTACCGAAAAACTGCATGGCACACTTTCCATGCTGGTCTTTTATGGGGAGGAGGTGATTATCTCCTCAAAAGGGCTTTCTGCCAAAGACATGGCCTTAAAAGAAAATGAAAAAAATGTGTATCACCGCACTTTGCGTTCCCACCTCCCCTCCATAAAAACGACCCTTAAAAACCGGTGGCCAGAGGCCCTGGCTTTTGGAGTGATAGGCGAGATTGTGGGGCCAAAAGTGCAGGATCTGCAATACGGCCACCAAAGGCCGGTCTTTTATCTTTTTGAAGTGATAGTCAAACACAAAGAGGAAAGCCCCTGGGAGTATGAGGACTTTAAGGAGGTTCAGGCTTTGGCCCAAGGCTTTGGCCTTAAGGCCGTGCCTTTATTGGGTGAAACCCCCTGCCCCGGCCCCGATGAAATCGAGCGGGCCAACGAGCTGGCCGATGGCCCAACAGCCGTGGAGGGTGTGGACCATATTCGAGAGGGTGTGGTGCTTCGTGCACCCCAGGAGGGACGAAATGCCAAAGGGGAGAGACTCTTAAGAAAAATTGTGTCCGGGGCTTATCTCACCCGTAAAAAAGGTACAGAACACCGATAATAAACACCTGCTCATCAGCAGAGGATTTTATGCGGGAAGTGTATGATCCCGCCTTCTGATTCGCTCCAAAGAGACCCGGCTTGGTTAACTGGCTTTTTTGTCAGTCAAGGCTTGGTCAGGCTCCTGCTTTAAAGTCTTGATATATTCTATCAGGCCGGTCATTTCCTCCTCTGTCAAAAGCCCCGCAAAAGGGGTCATGAGATTCCCAAAGCCTTTCACCAGGCGGGCCGAGGGGTTTAAAATGGATTCCCGGATATAGTTTTCATCGGCTGTTACACTTTCCCCTTTTTCAAACTCTCTTTTGGCTCCAAAAAGACCCTGAAAGCCTGGGCCAATCCGCTTTTCAGTGGTCGCTGTGTGGCAGGCCAAACACCTTTGCTGAAACACTTTTTGCCCTATCTCAGCCAGGTCCAGGCCCTTATAGGGGTTATCGCTCAACCACTCCTCCCATTCCTTGAGATCCACGACATGCACTTTGGCCAACATGGCCGAGTGGCCCTCCCCACAAAATTCTGTGCAAAACACCGGAAACTTTCCTTTTTTATTGGCTGTAAAGGAGAGGGCGGTGTAAGCCCCCGGCAACACATCCTGCTTGATACGAAAAGAGGGAACAAAAAAACTGTGAAGCACATCCCGTGAGCTCATAATCAACTTGACGGGCCTGTTCACCGGCACCTTTAACAGCCCGGTACTCGTTTTGCCGTTTTTGTATATAAAATCCCAAAACCACATTTGCCCATACACATGCACTTCCAAAGCCCCTTTGGGATGATCCCTCATTTTATCATAAAGAATCCAACCCCAGGCAAACACAAACATAAAGATCACAAAAGGGATAAAGCTCCAAAGAAATTCCAGCAGGTGATGATGGGTTATGGCCGGGGTTTTGTCTGTCTCTGAGCGACGGCGGTAGCGAAAAGCAAAGTAGATAAAGCCAGCAATGACCAATAAAGAGGCCAGAGCACTTATATACACCAAAAACCAGGTGAGCCTGTCCAGCTCCTCCGCCCACTTGGTGGCCGGGACCGGAAGCCACCCGGCCAAAGCCCTGGAAGTAAAAAACAGGACAGGCCACAGCTTAAACATATCAGCCAAAACACGAGGAATAAAAAACACAATACTTCTCCCTGATTAAATTTGTAAAAATTAAATTTTTCTCAAATCTTTGCAGAAAACACCTCAAATATTTCAAGTGGCCTTGTTTTTTTTACTCTCTCTTATCCATACCGGCAATAAAAAACAAAGCAAAAAAATCAGGCTGAAAGCCCCTCCCGCCCTCATAATATTATAGGCATACCAGGAGTATCGCCTCTTTTTGGGATCAAATTGAAAACAAAAAAGCAGGGCTCTATCGAAAATAGTGCCAATTCGGCCCCGGCTGGCTGACACCAAAGAAAGACGCAAAGTCTTTGGTTCAAACATCACACCATAGAGGTAGAGGGAAATTTGTCCCTCAGGGGTCAACACATAAGCCACCGGCAGATGTGCAAAAATCTTTTGACTCTCATCCCAATAAAAACGAAAGCCCAGCTCACGACTTAAAGCCTGAATGTTTTTTTTGTCTCCTGTCAGAAAGTGGGTGTTTTCCGGCAACAGATCATATTTATCCACATAAGTTTGCTTTTTTTGACGGGCCAGCCCCGGCCCCTCTCTTTCATCCATACTGAGCAGAACAAAATGAAATTTTTGCTTAAAGTCCTCTGGCAATTCCTTTAAGCCGGCAGACAAACCATTCAAATGCAGGCCACACAGATTGGGGCAGTTATAATATACAATGGAGAGCAAAGCCGGCTTTTCGCCCTGAACATAATTTTTAAGTGCAACCCTTTTTCCCTCTTCATCCCTGAAAACCAGTTCAAGATCTATAAAAGCCCCCGGCTTTTCCTCTATTTTGGTTTTTTCCAGTTCCTCCGGGGCCTGAGAGGGGGAAAAAGTCCTCTCAGGACTGTAAGCCAAGGCCCACAAACTCCAAACCCCCAAAAATATTATTGTCCCTTTCATGTTCTTAAACCTCCTTTTTGGGGACTGCGAAAAAAGCCCCCTTTGAGTAAAAAACAAGCAGACTCCTGCCTTCGCGGGAATGACCATTCTTAAATGACCTCCAGTTTTGGCACCTCTGCTTTCCTTGTCAGGCTGGCCTTTTTATGTTTTCTCTCCAAAAAAACTTTAAGGGGCTGTTTTGGCAAACTTCTCCAACTCCTCAAGGTTATCCTCCACTTTGTTTTGGGTTATGGAGCGAACATAATGGACCAAAGCCCAGCGATCCTCTTTGGATAAATAGGAAAAAGACACCATGGAAGTCCCCTCAATGCCCTGAGCCAGAGTTTTATAGAGGGCTATGGAGCTTCCCCCCTGTTGCCACTTTCCCTCAACAAGGTTGCGGGGAGGGGGTTTGAGTGCCCCGCCGGCCGGGCCATCGCCGAGACCCTTTTGGCCATGACAGGAAAAACAATAGGTCTGATAGGCTTTTTTTCCTTCAGCCAAAGTGGAGGGACTGGCAACCCAGGGCTTTCCCGCCCCGGCTTGGGCTGAACCAGAGGAGTCGGCACTGGCCTTTGGGCTGGATTCCGCTGAGGGGGTGTCAGGCCCTTCAGCTGTTGTTTCCCCTTCCAGCTGAGCCAATTTTATGGGAGGGGCAAAAAACAAAATGTAAAAAAAACAGACAAAGCTGGCCAAGACACCAGCCACAAGAATCCCAAGCCCGCTTTTGTTATAGTTCATTTTTCCGACTTCCCTTCTTTGGTTCAGCAAAAAAACCACTGGATTTTAATGGATTACAAGGCCTCTCTTTTTCTGTCAAAAGTTTTAACACCGGGGCTGATCCTGCCACAGAGGCATATCAAGCGAATTTTTGTGTCCTTTTACACAATCAGGCGATTTTTTTGGATTTTGGCCACAATATAAACGAGCTTTTTGACACATCAACTCCCTGTTTTTTGTGGCTTTGGACGGCCAAAACGGCTTGAACCGGCCAGATCAAGCGACAAAATGCCTCCTGCCACAATGATTATGATAAATTTTCTTTTAAAAAACAATGTTTTATTTTAAAATAACCACATGTGCTGTTTTAAGTGGTTTTTTTTGTTTTCTCTGAAAGTCCTGTTTTGGGCCTCTTTGTTGCTTTGTGCCGGCTGTGTGAGCACCCGCCAGGCTTTGCAGGAGATGGCCCCAGGCACAAGCAAAGAAAGGGCCTGGAACACTTTGGGAAAGCCGGCCAAAGTGGGCCGATGGGATGGCCTGGACCGCTGGACTTATCAGTTTCGGTGGCGTTCTCAGGAATACACGCAGGATCTGTTTTTTGATGAAGGCAAAGTGGTCAAAACAGGCCCTTTACTTCCTTACCCCAATTATGGGCAAAAAATGGCTCAGGCCGATTCCATGGAGGAGTATGAGATGAACGCCGTTTTGTATCAGAGGCAAAAAGAGGCAGGCTTTCGGGAGATCAACACCTTAAACAACAAAGAGGACATATTTTGCTCTCATTATGTCAAGGGAGAAAAGGCCCTCAAAAACTGCCACAATATAATGAGAGGAAAGGTGTTTTTGCCTTCGGCCCTTCGCTTTTGCCATAAATACATCAAAGGCTCAGAAAGCCTTAAACTTGAGGGCTTAAGCCTCATCGCCGGGCGAAAGTTCAGCCCACGGGCTTTAAGCTTTTGCAGAAACCAGGTCCGGGGGATGTTTTCCAAAATGAAGTGCTTATCCCATGTGGCGGACAAAGAATTCAAGTCCTCCACGCTTGGATTTTGCTCGCAAGGCATGCCCTCTCAAAAACTGAAATGCCTCAGCCACTCCGGCTTTAGCCCCCTCCAATAGTGTTTTTAAAGGAAGGTCTTGTGCAAAAGGCCCCAGGCTTTTTGTTTGGCCTTTTGTGCCTGAGCGGGATCGGGGCTGGTGAGCTGGCTTATGGAAGGGACAAGGCAACCGGGTATTGTGCCACTTTTGCAAAAAGGAGCCGGCAAAGCCAGCACCTCCTCCCCTCTCAGACTCTGTTTGAAGGCAGGGTCTGAATCCCCCAAGTCAGAGGGGGGTCTGATTTTATCGGCCAAATCCTCCCCAAAAATCACAAAGCCTTTGGAGGGAGGAAACCGGCAAATGAGGTTGTTCAGTAAAAAAGGCAGAGGCTTAAGGCCTGCCATTTCCACCACTTGTTCTGCTGACCCCTTTAGAGCTCTGGCTATGTTTTTTATCAGCTCTTTTTGTGGAGAGGTCTTAAGAGCCCCACAAAAAAACAAAAAGTCCTGCTGACAGGCCAAAGGCCGGCTCAACTGGTAAGTGGTGCGTAAAATCTTGGGTTTAAGAATCGCACGGACCCCCAAAACCTCACGGGCATAGTAAAATTGCAAAGTGTTCATATTGAGTCCAGTATAAAGACCAAAGCAGACTGAAAATAAAGGCTTTTTTAAGTACAAGTCAAGAGGCAAAAAATACGGTTGATCCTTTTCCCAATACAGGCTATACATTCAGAACAGGCCACACACCATCAAGAACAAAACCCGGAGCTATAACACCAATGAAAATTATTTCATGGAATGTCAATGGGATAAGAGCCGCCTCTCAAAAAGGCTTTTTGGCTTTTTTGGAAAAGGAGGATCCGGACATACTTTGCATTCAGGAGAGCAAAGCCCACCCGGACGATGTGGAAAAAGTGCTCAGATGGCCCCCTGATCGCCTCTCCTATTGGTCCTCTGCTGATCGAAAAGGCTATTCCGGCACAGTCACCTTTGTCCGAAAGCCAGTAAAAGCGGTCCATTATGGCATCGGCATCAAAAAGTTTGATCACGAAGGCCGGTTTGTGATCACCGATCATGGGGACTTCACCCTCTTTAATGTGTATTTTCCCAATGGCTCCCAAACAGAGGCCCGCCATCTTTTCAAGCAGGAGTTTTTAAGCCGTTTTGCCTCTTACCTTCAAAGGCTCAAGCAAAACCAAAAAAAGCTGATTGTGGTGGGGGACTACAATATCGCTTACATGGAACAGGATGTGTTTGATCCCAAAGCTTTGGCCCAGGCGAGTGGTTTTTTGCCGGAAGAGCGGGCCTGGTTTCGGGATTTTTTAACCTCCGGGTTTGTGGATTGTTATCGCCATTTTTATCCGGAAAAAAAGCAGGTCTATACCTGGTGGTCCTATAAAGAGATGGCCCGCAAACATAACCGGGGCTGGAGAATTGATCATATTTGTGTCACTTCTGATTTGGTCCCACACCTTAAATCAGCGGATATTATGTGTTCAGTGCACGGCTCCGATCACTGCCCTGTCAGATTACAGCTGACCTGAACAAAACCTGTGCGTGCCCTCCGGGGACTCTGCCCGCACTCCCTCTGTCAGTTGGGTTTAAACCAAACTGCTGGGCTTGGGGGCAGGGTCTGCCTTTTGAAAAAGG
Organism: Bdellovibrionales bacterium; assembly: GCA_965242635.1. Lineage (GTDB taxonomy): Bacteria > Bdellovibrionota > Bdellovibrionia > Bdellovibrionales > UBA1609 > JANQSP01. The sequence continues at coordinate 1,338,127 of OZ251471.1, read as the reverse complement.
TGCTGCTTTTGGGCTGTTTTCCTCCCATAAGGCAAATGTGTGAAACATGCATTTTCAAACAAGATCAGTTTAAGAGCTTATACTTTGGACCAGCAAAGCCAGTTGGGCCTTTTTCCGGCGAACTTTGTTCTGGCTCTGCAAACCTTTTCTTACCGATCGGTCCATTTTGGCCTGCAAGACCTTCAGTTGTGCCACAGCCTGGTTTTGAGCTTTTTCCTGCACCATTTTACGGAGATTTTTTTCCAAAGTGCTCATTTCATTTCGGGCACTCTTGTTGATCTGTCGCCGGCGGGCAATCTGGCGGATTCTTTTTTTCGAAGACTTGTGATTGGCCATATTTTTCCCCTTTCCATAGACGGCTTTTTTACCAAAAAGCCAGGTCTTTGTCAAAATTCTTTTTTCCTTTATGCCATCGGCTGTTTTTGTGCTTGAATATCCTGTTATTTATGACAAACTGATTGGTTGCCACTGAAAAACCCTGTCTTTAGAGTGGCCTTATGTGTCCACAAGGAAGATTCGGCACATGAAAACTCAAACAAGGGCAATTAATTATAGCAAAAAAACCATGGATAAAGCACCTTCCTTTAAAGAGCTGGCACAAAAGGCCTCTGAGATCCACCACCTCCTGGGGCCCGGCCAAAAAACCCTGTCGGTGGCGGAAAGCCTGACCGGAGGGCTTGTCTCTTATCTCCTGAGCTTAAAACCCGGGGCCAGCCGGTTTTTCTCCGGTGCCGTGGTGAGCTACTCCCCCTCCTCCAAAACCCGCCAGCTGAAAGTGCCCACAAAACTTTTGAAAAGAGAGGGGACTGTCAACAAGTCCGTTTGCCTTTTTATGGCACAGGGTGTCAAAAAAAAGTGGAGCAGTGATTATGGCTTGTCCATTACGGGGGTGGCTGGACCGGGCAAAAATGAGCAAGATCCGCCTGTGGGAACAGTTTTTGTGGGATTTTCAGGCCCAAAAGGGGAAAAAAGCCGTGGATTTTTGGTAAAAGAAGCCGGAAAAAAGGCCAGTAAAAGAGAACGGCACAATATTCAGAAAAAATCCGCTTTTTTGGCCTTGGATTTTTTGCAAAACTGTATTAAGAAGGAGTGAGCCTCAAAAACCGGGGGCTTTTTTACAAAACAGCTCAGAGGGCTGGCAATTTAACCGGGGGCGAAAAGGCCCGATAAAGGGCAGACCAAAACAAATACAACCAAAGGGGGAAACAATGAACGAAAAACAAAAAGCTTTGGATTTGGCCATCACATCCATTGAAAAACAGTTCGGCAAAGGTTCCATTATGAAGTTGGGGGGGGGACGTTCCCTCTATGAAAATGTGCCGGTCTACAGCACCGGTTCCCTTTCTTTGGACATGGCTTTGGGCATTGGGGGTTTACCCAGAGGCCGGGTGGTGGAGATTTTTGGCCCCGAAAGCTCAGGCAAAACCACTATGGCCCTTTCCACCGCGGCCCAGGCACAAAAAGCCGGTGGGCAGGTGGCTTTTGTGGATGCAGAGCATGCTTTGGACCTCACTTATGCCGGCCGATTGGGCGTCCGTGTGCAGGACATGCTCATATCCCAACCGGACGCGGGGGAGCAGGCCCTGGAGATCACAGAAACTCTGGTCCGCTCCAATGCGGTGGATGTTTTGATTGTGGATTCCGTGGCGGCCCTCACACCCAGAGCGGAAATCGAGGGGGATATGGGGGACTCCCACATGGGGCTTCAGGCAAGGCTTATGTCCCAGGCTCTTCGAAAGCTCACCGCCGCCATCAACCGCAGTGGCACTCTGGTCATCTTTATCAATCAAATAAGGATGAAAATAGGTGTCATGTTCGGCAATCCTGAAACCACCACAGGCGGAAACGCCTTAAAGTTTTATTCCTCTGTCCGCCTGGATGTGAGAAGGGTGTCGGCCATTAAAAAGGGGGATCAGATCATGGGCAACAGAACTGTGGTAAAGGTGGTCAAGAACAAAATGGCCCCTCCTTTCGCCCGGGCCGAATTTGATCTCATGTATGGGGAGGGCATTTCACAGGAGATGGAGCTTTTGGATCTGGCCTGCAAAAAAGAGATCGTGCAAAAGTCCGGGGCCTGGTTCAGTTTTGAGGGCAACAAAATAGGCCAGGGGAAAGATCTGGCCAGAGCTTTTTTAAAGGAAAACCAAAAGGTTCAAAACAAAATCCGCGAGGCTGTGTTCAAAGCCTACAATATAAAAAGGCCGGAACCTGGCCCAAAACAAGAGGGATTGACAGAAAAAGCCAGCCCCAAAACAACCCACTGACAAATCAGGGGGGCCACAAAAAAAGGCCCCCCTCCAAAAAAAACCAGAGGTGTGAGAATGGAAAAAAAAGCCACGCACAGGAATATCAAAACGGATTACAAGTCCCCTGTCACTCTTTACTCTTTTATCTCAGAGGGGGGGAAAATCAATCCGGCCCGGCTGACGGGGCTGACCCACGGAGAACAAAGAAGGCTCAGAAAGACTGTCAAAAAAGCCCGCCGGCTTTCTCTTCTGCCTTCCTCGGCCAGAGCCTACGATGATTTTGGCCATCCGGAGCAGATATCCGCCACCCCCTTTGAAATAGACTGAAACAGGAGGATTTATGAAAAAAAAGCCTGGCCCATGCCACTTTATGCACAAGACATCAATTTCCTCCCAGCCATCACAAAAGAGATAAGACAAAGATGAAAATCAAGCAGTTGGAGTTAAAAGGATTTAAGTCCTTCAGAAATCGCACCCGCATTCGGTTCGGGGAGGGGATAAGTTGTATTGTGGGGCCCAATGGCTGTGGCAAGTCCAATGTGGTGGACGCATTTTTATGGGTCATGGGGGAAAGTGCCCCAAGGCAATTAAGGGGAAAAGCCATGGAGGATCTGATCTTTGCCGGTGCGGGCCGTGACCCGTCAGCGGGATGGGCTGAGGTCTCCCTCACACTGGAACAGACAAAAGGGGGGAAAGCCCCTGACTTGAAAAAACACCCCTTAAAATCAAAGGAAATCATGATCACCCGCCGGCTGGATCGGGATGGGCTGTCGGAATATCTGATCAATTCCCAGCCCGCACGAATGAGGGATGTGCAGGAAATTTTTATGGACACAGGGGCCGGTCGACATGGGTTCAGCTTTATAGAGCAGGGGGCGGTTGAAAATTTTATTTCCTCCCGCCCGGAGCAAAAAAAACTTATGGTGGAATCTGTGGCCGGTATATCCCGTTTCCGGTTCCGGAAAAAAGAGGCGGAAAGAAAGCTGGAGCTGACCAAAACCAACTTGAACCGGCTGGAGGATATCTTAAATCAGCAGGAAACACAACTTAAAAACTTAAAAAAACAATCTGAAACAGCTTTAAAATTCAAAGACCTTAAAAAACAAATAAAAAAAACAGAGCATGAAATAACAATGTGGGATCTCATGCAAATTCAAAAAGAGCGAAAACAAATCTCAAAAAAAATCCAGACAGAGACAAAAAAACAGTCCCATATCCAGACAGAACAGAAAAAAGCAAAAAAACAAATTTTGGCTTTAAACCGGGAAATTAAAACCCTTCGTGAAACAAAAGCCAAAAAAGAGGGGACATGGGAAAGCTTAAAAACCCGGCTTATGCCCCTGGAAAAGGAAATAGCCGGACAAAAGATGGCCCTTCAGCTGAGCAAGGAAAGCCTTTCAGACACCACCACTAAATCGAACCAGCAAAAAAAACAGGTCGACACTCTTAAAGCCTGCAAAAAAGAGATCCAGCAGGGGGAACAAAAACAAAACCAGCTGAAAGAGATGTGGCTTTCCTTAAAGACCGGGGAGGAAAATCTCAACACAGAGCTTTCCCGTATTCTTGTGCAAAAAGAGGCCCTCTCCCACCAAATAAAAGAAAAGGAACAAACAGAGGCAAGGCTCAGGCAAAAAGAATCTGTAATTAAAGAAAAACTTCAGGAAGAGGGGCAAAAGCAAGCCCAAAGACAAAGTCAGCTGAAGAAACAAGAGGAGGAGACACAAAAACTTCTGCTCCGGCAAAACTCTTTAAAAGAGGAATTGGAAAAAAGAAAACAAATGAGCTTTGACATGAGTCATCTGCTGGAACGGGAAAAGGAGGAAACAGGCCAGCTCAAAAAAGACCTGGAAACTCAGGCACAAAATCTTAAAGCTGTGCAGGAAGAGGAAACCTCTGTTTATTCTGAATGGCAAAGCCTTAAAAAAAGAGAGGCCTTTTTAAAAGAAGAGGAAAAAGAGAGGGACAGGGCAAAAACCTTCCTTTTAAAAACTCAGCCAGCGGATTTTTGGGATACTGCCCGGTCCCTTAAGCTCTCCTCCCCTTTTCTGCAAAAGGCCCTAACCGCTTATTTACAGCCCCGACTCAACTCCCTGTTTTGTCTAAAAGAGGAAAAGGCCATGAAAGCTCTTGAGACATTAAATCAGGACAGAGAAGGTTCCTGCCGGTTTGTTCTGCCTTTAAAAGAAGAGGACAGGGCCTCTGCCATCGAAACAGAAGAGACCTTGAAAAAAGATCCAGGGGTTCATTTTTTGTTAAAAGATCAGGTGGAGGGGGAAAAAGCCCTTATAGAGGCTCTTTTTGCCAAAACCGCTGTGGTGTCTGATCTCCGGACCGCCATTAAATTAAAAAAAAGCCACCCCCATTGGTGCTTTATCGCTTTAACAGGAGAGGTGGTAAGCCACGAAGGGGATCTGACAGCTGTTTCTGACAAAACCAAAAGCCCTTTTCTGAGCTGGCAAAAAGCTCTTAAAGAGCTTAAGCTTAAACATGAAAAGGCCAAAACAAGCAGGTTCTCGCTGGAAGAAATTGCAAAGGAAACAGAAAAAAGGCTGGAAAGCCGGATCAATAAAATATCTGCTTTAAACCAAAGGGAACATGCCCATGAAATTCAGACTTTGGAGATAACAAAAGACCTGGAGGTTTTAAACCAAAGCCTCAAGCGGTTAAAAGAGGAAACAGGCCATCTTCAGGCTGAACAAAACTCCGCTCACAACAAAAAGAAAAGCCTTATGAAGGAAAGCCGGCTCTTACAGTCAGAAACAGATAATCTGAAAACAGAAAAAACCCTTTTAAAAAAAACAGAGAAAGAGTGGGCGGAAAAGCACCGGCAAACAGAACAGGAAAAACAGGCACTTTCAAACAGAAAAGAAAAGCTTTGGCAAAATTTGCTCTTTTGTGAAAAAGAACAGGCCATCCGTGAAGAACAAAAAAAAGCCCTTGAGCGGGAACAGGAAAAAGAGCAAAAAGAGTTTGCACAAAGAAGTGCACATTTAAAAGAAAAAAAAGCTCGCATTCAAATCAGTGAAACTTTGCTCTCTCAAAAGGAAGAGGAAAAAAATCACATGGAAAAACAGATCTCTGAAATGTCAGAAGAGATAAGCCGGTTTAAGAAAAAGGAAGAAAATCTGGAAATTCAAAGAGAGAGAACACAGGAAGAGATTATGTCACAACATGAAGCCCTGACAGAAAGCGAAAGTGCCTTGAACAGCTTTAAACTCAAGAAGGAAAGCCTGTTCTTAAAAAAAGAGGCCCTGATGGAAAAAACAGATATGGAAGAGGCGGATTCGGAAAATCAGGAGCTTTTAAAAAAAACCCTGAAAGATCTTACTCACTTTAACAGAGAAGAGGAAAGTGAAAAATGGCAGGCCCTCAAGAACCGGCTCTCCCGTATGGGGGAGGTAAATCTTCTGGCCTTAAAAGAATACGAGGAGCTTTCAAAAGAAAATGACTTTTATCAAAAACAATATGAGGATCTTAAAATCTCCAGAGAAAAGCTTTCTCAGGTGATAAACCGGATTGATCTTTTTTGCTCCAAACAGTTCAAAGAGGTGTTTGAAGAGGTCCGGGGCCGTTTTTCCAAACTCTGGCCGGCCCTTTTTGAAGGTGGAACAGCTGATCTGATTTTAACTCAAGAACCGGAGGAAGGCCTGGATGTTATGGTTCAGCCACCGGGCAAGAAGATACAAAACATGAACCTCCTTTCCGGAGGGGAGAAAGCCATGACCGCTTTGGCCATGATGTTTTCCCTGTTTTTGACCAAGCCCTCCCCTTTTTGCATCCTGGATGAGGTGGATGCCCCTCTGGATGACAGCAATGTGGCCCGCTTCAATGCCCTGCTTTCGGAGATGGCCCGGCTCAGCCAGATTATTCTCATCACCCACAACAAACAGAGCATGAGATCGGCCACCACACTTTATGGTGTGACAATGGAGGAAAAAGGTGTTTCAAAGATCATGTCGCTCAAAATGCCCGTGAGGGAGGCCAAAGACCCCCTCATGAAAAACAAAAACTTACTGTAATTTTAACTGATATTTTTTTGACCCCCAAACAGCAAAAAAGGAGAAAACCATGCATGAAGAAACATCCAAAAGACTGATTGTGCCTGAAGACAACTACTACTACACCAAAACCCATGAGTGGGTTTCACTGGATGACAGAAACACCGTCACCATTGGCATCACCCACTATGCACAGGATCGCCTGGGTGAGATCGTGAGCTGGAAACTCCCCAAAAAGGGGCAAAACTTTGAAAAAAAACAGGTTTTTGGCCTGGTGGAAAGCAACAAGCATGTCAGTGACCTCTATATTCCCGTGGCAGGAGAAGTGGTGGAGGTGAATGGCTCACTCACACCGGGTCTTATCAGTGATGACCCCATGAAAGCGGGCTGGCTTATCCGGGTGGAACTGGCAAGAGAGGGGGAACTGACCGATCTGATGGATCCTGTCGCTTACCGAAAACTTATAGAAGAGGAAATCAAAAGCCTCGAATAAGGTTTGGGTCAGAAAAGCTTCTTCCAGGAAAGTCTTTCCAACAGATGGGAAAAGCCCCAGCCCGGGCCACTCAGCCTGGGAAACAAAGGCCCTTTATCCGGCAGGCTAAAGGCCCCCTTTTCATAAACATCGGTTTGAACCAAACCACACACTTCCCTTAACCGGGGCAAAGCTCTGTAAAAAGAGCCGGCAAAGTAAGCACTGACCACCTGATCCAAAGGGTGTGCCAAAGTGTGGGTAAAGATCACCCTTTGAAACAAAGCTGGTTTTTTTAAAATTTTTTCTGGATCTTTTCGGGAACTTTTTACAACCAAAGCGTAAACAGGCAAAGTGTTTTCTCCGCTCCACACATCCCAGGCCAGAGGCCAGTTTGGAGCTGTTTTAAAACCCCCCCGCTCTTTATACTCAAAGGGGGCCTCCACAAAATCCATGTTTTCCGGGGGCCGGGAAACCAAACTTTCCTTTGTCCACTCCCGCCACTCTCTTTCACTCAAAGGACAGTGAAAATCCAGTCGCCATTTAAGACCCGGGCCCCCCGCTTTCATCAAGGCCAAAAGTCTCTTCGTCTGTGTCTTCAAGGGTTTCCCCAATTTCACCTTAAAAACCCGAAAGCCCTTATCCAAGGCTTTATCGAGGGCATTAAATCTCTCCACATCGGTTATAAGAAAGTGGCTTGACGGAATATCCAAGTGGCTTAAGAGATTTTGCCCCTGAGCCAAGGCCTCCGTCCTGGCTATACTCAAGGCCCTCTGGCAGAGCCTGGACTCAAAATTTTTTTGTGCCAGCTCCCTCAAACAAAACCCAAGCTCTTTTTCCCTTTTTTCCGGATAGGGGTTGAGATCAGCATGGCCCGTTCGGCCATCCTGAAACTCCACTTTCAACAAAGCCCCCCTGCGACCCGGCCCCAGGCCCTTTGGCTGAAGGCCATAAGGCGAAAAAAATACATGTTTTATATCCATCATATTATTTGGTTTAATTTTTTTCAGCCAAAGACTTTACAGTCGGCCGGGTTTTAAGCTCATAAATATGGCACAAAGCCACAGCCAGAGCGTCCGTAGCATCCATCTCGAAAGCCCTTTCCTTCAATCCCACAATATTCAAGGCAAAATTTTTCACCATTTCCTTGTCCGCCCGGCCGGAGCCGGTGACTGCCTGTTTCACATAACGGGCCGGGTAAGAAAAAACAGCCGAACCGTGACAAACCGCCTGATACACACACAGACCAAAGGCCTGGCCCAGTTTAAAGGCACTGTCCGGGTTTTTGCCCAAAAACACCCTCTCCACGGCCGTGTCAGAAATCCCATACTTTTCATAAAGTCTGGTCAGGGCCTCGCCCAAAATCAAGAGCCTTTGCTCCAGAGGCTTATGCCCTTTGGCCTTAAGCACCCCCATATCCAGCAGAGAAAAGCTTTGTCCTGTCACGGCCACCAAAGCGAAGCCGGTCCGGACCGTCCCTGGATCCAGGCCCAGACACACTCCCCCCCTTTTTTTCTGTCTAACCAAAGTGTCGCCAAAGGACATAAGCCCTGATTCCTCAAGTGATATTTGTTGCTTTTTTTGCCTGTTTCCACGAAAATGGCCTTAAAGCTTTTTTTAAGCTTAAAACCCACCCCCTCATTGGAAGATAAAATGACTGGACTGGAAAAACAACAATTTCAAAAATACTTGCGTATTTATAAAAAAAACCCCCGATCCCAGGTCTTTGTTCTCCTGGCGGATCTTTACAGAAAAAGGGGGGAGAGGGAGAAAGCCCTCAGCCTCTGCCAAAAAGGTCTTGAAATACATCCCCAGCTCAGCTCCGGATACATAGCTCAGGCCCTGATCCTTTTGGACATGGATAAAAATAAGAGGGCCAGTGAGGCTTTGGAAAAAGCCACTCAGCTGTCGCCGGAAAATATTCTGGCCCACAAGCTTTTGGGCCAGACTTATCTGCGTCTTAAAAATCCCTTAAAGACCCTTTCTGCCTATAAAATGCTCCTGTTTTTGGATCCCACCAACAAAACCGCCCAGAAAATGGTCCAAAAGCTGGAGCTGATAACAGCCTCTCAATATGATTCCACCGGTTTTGCCTTCAAAAGCTTAAAAGAGGTGGCTCGTCATATCCATCAGCATAAAGAGACCAAAACAGCCTCCCTTTACCCTCTGGAACCGGAAAAAAGTCCTGAATTTTCATCCCGCATCGCCATAATAAAAGCCCTGATCTACAGAAAAGATTTTGAAAAAGCCCGGCACTTTATCATGGAGATGAAAAATCTTTATCCCAAACAGGGAAAGCGGGAACTGCAGAAACTGGAAAAGCTTTTGCCAGCCTCTGCTTTAAGTGAAGGAACGGCAAAAGAGCAGAAAAAAAGCTCTCAGACAGGGCACAGAAAAAAACGGCAGAAAAAAATCCAAAAACTAAAGCACTGGCTCTCCACTTTGGAGAAACAGGCCGATTAAAGGGGTTTGAACCCCGGTCATTTGGAAAATCAAAGGGGCAAAATTATGGTCAGCACCAGTCACTTTAAAAAAGGCTTGAAAATCATGGTCCGGGACCAGCCTTACACCATAGTGGAGTTTCAACACATAAAGCCCGGCAAGGGAAATCAGTTTACCCGCACAAGGCTCAAGAATCTCATCACCGGGGCTTATTTGGACTTGACTGTTCGCTCCGGGGAAAAATTTGCCTCCCCCGACATCACCTATAAAAGCATGAGCTTTTTATACAAGGCCCCTCAGTCCTTTTATTTTATGGACGACACCTCTTATGAGCAAATAGCCTTCAGCCAAAAACAAACCTCCTCCTCTGCCCACTTTCTTACAGAGGGCTTGAGTGTCAAAGTTTGTTTCTTCAAAGGAGAAGCTATAGCCCTGGAACTTCCCAAAACAGTGATCCTTAAAATTGCCGACACCGATCCGGGCCTTAAAGGCAACACGGCAGGGAGTGCCACCAAGCCCGCCACTTTGGAGACCGGTTTGGTGGTTCAGGTGCCTTTGCATTTGAGCCAAAACGATTCTGTGAAAGTCAATACTCATGATGGTTCCTATATGGAAAGGGTGAAAAAACAATGACTTTGGGACAAGCCATTCAACAACAGTTGACCAAAGGGTCAAGCCTCTCTGCTTTCATCCAAAAATGGGGGGGGGCCAAAAACAAAGATCCCGGTTCTTTTTTGGAGCTTTGCCAATTTCTTTATCTCTCAGGGCAAAATCAGCTGATCCTTAAAATCGCCCTCAAGCAACTGAAAAAAAAAGAGCTTTTGCCCTGGGCTTTTCTGATGGACATCCTGGACCAACAAAAAATCAGGCTCTCCAAAGAACAAAGACTGCTTTTCCTGAAAGGTATAAAGGAACAAAAACAAATACCGGCTCTTTTGACCTGGAACAGATGGGATGACCTCCACCCGGAACTCAAGGCTTTAAAAAAACAGGAACAGGAACAAATAAACAGAAACAACAACGCCGAATTTATCAAGCTTATGGAGGATCTCCACTTTATTCAGGCTCAGGGAATTTTACAAAAAGAGGAGGACATTTTAAAAAATTTAAAAACAAACCACCCTGAAAACCCTCAGGTTCAGGAGCTTTGGCTCAAGTTTCAGGAAAAATGGGGCCGGCACATCATTCAGAAAAAAAAGAAAGATCTGATTAAGAAAAAGCTTTTTCCTGTACCACCTCAGGAGAAAGAAAAAAAAGAAGCCCGGAAAATAGCCCGGGCCATATCTCAAAAACTAAAGCACCGCTCTGAATCCGTTTACGATATGGCCCTGTTTTTCGCTTTCCTGGGCTATCCCCTTATGGCCTTGAAAATACTTAAACCCAGGGCGGATTCCCCTGAGGTCATGTGGCTTTACCTGGATCTTCTTCTGGAGGGCCGGCTTTATATAGACAGCCTTCAGTTTGCAGATACCTTAACTGTCAGGACAAAAGCCGATCCAGAGGCGGTGTTTGCCTTAAGTTATGCCCGTGCCCGTGCCTATTATGGTCTGGGCCAAAAAGAGAGGGCCAGAGCCATTTTATCCCAATTGCAGGAGGTTCGCCCTCATTACCGATTAACCACATGTCTTTTAAAACAATGGGAAAAAGAGGAGCCATGAGTAAAAACCACAGCATTCTTTATCGCACAGGGCTTTTTTTGATGGTTCTGATTTTGATGGCCACAGCTTTTTGGCTTTACAGGCAGGGGCGACAAGCCGCCACAAAACATATCTCCCTCTTTCTTGAGGAGGAGATTAAAAAACAAAAGCTGGATATCAAGTGGGAACAAATGAGCCTTTCCCTGTTTCCTCTGAAAGTCCACTGGAAGAATGTGCAAATGCAAATTCCACACAAGCTTTGGGCCGGGCCCTTAAAAACAGATTCCTTAAGCCTTAAGCCGGATTACATGGCTCTTTTAAAAAGACGGGTGGTCTTTAAAGCCAAGGCTGTAAACTTAAACGCCAGCTTAAGCCCCCTGCTGGCCATACAGCTGGACAACAAACAGAAAGCTCAGTTGGAACTTCCGGTCTCTTTTCCTTTAAGCCAAATTCAACTCAAGAACATTCAGCTTAAGATCCTGTCCTCTGCTCAGGAAACCCTTGTCCAAAAAGCAGATATTTTTTTGAACTTAAGCCCCCATCGCATCACCATGAAGTCGGACATAGGTTTTATGGAGACAGGGGGGCGGCCCCCTTTTTCTGCTCTTTTAAACATAAGTTTCAAAAAAGATCAGGTGGATGTTTCACACTTTTGGCTTAAAAACAAAACCACCGACCTCACACTCTCCGGGCGGGCAGGCGGGCGTCTTTCCCCTTTAAACCTCAATTCCGGCCGTATCAGGGCCGAAGGGGTTTTTTTTATGGAAGACCTGGTGGCTCTCTTAAAAATCGCTGACCCCTCTTTCAAGCACAGTTTTAAAGGGCAGGTAACTTTAAAAGGGGACCTGGGCTACAGTTCCCCTCATCGTTTTAAAGGGGGTATGGCACTTAAGGCCAAGGGGCTTTCCGGTTATGGCCTTTTTCTCCCCCAAGGTGAGCTTGATGTCAGTTTGAAAAACCAGACCTTGTTTGTAAACACATTAAAATGGAAAGAGAGCGGGGCCGGATGGCTGGAACTGAAAGAAAGTCGGATAACAATGCGAAAGCCCTTTCCTTTTCACACTCAGGTGTTAGTGAAAAACACCCAACTGAACCCGCTCTTCAAGTCTCTTTCGTGGAAAGCCCCGCTGATTTATGGAAAGTGGAATGGAAAGTGGACCTGCCAGGGTCAGCTGATTAAAGTGGACTGCCGGGGAAAAAGCCGGTTAAAAGACTTTGAAGTTAAGGCCCCAGGGAATAATCTGATACTGAAAGCCCCTCAGCTGAGGCTGAACAATCAGATCCTTTTTGCCGACCAAAAGCTCGATATTCAAACCCGGATTCAGGGGCCGGATTCTTTTTTAAACTTTAAAAGCTCCCTCAGTGCCAAAGAGGGCTTTGTTTCCCGGTATGACGGAAGTTTTAATTTGTCAGATCTGGAAGATCTGGTTTATCTCAAGCCAAAGGGCCTTTTACATATCAAAAAAGGGGAATTAAAGATTCTTCCAGGCCCTCTTTCTCCAGGCCCTTTTGAGACAATAAACATTCAGGCTGACATAAACACAGAAGATCTTTCTCTGGGTCATTTTCATTTGGGATCAGCCACGGCTGAAGCCCATTACACAGAAAAAGGCCTTTTACGGTTTCGGAAAATCAACGGGCAATTTCAAAAATCCCAATACAGGGGAAATGTCAGCCTGAATATCCCCAAAAACCGTATTCGGGTTTTTGCCCACTCCCCTTTTATCACCCTTAAGGATCTAAAGCAGGCTTTGGAAAACCATGTGCCTTTCCCTTTTTCCATAAAAGGAAAGGGCCACTTCAGCGGTTATCTGGAAGGCCCTTTACAGGCCAATATATTGAGTTACCACTTGCGGCTTCAGCTTTTTGATCTGGCATGGGAGGGAGAGAGCTTTGACAAAGGCGGGTTGGAACTGGAGTCCCAAAACGGTTATGTTCAAACCAAAACCGCATGGCTTGAAAAGGGGGAGGGCCGACTGGTTTTTGAGGGGCAGGTTAATCCCAAAGGCGAGCTGAAAGCGAGCTTCAGGGGCCAAAACCTGGCTTTGCAAAATTCAGAAAACATATCCTGGGCCACCAACAATAAACTGGAAGGGGACATGAATTTTCAGATGGACTTAAGTGGCTACTTTCTTCGTCCCGCCAACCGGACACAAATACAAATTCAAAACAGCTTTTACAAAGGCTATCCTGTGGGAAATTCCCAACTTGATTTAAGGCTCAGCCAAAAGGATGTTACAGCCTCTGGCCAGCTGGCAGATAAAATTCAAGTCCACAAACTGGTTTTTCCTTATGCCAAAGCAGGACAAGTGGCCCTCAATGCCACCACCAAAGCTTTAAACATAAAAGAGCTTTTTTTCTCCAAAGCTCAGGGCTCCTCCCTCTATCATCAGTTCCAGTCTCATATAGACAGCTCCCTGAACCTTTCTTATCAGAGAAACAGGCCCTCCCGCACCCTCACCGGCTCCATCCATGCCAGCCAGCTTTCTCTGGACACTCCCTCTCACAAGCTGAAAACCCTAAAGCCCCTTGACCTCACTTTTGACAAAGGGCACATAAATATAAAACCTTTCTCTTTGGAATCCGCCTCTCATTCCTTAAACATAACACAAGACGAAAAAATCCATGTCACAGGTGACCTCAAGCTGGATTTTCTTATTTTTCTTTTTCCCTTTATGAAAACATGGGAAGGGGATTTAAAGGTCCGGTTATTTTTTGATCCAAAGCTTTTTTTACCGGCACCAAAGGGGACTGTGAGCTTAAACCAAGGGGTCGTTCAGTTGAATGATTTTGTGGATCCTTTTGAAGATATCCTTTTGGAGGCCCATGTAAACAACCGCCATATCAATATTGCCTCCCTTGACACCCGGATGGGGGGCGGGGAGATTAAAGGTCATGGCGGGCTTTTCTGGTCTCCGGCAAAAGAGCTTGAGGTGGATATGAAGGGCCGGTTCAAGGATGTGATTTTCAGCACCCTGCCTGGCCTCTTTGCCCGTGGGCAGGGAAGTCTTTCTCTTAAAGGCCAGAGGTTTCCCTATACCCTGGGAATGTCAGCACAGTTGGAGAGTTTAAAGGTGGAAAAAGAGTTTGGAGGGACCTCTGCCTCTGTTCCCATTCAACTGAATCAGAAACTTTTGGCCCTGCAGGAAGACAAAAAGAGGTTTGAGCCTTTGCTTTTTAATCTACAGCTTTCTCCACAAAACCCCATTCAAATGGAAAACAGTGCCATGAAGTCCTCCTTTACAGGAAAGATAAACATCACAGGTTCTCCGGAAAGCCCTCTGCTCACAGGCACATTAAAAGCTTTGCCCGGAGGGATTATTCGTTTCAGAGATCATGAGTTCATGCTGAATCAGGCTCAGATTCATTATTCCAAAGCCCCTCCCTCCAATCCGAATATTGATATAAGGGCAAAAACCTCTCTCAGGGAGGAAAAAGAGGGCGGGCCCTCCTTCAATCAACAAAACAGGGAAAATAATTTCTCCACAGAATATCAGGTTCTCTTAAGGGTCAGGGGCACGGGGCAGTCCCCCCGTTTCCAGCTCAGTTCCACACCCTTTTTAACCGAAAAGGAAATTGTTTCCATGCTGGCTTTTGGTGCCAGGTCCATTAAATTTGAACCCGGAAACCCTTTAAACAATATCACCCGCTATTCCTATTCCCACCTTGGCCCAACGCTTTTTCAAAAGGCCATCGGACGGGAGCTGAAAAACACTTTGGGGGTGGTGGATCAGTTTCTCATCATCCCTCATATCAGCTCCAAAACCAGTGCCCCCGCCACGCGCCTGATCGTCAGAAAAACCATGTTCAACAGGCTGAACCTTTCCTCCAGCCACACATTGCTGGACGAAGTGAGGGAAAGTGATATAAAGGCCAAATATAAAATAAACCAGAATGTGTCTTTGATTGGTCTCTGGCAAAATGAAAGTCAGGAGGAGGGCCAGGATGAAGCCAGCAACACTTTGGGTCTCGATCTGGAGTATCAGATTGATTTTTAAACCACAATACAAAATGGGCATGGTCAAATGCAATGGATATGCTTGTGTTTTTTGGTAATGGCTTTCACCGGGCCCTCTTTCGCCTCTCAAAAGGAAGAAGGGGGACCGGTGCATTCAAAACAGCTCATAAACCAGGTAAAAATTATAACCAAAAACAAAAAATTAAACCGCTGGCTGAACCAAAAGCAAAACATTCATCAAAACAAAGTTTTTTCCAAAAAAGTCTCTCAGGAGATTCAGGCCCAAATGCTATTCACTTTACAGAAAAAAAAGATTCTCCTGCCGGAGATAAGTGGCCCGCTTTTTTCTGTCACACAAGAGGGGCTTTTTATTTCATACAAAATAAAAAGCCCCTACCGGTATGGATTCATTCTGAAGGGAAACAAAAGCCTCAGCCGACACCTTCTTCTGCCGGCCAAAATGTATGTTAAATATTTCAATAATCCCCAGCTGATTCGAAAAATCATGAACCACATCAGGGAATCTTATTCCAAAAAAGGATTCACCCGTGTCCAGCTGAAACATCGTATAAACACGGATGAAAAAAATTTCATAAAAACAGTGGTTATTTCTGTAAAAGAGGGGCGAAGAGCCCGAATAGGAAAAATCAGAGTGTTGGGCCAGTTTTCCCAACCGGAAAAGCATTACATTCGTCTTGTCCAAAAATGGAGTGGCCCCCTGATTCAAAAACATTTTTTTTATGAACCGGATGTTCGAAAAGGGGTCCGGAGTCTGACTCACCACTTGAAAAACGCAGGTTGGCTTAAAGCACAGGCACGGGCACGGATCACCCATCGTTCCCCTTATAAAGTGTGGGTGGATCTGATTTTAAAGGAGGGGCCTTTGACCAGGGTCCAGGCCATTCATTTCAAAGGAAACAAATTTTTTTCCAGCAGGGCACTGAAAGAAAAAATGAAAATCAAAGTCCAGGGGGCACTGAATTTTTTATTCCTGGAACAGGACATGCAAAATCTGGTGACCACTTACAGAGAGGCCGGTTTTATGGAAATGGAGTTAATGGACAAAAACCTCATTCAATACAACAAAGAAAAAAACACGGCTGTCTTAAAATTTGACATTGCAGAAAGAGAAAGAATAAAAATCGCCGGTATGGCAGTGGAAAACAAAGGCCAGACCAGAGAAAGCTTCATAATCAAAACTTTAAATTGGAAAAAGGGGGACATTTTAACGGCTCAAAAAGTCCAGAGTGGTTTGAGCCGGCTCAATAAACTGGGCATTTTCTCCAGCACAAACATCTTGAGCCGGAAAAAAGAGGGCCGGCCGGAAGGTGAGAGAATATTATCTGTTCAGGTGGAGGAAAGAAAGCCCCGATCTTTTCGCTTTGGCATGGGGCTTAACACCAGAAGAACTTTGACCGCACGGGGTTTTGGGGAGTTTTCACACACCAATATCTCCGGGGCCGGAAGGCGATTTTTCTCCAGACTGAATTTGCAATCCAATGTGGCAGAATACCTCATGCCGGCCACACAGCCCAAACATATTGAGCACCAGGCTGTTTTAAGTTACACAGAACCTTTTTTATGGGATCTCCCTCTTCAGGGTCAGTTGAATGTGTCCAACTCCTCCAATATTTTTTCCAGAAAACCGCGGGTGACAGATATTGTGAATTCCACCAGAGCTTATTTGCTTTTAAAAAAATCCGCGTTTGAGTTTTTGGACCTGACTCTCACCCCTTTAAGCTGGGAGGGACGAAGGGAATTCAAAAAGACCTTTCTTTGTGAAAAAAGACCCTCCTCCCCATTCTGTCAAACCAGCCGGCTTCACATTGTCTCCACAAAACTCTCCCTCAGTGTGGATAAAAGAGACAGCCTCCTGTTCAGCAAAGAGGGTTTTTTGTCACAGATTTTTTTTGAATACGCGTGGCCCAGGGTGGAGAAGAATATTCAATTTTTGAAAATGGAGCTTAAGCACTTTGATTTTCGGCCTTTTTTTGACAGATGGGTCTGGTTCAACAGCCTTCAGGGGGGAATTATAACCAATATAACGGAGAAGGGCGGGGTGCCTGTCAGCCGGGCTTTTATTCTGGGAGGGGTCAACTCCTTAAGAGGCTTTGATGGCCTGATTCATGGGGAGAGAGTGCCGGATAAAGAGGAATTCCCCATTGAACATGCCAACGCCCTCATTTTTAACCGGTCCTCTTTTTACCTTCTGCTCAAGACAGAGCTGAGGTTTTCCATTAACAAAAACATGACCGGCACTTTGTTTTATGATGGGGGCATGGTCACCGTCTCTGGAAAAGATTTCACCCGTCCCTACCGGCACTCCGCTGGCCTGGGGCTCCGTTATAAAACCCCTTTGGGTCCTGTCTCCGGATACATAGCTTTTAAAATCCGGCCCCGGAAAAATGAAATTCCCCTCCTGCCTCATCTCTCCTTTGGCTCTTTTTGAACCAAACTGGCAAAGGGTGTCCCACGGGGTTTCAGGAAGAAGGCCCAAGACGGGGGTTAATTTGCACAGAGGCTTTTGTTCTTTTAAAATCCATATAGGATAAAAAAAGTGTCCTCCCCCTCATGACACGAACAACCTCTGAGAGAAGAGCTTTGCCGTCTGGCAGGTCCTGTTTTTTCTCCGTCTGATCTTCCTGGGAAAAGTGCAACACTTTCAGTATAAAAGACTGATCCTGTGAAGAAATGACTGTTCGAATCCGCCCGGTTTCAGGCCAGTGTGCCCACAACTTATCCAAAAGAATCTTATGAGATGCAAGGCCCGGTAGCCCCGTCCGGCTCAGATCAAACATCTCTGTTTCCCTCCATTCCCAGTTTTTTTCTTTTATGAACTGATCGAGCAGGGAAGAGTCTTCTCCTTGCACCAGTTCCTCCAGCTGAAGGGATTCCTCCAATGAAAGAGAGGTGGTGGCAAATTGAATATAGCTTATCTTTGTTTTAAATTTTTTAAGCTCCTGAACCTTTTGCCCCTCCACGGAGGACAGAAAAAAAGCATGCTCAAACAGTCTCTGAAACCGGCGATTTAAGAGGTCCTGCCCCACCCGCTCTTCAAACTGAGCGGGAGAAAGCCCGCGGGCTTTCAAAAAAGAGCGGTAGCGGCTCTGGGTCCAGCGGCCCTCTTCCTGCCCAAAGGGCATGCTCAAAATCTGATCCTTTTTCTCCTCCCGGGAAATGTTCATTTGCAAGGTCTCCGCTGACTGTTTTGTCAGCTCGGCTGTCAACAGGGCCTCAAGGGTCTGTTTTCTCAAAAGATCCTCCTTCTGCTCTCCCGCCTGAGACTGCAAGATATTATAATAATTTTGATACTCCGCCAGAGAGACCACCTGGCCATTCACCTCCATGGCCCCACTTCCCAAAGGCGAGCTTTGCTGAAAGGGCACGCCAATAAAGATAAAAATGAAGCAAATCAGACCAAAGATGATATAGCTGACAAAAGTTTTTCCTGGTTTTCTGATTTTTTCAAACATGATCCTGCCTTTTTGGTGTAAATCCTCCGGGCCAGTCAATTGGTGAAAATAAAGGTCCCTGGGGCACATTATCACTTGATTTTTTGGCCATCTGACAGGAAAATATAACAGAACAACATACAAAAAACAACAAAATCTTGGGCTTTTTTAAGCAGGCGGTCTCTTTAAAGCCCCCCTGTCTTTTCAAGAGCCTCATCGGGCAAGGGAGGGGTTTTGCCTTTTTTCAATATAGACATAAAAAAGGGGCTTTTGGTTCTTTTTTTGATCATTTTGCCCTTGAGTTTTGTGGCTTTGGACCGTTTTAAAACAGAAAAGCATCTTGTTTTTCGATCTTTTGCCTTTGTCAGTGCACAAATGCTTTCTCTTTACCATGTACTGGCCTCCTCCATAAAGGGCACCACAGACACTTATTTAAACCTTATTCACACCAAAAAAGAAAACCGCTCTTTAAGAAAGGACAACAGGGAACTGAAGGTCCGTATAAGCCTTTTGCAGGAACAGGAAAGGGAGAATAAAAGGCTTGGCACGCTTTTAAAGTTTCAGGAGAGCCAGAAAACCGCTTTTGTCCCTGCACGGGTCATTGGCTATGATCCTCTTTCCAAATACCAGCTTATCACCATCGACCGGGGCCGTCAGCACGGAGTGAGAAAAAAAATGGTGGTCTTGACAGCAGAGGGCGTGGTGGGGTATGTGTTCCGTGCTCTGTCCCACTTCTCGCAAGTGATTTTATTAACCGATCCCAATACGGCTTTATCCGCTTTGGTGGAACGCTCCCGTGTGCATGGGGTGGTGGAGGGGGAGGGTGGGCAGTTTTGCAAGCTGAAATACCTGAAAAGCCGGGATGATGTGCAAACGGGCGATCGCATCCTCACTTCCGGTCTCAGTCTTTTGACGGCAAAGGGTCTCCCCATTGGTCGGGTAACCCATGTTCAAAAACAGGGCCTGACTCAGGATGTGACCATTACACCTTTTGTCAATCCCGGCCGGCTGGAGGAAGTGCTTATTGCTTTAAAAACCCCATCCCCTTAATAAGATGTTTCAAAAAAAATTACTGTTAAATCAAATCCTGTTTTTACTGGTTTTTCTGCTGGCTTTTGTGGTGCAAAACCGGCTTTGGCCGGCGGGGACAGCTCTGGCTCTTCCACTGTTTCTCTGGCCTTCCTTTTTGGTCTATGGTGCACTTTACCGGGGGGCCTTTTTTGCTGTGTTTCTGGTTTATTTTATCTCTTTTTTTCTTGCCAGCTCTTCTTCTGTGCCCCTGGGCTATGTGTTGATTTTTAATTCCTTTGTGACTTTGCTCCTGCTGGTTTTCAGGAGAATATACTCCATTAACACTCTTTTTTTCAGCCTTATCTGTGCTCTCATTTTGTTTTTGTTTCCTGCTTTTCTCTTTTTGCTGGCCCGGCTTTTGGGGGAACCCCCTTATGTTTACGGGGCCTCTTTTTGGGTCGGTGGGGCCATTTTAAGCTGGCTGTTTTCTTTTCCTCTTTTACTGCTTTTTCGAGGGTTGGACAATTTAAGTCTCCCTGCCAAAAAAAGAGCGGAGGTTTTGTTATGAGAGAAACCCTTTCCCGTATGGAGGAAGAGAGACAGGAGCTTGTCCTCAGAAGAAAGTGGGTGCATGGAATCCTGATGGGGGCCGGGCTGATTTTGGCCGGCCGGCTTTGGCTCTTACAGATAATTCATGGAGAAAACCTGAGAAAATACTCAGAAATCAACCGTCTCAAGGAGACCAAAATCCCGGCCCAGCGGGGGCGGATTTTGGATCGAAAGGGGCGGATTTTGGTGGAAAATCTTCAGGAGCTGGAGCTGACTCTCACCCCTCAGTATGTTCCTCGCAGGGAAGAGACCGCCGCAAAACTTTCTGCCATCTTACAAACAGATCCTCTGCGTTTGGTGGAAAAGATAAATCAAAGTGAAAAACAATATGGGCCTTTTCGCCCGGTGGTGATTAAAAAACACCTGAGTTTAAAGGAAGTGCCTCCATTAAAACAGCTTAAGTGGGATTGGACAGGGCTTGACATTCAGCCGGCCCTCCTCCGGCACTACCCTTTAAAGAAAAATGGGGCACATCTTTTTGGCTACCTGGGGGAGATAGCCCCTCATCAGATAAGTCTTTTTAAAAAAACTTATGGCGATCGTTTTTCCCGGACAGACAGGGTGGGAAAAAGTGGCTTGGAGGGGGCTTGGGAGGAACACTTAAAGGGAGAGGATGGTTTTTCCTATGTGGAGGTGGATGTACATAACAGAAAGCCTGTCTCCTCCATAGCGGGTTTCTTGAGCTTTAAACCGGAAAAGCCCCGTCCGGGCCACAGTCTGGTTCTCACCATAGACAGAAAATTACAGGAAAAGGCTTTTTTAAGTTTTTTCAGAAAAGATAAAATTGGTCCAAGGCGAGGGGCTTTGGTGGTCTTAAAAAAAACCGGTGCCATTTTGGCATGGGTTTCTCTTCCTTCTTTTGATCCCAATGTTTTCTCTCTTGGCCTCACCCCTTCTGAGTGGCAAAAGCTGGCACAAGATCCGTCAAAACCTTTGATAAACAAGGTGATACAAAGTCATTATGCCCCGGGCTCTCTCTTCAAGCCTTTTGTGGCCTTGGCGGGCCTTCAGGAAAAAATCATCACCGCCCATGATGCGGTGGAATCTCCTGAAAGGATCTTGTTTGGTGGGAGGTTTTACCATGATTATCGAAAGACTGGCCATGGCCGGCTCAATGTGACACAGGCTCTTGAAAGATCGGCCAATGTGTTTTTTTATAAGCTTGGCATGCGTCTTGGCATGGACAAAATGGCGGACTATGCCAGAGCTTTTCGCTTGGGACAAAAAACTTCAGTCCGGTTGGATGGAGAGGTCATGGGGCTTGTTCCTGATTCCAGATGGAAGGAAAAACAGACAGGTGAGCCTTGGCAGGCAGGAGAAAATTTGGTGCATGCCATTGGTCAGGGTTTTACCCTTGTCACCCCTTTACAAATGGCCCTGGCTTATAACAGTCTGGCCAGAGAGGGCCAGCTCGTCAGGCCCTTTTTGGTTCAAAAAATTATGGATGGTGAAGGAAAAACCCTCAAGACCTTCAGGGAGGAGATTTTGTATGAGATCCCGGAGAAAAAAATAAATCGCAAGCACTTTCAGACAGTCAAAAAGGGCCTGACTCAGGTCCTGCATGGCCCTCAGGGCACTGCCCGCTGGTGGAAGGTCCGGGGCATAACAACCGCCGGCAAAACCGGCACCTCTCAGGTTCGCTCTTTTTCCAGAGAGCAAATACATAAAAAGTGCCTTGAGAGACCTTTAAAGGAAAGGCACCACGGCTGGTTTGTGGCCTTTGCCCCGGCAGAAGATCCGGAGATCACGGTGGCCGTTCTGACCGAGCATTCCTGCTCCGGTTCCAGTGGTTCAGCCCCCTTGGCTCGTGACATTATTCATTCCTACTTCGAACAGAAAAACAAGCCCACTCCCGACAAGGAAGGATTCAGCCTCCCTGTGGCCAGCCACAGGGAATTAAACCCGTGAAGATTAACCCGCTCTTTTTTTTGAACCTTGAGAGTTATGAACAGTTTTTTTACAAAAATATCGAAGGGCGGGCGAGGTTTGTCTGTTCATAACTCTGTCTATATGTTCATAACTTCTGGTTTTTCTTCCTCGATCTTCTGCCCCTGATTTACTTGGTAAAGAGGGGTTTTTGGCACTTGTTTTTCTTCTTTTCAACAAAGCCTATTACTACGACTGGATTCTTATAAAGATTCTACAGTCAGAAGCCATGTTCATAATTCATAAGTGGGATTTTAAGCCTCAGGAGTTTTTGAGGGTTTGGGTGTAAGTGATCCACTGGCGGGCCATTTTGATGCTTTGTGTTTTGGCTCTGGTTTTTTCCATAACGCTTTCAAAGGCAGAGAGGGCCAGCTCGTATTGTTTTAGCTGAAGATGAGCCACTCCAAGAGAGATATAAATTTGTTCCAGATGTTTTATACCCCCTTTTTGAATGGCCAGAGTCATGTTTTTTACAACAGCTTTCCAGTTTCTGGTTCGTGTATAAAGTCGCCCCATTTTGGCAAAGATTTTTCCCTTTTTGGCAAAAGCGGATGATTTTTGGTAATGTTTTAAAGCTTTTGGAATATTTTCCGCCCTCTGCCAAAGGTCCCCCAGAATCTCATGGTTTTTGGGATTGCTTTTGACTTTTTTTTCTTTAAGGGCTTTTTCCATCAGGAGGCCGGCCTTGAGAGGGAGGTTTTTGGCCAGAAGGAGGCTTGTCAGATGAAGTATTTCTGATTCTTTTTCCAAAAAGTCCAGTTTATAGCTCAGATCCAGGGTGGCAAGAGCTTTGTCCTCCTTGTCGATGTTCAGATAAGCCGAAGAAAGTTGTTTCCAGTACTGCTTTTTTTGGGGTTTGAGGCTTGTGAGCTGGGACAACAATTTGATGGCGATGTGATATTTTTTGGCCTCCAGGTTTAACCCTGCCCCCAAGGCCAGCCAATGCTCTTTTGGCTTTGTGCTTTCTGTCAGGGCTGTCATCACTCTTTTCAGAGCTTGTTTTTTTTTGTTTTGCTCTGTCAAAATATAGGCTTTCAGGATATGGAGAGGGGGGTCAGAGAGCTTGTCCGAAAGGTAAAAAAGCTTTTGGCTTATTTGATCCGCCTTTCGGGTGTTTTTGTTCATCAGGTGTAAAAAAGCCATGTCGTATAAAAGAGACATTTGTTCCCCATAAGTTAATTTTTGGGAGTCATGGGCTTTTTGATAATAAAGCATGGCTTTTTTCATGTCCTCCATGGATAGATGTATCTGTGCTCTCAAAAGATGTAATCTCGCTCTTTCAGCCGGGCGGTTTTTAAGAACTTTTTCCATATTTTGTATGAGATCCAGGGCTTTTTGTTTGTTTGTTTTTAAGACCCGGTGGATCCTCTCCATTCGTCTTTGAAGAAGGGGGGATGTGAGAGGGCTTTTTCTCTTTTTTAAGCTTTTCTTGAGCTGAACCCATTCCGGGGGCGGAGCTGTATGAGAGAGGGAGGGAGCACCCGTGGCGGGAAATATATAGCAGAAAGTCAGACCCACTTTCAGCATAACAGAACTTAAACCAAAAATCAGTGAAACAGCATAAAAAAGCACCGGCCTTTTTGGAACTTTTCTCCGGTGGATCTTGTTATCAGCAAAAAGAGGGGTTTTCATAGGCCACCAAGGTACCAAAAGAAGGGCTTGATGTCAAGTTTGTTGGCTCTTTTCCTGTGTGGGAGGGGCTTACTCTTTTAAAGTCAGGGTGACTTTTTTGTTGTCTGGCAGGGGGGACAGAGGGGGAGGGTGGCTTGAGAGCACCTGCCCGGATCCTTTTGTTTTTATGTGGATGTTTTTTACTTTGGCCAGTTGGTAGGCTTCCCTTAAGCTCAGCCCGATAAAGTCGGGAATCTGGCCTGTCCCCGCCCCTTCTTTGGGCTTTTTTTTAAGTGAGCGGAGGGCTTTTTTTTTCAAAAGATTTTTCTCACTGATAAGCACAGGTGAGAGTCCGGCCTGTCGGACAGCGTATTCCGCCACTTTGGCAAAAACAGGGGCCGCCACTGTGGAGCCATAGAACTTTTTTTGAGGTTGCCTGACCACCACATGGATCACAAAACGGGGATCATGGGCCGGTAAAAAGCCGGCAAAACTGGATATATACTGATCCTGAATATATCCCCCCTCCGCTGAATCCACCACTTGAGCTGTGCCGGTTTTGCCGGCGGAGAGAAAACCCTTGACCCGGGCCTTTCTGCCTGTGCCTCTTTCTGACTTGACCGCGGATATGAGCATGACTGTCAGGGTCCGGGCCTCCTCTTCTGTCAGGGCTTGTTTTAACACCTGTGGTTTAAACACTTTTTTTCGTCCCTCCTCCTTGTAATGTATTTCTTTCAGGAGACGGGCCTTTCGGACAAGCCCCCCGCCGGCAATGGTGGAATAGGCCATGCCCATTTGCAGGGGAGTGACAGATATGGCGTGGCCAAAGCCAATGGTGGCCAGTTGCAACTTTTTCCAGGGGGGAGGGTGTAAAATACCAGCACTTTCCCCCGGAAAATCTATGCCGGTTTTTTGGCCAAAACCAAAAGTGTCCAGAGTTTTATATAAAAAGCTGTCCCCTGTGTTTAAGGCCACCTGAGCTGAGCCTATATTGGAGGAATAGGATAAAATATCCCTTAAAGTCATATCCTCAAACTGCTGAGAGGATTCTGCCTCTTTGATGATATGGCCTTCCACCGAAAGGCGACCTTCATGGCCACTGAAGCGGGTGGAGGGGGCGATCTTTTTCTTTAAGGCGGAGGCCATAATAAAAGGTTTTAAAGTGCTTCCAGGTTCAAAAGCGTCTGTTATGGATCGATTGCGCCAAAGCTTTCGATCCGATTTAAAGGGATGATTGGGGTTAAAAGTGGGGTAATGTGCCAGAGCCATAATCTCCCCTGTTTGGGGATCCATAATCAGGCCCAAAGCGGACTTGGCCGTATACTCATGGACCACATTTTTAAGCTCCTTTTCGAAAAAAAACTGGAGGTCGCTGTCTATGGTGAGGTAAATGTCTGCCCCATTGGAGTTAAATGAGGAGAAACCCGCGGACCACTCAGAGAGAAGGGGCCGGCCCATGGCGTCCTTTCTGACCAGGAGTTGCTTTTCCTGGCCTCTTAAGATTTTTTCGTGAACCAGCTCCAGACCTTCCAGGCCCTGGCCATCATGGCCCACAAAGCCCAAAGTCTGGGCCAAGAGAGATCCATTGGGGTAAACTCTCTTGGGCTCCTGCAAAAAAGCCAGGCCCCTTATTTTCCATGAGCGGACAGTCCTGACCGATTCCTCCTCTATATGCCGTTTGATCCAGACAAAGCGCTTTTTTTTGTTTTTTACTTTTTTATAAAGAGAGCTGAAGGGCTGATTTAAAAGCTGGCTCAGTTTTTTGGCCACAGCATAAGGGTCTTTTATTAAAAAGGGGTCAGCAAACAGGGAATGGGCGGCCACCGATATGGCGAGCTCCCGCCCCTTTCGATCGTAAATAATGCCTCGCCGGGGCTTAAGACGGATGACTTTTTCAAAATTTTGCTTCTTGACGGCGGTCAGTCGCTCTTCCGGAAAAAACTGAAGTCTTGCCCCCTGAATCACAAACACCAAATAAAAAAAACAGAGTAGGAGACAAACCAAAATCATACGGGATTTCACTGCGGACCTCGCGTGGTGGGTTATTTCTCCTGAAAAGCCTGCTCTTTGGATTAGAATACAGGGTTTAAGGGCTTGTCAATCTGATTTTCACGACAGTCTTCTGCCATCAGCGGTTTTCACACCATAGTAACTTTTAAGGCTTATTGGGGCACGGCCGCTTTCTCCCCAATAACCAAAATTACCTGCCCTTCTCTGGCCCAGTTCAGGGTCATTTGTGAGTGTGCCCACTTTTCCAGCCGTTCTGAACGGGTCAGCCGGCTTTTAAGCAGTAAGTTTTTATAATAACGATCCTGCAACTCCCCATACACACGGGATCGGAGCAAAAAGGTGTAATTCATTCTTCTAAGCTCCATTTTTAAGAACATATTGACAAAGAGGGCACTGATGATAATCAGCACACTGAAGAAAGGCTTGAAATTCTTGTGTTGTGGGTCATACATGGGGTTTTGCCTTTTCAAAGATTCTGAGTTTAGCACTTCTGGCCCGCGGGTTTTTTTGTATCTCCTCTCTTGAGGGCCGGATCGGTTTTTTAAAGGCCTGGCCCAAGGGGTTATCTTTAAAAAGATTTTTCACCATTCGATCCTCCACAGAATGAAAAGTCAAAACAAAAAGTCGCCCTCCGGGCCTGAGGGACCTTATCATCTTTGGCAGGCTTTCAGCCAAGGCGGAAAGCTCCTGATTTATATGGAGCCTGAGAGCCAGAAAAAAAGCCGTGGCCGGGTGTTGGCCTTTTTTTCTCCAGCCGGTTTGTCGGATAATCAAATCCGAAAGCTCTTTGGTGCTTTCTATGGGTTTTTTTGCCCTCTCCCTTAAAATGGCTTTCACCACTTTGTTGGTTTTTTGCCTGTTCCACACCGCTTTTACCGGCTTTGACAAAAGGTTTCTGGTCTGAGCAGGTTCAAAACCATTCTGGTCCTCTTTTCCCGACCTTGAAGAAGGGACTTCTTTGTTTGTCCGGGGTGTTGTGTTTTCCGGGGGGCCTTTAAATTTTTCTTCATAGTGGAAAAACATGTCATTTAGTTCCTGTTCACTGGCTTGGTTTATAATATCCCTGGCCCTTGGGCCTTGGCCTTGATCCATCCTCATATCCAAAGGGCCATCTTTATAAAAGCTGAACCCCCTCATGGCCTGATCCAGCTGAAGGGAGCTGACACCTGAGTCCAAAAGGATTATATCAAAGCCTTTTTCCTGTGAAAAGTTAAGTTTTTGCATTAGATCGGAGTAAGGACAGAAGTTGGCATGGTAAAGCTTGAGGCGGGACTTTTCAGGCAAAAAAGGCAGAATATGTGTTTGCCCCCACTGAATGGCCTGAATGTCGCGGTCTGTGGCTGTAACGGAGAGCTTGGGGAAATGATCCAAAAAAGCTTTTGTATGACCCCCGCAACCAAAGGTGGTGTCCAGCATTGTTTTGCCTTCCCCTTCAGGCGGAAAGGGGGCTTCTTCCAAAATCTCCTTTAAAAGGACTGGTTCATGCCCTTTTATGGGCAGAGCGGGTTTTGTCATATAGAGGTTTAAGGGTTCCCGCTGGGGTATACACTCACTTTTTGCCTTGTTTTGCCAAGTCTTTCAAATTGGACTTTGCCTGGAATACGGGCAAAAAGGGTGAAGTCTCTTCCCATGCCCACCCCGGCTCCAGGGTAAAAACGGGTGCCCCTTTGCCGGACCAAAATAGTGCCGGGGAGGACCTGTTGGTGGCCAAAACTTTTGACCCCAAGCCTTTTGCTTTGGGAATCCCTGCCGTTTCGTGTACTGCCAGAGGCTTTTTTGGAGGCCATGTTATACTCCTTTTTTTTCGGGTTTGGTTTCTTGGGAGCTTTTTTGTTTTGTCAGGGGGTTCAGAGGCTCTGTTTTTTTCTCTGGTTCTTTGTTGCTTGAGGCGACGGGGGTTTTGGCGACAGTGGATGGGGTGGTTTTTTGCTGGCTTGGGCTTTGTTCTTTGTTGCTTGAGGTGGCGGGGGCTTTGGCGACAGTGGGCGAGGCGATTTTTGGTTGGTCTGGTTTTTCTGTGGTTTTTGGGCCAGCTTTTTTCTTTAGGGGAAGGGATTCCTTTTGGCCGGTGGCAGAGCTTAAAGATTCAATATAAATTTCTGTAAACTCCTGCCGGTGGCCTTTGGTCCGGCGATAGCCTTTTCTGCGATTTTTCTTGAACACAAGAGTTTTTTTGCTTTTTCCATGACGAATGATCTGAAAATGAACCCTAGCTCCTTTTACATATGGGGTTCCAACCGAAAGGTCTCCCTCTTTGTTGGAAAAGGCCAAAACTTTATCAAAGGAGCTGGTCTCGCCCTGAGCCTCTTTTCGCTTTTCCACACGCAAAAAAGCCCCGGCCTTCACCTTGTACTGATGTGCTCCGTTTTGAATAATGGCATACATGGTTTAAAAACCTTGGGTTTCAGGGTTTGTTTCGGGCCAACAGCAGATCCATTTTGCTGTCCAATTTATCCATTCTGGTTTCCAGGTTATCCATTCTGGTTTCCAGGTTATCCATTCTGGTTTCCATTTGGTCCATTCGTTGGTCCATTCTGGTTTCCATTTGGTCCATTCTGGCATTTATTTGTTTTTCCATCCGGGCCTGGCTCTTCTTAACCGGATCCAGCAGAAGGCTCATGACAAAACCCTGCCCTCCCAAAAGGGCGGTTAAAGCTATCACCGTCATAAGGGCGACTTTTATATCCATTTTATTTTCCTGACTCATAAAGCCTCCATTTTCAGCCGACCAAGCCTGATTCTAAGCTGAAAAGCTGGCCTGTGTCAAACAAATATTGTTAAGATTATGTTAAGATAAACTTTACACCTGTGTCATGCATGTTCTAAGCACAAAGCGGGGGCGGGAATGTGGCCCAAAAAAAAAGGTTTTTTTTCATGGGTGGTGGTCCTACAGGGAGAAATTTGTGAAAATTTTTGTCTTTAGGGCAAAAAAGAGTTGCTTTTTTTCTGGCCTGTGGTATTATTCAGTCAGGTCTTTTGTGCAGGAGGATTTTGGCCGTGGGAGTTTATAAACAGGGGATAAGAAAACAAGGCATAAAAAACAGGGGATAAAAGTATGTGGACTGCCATTTTAAATTTTATGGTTCAATATGGTTGGGGTAGTGGCCTGCTTGTGGTTTTTATAGCTCTGTTGATGTATATCATTATGGAGTTGAGACATATCCACAAGTTACTCTCAAACCATATCACAGACACAGGCAAAAAAATCGATCAACAGCGGGAGGACTTTAATCAGAAGTTCGATCAACAGCGGGAGGACTCTAATCAGAAGTTCGATCAACAGCGGGAGGACTTTAAAGTTGTTTTTATGGATATTTACAAGAGGCTTGATCAACAGCGGGTGGATTTTAATCAAAGGTTCGATCAGCAAAGAGCGGATTTTAATCAGAGGTTTATTGGGCTGGAGGAAGATGTAAGGGAGATCCGAAAAGATATAAAAGAACTGCTCAAAAACCAGAATCATCGGGCCACAGCTTAAGAAGAAAGTATCAGCAGTTCATGTGAATTTTTGACATGGTGGTGGGAGCCATTTTCCAGTCTGTTTTTTCCGATGCGGGTTTCCCCCTGCCCCAAGGTGTATTGCCATTTGACTTCAATAATTTTAAAGTCTGCATACCACTTTCTGATGGTTTCACAGTCATTGTAAGACAGAATAAACCCTCCTTCATGGGCATGCAATAAATCGCACAAAACCTCGTGCGGGAACCCATTATGATGGACCGGGAAATTCCTTTGTGGG
Organism: Bdellovibrionales bacterium; assembly: GCA_965242635.1. Classification (GTDB taxonomy): domain Bacteria; phylum Bdellovibrionota; class Bdellovibrionia; order Bdellovibrionales; family UBA1609; genus JANQSP01. The sequence continues at coordinate 1,309,019 of OZ251471.1, read as the reverse complement.
TATATTCCTCTGAACATTTGACTGTCCCCCTCCAAATAATAAGGAGGATCGCAATACAGAAAATCATTTTTGTGTTTCGGGATGGAATCTTGAAAAGAGGCTGAGGCCACAGAGAGCTTTTGGCAACGGAAGTTCCGCACTTTTTCAACAAGCCTTTCATATCTCTTGGGGTCTTCATAAATCTTTGACATCCAGCCCAAAAATCCCGGACCATAAGAGAGGTTGTGGTTAAACCAGTAATGGGCCGCCAGACTCATTTTGTCTTTGATCGGTTTTTCTTCTTTCCAGTGCATGCGAAGTCTTTCTTTTACTTCAGCATATTGTGCTTTGGTGGGGGGCCACTTTGAAAGAGTGTTGGCCAGTTTAACCGGTGCCTGGATTTGGTTTTGCCAGTAGTTGGTGAGGATGTCAAAAATATCGTAGCCTTTGATAGACATGCCCATTTCCATGGCACAGGCTATTTCAACAGAACCGCCACCAAAGAAAGGGGACACAAGCTTTGTAAGGCCATTTGGAATATGCTCTATGATATGCCCCACGCCGAGGCTTTTCCCGCCGGCATAGCGTAGAGGAAGCCCATTATATCGGCTGTATTTGTGTTGCCCCTGGCTCAGCAAACGGGACAAAAAAATCTCTTTTTTTGTCGGAGGAAGCAGGTTTAAATTCATGCGCACCACACCGCGGAAGAGGCTGTTATTAATTTCTTTTTCCAAAAAATCTCAAAAAAAGTAATATACTGATCTTGTTTGAAAGTGCATGTTTTACATCCTGCCTTGTAGGAGGAAAACAGCCCAAAAGTGGCACCTTTTTCAAAACCAGGTTGGTTTAACTCATTTCAAGTCAGGAAGGATAAGAAACATGAAATCCATGTCCTCCATAACAGTAGGGATCAAACAAGATCAGTATAAAGTAAACTTTTAAAAAAACAAAAGATTTTTTTGCTTTTGAATCGCCATGTCATAATGTTATAACCTGGTTTTTTTGACAAACTATGAATCACTGTGTCATAAACCCACAAATACAAACCAAGGTCTTGTTAATACTAAAGAGTCCGCAAATATCCCTTTTGAAAACAAGCTATTAAAACAGTGAAGTTTGAAAAAATTTTATTAGTATAATGGGCTCCAAGTATTTTTTGAATCAGTGTGTCATAATCAAAATTATTCACTTGCTCTTTTAATGGTTTTATTGTTTATTCAACCATGCAGGTAAAATTTTGCCCTTTGAACTTCAACAAAAAGAATTATGAAAAACTCAAAAAGGAAAGTTTGTTTATTGGAGACGGCTGATTTTAAGGATTTATTGAACAGTGTCCTACCAGAAACAGCTGACCTCATTTTAACAGACCCCCCTTATTCCATATCCAAAACCACCGGATTTAAAAATCTGGGCAAAAATTCTGTGGAAAGGTTGGCTGTTTCCATGGACTTTGGAAAATGGGACCATCAGGAAATCAACTTGAACGATTTTGCCAAGCTAAGCTATCAAGCTCTGAGACTTGGTGGAACTCTTATTTGTTTTTATGATTTATGGAAGATAACAAAAGTTCAGTCGGCTTTTATAAAAGCCGGCTTTAAAATGATACGGCTCATTATATGGGAAAAAACAAACCCCGTGCCCTTAAACTCCAAAAGCACTTACCTGAGTAACGCCAGGGAAGTGGCGGTTTTGGGAATAAAAGGGGGGAAACCCACTTTTAACAGCAAATATGATAATGGGGTTTATTCTTTTCCCATCCACCGGGAAAAACGAATACATCCCACTCAAAAACCTTTAAAACTGATGGAGGCTTTAATAGCAAAACATTCCAAGCCCAATGACCTAATCATAGACCCCTTTCTTGGTTCAGGCACTACCGCCCTGGCCGCTTTAAAATTAAACAGGTGCTTTATAGGTGGTGATAAAAATCCCAAATACATAAAAAAAGCCAAAAAAAGGATGATCGATGAAACAAACAAAAAAACAACTGTTTTTGGAACTGGCCCAACCCAATATCCAAGGATATTCAAGAGAAGTGCAAGTCTCTGAATTTAAAGATAAATATGATTCCCTTAAATTGGGAAATGGCGGATCCTGGTGCAGAGATGACGGACCATTGGCAAGAGATTACGACGTTCACAGAATTAAAACCAGCAATAAAATAACCAGCATTCAACTAACCCCAAAGAAAAGTCATCATTACTCACCAAATATAAAATCTGAAATAAAACAAAATATCAGCAAAAAATCTTGTGTTGTTTTAGGTATTAAAAGCAACTATATTGAATGTGATCATAAAGATGGCTTTAAATCTTTTGATATTTCACCAGAAAACCAAAGAGTTGATTTGTTTCAACCTATGCACAAAGCTGTGAATTCAGCCAAAAGAGAACATTGCAAGAAGTGTAAAAGCAGTCGAATTAGATTTGATGCTACAAAATTAGGGTATAAAAACCCTTATTGGAAAGGGACAGCAAGATATGAAGGGACTTGTGAGGGTTGTTATTGGTATGATCCTTTTCAATTTAACATACAATCAAGTAAATAAAGCGATATAAAGTGACACAAAATCTTATTCTTATTCAAACTGATTCTTCTGTTATTCGCTCTGTTGTTTTAAAACAAGGGGAGCTGACAGAGTTTTTTGTGGAAAAACAAAATCAGCCCTCTCAGGTGGGGGCCATTTACAAAGCCCGTGTGGTCCAAAAAAAGCTGGGGGCTTATTTTGTGGACTTGGGTCAGGGCCGGTCTGCCTTTTTGTCACTTCAAAGAACAAGCCCCTTTAACCCGGACATGCAAGGGTCGCAAACCGACAGACAAAAGTCGCAAACCGACAGACAAGATAATACTCCCCCTTATGCCAGCTATCCACCACCTGCCTCTCCTTCACAACATAAAAAAAGTGGCCGGGATGGCAAAACCACCACCCCAAAAGTGGGGCAATATTTAATGACACAGATTATTAAAGACAGCCTGGGTAACAAAAACCTCCGGGTGAGCCAAAAAATCAGTCTCCCCGGTGCCCATTTGGTGTATTTGCCTCAAGACCCTTTCCATATCGGAATCTCCCGGCAAATTGAAGACCTTGTTTTGAGAGAAAATCTTATTCAGTCTTTTCAGGAGGAAAAAGGCTCCGGGGCCTGGATTGTTCGCACAAAAACCGGATCCACCCTGTTGGCAGGATCAAACCGGAAAACCAGTTCCACCATTAAAGACAGCTCTTCCAAGGAGGGCCCTCTGACCCTTAAAGCTCCTTTTATGAAAACCTTAAAAAAAGAGGCACAAAATTTAAAATCCCTCTGGCAGGAGATAGATCAAAAATACCGATCCAAAAAGAGAGCCGGGCATATTTATTCCCCTCTTAATTTTGGTCCCCGTCTCATCAGGGATTTTCTGACAGAGGATATTGAGGAAGTGTGGGTGAACGATCAAAGCCTTTTCCTGGAAATAAAAACTTTTATGAAAAATCACATCCCAAAGGAAAAACACAAGCTTAAGCTTTATCAAAATAAAACTCTTCCTCTTTTTGACAAGTATGATTTGGAACCAGAGCTTGACAAGCTTATGAAAAAAAAAGTCAAGCTGACCACAGGAGGCTTTATCATATTGGAGGAAACAGAGGCCGCCGTGGTGGTGGATGTGAACAGTGGCCGATTTAGAGGGCGAAGATCCACAGAAGAAAACCTTTTAAAGGTCAACCTCTCGGCGGCAGAAGAGATAACCCGGCAGTTAAGGCTCAGAAATTGCGGGGGTATTGTGCTGATTGACTTTATTGACATGGAAAAAGAAAGGAGCCGGCAAAAACTAATGGAAAAGTTGGAGCTTTTGCTTAAAAAAGACCGTGCCCCCACCAATCTTTTTCCTCTCTCTGAACTGAGTATTGCACAAATCACCCGGAAAAGAGAGCGACCTTCCTTAAAAGACATTTTGTTTGAGCCTTGCCCCCACTGTGAAGGCCAGGGCCACATATCGAAAGTGAAGTGGCAAAAATAGTTTGGTTTAAACCAAACTGGCTTGGGGGCCGGCAGAACCTGCCCCGAGGGGTCTGCTTTTTGAAAAAGGTGTCGCTTTTAGGCTGTTTTCCTCCCACAAGGCAAATATGAAACATGCATTTTCAAACAGGATCAGTTTAATTGGTATGGGCCAGCCATTTTCTTCCTGCCTTTACATATACTGGATTAATTTCTATTCCCAGAAAATCCACCTTCAATTTTTTGGCCATAACACATGCCGACCCAGAACCAGCAAAAGGAACAAGCACTTGTCCGCCCTCGCCATTGATTTTGGATTTGAGCAGTTTTTCTGTTAAGGCCAAAGGTTTTTGGGTGGGGTGCTTGAGGGAGCTTCTCTCCTTAAACCCTTTGCCACCCGCCAAGGCAGGGACTTTAAGCACATCCCTTGGCAAAGCCCCTTTTTTATGTCCGTTGTAAATGGTCTCTTTGGCACCAAAACGGCTTGGGGTGGCTTTTCTTTTTTTGCCAATACAATTTTGATAGGCCGGGGTATAAGGCTCTCTAATTTGATCTATCTCCAACTTGGGTTTTTTGTTTTTCCAAAAACAAATAAGGGTTTCATGGCTTCTTTGCCAAAACTTAAGAGAAGGAACCGTCTTGTTGGTGTAGTGCCAGACCAGCCACTTTTGTTTGTCCAAAGGGAAATGAACGGATATGTGGGCCAGTATTTCAGAAAAGCCATACACATAAAGCAGGCCATTTTCTTTCAGCCTGTTCAGGCAAAGATTTATCCACTGGCAAGACCACCGGATATAATTTTCCAAACTTAAATTATCCCTGTTGTTGCCAAAGGTTTTTCCTATGTTATAGGGAGGATCTGCTATCACTGTATCAAAGGTCATGGAAGGGTCCAAATTTTTAAGAATTTCAACAGAGTCTCCCAAAATAATTTGATTGAGATGAGGGGAAAAAACTTTACTCTTTACAAGGGTTGTCCTTTTTTGGTTTGAAATCACCATGCCAGGGCTTTTTATACTGTATAATCTGGTCTTTGGTAAAGACATGCCGTGTCATTATATTACCCATGCGTGCTCAAGGCTCACGAACCAAGCTTGAAAGCCGTTGCCAAGGATCGGTTAGCCGGGACAATTTTATTGCGGTGCGTCATAACAGAGGCCCGAAAAAAAATAAAATTTGACTTTTTGAGTATTTGCCCATGTCATGGCCACAGAAACCAACATTATTCTTCTGAAAAGGTTGCAAACCGACAGGCAAGAGAGGAATTATGAAAGGCAAAAAGCTTAAAAAAATAGAGCGGATAAACCATGAGCTGGCTTGTTTGCAAAAACAAAGGGCCTCTCTTCAAAAAGCCGGGCAGTCTGTGTTATCTGCCAATAATGCCTTAAATCTGGATTATCGTCAGATATTAAAAAAGACAGAAGGTTTTCAAAAGAAAAATGCAGAAATGACGATGGCAGAAAAAACAGTTCTCCAGACCAAAAAAGCCCTGGAACGGGAGCAACAAGATCTGAATTCAAGAAAAGATTCCATTGACAAACAAACAAAATGGCTTGTCGCCCAAGAGGAAAAATATCAAAAAGAGGAGAAGCTGTTTTCCAACGAGTGGGGGGAATACGAAAAAGAGCAGGCCCTTTTCAGGAAAAACAAAAAAGAAATTTTTACTGGTATTTTGGATTTGAAGAAATTTATGGAACAACAGGGGCTTGAAAAAGATCTTTTTCAGGACTTGGAGGAACTTAGCCAAAAACCAGTGTCTTATATCTTGTCCCCCTCAGACAAAGGACTCCTGTTTGCCGCCATGGAGCAGATATCAGAATATATGAAGCAGGAGCAAAAAAAAATTATCAGCAGTGACGAAACCAAAGTTCAGCGTCGAATTCTGCCCCGTAAACTTTCTGTCTCTATTTCCTTCTCCAAAAAAAACAGAAAGATTTGGAATGATATAATGGCCGGTGGGCATTTGCTGGACAAAAAGGCCAGAAGCTACTATGGGCTTGGGCAAAAAGAACGTCATTTTTATCGCCTGAGTGTCAGCCTGAACACCAAAAAAGAAAAACTAAATCAGAAAAAAGCTTTTCTCCAGGACAAAAGAAAGCAGTTGACTCAGTTACAAAATTCTTTTCATCAACAGGAAAAAGAATTCAGGGAAAAAGAAAACACTTTTCTCAATCAGGAGAGCGATTTCATTCAATTTATGTCCGTTTTGAAAGAAAAACTTCGCCCCCTCCACGATCAAAAAAAAGAGTTGGACTACAAAAGAAATTCTCTGACAGGAAAGCTTAAAGTTCATAACAAGAAGCTGAGACAAATAGATCATAAAATTCTGGCCCTTAAATCCAACTTGGAAAGACTGAACCCCTGACTGTCAAAAAAAAATCAAACAAAACCTCAAAAACAAACTTTCAAAAAAGCCCTCAAAAAATGCCACAAACAAATATATCCACTTTAATTCTTTGTGATTATCTGCTCTCCATGGAAAAAGAGGATGGGGAGATCAAACAAAATCAAATGATCGCCATCCAGAATGGCAAAGTGCATTCCACAGGGCCCGTTCCCCAAAACCTTCCTCCAGCTCAGAAGATCATAGATCTTAAAAACCACCTCATCTGCCCTGGCCTTGTCAATACCCACACCCATCTTCCCATGACACTTTTTCGGGGCTTGGGCGATCATCTCACTTTAAAAGACTGGCTGGAAAAAGTTATTTTTCCTCTGGAAAAAAAGATGATAAACCCTGATTTTATCCGCGTGGGCACAGAACTGGCTGTTTTGGAGCTGATAAAAGGGGGCACCACCACAGTCTGTGACATGTATTTTCACACCCCTCAAATGGCAGAGGTTTTTGAGAAGTATGGCCTGAGAGCCATGTTATGTGTGGACGCTTTAAGTCTTTACTCCCACTGGATAGAAGAGCTGAATATTTTGTGTGAAATCGGTCAGAAAAAAGACTCCCGAATATACCCGGCCATAGCCTGCCATGCCCCCTATACCTGTTCCCCTGAGGTTTTAAGTCGCTCAGTGGAAGAGGCCAAAGCCAGGGATATTCCCATTTCCATCCATGTGGCAGAAACTGAGTGGGAGATGAAGGAAATCAAAAAAAAATACGGCAAAACCCCAGTCCGGCATTTAAACGATCTCGAACTCATCGGCCCGAAAGCTCTTTTTGTGCACGGGGTGCATATCACAGAAGAGGATATGGACATTATGGTGGAAACCAAAACCCCCCTTTCCCATAATCCGGAGAGCAATATGAAGCTCTCAAGTGGCATAGCTCCCATTTTAAGGGCTTTTGAGAGGGGCATCACCATAGGGCTTGGAACAGATGGCCCGGCCAGCAATAACAATCTGAACCTGTGGCAGGAGATGGATACCGCCGGTAAACTCCAAAAGCTGAAAAACCCGTTAAAAACCGTTTTGGCAAAAGATATTTTTTCTTTTGTCACCACTTCCGGGGCCAAAGCTTTGGGTCTCACTCACATGGTGGGTAAAATTGCCCCCGGATTTCAGGCGGATATTATCGCACTTGACCTGAACCATCCGCACTTTTATCCCCGCCATGATCTGCTGAACCACCTGGTGTATTCTGCCCACGGGGGGGAGGTGGACTTTGTGATGTGTCAGGGCAAAATCCTTATGGAGGAGGGAAAAATATCAGGCGTGGATACGGCTCGCATATATAAAGAGGCCGAACAAATAAAACCAAACTGGTTTTGAAAAGGGTGTCGCTTTTGAGGTTTTTGCCTGCTATAAGGAAAAATTTGACACCTGAAAAATTCAAACAAGATCAGTATAAAAAGCCTTATTCAGCCATAAGATCCTGAATATGATTTGGCAGAGCCACCAATTTATCGAAATAAAGGTTTATCAAATGGTGCTTTTCCTCCTCCGTGTTGAAAACACTATCCACTAAATGGGCATATTCATTTTGTGGAGAAATGGCTTTATCTCCCAAAAATTCATAATATTCCACATCAAAGGTATGCACCTGTCCCTCTGGAGAAAGCACAATTTGAAAATCCCTTGGAAGAATGGCATATTTAACAAACAAATCCCTTATGGTTTTCAGATCTTGAGCTGTCTGATCTGTCATGTGGCCCGTCCGGCTCAAAGCCCAATTGGCGTTGGTGACTTTGTCCAGGTGTAAAACCTCCCCTTCCTGAAATTTTAAAACCATAAAAAACTCCGGTTCCAAAAGAAGAGGCTTGTTTTTTCTCTTGGGAGGGGAAAAGTGTCGCGAGAGGGCCATCAGGGGATGGGAAAAATGAGGACTGTCAAAATGGGAGCCTTTTGCCTGCCAGTCCAAACTGACATGGGCCCCGTTATTGGAATTTCTTACCAGTTGCTCCTGAAAATTGGAGAGAGCAGGAGGCTCCGCGGGCAAAGCCTTTGTTTTCAGTCGGGTCACCCCATAGAACAAAGTGGGGACATTCAGTGCCTGAAGAGTGCGATACACTGCCAGCTCCCGATAGCTTTCTGTCAAAGAGGCTTTTTCGGGATTTTTGGCCACCAGACTCAAGGGCTTTAAAACCATCCTTTTCCCCTTATAAAGCATGAGCTGAAAGGAGGGAAAACGGGACAGCCGGTGCTCAGGCGGTTTTTTTATTTTCTTAAGATGACCGGGATCTATATCAACTGTTATGCGATGGGCCTTGACTTGGGATTGATAGTGGGTAAAAATCCCCTGTGCCCTTTGAGCCGGGCTTTGCCAGGTTCTTTCACATAATCCCGCGGGGCTTTGTGCCAAAGCAGTCAAACAGCCAATAAAGAGGCTGAAGGTTAAAAGTGTTTTCATGTAAGCACCTCGGGCAGGAAAATACAGTATTGGGATAAAAATCTCAAACAGATTTAAATAAATTTGACAAAGAGAGTTATGGGCAGTGAAATAATTTCACACTTGTTTATTTTTTTGACAAAAGTGACAGTCGACGAGACACTTATACCGATCTTGTTTGAGATTTTCTTAAGGAGGGGGGGTTAAAAGTTATGAACCTGCTTTCCTCTTTTGTTTTTTTCAGGCACTGTCTTTTTTCCAAAAGGGCCAATGCGGTTATCAAAAAGGTCTCCCTGATATGTTTTTTGGGCCTGACTGTCTCCATGGCCAGCCTTTTGATTGTGTTTAATGTGATGGGGGGCCTGGGCCAGGCCATTAAAGCACAGTTTTTGAAAACAGAGCCTCATATCACAGTCTTTTTGAACACAAAGCCTCTTCAGGATCAAAAAGAAAAAATAATCAGTCTTCTAAAATCCTCCAATCTGATGGGGGGCCTGGAAGGTCTGGATTTTTTTGAAAGTGGGGATGTGGTGGTTCAAACCCGGCGGGGGGCCTTTGCCGGTGCTCAGGCCAGATCTTTGAGCCAGGCCGGGTGGAGTCGTTTTTTGTCCCGGATAAATCTCCCCCCCTCTTTGAACGGGGATATAGTGGATGAAAGCCACAAACAACATTTAAAAGCTCAGAAAAAACCTGAAAAGCACATTAAAAAAAAGGCCGAAAAAGAGATTGTTATAAATTGGGAGCTGGCCCGCCAACTGGACCTTTATGAGGGGGAGAGGGTGGCTCTTCTGCCGGCAGAAAACCTTCTGCTCACCCCCACAGAGCAAACACCTGGGGAATGGGCCCATATCAAAGCCATCGTGTCCCTTCAAAATACAGGCTTTAGCCATGTGTTTTATGACAGAAAAGATTTTCCCTCCTTTGTGGAAAAGAGCTCCCATCATTTTGGCTTGGAGCTGAGGATTAAAGACCCTGAGGATTTTATGCCTTATAAAAAGGTGCTGACGGGGGCGGGCTTTTTGGTTGAGACCTGGACGGAGAAAAACTCCTCTCTTTTTTTTGCCCTTCGAATGGAAAAGACCATTATGAGCGTTTTTTTGTCCATAGCCGGTTTTATCACTTTATTGGCTCTCTCCTCTTTGTTGGTATTGCTTATGGTGCAAAAAAAAAGGGAGAGAGGGGCATTGATGGCTATGGGGCTTTCCACCTCTCAGGTGGGGGCTTTGTTTTTAAAGGCCGGCCTGCTTATGGCCGGCATGGGGATGTTGGGGGCTTTTTTGTTAAGCTCCTTTGTGTGCCTTTTTTTAAAATATGTGCCTCTGCCCTTTTTGAGCAGTTTTTATGAGGGGGGGGCTTTATTCCCGGTGGAATTTCATTTTTCTTTTATGGGGGGGCTTTTCCTGAGTGTGCTCGGTTTAAGCTTTTTGGTCTGTGTGTGGTCTGTCCGATCCCAAAGCTTTTTTTCTCCCTCCGAACTGCTCAAAACAGAAACCAATTAAAAACCAAACTGGCTTGGGGGCCGGCAGAACCTGCCCCGAGGGGTCTGCCTTTTTGAAAAAGGCCAGAGAAAGGACAGAAAAAAAGGGCTTGACGGCAAAAGCTCTTTGTCTGACAATGAGGCTATGTGGAAGGCACTTTGGTATCAAATAGATCTTTTTATCACCGATATATGGTCCAAAATTCCAGGGCTTTGGAACTGGAATCTGTTCAAAATAGACAAAAACGCCATTACTTTTGGCCAGCTGGTCATAGGTTTCACCCTCCTTATTGTCGGCTATTTTGTGGTCCGCCAGCTCACCCGCCATCTGGAAAAACTGATCTTGAAAAAGCTGGATGTTCAGGAAGCCGTGGGGCATGCCATATCCACTTTTATTCTTTACTTCTCCATGATCATTTTGTGCCTTTTCACCCTTCGCCTGCTGAACATTCCCATCACTATTTTCACTGTGATTGGGGGTGCACTGGCCGTGGGTATCGGTTTTGGTTCTCAAAACATTATGAACAATTTTATCAGTGGCCTGATTGTGATTTTGGAGCAACCCATCCGGGCGGGGGACATAGTGGAAGTGGAGGGCCTGACAGGCGAAGTGGAGCGGATTGGGGCCAGGGCCACCCGCATCAAGTCCATAGACAACACGCAGATTGTGGTCCCTAACAGCTCTTTTCTGGAAAAAAACATCCTGAACTGGACTTTGTCAGACGCCGTGGTGAGAAGGAGGGTGAATGTGGGGGTGATCTATGGCTCTCCCACCCGCAAAGTGGAGGAGCTGTTGCAAAAAGCGGTCCGGGAGCACAAAGCGGTGCTCAAATCCCCCCAGCCCATTGTGTTTTTCAAGGAGTTTGGCCAGCATTCTCTGGACTTTTCGGTCTCTTTTTGGGTCCGGGTTCAGCATATTATGGAGCTTAAAAGAATACCCAGCGATATTCGCTTTCGCATAGATGAGCTTTTTCGGCAGAATAAAATTGTGATAGCCTTTCCCCAACAGGACATGCACTTCAGAAACCCGCTGAAAGTGGAAATGAAAAACCCCCAGCCCAACTGAAGCCCCCCTGACAATGCCGATTGTGTTTGAAAATTCACAGTTCAAATTGCCCCCCCGGACAGTTTGGTCCATGCAAAATTCGGGCCTGCAAACCCCTTTTGAGCAAATTATTTTGCCTTGAAGCCAGTTTTTTGGTGTGGCCCCCTTTTTTTGATAAAAATAATATTTTTTCCTTAAGGTTTTGCCCCTTTTTGCCGAACAGACTAAAGAGCAGGGGGTGGCAGAACAGATCGCTTAAGGAGAGATAAATTGGAAAAAATCAAAAAAGAGACTTTTTTGACAGAAGCTTTGCCAATAAAGGCATTAGCCAGGTCCGGCTGTGAATTGAACCAAGTCCCTCTCCTCCCATTGAGGGGGCGGAGTGAGTTCGCCTTTGGCGATATTTTGCGTCCCCTGCTGAGCCGATTTCTTAAACTTAAGAAACAGGTGTCGTGCAAAAAAGCTGATTTTTACGGTTGTCAAGCACGCATTTTTAAGTCCAAAGCTGGTGTCTTTAAACAAAATGTCGCCAAACGGCGATGTTTGAACGCCCGTCTCCTCAATGGGAGGGGAGGGAAAATTTATAAATGGGCCGGATTTATGAGGTGGGGGCTTTTGAGCGGGGGACTGATGGGCCTCTGGTTCTTAAGTTTCGGCATGCCCCTATCCTTCGCCGATGAAGAAAGTGGCTTTAAGTTTACAGCAAAAGGTTGTTTGGGAAATGAACTGGTAACTCCCATTTGCGAAAAATATGAAGATACAGGTGATACAGATTCTGGTGGGGCATCGACGGCGAATGGAGACTCTGGCAGTACAGGTGAAAATGGCATTAATGCTTCAGATGAGGAAGGAGGAGCAGAAAAATCATCAGCGAACTGCCGGACTGCTCTGGATGACGCTGAAATCTGTTGTGACACCCCCACCACCTGCCTTGGTGGGGAGGCTTTGGCCACTTTGGAGCAGGTAAACAATGTGGTGACCTCCGTTGGCCCCGGTCTTGCCACCATGCTTCAGGGCTTTGGAAAGGGTGGCATGGGGGAGATGTGCAAACAAATGCAACTGCTGGCGGCGGGTGGGGGCAGTTTGGCTGTTGCCGCTCACGGCAAATGCAAACTGAAGATATCCTCCTGCACCTCCCAATGCGAACAACAAATAAAAACGAAGTGTAGCGAGTATAATATAGCGAAAACAAAGTGCGAAGATGCAATGGGACGATGTAGTTCACCAGAGGATGCACCAACACCAGTAGCAGCAACAGAACTCTCAGAAACAGAATGTAAGGGGACTCCTCCAGCTTACGAAACAACATTTGAAATCGCCAGAGATCCCGCCCGTCAGGTCCTGACCCTCACCGGACAAAAAAAAGAGTGCAAAAAGCAGGCGGTCAAGGTGAAGGACTGGGGCGACAAAATGGGCCAGATGGCCAACACAGCTCTTTCAGCAGAGATGTGCAAACAACAGGCCCGCATCCTGGACGAAAAAGAACTCTGTAAGGCCAAAGGGGGCACTATGAAAGATGGCGAATGTGATATCCCGGAAACCAATGAGGAAAAATGTGAAAAAGCCGGCCGGGAGTGGAAGGATGGCACATGCCTCCCTCCAGTGGCAAGGATTACTGCACAAAACCAACAGGTCCGCCACAGCCAAAGCTCAGCCACTTTAAGTGAGGAACCCGCACCAGAGAAGGAGAGCACAGAAGGGGAAGGGGAGGGTCCTGATAAAACGGGAGGGGGAGGCCGTGACGGTGGTGCAGGTGCACCACCACCAGGTATCTCCATACCAGGGGGCGAAGATGATCCTCTAACAGAAGATGGCACAGAGGACGGAGGCGACAGTGCCACAGGTGGCAGTACTCAGGTGCGTAGTGGCCCTTTTTTAGGCGGGAGCGGTGGTCGCTACAGAGGAAGGGGCCGGAACAACAAAAAAGGGGGCGGGGATGATGAAGAGGACGGCAACTTGGGCATGGGGGGCGGTGGCTTTTCTGCTTATGGTGGGCGAGGTGGCGGCGGTGGCGATGAAGAGGATTTTGCCTCCTTAAAACTCAGTAAAAAGAAATTAAAGGAGATGGAAAAAAAGAAAGGGGCTTTGAGGAAAACAGCGAGTGAGATGGGAGGGGCCCATCAGAATATTTTTGAGCGCATCAACAGGAGGTTTAAAAGCCTTTGCCAAAAAGACCTGGACTGCCAATAACAACAAAAAAGAAAGGGAGGTAAAAGATGAAAATAAAAAAGCTGGTGTTACTGACTATTTTGTTGGTGTGGGCGGGGGGCCTTTCAGCCAATTCAGGGCCTCAGAAATGCCCCTGGACTCACGAATACGGAGATAAAACAGAAGAAAGAACTGTGACCACCCGTCAGGTCAGTACAGGAAGGGAAGGGGAACTAAAGTATGAAAGCTGTTCCGAAGCCATAGCCCGCGACAAGCACAATGTGAACAAGGGAATAGCGATGAAGCATGCCGGGAAAGGTCTCGATGGTGACGCCACACGAACCTGTGTGCCCGATTTCACCCCTCCACCCTGCCACTACACTCCCCGGGCCACCCGTCCGGATCAAGACCCTCAGCCCCGTGAGCTGGAGATCCGGTCCACTGGCACAGATAGAGAGGGCAATACCTGTTGGGAATCCTGCCTGGACGCACAAAGAAGAGCACATCAGGCTTGGGTGGATAGTGAATTCGGAGGTCACAAGGAAGATGCCAAGGCCGCGATTGATAAAGAGTTAAACAGAAGAGAACAAGAGCACAAGTCGGCCAGTGCAAAAGCCAAAAGATCGGCCTCCATGCAAAAAATGGGGGGCACTCTGGCCATGGCCGGTGCTGTGGCGGCCGGAGTCAAAGCCTTCGGCTGTTGCTCTGAGACACCCGCCTGCCCCAAGTGCGGTTTCTGGGTGGCCACCACCGCGGCCTTGGGTGGAGCTGGCATTATACTGTTTAAAAATGCAAACAAGAACGAGGGTATAGCGGATCTGTATGAGATATCACCGTATGATGGCCCCGACCCTAACGGCCCCGGTCCCCGTGAGGGGCCTGATCCCATTGCACAAATAGATCCGACACCAACAGATCCCCCCACCCCTGGCCCCGGTGAGACTCCTGACCCTGGTGATCCCCCCTCCCCTCCTGGTCCTGAGGAACCAGGCCCAAAGGCCAACAATAAGTGGAGGAAAGGAAGTAGCGATAAGTTTAGAAAGATGATTGCAGATAACGGTTGGAAATGGGCCAAAGGCAAAATCACTTTGCCAAACGGCGACACCTACTCAGCCGATGATCTGAACAAGCCTGAGTTTCAGAAACACATGTCCTCTCCCGAGGTGGTGGCCTTTAAAAACCAAATGGCGGACATGGAGGAACAATTAAAAGAGGATATGGGCCTGGATGATGATCTGTTGGCAGGCACAGGCGATGGCGAATCCTCTGCCGGGCTTTTAAGTGGTGGGGGTGGCTTTGCCGGTTACGGAAAAGGGGGCAGAGGTTTTGGTGGCGGGGGTGGCATGAACGACCGCGATCCGGCAAGTAAACCCAGGGCTGGTTCAGACAAAGACAAAAACAGTGTGGCTGGCATGTCTGTTAAAATGGGCAAAGACCGTGTGGGCGTGAGTCAGGACAGTATTTTTGCCATGATTCACAGAAGGTACCAAAACAACAGAAAAAACGGCCGGTTTATTGAGTAAATATGGGGCTTGACTTTTGCTGATTTTTGGGTGTAAAACTGTTGGGCCATGCAAAAGAATATGAACATCCCCTTTTATAGGAGGCCCCCCTCTCTGGAAAAAGCCCCGGAGAGAGTAGCGGAGAGCAAGCCCCTTTCGCCTGAGCCAAAACCCCGCCGGGGCCTTTATTCCTCCATGAAGTGGGCGGGGGCAAAAATGGACTGGTCAGACTTAAAGCCTGAGGCAAAGCCTTTGGCACCAGACCTGTCAGAGAAAACCCAACAGACAAAATGGCTGGAACCTCAGGACTATTGCCAAAAAGCTCTTCAGCTTTTAAAGTGCCGGGAGTGGCGATCCGCTCAAAGCATCTTACAAAAAGGCCTTGTGGAAGTGGGAAAAACCGCCACAGCCTATCACCTTCTGGGCCTCACTTTTTATCATCAGGGCCTTTTTCAAAAAGCCCTGGCCGCTTTAAAAAAAGCCTGCGACAAAGACCCTCAGGCGGAGTATTTTCTTCATCTCAGCATCGCCCTCAATGAAACAGGCCAGTATAAAGAGGCCAAAAAGGCCTACGAAAAGGCCCTCCACCTGCAAAGCCAGTCTTCAGCACAAAACTGGAGATCCGCCATAACAGAAAGGCATAACCAGACGGCGAAAACCTACCTCAAGGGCCATCAAACCAAATCCGCTTTGCAGGAATACATCAAGGGGCTTGAGTTTCAGCCTGAGCCTTCCGCCCGTTTGCAGATAGCCCGCCTCCTGTGGCAGTTAAATTACAAAACAACAGCCAAAAAATATCTTAAAGCTTTTGTCTCTCTTTATCCCCAAAACAAGTCTGCCCATCTTTTGCTGGCGGGCTGGTATTTTGAAGAGGGGCAAATTCCACAAGCCGTTTTGGCATGGGAAAATGTATTGAGAATAGACCCAAAGGATCAATTGGCACGGGGCTGTCTGATGAAAGTTCAGCAAATGAGCGAGTGGAGCTGAAAACCAAACGGGCTATAAAAAAGGGTGCGATTTTTGCTGTGGGTTTGCGACCTCTGATGGGGTTCTCTCTTATGGGAAAGAAAGGGACAACAAAATGTTAAAAGGGCTTATTCCTTTTTTAAAGGCCAGTGAAATTAAAGAGCTGGTGCAAAGTCTGGCAGAGCAGATTCAAAGGGATTATGCTGAAGAGGAGGAGCTGATTTTAATATGCCCTCTCCGGGGTTCGGTGTTTTTTCTCTCTGATCTGGTTCGGCAGTTCAAGATCCCCTTAAAAGTGGACTTTGTGCTCATTGAAGGAAGTGGGGAGCAGGGCTTTGTGATAAAAAAAGATATTTCCTTAAATATAAAGGGAAAACATGTTCTGATTGTGGAGGAGATTATTGATTCCGGCATCAGGCTCTCTTTTTTGAAGGAGAGAATAAAGCTGGCCTTTCCCGCCTCTTTAAAGACAGTGGCCCTTTTGGACAAATCCTCTCACAGAAATACCTGGACCCATGCCGATTACATTGGCCGGGCCATTGATGATCGCTTTATTGTGGGTTATGGCATGGATATGGACGGAGAGGGCAGAAACTACCCCGACATGTATCACCTGGGTCAATAGCTTTTTTATCATAATGAATCCCTTTAAAAGAAAAATCCTGCTCTCACCCCAAACGGCCATTCCCCCAAGGTATTCTGTTTCTGTCACCAGCCGGTCTGGCTTAAGCTTGAATTTAAGCGACCCCCGCATTAATCGCATGGCTTTGGCCCTGATGGATATGCAGGCCGTGTTGGGAGGCTCAGCCAGCCACTGGGGTGGCCCATCCGCTTTTGCGGAGATAGTGTCGGCTCTTTATGGCCTGGTTTTTCACATGGCTCAGAGCCAAAATCGTGCTTTTTTTGACCTTTTTCATATCATAAACGATGCCGGGCACTGTGAGAACGGGCTTTATGCCCTCAAGGCCAATTACGGCCTGGGGGGTTTGAGTTTTTCCGCCCTCAAAGGATTCAGATCTCTCACAAGCCCCCTGACAGGGCATGGGGAGGCCCACCTTTTTCCTGAAGGGGTGTATCTCAGTAACGGCCCCTTGGGTTCCACTTTGGCACAGGCTCAAGGGCTTTCCATGGCCGACAAAATGCAGGATCTAAAACGGACCACCCTCGTTTTGATGTCCGATGGGGCCTGTATGGAAGGGGAGGCCAAAGAGGCCTTTGGCTCCATTCCCGGCTTTTGCAAAAAAAACAAAATGAACCCCTTTGTGGTGGTGGTGAGCGACAACAACACCAAATTAAGTGGCCGCATAGACAAGGACAGTTTTTCGCTTGAGCCTTTTTTCAAGTCCCTTGAGCTTTTGGGCTGGCAATATGTGAGGCTGGAGAAAGCCCACGATCTGAAAGCTTGCGTGGACACACTGGAAGAGGTTTTGATGTCGGCCCCTCACTCAGACAAAGTGCCGGTGTTTGTGCATGCCCGGACCATTAAAGGCCGGGGCCTTAAAGCCACAGAAGAGGCCGAGCACGGCGGGCACGGCTTTCCCTTTAAGGACGCAAGTTCCATTGGCGAGGTTTTAAAGGAGCTTTCAGGGAAGAGGAAAGTGCCGGAAGAGTTTTTAAACTGGGCGGAAGAACTTACACGACAAAGCAAAAAAAACAGCGAAAAAAACCAGAAAGCCCCGGCTTTGAAAGATCTCCCAAAAAATCTGGCAGAAAAAGAAGGGCAGAGCTTATCCCCTTTGGACACCAAAAAAGCCCTCTTTCAGGGGGACCCGGCTTTTTGGCTTGAGAAAAGCCAACAAGCCAAGGTGCAAGCTGGGATTGGGCGAGCCCTCATTTACTGCCGGGAGAAAAAAAATTGGCCGGTGATATCCATAAGCTCTGATCTGCAAGGCTCCACAGGCGTTTTGCCTTTTCGAAAAAAATTTCCCGAATATTCCTTTGATATGGGGGTGGCGGAAGCCAATATGATATCGGTGGCGACTGGCTTTTCCAAACAGGGCTTTATTCCCGTGGTGGATACCTTTACCCAGTTTGCCGTCACCAAAGGGGCCTTGCCTTTGTTTATGGCCAATTTGTCCCAGGCCCCGGTGATAGGGGTGTTTTCTCACCTGGGCCTGACAGACGCCGGCGATGGGGCCTCCCACCAGTGCTTGAGCTATCTCGCACAAACCGGGGCCTTGCCCATGACGGATGTGTATGTCTTAAGCTCCAGCGAAGAGGCTTTTTCCCTGATGACAGAGGCGGTTCAGTCCTTTGCCTCAGCTTATAAAGCGGGCAAAACCCCCAGGACCCGGATTTTCTTTATGGGAAGAGAAACTTTTCCTTGCTCTTATCTTCCGGAAGGCTATGATTATAAATTGGGGCGGGCACAGCTGATTTATTCCGGCGGGGAGGGAAAAACCAGGGCCCTGACCCTGTGGGCCGAAGGCCCTCTGCTGAAGGAGGCCCTGCTGGCTGGCCACACTCTCACAAAAAAGGGCTGGAAAGTCCTGGTGGTCAATGCCTCCAGTATAAATAAACCTGATATGGACATTTTGTTGTCCTGCCTCAGGGAAACCAATTTTCGCCTGCTGAGCGTGGAAGACCATCGTCTGACAGGAGGTATGGGGGCCTTTGTGGCACAAAGCCTTCAGCTCAAAGGGGTGAAAGTGGATATGCGTTCTTTGGCTGTGTCCGCGGACTTTGGCCGAAGTGCCTGTAAAGCCTCTCATTTGTATAAAAAAGAAGGGCTTTTGGCCCCCGATATAGTGAAACAGGTTTTGTCGTATTGGCCTTAAGCCAAAAAGGATCAGGGTTTTTCTTTTCGGGCGGCGATGGCCACTTTTTTTAAACCCAAAGACTTTATCTCGTTGATGACGGAGATCACTTTTCCATGCAAAACATTTTGATCCGCAGAAATAATCACCTGTGTGGTGTCTGTATCCACAGCCTCTTTTGAAAGTGCACTCTTCAGTTGCTCCGGATCCAACACCTCCCCGTTCAGCAAAACCCGGCCATCCACGGCAATAGTAATGTTTATGGTGGATTGGCTGAGAGAACCAGCCGAATCCGCCTTGGGCAAATTCAGGGAGAACCCGGTCTTTATGATAAAAGGGGCTGTGACCATAAAAATAATCAAAATGACCAAAATAATATCCACAAAAGGGATAATATTGATCTCAGCTATGGGTTTGTTGTCCTCTATAAGTTTACTGGACATATTAAAGCCTTTTCATGGGCGGTTACTTGCTGTGGCAATTTTTGGCAAAAGACAGCAGAGTTTCTTTTGAGGATTCCATGTTATGAAAAATCATTTTTAATTGTTTTTGCAAAAAATTATACGCGGTGATGGCGGGGATGGCCACAATCAGCCCCAAGGCGGTGGCCACCAAGGCTTTGGATATGCCGGCCATAACCACAGCCGAAGAACCGGTGCTGGAGCCAAGAGCGGAAAAAGCCTCCATAACACCAAAAATGGTGCCCAAAAGGCCAATGAAGGGGGCGTTGGATCCCACTGTGGCCAAAAAGCCAAGACGCGTTTCCATTTGAGGCTTGAGAGCCAGCAAATGAGCATTCATCATTTCCTCCAGGCCCCGGTCCCGTTTTTCAATAATGTGCTCCCAGGCTTTTTGCAGGAGTTTACCGGCCGGCAAAAGGCTGTATTTGTCGTATACCAACTTCATGTGAGAGTTCCGGCCACTTTCCAGGGCAGAGGTGATCTCCGATAAAATAAGGCTCGTCTCCGAAAGAAAATTCTTGAGCAGGAAAAATCGCTCCAGTATAACGGCCAGAGACAAAACACTCAATACAATCAAAAACCACAGCACAATCTCATGGGCTATGGAGGAAAGATTCAATAATTGATCTGTCAACAAGGTCTATGCTCCTTTTTTGGAGTTGGACTTTAGGGCAAGAGGCAGTATAAAGCCCAAAGTCTTTTCAGGTCAAGTCCACTGTGGCCAGCCAAAAGGGGGTTTGAGCCTGGTCCTCCACCGCCTTCTGGCTGAGCTTATCCTTTATTCTCTCTTCCCTGTTTAAGCTGAACCAGGAGGCGGGAATACTGTTTCGGCTCAGTAAAACGAGCCTGTCTTCAGGATGAAACCGAAAGCAAAAAGAGGAAAAGGAAATATCCTCATGTATGCCCAAAAGCCGGTGAGGGAGAGGGGGCAGAGCCTGAGGGGATGCAAAGTGGTTAAGCGATATATCCATTATTTGCCCCACGCTTCTCAAGCCCGAAGAGGGGCGATCTATCAGGACAAAGGGCTGGCCTATTTGAATAAAGCTTAAGGTGTTCTCCACTATGCTCAGGAAAAACAGCTCAAAGCCCATAGCGTATTCCTCCTGATTGACCTGACTGAAAATATCCTGATTGATCTGCATGACAGCCGTTCGCATGTCGTTTTGGACAGAGTTTAAGCTCATCAGTTTGGGAAAAGGGTGTGTGCTTTCCCTGTCTTCAGACAAACGGCTGTAAAGGCTTTCCAGATTTTCGAACACATTTTCAGGGGAGGTGGACTCCTGCCCCCAGGGGGTGAGGACAGTCAACAGCTTTTTGTTGGAGGACAGGTAAAAATGGGTCTTGGGCCTGAAGGTTTTGCCCAAAAAAGCCCTTTCCTGAATACGCATCCTGCCCCTTTCCTGCCTGTTCCCAAGCCAGTTTGGTTTAGCCTGAATTGCCTTTGTTCAGGACGGACTGTATAATCAAAAATGGGAAAAGGCAATTAAAAAAGAAACCCATTGGGGGATAAACATGCCCTGCAATGTGATCTATAAGGAAGTGACAGGAGGGAGGAGCAGTTGAAAAAGTCCAACCATTTTTTGTTTCATGCAGTGTTAAAAAGCTTAAGGGCCTGTCGCATACAAAATCAGCATTTGCTGGTGGGGGTGTCAGGGGGCCTGGATTCCATGACTTTGCTCCATGTTCTGTGGTCGCTTGGCCGTCCCCTTAAACTCAAGCTTTCTGTGGTGCATGTGCACCATGGCTCAGAGGATAAAAAACAAAGGGCTTTTCAGGATAAAGCTCTAAAGCTGGTGCAAAGTTTTTGCCGGAAAAACCACCTGCCTTTTTATTCCAACAGCCCCTCCAAGGGCGGTGACCGCCGGCTGACGGCCCTGCCCCAGGGACCAAAGCCCAAGAGTTCAGCGGATCTGCGGGCTTTTCGCTATCAGGTGTTTTTAAAGTATTTTAAACAGTCCAAAGCTCACTGGATGGTTTTGGCTCATACGGCAGACGATCTGCTGGAAACACGCCTCCTGCGTCTGATCCGGGGCACAGGCCCTTGGGGCTTAAAGGCCATGCAGTTTAAAAGAGGCCGCCTGCTGAGGCCCCTGATAGAAAACAGCCGCTCTCAGATCAAAGACTACGCTCTTAAAACCCGGCTCAAGTGGTGTGAGGACCCCAGCAACAAATCAACAGAAAAAAGTTTAAGAAACTGGATTCGCCATAAGTGGCTCACGGAACTTTCAGCAAAAAAACCCGGAGCTTTAAAAGCCCTGTCACGCTCTCTAAGCTTGCTGGCCCATTCCAAGGAGCTGTCACTTTTGCCTCCACTTTCCGACCCCACACAAAAGCCCGGTGGTTTGGTGGAAGGCCCGGCTCTCAGAAGAGACAGGCTTTTAAAGCTTCTGCCTGAGGATCAGGCCAAAATTATGGCCTGTTACTTAAGGAGAAAAGGGTGTTGGCGTTACAACCTGGGGCATATAAAAGAGATATTAAAACAACTTGCCCGAAAACAAAAAAATTTCAGCTTTTTTCTGTTGGGAAAAAAATGGACTGTCAGCGAACGGCTCTTATGTATTAAAAACAAGACAAGTGCCCGCGAAGCGGGTGGCAGGACGAAGTGAATTTCTTTGGTCGGCCCTTTTTTCGGTTTATACCGATCTTGTTTGAAAAATTCATGATTCAAATTTTCCGGATAAGAGGAAAAAACCCTACAAGCGGCACCTTTTTCAAAGCCAGTTTGGCTTATACCGATCTTGTTTGAAAATTCATGATTCAAATTTTCCGGATAAGAGGAAAAAACCCTACAAGCGGCACCTTTTTCAAAGCCAGTTTGGCTTAAAAACCTATTTTGACTGTGGGGGCAGGATTTTCTTCCGGGGGGTTTGGCGATCTCTGTTGTTCTTTTTGCCCGTTCCGGGTCAAGGCCCAAAGGGCAGTGGCCCCTCCCACCACAGCCACCCCCAGCCACAGCCATTCCTCCCAATGCCCCTGGTCCTCCTCAGGCTCTTTTAAATTCTCTGCCATCTGAACCTTTACAGGCAAAAGCTCTTTTTTTTGTGCTTTGGCCAGCTGAACAGCCGAACTCCATACACAAAAGTTGGGAAACAAAATCAGCAGGTTCTGACCCTTTAAGTCCTGGTCTGTGAGAGTCGGGTTACGGCAATCACCTCCCACCAGGGCTTTCCTGCCGGGGTTGGTCACCATCAACCGGGAAAGGGAGAGCACTTTGGTCCAGGATTTATGGGAGGCACTTAATGCATTGACCCTGTAAAGGCCATAAGGCAAAACAGGGCTTTCCTGATGGGAATACACACGACCATTGAGGATAACCACAGGATGCTGTGGAAAAATTTTCTTTAAGTTCACGGACACATAATCAGCCGATTTTTTAATCTGCTCATAACGACTTGTCACAGGAGGGGGAAAAAGACCTTTATCCACTTTAAGATCCATGCTGAAAGCCAAAGCCTCCTTCAGTAAAAGAGTCTGCTTTTTTGGGTCTTTTTCCAGCTGAGCCAAGCGAAAAAGGCTGTAGAAAATAATTTTTCTCTCCTCCTCGTTCCAGTCAAAAGCATGGATATGCTCGAAAATGGCCTGAAAACTTTTTTTGGAATGAGCCGGCTCATGAGACAAAAAGTCCATCTGAGCCTGTTTCAAAAGAGACCGCAGATTCAAGGGTCGTGGGGTTTTTTTGATCTTGTCCAATCGATGTTGAATATAGGTTTTGACAGGCTCTGTTTCCGCATAAGCGGAAAACTCTTTCGCTGGTGTGTTGGGTGCACGAATCAAAACAGCATTGGGAAGAGAGGCAAAAGAATCGTAAGACAACAGCCAAAAAAAAGGGCCTGAAAGAGCCACAGACAAAGCTGATAAGGACGGGATACGGGACAAAAGCTTAAACAGGCTTTTGCCTGTCCGGTCCAGGATTTTAAGAATCAATAAATCAAGCCGGGAACACATGTTTTTCCCCCTTTAGTGGTCTCTCATTTTTCCCCACACAACACAATCATAAATTCAGGGCACTTTCAAGTTCTATGACAATGGATCGGCGGTTTTTTCCCCTCAAAGGGCGAATATGGGATTTTTTTTTGTGCAAAGGGTTTTGAATCACAGCATGAAAAGCCTGAAATCGTTGAATGAGAAAGGGGGCTTGAGCCTCTGGAGCCAGAACAGCAAAAAAAGAGGGATCACGGGGGGAGCGGATAATTTTTATCCCTTCGGCCACTTTTTCTGCCCTCCTCCGGGCCGGATCCCCGGTATAAAGATCCACCACCCCCCTGTCCGCCAAAAGACCGGTGAGAGAGAGGCTGTTGCTCAATTCCACTGGCACCAGCACAAAGCCTTCCGGAATATAGGTGTCTATGTTTTTTTGGGACAGGGCTTTGTTTGTTTTCTGGTTCCCGCCTTGCCCAAAAGTGGCCACAAAGGCTGTCAAAATCAAAACAGCCCATATCTGACAGGTTTTTTTGTTTTCCCTGATCCAAGTGTTCCATTTGAATTGAGTCATTTTTTCCTCCTGTTATTTTGATCTTGGTTGGCTTTGTTTTATCCGGATCATTTCAATTTCCTTTTTTCCCTCTTTGTATAAGTGGCTCAGCATGGTCAAAAAAGCAAAGGCAAACAAAACAAGCCATATCGTCTCCAACAGCACCTGCCCTTTTGTTTTGTGGCTTTTCACTTTCCGTGTCCCCCCTCTTTGCTGTTTCATAAGAAAGCTCCTTTTCTGTGAAGGGAGGTGAGCACAACTTTCCACTTAAGACCATGTTTTTTGATAGTGGCAGAACACTGGTAAGAAGAGAGCTTTTGCTCAAAAAACACTTTTCTCAGCCACATGGGCAAAGAATAATCCAAAGGTATTTTCCATGAAAAGGAGAGAGCCTGATTTGCGGAAAAGCGACTTAAAGGGCGATACACAGGTGCCAGGCCCCCTTTGGGGTGAGCGGACACCGCCAGCGGGTAAGGGCGATGATGAGCTTTGTTTATTTGTTGAGCACCAAAGCTCTTTATTTTTTTGAAGTCAGCATAAGCCTTTGTCACATATTGCCGGCTTTGGGTTAAAATCTGTTTTTGCCTTGTGTCCAAAAGGATTCTTTGTTTTTTCAGGAAGAGGAGACGGGCCTTTAAGACCGAAATGGAGATCGGCTCACCTATGGACAAAGCTTTTCGATAAAGCCTGGTCAGTCTTTTTTGCTTTTGCCTTAACTTTTTGGCCTTTGGGTTAAGCTTAAGCAAATCCCTTAAAGCTGTTTTCAGGTTTTCCTGTGCCCCAAGGCTTTGCTTGAAACAATAGCTTTGTGCCCGATCATGGTTTCGGATACAAAAGATCAGGGCTGTCAAAACCATTAAAGCACCGGCAAACACTGGAAGACTCAGCAAAAGCAGGCTCATAATATACCCTCTTTGTTTTGTGGGAATCACAACAAAGCCCCCCTGTTCAGGGTTTGTTGACTCAGCGTTTGTTGACTCAGGGTTTGTTGAAAGGGGATTTTCCAAAACCCCGTCTCCCATGTAAATTGACCACTCCATTTTTCCTCTCTCTTTTTAAGCTTTAAGTGGTTTAGTTTTCCTGTCCAAAGAAAAGACTTTATTTTCTTCTGAAGAGCTTTCTCACAAGTGGCTTTTGGTTTTCCCTCAGCCAGACAAACAAGAGACTGATAAAGCTGATGGTCCATATAAAGAGTTTGCGTAAAAACATGAAAAAACAAAAGGCACAGTATAAAACAGGCACTGACCAAAGGCAGTGATACCAAAGCCTCCAGCAGGGCCTGACCGGAAACCCTCCGATCGGGGCATCTGGCCCATTTACCCGCAAAGCGGGTGGCAAGACGAAATAAGGTTCTTCGATTGGACCACTTGGTCCGTTTACCCGCAAAGCGGGGGTGCGTCCTGTGTTTGATAAACCACAGCACCAATGACAATAATGGACCCCCTTTCTTTTGGGACGCACCCTGTTTTTTAATATCTTTTGAACAAAACATTTTCCTTTACCTTGTTTTTGGGGCTTATTTTTTCTTCTTGCTGGCGGCCCCGTTCATAAAGTTACCCAAGTCGCTCTTTTGATAATCCTGCTCTTTTAATCTCTCCATCCGGACTTTCTTGGGTTTTCCCTGAAGAGCATACACAGCCGAAGCAAACCGGGACTTGATGGTTTGATTCAGCACCCTTATCACTCCAATGGTGGCCACCCCCATAAGGGCCACCAGAATTAAATACTCAATCAGGCCCTGGCCTCTTTGTTTTTTTCTGTTCTCTGTTTGTGTTTTCTGCCGTTTTTTTCCGGACTTGTTGTGCCGGTTTTTTGACACTTTTTTTTCCTTCATGGTTCCTCCTTTTTTGGTGTTCCTGTTAAACATTTTTTTTGAGGCCTTTATGGCCCCCACTTTTTGCCTTCAGGCCCTTCAAGGCGGGGGGCTTTTGCCAGCCACCTGGTGTCGTTTAACCAGAGTGGTCGTGGTTGAAGTTCCCCCGCTTTGATGGGCACACATAAAAAGTGAATGCAAAAGGGAGAGGGCGAATGGAGGGCCAAAAAGGGGGTTTTGAGACGAAAAAATTCGGAAATCCGAATTTTTACCGAATTTTTTGGTCAACTTCTCAAAATGAAGGCAGTGGAGTCCCGCGGGAATCTGGCTCGAAAAAAGACCTTTTTCAGAGCCGATGAATCAGAGCTTGAGCTTTTTCAGGCCCCTTCTCAAAGCCTCTGAGGGGATGAACAGGATATAGGCCGAAAGCATGATGAGGGAGAAAAAGTGGAGGTTAAGGCTTAAGGCAATGCCAATATGGAGGGCGAGGCCGGCCAAAAGGACCACTTTCCTTAATTTTGAGGTCCATACCAAAATGGGAAAATAAATTTCAAACAGCAAGGTGAAAGCCGTCAGAAAAGCAGAGAGCAGGGGCCAGGACAGCAAAAAGGAGAAATCCATAATGGCGAAATCGTAAAAAGAAAGGGCCTCCCATATAGCTGTGCCCTCCCACCAGGAACCCCCTTTCAGTTTTTCCAGGCCGGAAAACATATAGATCACACATAACTGTATCTGTATAAAACGAAGTGACATGGTGTTCAGCCAGTCCCCTTTTTCCGCTCTTTCAGAGACAAGCCCCCTTTGGCGGTTTAAAAAATAATGCACCCACCGTATCTGTTTGTTGGAGTTGGCAAATATCAAATAAAAAAGCCAGAAAGTGGCCACCACATCCGCACCAAAGACAATGCTTGGGTTTCTTTGCAAAAACAAGACATGTAGAACAAAAGCCACCATGACCACAAAACGATTGGCCAGCCCCAAAGCCATCAGAAACAAAACAACAATGAACAACAAATAACAAAAAGAAACCCACATGTCTGATGAGAGCACAAAGTCAAAAGCCATGTCCTTGTTTATAAATTTTTTAAGGGCCAGGGCCTCTTTCCCGCTCATCAGACCGGATTCATGAAAGAAGAGATGGATGGAGGAGAAGCGGATCAGATACATCACCAGCAGGACAGAGCAAAAACAAAATCGAAAACAGGAAAGAGAAAGAGTGTCCACAGGCTTAAACCAAAAGCCATCCCACTTTTGGGCACCTAAAAGAGTACTGTTTTTTATCCATTTTATCATGACTCTTGTCTCCTTTATGCTCTTTTACAGGTTTAATACCTTTTAACAGGGCAGTTTTTCAGCTCTCATTATCCCGACTCTCCTCTGCCGGTGAATCCCAAGAAGGGTCTTCACTGTTTATTTTTCTGGCTTTCTTTTGTTTTTTGCACCTGGCGTGGATGTTGGACCACATTTTCATGTTTTCCAAGTTTTCTGCGGAAAAGAAATCAGATCGAAAGGTCCTGGCCTTTTTGAAGTGGGGCCGGTTTTCAAACATGATTTTTAAAGTGATTTCATCAGCGAAGGGGTGCTGTCGGCAAAAATAGGGGATAAGATACCGCCGGATGTTTTGAGGACCGGCCATGATAAAGAACCGGGCATGGTAAAGCAGGCGATTGTGGTTCAGATAAATGAGTTGGGACTCTTTTCTCTTGGGAGGCCAGCGAAAAGTGGCCACTTTGTCTTTGGAATCAATCACTTCATATTCCAGGTAGTAATAGTAAGTGGGGTTGGGTGCGTAAAAATCCCACGCGTTGTTTAAGGACAGGGCAGAGGCATAAAAAGTAAAATAAGGCATAAGGGCTTCATGTGCCAGGGACCTTGTGTTGGGAGAGATAAAAATCATGGAGAGGTGATAGAGCACAAAAAGAGAGAGCAGGAGCTTTAAAATAAAACGGCTGATTTTATTTTCCCTTTGTGCTTTCCAAAAAGAGATTTTTTTGGTTTTTCTTTTCATAAGCTCTTTTTATCTGATTCCTGTGGTGGTGAAGCGACCGGCTTTTTTAAAAAAGGGGCACTGTGTCGGATGGGTTTTATGGCGTTTATTTCCTCTGAAACCATCTTAAGCTCCTGAGTGATCCTCTTTTGCCCCTGAGAGGCCTTGAGCGGATCTTTAACATGGTTTAACAGGGTTTCCAAGCCCTCGTTTTGAGATTCTATTTCAGACGACAGCAGGTCCTGAATATCATTTAAGTCCGGAAGGTCTTTTAAACTCTTTAAGTCAAAGACCTCCAGAAATCGGGGAGTGGTTTTGTAAGTGAGGGGGCGTCCGGGGTCCTGACTCCTGGATCCAAAGCAAACCAGCCCTTTTTCCATAAGGGTCTTGAGCAAATGACCTGACTCCACTCCGCGGACTTCGTCTATGTTCATTTTTTTGCAGGGTTGCCTGTAAGCCACTATGGCCAAGACCTCAAGGGCCGGGGCCGAAAGCTGAAACAGCCGGCCCTTAATCATACGACGAATGTAGTCTTTGTTTTCCTCTTTGGTTCTGATCTGCCACCCCCCGGCCACCTCTTTTAGCTCCATCCCCCGGTGGGACTCCTGATACTGTGCCCTCAAAAGGGACAAAGCCTGTTTTATTTTTTTGGTTGGCACCTGTTCCACCTTCAAGGCCTGTGAAAGCTCCTGAAGGGACAAAGGTCGACCCAAGGTGAAAAGCAGGCTTTCCAGTATGGACTGAAGATCCGTCAGGGACAGTTTTTCTTTCATGTGGCTTTATTCCTGAATAAAGTGAAGGTCCTGGTCATTAAAACTCTTTTTGACGGTGATGGCAATATCTGAATACTCTTTTTTTTGTGAGAGGGAGACCACACCCCATCGGCTAAGCTCCAGCAGAGCCAGAAAAGTTATCAGAGTTTGGGGGCTTTTTGGGCCTGCCAACTCGCTCATTTTTAATTGGGCACGGGGGATAAGGTGGCGACGGAGGGCACGGAGGCAGTCGGAAAGGGATGGTTCTGGCTCTTTCTGGCTTAAAGGGTCTGGGGCTTGAGTTTTTTGGAACACCCTTTTGTGGGCACGAAGAAGGGCCAGCAGAGGCTGTTTTTTTAATTGGGCCTTAAGGCTTAAAAAACCCGGAGGGAAGAGGGAGGACATGTGTTCCGGTGCCCCGGCCTTCCACACATCCCTGTTTAAAAGCATGCGGTTTTGGTAAAGGGCGGTGGCTGTTTTCTGCACCGCCTGCATTTGGACAAGGCTGAGCTTTAAGGCTTTTTCCAGATCCGCCTCTGGTTCCACTTCTTCTGGATCCGGAGGGGAGGGAAAGAGGCTTTTGGACTTTATATAAATAAGGAGGGCCGCCATTCTTATAAAGTCCCCGGCCGAATCCAAATCAGGAAAAGAGGCTGTAATGGAGTTTAAATATTGTTCTGTGATTTTATGAATATCAATGTCAAAGATATCCATCTCCTCCCGGCGGATGAGTTGCAGGAGGAGGTCCAAAGGGCCACTGAATTTGGGTGTTTGAACCTGCAAGATGATAATCCTTTATGAAGGGGCTTTGGCCGTATGTTCCGGACTCAATGGAGGTATGCGGGACAGGAGCTGATCCATCTTGGCATTAAGAGATGAAAAGCCCTGTTCCAAATGATCCATACGCTTTTCCAGATGATCCATACGCTTTTCCAGATGGCCCAGCCGTTTGGCGGTCGTTTGCTGGTTTTCCTGAAGCCGATGCTGACTTTCCTGGAGCCGTTCCTGATTTTCTCTGACGGGGGCCAACAGCAAATTAAAAACAAAGCCCAGCCCTGTCAGGATGGCCATAAGAGCAACAGCAGTCATCAAAGCCGTATGCAAGTCCATAATTCCTCTCATAATGAGTTGTCTGTCCTTCACTTGGGCCAGCGAAAAACCCTTTTCGTGCCTCTATAATAATCGCCCCTGAAAAACCCTGTTACTGCTGGACAGATTAACAGGAAAAATTTACCTTTTCCTACTATAATAGCATGGGAATTTGGCTTGTCAAGTAAAAAAGGGGGAATTTGTTTCAGGGGCTGTAAAGGGCCTGTTTTTGGTTTGCACCTCTGTCGTCATTCCCGCGAAAGCGGGAGTCTGTTTGTTTTCTTGAGGATAAAATGGCCGTTTGCCTGTTGGTTTGCGGGGTTGTTTGCTGGTCGGTTTGCGGGGTTGTTTGCGGGGTTGTTTGCTGGTCGGTTTGCGGGGTTGTTTGGTTTGGATGGCTTTTTTCAGGGGGTTTTGGTGTGAGAGATCGCTTGACAAAAGTGGCCGTCAGGTGTATCTTTGATCTGGAAAGTTGAGCAAAGGCAACTTTTTTTAAAGTCCCCAGGGACCGTCATTCCCGCGAAAGCGGGAATCTCTTGGTAGCTTGGCACGGAGTCACGATTGGAGGAGGGAGTTGCGTCAACTTTGTCCCCTTCCCGACACGGGGGTCATTCCCGTGAAGGACACAAAGTGTGCTTCGTGGGAATCTGGTTGTTTAAGAGACTTTTTCACAGGCCGACTGATGGGCTGGGTTAGCTCAACTGGTAGAGCAGCTGATTTGTAATCAGCAGGTTGGGGGTTCGACTCCCTTACTCAGCTCCATTTTATTTTGGGGGGTTTTGTAAAGATCAGGCCCGGCGGATTTTCTTTGTGTGTCAAAAAGTTAAGGAGAGGTGCCCGAGTGGTTAAAGGGGGCGGGCTGTAAACCCGTTGGCTTTTGCCTACGTAGGTTCGAATCCTACCCTCTCCACCATTCTTTCAGGCCCTCTTCAGGCCACAAAGTCCCAAGCCCTTTTCAGGTGGCCTCTTCCTTCAAGCTCCCGGTTTTTATACAGGCACCAAAGGTTTTATAAAAGGCCTCTGCTCTTTCTTTAA
Organism: Bdellovibrionales bacterium; assembly: GCA_965242635.1. Taxonomy (GTDB): domain Bacteria; phylum Bdellovibrionota; class Bdellovibrionia; order Bdellovibrionales; family UBA1609; genus JANQSP01. Next base: position 1,278,793 of record OZ251471.1, on the reverse strand, counting down.
ACCATGTAAAAAGCTTGTCCTGTTCCTTTCAGGCAACTTGGCAAAGGGGCTTCAGGTGGCTCCTTCACTCAAAGCTCCCTGTTCTTTATGCGGCCTCTTCACTCAAGTCCATATTTTTTTACGGTCACCAAAGGTTTTATAAAAGGCCTCTGCTCTTTCTTTAAACCATGCAAAAAGCTGTGGCCATTCCTTTCAGGCAACTTGGCAAAGGGGCTTCAGGTGGCCGCCCCTTTACTCAAAGTTTCCTGTTTTTTATGCAGGCATTTTCTTTCATGTAACCTGATAAAGGGGCTTTAGGTGGCCCCTTTACTCAAAGCTTCCTGTTCTTTATGCGGCCTCTTCACTTCGCGGACGATTTGGAGTTGGGGTGCGATCCATATCTTGAATCTGTTTGGAAAAGGTTTTATAAAAAGCCTCTGCTCTTTCTTTAAACCAGGCAAAAAGCTGTGGCCACTCCTCCCGATTTTGAAAATCACCCTCCCTGTATTGAACGATGACATTACTACCCTCAGGCGTATCATTCCAATTCAGCTCATCAGGAGAGACGTTTAGCTCTTTTTGAATAAGCTCCTTTTCCTGCTTAAAAGCGTTAAAAAAGTGGTCCCGTTTTTCATGGGTGATTCTGAGCTCACAGCCCAAGCACTTTGCTGTTGAATTGGTGGTCAGGCGAATTCTAAAACCAGCATGACCTATTCCAAAACCGTACAAGTGCTCTGATGTTGGGCTTTTCAACCTCAGGAGTGTTCCTTTGCGTCTCATATACTCCACAAATTCAGTCCAAAATTCCAACCGGTTTTTATCCAATGCAGGGTTTCTACTACTGGTTTTTTGGATAGTTCTGGCCCAACCGTTGGGTTGGGAGACCACATTGAATTTGGGTGCGAGTAAAGAGTCCCCTATTCGCCAAAGCTCCATCTCCAGGCCAAAAAAGGCAATGTCAGAAGAGGAGTTTTCATTCAGCCAGTCCAGGGCCTTTTTGTGCTCATCCTCCATTTTTTTGGCCACCCACACGAGGGCTTTGGCCTTAAGCCCGCTGGCGTAAGTCAGAAGTTGCCCCAAGTGTTTGTGATTGGTTTTGTCCAGCTGATTTTCAATCACCACCAAGTGCTCTTCCTCAGAATCGGTCCTTCTGGCCAGAATATCCGCACTATATTTACCCACCGGGTGTTCTCTCCCCACCAGCTCCAGATCCATCATATCAATAGCTTCTCCCAGAAGATTTAAGTTCTCCGGCTTAGCCAGCCAGGGGGTAAAATCCTCGTCCTCTTGTTCCCAGCATTCCCGTAAATTCACGGAAAAAAGTGTTCCCAACGGCTTTTTTTCTTTCATTTCCAACCTCCTTTTTTGGTTTGTGGTTATAAATGGGTGACGAACATATAAACTGATTCATCGGCGGGTTCTCAAAAAACTTAAACTTTTTTTTATTTTTTTTGTCGGTTTGCGACCTTTTGCCTGTCGGTTTGGGACTTTTTGCCTGTCGGTCTGCGACTTTTTTCTGGTTTTTTACGATTTTTGGCTGTTGGTTTGCACTTTTTGGCAGATTTTTTTTGAGTCGGGCTTTTTTTGGGCCCTGTTTTGCCGGGGATTCGGGAAAAACTTGACTTTTCGGGCACTACTGCTAATATGGTCCAGTGGTCAGGTCATCCATTATGAGTGGCCAAGGTCCGTCTTCAGGTGCATTTATTGTGCCAACAGGCAAAAGGGACGCGGTGAAGGTTCAAGCCTGCTATGCAAAAAGAAGCTTCTCCGCCATTCAGTTTGTTGTTCGTGGTGCCGTGCCCCCTTTCCACCGGGCAGGGGCGGCGGGGATGTGGCCTGAAAAAGGGACTTGCTGAAAGCATTTGTGTTCAAGGTCCGTGCCGTGAGGGTCCAAGGTATTCCGTCCCGAAACGGGGCGGACCTTGGACACAAGAGACTCAAAAATAAGGGTTTTTCGCGGGCCACTATCTAAAACAATGCGGGAGTAGTTGGTGGAGTATTGTGGTTTTCGGTGGCTTGAGATGCAGTTCCCCGTGATAAGGGCGACCTGGGGGAGTCCTTGGCACGGGGCGGACAATCCTGAGAGGATTGGACGCTTACCTTGGACAAACAATGCGGGAGTAGTTGGTGGAGTATTGTGGTTTTCGGTGGCTTGAGATGCAGTTCCCCGTGATAAGGGCGACCTGGGGGAGTCCTTGGCACGGGGCGGACAATCCTGAGAGGATTGGACGCTTATCTTGGACAAACAATGCGGGAGTAGTTGGTGGTTTTAAAACTTGCGGGAGTAGCTCAACTGGCAGAGTATCAGCCTTCCAAGCTGAGGGTTGCGGGTTCGAGGCCCGTCTCCCGCTCCATTTAAAAATGGTTCATTATGAAAACAAAAAGAAAAATCTCTGCAATTTATCTTCAGCCAGAAACACATAGAGCTTTAAAACTACAATCGGCTTTAAGAGAACTTTCCATGTCTGATTTAGCCGAAGAGATTATAAAAGAGTCTTTAGAGGAAAATACAGAGGATATAAACACCTTCAAAAAGAGAAAAAAAGAATCTTCTGTAAGCTTTGGTGATTTTGTTCAAAATCTTAAAGACAATGACAAAATATAAAATACAGATCAAAAAATCTGTCCAAAAAGATCTCTCATTTTATGATAAACAAACCAATAAACGACTGATACAGGCTATTCAAAAATTGGGAAAGGATCCTTATAAAGGCTCAAAAAAGATAATTGGAGCAAACCTTTACAGGATAAGAGTGGGAAAATACCGAATAATATATCAAATTTTAACAAAAGACTTGGTGGTTATGGTTTATAAGGTGGGACACAGAACAAATATCTACAGATCTTCTAAATAATTTCACACAGTTTATAAAGGAGATGGTGATTTTATTTCAGTTTTTTCAGTAAAGACTCCCCCTCCACCAGGATATCTGTGGTTCGGGTCAAGCCCTTTGAGGTGACGGCCAGTTTCACCTGTTTCTTCTGTGCCTCCCCAAAAAGCCTCAAAGCTTTTTGGGCCTTTTTTTCCGGTATATAAAGGCGACTTGCTCCCGCCTGAAATTCCTCAAAAACACATTCCCCTTTGATAAAAAGCCGGCAGTTTTTGGGCTTTCGGCCTGTGACAAGATATTTTTCCGGCTGAAAACAGATATAAGCCCTTGTCCTTTTTGTCCGGGGGCTTTTGGGGCACTTAAGGCCGTACTTTATCCTGTAACTTAAGTAATGCCCGGAGATAAGGTCTCTGGGATCATGACCTTCCACTGGCAATACAAGGGTGTGGCTGGTCCTGATATGGTATTCATTCAGGATCGCCCATCCCAGCAAAACCACGAAAGGGAACATAAAAGCGAACCAGGTCAGGCCCTTTGTCTTTATCCATGTGGTGTATTTCATAATTTTATCCCCCTTTTTTGGAGACTGTTATTTCCTCAAGGCTTGCACAGAACCATGTTCAGAGACGAAAGTGGCGTCAACTTTGTCCCCCTCCGACACGGGGGGCATACTTGGGTATCAGCCATTTTATCACCACAAAAAGCACAAGACTGAAGAGCAGTAAAACAAGGCCCGTCACAGTCAGACTTTTGAAAAGAGCTATATAGAAAAACAAAATTCTCAACAGAAGGGCAAATACAAAAAAAGTGAAAAGCTGTTTTTTTCCCAGGCTGGCAAAAAAACAAGCTCCAAGCCCCAAAAAAAGCACACTGAAAATCATCAGGTGCAATTTGTCAAGATGCAAGCTCAAGGCCATAAAATAAAACAACACAAACAGGCTCAACAGCCCGGTCAAAAAATGTTTTTGAACTTTTCTGAAACCACTGAAATAAAGAGCCACAAGAAACAAAAAGCACAAAGCCCCCAGCACAAAAACATCCCACTTCACGATTTGAATGTCGCGGGGGACTGTGTGAAACACCACAAGGCTCAAAAGCCCGGTCAATAAAGCCACCTCCCCAAACACCTGTCTCTTGATTCGAAGGGAGGGGAAGACCCGGACACATTTCGGGTTATGACACATCAGAAACAGGAAAATAAACAACAGGGGCTGGAGCAAAACCAGCTTGAGCAGAATATGATCATTTTGCACCACCTCAACCGTATAAAGGGCGGTGGCTGTGTATAAACTTCCAAACCAGATATAAAAGGGAAAAGAGCCACGGGAGATAAAAACCAGGCCGGAAGTGATAAAAGACCAAAAGAACAAAGTGTTGTAAGATTCCCCCCGGATATGATAGATCTGTGCTATCAGGCCAATGCCGGCCACACTGAGGATCATCAAAAAAGCCAAAAGAGCCTCAAACCAAAAATCAAAGCTCTTGGCTTTAAGCCCCTTAAGTTTCAGGCCATAAAGGCCAAGGCCCCCGAGCAGAGCAAAATAGACTGTCAGTTTGAGGCCGGCGGGGATGGAGGACCAGTTGGCCGATATCAGGGCAATCAAACCCAGGCTGGCAGAAAAAACCGCCACCAACAAAAAACCATAAAGACTGGTGGCAAGACCGGGCCGGGAGCCTTTTTCATAACGGCAAATGGCCTCCATTTGTTCTTTTGTGATCAGCCCTTCTGCGAGCCAGGATTTGGCTTTGTTTTTTATGCCCAATATTTTTTCTGCTCCTGTTTGTGGTTTTTATTCCTCCCGGCACACACTGATGATGTTCTTGAGGGACTTTAAGGAGCGGACAAGTGTTTCCAGCTGTTGCAGATCCTGAACCTCCACCTGAAAGAGCGAAAGGGCCTTCATCTCTTTGGTGTTGCTGACTTTGATATTGAGAATGTTGACATTTTGATCGGCAAAAACAGCGGACACACTGTTCAAGACCCCCGGCACATCAGGGGAGAGCACTTTTATGCCAACTATATGCTTGTGTTTGCCTTTGTGGCCGGGGTTCCACTCCACCTCCACAAACCGTTCGGAATTGAGAGAGAGAAGAGGCTTGCATGACTGACGATGCACCACAATGCCCCGGCCCCGGCTGATAAAACCGGTGATATGGTCACCGGGCAGGGGCCGGCAACAACGGGCAAACTGCACCATGATATTTCCCATGCCCTCCACTATCACCGGGCAAAAATGAGAGGGCTTTTCTTTTTTCAAAGTCAGGGGTATAGCCTGTGTGGGGCTTTCGTCTCTTTCGTTTTTTGTCGGGGCCAGAATATCCAAAAGCTCCCGACTCAGCACTTTGCCATAGCCCAGGAGGATAAAGAGCTCCTCTCTGGTGTTAAGTCCCTTCTCCCGCATGTATTTGGCGGTCACCGGGGCACTTAAGATGTCTTCCATTTTTTGTCCACGGGCTTTGCATTCCTTTTCCATAAGTTTTTGCCCTATTTGCACATTTTGGGCCCGGCTTTCCTGCTTTAAAAAAGCCTTGATGCGGGACTTGGCTTTGGAGGTGACACAGTGTTTTAGCCATTCTTTGGAGGGGCTTTGATTTTTGTCTGTGATCACTTCCACCCGATCCCCGTTTTTCAGGTGGTATTTCAGGGGCACAAGCCTCCCATGCACTTTGGCCCCTGTGATACGGCGACCCAAGTCGGTGTGGATGCCGTAGGCAAAATCGATGGGGGTGGCTCCTTTGGGAAAGGCTTTCACCTCCCCTTCCGGCGTGAAGGTGTAAATATCCGAATCAAACAGGTTCATTCTGACGGATTCCAAAAACTCGCCGGAGTGGCTGTTTTGCTGATGCAAAAGCACCAAGTCCTTAAGCCAGTTAACCTGTTTTATGGCCTTTTGGTCCGCACCGGTTGTTTTGTTCCATGATTCTGTTTTGTATTGCCAGTGGGCCGCAATGCCCCTTTCTGCCATAAGGTGCATCTCTTTGGTTCTGATTTGCACCTCCACCCTTTTGCCTTTTTCCGCTATAATGGTGGTGTGAAGGCTTTGGTAGCCATTTTGTTTGGGGATGGCAATATAGTCTTTAAATCGTCCGGGGATGGGTTTATAAAGGGAGTGAATAAGCCCCAGAATTTTATAGCACTCTTCCAGCTTTTCCACACATATTCTGAAGGCCAGCACATCGTGCACCTGATCGTAGCTCACATTCTGACTGAGCATTTTTTGATGAATGGAGTAAAGATTTTTGGGCCGGCCCTGAATGGTGGGCTGGATGTTCATCTGCTCTGCAATTTCTTTTTTTAAGATGGGGATGACTTCCTTGATGTATGAGGTTCTTTCTTTTTTTTCGCTGTCCATTTGTTGGACAAGGGATAAAAAGGCCTCTTTGTCGGAGTGCTCAAAAGCCAGGTCCTCCAGCTCCACTTTAATGGAGTGGATGCCAAGCCTTCCGGCCAGTGGGGCATAAATATCCAGGGTCTCCCGTGCCACTTTTCTTTGTTTTTCCGGTGGAAGATGAATGAGGGTTCTCATATTGTGGAGGCGATCGGCCAGTTTCACCAATATGACCCGCACATCGCGGGACATGGCCACAATCATTTTTCGCATGTTTTCGCTGTTTTTTTTCTGCCTGCTTTGAAACTCAATCCGGTTGATTTTGCTCACCCCGTCCACGAGAGAAGCCACCGTGTCATTAAACTGCCCCCGGATTTCACTTAAATTCACTGATGTGTCTTCCACCACATCATGGAGGAGGCCTGTGACGATGGTATAGAGGTCCATTTTCAGATCGGCCAGAATGCAGGCCACGGACAGGGGATGGGACATAAAGGGCGTGCCGTCTTTTCGGTATTGCCCGGTGTGGGCCTTTTCTGCCAAAGTGTAGGCTTTTTTAACGAGGCTTAAGTCGGCAGAGGGGTAATATTTTTGAATACGGATATTCAGATCAGCCAAGTCAAGGGCCGTCCGGGGCGGGGCTTTCAGTGCAAAATCCTTTTTCTGAGGCAGGGCCATGCTGTTCATTATACCGGCTTTTTTCTCAAAATCAAGCTGTTTTTGGGGATTTTTTCGGGCAGAGCTTGGATTCCAGCTTGATTCCTGCTTTTTTTTGATATATTTTGGGGCAGAGAGGTTGTTTTACAGGGAGGTGGTTTATGGAAAACAGGCATGGGGGAGTTATGAAAACAAATCGTGGTGTATCTTTGATGGAGGTCTTGATAACAGTGGCGGTTATGGCCATTGTGACGGGGGTGGGGACCCATCAATATGGAAAATACATGGACAAGGCGGAATGCCAGAGCCTTAAGGACTCCGCCAAACTCTTTGTGAACGCTTTCAGTGCCTGCACCAAGTCTTCCGGTGGATGGTTTATCGGACAGTTAAAATCAGACGGTCAGGTCTGTCGTAAGAAGCCCTGCACAGATACCAGCCATAATCACTACCCCTGCAAAGCGATAGCTGTGGCGGGCACCACCACGGCCACCACCACCACGGGCACTGTGTCCATGGAGAAGGCTTTGAAAAAAATAAATTACACCTGCCCCATTGCCACAGAAGATACGGATAACAAGTGCGAGACTGTGGTGGGCACCACTGCTTCAGGGTATTTTTGCCTGAGCATCAAGAAAAAAATCGGTGGAGACAAGCATCAGATTGTGGCTTTGGTCAATGCCAAAGATCCCACGGAGTATCAAGTATATTGCAGAAAGAGCACGACTTATGTGGATTTAGCTGAAAGCAACTGCTCAAAAGAATCCACTGTTTATAAGGCCTGGAATGCCGGCAATACCAATAAACAGTGTGAGTGGCCCGTCCCCTCCAATGCCACCGCCCCCCCATCAGGATAGCATAAAGGCCAGGCCAGGCACAATACTTTTCCTGCCTTTATTTGGAAAAATTTGGGTTTAGGGCTTGATTCTGGCCTATTTTCTGATACAGTGTCCAACAATGAACAAATATATCTTTTGCTTTTTGTTTTTTTATTCTTTTTTCGGAGCGGGGGCTGAAAAGAAAGCACCTCCGGCAGGGGATGTATCCTCTTCCACAGAAGAAAGCCAAGGCCCCTCCCTCACCCCTTCTGACTACTGCCAGCGGTTTGCCCTTCAGTATGCCAAAGATCTTTCCCATTCCTACAGGCCCGGTTCTTTAAGCCTAAAAAAGGAAAATTATCCACCAGAGGAAAATATACTGGCCCAATACACCTGCCAGTTTCAAACTGTGACCCAAAAAGGGGTTTTGGAGGACATTTTTGTCACTTTGTTTTTGGTGGCAGACCAGGAACTGGCTGTCATGATAAGAGAGAGAAGGTGGTCCATTATCCCCATATCCCATATCAAGGAATCAGCGGAGGAGCTTTCTGCAACAGAAAAGGGGCCTTTGGCAGAAGGTTATGGCATTTTTATGAGCCATGAAAAAAGCCCACCTCTGCCCCCTTCCAAAGAGCCGGAAGATATGAGAAAAGACAGAACTTCTGAGGAATATTGCCAAAGCTTTGCTGAGGCTTGGGCCCGAAAAGAATCTGTTGTTTTGGACAAAAGCTCTTTAACTTTGGAACCGGAAACCATGATGGATAAGGTGGAAAAATGGGCGAGCAATTTTTTTCAACCTCATGGAGCGAAATTTGTCATTGGTTACAGGTGCCGGTTTGAAACAGAAAAGGAAAGCTTAAAAGAGCGAAAAGCGGTTTCCGTCTACCTTTTTCTGGTGGAAACCTATAATTTTGCCCGGCACACCTCTCATGAGGCATGGCAGATCCTTCCCATAGAGTATCTTCATGATCCTGAGAGCAAAAAAGCCGGCTACGGGGTTTTTAAATTTTTGGAGCACACAAACCCTTAACTTTATTCAGCAGAAAAATTTGAAGATCATTGCTATAAATTTGTGGCAAGTATCATTAAAGATTCGCCGTTTTAGGTGTGTATATAAAAGGATCAGATTTTGCTCTTTCAAAGGAGAATAAATATATGAAGTACACTCTTTTCACCATAGGTCATTCCACACACACCTTAAAAAGTTTTATTGAACTTTTGAACAAACACTCCGTCCGGGAGATAGGGGATGTTCGATCACAACCTTACAGCAAATACAGCAGGATGTTTAACAGGGAAAATATAGAACAGGAGTTAAATAAAAATGACATTGTTTACTCTTTTATGGGTCATGAGCTGGGAGGCCGAATCAGCCATCCCGACTGTTATGATAACAAAGGGAAATTGCAATACCGGCAGGTGGCCCGATTATCAGGGTTTCAATCTGCTCTGAACCGGATCAGGAATAAACTGGAAACCCATAATATGGCACTTATGTGTTCCGAAAAAGACCCATTGCAATGCCATCGGATGATTCTGGTTTGCCGTGAATTATCATATAAAACCGGGTTTTCAGAAGAGAAAATCAAACATATATTTGCTGATGGTTCTGTCAGGACGAATCAGGAAATGGAAAAAGCATTGATGGATAAATTCAGGCTTTACCCTGATATGTTCAGGACAGAGAAAGAATGTGTTGAAGAGGCTTATGACCGGCAGGCCCAAAAAATAGCCTATACTTATAAAGAATCCTCTTATGCTGTCAGAGGGATTCAGCCGGATCTGTCAGGAGTTGTTTTTGATGAAAGAGGGGACACTCATCCCCTTTAAACAAGGGAACTTTATCACAATAACAGGAGCAGGGGATTTGAAAACTATTGAAATTTATACCATTGGCTTTGCAAAAAAGACCGCAAAGGATTTTTTCGAAAAACTGAAAAGGTCTGGGGCAAAGAGGGTGGTGGATGTGCGTCTGAATAATGTGTCTCAGCTGGCCGGGTTTTCGAAAAAAAATGATCTTATATTTTTTTTAAAACAACTGGTGAATATGGATTACATTCATATTCCTGATATGGCTCCGACAAAAGACATTTTGGATGAATACAAAAAGAATAAAGGGGATTGGAATATTTATGAGGACAAATTCATGAGACTTATGGAACAAAGACGAATTGAGGATCAGGGTATAAAAACCACACTGCACCAGGGGTGTCTTCTCTGCAGTGAACATGAACCTGAACATTGCCATCGGCGACTGATTGTGGAGTATCTTGCAAAAAAATGGAACAAAGAAACCATAAAAGTCACACACCTGTAACCAAGCAACTGAACGGGTGGCAAAAAAAGAGAAAGACCCAATGGCAACAGCATACAAGAAAACAATGGTTTGCCTTTATTTCAGTAGATCAATATATTTTGTTTTTTAACCAGTAATCAATGCTGTTTTCTATCGCTTTTTGATGAAATGGCAGTAAAATGGTTTTAGCCTGAACTGATTGCTTGATCCTGCTTGCTACATCAAGGGGGGCAATCCCCCTCCTTCCCAAGTAAGCCTTATTTAATACTTCCTGGGTGATTTGCTCTTTTTGATACAGCAAAAGGGCTGGTTCTTGAAACAGCTCTTTAAGGAACTGGGATAAAACCTCAATCACTCCATGTAGATTGGAAACAGGCCCCATAAAGTACAAGCCCCTCTGAAAATCAATATCAGTAATGGAATAATTGGCTGATTTTAATAAAACAAGTAATAATTTATGGTCCACTGGAATATACACTTGGTTTAGCTTAATCAGTTCTGCTGTGAAATGAACAGCCTGTTTCTCATTTATAATCGACTGATTTTTAAAGTGATGTATTATGTCCCATAGACGCACTCTGAGAACATTAAGTTCATTTTTATTTTTGGATAAAGCACCCAATACTCCATCTTCAGATAAAAGAACGGTATTTTTTTTATTATGAGCGAATAATAAAGGGTCTAAAAATTCTTTTCCTATTGCAGGGATCAACTTTGATTTTTTATCACGGTTCATTACATAATCCACGGGTACAGGTTTTATGGCACAAACTTCTTTAGCCCATTTTATTATATGTTCCAGAAAATGCAGGTTTTTTTGGACAATTTCCGGCGGGGTATGGCTGGTGATGAGTTTACCCTGCTTGTCCCAACCACCTGTCAGCAATCCATCTTGAGAATGTTGTTTCATTTTTTGTATCAGGTTTCTTATAGACTCTATAGTGGATGGGCATATACAAAGATTAAAAGAGCTTTCTTCAAAATATTTTTCCATTTTTATCACATGCATTGTAAAAAGAGAGGAAATATCCATAATAATATCCATGGTTTTATTAAGATTTTCCTGTGAGGTTTTATAATTTTTCAAACCCACAAAGGAGGATATAAACTTGTGCTCTGAGGACTTATTACTTAGAGTAGCTATCATCTCAATAGGATGCAGGCCGATAATACGCGACATAGAACCAATAGTCATTCTTCCCTGTTTATAATACTGAAACACCTTTTCTCTTTGCTGAGTGGTATCCGGGATCATTGGTTTAAGAGCTTGAGCTATATCTTCTTTTTCAGCCAACTTTGGCAAAATAGCCGTTTTGATAAAAGGGTCGACAGGGAATCTTTTTTCGGCATTGCTCATAATCTCATGAAGTTTATGAAGGTATTTATTTTTTATTTCCAAAATTTTATATTGTTTGTGTTCATGCTGAACTGTATCACCTTTAATTTTGCCTAAAAATTTTTGAGCAAAAGGGTGATCTGGGGCATATATATCTGCTGATTTTTCAATAGTGAAATCTGTTGTTTCAGCAGTTTTTACTTCTTGAATTTTTAAATAACAATCTATAGCTACTTTTTCTGATGGAGATAAAAATATTTTTTCTTTTTTTTCTCCAAAAAGATATAAACCTGAGTAGAGATGTTGCAGATCTTTATTGGAAGGGTGTTTTCGGATACTTTGGTATAAAATATCCAAAGCTTTCTTTAACTGGCCGGTGTGGCTGTAAACACTGGCAAGCCGGCCTGTCTCATTTATGGATAACAGGTTGAGGTTAAAAGGTTTGTTTAATAATGCTTTGGCTTTATCTGATTGTTCATTTCTTATATAAGCCAAAGCCAGTTCTATTTTGATCAATTCATTTTGAGGATTGTGTTTCATAAAATCCTCATAGTATTTAATGGCTTTTTCTCTATCTCCAAGGTCTTCATAAATAAGAAACAGGATATTAACAGGATCCAGCCGATGAGGAAATTTTTTATTCAAAGTTTCTGCCAATTTTATGGCTTTTTGGTTTTGACCATTTTCAAAATAAATATGCAAAAGAGTAAAAATATCCGGATTATACAGGTTATTTTCTATAAGATTTTCAAAAAGAGGTTCACATTCTGCATACATTTTGCAGTTATAAAGTTCTTTAGCCAAAAAGTAGAGAAACCACTCATTATCGGGATTATCCGGAACCATCTCAAGAGCTTTTTCCAAGCACTGGTTTTGTTTTTCAGTGTCACCTTTAAGAGCATATATTTTTGATTTTATAACAGGTATTATAGGGTTTTCAGGGCTTAGTTTGCACAAATCATTCAGCTCCTGATCTGCTTTTTCTGCTTGATCCATTTTTATAAATTTATCTATAAGTGCTTCTTTTATTATAAATTGATCATCAATGTTAAAGTGCTTTAAACGGCTGGTTTTTTGCAAAATCTCAATACCTTCGTTTGGGCTATTTTCATTAAAAAATTTGATATCTGCCAGTACGCTCCACGCAAACGCGTTTCTTTTTTCTTCCGGGATTTTATTTATTATATCCACAATATCATTACAATCTTCTGTTTTGGATAATGTAAAAATTTGGCTGTGATAAAGATCGGGCTTTTGATCTTGAATCATCACTTTGCTATTTTTGGCCTTTTTCTTTAAAAAACCATGAATAAGAAGGTGCTTTAAGTTATAATCTTCAGGAAAAAGATTTTCACCTTTTTTTAGTATATCTATAGCCTTATCCAGTTCCCCTTTCATTTCCAAAGCTATGGCATAATTTACATATAAGTTGGCATTAATCTCTCTTATTTCATTGTATTCACTTTCTGAAAATATTTTTTTATATAGAGAGACAATTTCTTTAAGCTCACTTTGATACTGATGATTGGTGATTTCTCTTGTTTTATAGATATTGGGATCTTTTGTGATGATTTTCAGCATAAGATCAGCATAAGTGGAGAGTTCCATAAGGTTTTTTTGATCAATTTTAGTGTAAAAAATCTTTGCCCATTTTTCTGCTGATTTGTAATCTTTTTGATTTATACTGAAACCAGCCAGTAATTGAGCTATTTGAGCTTGATTTTTTATATCTTCAGGCAGGTTTGCCACAATTTCTTTGATACTTTTTCCTTCGCTAAATTGGATTTGAATATCCAGGTTATAGGCTTCTGTTTTTCGAGGGTTGAGTGCTCTGGTTTTTTCGAGATATTTTTTGGATTTTTCCAAATCACCTTTCATCAAATAAGCGAAAGCACAATTTATAAGAGCATTTTCATCCTTATTATTGAATTCCAAAGCGTCAATAGTCAAATCAAAAGCTGTTTTTTCATCCTTCATTCTGTGTTTTGCATCAGCCATATAGATTAAAACTTTGTATTTTACTTTGTCATTTAATTTATCCAAATCTTGTTTAAATTTTTCCAATAAATCAAGAGCTGTTTTGGGCTTTTTGTTGAGTAAGCTGTGTATCATTTTAAGCTCTGCATGGTGACTGTCATTTTTTATCTTTTTTATGATTTCTGCATTAAAAGCAGGGACTACTTTGTCTGTAGATTGCTGTTTGTTTGACTCTGTTTTTAAAACTACATTACCATAGTATTTTTGATATATTTCAAGGTATTTATCTAAAAGTTCTTTGATTTCATCCCAGCTGTGTATTTCTACAGAAAAAAGGTTGTCTTTTTTATGTTCTGTTGTAAGTTGCCAGGCTGTTTTTTGGATATTGGCATCTCTTTGGCAGGTGGTGGCCAAAATAAATTTATTCAAAGCTGGTTTGAGATTTTTGGCTTTTTCCACTTCCTGCAATAGTTCTTTTTCTGTGATTTTTCCATTTTTCTGCTCTCTTTTTTTGCACTGGACACCTATGTTGACTATACTGTTTGCCAATTCGTGCTGAATAACAATATCCACCCCATGTTGTTTTTGGCCTTTTCTGCCATGTAGTTGAGCAGATCCTCCAAATTCCTGTCTATATAAATCAAGACATAACTCTTCAAATTTTTTCTCATCGGCTGGAGGGGGAATCTGTAATTCTTTGGGAGTGAGAATCTTGGAAGGGACAGCTAAAACAGGATCAGGGCTTTTTTTGCTTTTCTTTGTCCCAACCACCGGAACATTAAAATGGCCTTCCTTCAGGTTTTGGCAAAAAAAATCAAAAGGCCATATATCAATGCCATCTTCTGTTCTTCTTACAGCTGACCCCATATAAACCAAAATTCTTTTTTTTACCGCCTTGAGTTTTTGAATGGCTTTAAGACCTTTACACTCTGAAGAGGATATTTGGCTTCGGGCTTTGACTTCAATGGCCGTTAAATCCTCTCCCTTTCTTAACAGAAAATCCACCTCTGTTTTTTGAGAATCCACCGGAGACCAGTAAAACATCTCTTCAAAAAGAGAGTTATAATCCCTGTAAGCCCTTAAAATTTGAGCTGTCAGCCCTTCAAAAAGAGAGCCTTTCTCTGTATGGGACACAGGTCCAAAGTCTTTTCTTAGCGTGCGTGCCAATCCTGGATCAATAAAATAAAATTTTTTGTGTTTTCTCTCTCTTAACTGTAGCCGTGGGGTGTAAGCAGGCAGAAAAAAACCCAGCAGGGTGTCTTCCAATATGGAAAAATAATCCCGCACGGCTTTTTGCGGAGTTTGGCATTCCCTTGAAATGGCACTCATATTTACCGCCTGGCCATGATAGAGGCCAGCCACTTCCAAAAATCGGGCAAAATCGGGCAAATTTCTCACTAAAGCCATGGCCTGAATTTCCTCTTTTAAATACTCCTCAGCATAAGCTTTTAATTTGAATTCCCGGTCGTGATGAGACCACACAATCGGCAAGAGGCCATACTGTAAAGCACTGTTTAAATTAAAGTCTTCGCCCAACTCTTCCGGAACAAAAGGATGAAGGGTTGTTTTACCAGCTCGTCCTGCCAATAAGTTTACCCCAGGAGCTTTGAGCTTTCTTGCACTGGAACCAGTCAGAATAAACTGGCGGGGAGGGGCCTCCCCTCTGGAGGATTCTTCAATAAGGCGGTGCACCTCATTTAAAAGCCGTGGCATTTTTTGAATTTCATCCACAATAATCACACCACCCTCTTTAAAAGCACTGACTGTTTCATAAAACTGAGCCACATCAGAAAGCAGGCTTTGATAAAGGGATTCATCCAACAGATCAATATGGAGTGACTTTGGAGAGGGAAATCTCCTGTTTAAAAGAGCGGTTTTGCCACTCCCCCGCACACCAAACAGGAAAGTATGGCTATTTTCTGGCAGTTTAATAATTCGTTTTTTATACATCATGTGACCATTGAACACCGGTTTTTACCCAAAAATTAAGAAAAAACCTAATTTTTATACATATCAGGCCATTTTACGCCGTTTTTTATCCCAAATCAAGCAAAAAACAGGTTAAAAATCCCAAAAACAGCGAAAAACAGGTCAAAAGGCCAAAAAAAAAGAGCCGGCTGAAAACAGCCGGCTCCCGATACAGGAAGAGACAAGAGTTCTTAGAAATACAGTTTGGCATTTAAGGAGGCAATAAGCCAATGGGTCTCTTCCATTTTGATATAGCTCTCGTCTTCGTAATGATAAGGGTCATACGCATACTCATGGGCTTCATATTTGTCAGAGCGGTTGTTGTATATGTTTCTTACGCTCACCATCATGTTAAAGCCCAAAGACACTTTGTTGTTTAGAAAAAAGTCCATACCCACAACAGGCCCTATATCCACACCATCCGATTTGGTGTAATCACCACAGCTTTTACTGCTGTAATAATCACAAATATAATCTGAATCCGCCTGATACATCCAGTAGTTATAGGCCACAAAGGCACCCACATAAGGCTTGAACCGGCTGGAAGAAGGTGTGTATTTCAGAGCCAGCAAACCAGATACTTGGTATAAGTCTGTTATGTTGGACACACCCAGGTTGTCCATGTTGTTGTTGTAATCATTGGAGTGATCCAACTGGTGCTGTGAAAAGAAAACAGAACTTTCCAAAATCAAACCAGCTCTGCTGATCACACCCGCAGAGGCACCAAAACTTCCATAAGAAGTCAGGTTTTTAACATTGGTGAAGTTGGAAGACTGACCCACCTGGATTCCAGCGTAAATCTTTTCCTCTGTAGAATCACTGATGGTGGAAACAGTTGTGGCCTGAATGGCATGGCTTTCCGGAGCCACAGCCACGGTTTTGGAAGAAACAAGTGTTCCGGTTTTGGAAACAAACAACTTGTTAAGGCGCTCCTGCTCGTCCCTGAGCCTGGAGCTTTCCAGTTTTTCCACAATTTTTTGTTCTGTCTGAAGTTCTGCGTCCTGACGGGACTTTTTCAACTCAGCCGCATAAGTCATGGAAACGGGAGTCCCCATAACCCGGACCACAGGCTGATTGGACACCTGAGCCTTTTGATCATGGGCGGACTTCTGATCCACCTGCTGGTTGTTTAAAATCACCACCTTCGGCTCTGCCTCAGACTGGGCAATAGCCTCCGCTTGTTCTGTAATAACAGGACCTTCTTCTGCCCACATGGACAGAGAAAAAAGACATCCCATTAAAAGGATAATAGTTTTTTGCATTTTTTGTTTACCTCCTGAAAAAAATTGGTTTCTGCCCAATATACTTGCAAAATCCACAACATTTTTGCCGGAAAAGGAATTTTTTATTGTATCTTATTGAAATCATTAAGAATTTTTATGCCCCATGCCGGCCAGCGGGAAAGCCCAAAAAAGCCAAAACTGTCTTTTTTTTTGACAGTAGTGAAATTTTTTTCCTTTTTGGGCCGATCTCCTGCAATTTTCGATCCTGAGAGATCTGCTGAGAGATCTGCTGAACCTGTCCCCCCATGAGGCCCAAAGAAAAGCATATCCAGGAGGTCCCTCACCATGTCCAAGTTGACCTGTCACCCCCATGAGGCCCAAAAAAAGCTTTTAAACCAAACTGGCTTGGGGGGGCAGGTTCTGCCTTTTGAAAAAGGTGTCGCTGGTGGGGTTTTTTCGCCCTGTCGAGGAAATTTGAGCCATGAATTTTCAAACACAATCAATATAGTTGCTTTTTCTCGCTCAAAAGTATAAAAAGGTTAAGGAAATAAAGCCCCGGTGGCGGAATTGGCAGACGCGTGCGACTCAAAATCGTATGGCCGAAAGGTCGTGGGAGTTCAAGTCTCCCCCGGGGCACCAGAGGGCATTTTCGATCACGAGCTTTCTTCCCTGATCGTAACCATGAACCAAGCCACTTTGATCGGAACTCATACCGGCCATAAAAAATGAAAAGCTTATTGGACTACTTTATTCAGCACTATAAACTGACTTGGGTTATTCTGACCGCCGGGCTTATGGCAGGGATAACCGGCCTTATGGGTCTCAGAAGAGAGGCCCGTCCGCCCGTGGACTTTGCCCGTGTGATGATCACCACCCAGCACCCCGGTGCCTCCTCCGAAGAGATAGAGGAACAAATCACCGACAAGCTGGAGCGAAAACTGAAAAACATTGGAGGTGTCCGGCACAGCCACTCCATCTCCTCCCCCGGCCTGAGTCAGATTAAGCTGTATTTGGATCTGGACAACACAGACACAGAACACACTGTCACAGAGGTTCACAGGGCCGTTCAAAGTGTCCCCGATCTGCCGGCCAATCTGCTGGAAAGCCCCATGATCCATCATGAAAAAGCCAAAGAGATACCCATAATGCACATGGCCCTCGTGGGACCCGACCCCAAAAGAAACCGCAAGGCCCATGCCCTCCAGCTCCTTTTGCAAAATATTCCCAATGTGGCCCATGTCAAAATGACAGGCTTTCAAAAAAGAGAGTATCAGATTTGGCTTAATGCCCAAAAAGCCCGGCACCATGCCATAAGCCTCCCAGAGGTGCTTAAGGCTGTTCGGGCTTTTTCTAACAATATCTCCGCCGGTCTTATCAAGGATGATCAAACACAACATGCTGTCCGGCTTTTTGGCAAAATCAAAAAAACCCCTGAGCTGGAAAGCATCATCATCCGATCCAATTTTTCAGAAAAACGGATTCATATAAAAGATATAGCTACTGTCCACGATGGGGAGGAAGAGCAATATGCCTCTTTTTTTGTTCATGACCAGCCGGCAGTTTTAATGGAGATAACAAGGAAAGAAAACACAGACACCATTAAAACCATTCAGCAGATTAAAAATTTCTTGAAAGAACATCAAAAAAGTATCGGCCCCGATTTAAAAATCCTCACTCTTTTTGATGAGTCAGAAAAAACCAGGGAAAGGCTGAGTATTGTCAGCTATAATGCTCTGTTTGGCCTCCTGCTGGTTTTGCTGATTTTATGGCTTTGCCTGCCAGGGTGGCTGGGGGCCATGTCGGCACTAAGCCTCCCTTTTTCTATTTTAAGCACAGTCGCCCTCATCTCCTCCCTCGGTGTCACCTTTAATGTTATCACCATGTGTGCTTTTGTGATCTGTATAGGTATGCTGGTGGATAACTCCATTGTCATAAGTGAACATTATGCCCGGCTCAGAGGGGAGGGCCTTCCCTCTGGTGCCAGTGCTCTTCAATCTGTCCTGGATCTTTGTCGTCCGCTTTGTGCCACCACCGCCACCACCATCCTGGCCTTTCTGCCCATGCTGATCACCAAAGGGGTTATGGGGCAATTTGTGCGCTGGATTCCCATTGTGGTAAGCATAGCTCTCCTGATGAGCCTGCTGGAGGCTTTTTTCCTTTTGCCCTGTCGGTTGAGTTGGACCATGAAAAAGAGCCGTAAGTCTCAAACATCCGGGCAACAAAAATGGTCCGCCATAGGCATAAAAATGAGGATCCACTTTGAAATGTTTATGCTCAAGGTCTTGGAGAGAAAATACCTCTCCCTTTTTGTGATTGCGTGTGTTGTGGCTCTCAGCCTCAGCGTGGGTGTTTTTAAAAATCAGTTTATTCTTTTTCCAAAGGAAAATGTGGAAAGATATATGGCTTTTTTTGAAATGGAAAAACATCTCTCCCTTAAGAAGATGGAAAAACGATTTTCCCACCTGCAAAAAGAAATGCGATGGGTCATGGGAGAGGAACATATCCAGCAGAGCTTTGGTTTTATTGACAGCCTGAGAGGAAAGGGTTCTTTAACAGTGGAAGTGAGGCAAAACATGGCACGTGTATGGAACCACAGGGACATTCTTAAAAAACTGAGAACTGTGAATGCCTCCTCTTTTAAAAAACTGAGGTTTGAGGCCTTTGCCCTTGGGCCACCGGTGGGAAGGCCCGTGGAGCTGATTTTGTTTTCGCAAAACAGGAAAGAGCTAAAGGCTGGGGCAGAGGAGGTGTCGCAGATTCTCTCTTCTGTTGAAGGGCTTTTGAACATGGAGGACAGCCGGGAATATTCCGGCCCTGAATACGCCGTTTACCCGGACACCAAAAGCCTCGCCCGCCTGCGTGTGAGCAGAACCGCCGTGGGGGAGGCTCTGAAAACCGCCCTGCATGGCCGGATCGTGGCAGAAATAACAGATACAGGGGAGAGTTTTTATATCCGGGTGAAATACGACAACAAAGGGCGATCCCAAATTGATCTCCTGAGATATATCTTGGTCATGGGATCAGAGGGCCAATTGGTGCCTTTGGACAAAGTGGTCACATGGAAAAGAAAAAACCAGGGACCGGAAATAAAAAAACATTATGCTTTTATGCCCTCTGTCACTTTTTACGCGGATGTGGATCTTAACCGAACCACCAGCCTGACCGCCAACACACAGATACAAAAAAAACTGCAAAGTGTAATGAAAAAATACCCTTCCGTTCTCTATAAACAGGTGGGGGAACAGGAGAGCACGGAGGAGTCTTTTCAGTCGCTCCTCAAGGCCATGATGGTGGTGGTGTTTGGTATCTTTGCAGTGCTCCTGTTGATGTTTAACTCCTTTTCCGTGTCTTTGCTTATTTTGAGCCATGTTTTTCTGGGTTTTGTGGGGATTGGCTGGTCTTTTTTGGCACATACCCGGCCCCTCTCCTTTTTTGCTCTTATTGGTGCTGTGGGCCTTTCGGGGGTGGTTATCAATTCGGCCATTATTCTAATCAGCTTTATTGAAAAGACAAGACGGGAATCAAAAGACCAGGATCTCAATAAAATACTGGCCCGTTCTGCCACGGCACGGCTTCGCCCCATCCTTATCACCACCATCACAACGGTTTTGGGCCTCTTTCCCACCGCTTATGGCCTTGGTGGTCATGATTCGGTGCTGATCCCCATCACTTTGTCCTTAACATGGGGGCTGATTAGTGGCACTTTGTTGACATTGGTCTACGCACCTTGCGGATACGCTGTGATTCAGGATATTTCCACCAAGGTCCGTCAGGCCCTTAAAAAAAGGAAAAAACCATGACAAAAAATCCCAACACCAAAAAAAACTCTTTGTCTCAAGCATCGCCCCCTTTTTCGCACCTGCATGTGCACACCCATTACTCCCTTTTAAAATCCTCCTGCACTGTGTCCGGCTTGGTGAAAAAATGCCTTGAGGACAAACAGCCTGCCGTGGCCATTACAGATTACGGCAATATGTTTGGTGTCTTTGATCTTTATTTTAAAGCTCGTGAAAAAGGCATTAACCCTGTTTTGGGCTTGGAGATTTATTTACTCTCCTCCTCAGGGAACAGGCATTACTCTTCAGCCCATGCCTTTCATGCAGAAACATCCTCCATAGTCCTTTTGGCCCAGGACATAAAAGGCTACCGAAACCTCTGCCATATCAATACGATAGCCTGTCAGAAAGGTTTTTATTATGTGCCCAGAGTGGAGTGGAACACCCTTGAAAAATACAGCAAATCTGTTATCGCTTTAACGGGAGGGCTTAATGGTGTGCTGAACAGGACTTTTTTTAAAAAAGGGCCGGAACAGGCTTTGGATCTGATCAAAAAACTAAAAAACATTTACGGGGACCGGCTTTACCTTCAACTTAATCGGATGGGTCTTCCGGGAGAGGAGAGGTTTAATCAATTTTTGATCTCCACTGGCCAAACAACAGGCACAGCTCTCACAGTGGGTAACGATGTGCACTATCTGAATAAAGCGGATTCCACTGTTCAGGATATTTTGTTTTGTATTGGTGCCAACAGAACAATACGGGACCCGGAGCGGTTTAAGTTAAAATCAAACCAGTTTTATTTTAAAAGCTCTCAGGAAATGAGAGAGCTTTTTAAGGACCAGCCGGAGGCTTTAAGTAATGTGGGGGAGATAGTGTCCCGCTGTCAACTGCACTTTCAGCTGAAAAAAGGGGGCCGGCCTCTGTATCATCTGCCCAAGTTAAACCAAACTGGCTTTGGGGCACAGGCAGAGTCCTCGGGGCAGGAGTCAAACAAGATCAGTATAAAAGAGGAGGGAAAAAGTGCGAGGGAGCAATTAAAAGCCCTCAGTTTTAAAGGGCTTGAAGACCGTTGGCAGGACAAAGCAGAGGGCTTTTCTGAACAGGATAAAATCGGGGAGTTAAGGCAAAAATACGAAGAGCGACTGAATAAAGAGCTGAAAATCATAAATGACATGGGTTTTGCGGATTATTTTTTGATTGTGCATGATTTTGTTCATTGGGCCAGAAAGGAAAACATCCCTGTTGGGCCGGGGCGGGGATCGGGGGCCAGCTCCCTTGTGGCCTGGTGCTTAAAGATCACTGATCTGAATCCCATGCCGTATAATCTGTTGTTTGAGAGGTTTTTAAATCCGGAGAGAATCTCCCTCCCTGATTTTGACATTGATTTTTGTCAGGAACACAGAAATCGTGTC
Organism: Bdellovibrionales bacterium; assembly: GCA_965242635.1. Classification (GTDB taxonomy): domain Bacteria; phylum Bdellovibrionota; class Bdellovibrionia; order Bdellovibrionales; family UBA1609; genus JANQSP01. Next base: position 1,257,191 of record OZ251471.1, on the reverse strand, counting down.
ATTGAATATGTGAGTGCCAAATACGGCAAGGATTATGTGGCACAGGTGATGACTTATGGACGGCTTCAGGCTCGTGCGGCAGTGCGGGATGTGGGCCGTGTTTTGGGCATGAGCTACCCCGATGTGGATCAGGTGGTCCGGTTGATACCGGATCGACTGGAGGTGACTTTAAAAGAGGCCATGGAGGAGAACTTAACTTTAAAGGATCTGATGGAATCAGATCCTGAAGTGGATAATCTGATTCAGCTGGCCCGCCGGATTGAAGGTTTGATTCGCCATGTGAGCATTCACGCGGCCGGGGTGATTATAGCGGATCATCCCATTATTCACTTCGCACCCCTTTATCGCGGAAAAGAGGGTGAGAATGTGATCCAATGCGATTTAAATCATGCCAAAAAAATAGGCCTGGTCAAATTTGATTTTCTGGGTCTCAAAACACTCACTCAAATAGAGTCGGCCTTTCGTATGATTGAACGAAGCGAAGGCAAAAAACTTTCTGTCCGGGATATTTCCCTCAATGACAAAGGCATTTATGAAATTATGCGTAAAGGGGACACCAAAGGGGTGTTTCAGTTTGAGGGGGAGGGTATTACGGATGTGATTATCAAAGCAGAACCTTCCTGCTTTGAGGACATCGTGGCCCTCAATGCCCTTTTCAGGCCCGGTCCCATGGAGATGATACCCTCTTATCTGAACAGAAAAAAAGGCAAGGTCCGGGTGGAGTATTTGTTTGATGAAATGGAGCCTGTTTTAAGGGAAACTTACGGGATTATTGTGTATCAGGAGCAGGTTTTGCTGATTGCGGCCAAAATAGCCGGCTACAGCTATGGGGAGGCGGATGTTTTAAGACGGGCTATGGGGGAGAAAAAAACAGCTGTGATGAAAAAACAAAAAAACCGCTTTTTGGAAGGGGCGGTTCAAAATGGATACGATCCCAAAAAATCGGAAAAGCTGTTTGATTTGGTGGCTGAGTTTGCAAAATATGGGTTTAACAAATCCCATGCCGCCGCTTATTGTGTGCTGGCGGTCCAGACAGCCTGGCTCAAGAGATATTACCCGGTGGAGTTTTTTGCCTCTTTGCTTTCTGTGGAAAGAAACAACACAGACAAAGTGGTGACCTATATGAGGGACACCAAAAAACATGGTATCAAAATAATGCCCCCCCATATCAATCACTCTGAGTATTTTTTTGCCCCCGTCAAGGGCCGTATTTATTTTTCTCTGGGGGCCATTAAGGGGGTGGGCCGTTTGGTGGCGGATCATATTGTTCGTACCCGCCGAGCCCTGCCCTCTGGAAAATTTACTTCTGTTCAGCACTTTTTTGAATCGGTGGATACAAAAAAAATAAACAAAAAATGTGTGGAGGCCTTGACCAAGGCCGGGGCCTTTGACGGCATGGAAATGAACCGGCAGGAAATACTGACCAACTACGAGGCTCTGGTGGAGCAGGTGGAAAAAAAGAAAGAGGAAAAGGAGTCAGGGCAAATCAACTTTTTTGGTTCTCAAAAAAAATCCACTGGCTTTATGTATAAGAAACAAGTAGAGTGGTCGAGGTCCCAACTTTTGGACTATGAAAAATCTGTGATGGGTTTTTACCTGAGTGGCCACCCTATGGATCACTTACAGTCTTTTATGAAGGTGGGGGGCTGTACACCCATAGCCTCCCTTAAAAGTGATATGGAAAAAACAGGGGTCTGCGTGTGGGGCATCATCAGTGAGTTTCGTGAGATTCGGACACGAAAAGGACACACCATGGCTTTCACACGGATAGAGGATGGCACCGGGGGCATGGAGGTGGTTTTTTTTGCGGATGTGTATCTCCAGTTTGAGCAGAATCTTCGCCGGATGGGTGAACCTTTGGTGATCAAAGGGGATTTGGAAAAAAATGGCAAGCTTTTGGCACGGGAAGTGGAAGGGGTGGAGAGCCGGCTGAACGGACGTTCCCGTGGTTTGATTTTAAAGCTGGACGAGACAGAAAAAGACAAAATGGCTCAGCTTAAGGAGTTATTAAGCCAATACAGCGGAAATGTGCCTTTGTATTTTAATGTGAAATTAAAAAGCCCTGCCAAAACCGTGTGCCTGAAATCAGGCACTTTTCATGGGGTGACTTTGAGCTCCTCCTTTTTGGAGAATATCCAAAAAACATTGGGCCGGCAAAAAATTCAACTTTATTAACAAGTTTGTCAGGAGGATCAGACAAATGAAAAAGTTTCGTCTAATTTATCGTCTATCATGTTTTATCTTCCTGATACTTATGCTGACATGCTTTAGTGTCCTCATTCGCCTGATTACAAGAGATAAAATCCGCCGGCAAAAAAAACTCTCCTCTTTTTCTCATCTTTTAAGCTCGATAATGGTCCGGGCTTTGGGGTGTCAGGTAAAAACAAAAGGACTGGAGCAGATCAAAAAAAATCAAAACTATTTGATTACAGCCAACCATGTCAGTTATCTGGATATTATCCTGCTGTATAAATTTATAAATCATGGCCGTTTTATCTCCTACATGGAGCTTAAGGAAAGTGATTCTTTTTTAAACCTGATAATCAGTGCCGGTGGGGCTTACTTTGTGGAAAAAAGAAACTTAAAAAATATAAGAAAAGAGCTGAGAGACACCACAACCATTTTAAAAAACGGGCTGAACCTGATTTTATTCCCGGAAGGCACCAGCACAGATGGCTCAGAGATAAAATCTTTCCACCCTCTTTTTTTTGCCACCAGCAAACAGGCAGGGACTCAAGTCCTGCCTGTTTGTATCAACTACAAAAAAATAGAGGGTGAACCCTTAAGCCTTAAAAACAGGGATTTTGTCTGCTGGTATGATGATCGCCTTGGTTTTGTTCAGCATCTTTTCAAGCTCCTTCAGCTGAAATCCCTGGAGGCCGAAATTTTGTTTTTGCCACCTGTTGATTCCAGCGACAAAACCAGCCATGAGCTGGCAGAGGAAAGCCGAAAACAAATTCAAAAACATTTCAAACCTGTGAAATAAAAAACCGTTTTTAAAGAAAAAGATCAATGATTTTTCGCCGTATAACACAAAAGTCCTTTTTTTGGCCTTTGCTCTCCGGCTTTTTTATCGGGACCAGCTATATCCCTTTTCCCCCTTACGCCCTGTTTTTTTGTTATGTGCCCCTTTGGCTGTTTGCCCTTAAAACAGAAAAGTTGGGGCCTTTAATCACAGGAAGCTGGCTTTGCCAGTTCATGCTCACTCTGATTGGATTTGGTTATCTTCCGGGCACACTGATGGAAATGGAATTCCCCCTCTATCAGGCCCTTGTTCTTTTTTTGGTCTTTTGCTCTGTGGCCAATCTCCATATCCCTCTTTCTCTTTTATTGTGGTTTTTTTTCCGAAAAGCCCTCCGAACACAAGACTTCGCCAGTGCTTTGTCTGTTTTGTTTTTATTGCCTGTCCTGCTTGGCCTGAGCACAGAATATGTTCCCATGATTTTTGACTGGCACCTGGGCTATATGTACTTTTACGCAAAATGGCCCATGGCACAAACAGCGGAAATATGGGGCTTTCGGTTTTTAAACACTCTGACTTTGTTTTCCAATCTGATATTCCTGTGGCTTTATTTGGGGATGGCTCGTGAAAAACCTTTGTTTTTGAGGAAGTGCCCCTTTTTTAGACACCACTATTTAAACCAAACTGGCACGGGGCAGGCAGAACCTGCCCCGAGGGGTCTGCCTTTTGAAAAGGGTGCTGTTTTTGGGCTGTTTCCCTCTCACAAGGCAAATATGAAACATGCATTTTCAAACAGGATTAGTATAGTTCTCTTTGCTGGCTGGCTTTTGTTAATGGTGGGTTTGAATGGCTGTGGGGGGTATTTAAAAAACCGCCTGCCGGAAACGGATCAAAAAGTTCATGTTCTGATGATTCAACCCAATATCGAAAATCATCAACAGGATGACAAAGAATCCCGCCCGCTTGTCATGTCCAAACTACTGCAAGCAACTTCAAAACACTTTTATCCTCAAGTCTCCTCGCCCCCTTCAACCTCAAAGGCTCAAACATCCACTTTGGCTGAGGGCCAGGCCCTTAAACCGGACTTTATTCTGTGGCCGGAAGGGGCTTACCCTTATCCCATCCACCTTGAAGCCGCTGAAAGAGGACAGGACCTCATACAAAAATGGGTCCGGGTTTTTGACACAGCCCTGGTGGTGTCGGCCAGGGGCCGGCATATAAAAACACCTGAACCTGTTAAAACAGACAAAGCGGATCCAGCAGAAAAAACATACACCAATTCCATTTTTGTCTTTGATAAAGAGGGAGGGCTTGTTCAGCCACCTTACGACAAAGGGCTTTTGACCCCCATAGGGGAATACACTCCGGGGGCCAGGTGGTTTCCCTTTATGGATAGATGGCTCTTTGGGGAGCAAAGCAAAATCTTTAAAAAAGGGACTGGAAAATATAAAACAGCCCCTCTAAGCCAATGGAGACTGGGCTTTCATATCTGTTATGAGGGCCTTTTTGACCATGTGACGCGGGATTTGGTGAGGGAAGGGGCGGATCTGATAGTAAATGTCGCCAACGACGCTTACTTTGGCCGGTGGCAGGAGCCTTATCAGCTGGCTTATATGACTTTGAGTCGGGCTGTGGAGATGCGTCGGCCTTTGATTCGCGGGGCCAACTCCGGGCCTTCTGCCATTGTGTCCGCCAAAGGGGATATACTGGTTTTTAAGGACTTTGGTGTGCAAAGCGGGTGGGAAGAGATACCCCTTTACTCAAAAGACAATCAACCTTCTGCATTTTTTGTTTCTTATGGCTATTATATCAATCAGGTGTTTTTATGGGTCTGCCTTCTGCTTATTCTGGTGAGACGGGGACCGGCTATCGCACAGCCCCTCCGCCAGTAGGATTGGCCGGTGGTTCCGCCTTCTGTTTAGGGGCCGGAGGCTCAGCAGGCATGTCGCTTATTTCTACTTTCATACCCTTAATACATTGGAAATTTATACAGGCCACACTGTATGTGGTAGTACTTTGAACCCTTCTTTTTCTCTTTTCATCCTCAGAACCTGGTTTGGCAGGAGAAGACAGGGGTTCTGTTATACTTTCCTGAGAACCGCACCGGCATTTGCCGTTGCAAAGAGGGTATTTCCTGTTTTGCTCCAAACATTGGAGATAATGGCGTTCAACAAAGCTCCTGCTCATGATTTGTAATCTGGAGCCGGGTTTTTCAGAGCAAGGTGTCGCCAAAGCACAGTCCTCATCTTTTTGACAATAAATATCGGCCAGATAACCGCCACTGGACCCAATAGGATCTCTGTTGGGACGGCCGGAAAGAGTGTTGTAAATGTTTAGAGCAAAAGCTGTGTTTTTGCCAAAACCCCCTTGAGCATACACACAGGCCATCTTTTTCCAAAGGGCTTTGTTCTGAGGGTTTAAGAAAGCCTGTTTCCTTAAATCTTTAAAGGCCTGGGCTTTATCCGCACATGAAGATTCGGTTTTCAATTCCTCTGCTGTGCAGGTGGAGGAACAATAAGGGAAAGCCTTGTCCAAAGCCTCAATCACAGCCTCGTCTTCAGGAAATTGATAAATGTCGTCTTTTTTTATCAGGTCCTTAAAGCAGGATATGTTTTTTCCACAAGCTTGTTTTAACTGTTTTCCCACCATAGCCAGTTTGTAGGCGTTGACCATGCCCGCTCCATTTTTTCGGGGCTTGTCTTTGGAATAAGGGGTGGGGATGGCTGTTTTTTCCAATAAAGTTTTGGCCTCCTCCGCTGTGGGATGGTAGCCGGCCATCCACTCAAAACCGGCCAGACTGCCTGTCACCAAAGGGGTGGCTCCACTTGTGCCACTATATTTTCGATAATGCCCTGTGGAGGTGGCAGAAGTGAGATAATGATCAGAAGGGGCCATGATGGTGACGGCCTCCCCTTCCTGTGAAAAACTGCTCCGCACCCCTTCAGGAGACATGGAGCCCACAATAATGGCATTATAATCCCGGCTGGCTTTATTTTCGGCTGAGGATAATGGCTGAGGATGAGAGTTACCGGCCGCATGGACCAAAATGGAAGGCGGGGAGAGAGCTTTGAAAGAACGGTAACCGGTTTCATCCATACCCATGGAATGGCTGATAAAGGAGGGCATAACAGTGGCCCGGCACTGCTGATAGGGATTGGTGGAGGCCACGATGGGTGATTGGGAGGGTGTTTTTATGGGAGGGGAAGGGACCCGCCAGGTTTCCGGCTTTACCTTTGGTCTGGTTTTCTTTTTGACAAATCCAGCTTGAGCCGGCTCATGGAAAAGCACCGGCGACAACAAAAAAAACATCATTGGCAACAGTCTTAAAGCCTTCATCGCACCGCACCCCCTGGGCTGGCAGAGGGAGGCAGGCACCTCTTTTTGGCTGTTTTCAAAAGATAGTCACTGTGTCCTAAACCGTAACTGCTGAGTGTGTGATCAAAACTGGTGATGCTGTCACCTATGTCTGGCAGGACTGCCTGTTTTCCCTTATGTGAAATGATATGTTTACTGGCTATATCATGCCGGCTGGAGTAATGAGGGGTGTCAAACACCGCCACAAGGTGTTTCTTGACAGGGGGCTGGAGCTTTAGCTCCTCTCGCATAAGATCGGATCCGATCATCTCCTGTGCCCAGTAATCAGATAACTGCCCTTCCAGCAAATTCAATTCAGAGGAAACAATTTTGCAGGAACGGATATCCCCGGACTGATCGGCCGGAAAAGTCTCTGGAGGGTTAAGCTTTATATCTGATTGGGGTTCTTTTGCCGTGGTTCCCAATTCTTTGCTCCATTTTGTACCTATTTTTTCCAATGTGTTGCTGTGGGCTTTTCTGTTGGCTGTTTTGGACTTTTTTTTTCGTATCATGCCGGTATTGGGTTTTTGCAAAAGATCCGGTTCACAGTAATCCAGTCCGGGAAAATCGGAAAAAACCTCGCAGGCTTTTTGGGCATGGGCTTTTTCATGCCACTCCTCCCATTCAAACACATAAGTTTTAAAGCGTGGGTACTGGACTTTTTCTTTGAGTTTTAAGGGTTTGGTCTTTTTAAGAAGAGCCATTTTATCCTGTTCGCTCAAAGGCCACACCTTAAAGGCCAATATCAGGCCTTTGGCGGGTTTTTTAAGAATCTCTTTATCCAATTCCGGGGAATAGTTTATGGGCGAGTCCAAAGGTCCCTGGCCCCAGGCTGTGGAGTCAGCAAACCCTGACAAGGGTAAACACAAAACCGTGAAGAACAAGCCTTTTGCTATAGGCCGGCCCCTAAAAAGTGTCCACTGTTGAATGGCAAAGCTCAATCCAAAGCTCATTTTTCCCCCTCCTATGCTAAAAAGGCCTGTTTTTTGGCAGGTATCACATGCCTATCGGCTAAGCCTCACAAAAACTGTAAATTTTTTTTTAAGGAGCAAGAGACTGAACCCGCTTTATGGCAGACAAAAGGTCCGGCACAAAAGAATCCATGTCCTCTTTTGTGGTGCCTATGCCCAGGCTGATGCGAAAAGAGGAGCGGGCCTCCCTCTCACTCAGGCCCATAGCCATTAAAACTGAGCTGGGGTTAAGGCTTCCCGAATGGCAGGCCGAGCCGACACTGAAAGAATAGCCCTTTAAGTCCATGTTCATTAAAAGAGTCTCCCCCTCCACCCCCGGCACGCAAATACAGGAGGTGTTGTTGAGCCTTTTTCCCTCCTGCCCCAAAACCCTGGCCCCCGGCACAGCCGATAAAACCTGTTTTTCCATGTCATCTCTTAATTGGTTTAAACTTCGAAAAATATCCAAAATCTCCGGCCCTTTTTCCGCCACGGCACCAAAGGAGGCCATGCCAAGGACATTCTCTGTGCCCGCCCGGCACCTTCTTTCTTGTGGCCCGCCCTCAATCAGAGAGGCCGGCAGGAGACCCTTTCGGCAATACAAAGCCCCTGTGCCCTTAAGCCCATAAAACTTATGTGCCGAAAAACTGGCCGTATCCACCTCCAACTGATGCAAATTAAAGCGAACTTTGCCCAAAGCCTGCACAGCATCACAGTGAAAAAAGGCCCCGGCCTTTCGGGCCTTGTGGGCCATACGGGCTATGGGAAAAATATTCCCCGTCTCATTGTTGGCATACATCACACACACCATAAAAGTTTTTTCGCTCAAAGCGGATTCATAAAAAGACAGATCCAACTCCCCTTTCAGAGACACAGGGATATATTTAAGATGCATGCCTTTTGCCTTCAAGGTCTTTAAGGGGGTGTGGACGCTGGGGTGCTCCACGGCGGAGAGGATAATTTCGGTTCTCTTTGGGGTTTTTGGGAAATATTTGTCATAAAGGCCCTTGATGGCCATATTATTGGCTTCACTGCCCCCGCTGGTGGCGGTCAGCTGTCCAGGATGACAGGCCAGGAACTGAGCCAGCCGGGCCTTGCCCTCCCAATATAAAGAGCGGGCCTTTTGTCCATTCTGGTGCACAGAGCTGGGGTTTCCCCACAAAGTCAGCCACTCCGGAAGACGATGGCTCAAAAACTCAGCAGGAGGGGTGGTGGCATTGTAATCCAGATAAACCCGGCTTTTGTCCAGTAAAAGGTGCATACACTATAATTAAGCCCATTGGCCATAAAAAAACAAGCTCATTTAAGAAAGTCCCCGGATTTTCCGAACAGAATTATATACTGGAGATTTAATCTGGAGCATTTTATGGACAGAGAATGGCAGGCCCGGTTTCATCTTTCCGAATCGGACTATAATGAATGGCAAAATTCGGCCAAAACGGACAGTTTTGCCGTTTACGCGGTGAAAAGCAACAAAATCAGCATGGATCAATATATGGAATGGGCCTTAAACTGCTATCAGATTCCCTTTCTTACAGATTCGTTTTTTCACAATATTACCATAAATCAGGAGCTTTGGAATCGGGTTCGGGATCGGGCAGAATGGAGTGAGACCTTTCTGCCCCTTTATGAGTGGGACAATATTTTGTTTGCCGGCTGTTTGGCCCGGCCGGAAAAAACAGAGGATAACTCCATTGTGCCTGTTTTGGTCTCGCCCAAAAACATGAGCCTGTTCTGGAACAAAATCCAGGCCTGGTCAGACCATAAAACCAGCCGGAAGCACACAAAAAGTCCCCCGCCCACGAGGGCCAAAGCACCCCCTCAACAGAGTTCAAAGGAAGAGCACTCAAAAGCAGATTTGCTTTCCAAGTCCACCTCTTTGCTCAATACTTTTATCAAAACCACCATTGGTTCCTCACCACAGATAAATATCCAGGAGCATGAATCCTTTGCTCAGGTCTTTAAACTGGCGGAAAAATATTTTACGGGAGTGATAGTGTTTTCCTTTAAAAACAGGGAATTCAAGCCCCAGGAATGGAGTGATTCCATGGAAGGCCCTGCCACACCAATGAAAACAGACAAGCCCTCTGTGTTCCGCATGATCGTTCATTCCAGAAGCCCTTACCACGGCTTTATTATAGACAATGAGCAACACAAAAAGTTTTTTCGTCCCTGGGGGTTTGAGAAACTGCCCAAGCATATCACCCTTGTCCCCATATTTGACAGCTCAAAAAATATTACAGGGGCTTTTATGGGGATAGCAGACAAAAATCTGCCGGCAAAATGCCTTTATGAAATCACAAAGTGGACCACCCACTTGTCCACAATACTGAAGGATACAAGCGGGCAAAAGCAAAAATCTGCCTGACCCAGGAACCCTTTTTCAGTGTGGTTTAGTGGGATCTGTTTTTCCTCCATCGATCGACGAGATCGGCCTGAGCCTCCTGCCACTTGGGAAAAGAAAAAGAAAAACCACTTTTCAGCAAAACCTTCGGCACGGCATAACGGCTTTTTAAGGAAAGCTCCGGGTCAATACCCGTCAAATAAGCAGAGAGCTGAACCATCCACTTTGTGGCAGGAAGTCCCCATTTCATACCCACGCTTTCCCTTAAAATTTTCATAAGCTCAGCCTGAGGCAAAGGATAAGGCGAGCACACATTCACCGGCCCTTCTATCGCCTTGTCATTCATTAGGAAACGAATGGCCCTCACAAAATCCGCTGAATGAATCCAGGAAACCATCTGCCTTCCGCCGGCCACCGGCCCCCCCAGACCAAAACGGCTTAAGTTTAAAAAAATATCAAACGCCCCCCCTTTGTTAAGACCCATAACCACACCAGAACGGATGAGGACTTTCCGGGTGGCTGACACCTGAGAGGAAAGTGAGGCCTGTTCCCAGTCCTCTGCCAACCGGGCTATTTTTTTCCATGTTATGGGCGTATCCTCTGTTTCCCCTGTTTGGCCTGTTTCCTCATCCTGAGGACGATCAAAACTATGGGCATAAATGGAGGCTGTGCTCATTTGAATCCAAAGAGCCGGGGGCTTTTGAGCCTGCCGAATGGCCTGGCCAATCACTTGCGTGGAAAGAATGCGGGAGTCCCTCAGTGCCTTAAGGTTTTTGTCGGTATAAAGGCATTTTACACTTTGACCAGTGAGATTGATGATCACATCCGCCCCATCCACTTCTCTGGCCCATTCGCTGAGAGTGCGGGCATTCCAGGGCACAAGACGGGCCGGGCCGGAAAGAGAGCCCCCCCGGCTCAACACAACCAAATCATGCTTTTGGGCCGAATCTTTTGCAAAAGATTTGACCAGCTCCTGCCCCAGAAAGCCCCTTCCCCCTGCCAACACTATTTTCATTATATGCCTTCTCGTTATATGGAGGTGGTGGCCGGAATTGAACCGCCCGCAAAGCGGGTTACTTTTCGCCGCGACCCTCCCTCTGATTGTAACTCTTTACCATAATGGAGGTGGCGGCCGGAATTGAACCGCCCGCAAAGCGGGTTACTTTTCGCCGCGACCCTCCCTCTGATTGTAACTCTTTACCATAATGGAGGTGGCGGCCGGAATTGAACCGACGTAAACGGATTTGCAGTCCGTCGCCTGACCACTCGGCCACGCCACCTGTGTCATCATATCATGTCACCGGTTCCGATATGGGCTGGCCCACAGGAGAAGTCGCTTTCCCCAAAGCGGTTTTGTTCTTCCTCTGCCTCGCCCGCACTTTTTTCTGCATGGCTCGTGCCTTCTCCACTTTTTGTTTTCTTCTCTCTTTGGCCAGCTGAACATCCCTTTCTTTTCTGTTTTCGGCCAAAGCCTCAAGCCCCTTCCCCTGAACTATCATATCCACTTCCTCACCCGTAATGGTTTCATATTTCAACAAAGCCTGAGCCATAACATCCAGAATGTCCTTGTTTCCTTTTAAAATATCCATGGCCTGCTGATGGGCTGTTCTGATGAGCCTTTGTATTTCCTGGTCCACTTCTCTGGCTTTGTCCTCTGAGTATTCCCGGCCACGGGAATACTGCATGCCCAAAAACACCGGCCCCCCTCTTTTTTCCAAAGCCAGAGGGCCCAACTTTTCACTCATGCCCCACTCGCATACCATCCGACGTGCCAGCTCTGTGGCTTTTTCAATATCATTTCCCGCTCCTGTGGTGTAATCCTTGAATATCAGCTCCTCCGCCGCTCTTCCGCCAAACAAAAAGGCCAAAGTGTTCTCCGCCTTGCTTTTGCTTAAGTTGAGAGTATCCTCCTTGGGTAAAGTCTGTGTCAGACCCAGGGCCATGCCGTGGGGAATGATGGTCACCTTATGCACCGGATCCAGGTTGGGGAGCTTTTTCCCCACCAAGGTGTGGCCCGCCTCATGGTAGGCGGTCAGCTCCCTGTCTTTTTCACTGATCACCATGGACCGTCTCTCCCGGCCCATGATGACTTTGTCCTTGGCCCGCTCCATATCCTGCATTTCAATCTGATCCTTGTCAAATCGGGCCGCCATGAGGGCAGACTCATTTATCAGGTTTTCCAGGTCCGCTCCAGAAAACCCCGGAGTGCCTCTGGCTATTTTTTCCAAATCCACATGAGGGGCCAGAGGGACTTTACGGGTATGCACTTTTAAAATCTCCTGCCGGCCTTTTAAGTCGGGCACATTCACCACCACCCGCCGGTCAAACCGTCCGGGCCTGAGGAGGGCCGGATCCAATACATCCGGGCGGTTGGTGGCCGCAATCAAAATGATGCCCACCTGACTTTCAAAGCCGTCCATCTCCACCAAAAGCTGATTTAAAGTCTGTTCTCTTTCATCATGGCCTCCCCCCATGCCAGAGCCCCGGTGCCGGCCCACGGCATCAATCTCATCCACAAAAATCACACAGGGGGCATTTTTCTTGCCTTCCACAAACAGGTCCCGCACACGGGAGGCCCCAACACCCACAAACATCTCCACAAAATCAGAACCGGAAATGGTAAAAAAAGGCACATCCGCCTCGCCCGCCACCGCCTTGGCCAGCAGGGTCTTGCCTGTGCCGGGGGCACCAATCAACAAAACCCCTTTGGGGATACGCCCCCCCAGGCGGGTGAATTTTTTGGGGTTTTTCAAAAATTCCACTATCTCCTTTAATTCCTCTTTGGCTTCCTCCACCCCCGCCACATCCTTGAAGGTGGCCTTCTTCCGGTCGGAGATAAGACGGGCTTTGCTTTTTCCAAACGAAAGAATGCGTCCGCCGCCCATTTGCATCTGGCGCATAATAAAAATAAAAATGCCGATAAAAAACAAAACAGGAAGCCAGTTAAGCAACAAGGAAAGCAAAAGGGAGTTATCCGTATTGACATAATCCGGGGTGATGCCCTTCTCCCTCAACAGTTCAAAACCTTTTTCCGACACATTGCCCTGAATGCGGAACTTGGCCCCTTTGTGTTTTTCTGCCCCGGCCTCTGTCAGCTCCCCGGCGATCTCCTGCTTGCTGGTGTTAAAAATCACGGAGTCTTTTTTTATCTCCTCATTGGCAAGAGCTTCCACAAACCGGGGGTAATTAAAGTCCGGTGCATAAGCTTTTTGCCTCAGTTCATAAATCCGAAAAAAAATCAACCCACTCAACAAAAAAGCCAGCCACAACAAAAACACTTTTTTGCCACTGGTTTTTTTTCTGCTGGGTCTGATTTTCTGTTGCTTGTTCATTTTTTTTGTTCCTGTTTTTTTAAGGTCTTTGTCTGAAAACCATGCTTTCTTTAAGATCACAGGGCTTGGTTCAGGGAGTAAAAGCTACCACAACCCCCCTTTTTTGTTCCTGTTTTTTGGCCCCACAGCCATAAATTCCTTAAAAGCTGGGATTTTCACACCTTAATCAGTATAATTTTTCCAAGGGCCTGGTCCAGCACATGGCTTGGTCCAGCACATGGCTTGGTCCAGCACATGGCCTGGTCCAGAGAGTATAGGCCGGGTCGGTTCAAAAATCAAACCACTTTCCAAAAAAAAGAAAAGGACAGCAAAAGAGAGAGCAGATAAAGCAAAACCGCCTTCTCCAAAAAGCCGGGAAAAAGCTCTTTATACTGCTTTAAATGGGTGGCTGTCACGGGGCTTTTTTCCAGCCGGCTGATCTCTGAAAAAATAAACTCCAAAGTCTTTTTGTTATTGGCCCGGAAGTATTTTCCCCCCGTTTCCTCCGCTATCTTTTTTAACAGGGCCTCATTGATTTTGGTTTCAAGACTTTGATACAAAATATGTTTACGGCCTGTCTGATCCTTTATCTCCCGACCAATGCGGGCCGGGCCAGGTGCCCCCCCCACACCTATGGTATAAACCTTTATCTTGTATTGTTTGACTATATCCAAAGCGGTCTGGGGGGTGATCACCCCCACATTGTCCTCCCCATCAGTTAAAAACACCATGACCTTGCTTTTGGCCTGGGACTTTCTCAGCCGGGCCACGGCATTGGCCAAAGCCACCCCGATAGCCGTCCCTTTTTTAATGTGAGGGTCATAATGACTCACTCGCACTTCATCTATACTGTGAAACAACACCCCGTAATCCAGTGTCAAAGGCACTCTGGTATAGGATTCGCCGGAAAACACGATCAGGGCCACCCTGTCGGATACCAGCCCGCTGATAAAATCTTTAATTACCTGTTTGGCGGAATCGATGCGATTGCCCGGTTCCATATCCTCCACCAGCATGGAATCAGAAATATCCAGCACAATGGCAATATCTATCCCCTCGACGCTCCGGTCGATGTGGCTATCCACACTTTGGGGTCGGGCCAGACTCAGAATTAAAATGAACAACACCGTCAGTTGCAATATGTCAGGGAGCTCCTTCAGACGGGACCGCCATGCCCGGTGCTCTGTTGGCAGGGCACTTATCCGAAAGGTGCTCTTTTTTCGCCGGCCCTTTAAAAAATAATAAAGAACCAGGGCCGACCAGGGAACAAAAAGCCAAAAAGCCAGAGGAAAATCCCAACGCATCACACCCCCTTAAATAAAACCCCTGTTTTCGCAAAGGGCACTGTGTTTTATTTTTTCTGCTTCTTTTATTTTTAAAAAGGCATGGACTTTTGCCTCCATGTCCCCTTTGTAATGGGAAATCAGATTATTGGCTTTCATAAAGGATTCCACCAACCGGACCTTTAAACCGGTCACCTTGTTTCCATAAGATTTTTCATGTTGTGCCATTTCCTGAAATTCAGTGGTGGTGCCGGGAAATAAAATCCATCCATTTTCTGAAAACCGGTTTTCCAAAACAGCTTTTGCATTATAATAAGCAGTGTGCATATCTCCTGCATAGTACTCATTGGCAAATCGAACATAGCCCTTAAGGCCCCTGTAAAGGGAATTAAGCCTGCCTTTTTCCTGAATCAGGTTTTTTTTGTCTCTTTCATAAAAAGGGATGGTGTTATTTGTTCCAAAGGTTTCCACATGGTTATAAAAAGGGAGATAGCCTGTTTGCTCTTGCAGTTTTTTTTTATCTCCTTTAAAAATGGCCAGAGCATTTCGATAAGCCTTTATGGGCTGTCCTTTATAATGAAAACGGGCCAACTTTAAAAGACCCGGCATACCCGGATTCTTTCTGATAAAATCCTGATCTCTTTTTCGATCCTCCACAGAACCAGCGTATCTATGCCAATCAAGAGCCTGTTGAAGATGAGAGGGAAGATACAGGGAATTTTTAAAGGCCTGGTTTAAATCTCCAGCGGTGTGTTTAACGGCATAAAGAGTATCACCGATCCAGGTCCCCCTATACTGAAGTTTAAGGTGTTTGTTGTCATCCAAAAAACTGGTTATTATCTCTTCCGCCTGATCGGCGGAAACAAAAAAAGAGGGACGCCAGTTGAGGGCCGGGCTTTCTCCAAAGACATACAGTTGTTTTTCCCAGGCTCTTTGCATACTTCCTTCGGTGTGTTGTCTGGCGTATTGGATTTGCCCCGCCGTGTCCTGCCACTCCGGCCTCACCTGCCCCTTTCGATCCACAAAGAATCTTCTCTCGTTCTGCCATGTTCTGGCCGAATGCAATAAAGGAGAAGTGGTCCAGCCCAGGTGCCTGAAAAGAGCTTTTTCAGGGTAGGTGGAAATGGCCCTTTGGATATTTGTAAATATATTTCCTGTCATCACCGGCAAAAGCAGGCTTAACTGATTGGGAAAGGGCTGTCCTTCCGGAAACAACAAAGAGATTTTGGGGATCTTTAACAGCAAAAGCCCCTCTTCATAAGCCGAATACATGTCATTTTTATGCCATTGGCTGGCATAGCGGGCCTGCCCCTCAGGGTGGCGGTATATTTCCTTTAATGTGTCATCCTCATTGTAAAGCCGTCTTTGTTTTTTAAAAAAAGTTTTGGAGTCCATGTCCACGGGAAACCAAAACAACAGCTCCGGATTTTGGCCATAGGCCTGAAGTATCATTCGCCCTCTGTTACGGGCCTTGGGGATATCCCCCTTATAATATTTTTGAGCCAACAGGGCCAGACCTGTGGTGGTGACAATATGAGGGTGCACCCGGCCCTCCCCGTTGAGAAACCGGCTCTTTTCTTTTTCCATTATGGGAGGAAAAAGATTTTGTGGTTCCACGGCATGGAGGCAAAAGGACCAGGCTGTGACAAGAAAAAAGAGTGCTGACTTGCTTTTTTGTATCATGCTCTTTTTATAAGGGAAAACAGGACTTTTGTCAAGGTGGGTAGCCTTAAGGGATATAAAATTTACACACATGTAAAATGACAAAATATCAGAGAATGGAGGGACGGGTGAACACAAGGCCCTGGCCTTTGGGACCGCCGAGGATTTCGCTTTCCCTCATGGCCCATTCCCCGTTAAGCAAAACCGCCACCGGCCAGCCTGTTATATCCCAGTCTTCAAAAGGGGACCATCCACACTTGGAGGCCAGCCACTGGCTTTTGATTTTTTGCCTCTTTTTCAGGTCCACAACAGTTACATTGGCTTTAAAACCCTCTTTCAGCAGGCCTTGGTCTTTCAGTCCGTAAACGCGATGAGGGTTTACGGCCAATAACTCCACCAGCCTCTTTAAACTGAGCTTTTGACTATGAACATGGTTTAGCATCACCGGCAAAAGGGTTTGTACCCCCGGCATGCCAGCCGGAGAATGTGGATACACTTTTTGTTTTTCCTCCAAAGTGTGAGGGGCGTGGTCGGATCCCAACATGGTCACCACACCTGATTCCACTGCCCGCCAAAGGGCCTTTTGATGTCTTTCCTCCCTTATGGGAGGATTCATCTGTGCTCTTGTGCCCAAATGCTCATAGCACTCCGGGGCCTTAAGGCTCAAGTGCTGTGGTGTCACCTCCACTGTGGCGTATGCCTGATTTTGAGCCAATAAGGCCATTTCCTCTTCTGTGGTGACATGCAAAATATGTGCCCGCCTTTTGTTTTTTCGACACAAGCGGATTATTTTTTGGGTGGCCCTTAAAGCACACTCCGGATCCCGCCACTTGGGATGAAGCTCCACTTTCCCTGGTTCCGTCAGAGCCAGCTTCTTTCTTTCCCTCAGTCGTTCTTCATCCTCGCTATGCACTGCCACAGGCACTGGAACATGGTGCAAAACATGGTCTATGTCCTCCTCTTTATGCAGAAGAAGAGTTCCGGTGGAGGAGCCCATAAAGATCTTGACCCCTGGACAATGCTCCTTGTGAGCCAAAGCCTTTAAAGAGGAGAGATTTTCCGGCTGAGCACCCACAAAAAAGGCAAAATCACAGTAAGATCGGCCACTGGCTCTTTGGATTTTGTCGTCCAAAGCTCCTGCCGTCACCGTGGGGGGCCGGGTGTTGGGCATATCAAAAAAAGCGGTCAGGCCTCCCAACAAGGCAGAGCGACTGCCGGACGCCAGATCCTCTTTATGCTCCCCGCCGGGCTCCCGAAAATGCACCTGCGTGTCTATCAGCCCCGGCAAAATATACAAGCCCTCAGCCTTAAAAACAGTATCCGCTGTGGCCCGGCTGAGAGAGCCTGTTTTGGCTATCCGGCCGGCCTTAATCCCTATATCCACACTCTCTTCCACCAAAGTATGGGGGTTTTGGGGATGGGAGAGCAGGGCCTTGCCCCCTCTTATAATAAGGTCAAAATGTGTGCTCATGGACATAACCCTTGATTTTTTATAAAAAACCCCTGAAAGTTACGATAGCCAAATCAGGCAAAAGCCTGGTTTTTGCTCACTTTTTACACTCTGAAAGTCAAAATCCGCCTGAATCAGGACTAAAGTTTGATAAAATCCGGCTTGGCAGGCCCTGATTCGGTGATTTTGGAGGATACCATGCCTTTTGGGTGAAATAAAGCTTGTTTTTCATCTTTGACTGGTTTATTGTCAACAAATGAAGTTTTTTTATTTCAGCCACGGATCTCTAAAGAAAGGATGGAAATTATGACAAATCACATAAGTATGCTCCTCAAAGGGGCTTTAAAAGCACTTGGCCTCAACCACAAAATAAAGGCCAAGGCCTTTTACTTGGGATATATCTTTATTTTTCTGCTGGCATGTGAATCCCAGCCCCATGTTTCCAGACAGGATTCCACCCAGGATCCTCCTGCCGATCCAGCCACAGGCGACATAATGCCGGCAGAAGAATCTTTTTACACTTTTACCAATGATTTTCAGGAGTATGATGGAACTGAAGTGTCAGGGGCTTCCCTTTACCTGCAAAGCCTGAAAACAGGGGAAGGCTATATTATTCCACCCACGAAATACGGCCCTGTGACCTTAACCCACTTCATTATAGACATGCAGGTCAGTGAAGGATGTGTGGAGGTGCCGGCCAGTGCTTTTCCTGTGGCGGTGGGCGTTTGCAAGTCAGCCAAATGCGAGGAGGTTCGCTCTTTGGAGGTGGCTCTCACACAACCGGCCCATTACAATATCAGTGGCATAGGGGGCCTGTTGACGCCTGCTGTATATCCTGTTTCCCCCTGTTCTCCGGAGGCCCTGGAATTGGTGGAGGCTCAGGGGCCTTATGAAAAAATAACTCCTCCAGCCGACCCTGCCTCTGATCCCGACCCTGCCTCTGATCCTGATCCCAACCTTGCCTCTAACTCCAACCCTGCCTCTGAACCTGATCCCAACCCTGCCTCTAACCCCAACCCCGAAGAACCAAAAACCCAATAAGAGCACTTGTATCATGCCTTTTTTTTTATGGACTGTGAGTTGGCTTGTCTACACAGGGTCACTTGTGTTTTCTTTAAACCAAACTGGCACGGGGCAGGCAGAACCTGCCCCGAGGGGTCTGCCTTTTGAAAAAGGTGTCGCTTGTGAGGTTTTTCCCTCCTGTCCGGGAAATTTGAACCATGAATTTTCAAACACGATCAGTATAAGGGCTTTTTCCTCCCCCCTGACAGAAAAAAAAAGCTCAGGATCAGGCCCTGAAAGTGTGGCGGAAAGTGGGACAGATACAACAAACCAGCCCGCACAAGAGGGGACACAAAAGGACCAAACCGGGATGAAACAAATACAAGCAGACAAAACCACTGATGTAACAGCCCAAACCAATTCAAAAGAACAGGGTCTTATCCACTTGGAAGTGGAAAAGTATTCTCTTAAAAACGGGCTGACTGTTTTGTTGCATGAGGATCCTCGTGTGCCTCAGGTGTATCATCAGCTCATGATCAAAACCGGCTCCAAAGATGAAGTGGAGGGCAAAACCGGACTGGCCCATTTGTTTGAACACATGATGTTCAGAGGCACCAAAAAATACACCGGGGAGGAGTATGAAGAAAAACTGGAATCCATGGGGGCCAGAAACAATGCCTGGACCAACCGGGACCTGACAGCCTACCATGTTCTGCTTCCCAGCCATGAATTAAAAACCGTGCTGAAGATGGAGGCGGAACGGCTGAACAGTCTTCAGCTGAACCAAAAAAACCTGAACAAGGAAATAGAAGTGGTAAAAGAAGAGCGAAGAATGAGAACCGACAACAACCCCAACGAGTTTTTGGAACCTCTGATGAAACTGATTTTTCCCTCCCACCCTTATGGAAGGCCTATTATTGGGTGGATGAAAGATCTGGAGACCATGACACTGACCGACTGTCAAAAGTTTTACCAGACCCATTATGCCCCCAATAACGCCATTCTCACTTTGGCCGGGCACTTTGATTCCAAAAAAGCCAAAAAGTGGATTCAGAAATACTACGGTGCCTTAAAGCCTTCAGAACTTCCTCCCGCTGTTACTCATAAAGTGTCGGCACAAACCCAACCCCGAAACATTCGAATAAAAAGGGCCATTCATGCCCCCACTCTTGTTCTGGCTTACAGAGGCCCCAAGGCCGGTGACAAAAAATATTACCCTTTGGATGTGCTGAATCAGGTTTTGACCCGTGGGGAATCCAGCCGTTTGCACAAGCTCTTGGTATACCGGCACAAGCTGGCTCTGTCTGTTGGCGGTTTTTACTATGATATGAAAGACGAAGGTATCTTTTTGGTGGTGGTGAAAATGACTCCCACAGGGGATTTGAACAAAGCTCAAAAACTGATTATGGCGGAGATACAAAAAGCCAGGACTTCGGACATCAGTGAAAAAGAAAGGCTTAAAAGTGCCCGAATGATTATGAATGATTATGTTTCTGCAGTTAAATCGCTTTCCGGAAAAGCCAACTCCCTTTCCCATTACACAGCTTATTTTGGCGATCACCGGCAGTTGTTTCATTCTCTGAGCGAGTATGAAAATGTGACAGCGGAGAGTATTCGGGAAAACGCCCGACTTTACTTAAATGACAAAAAAGTGTCTGTGGTTCAGCTTGTGCCGGAAAAAATATTATGAAAAAAAGCTCCTGCCCCTTGTCTGTTTTATCGATAGTGGTTAAAGTTTCCCGGTTCCTCAAGCTGGCAGGGAGGTTTACTGGAAATGGGACATAAAAGCATGCCTTATCTTTTGCGAAGGGCCCCCTTTTGGGTATTTTTCTGTCTTTTGGCTGTGGTTGTGGTCACCTGTTTGTATGTGGCTTATGGGAGAGAGATTATGTGCAGGTCTGTTCATTATAAACCTTATTCTTACACCCAGCACCGCCTTTCCAATGGGATGGAGGTTTTGCTGATAAAGGAAGAGGCTTTGCCTTCCCTGACTTTTGACATTTTGTTTAAAACCGGGCCGGATCCGCAAGGGAAGGAGGGCCTGACTTACCTGCTGGCGGAGCTTATGGACAAGGGCACAAAAAACCGTTCAGCCACAAAAGTGACAGAGGACCTGGAAGTGTTGGGGGCTGGGTTTGCCTATAATCTGACCCGTGACGGTCTGGCTTTCTCCATTGGCACTCTTCCTTATCTGCACAAGGACCTGTTGAAAATTTTTTCTGAAATTATCCAAACACCGGCTTTTTCTGAGGAGGAATTTCAAAGAGCAAAGGAGAAAGCCCTCGGCTGGGCCAGAAGAAGCCCGGAGAGCTTTTCTTTTTATGCCAACCGCGTTTTTAACCAGTACCTGTATGAACCGCACCCTTATGGCTTTTATGTGAACGGGAGTCTGAAAAGTCTGGCCACTCTCAAGCTTGAGGACATCAAAAAATTTTACGAGAGTCGTCTTCATCCTCAGAATGCTGTTATGACTGTGGCTGGGCGACACCCGGAAGATATTGTCGCTCAATTGGAGAGCCTCTTTGGTCAGTGGAAAGCCGGAACGGATGTAAAAGATCAGACAAAACAGCCAAAGGTGCTTAAAATCAAGTCGGCAAAAAAGAACCTGTTGATTGTGGATCAGCCTTCTGCCATTCAGTCAGAGATCAGAATGGGGCATATATCTGTCAAAAGATCGCACCCGGACTTTTTGGCCCTCATGTCGGGCAATGTGATTTTGGGCCACTCTTCCAGTTCAAGGCTATCCACCCGCATTCGGGAACAACAGGGCCTGACCTACCATGTATATTCTGTTTTTTCTGCCAAAAAAGAATTGGGGGCCTTTAAAGCCGGCATGGCCGTCAGAAACAACAAGTTGGGGACGGGCTTGTTGGAAATGATGGGTGTAATAGAGGATTTTCACAAAAACGGCATTACAGGGGAGGAACTGAAAAAAGCCAAACAACTTTTAAAAAACAGCTTTATTACAGAGGTGTCCACTGTCGACAGTTTTGCAGGGTATTTGCTTTACCTCAACAGCCAGGGGATTCCTTACACTTATGTTGATCAGTTTTTTAAAAAACTGGAAGGTCTCACTTTGGAGGAGGTAAACAAGGCCATAAAAAAACATCTGAAAACAGATCAAATACAAACTCTCATCCTGACCAATGCGAAACAGGTCCAGTCCCAGTTAAAGGACTTTGAGCCTTTCACCATAAAAAATTACAAAAGCTTTTTATAATATTCAGGTGAAACATGGCTTTTGATCACAAGGCTTTGGAAAAAAAGTGGCAAAAAAAATGGGAGGAAAGCCAATGCTGGAAGGTGGAAACAGATTGGAAAAAACCCAAGTTTTACGCTCTCAGCATGTTCCCCTATCCTTCGGGTTCTGGCCTGCACATAGGTCACTTGGCCTCTTACACTCCCACAGAAATTATAGCCCGTTACAAAAGGGCCAGAGGGTTTAATGTCCTGCACCCTATGGGTTGGGACGCTTTTGGCCTGCCGGCAGAGCAATACGCCATTCAAACGGGTATTCATCCTTCTGTTATAACCCATCAGGCCATTCAAAATTTTCGCCTTCAACTCAAATCCTTTGGCTACAGTTTTGACTGGAGTCGGGAGGTCAACACCTGTTCACCCAAGTATTACCGGTGGACTCAGTTTTTATTTCTCAAGTTTTTTAAAGCTCAGCTGGCTTACCGGAAAAAAACGCCTGTGAACTGGTGTCCGGCCCTTAAGACCATTTTGGCCAATGAGGAGGTTATCGATGGCAAAAGTGAGAGAGGGGGACACCCTGTCGTCAAAAAGCCTGTCCGGCAGTGGATGCTGGCCATCACAAAATACGCAGAGAGACTCCTTGAAAGTCTAAAACACTTGAATTGGCCGGAGAGAACCATAGAGGGACAAAAAAACTGGATCGGAAAAAGCGAAGGGGCAAAAATCTTGTTCCCTGTGAAAAATCATTCAGAGGTGTCCATTGAGGTGTTCACCACCCGTCCGGACACTCTTTTTGGGGTGACTTTTATGGTTCTTTCCCCGGAGCACCCTTTGGTGGAAACCATTACAACGGACAAACAAAAACCGGCTGTCAGGAGCTATCAGGAAAAAGCACGGCACATGTCTGATGTGGAAAGAAAAAAGGGGACAGGCAAAACCGGGGTGGATACAGGGGCCTTTGTTTTGCACCCTTTCACCAAAGAGAGTATTCCCATTTATGTGGCGGACTATGTGTTAATGGACTATGGCACGGGTGCCATTATGGCGGTGCCAGCCCATGATGAAAGGGATTTTGCCTTTGCCCAGGCCTTTCATCTCCCCATTACACAGGTGATAAAAAAACCTGACGGAGAGGACACAGCTTGGACCGGGGACGGCCCTCATATCAATTCTTCGTTTTTAAACGGCCTTGGCAACAAAGAGGCGATTGAAAAAACCATTCATCAGCTGGAAAAAACCCGGTATGGCCAAAGGGAAACACAGTATAAATTAAAAGACTGGGTGTTTTCCCGACAAAGATACTGGGGGGAGCCTTTTCCCATAGTGCATTTCAGGGAGGGGGCGAAAGCTGTGGCAGAAGGGGAACTGCCTGTGACTTTGCCCAAGACAGTCCACTACGCTCCTTCTGAGGAGGGGGAGCCTCCTTTGGCAAGAGAAGAGGGCTTTATAAAATACACGGATCCCAAAACGGGGGCGGTGGGTCAGAGAGAAGACAGCACCATGCCGGGTTATGCCGGCTCTTCCTGGTATTTTTTGCGTTATACGGATCCTCATAATGACAAAGAGCCTTTTGATTTTGAACAACAAAAATACTGGATGCCGGTGGATCTTTATGTCGGGGGGCCGGAGCACACGGTGGGGCATCTGCTTTATGCCCGGTTTTGGCAAAAATTTTTATACGACTGTAAAATGGTGTCTCATGAAGAGCCTTTTAAAGAGCTTAAGCATCAGGGCATGATTTTGGGGGAGGACAGCCAAAAGATGTCCAAGTCCCGTGGCAATGTTGTTAATCCTGATTTGCTGAGGGAGCAATACGGGGCCGACACCATTCGGGTGCATATCAGTTTTTTGGGACCTGTGGAGAAAGACAAACCCTGGTCCTCACAGGGTATTGAGGGGAGCCGGCGCTTTCTTCAGAGAATATGGCGACTTTGCTTTGATGACAAGGGTCAGGTGCGACCGGAAAAAGGGAAGATGACAGAAGAGCTGAACACTCTTCTCAACCACACCATAAATAAAGTGACGGAAGACATTGAAACATTTAACTTTAACACGGCCATAAGCCAGCTTATGATTTTTGTAAACACCCTTTACCGCAAGAACATTCAAAACCACGAAGTGTTAAAAACATTGAGCCAGCTGATTCAGCCTTTTGCCCCTCACTTGGCCGAAGAGATATGGGCTGTCTTGGGGGGGAAAAGTTTTGTGTCGCTGGCCTCTTGGCCGGCTTTTCAGCAGGAAGAGGATTTTGAGGAGAAGGAAACGGAAATAGGGGTGCAGGTGAACGGCAAAACCAAAGGGGCCATTTCCTGCTCCAACAAAGAGGAGGAGGCTCTTGTTTTACAAAAGGCCAGGGCAAAAAAGAGCATTCAAAACGCACTTGAGGGCAGGACCATTAAAAAAGTGATCTACAAACCCGGCCGCATCCTCAACATCCTCACCACCTGACCGTAGCATGAAGAGGCTAATAATAAAATATGTATACACTCCAAACAGGACCAGGAACTTTGGGGCCACCGGCATCACCTTCAAAGCCATGTTTTCTGTACTCATTTTCCAAGCTTTGAGCTTGTTCATAAGTCAATCCTGA
The DNA here is from genome assembly GCA_965242635.1 of Bdellovibrionales bacterium. Classification (GTDB taxonomy): domain Bacteria; phylum Bdellovibrionota; class Bdellovibrionia; order Bdellovibrionales; family UBA1609; genus JANQSP01. The sequence goes on along the minus strand of OZ251471.1, from coordinate 1,233,085 downwards.
TTCCACAACATCCCACCCGTAAAACCTGATTCCATATTTTTTCTGCCAGAATGTTTTTCTTTCTGCCAAATCAGTAGTCATACCAACCCGCTTGCCAGCCATTAAGCCCTCCTTTCTGCAACTTCTGAATATTCAAATGTATATACACTCCAAACATAACCTGGAGCATAATCCCCACCATTGCCTATAAATCCTTTACCCCTGACATAGCAAAATTCCTGCTCCTGAGCTTGCTCATAAGTCAACCCTGTAGCTATAATCTGCCAGTTTCTTAAGCTTGGGTATAGACTTTCCCACTCTTTTTTTCGCTGTTGAGGATCAATAGTGATACCGACTCTTTTTTTCATTATTCCTCCTTGAGGTTTTTACTGGTTTTTTTGGATAAAGAAACAGTAGCTCGACTGGCAATAAATCTCTCTGCTTTCTCAAAGCTTAAGTCACAGGTTGAAAAAAATAATACTGCCGATGTGCGTGCCTGCCGAATTGCCTCCTCATCCTTTACATTGTAATCTTCTGCAATCTTTTTAATAAGCTTGCTTATCTTAAAATATTCTGAGCGTGATTCACAAACAGGGCAGTATACCTTTAAATCTGCGATTTTAACAGTCCAGCTTACTATATTTTCCGCAAGGCTTTTCCAAAATGATTCCATAGGCTTTTTACCATTAAAAGTGGATTAAATCTAAAGATTTTATACCAGAAAAAAAGAAGCCCGGCAAGCTTTTTTGAAATAAAAAGTCAAAAAACCTTTAATTTTTTGTCTCGAAAAGAGACTTTTTTGCTGATTCTGGCCCTCTGACCAGCCATTTTTTTGATTGTGGTCGGAAAGTCAGTCGCCAGACAGCCAGGCTTTCCGGGCTATGATAGCAGGCCAGGATGTTGTCAATACACCACCTTTCAGGAAAAGGGAGGGTGGGGCTGAACCGTTTTAAGAAAGACATCAATAATTTGCTTGACTTGCGTGACCAGTGGTGTTATTTTATAAAGAATGCGGGTCGGCCGTGAGGAGGCAAGATTACTATCTGCAAAGGGGGAGGACATGGCAAAAGCAGTGGGCTTGTTTGACAATGTGTCTGCACGTGATCTGGAGGCCTTGAGGAGGCGGACTGAGGAACGCTACGAACGGGATCAGCTGGCTATCCAAGCTTTGGCCCGCGATGAAGGCAAAGCAGAAGGCATGCAACAAGTCGCTTCAAATATGCTGAGGGAAAAGGCAGATTTAAGTTTTATCTGCAAAGTGACAGGCTTGTCTCAGGAAGAAATCAACAAGCTGAAAAACGGCTCTTGATATTTGGGGTGGCTGGCCAGCTTTATAACTCTGCAAGCCTCTCAAGCTCTTTGTGCTTAATAATGCCCGCTCGCCGGAATAAATAATTTTTGCTCCTTACCAATCCCAGGAGGCTTAAAATGGGTATACCAAAGCTACAAGAGTTTTTTTTGCCTGTTCTTAAATCCATAGCATCAAGTGATGTCTCCTCTATCCGAAAAGTGGAGGAAGATATAAGAAAACATTTTAATCTTACCGAAGAACAAATGAGCAAGCGGGTGCCAAATAACACAAAGACTGAGGTTTATGACAAAGTCACTTGGGCCATGACTCACTTATTTAAAGCAGGTTTCATAGATAAAAAAGGGCGAGGCCGTCGTTCTATTACTCAACATGGTTATCACTTTTTAGAGACAAAGCCTAATTCTCTGACTTGGGAAGACTTAAGACGATCTTTCCAAAACCCAACAACTATGCCATTAACAGCACCGTCAGGGTATTCTGTTGCAGATCAACCTCCCATCGAAGTTTTAAAAGAAACTTTCGAAAAATTAAAGAATGATATTTTGGATGAATTGCTTAATAAAGTGAAAAAAATCCATCCTCGATCCTTCGAAGAGCTTGTTTTAAAACTTTTAAGAAAAATGGGTTATGGAGAGGGTGAGAGAAACCTCCAGCATACAGGAGGGCCAGGTGATGAAGGGGTGGATGGAGTGATTTTTCAGGACACTTTAGGTTGTGACAGAATTTATATACAGGCTAAAAGATATACAGCTACCAGTGTTGGGAGACCTGAGATACAAAAATTTCAAGGTGCTCTCTCCGGCAAAAACTCTGAAAAAGGTATTTTTATAACAACATCCCAATTTTCTAAAGAGGCGAGAGATTATTCCAAGCAAGTCAGTTCCAATTTGATTTTAATAGATGGGAAAAAACTTACTGAACTTTTATATCAATATGATGTGGGTGTAGAGATTGAAGATGTTTTTGAATATAAGACGGTTGACGATGGATTTTTTGAAGATAATTGAGGTTAATAAAGTGCCTATGAAACCACAAAACGCACCTTGTGTATTTTTTGATCAAAATGTAATGGACAAAATGTCCAAGCAAACATATACCTCTTTTCAAAAGAATGTAGAAAAGATATTATTGGAAAATGGAAAAAATTTTCAGCAAAGGTTTACTCCTTTCGGCTTGTTGGAATTTGCTGGTTTAAACAAGAAAGAACTGTTTGATATAGAACATAAGGGTTACAAATTGTCTGAATATCCTTTTAGGTCTTACCAAGAAGCAGAGGATTTTATACCTTGCTTACAAGAAAAAATCCAAAACAAAATCCCAAAAGAATTTTTAAAAGAAAAATTAGAAAGCAAACGACAGAAAGATTTTTTTTATTTCAATCAGCACGGTTTAAAAATTATAAATAAATATATTGATATTATTGATTCTATATATGATTGGTTAGTCAATAGTTTTTTTTTGGACAGATGCTCTCAAATAAAAACCTCTGCGTTCTCTTTTAAAGAAAAGCAAAAGTTTATACTTTTACTTACCAGAGATGTGATGGAAATGATCTGTCAAGGGCAATTTATAGGGAGTTTTAGATTGATCTGTAAATTGATGGGAGAACATAGAAGCACTCCAACAAAAGAAGGAATGTTTAATAGAGGGTCACCCCATTTTGATACAATGCAAAGAATAACTAAAATTTGTGAAAAACTAAAATCCTCTGGTGATTTAGTGGACTGTGAATTGGTGCACTTGGCTTTTTTTGGGGCGAATAATTGTTGTTGCCACTGTTATACTACAGATTCTAAAGAAGATATAAACGACAGATTGGAGTTGTATTGTATGACTGTCCATTTTTTTATATGGCTGTTTTTTGATTCCCCTAATCAAAATTATCGAGAGTATTTTCTTGAAAAAAAATATAAACGACCGGAATGGAGGTACGGGGAGGTGTTTATTCTAAACAAAGAAACCGGGGAAGAAATCCATAAAATTTCCGTCCAAGAAATATATGAGAATATTAGCAAAAAATCCTCCTTATGAAAAAGAGATACTTGAGCTACCTGAGCCATTTTAGGTACTTTATTTCATCGAAAACAAAGAGCATTTTATATATTATAGACCATATCTGTATTTTAAGGTTCTATAAATCAATCTTGCATTATAACTAAATCCAGCTTTGGGACGGTTTTTAAAACATATAATAATATGAGAGGTGCTTGGTTTTGAAATGTAGTAGGTGTTACCACCAGTTATTGTGGTGCTTGCAGAGTTTCCATAAAAAGAAGTTTGTGCTCTTGCAGGTGTCCTGTAAGAACTGTATGAATGTCCAGAATAAGACTTTACTATTTGAAAATATTTATACCCCATTCTTAGAGTTATTTCAGCACTTCTCAAGAGATTAAAGTCTATTGCTCTACTCATACTGGTGAAGCCATTGCCTGAAAAACTCACTCTAAAGAGATTTCTGTCCAACTGAAGGTGAGAATATCCACCTCGCCAACCGGAACTTTGATATGGAGTTACACAACCAGTTAAAAAAATAGAGACAATGGCCATAAGGAGGATTGCTTTCATATATCACCTATCGGAACAAAAAAGCCAGAATTTGAGAAAATCTTAAGCAATACCAAGAATACTTGCCTCTTCATGGGACCGATTCAAGACTTTAGGCTTGACTAAAAAGCGAAATCAGGATCAATTATAAAATGTTGAATAGAATAGCTGTGCCGAAGGTCTTGTAACAGCTGAATGACACAGGATGTTATAGTTTTAAAACCTTATATACAACAAGGCTATATTCAAGTATATGATTTAAAGAAAATTTACCAATCTCCAAATAATGCAGTGCAAAATCTCAGTTGCCTTTATCAGGTTTTTTAGGCCTAATTCTGACCCAAGGTCTCACAAATTCATGTTAAAAGGTAGACAAAAACTTTTGGTTTTGAGAAAATCTTAAATTGAGGAGCTTTCATGTTGTCGCAAAGAGAACGAGGCCCCCGGCAATTGCATGTTGTTCACCCTGAGCTGAACAACCGGTCCCTTCTGCCACTTCAAGAGGCTTTTTGTAAAACAGACAATCAGCAAATGGAGTTTCCACTTAACAAAAATCATAAAAAGAGGGCCTTGGATGTTCGCTGTTATGGGCAGGTGTTCACGCCGGACGCCATCGTGCATAAAATGCTTGCTCTTCGTCAAAACAGGGGTGCGGTTTTGGAGCCGTCCTGTGGCAATGGGGCTTTCTTAAAACATTTAAAAGGGGCGGTGGGCATTGAGTTGGATCGAAGTCTTATAAATGAGGAGCGTAAAATTTTAGTGGGAGACTTTTTTTCTTACTCTTTGGAAAATCAATTTGAAACCATTATTGGAAATCCACCTTATGTTCGGTTTCAGGACATATTGCCGGAAACAAAAAAGCTTTTGCCGATGGAGTGGTTTGACCGCCGGAGCAATTTGTATCTTTTTTTTATTGCCAAGAGCATGGCCCACCTTCGGGAGGGGGGGGAATTGATATTCATCACACCAAGGGATTTTTTAAAAGCCACCAGTGCAAAAAGGCTTAATCACGAGCTTTACAGTCAAGGGACTGTCACTTATTACCAAGAGCTTGGGGATCTACCGGTATTTAAGGGTTACGCACCCAATTGTGCGATATGGCGATGGCAAAAAGGTTGTTTTAATCGTGAGCTTTCAGGTGGCCATTGGTTTAACCACCATCAGGGTCAGCTTTGGTTTGGAAAGCCCAATCCCGGTGGTGGGCGTGTGACTGATTTATTTGATGTGAAGGTGGGGGCTGTGAGTGGGGCGGATTATATTTTCACCAATGAAAAGCTTGGGAATGCGGATATGGTTTGTTCGCATACAGCTGTGACAGGTAAAACCCGGCGGATGATTTACAATAGAAAGGCGAGAGCACTTTATCCTTATAAAAAGCAACTGATGAATCGGCGCATAAGGGTTTTTGATGAAAGCAACTGGTGGGAGTGGGGCCGAAGGCATTGTGAGAGGGGGGGACCCAGGATATATGTCAATGGCAAGACCCGGAATCCCAGGCCTTTTTTTACGCATGAGTCCACTTTTTATGATGGGGCTGTTTTGGCCCTTTTTCCAAAAGATTTGGGTATGGATATTCATCGGGCGGTGGATCGGCTTAATCAAATGAAGTGGCCAGAGCTTGGTTTTGCCTGTGGTGGTCGTTTGCTCTTTAGCCAACAAAGTCTTTCAAACGCCCCTTTGGAGCTAAATTTATGAATGTGTTGCCGAGAGAACTTTTACAAATACAAAAATACTTGCAAAAAAATAAACTGCTCTTACCGAGTGGAAGTGGAGATGCACGTCGTGATTCTGGAGTAGCTGAAAAAGAAGTTATATCTCATCTACAAAATCATAATTGGGGAGATTTCTTGATCCGATCTCCCAATACTGGCAAGGGTCACAATCGTTCATGGTATGATATAATGGTGAAAGAGTATTATTGTGATATTAAAATTAGTGAATTAAAAACCGCTGATAATACCAATGCTAAAAAAGCTATTTTTTATTTTCTTACAGGTTTAGATCCAGAAGAAAAACAAATATCCAACGCAGAAAAAGTATTTTTTTCTGAAATGAGACAAAATGAAAAAAGTGATGAGAAGAGAGGTTTTTACTATCTTATAATAAATAAAATCGATTCTTCTGATAGTTTTATAATTAATTTAAAAGGCTTAAAAAAGCTACAGGTGGCACCTAATAATTTACCTTTTCAGTGTAATTGGAATGAGAATCGCGAACCAGAGAATCGCACTTGGCAAAAGGCCAAAGAATTTTTGCTGTCAAATTGGGCTAAAGGAATAAAAAAAAAGCTGGAAAATACCAAAAAGGGTATGCCAGAACATTATCCAGAATATTTTAATAACAGGGTTTAAGTTCTGTCTTGGAACACTCTACTACACATATCAGTAAAGAGCACAAATTTTCTTATTGACTGCTCAAATGGGCTGTTATGTTACATAAGTTACTCTAACTGTCCAATCTGCTTTTTTTAAAAAAGAGGGGGGATGAAATAAAATTAATAAATAACAAAAAACACCATGGACCGCCTTTTGAGAAAAAAAGGGGGCAGGGCTGAAACAAATACGAAAAGCCCCACCCACCAAGATATAATCATGAAGGCTTTTAGCCCTCAAACCCGGCCCGGAGAGAAACCCAAGCCAGGAATTTCAAATCACAAAATTAAGTGCAATTCGCATTATTGTCACAAGTGCCATTTCCCCCTTGTTCACAAGAAACATTGTAACCACAAGCAGTATTACTATTACCTTGGTTGCTCCCGCAATCTGCTGTTAAAGTAGTTTGTGAACAGACTTTTACAGGTGATGCGGCTGTTTTTGCTGTGCTGGTGCAAGTGCTACCATCTCCAGAAGGTGTGCTGGTTCTGTGACAAATAGTTTTTTGAAGTAAAGTGCCACCATAAGACCTATTTATCTCTTGAGGAGTTTGACCTGTATCTATAGAAACACAAGCCGCAAAATCCGGGGGGGTCCCTGATCCCTTTTTTATATGTGCACAAAATTTATTCCCACCAGCATGTTTACTGTCACAATCTGGACATGTAACCTTCAAAGCACTTAAAGTGTTACATTTACTAAAATCATTTAAAACTATACAGTTATTAAATGCCTTCAGGATGTTGGATATTGAAGTGTCACTTGCCACCTGTGCGGCTTGGTCTCTGTTTGCCGTGAACTGTGGGACAGCGATCGCCGATATAATCCCGATAATGGCCACAGCGACCAAGACTTCAATCAGTGAAAAGCCTTTTTTGCTTTTCAAGATTTTGAATCTCTTTTTAAAGAGATAGTTTTTGATTTGTTGTTTCATTTTTTTCCTCCTTGTTATTTGTTGGTTTATTTACTGTTTAATTTTTTAAGCTGTTGTTTTTAATTCACTGGATTCCCGCTTTCGCAGGAATGACGGGCTAGGCAGGAATGTCATAAAGCTTTTTATTTATCCTCCTGTTTGTTGTTTATGCCTATGGCTTCATCAGCTCCAATGCCCTGACTTTCATAAGACTCTTTCATTTGCTGGACTTTAAACATGTCATTCAGCATTTCATTGGCAAAATCAGCCTTCTTTGACCATTCCTGTAAAGCTGTCGTGCTCCTATCCATGCGATCAATATGACGCTCCAACAAAAGCTGGACTCCCAAGATAGTCAAAGCGACTGAGCAAAAGCCCATGATCACAATCAGCTTGATGAGATAAAGCCTGTCGGCGGTGTTCAGCCCCTCTCCCGGCTCTTTTTCTGGCATTTTAAAAAACTTAAACATTCCACTTTTCCTTTCCATTTTTCGCAACATTTTCTGTTTCAAGCGTGACCTTTTGCCTATTTGCCAAAGGATTCCCGCTTTCGCGGGAATGAAAGCTAAGTTATGCAAAACTGCCAAAACAGGAAAAACTCCTGTTATTTTAATAACTTGGGGAGAAAGTGGTAGAGACATGCCATCTCTACCACTTTCAGCTCCAAGTGCCTGATTTTTAAGGGAAACCCATTGTTGGAGTCAGGAACATGCCATAAACCAAAATCAGGAAAAAAACTGTCTCATTTTGAGACAAAAAATTTCAAAAACAGGACAAAAGTCTCATTTTGAGACATATTTTTAATTTTATTAAATACTTGATATTATTTAACTTTTAGATTAATTTAAGATTTTTTAAAAAAAAGTGAAAAAAATATTAAAGTAAAATGTTGTCTTTTCCGAAAAGATTTATATAGTCGAGAAAAGCCCTGAGCTTTCAGAGACCCTTTTCTGGATAAAATCAGGGGTTTATGGGGAAAAGTGGTAGAGATGGCATGTCTCTACCACTTTTGCTTGTAAGTGCTTGAAATCATTGAATTCCCATGTTCCTTTTGCCTCCAAAAACCCGTAAAAACCGCTAAAAATGGCCCCTTTTGGTTGACAGAGGCTGTTGTGTCCCACCTCCTCCTTGTCCGGGTGCGGAGTGAGTTCGCCTTTGGCGATATTTTGCGTCCCCTGATGAGCTGATTTCTTGAGCCTGCAAATAAGCACCGTGCAAAAAAGCTGATTTTTACGATTAGTAAGGGCACATTTCTAAATAAAAAGCCTCTGTCTTTGAACAAAATGTCGCTAAACGGCGATGTTTGAACGCCCGTGCCCGGACAAGGAGGAGGTGGGCAATGCGACTGCTTTTCTTGATTCTAACTCCGTGCCAAGCCACAAAGAGATTCCCGTTTTCACGGGAATGACAGGCCAGACGGGAATGACAGGCCAGACGGGAATGACAGGCCAGACGGGAATGACAGGCCAGACGGGAATGACAGGCCAGACGGGAATGACAGGCCCGGCAGGAATGACATAAAAGACCAAAAAATTCGGTAAAAATTCGGATTTCCGAATTTTTTTGTTCCAAAACCCCCCAAGAAGCCTGTTTTGAACCGATCCCATTTTGCATCTCTTTAAAAAATGAAATATCGTGCTGGTCTTTTTATGCACTGTGTCATCGCTTTGGCCCGGATTTTGCATGGAGATAGGCAAAGGCAGGGTTTTCCTGCCAAAAAAAATTAAACCAAACTGGTTTTGAAAAAGGTGCGACTTTTGATGTGTTTCCCTCCTACAGGAAAGATAAGAAACATGAAGTCTCAAACAAGATCAGTACAAAAAAAAAGGAGTATTTTATGACCAAAGAAACAAAACTAAAAAAAGGCAGTCATTTTGACCTGTTCTTCAAGTTTATTTTCTCACATCTCCCATCCGCAAAAGAGCTGTTTGGGCTTGTTTTCTCCAAAGTGGAAATGGCCCTCTTTGACTGGGACCAGCTCCAGATGGCCAAAGACAGCTGGCAGGGCAAAAGAGCTGACCTGGTTTTTATGGTCCCTCTCACAAATTGTGGGATATATGTCAAAATCTACATCCTGCTGGAGCACAAGTCTCAGTATAATCGGGCGGTTTTTTATCAACTTTTGAGCTACCAGACCTTTATCCTGGGGCAGGTTTTTCAGGAAACAGGAAAGGCCTGTGTCGTGATTCCAGTGCTTTTTTATCACGGAAAAGAGGCCTGGAGGTGGAAAACCAGCTTTCAGGAGGGTTTTTTGGGTGAAATTTTGACAAAAATCCCTGTTTCTCTGCAAAAAAATGTGTTAAACTACGAACCGAGGTTGTTGGACACCCATGATCCGAAGGTGGATAAGGTTATTGGGGATCCGGGTTTTAAGAGTCGAGGTCCATTGAATGCTTTGAAGTCGGCTTGGGATTTCAAGGCGGATGAGGACATGCTGAGCGAAGCCCTTTCTTTGTTTGACAACTGGACCGGGGATAAGGATGATTTGCTTGTGAATTTGGGAAATTACTTTTGGTCTGCGGTTCCTGGGATGAACAGGGAGCTATGGACCAAGTTGGAGAGTTTGGCGGTTAAACGGGGTATCTTTTCAAAAGGAGGATATATGGATGTAAGAGAATATATAAAGGAAGAGGGACGGCAAGAAGGCATGCAGGAGGGCATGCAACAGAAACAACAACAAGTTGTGTTAAATATGCTGGAAAAATCAGCAGATATGGCCTTCATTGCAGAAGTGACGGGTTTGCCGGTTGAGGAAATTAAAAAGCTGAAAAACGGCTCTTGATATTTGGGGTGGCTGGCCAGCTTTATAACTCTGCAAGCCTCTCAAGCTCTTTGTGCCTGATACCGCCCGCTCGCCGGAAGAACCACTTAGCCTTTAGGAGGTGAATTATGGTTCAAATGGAATATCGTATGACAATGCGTGATCATCCTAAGCCAAAGAAAAAAAGTAAGAGGAATATTTTTCTAAAACGAAGCTTCTGCTTTTTCTGTATCTTTTTAATTCTTTGGGGTGTTGATGAAATCTTTATGCGTGTTTTTTTAACAGAAGAGTCTCGAAAAGCAGTCGACGATCTTGTAAATGAGATAACAGATACACGGGGGGTATTCGTGTTTATTTCCGCCTATGTTGTTAGCATTTTAGTGGCTTATCTTTTTGTCCTTTGGTTTGAAAAAAGGATAAGAAGGAAAAAAGAGGGGAGCGAATAGTTTTGTTGTGAAAACGCCTTTCACTTCTGATAATATCACAGTCACTGATAAAGGCCAAAAACAGACTCCCCCCTATTTGCGTTTTTTCTTTTTGTGCCTTCCGATACCACCATGGACACCGAAACCAGCACCCCAAGCGACCCCCCATATCCAGTGGTTCTTTCTTTTATCGTGGGGCAGGTTTTTCAGGAAACAGGCAAGGCTTGTGTCGTGATTCCAGTGCTTTTTTATCACGGAAAAGAGGCCTGGAGATGGAAAATCAGCTTTCAGGAGGGGTTTTTGGGGGATATTTTGACAAAAATCCCTGTTTCTCTGCAAAAAAATGTGTTAAACTACGAACCGAGGTTGTTGGACATCCACGATCCGAAAGTGGATAAGGTTATTGGGGATTCCAATTTTAAGAGTCGGGGTCCATTGAATGCTTTGAAGTCGGCTTGGGATTTCAGGGCGGATGAGGACATGCTGAGCGAGGCCCTTTCTTTGTTTGACCACTGGACCGGGGATAAGGATGATTTGCTTGTGAATTTGGGAAACTACTTTTGGTCGGTGGTTCCTGGGATGAACAGGGAGCTATGGACCAAGCTGGAGAGTTTGGCGGTTAAACGGGGTATATTCACAAAAGGAGGATATATGGACGTAAGAGAATACATAAAGGAAGAGGGACGGCAGGAAGGTTGGCAAAAAGGCCAACAAGACGGTATCCAAAAGGGCATGCAACAAGTCGCGTCAAATATGCTGAAAAAACATCTGGATTTTTCTTTAATTTCTGCAGTGACGGGCTTGTCTGAGGAAAAGCTGAAAAACGGTTCTTGACCGCTGTCATTTCCGTTTGTTCTTCCTGTAGAGTCTCGTCATTCCAAAAGGGGCTGATTTCTTATGCTGTGCGTTATTTTACTTAAAACTCTTTTTAATTTTGCCTTTTCTGGCAATTTCTGATTTTATTCTCTTGTCAGCCCATGCTGAATAGTTTGTTATGAACAAACACTTTTTTCTGCTCTCATTTCTGTGGAGGTGGGGGTCTGGTTTTGGACATACAACATTAACAAGATAAAAAGGCTTAAACTGTGACCAAACAAGAACTGAGAGAGATTTCCAAGGAGATAGATCATATCAGTAAAAGGCTTTCTTGGCTGGATTCAAACAACATTATTGAAAGTCAGGAGAGAAGAAGGCTTTTTCGTCGATGGGATTTTCTGGATTATCAGTTGGATCAGGCTTTAATTTCAGCTGGAAAAACCACCTTTTGTATTGTGAATAAAGGCAACATTGTTGCAAAGCCGTCGTTTTCTGATAATCATCTCAGCTCTCAACCTGAAAAAGAGGAGCACAATAAATCAACAAAAGCAAAATACAAATTGTGTATCGTCCATTAACTTCAGTTTATCTGCTCTTCTTTTATGGTTTTTCTTTTTCTTTTTGATTGTTCCCTCACTTTTTGAATATCTTGCTTTTGAGTTAGCTGACTCTCAGCAGGTCTAAAATCTTTTTTCACCCTTTCTTTATAAAGCTTTTTATGCTCTGCTGATTCGTTATCAGAGATGAGCAGACCATTTAAAAGTTTGCCAATCTCCAAAAATTCCAGTTCCTTATCTTTAATCTCTGCTTTAAATTCCCATGCTTCAGGAGAGAATCCCCAAGACACAAAAAGCCCTTTTTTGTATTTATTGATAGCTCCCAGAAACTTTTGAATATCCGGCCGGCCAGTTTTATTTTTATGATTTTTAATCTGAATGGGAATTTTTCCTTTGTTGGCAAAACCATCAATGCCACCATCTCCTGATTTTTTTTGGTTAGTTTGCCAGCCCATAATTTCACATATCGTGTCTGCAAACTGATGGGGATTCATCTCCAAATATTCTTTTTTGGTGGAAGGCAGGCCTTTTATTTCATAATCTCTATAGCTATGAAAATAAAGTCTGTCTGCTGTAACCCGGCAGGCCACCGGAGAAACATCTCCTGTAATAAAACGGCGGTTCAAATCTTTGCACACTTTAGCTGTTGTTCCACCTCCACCAAAAAAATCCAGAACCAAGTTTTTTTCTTTTGTGCAACACTCAATAATACGTTTGATCAGCATTTCTGGTTTTTGTGTTTTATAACCGATATTTTCTTTTTTACTTCTAGCAACTATTCTCATCACCCACCAATCTTCTGGGACTTTACCTTTTTTTCTTTGTTCTTCAGATTCCAATACTGTAAATTTACCAGAGGTGGACATAGCTCTTCTTAAAGTTTGTTTAGGGTCTTTATAAGGAACTCTTATTTCTTCCCGATTAAAAACCCACTTTAATTTTTTATGATACCAAAAAATAGTATCATGCTTTCTGTTAAACTGCTTCATATTTGGGGATCCAGGACCATGATAACACCATATAATTTCATTCACAAACTTCTTTTCACCAAAAATATCGTCCAATAAACAACGTAGCCTGTGGCTGGCATGCCAATCGCAATGTAAAAATATTGATCCAGTGTCTTTTAGAACTCTTTTTGCCTCTTTTATTTTAGGTTCCATCCAGTCTATGTAATGTTTTATCCCGCCTTTAAAGCGATCCCCAAAAGAGCGAAGTTCATAACCATTACCCCATACAATTTCATAATTCTTGTTTGAAAAAAAAGGAGGATCTATATAGATCAGATCGATAGAACTGTCCGGAATGGCATTAAGCCAGCCCTCACCTTGCTCATCACAGCAGTCCCCACAAACAATAGTATTTTTGGTTAAATCAAATTTTAATTGTCTCATAATAAACTTTTCTGCTAATAAAGACCGAAACTTGAAATAAAATGCCCTATTTTTAAATAATTTATACTTTAGTCCTGTTTAAAAATGTCATGTAGATGCTGAGGATTCCCGCAGGACACTTTGTGTCCAAAATGGGAATGACAGCAAAAGAGCTGACCTGGTCTTTATGGTCCCTCTCACAAATTGTGGGATATATGTCAAAATCTACATCCTGCTGGAGCATAAGTCTCAGTATAATCGGGCGGTTTTTTATCAACTTTTGAGCTACCAGACCTTTATCCTGGGGCAGGTTTTTCAGGAAACAGGCAAGGCCTGTGTCGTGATTCCCGTGCTCTTTTATCACGGAAAAGAGGCCTGGAGGTGGAAAACCAGCTTTCAGGAGGGGTTTTTGGGTGAAATTTTGACAAAAATCCCTGTTTCTTTGCAAAAAAATGTGTTAAACTACGAACCAAGGTTGTTGGACACCCACGATCCGAAAGTGGAACAGGTTATTGGGGATCCAGGTTTTAAGAGTCGGGGTCCATTGAATGCTTTGAAGTCAGCTTGGAATTTTAAGGCAGATGAGAACATGCTGAGCGAGGCCCTTTCTCTGTTTGACAACTGGACCGGGGATAAGGATGATTTGCTTGTGAATTTGGGGAATTACTTTTGGTCGGTGGTTCCGGGGATGAACAGGGAGCTATGGACCAAGTTGGAGAGTTTGGCGGTTAAACGGGGTATCTTTTCAAAAGGAGGATATATGGACGTAAGAGAATACATGAGAGAAGAGGCCAGGCAGGAAGTTAGAGAGGAAGTCAGACAAAAAGCCATGCAGGAGGGCATGGAAAAGGGCATGCAGGAAGTTGCTTCAAATATGCTGAGGGAAAAGGCAGATTTGAGCTTTATCTGCAAAGTGACAGGCTTGTCTCAGGAAGAAATCAACAAGCTGAAAAACGGTTCCTGATATTTGGGGTGGCTGGCCAGCTTTATAACTCTGCAAGCCTCTCAAGCTCTTTGTGCCTAATACCGTTGCATCTAAAGGTATTTTTATAACAACATCCCAATTTTCTAAAGAGGATGTTTGGACCGCGTTAAAAAAAAAAGAATACACTTGACCAGAAACACGCTGTCCGCCCTTCGCAATCTTGTTACAACATGCCGTATTTGTCTTCATGGCGGACTTTGACAACAGCAAAGTTAATCTCCTGCACACCCGCCTCCGTCAAAGTATAAAGCACTTTCTTGACAGATGAAAAATCAATGTCCTTGTCCGCCTGTAAAGTCATTTTATACTGCACAGGGGTCTCACTTCCATCCACTTTGCTTTTTTCCCCGGTTAATTTTTTAATGGCCTCCTTCACTGGCTCCAACAAGGGGGAAATAAGCCAGTCCTGGCTGGTCTTGACCTCATTAAAGGAACTTACTTTTTTCTCATTAAAGGAGAGAAAATCCTTGGACAAAACCACCACAAAAGAAGGCTTTAACTCCTTGACCGATGTGGCCTGAGGCAGATCTATCTGATCGGATATGGGAAGAATTTGGTCGGTGGAAGCGTAATTTTGAAGCAAAAAAACCACCAACACGGTAAACATATCCACCATGGCCGTCAGTTGCAAAACCGCCACCACATTCCTTTTGGCCCCCAAAACTTTTTGTCGGCCTTTAGCTCTTTTTCCCGGCACATAAATAGCCATTTAAACTCCTCTCAGAGCATTTCTCCGGTGGCAATCACCACTTCGGGAAACCCCCCACTTAACAATGCATCCATGGCTGACACAATGTGTTCGTATTTCACTTTGTCACGACTGGCCACCACCACATCCTTTTTCTCAGGGTAAATGGCCTTGATTTTTTGCACTTCTCTCAGCAAAGCTTTGTCATTATAGCTTTTGCCTTTGAGAGGAATGTCTATGCGCTCTTTTCCAATAAGAATATGAAAGCCCTTCTCCAACACATTCACCCGAAAGGGAATATGAGCGTAAGGAGGAGGTTCCTGTAAAGGAGAGGCCTCTGTCTTTTTGGCATAAAGAGAAGAACCCAACTGAATCATGGAGATCTGAGTCCATACCGCCGTGATGAGCAAAAAGATAATGCAAACACTCATCAGATCGATAAAGGGCACAAGATTTAACTCCACGGCGATATTTTTCTTGTCGCCGCCCAACTCTTCCACATGAGCCATAAAACCTCCTTATCAGGCACTTTGCTGTTTGGTATAAATTTTACTTCTGTTGGAGACCACACAGTTCATCAGGTTCATGGAACTCTCCAGCAGATCATTGGTGGCCCGGCCAATACGAATCTGAAAAAAACCATAAGCCACAATGGAAATAATGGCCACAGCCAGACCAAAGGCCGTGCAGTTAAGTGCTTCGGAAATCCCTTTGGATAAGATCGCCGCTTTGGCCGCATGATCGGCGTTGGCCACACCGCCAAAAGATTTAATCAGACCCATAATGGTTCCCAACAAACCAATAAGCACACTCACATTCCCGAACACAGCCAAAAAGGAGGACCAGCCCTCAAGGCGAGGGGTCTCACGCAAAACAGCCGCGTCCATAGCCACTTGCACTTCCTCATCCGGCCGGCGGTTCATCACCTGAACCAAACCCGCCTTCAGGGTGTTGGTAAGAGGGGCCGGCGTGGTGTCACAAAAACCAATAGCCTGCCGGACATTCCCCTGAAGCAAGAGGCCAAACAGATTCTCACTCACACTCCCTTTATCCAGGGTCAGGGACCTCAGGCTTAAGAATCTTTCAATGATAAGAAAGATCACCAAAAAGCCCACAGCCGCTATGCCATACATGGCCCAGCCCCCTTCGCAGAAGGCCTTGCTGATAAAGTTTCCCTCACATTTGTGTAATAATTCCAAAGTTTTTTCTTCCAAGGTTGCACCTCCTGTTGATGATTATTGGTTTAACCGCGAAAGACATTTTTGCCTCCCGCTTTTAAAACTCCTTTATCCTTTGGTGACAGCGAAAGGTATTCTGACCTCTCCCACCTGTCCTTTTCTCAAGCCTGTGCCCGTGAATCGGAAATTTTTAAGACGGGACATCAAACACCGGGCCAAAGCCGAATCCCCCGTTGTGTTACTTTGCACTCTAACATTTCTCACTCTCTCATTCAATATATCCCATTTCAACAGGACTTTGCCCTCCATGTCAGGTCTTTTTTGCAAAGAAAATTCATAACACCACTCCAACTGGTGTTTGTTTCGGCGAATCACCCTGAGAATGGCGTTTTTATCCACTCCTCCAGCCACATCCCAGTCAGAAGTCCCAAGTGCCAGCTGAACCATGCCTCTCTGACCCAGACTTCCGCCCCGGCCATAACCCCTGGCCCCTCCGCCCCGGCCTTTGGTCTTGATCCCGGAGGACACTCCAATAAGATTGGTGCCTTTGCCCCCTGCCCCGGCATTTTTAAATTTGGTGCCTATGCCTTCTCCTGCATGAGTCTCTTTTTGACCGGCATAGCCTGTGGCCACATCCGCCAGACCAGCCAATTCCCCTGTGCCGGAATAAGTTTTGTCCAGAGCTTTTTGCATGCCTTTTTTGCCAAAAACTCCGAGCAGTCCCACTTTGGTCGGGTCCGGGCGCGGGCTTTTGGCCCCAGCCCCTGATTTTTTGGTGCGAACAGAGCCACCCGGACGAGCTGAGGTCACTGTTTTCTTTTTGGACTTGGCTTTGGGTTTACTGGCCACCTGTCCCAACCGTCCCCTTTTGCCTGCTTTTTTTATTCCCACCCGCTTGGTTTTCTTTGGTTTTTTGCTTTTATTGGGTATGGAAAGCTTTGTTTTTCTTTTTTGGGCTTTGTTGGCCATTTTAAGTTTCACCACCCGTTTTTTCTGTTTGAATTCAATAGTGGCTTTTTTAATGCCGGCCTCTTCCAGATTATCCATGGGATCCAAAGACTGAGGAGAGAAAAGGGCCACATAAAAAACCAGCATGGACATGAAAAAGAAAGACATCATCAGGCCCATCATTTCAGAAAAGTTAAAATTAAACAGCCCGGCGGTTATGGCTTTTTGCACTCGATTGGTGTAACGAATATACACTCTTAAAGAGGAGGAAAAATCCAAGCGAATCAGCTGACCCTGACTCAAAGGCAGGACCTGACGGGAACCATAAGTGGTGATCAAACCCTGCTTGACCAGTTTGTCAAAAGAATGATGGCCTTTGTGATCCAAAACACTGGGCTTAATCCCTTCAGATATAAAAACAGAAGGGGTTTGTTTTATATCCAATAAAGTGTAAAGAGGCTCACCCTGAAGATTGGGGCAATGAATGTCCGCTTTGGGATCAGAGCCAAAAGTGATCTCCTTTTGGCTGTCTTCAAAGTGGTGCACAGAAAGAACTCTCTCCTTCCAGGCCACTGTGATCTCCACAACAGGGCCATTTCCAGGGGCAAGAAAACGATCCAGGTCCTGAATCTCACTTTCCGGTGCATAAGTGCCACGGGAGAGGGGCTTTAAATTTTGTTCCACTGTTTCCTCCTGCCCACTCTTTTTCGGCGGAGAAAGAGGAGGTGCAGGGGGTGTTACTTCTTTTAATGCGTTCTCTTTAAAAGAGGATAGAGGTGGTGTGGTGGACTTTGGTGACAGGGAGCTTTTGTCTGCTACAGGGGCTGTGTCTATTACAGGAGGGGGTGTTTCCACTACAGGAGGCGGTGTTTCAGCTACAGGAGCTTTGGCCACTACAGGAGGGGGTGTTTCCACTACAGGAGGTGTTGTTTCAGCTACAGGAGCTTTGGCCACTACAGGAGGTGTTGTTTCAGCTACAGGAGCTTTGGCCACTACAGGAGCTTTGGCCACTACAGGAGGCGGTGTATCAGCTACAGGTGTTGTTTCAGCTACAGGCGGAGGTGTTTCAGCTACAGGAGCTTTGGCCACTACAGGAGGTGTTGTTTCAGCTACAGGTGTTGTTTCAGCTACAGGCGGAGGTGTTTCAGCCACAGGTGTTGTTTCTGCCAGACTGCTTTTTTTGGCCGCTGTCAGCGAAGAAATTGGTGAGGCTTTGGACACAAGAGAAGAATCAGAGGGGACGGGTTCTATTTTCTTTTCCTCTTTTTTTTCTGCTTTTTTAATGGGGCTGGGATGCAAAACCGGCTCAGGCCTGTTTTCCTCCATTTTTTGCAAAATCGGTGCTGTGGAACCTGAGGTGTTTGGAAAAAACACCGGAGCTGACTCTTTACCGGGAGAAACAGAAGACATTTCAGGGGCTCTTTTTCCCTTGTCCACAGGGGAAACATCAGCCACTTCAGGGGAAACGGAAGTCACTGCCCCCTCCTGCTGAACAAGAGAAACAGGGGCCTTGGTTTTTTCCTCCTTTGGTGCAGAGGAAAAAAGCGGAATGGGATTTTCCTCCCCCGCCGGTTCTTCCAACTTTTTATCACCTGGAACTTTTGAATCACTTGATGAATCACCTGAGCCTTGAGTTGGATGAGGGGCTGGTGTAGAAACCGGCTCAGGAGCGGCCACGGGTGAAACCCTGTCTGGAGAGGCTGTGGCCCTTTCATTTTGAACAGGCTCGGCATTTTGAACCGGTTTGCCACTTGGTCCACTAACCTTTGGCCGGACAAAAGGCACCCCTATAAAAAACTGAATGACAAAATCGCCTACCTTTATCTGATCCCCATGCTGAAGGGCGGATTCCAAAACAGGCTGGGTGTTTACAAAAGTGCCATTGGGAGAACCCAAGTCGGAAATATGATACTTGCCACCCCGCTTTTCGATCAAAGCATGCCAAAAGCAGACACTGGGATCAGCCAATGTCAGAGACGGGCCATCCGTACTGCTTCCAATACTGATCTGATCCGACAAAAATTGCCTGTTGGTGATCAGTTTTCCGGAATGATAAATTTTTAAAAATACCGGCTGTTCCAAAATATCCCCTTATTTCATCATCCATGAAAAAGCCCCGGACAAAAACAAGGCCATTTACTGGCCTCAAGCTTTTAAAATTATCCAGAACCTGCCCTTCCTGTTTTAAGCATGCCCCCTTTATGGGGACGGGAATCTCTGTCCCAAACAAACGAACTCAGAAAAAACCATTGCCTCATCTCAAAGCTCTCTGGCGGTTCTTCTCATCTCCGGCAGAAAGTTTTTTCTGAATTTCACCAACCGGCCATAGTCCATCTGTTTCTTGTGAAACAAGTGGAAAATACTGGGGTTGGCCACATTTCCCTCCAACAACTCATCCTGAAAATCGATCACCACCCGCTTCTTGAACTTGCGTTTGCCCTTCCGCCCTGTCTCGGCTGAGCCAAAAAGAGTAAACAAAAGCAAGCCACCCACCATGAACCACTTCAGGGTGTGGCCGGAAACAAGCCACCGGAGGCCTGATCGCCACAGCCTCCACTTTAATTTTTTGATGAGTAACAACATAAAGCAAGCCCTTGTTTTTAAAAGTTTTACCTGAAAAACCGGAACAGAGGTTCTATTCTGCGTTTGTAGCGTCCTGCTTTGTCCATCAGCTCCGCTTTGCGGGCGAGCTGACGTGCTTTTTCCTTCTTTTTCAGGTCCCTTCCCAAAAGTATAGCATAATTTATCAAAAGCGAAACAGAACCGGGATTTTTTTTAACCAATTCCCGAAAAATTTCCTCTGATTTTCGAAAATACCCGGACCGGGCCAAGGCCACAGCATAGTTATTGCCTGTTTTCAGGACTTTGGGGTGGCTCAAAGACAAATACCTTTTAGCCCGACCAAAGGCCAGCTCCAGAGGCTCCAAAGCCATGCTGTGCTCATAAGCCTGCATGTAAAGAGTCCCCAAATTGCCCGCGGAGGCGTAGTTATTGTATCGATATCTCAGGCTCTTTTGAAAACCGGCTATGGCTTTTTCTTTTTTACCTTCTTTTAAGGCGATCACAGCCAGATTGCCATGCAGGGAGGAATTTTTGGGGTGTTTTTTTAAGGCCCGTGTGAAAATAATTTTGGCCAGAGGGATTTTTCCACTTTGCAGATAAAAGGCCCCCAAAGCATTTAAAGCCTGAGCATTATCCGGCTCCCGGTTTAAAATTTTGGACACCACATTCAAAAGGGGCCTCTCTTTTCCCTTTCTCTTAAGGGATTCCAGCTGTTTCATCCATTTTTGTAACTGTTGTTTTCTCTGTTGGGCCCGCCTTTTGGCCACCTCCCCTTCGTCTGGCCTTAAGGCCCTCTCCTCTATTATATCCTCTTCATCCACATATTCCTCCGTCAGGGCAGACAAAGAAAAGAAAGCAGGTAACAAAAGAAAAAAGATCTTAATCATTGTCATTATCCTCCGGACCAATCATATAAAACAACAGGCAAAACAATTTGTCTTAAAACAGGGTTGGCGGGCAGGCCGCCCTCTTTTTTCCTGAGGGCACTTAATCGTGTAACGGCTTGTCCCAACCATTCCTCATTATACGCACTGAGTTTACGTGCCTTGGTGACCGCCAGCTGATAATTCTTGACGGCTTCTGTCTTGAAAGGCAGGGCTGTTTTTTTAAGCCCCTCTTTGTATTGGGCCTTTTCCTGCCGGTTCAGACCTTTGGGCATGGGGGAGTTGTAAATGGCGTCCCCCATGTGTTCAGAGGCCAGGCCAATAAGTGCAAGGCTGGCCACCACCTGATAGGCACTGTCAAAACGAATAACCTGTTTTAATTCCTCTTTCAGCTTATTGAATAAATTCAGTTTTTTTTGCACAACCTGTTGTTGTCGCTTTGGGTTGGCAGGAATTCGTATTTTTATAAAAGGAAGGTAAGTGTTCTTGTGAACCAGATGGAATCGTGCCTGAGCCGCGTAAAACCCACCGGCCTGATATTTTTTGTGAAGAGACAACACCCTTCCATACCACCTGTCCGATTCGGTTATTTGACGACGTGCTTTTTTTATTTCCGCGATGTGAAAGGCGGAGGTCACCAAAGCCTGCCTGTCAGAAGAGCCTCTGTTTAAAAACTGATTGTAATAAGAAACAGCCTGACTGGCCTGCCCCCTTCTTTTTTTCATTTCCGCCAAAAGATAAAGGGCTTGTGTTTTTTCTTTCTTTCGACTCCTTTTAAAATATTCCAGGTAAGCTTTTTCCGCCTGTGCATAACGGTTAAACCCGTCCTGGATCAGAGCCGAGTTAAACCAAAAGCCTGCCGATACCGGATCCTGGGGAAAAGAGCGGGCGTAGCTGGCATAAGCCTCTGCCGATTTCCTGTATTGTCCTGTTTGCTGATAAAGCTCCGGCAACTCTTTTAACATGCCCTGTTTTATGTTTTTTCTTTTGCTTTTGATTGGGCTGTTCAACACCTTTTTATAAAGGGCTATGGCCTGCAAAATATCCCCCCCTTTTTTAAAGTTCACACCGGCATTATAATAAGCTGTCATCCGCAAAGGGGACCGGCGATATGTGTCTGCAAAAGCCTTATACAGCCGGGCACTTGGAAGATATTGTTTATTTTTGGCCATATCCTCAGCGGACTTGAGGGCGACCTGACTTAAAATTTTTCGAATCTCCACGGCCGATCCGGAGTTGGCGATGGTTTTGTTTTTCAACAAACGCACGGCCGATTCCCTCAAGCCCTTAAAATCCTTTGTCAGATTGTAAATATCCAAAATCAAATTGGCCGAGTGCTCTGTGTATTTGCTGGCCGGGTATTTGTCTATCAGATTCCAAAACCCGGCCAAAGCGGATTTATGATGGTTAAATTCATAGTGGAGGGATGCCATTTTATATAAAATGGCCGGCACATTTGGTTTTTTGGGAAAACGACTTACATAAGACCAGGCCACTTTTTGAAAATCATGTATCGGCCGGGTGAAAGGAATAAATTTCACCTTCTTGCCCACTATTTTACTGATCTCAAAGGAGGAAGGCAGTGTTTTTTCAAAAGTCAAAACACCGTTCAAGCCAGCCGTTTCATAATATTTACTTTGAGGGAAGTTTTCCACCACAGACATATACTGTTTGGCGGCGGAAGAATATTTTTTCATGTCAAAAAGCAGTTCTGCGTAAAAAAAGCGCATCTGATCGGCATGGTTGGATGTTTTAAAATGGTTGTTGTAAAGTTCATAACTGAACAAAGACTGCCCTCTGGCGACTTTGTCTTTGGTTTTTCGATAGGACTGATGCATGCGGAGGGCATAGTTTCTGACTGTCACCTCCATTAAATCAAAAGCTTTTTTGATGAGAGCTTTTTCAGAACTGTTTTTTCTCGCCCATAAGCCATTTGGCCCATACCGGACTATCCAATGTTTCAGTTCCCTTAAAAAAACCTGACGACTTCCTGCATAAGTGTAAGCACGGATAATCTGATACTGGTAATCATAAGCCATGGAGGAATCCGGTTCCTCTTCAATAAGTGTTTTGAAAGTGATCCTGACCCCTCTTAAATTGCCATGATCCAAATAAGCATAAGCCAGTTGGCTCAGCATTTTCAGTGACCGGCGGGAATCCCCTCCGGACATTTTTTCAAAGTAAGAAAAGGCGGTGGCCGGATTTCTTTTGGAATGACTGTAAAAAAGAACCAGATCCCCCAAAGCCTCTCCGGCAAAGTGGAGTCTTCCTGCCCCCCGGACGCCCATGTTTTTTTTCGTTTTTTGCCTCTCCCCCTCCCGAATAACCCCTTCCAAATTGGCCATGGCCCGCGGGATCCGGCCGGTTTTGAAACGACACCAGGCCAATTTATACAGAGCAAAGGAATAAAGTCTTAGATTTCGGCGGGTGGCTATTTTCCGGTAATGCGTTTCTGCTTTTTTCCACTGAGCTTGATTAAAATAATATTCCCCCAGCTCAAAGTTCACATCATGAATATAGGCACTTTTGGGAAACCTTTTGACTAAAGTCTCATAACGATCCCGCCCTGTGCTCAAAAGCCCCTTTTTAAAATAACTCACACCAAGGAAAAACAAAACCTGATCCATGTTTTTGTCCTTGGGAAACTGCCGGCGATAGGTCTCAAACAATTTAATGGCTTTGTTGATATAGAGATGAGAGGGTTTTAAATTGATTTTACGGGGGGGCGTTTTTCTTTTTTTGCTGTTAAACAAAGCCATTTGCTGATCGTATTGTTCATACAGGCGGTATTCAATCAATCGGGCTTTCTCCACATATAACGATCCCAGGCGAAGACGCAGATCCCGGCGCCGGCTGGTTTTGAGCAAGTTGAATAACTGCCTGATCTCCTGATTGGTAACAGATTCCAGCTCTGCCTCATCTGTGCCCGTTTCAAAGTATTGGCTGAACTGCCGTGGAGGTTCTGCCACCTTCATGGCCTGTCGTTCAATTTTTTTAATGGTTGTCTTTGCTTTGGGAACAATGGTGGTTTTTTTTCGCACACGAAACTGACGAACCTTTTTGCGTTTGGCGGCAGGCTCCCTGTTCAGTCCCTCAGCCAGGGCTGTTTCTTCTGCCCCGTCCGACTCCAAAAGGCTTTTCTGCCTGGCCTCCCCCTGTTCCGCAAAGGCTGTCGGCGATCCCAAAGCCATGAAACAAAAAGCCACAATAGGCCAGAAACCAGTTCGGTTTTTGTCTTTCTGCATAATAACACCCTCTGAAACAACTTAAGCCGGCACAAAAAAGTTTACTTTTTACAGCTGTCCACCCCAGTATAATGGTAATTGCCCAATTCGTCCAGCCAATATTCCCCCTGAAAAGGCCAAAACTCATAGCCATTTTGAATATAAAAGCTCCTGTCAAAGTCCTCAATACTGCCCCGACCTGTGCTTTTCTGGGCAATTTTCTTCTTTAAAAAGCCTCTTTTGCTCCTCAGCATCTCATAGCGCAAATATTGCTCCTGAGTAAAAAAATCCTTCAGCTCGGCACGAATAACCCTCAGATGAGTCAGGGCCTGCCGGCCGGCTTTTTTCTGTGCATTGTTCAGCCTTTTTCTGATAAGTCTCGTGGAATATTTTCCCAACTGGGACCGTCGCCAGGAGTAAGGAAGGCTGTGGATCAGGTCTCTTTCCTCCTTTAATTTGGTAATATAGTGATGCACAGTGGCAAAGTCCCCCTCCCTCAAGATACGGCGGGCCACGGGAAGAGGGTACCGGATAACCCGGCCTCGATTTTGTTTGTCGGCAGAAAGCACCAAAGACTGATAGTAAGACTTGAGGGAGGTTCTGGCGGAAGTGAGTTTTCTCACACGATTATATACAGGCCGATAAACCCGATGAAACAGATCCAAAACCTTCTCCATTTCATAGTATTTGCAGATATAAAGGTAAATAATGGAGCGCAAAAGCAGGGACTCCGGCTGGTAATAATCCTTGTAATATTCAGAGTGCAGGGTCTGAAAATTGCTTAAGGCGGAACGAAGTCTTCCACCTCTTAACAGGGCCCAGCTTCTCTCCAACAGGGTGTCATGCCAGAAGGGGGAATCTTTTGGCACCTGCTGGTAAGCAGAGGCAGACTGCTCCCATTTTTTTCCCTGATAATAAGAACGTGCCTTTCCCATAAGTGCGGACACTCTGAAGTTGTCCGTCACTCCTGTTCGGCGGTTTTCCAGCTTTTCAAAAATCCTGACAGCCTGCCGGACACGGTTTAACTCCGCATGCACCAAACCCAACTGATAGAGGGCTTTATAGAAAAAGGGACTGGAGGATCGAACACGGGAAAAATGAGCGATGGCTCTTCGAAACTTTTTTTTGCGCATCCAGTACTCACCAAAATGATAATGAAGTTTCCCTCTCTCTGATCGGGACATATATTTCAGGCTCCCGTGGGATATGGCATGGTGCAAAAGACGATCATCTTTTAAATATGTGGCTGAGAGGGCTATTTTTTGCAGGCTTTTCCCTACATAGCCGGGGGCATTTTTGGAGACCAAAGTCTGAAACTGAAACACAGCCGGATGATAAATCCCCATATTATAGAGGTTTAAGGCCAGATGGTATCTTATGCGATTTTGTTGTTTGGAAAGGGAGGGCTTGTTCATCAATCGAAACAAAGTGGGGGTGGAGGACACATAATTGCCCCCGGAGGATTGCTTGAGAGCACGTTTTAACTGAATAAAGCCAGCCATTTGACTGCGTCTCCTGGCCCCGGCCGATTTTTTGGCCTCAACGGGCCAGATCAGGCTTAAAACCACAAGTGAGAACAATAAAAGGCCTGTCTTTTTCATCTTAGCCCCGCTGAGGGATAGTAATAACTGAGACCAATGGAGAATAAAATATTATCCAAAAAATTCATTGTTTCCACCTCCATAGTTACATGCCATCTCAAATCCCATCTCAGTCCCAGGTCTCTTGTAATGGCAAACACCTGGCCCAAACCGAGCAAAGCCGTTGGTTCCCACACCATCTGCGAGGCCTGGCCTTTTTGCCGTCTGTTGATTCCACTCATACCAAGGCCCAGATTAAAAAAAGTGTCAAAAGCCAAAATCCGTTTATTGTTAAAGGTTATTTTCCCATAAACAGGCATCCATTTGTAGGTCAGGCCGAAAAAACTTTTTCCAATAGGCTGAAGTTCCGCCACATTGGCCTCCAGCTCATCGGCCAGTCTGGAGGTCACTCCCCGGTTAAAGCTGAACACATAATAGCCACTTAACTCCAGGCCATGTTTTTCCAAAAAATGATAAGTCAGATGAGCCTCTGCCCCTGTGTGCAGAAAAAACTCACTACTGAGAGTAAAAACAGATAACAGGGAGGCCGACACACGGCCCGTTTTGGGCATAAAACGCCTTTGAATCACAGATATATCCGAAAAAGGGGACAGGTAAACCAGATCTGTCAGCTTTTTGGCTTTTAACCTTTTGACCTTACTGAGAAAATCCTCGTCTGGAGCCTCTATATCCTCTTCCTGCAGATCCCTGCCCCCTGCCCTCTCCACCCATAAAGAGGAGACACATGAGAGCATAAAAAACAGGGCCAAAAATATTCCCGATTTTTTTGTCATTTCACCTGTCCTGATTAAGTTTCTTTCAAAATATCCAAAATCATCATAATAATATGACCACTCCCACCCGTGCCAAAAACCTTAAAGAAACACCTTTGTCAAACTCGCTATAAGGGGGCCGGGCAGGCTTTCTCTCAGTGGGTTTCCACTGCAGTTTACTGGAGACCGGCTCCGGCCCCCTGGACACCATAAAGTCAATGCCCCCATCCAGAGCAAAATAAGAACCAAAATAAATTTTTTGCCCCAGGCCAAAATGGGTGGCCGGAATAATATACAAAGGGCCTGACCCATGCTTTAAAGCCAAAGTGCCCAAGCCCAAAAAAGTATAGAGGGCAAAGTTAAAAACCGTGGTTTTGGTGAGGCTGATTTTCCCGTAAAGAGGGGAGAAATGATAAGTGGCAAAGGTTCCAAAAAAAGGCGATGGGGCCAAATCAGCCGCAAAGTAAGAAACAACCTCCCCTTTTTTATTTTGGATGCCCTTCCCCTGAGCTTTCATTTCCCGCCCTCTTTTGTTAAGTCCCGGAGGGAAAAACAACCCGGTCAAACCCAGGCCATGCGACTCATTCCAGTAAAAAGAGAGGCTGGCCAAGGCACTGAAAGGAAAGAAAAACGGCTCGTCCGTGCGGAGCATGCCGGATAACTTTATCTCAAATCGCCGGCGCAAAGAGACATTGCGGTTAAGCACCGCCTGAGGATTTTCAAAGACAGGAAAAACATACTCGTTTGCCAGCTCTTTTTCCGGAAAACGGATCACCTCTGCTGACAAAAAAGAGGGAAAAAACCCCACACACAACAGGCAAAAAAACACCTGCCTTTTAACAGGAAGAAAAAGCAACAAAATAATAACCCCTTTGGCTGTATTGTAAAAAACACATGCTGTAAAAGATACAAGCTGACGCAAAGCATTATCCTTTGTGCTTAAGCTTTTTGCCAGCTGAATCACCTGTGTAAATTTTTCACTATTTAAAGCCTTTTGGCAAGCTTTCATCAGAATTTACGCAGGGCTTATATTTTGGCCGGGGGAAAAAGGCCTTGTACACTCTGGAACCTGCCCTCACACAGGGCTTAACGCACTGCTTATAAAAGTGTTGAAATCGCCTTGTTTGAAGGCCAAAGAGCTGTCAGATTTTATATTTTGTCCTTAATACCCAAACAAAAACAGGGCCTTTGAAGGACACACAGGGCCTTTTGAACATCAGACTCAAATACCGGCTTTGTGCCTTTCTTTGTCGTCCACGCGGGAAAGCACTCCGCCTTTGAGAGCAGGCCTTTGGGCCAGGTATTTTATGTCATACACAAAATCAGAGCCATTTATGTCCGCCCTCTGCCATTCCGGCCCCATGCGGATGGCGTCCACCGGGCAGGCCTCCTCACAAAAACCACAAAACACACATCGAAGAATGTCTATTTCGTAGGCAATGGGGTATTTTTCCACCTCCGGATCCTCATGCTCCCCGGCTATAATTTTTATACAGTTGGCCGGGCAGTTGGTGGCACAAAGCATACAGGCGGTGCAACGAAGATCTCCATCTTTTTTGACAGTCAAAATATGATTGCCCTTAAAACGAGGGCCATAAGAGTAATGCTCCTCCGGGTAATTGAGGGTGATCTTTTTTTGCCGGCCCAAAAGGTTGGCCAGCATTTTTTTTAAGGTAAAAGCCAAGCCCTTGAAGATGGGAGATAAATACCCCGGCTTGTGTTTTCCCCTCTTGACTCTGCTCATAAGGCCCTCTTTTTCAAAGTAAAGTGGTTGGATTTCATGGGCTGAGCTACAGGCTCTTCAGCTGACCCGGCCCCCGATTCCGTCAAAAAAGGAAGAGACGGGGGCTTTAAATCCTCACCCCCCAACACCTGTGCCGATTCCGAAAGAGAAAGAGCCGAAGAAACAAAACAGCCCAAAGCCTCTGTCTTCTGGTTCAAACCCTTAAAGTTCGAAAAAGTTCCCCCTTTTTCGAAAAAAGCTTTCGCCGGGATTTGCCATGTCTTTTTTAAAGAGGACACCGGCAAAGGATGAGCAGTCCACCATATTATGTGCTCGCCAGCCGATTCAAACAGCTGGATTTTTTGTTCCATATCCGGATAAACCTTCTGATTTTCCGGCCCCGCCACCCACAAGATCTTTATGTCCCCTTTTTCCAAACGGCTTTTCAACTCCTCCCAGGGGTTAAGAGCGGTTTTTTTCTCCAAAACCCCGAAAAGCCCCTTCGTGTTGGGGTTTTTATCACCCCTCAAAAGCAGGCCGTCAAAATCCTCAAAACTTTTCAAGTTGTTTTGCCAATAATAAATGTCCTTTTTTGTGCCCTGAGAATTTAAAAAAAACCCAATAAGAGATTCGTATTCTTCAGTGGAGTATTGGCCCGTTAAAACCAAAGCCTGTTTTTTGTTCTGATCCTTCAGGTCCTCCCCAATCAGGGACCTGATTTTTTTTAATACCGACACAGTATGATCCCACTGATTTATGTCAAAACCGGGCTTTTTTCTTCCACCACCCAAAAAAAGCGACACAGAATCGGAAGAACCGTTCGTTTTTGAACCTTCACTCTTAAGAGCTTTAAAACTCTCTGGCGGGAGGGCCTTTAAAAGCCGGCCCTTTGTATTGGAAAGTGCATACATCATTCGCCCCTCATCACAGATCCAATGGCCGTTTACATCCTCATTATAACGGGGACGAACCCGGAAAATCCCCTCCTCGTTGTGGTCCACCTCGATATTACAGCCTGTGGAACAACCAGAGCATATTGATTTCGCTGTCTTCAAATACCACACTCTTTGCTGAAAACGAAAGTCTTTGGAGGTAAGGGCCCCCACCGGGCATATATCCACGGTGTTAAAGGCATAGTTGTTGTTTAAAGGCTTGTCCTTAAATACCCCTATCTCACTTCTGTCCCCCCGGTGAAAAATACCCAGCTCCCCCGTCCGGCTGACCTCATCCGTAAAACGAACACAACGGGAACATAAAATACACCTCTCTGAGTCCAGCACAATTTTAGGCCCCAGATCGATCACTTTTCTCTTCCTGACCTTTCTCTCCGCCATATTGGGGCTGTATTGGCCAAAACGCATATACTGCTCCTGAAGCTCGCACTCTCCCGCCTGATCACATATCGGACAGTCCAAAGGATGATTGATAAGATGAAATTCCAAACCCCACCGGACCGCTTTCCGGACCCTTTCCGACTGGTTGCTGATCTTCATGCCCTCTGTCACTTCCGTATTGCAGGCGATCTCCAACTTGGGCCGGCCCTCAATATCCACCATACAAAGACGACACACCCCCGCCACAGATAAACCCGGATGCCAACAATAATGAGCAATGTCCTGCCCCAAAGTCTTAAAAGCCTCTATAATGCTGGTGCCCTCCCGAACCTCCAGCCCCTGCCCATTGATTTCACAATGTATACTTTCTTTTGCTTTTTTGCTTGCTTTTGCCATCGTTTTCTCCATTAAAGGTGGGAGCTCCTTATATGATATTCAAACTCCTGGCGGAATTTTTGCACAAAGCTCAAAGCCGGCAGTGCCGCCGCATCAGAAAGAGCACATATTGTCTTTCCCATCATATTTTCAGAAATATCCTGAATCAAGTCCAGATCCTGCAAACGGCCCCGTCCTTTTAATATATCATTGATGATTTTCGAAAGCCAGCCTGTGCCCTCCCGGCAGGGGGTGCATTGTCCACAAGACTCATGGTGATAAAAATTTTCAATCACCGAAAGCATATCCACCATGGAACAGGAATCGTCCATCACTATCACCGCCCCCGACCCCAACATACTGCCCAAATCACTTAAGGATTCAAAGTCCATATTGGCTTTCTCACATTCCTGAGCCGTCAGAACCGGTGCCGAAGAACCTCCGGGAATAACCGCCTTTAAGCTTCGCCCTTTTCTCAAACCCCCCGCCAGGTCAATCAGCTGTATCAGAGGATAACCCAAAGGCACTTCATAGTTGCCTGGTTTTTGCACACAGCCACTGACAGAAAAAAGCTTTGTGCCCGGTGATTTTTCTGTTCCAATGGAGCGAAACGCTTCAACCCCATCCCTCAAAATCACCACCACATCCGCCAAAGTTTCCACATTGTTCACAATAGTGGGTTTTTCCAAATAACCCCGGACCGCCGGAAAAGGGGGTTTTAACTTTGGCTGGCCCTTTTTTCCCTCCAAAGAGGAAATCATGCCCGTCTCCTCCCCGCAAATATAAGCCCCCGCCCCCACATAAATGTCCATATCATGGGAAAAGCCACTGCCACAGATATCTTTCCCCAGGTAAGCTGAGGCATAAGCATCCTGTAGAGCTTTTTCTATGATACGAATACTGTTTTGGTATTCCCCGCGGATATAGATATAAGACTTGTGAGATTGAATGGCATAAGCAGAAATCAACATGCCCTCTATCAGCTGATGGGGGGCTTTCTCCATGATCAGGCGATCTTTAAAGGTCCCCGGCTCCCCCTCATCCGCGTTGCAAAGCAAGTAGCGGGGTTCGCCATTTTGAGGCAAAAAGCCCCATTTGACCCCCGTGGGAAAACCAGCCCCCCCCCGGCCCCTCAGCCCGGAATCCCTGACCATCTGAACAATCTCCTCCGGTTTTTTTGTGAGAGCCCTTTTAAGGGTCTGATAACCACCCAAGGACTGATAGCCGTCAAAGGTCGCGTATTCCTCTTTGTGATAATGCTCACTTAAAAGTTTTTGCTCCATGATTGTAAAGGCACTCCTTTTGCCAATGGGGGCTTTTTGTCTGTTTTCTGCGGGGCCAAGTTTGAACCTGCAGGATGAGCTGACCGGCTGAAAGATTTTAAACCAAACTGGCACGAGGCAGGCAGAGTCTGTCTCAGTATGCCCTGATCCTCAGCAGAAGTCAAGCTCAGGATGTGTCTGTTTTTCCGGCACTTTTTGTCTCAAAACAAGACTTTTGAAGGGGTAGGCAAAGCCCAAGCTTTAAAAAACAGGCTGTTATCTGATAAGATGGGGCCTGGGAGGAATATTATGAGAACAAAACAAGGTTTTTCTTTGATGGAGTTGCTGGTGTCTGCCGGGGCCTTTGCCGTGCTGGCCCTCCTGCTTCAAAATGTGCTCCTGCTGGGGCACTCTTTTCAGCTGAGCCAGAGAAATCTGCTGGACTCCTTTCAAATAAGCCAGATGATCAAACAAAAGCTCTGTGTGGTCAATTCCTCCTTCAGAAGTATAAATGTTAAAAGTTCCGATACTTACAGCAGGATTGAGGACATCAATCAGCCTCAAGTTAATCCGGATAAGCCTCCTCAAGACCCATTGCCCAAAGGCTCTTCACCCGACAATTCAGAAGAAGAACCTCCGACTCTATACAGAAGCTATGCAAAAATTGCCTCCGACCCCAACAACCCCAACGAAAAAGCTTTTTTAAGGCTGGAACTGGATAGGGAGGCAGACAAACAAGAGGACCAGTTCAAAGACATACATCAGGACAGCCACACCTTGGTGACTTTGAATTCCAGTGCCAAGACCCTGTCCAGCACCTTTACAGGAAAATCAGCTGATTTCATGTCAGGCTATGTTTTTGCCTCCCGATGTGTCCCCCGCCAAGCCAGTGTCATTAAGCGAGGCCAAGATGGCCAAAAAGCCACTTTTAACCCCGATGATTTAAAGGCCTCCGCAAAACATATCCTTGGATTACAATATAGACCTTATTACTTCCCCAATTACGAAGGCCTGAAGGGGGAGGAGGTTTTGTGTTGCGATAAGGATGGAGTAAAGCCTGGGGAATGCCTGTCCGCCATTCAGAACTATGCACCTCGTATTTATGTGATTCATATTGCCCGAAGTGACAAGTTGGATCTCAAACCACCAGCTGATCTCACATCACCAGCCCCTCCGGCTTTTGCTGGCAAAATAACAGGCATTCAGGAAATGCCGGAACTGCAGGAGATGGACAATATGTGGGGGGCCGGTTTTATGCTGTCCATGAACCGCAGACAGGTTTTCAGCTCTTCCTCTTTTAAGCTGGATATAATGATTTTAAAAAACACCTGTCCCACCTCCCTTGGGTATATTCAAAACTGTGTGCCTTTGTCTTTCAATGCCAATCCTGCCGAACAGGAGCTGAAAAGCCTTGAAGGCCGGGGCTTGAACATGTTAAAATTCATAGTGGCGGATGTTTCGTCCTGTTCCGGTTATTCCTCCACTGTGGATACCACTTCCGCCATAAGGTTTTAAACCAAGCTGGCTTTGGGTCTGCCTTTTGAAAAAGGTGTCGCTGGTGAGGGTTGTCTGTTCTATAGGGGAAATTTGAACCGTGGATTTTCAAACACGATTAGTATAAACTTTGAACAAAAGGAGAACATTATGAACAAAAAAACATGGGTTTTGATTTCTTTTCTGTGCTTTTTGTTTCTGCCCCAGGCCAGGGCTTTTGTGCCAGGTGTGGATCGCTATGAATTGAGCGTGGGAGGGGATTTCCCCCTTTATACGGGCCTTCAGGCCCGATACAACTGGAGCACCCGTTATTACACCAAGGCCGGTGCAGGCTTTGCCATACAGTGGTTTATGGACACCCATCAACAGCTCTCCAATGGGCTGGGGTTTGACAGTAGAACAACTTTGCTGTCCTACGCCCTCATTAACTCTGTGGTTTTTGACCTGCGTATGGGCTGGGCCATGAGCATATACGAAGGCCCCTATATAGAGCTGGGTTACAAGCTGATGATTTGGGGAAAAGGGGAAGTGAAAGGTCATGAGATTGCCACCCATTTGGGCCAAGTGGCCAATATGCAGGGCCCGTCCCAAAACTATGTCAACATATTAAATCATGGCCCGGCCATGCACATAGGCTATCGCATGTTTTTGATGGATAAACTGACACTCAGTTTGGAGTTGGGGGCCTATAAGCCTCTTTTTTCCCGGACCACACTCAACTACCAGGGGGTAGCCGTGCCGACAGGCCAGTCCGATAAAGTAAAAGACCTGATTTTGCAACATTTGTGGTTTTTGACCGCGGGGCTTTGGGTGGGAGTCACTTTTTAACACTTTTTTCTTGACCCCGGCCTTCAACACCCTGTATATGGGTGGAGAAGGAGTCCAAAATTCTGTTATTAAACTCCACAGGCAAAAGGGGACGCTTGTTCGGGACGGAATACCTTGGACCCTCACCGCTGACCCTTTTGCCTGTTGGCACATAAATTCATTTTCTATAGTAGATGAGCTATATAAATAAAGGTGGATAATGAAACTCATTTTTAGCCTGTTTTGTGTTGTTTTTTTGCCGGCGTGCACGGTGTACACTGTGACAAATAAAACAGACCGGGACTTTGAAATAAAAAAAGCAGGGGAGGAACTGATCCCCCTGAAGGCAGGGAAATGTATTGAACTGACCGAGTATTTTCTGGGTTTGGCAGGGGATTTTCCCTTTGTGATTGAAGGGGAGGAAAAGGAGCGAAACCCCGGCCACTATGAAATAACCTACGAAAATCCGGAAGACAAAGAATCCGTAAAAAGCCCTGTGGCAACACCTGTGGTGAGCACAGTGCCAAAGCCCTATACGGTGGCCTTAAGTGAGAAAAACCCGGAATGCAATGAAGAAGAAGAAGAAGAGGAAGATGGAGACGCAGAAGAAGGCGAAGACGAAACCACCAAAGACGGGGAAACAAAACTTTGGTTAAAGGATACAAGCAAAAATGTTTTCTGCCTTTCCGGCCAGCCCAGGTGCTCTGAGGGAACGGTGGCCTGTCTCCTGGAAAATCAGGAGTCTCAGCCAGCCTGTGTGCGGGAGCAAAAAGCAGGATCCTCTGCGACCGACAAAGAGAGAAAATGGGAAAAAGTGGCTCAGGCGGTCTTGTCCTGTGAAGGTGGCAAAGCGGCTGACCAGAATAAAAAAGCCCTCTGCCTCCCTCCAGTATCTGTTAATGTGGTCACAAACCCCATTCCTTTGTGTGGAGGGGGCCAGGTGGAATGTGCCAATGGGGGCCGGGCGGTGTGCGGAAAAGCCCCAGGAGACTTGCAAAATAAAGCTTATTGTGTGAATACTGGAAATATTCGTTTTGGGGAGGTCACCTGTGCCAACGGAATAGTCCCTTCCTGCAGTGGCCAATCCACTTGAGGCCCAAAAAGTGGACAGCCCGTGAAAAAACATTGTGTTGGGGACCGGGTCTGTGTTATAACCCGACAGCCCCTAAACAGTGGCCCGTGAAAAACATTTGTCTTTCAAAGGCAGATAAAAAGGAGGTTTTGTTATGGCTCGTGTGACAGTGGAGGATTGTCTTACAAAAGTGTCCAACCGGTTTGCTTTGGTCTCTTTGGTGACCAAAAGGGTTCAGCAGTTCATGAAAGGGGATCACTGTTTGGTGGAGGCCAAAAACAACATGGTGGTGAACGCCTTAAGGGAAGTGGCCGCGGATAAAGTCAGTTTTGATTGTGGCAAGTCCCCCCCGGAGGAACAGCTGGAAAAAGATTTAAAAGTGAAAAAGGAAGTGCCCAAGTATTTGTCCCCCAGTTCTCCTGTTTCCCCCCCTCCCCCTGCAAAGTGAACGATACCTCAAAGTCATGGATACAAGCAAAAAGAGACAAAAATTCCGACAGGATTTAAAACAAGGCAAAACCCTTCGTTTCGCAGGTTCTTTTTCCCCTTTGGTTTCCCACATAATAGAACAGGAGGGCTTTGATGGCCTGTATGTGTCTGGTGCTGTGATCTCCAGCGATCTCAAGTTGGCGGACCTGGAGCTGATCACTTTGTCTGAGCTTTCGGACAGGGGAGGGCTTTTGGTGCAAAACAGCTCTCTCCCCGGCCTGGCAGACGCGGACACGGGTTTTGGCGGGCTTTTGAATGTGGCCCGCACTGTGCAAAAGCTGGAGCAGGCCGGTTTTTGTGGCCTGCATATCGAGGATCAGCAAAGCCCCAAAAAATGTGGGCACTTAAAACATAAAAGCCTGATTGGCCTTTCGGAGATGCAGGAAAAAATCCAGACCGCTTTCAAAGCACGAAAAGATTCAAATTTTTTGATTGTGGCCCGGACAGATGCACGTGGGGTGGAGGGTATGCCGTCAGCCATAAAAAGAGCCAAAGCCTATAAAGAGGCGGGTGCGGAGGCTCTTTTCCCTGAGGCCCTGAAGACAAAAGAGGAATTTCAGCGATTTCGTGACGCGGTGGATGGCCCCCTGATAGCCAACATGACCGAATTTGGCCAGTCTGAACTGCTTTCTTTTACTGAGCTGGAGAGTATGGGTTACAATATAATCCTCTATCCTGTGACTTTATGGCGACTGGCTTTAAAGGCCGTGCAAGAAGGGCTGAAACAGATAAAAGCGGAAGGCCATCAAAAGAATCTGACAGATAAAATGCTGAGCCGAAAAGCCCTTTATCATCTTTTGAATTACGATCCGGAAAAATCTTAAAGCTCTGTTTTCCGAATACCCACTCAGACAACAAAACCAATGAGCAACAAGTGTGAAATATTTACACACTATCCTCCTCATTGGGCACATGATTTCTCTTTCCTCCCAATTTTTTTGACTTTTTACCGGTCAGATGTTAAGGAAGGCCCATTGGAAGGGAACAAACGGAAATCCTTATGCCCATTAAGGAGGGCTAAAGTGAAAACAAGTTACTGTTTACTTTTGAGTCTGACAGGGTTTTTTCTGTCCTCCTCCGCCTTCTCTGAAGGCACAAAGGATACAAGTGTCAGAACAGGGGACGGTGATATTGATGTAACTGTCGAGGGTTCATTTTCTGCCATTTCAGAAGAGGACGGTCCCCGTATACCTGTCGAGGGTTCATTTTCTGCCATTTCAGAAGAGGACGGCCCCCCTTTAAGGATTGAAAAGGAAGGTGTAAAAACGACAGAACACAGGATACAATACCTGATCTGGGACTTGAGCCATTCTTCCCCTGATGAAAGACAAACAGCCAGGCACCTGTTGAGGCAGAAAATGAAGGTTCTGAAATATATGGCAGACAAGCCCTTTCTTAAAAAGCCTTTGGATTCTCCACCAACCAAAAACCCTCATGTCCAAATGTGGGCAGAGACTGAATGGACTCCTGATATTCAAAAATTGTTGTTTGACACCGCTTTTAATGGAGCACATGAAAGTTATGTTTCGTCCACTGTCCCTTCGGCCCAGCCCAAAACCACTTTCAACAACGAGCCTGACAGCTATGGACAGCAAAAGGTGACGCAGGGTATTTTGCTGACAGTGGCCAAAACAGAACCGACTTTGATAGAACCACCTTTGGAAGAAAATTTATTGCAAGTGGCCCTCTATCACCCTTATGACAAAAAATCCCAAACAGCTCGTCGTATATTGGCCCATATCAGGCAGTTGACAGATCGAAGTCAGCAAATAGCTGTAAAGGCTCTTTTGCAATCTGTCCAGGATCCATTACTCAAAGAGAGATTAATAGAGCGGGTGGGGCGTGTACTGTTGAACACCCGTTTAAGTGTTTTTGCGGAAAAAGAGTTGGTGCAATTTCTTTACCACAAGGATCCGGGTTTGAGCAGAGCCGCCTATCGTATTCTGAAATCCAAGGTCCACAATAACCCTGCCATAAGTCTTGCCAGAAGTGAAACATACAAGCGAGTAAAATTTATAAGCTTGTCAGATGTATCAAACCGCCAGCTTTTAATGGAAAATCTTGAAATATTGGCTGAAAGCCTGTCCAACCCCGGCTATCCAAAAAAAGATCGAAAGAAAGTGGCCCAGCTGATAGAGAATAACTTTGAATTCAGAACAGCCGGCAGGGACATGTATGAAGTGGAGACCATATTGATTAAATGGATAAGACACCCTTTTTTGGACAAGTGGGAAAAAGAATTAATATCCGGCATCTTGCTGAAAAAAGCCCGTTGGATTTCAATACGGGCTCAAATCCAACTGGCTCAGCTGTTTCATGACCAGCCGTCTTTACGGGTGGGCCGTATATTGGAAAAAGTGCCCACTGTCCATGAGTCTGTCCGACAGGAACTGCTTCCTTTTATCCAAGGGTCTGACCGCAACCCCTACAGACAGCTGGTTTTTTCCATTCTGAAAGAAAAACATGGTTTTTTAAAAAGCTGTGTTCTGGCTTTCAGATAAAACCTTCATTTTAATTTAATGACTTCAACAACAAAACAATCTCTTTTAAAGCATTATCGCCTGACGAGTGAAGAGTATGGTTTGATTTCCGGCCTGCTCAAGCACCCTCCCTCCCGGCTGGAACTGGCTTTGTTTTCCGCTCTTTGGAGTGAACACTGCTCTTACAAAAGCTCTGCCGTCCATTTAAAAAAACTTTTTTTTTCGTCCAAAAAAGTGGTGCGGGCTTTTGGAGAAAACGCCGGTGTGGTGGACTTGGGTCAGGGGGAAAAAGTGGCTTTTAAAATTGAAAGCCACAATCATCCTTCTCAGATCAGCCCTTATCATGGGGCCAGCACAGGGGTGGGGGGTATTTTAAGGGATGTGTTTGTGATGAACGCCCGCCCCATAGCCCTGGCCAATTATTTGTGTTTTGGCGAGCCTTCGGCTGATTCCATGGGGGACCTGGTGGACGGGGTGGTGAGAGGCATTGGCGGATACGGAAACTCCATTGGTATCCCCACTGTCACCGGACAAACACAATTTCATGCGAGCTATAATAAAAATATTATAGTGAACGCTTTTGCCCTGGGTTACTTTGGCCCGAAAGAAAAAGTGATGAGTTCAGGAGCTTGGGGACCCGGTCACCTTTTGGTGTATGTGGGGGCCCGCACAGGAAAAGACGGCATTCATGGGGCTTCGATGGCCAGTGAATCCTTTACCCCCCTGTCAGCAGAGGTTGCAAACCTTGATGGGGCAGAGGCTACAGATCATGAGGCAAAGGTAGCGAACCGACCAGCGGAGGTCGCGAATAAAAAGGCCAAAGTCGCTGGTTCTGTTCTGTCGCATAAAGGGGACAACAAACAGGCCTCTGTGCAAATAGGGGATCCTTTTTACGGCAAGCTTTTAATGGAGGCCTGTTTACAGGCCATGAGGCAAAACCTTGTGGTGGCTGGTCAGGACATGGGGGCGGCCGGGCTTACAAGCTCCAGCTTTGAGATGATCTCCAAGGGCAAAATGGGCATGAAAATGTATTTGGATCGTGTTCCCTTAAGGGATTCCACCATGACAGCAGAAGAGATTTTGCTGTCGGAAAGTCAGGAGAGAGCTTTACTGGTGGTTTCACCGGATAAATACACAGAATTAAAAAAAGTATTCGAAAAAGGGGGCTTGCCGGTGGTGGCCATAGGGGAGCTGACACAAAAAAGAGAAGTGGAAATTTTTTGGAAAAACAAAAGCCTTGTTCGTATGGACCCTGACCTTTTAACCGAAAAGGCCCCCCGCCACAGTCGCCCTTATTATCCTTGGAAAGCCCGGCACCTTGTTCCTCACCAAAACAAAACCCTTCCGGAACACAAAAAGACAAGGGAAGTTTTGCTTTCCCTGTTAAGGGATATAAGGGGTTGTGACCGTCGCTTTATATACCGGCAATATGATCAAAGGGTGGGGGCCAACACAGTTAAAGATGCCTCTTTTCCCTTGGGGGTCTTGCGTCTGCCTCATTCGGGTCGGGCCTTGGGCATTTGCATGGGAGGCCGGCCCCATATCATGAGGATGGACAGTTTTGAAGGAGGCAAATCGGCTGTTTACGAACCCGCCTTACAGTTGGCTTGCCGGGGCTTTGAGCCTTTGGCTTTGACAGATGGTTTGAACTTCGGTTCTCCAGAAAAAAAGGAGGTGATGAGCTCCTTTGTGGCCTGTGTGGAGGGGATGGCAGAGGCCAGCAAAGCTTTGGGGACACCTGTGGTGAGTGGCAATGTCAGTTTTTACAACGAAACAGCAAGAAAGGGTATCAGCCCCACCCCTGCCACTGTGATGGTGGGCCTTAAAAGTTCGCTATCGGCGATTATCCCTGACCCGGCGATTATCCCTGACCCGGCGATTATCCCTGACCCGGCGATTATCCCTGACCCGGCAGTCATTCCCGATTCTGTTGTCATTCCCGCCTTGAGCGGGAATCCAGTCTTGGCTGAGCCTGGAGTCACGATCAAAAACGAGGGTTGCGTCAACTTTGTGTATCTCATCAGTGCACACCAGCTTTTTTGCAATGGTTTGGCAGGGGAGGTGCAAAAGGAAAAGCCAGCTTTTTATGGTTCTCTTGAGCCGGGTATAAACAGGGATTTTATTCATAAAATATTAAAAGCCGTGGCCCTGGCTCCTCCTTTGGCCGGACGGGTGGTGGGAAAATTTGGTCTCCTCTATACCTTGGCCCGTATGCTGATACCCTCCTGCCAAAAGTCGCAAACCGACAGGCAAAAGTCGCAAACCGACCGGCAAAAGTCGCAAACCGACCAGCAAGAATCGCAAACCGACCTTTGTCAGGGCATGGATATTCAAACCACTTATGATCCTTTTCAGGAAAGATTATACGAGTTTGTGGCGATATTAAAACCAGAGGATATTTCTCAGTGGCAAAATGTTTTTAAACCGGAAAGTCAGAAGGGCCAGGGCCATGCCCCTCCTTTTAAAATGGAAAAGCTTGGAGTGGTTTCAAAAGAACCGGTCTTGCGTTATAACAAGGAGGAAGTGGCTGTGGAAGATATGAGTAAAGCCTGGCTCTCAGGCTGGAGCCACGCCTTTAAAAACACCAGTGCCAGGTAAAGCCCGCAAGAACCTGTTGGAAAAGTGGCTAAATACTCTTTTAAACTCAGTCAAGCCTGTGAATCTACGGAAATACCTGTCTCTATCCTTAATATTAGGAATCGGGTGTGAAAAAACCTTATTATTTGAGCAAGTGACTCTTTTTAGGCAGTCTGTTTCCAAGGACTGTCATTCCCGCGAAAGCGGGAATCTGGTCATTTTCTACAGACCATGAAATAAGAGGATGGTTAATCAGTGACAAGTCCTTGCTTTGCTCTCGCAAGAACTCCTGCAAACCAAAGGATTATATGGATGTTTTTTTAGGTGGTTGATCATTTTCATATTCCTCAACTTCATATTTTGCTTTGAAAAAAGGGTTGTTATGTAAAGCCTCTCTCTGACTGTCCACTGTGCTTTGAAATGCACAACCCACCAATAAGAATAACAGGATTATTGCTTTCATAGTGTCCGGCTTTCTTTACCTTATAAGGCCGACTAATATTGTCACACCGGTTGTCACCCACAAAGTGATCACAGAGGCCCAAGTCGCATTTGCCACCGATACATTTGCTTTTGCATTTGCTGTTTGAGCAACACAATCAGTATAAGCTTTTTGCTTTAAAGAAGACTTTGATTGATTGATATTTATACCTTTTTCATGCAAAAGGTGTGTGCATCTTCTGCGGGCATCGTGAAACCCATTGTCTAAAGAGGCACAGCTTGCAAACAATAAAAAACAGAGAATTATTGACTTCATATTAAGCTTGATCGGCTGTATATGAAACAAACTTAACAGGACTTTAGGACAGAATATCAGCCAGGGCACTGATAAAGTGGATTAAATGCAGAGGGGCTGGCCACCAGCTTTTAGCCCGGCCAGTGGCTTAATTTTAACCATCCTATTTTAAATTCATCTTTGAATAGTCCTGATCAAAGTTAAAAAAGCCTTTTTCAAGCATGTCACGGCGGACTGTCTCAATAAAGGCCGGAAAGTCTTTTGTCCCATTCTTAAAACAATTCTTTCTTATATGAAAAGTAAAACAGCCGTCTTCCTTATTGTTATAATAGTTTTCCCAATACTCGACCAGGACCTCCTCTTTATCCTCTCTAATATAGATAGCTCTTATTTCAATAACTCCCTCTTCCCACAATATTCTCATAATATCCCTCCTTTGCTTTCTATCCTGTCCACCTGTTCAAGTCCCCCCGGAGGGACTGGAGGTCGGTCTGTATCAAAATGGTAAAAAGAAACCCCCACAAATAACTAAGACGCTTTATTTATATGCTCTCTATATTTTTTTAATTCCCTTTGGATGTCTTTTTTGTTGGCAAATGCTTTTCTTTTTTGGAGGCTATTTGTCAAAACCAAAAAATTAGACTTTTCAAGAGTTTTTATCCCCACCTACGGGAAAGTGGCTCTTGACTTGCTATAAGAGATAAAATAAGGGCACAAACAGCTATAATAAGATGTGCTATCCCTATCATAATATCACTCCTTAAAGGCCAGGTGTTCAAGCTCCTGGTGCATAAGTCTGACAAGGCTTGGTCGGCCAGGCCCTGACTTCACCCCGGACAGCCTCCTAAGCTCTTTAAGCATATCCCTGAACACCCCATGATAAGCCTTGTTATAGGCCCTCTGTTTCTCTTTAAAAGCCGGGTCCTCCTGAGCCTGTTTTTGAATGGCCAGGTTATGCTCTGTGCGACACTTTGTCAGGCCACAAGTCGTCACACTCGCCGATTGTCCGGACTGGCCATAATAGTAAAGAATTCAAGGCAATAAGGGCACTTCAGCCGTTTTGTCTTAAAAACCTTCCGCCGGCGGGCCAAGGTTATCTCAATGAACCGCTGTTTTTGACAGGCAGGCTGGCCACAAGTCACCCGCTTTGCCCCACCGCTTGGGAAGGGCTGGCCACAGACTGAGCACTTGAGCTTGTAAAACTCAAACACCCTCCGCCCAAGCTTTAGCCGTGTCACTTCCATAAGCTCCCCCTATTCGCTTATTATATCTTCCATATATCTGAGAATTGCAAGCTTTTCTTTTATGGAGGGGAACAGCCAAGGGAAACACGGCCAGGAAGGTTAATTTTTATATTGTTTCTCTATATTTGAAAGAGTCTCTTTTGTTTCCTGATCCATCGCCTGCTCAAGTCCCCTGGAGGGACTGGAGTCAGCTTTGCAAACAAAATCATCAATAAGTGGATAAGTATTGATGATTATACAGGTTTTTTTATTGATATTTGAAACTTTTTTAAACCTTTTTGTTCTCTTTTAAAAGAAACTCATAGAGCTTATTAAACTGATCGCTTTGCTTATCAATCCGCTCGCTTAATGTGTCAATTCGCTTGTTTGTGTCTCTTATATGCTCGCTTAATATGTCAATTCGCTTGTTTGTGTCTGTTATATGATTGCTTAAAGCTTGATTTATTTGTTTTAACTCGCTTTGGATAAGTGCCATATTTTTTGTGATAAGCTCCTCTCTTGTCCCAATATCATATCTGAATTCTCTTCTTATTAAAAAAAAGAATGCAATAAGGGTAAGGACCACAGCTAAAGTGGTAGAGGTAGCTGTAGCGGTAGATTGCTCGGATAAAAGGTTGGCCCAAAAAGGATTTAAAGATTTCATAATACGATTATATCACAGTTTTTTATAGTCCGCCAATTTTTTTAAGATTTTTATCCAAAATATGCTCTTAGTCAAAACTTTTATAAAAATCTTTCTCATTTAGTTTTCAAGTGCCAGTTTTTCAAGCTCTGTGAGCATAATCCCGGTGGCCAGCCTATGGTCCGGGTCAGCCCGGTTCTGGACCGGGACGGCCAAATCCAGGTCAGCCGGGGCCGGCCAAATCCGGGTCTGGCCGGTTCTGGACCGGGCCGGGCAAGTCCGGGCCAGCCGGGGCCATGGCACTGCCATAAGTCCCCTACTCACTCATAAAAGAGATATACCACTTTGTCTTTTTAAAGTCCTCACTATTCATCATTTCTTTAAACCCTGCCCTTTCATGCATCATGATCAGGCATAAATTATTTTCAACCCTGTGTCTCACAAAAAGGGAGGCTAAAAAATAGCTATTCAAGGCCGTTTCTATCGGCCACGCGCAAAACACTGGTTTTATGCCATCGCCCACCAAAGCGGGACGGTATGCCCTCTTGGTTCAATGCCTCTGCTATTTCTTGAAAGCTTTTGTGTTGGCCTCTCATGATTTTAATGGTGGGGACAATCTGCTGGTCGTGTTGCAATGCCTCTGACAGCTGGATACCCGGCTCTTCGGGCTGTTTCTTTTTTAGGGCTTTCTTTTTATATGCTTGCCAGTATTTTTTAACTCCGGCCCGGACTTCCCGGCGGTGATAGCCAAGCTTGACTCCCTTTTTCTTTAACTCAGCCAGGGCCTCTTTGGTTCGCCGGGAGGCTTGATCCCTTTCCCACCTGGCCATGACTCCCATGAGGCCGATCGTCTCACGGGTGGCGTGTGGCATATCACAGCACACGAATTCTATATCTGTTTTTTGTATCCACTCG
Source organism: Bdellovibrionales bacterium (assembly GCA_965242635.1). Taxonomy (GTDB): domain Bacteria; phylum Bdellovibrionota; class Bdellovibrionia; order Bdellovibrionales; family UBA1609; genus JANQSP01. The sequence continues at coordinate 1,190,081 of OZ251471.1, read as the reverse complement.
ATGAATTCCAAGTCCCGGCTCAGGCGGTCAAGCTTGGCCACAACCAAGGTTGCACTATTGTCATAGCAATAATCCAGGGCCTTTATCAGCTCTGGCCGGTTGTGGTCGTCCTTTCCGCTTTCCCTTTCCAGGAATGATTTAACGGGTGGCCATTTTTCTTTGAGATAATTTTTGACAGCTGTCTTTTGGGCAAGCATGTCTTTGCTTTGTTTCTGTGTGCTGACTCGATAATAGGCGACAAAAAGCTCTTTTTTTGCCCAATATGAGCGGGAAATGATTGCCCGCCGGACCAAAGAGGCCCTTCAGGAATTGAAAAAGAAGGGCGTGCTTTTGGGGGCAAATAATGTGCGGGTGCGTGCTGGCCTTGAGCGGTGGCGGAAAAAGCAAGCTCTTCAAACTGCCAAAAAGAAAGCTCAAAAGAAAGCAGAGATAGAAAAAGCCAAAGCACTGAAAGCACAAGGGAAAGCCCCGGCGGGAGTCAAGCCTTCCAAAAGGGAAGTGGCCGACCAAAAGTTTCTGCCGACCATAAAAGCCTTGAGAGGACAGGGCCTGTCTTTTGAGGGGACTGCCAAAGCCATGAATAAAGCTGGCATAAAAACCAGAAACGGATCACCCTGGTCCGATACTCAAGTTTTCCGGGTGTGCAAAAGAAACGGGGTTTAAAAGGAAGAGTCATGGGGAACTGTTAAGTTTTTCTTTACAGTTCCCCTTTCCGGGGCTTCCCGGCCCCCAAACCTTTTAATATGAGAGAATGACCAAAAAACAGGGCCACAGGATCGCTTGTATTGCAATATTCTTGCCCTCCCCTTATCTGGATATACCCAAAAACAGGGCTTTTAATCAGTCGACTTAAGTTTTTCAGTGGCCCGCCGATAAGAGATAAGAGAGGCTGAAAAACTTGCTTTTAAAGGTGAAATTATGGCTCAAATGGAATATAATTTTGGAATGCGGGATCATAATAAGCCAAAAAAAAGTGAGCTTGTTAAGATTATGGGCTTTTTTATACAAGCTTTTAAATTTCTGGGAGGGGCTTGTCTTGCTGTCGCCTGGTTTGCATTTTTAGTTGCTCTTGATAATGACTTGTTTTCAGACACTGAGACAAAAATAAAACCTGCAAACGGTGTTTCATATACAAGAGCTGAATTATGCGAAAAAGCAAAAATTGCTATGGAAACCGCAAAAATAAATAGGGACAAGCAAAAAGCCCATACTCAAAAAGCCGGCCTTGATATAGTGCAAAAATTTTCAGCTGTGACCAAAGCCAAAGAGGCTTTGGTCAAGCCCAATGCCGATCTTGACAAAGCTATTGCCAATCTTGACAAAGCCCAAGCTGATAGTGAAGAGGCCGAATCCAAAAGTGCAGAGGCTTTTTTTAGTGAAATGAAAGCCGATGCCGATCTTGACAAAGCTATTGCCGATGTAAAAAAGTATTGCAAAAACTCCCACCGGTCCAGGTCTCTGGCCACCGGTCCGACCATTTAAGTTTTTCAGTGGCCCGCCGATAAAGGATATATGAAAGCTTTTTTTATAATCCTTTTATTTCTCTCTGTGGGTTGTGCCTCTTTAAACGGCATTCCATATCAAAAAGAAATGTGCGAACAAACAAAAAACGATCTGAATAAAGCTTCAGACGATCTGGATAAAGCTTCAGACGATCTGGATAAAGCTGATGCTGATATAGAAAAAGCCCATGACGATTATCACAAAGTCAAAGATGATGCAGAGAAAGCCCATGCCATTCTGTTTAAGGCTTCAAAATATTGGAAGATTATCAATTATATGTCCTTATCTGATAGAGCAAAAGCCCATGCAATTTATGACAAGGCCAAAGAAAATGCGGCCAAACCATCTGCTGATTTGGCCAAAGCTTTGCTCGATCTTTCCAAAGCTTCAGACGATAGGGCCAAAGCCTCAGCTGAGATAAACAAGAACTTTGCCAATATGGTCAAAGCCTTTAAAGATGTAGAAAAATATAAGTGTTCTAAACAAACCCCGGCTTGTAATAAAGCAGTCAAATATATGTCTATCGGCGTTGCCAATATGGCCAAAGCCTTTAAAGATGCTGAAAAGGCCCGTGTCGACTGGGAAAAAGCCAAATACTATTATAACCGCCCTCGTGGCAACCTTGAGAGACTTGTTAATAATCTATCCGAAACTCCGATCTTTCAAGACCATAGGGTCAAAGCCAAATATAATATGAACAGAGCTGAGGCTGATATGAACAGAGCCGAGGCCGATGCAGAGAAAGCCCTTGCTTATATGAACAGAGCTGAGGCCGATGCAGACAAATATTGTAAATAGCCATTCACCGGGACGGGCCTTCATAACCCCCTTCCGGCCCCCAAAGGGCACAAAGAGCTTGAAAGTGCCCCTTTGGCCAAAACCAGGGCCACAGGATCGCATAGGATTGACGATCTCCCTTTGGGCCTTATGTGGCCTATGCCTGAAATAATGGGCGACACGGTGGCGACTGCCTATTTAAAAAATATGAGTATTGTTTTCATTGCTTTGACACAGCCTGTAAGTAAGCATGCGACTGTTTCCACTTATTAAGCATGTCTTCCTGGCCTTTTATGTGGCCAGCCCTATATCCATCTTCATACCTTTTAATGACATCATTAAGCCTTGCTTTTGCCTTATCACACTCCGATTCCATATCTCTTGCAATATTATACCATGTAGTGTGTGCCTTATCATAGCCCTGCTTATGGCCATCGTCAAACATGGACTTATTGCCATAAGAAAACCCGATCAGAAGAGTCCACAAAAAAATTGTAAGGGATAAAAAAAAAGTATCCAGTTTTACCAAGTCTAAAAAAAAGGCCACAGCCCAAAAAAATTGCCAAAAATCCCCATAAAACAATAGCATATTCATAATTCATATATCCTCCTTTGGTTGTTGTTAATCCAGTAAGGTTTTCATATATCCATTATCAGGTTAGAGGTTTCTATTATACATACCTGAACTTTTGTGTGTGCTTTCTTTGTAGATAAGTAAAGATTATAAACAGTGTTTGAAAAGCTATGAGATACTTTACTTAAAATGAACCGCTCCAGTGTTTCGCTCACCTCTTTTATATGTTTATATGGAAAGTGGCCTTCAGCTTCCATCTGTTTCCACACCTTCCTAAACTCTGTATCGTATTTGTCAATTTTATTTACAAATTCAGCATCTTCTTTTTGTTCCTTTGAAAGCTGACTCATCCTAAAGGCAAGTGTCCTTAACTCTGAAGATTGCTCTATACACTGGTTATATACATGCGGACCGCCTTCATTGTCCAGTATCTTTTTCAGGTCTCTGGCATATCGATTCCTTTCCTCTATAAATTTATTGTTCCTCTGTAAATACTCCTGAAATATGGCCGTGGCTGTGATATATCTGTCTTTTAAACTTTTCTCTATTGCTTTTTTTGAAATACTTTGAAAGTTGTCTGCAATAGCAGAGGACTGGACGACTGACATCAATATTATAATAAGTTTTTTCATATTATCCTCTTAAGGGTTATAAGCCTCTTTGTGTATCCCTTATCAGTTTTTCCACGCGGCGATCTGTTTCATAACTTTGCATAATAAGTTTTTGTCTCTGATTGATAAGCTGTTGTCTTTGGCAAGCCATGTATTCCATTTGTAAATCATATAAGGCTTTTCTCACAAGTCCATCATGGAGCGGTCTGTGATTGTCCAGGTGGCCGTAAAGACCAGCGTCAAGAGCTGAGATTATAGCAGGAAAAAATCCCACTCTTTGCTGTGCTCTTTGATAAGTCGGCGGAATACACCCATTATAAGAGTATCTTTGGTCATACCCATTGTGTTGGCAAGCCACTAATAAAAAGCAAAATAAAAAAGTTATTAACTTCATAATTGTCTTCTTAGGTTGTAGTGTTTTCTCATATAAGCATCATATATTTGTGCAAATCTTCTATTCTCAGCTTGCTCCCATTTCAATTTTTTTAATTCAAAACAAGTTTTAAATCTTTTAAACACTTCCTCATGGGACATGTTTTTAATCAAATGTTTAAATTTTGCAAAGCAATATTTCTGACTTTTCTCTAAATAGTCATGGAATGCAGTCAAACCTCCCATATCCATTGTGACTTGATTTTTTATCAGAACCTCAAGACGGCTCATTTTTGGCACACCTTCAGAGCCATTTGCTGGGTGAATGGCTATTTGATTTTGATCAGCTTTACAATACCTTTGGGCCAAGGTTAAAAGCCCTCCCCTTCTTTTTACAGCTACATCTCTTTGCTTTACATAGTCCTTTTGAGGTAGTCTCACTCTTATAACATTTTGTGCCCATCTTTCCGCTTCATTATATGATTGAGAATTAAGGGATTTATTTGTCATGACCATTGCTGTCTTTTCAATCTCTAAGATTTTAAAATTGATCTCAGAATGCACCTTATATTGTTTTACGATATTATTCAAAACCCGCTGGCATTTTTCGTTTTTACTAAAGCAGTTATTCACCATTCCACTTTTCATATAAAACCCAAGGTTTTCTAAAGATTGAGAAGATTTTAATAAAGAATTAAGATATATTTTATCATCCTCCATATTGACTCGCATTGCCCTGTCAGCTTGAGACAACTCTTTTATAGAATTCACAAAAGCTGTATACATTCTTTTGCAAATGGGCTTAGCATTTACATGATCATAATCCTGAAAAAATGGATACGCCCCAATATGGAAAACAAAAAGAAGACTTGATAAGTATTTCATATAAGCCTGATCGGACTTATAAAACACAAAATCAATGGGCTTTAGTCCAGAATTTAGCTCACGGACTAACTGGCCGGTCTTTTTCTATAAATCCAGGCCAGCGATCGCTCGTATCTATCTTTGGCCTCTTTATAAATAAGGTATTGTTGTTTTCTTAATTTTGCCATTTCAATTTGATATTTTAATCTCTGCTTAGCCCTCCCACTTTTTAAGTAATCCTCTCTCGCCTCTGTAATCACTTTCAAACCATAAAGAGATGGTCTGCCCTTGGCCGCTGTCCTTATAAGGATATTATAAGCTTTTTTATTAAGCTCCCACAATCTGTTGCCTTCTTTTACATTCCTGTTGTATTTGTCTCGATAATCGTTGATCAATTTAGACAGCTTGTTAAATTCAAACCATTGACTGTCTGAAAGTAAGACTTTTCCTCTCTTAATAGCATTTATTTTTTGCGTGTATTTATTGAAAATATCAATAGCCTTGCTGACTTTAAGAGAAATCCGATGTGACTCTTCTTTTGTTTTAAAATACCTGTTTATTAGCTCGTTTCTGGCCTCCGCTCCTATAGGATTGCACAAATTATCAAGGCTTTTTGGTTGGCCGTGGATTGTCTCTGTGCCCAAGTCAATTTTGGCCCGGTCTTGGGCCATAGCTATAAAGGGCATAACAGCCAGCAATATCTTTATTGCTTTCATATATTCCTTTGCCGGCAGGCCACCGGAAAACTTAAATCCCTGCCTTATCAATCCCATAACTTCCGCTTTGATACCTCTTATTGCCCGCACGATTGCAAAAACAGCGGTTGCGGGGTGCAAAAACAGGGGTATTTGTTTTTTGATAGTTTTGCTCTCTCTGTGCAATTATGCAAACACTTTAAATATTCAATAAGCTTGTCTTGATTGCGGGACAGACAGCGGACTTTTTCCTTTTGTCTCTCTGTTTCAGGTGTTTTATGAGCTAAAGCAAAGAGGGATGGGAAGGCTATTAAAAAAGTTATGAGGATTGCTTTCATATTGTCCGCTTTTGTTTCTTATCCTTTCTTATCCAGTAAGGCTTGTAATGCCCTGTTGTTTTCTTTATAGCAGTTTGTCTCTGCCTGATAAGCGGTTGCTATCTTGTTTATAATTGAGCTGTCCGGCTCTATTCTGTGCCGGTTATGCATGTGTGTAAAGAATTCATCGGGCAAGCGGTGGCTTTTTATACAAGCCGTGGTTTCTTTATTTATATCAAGCATGGGTTGTAAATTGGGATGGTCTGGCCAAAAAGCTTCACGGGCTTTTATTAAAAGACCCGCGCCTTGTCACTTTCTTTGACCAATTCCTCGCCCACTTGCCACAGCTTTTCATGTGGTAAAAGCTCTTTTGGTTTTTCACAGCCTATAAGGGCCAGTAATAATAAGATGGTTATTGTCTTCATAAAAGACTTATCGGCAGAAACCCTGAAAACTTAAATTCCCTCCACTCAAAAGCCCTTTAATACTGAAATCTATACACACAATAGCCTTTGCCCAATTTTTTTAACGCGTACCACCCCACAAATAACTAAGTGGCTTTATTTACAGAATACTTTTTATAATCCTTTAATGCCTCTTGAATATCTTTTTTTGAGGCTATTCTTTTCTTTTTTCCGAACCTATTTACTAAAAATAATTTTTTTGCCTTTTTAAGAATGTCCACCACTTCATGAGGCCCCTCCATTATATCAGGATACTCTTCCAAAAACCCCCGATGTTTCATTCCTGGCTTTATCACCGGATTAGAAAAGTGATATATATAACGACCGGCATCATCCATAATATTAGTTACCTCTTGAGTAGTCACCTCCTTATTTATAACAAAGATTTCAAAACCCTCTGTTTCATTTCCATAACACCCTTCAGGTATAAACTGCAAACTACCTGAAAGGTTGTATATCCCTTTAGAAAATGACCTTTTTTCTGCACTCACTATAAACAACAACCAAAAAGTTAACCCAGCTATAACACTATTTACAACTGCTAAAAAAATATTTACATATACTGCAATAGTGTCAATCATGTCTTCATTAGTCTTTAAAGGCCAGGTGTTCAAGCTCCTGGTGCATGAGTCTGACAAGGCTTGGTCGGCCAGCCCCTGACTTCACCCCGGACAGCCTCTTAAGCTCCCGGTGCATATCCCTGAACACGGCATAAAAAGCCTTGTTAAAAGCCCCCGCCAGCGGGCCAAAGTGTTCTCAATGCCCTGCTGTCTTTGACAGGCTGGCTGGCCACACTGTCAGCCCTCACACCCGGCCCGGTGGGAAACCCAAGCCAAAGTCACCTCCTGATACATGTATCGGCAGACTCAAAGAAACCTTTAGCCTGGCGGAAAAAAAGGCTTTGTCCGGTGGCTTGGCCACCAGAAAAATTGAGGCGGTGGCGGTTTAATGGTCTTATTCTAAGCCGGACTGTTCTATTTCAGGATCATGATCCCTATTTATGGACCGTTCGCTTGCAAGTCTTCTGTTAGACTTAATACGCCTCTTTTTGGCCAACCTCCGGCTTGCCATGTGTTTTTTATAATTAGCTCTTATTATCTTATTTAAATCTTCTACCTCCAGTAAAGCATGGACTTTTTTGCCAGTCCTAAGTTTATACTCAGTTGGAATGGTCCTCTTTGGAACTTTAATTTTCTCTTCCCCATTCTGTAAAGTGACGAATTTGTTATCATAATTCACCACCACACCTTCCACCTTCACCGGTCCAATAGTCAAAGCATAGCTATAAGAAGATAGCAAAAGAGACAAATATAATAAAACCTTTTTCATAATACCTCCTTATCGGGTTGCCCCGGACTTTCTGGTTCTTTTGCGACCGGGCCTTCTGGCCTTTTTGGTCTTTGATTTTCTTTTTTCATAGTTGGACGGTTTGTCCATAAAAAAAACTTTCCCTGGTTTTTTGTTGTCCTTATGGCATTGATGAGCTGAAGGGCATTTGCCTCGTTCGGTAGCTGGGCAAGCAACCGAAATTATAAGGGGTTGTTGAAATGGAAAATAGGGGTGGACACAAGATATAACACCAGAGCAGAACCTCCCACAGCTTATAGTTTCAGTATAAATAGGCTCAGCATCCATATAAGAGCAATCCATCTTTCCTATAATGGGCTTGGATATAGCGGTAGGAACAAAAAAACCTATAATAAAGATTATTGTCTTCATAAGAGGCTTATCGGCTGTTTACCGGAAAACCTTTAACAAATTATTGTGAGCTTTTATATAATTCTAATGCCCTTTGAATAGCTCTTTTTTTGATTATTTTGTTTGTTTCTCCCATATTATTGAATAAAATTAAACTATCTGCTTTCTCAAGTTTCATTAACATGCCGGTTTTTTTTATATCCAGAAAAAAAACAACTGGTTCTTTTGGCTTCAGTATAAAATGAGGTTTGTTTTTATGGTTAATAAATAAGTGTATATGCTCTTTTTTGTCATTTTGAATAAAGGCAATATTTTGTGGTGTTTCGCCGGTGTTTTGAATAGCAATCATAAATCCCGATTTTCCATAAATGGGATGGTCTTTATAAAAAGCAATAGAACCAGAGAGGTTTTTTATGCCCTTCCGCCATGATCTTTGCTCAGAATTTGCTATATATAATAACCAAATGGCACAAATAGCTATAATAGTATTTACAACAATTCCAACAGTACTGATCCACTCAAATCTACTCATACCCTGGCCACCCGCTCAAGCTCCCGGTGCATAAGCTTGGCATAGCTTGGCCGGCCAGGCCATGACTTCACCCCGGACAGCCTCCTAAGCTCCCCTTGAGCAATATAACCCATAACACACCCCCTTTATTTACATCCTGCTCATAATCTCAGCACTCTTTAAGCTTTTAGCATCTTTTTCCTCTTCAGTAAGCCAACCCTCGTTTCCATAAAAATCAGCAATAAGAGAAACTTTTTTAGTCACTTTACTAACTGCTGAGCAGTCTTTTAACTTCTTAAATTCTTCACTACTAATAAGATTTAAAATAGCAAGTGCACCTAAGTGTTTCTCAATGTTTTTTAATATCTCTTTTGTTGCCTGATCCATCGCCTGCTCAAGTCCCCTGGAGGGACTGGAGTCAGCCTTTATCAAAATGGCAAAACCCGCAAATAACTAAAGACCTAATTTACCTAAAATCCAAGCTTTCACTAACCCAATCCAAACAATCGGATTGATCTTTTGTAGTCCACTTTTTATACATTTCCAACAGTAAAAACAATCCCCTTTATTCACTTCTCTCTTGATTAATATTATGTTAGAAATCTTTGCCCTTATAACTGCCTGATCCATTAAACCCGTCTTAGTTATCAATTCCTCAGAAAGCAAAAGCAAAACATTATCTAATCTCTCTATAATTCCTGGAGGTTTTTGTTCTTTTTCCATTCCTCACTCCCTATCATTAAAGCCTCTTTTATAAGGTCTAAATTCTGAATCTTAGCTTTATAAAGAGTTGGGTTTTTCTGTCCATTTTCATGCCTTCTGTTTAGCTCCTTTAATGCAGTATCCAACATATCCTGTTTAGACCGCTCTTGAATTTTCATCGTATCCCCCTTTACTAAGAATTATCATCTTTATTTAAGTCTTCCAAAATATCTGACAAAGGAATACTACCCCAGCTTTTATAGGGATGAGGGTCTCTAATAAAATAACCATTTTCACCCATTAACATCATCACACTCCTACCCAAATCATTGTTATACTCCTTCTCAATACCCTCAATAGTGATCGAAGGATGTTTATCTAAAATAATTTTTATTTTTTTTATCAGAGTTTGTCTTTTCTCTTTACTTAAAAGCTCTATAACCCACCTCCCCATTTAAAATTCCTATAACCCACCACGCCTTTATTCTTAACATCATACCAAAGCCCATGTAAAAAGACAGTGGGACTAAAGTCCGGTTTTTATGCTTTTATCCTACTTAAAAAAAAAGTCAAATACTTTTTAACCTTCCGTGTCATTTCTACTTAAAAGCAAGGTGTTCAAGCTCCCGGTGCATAAGTCTGACAAGGCTTGGTCGGCCAGCCCCTGACTTCACCCCGGACAGCCTCTTAAGCTCCCGGTGCATATCCCTGAACACGGCATAAAAAGCCTTGTTAAAAGCCCCCGCCAGCGGGCCAAAGTGTTCTCAATGCCCTGCTGTCTTTGACAGCCAGGCTGGCCACACGGCCTGCCCTCAAAAACCTGGCCCGGTGGGAAAACCAAGCCAAAGTCACCTCATAACAGCTTTATCGGACAAAGCAGAAAAAACTTTAATTTAAAGTTAGGCAGGGCTGAAACAGGCCACACAGCCCCTGATTTTAGAACCCGGCCACCCACTCAAGCCCCCTGGAGGGGCTGGAATCGGGGCCTTTATCAGAGGGGCAAAAAGAACCGCAAATAGGCTCTATTCACTGCACAGGGGAATAGTCTCATACTTTTGATCGTCTACAAAGTATTCCCAACCTTTTTTTATGTATTCTTCATAAGATTTTAATACGCTTTGAATATGGTCTTTTGAAGCAATTTTGATCCTTGCCATGTTATGGGCCAAAAATAAGCTATCCGCATTTTTTAGCTTTTCCACTTTTCCCATTCTTATATCAAAAGAGGCTAAACTTCTTGGTTTCACTATAAAACCGGAACACCCGTCAGTCCCACTAAGCATCTGTATAATATCTTTATCTGATTCAATTCTTTGGATATATTGAGAAGCTAATCCAAAATTCCTAACACTGACCACAAGGTGCACCTTCTTTTCTGACTCAAATATACTAATATGAAAATTCCCAGAAAGTGCTCTTATCCCCCACCATTTTGCTATTTGCTCTTGGCTGGCTATAAGAGACAAACAAAGGGCACAAATAGCTATAATAAACTGTGAAATAACTCCAACAACCTTTATCACTTTACCGCCCCACTAATGTTTAAAAGCCAGGTTTTCAAGCTCTTTTCGCATAATTTTGAGGATATGATACTTTTTTCGCCTGTATGCCCTCAGCTTTACCTGGTGGTTTTCATAAAGGGCTTTGGGATAGCACAGGCTTTTAAAGGGCAGGGACTCACAAGAGCTTGGCAGTCTGGCCAGCCTTTCCAGCTCCAGGAGCATAATCCGGGAAGGGTGCAGACGCCATTCAGGCCGTTTTTTGCTATGCCGGCGAACATACGGTCGCATTTTCTGACAGGATTGCTGGCCACAAGTCACCCGCTTTGCCCCGACTACCTATATCTTATCGGCCATTCCCAAGAAACCTAAAATTTTTTTTTAAATTTCTCAAAATGAGACAGAATTCTGGACCAGCGGGCCGTCTGGCGGGCTGTTTCCGGATGGGGACTTTTTTTTCGGTCGCCGGGCTGGCAAATCAGCCGATTTACGGGCCTTTTTGGGCATTTTGGAGGCTTTTCTCACGGTTTGCGGTGCTCCTCCCCCCTCCCCCGCCTGAAACCAGCCGGGGCTGGCCACGGGCCACCGGGAAGGCTGGCGATCCGGCCCTGGCTGTCCGGCCTCTGGCCACGGGGAAGGTGAGATTTTTAGGGGAAGATTCGCCCCGGCCCCTGGCCACGGGGAAGATGAGATTTTTAGGGGAAGGTTCGCCCCGGCCTCTGGCCACCGGGAAGGTGGGCCTTTTGGCTGATATATCAAAAAAAAACTTATTTCACCATATATTTTCGGTTATCTATTCGAAGGATACTGCCACCACCGCCACCGGTCACGACAGGCACTCCAATAAAGTCACCAAGACCACCGATACCGCCTCCACCGCCTGCACTGCCACCGCCTCTTTGGCCTTCCGGGGTGATTGTGCAACATTCGCCGGGTGTTCCGCCAAGGTCACAAGGCCGACAAGTCATCTTGCCCTGAGCAAGTTTAAACTGCTTTACTGGAGCTTGATATAAATTCGCCTTTTGCTCCTCTGTGGCTTCCCAACTGTCCAACAGCTTATTAAAAGCAGACAGAGAGTAAAAGGCAGACTGCTCACCGCCCTGGCTATCAAGTTTCCCAAAGGCCATGCCCATAACCATAAATCCGACTGTTATTGCCAATATTGCCTTCATGTGACACCTCCGTGGTTTGTTGTTTTTCTTATATTATACAGCATTAAATCGTTTTGTCAATAGCTGTCTCATATTTAACCAAATCCCCCAAAAACAGACAAACCGGGGCTGTTTTGGGGTGTTTTGAGGGTTTTCTGCCCCGGCCACGGGCCACCGGGAAGATGAGGTTTTGGGGAGGTTGTGGGTTGCGGGGAGGCTGGCGATCCGGCCCGGCCTCTGGCCACCGGGAAGACTGGAGTCCGGCCCTGGCGGGCTGGCAGAGGCCCGGTTTCTGGCCACGGACCAGCAAGCACCTGGTCTCTGGCCACCGGCCCCGGCCTTGGCAGGGACTCCACTCCCCACCTGGTCGACTGATAATCAGCCGGTTTCTCAATGCAAGACTTTGCTCTCAATCCGTGTCAATGCCAGGCACTGAGAGCACCGGGCCTCTTCTTTAACCACAAACTCATTAACTCCCTCCACAAATATATCAAGCTCCCCATGACAAACAGGGCACTCTGTCTGCTCTGTCATAAAAGCCTGCTTTTGAGCCTTATATCGAGCCTCATATTCCAAAGCTTGTAAAATGTTCATAAGCCACCTCCATGTGGATTTTACTCATTGTAGATTTTACTCATTATACCGAATCTGCTGTCAAGCCCTCCTGGATCGCTTAAGACCTTTGGGGTTTTGGGGGCTTTCCGCCCTGGCCACGGGCCACCGGGAAGGTGAGGTTTTGGGGAGGTTTCGCCACCGGGAAGGGCTGAGGCGGGCCAGCAAAATCTATTTAGAAGATATGGATGACCACCCTAAAACTGGGGCTGGTTACCCTATATGTGAAGTTTTCCTCTTAATAAGGTATAAGAGGCTTAAAAACTTTAACATAACAGGCGGTCATCCATAGGAGTCGGCCCTGAAAAAGCCTGATATTTTAAAAAGTATAGCCCAAAAAAGGCTATTGTTCAATTTCATGCACAAATCCCCGGATCAAAATGAGCTTTTTATGGAAAACAATATGAAAAAACCAAGTAAAAAAGCTGTTTGAAAAAAAAGACAAAAAAAGAAGTCTTGCCTGCACTTCTCAAAGCAAATGTCTAAAACGAATTTGTCAGGATATACACAATGGCTTTGGTCTTCAGGCCCCCTGAAATCTTTAGGTTTAACCTCAGCAGAGTCTTGCTCATTATCTTTAGAAGTCGCATAAGAACATGAAATTAAACCAAAATAAAATAAAAGAATTATTGCTTTCATATACGGCTGGTGGAAAACTTTACTTTTTTGACCCCTCAACCTCTCAAAAAGCTTGTTGACGGGATTAAAAAAATGGACTATAGTCAAAATTACTCATGAGTAAAATGGACTATAGTCAAAATTACTCATAATATACCAGTCTAAAACAAAGGAGCATGTTATGGGCTTCATTCATCGATATTCAGCCCCTTTTATTAAAGAGGACCTTCAAAATAAAATGGTGTTTGTCAGTGGTCCCCGTCAGGCCGGAAAAACCACTCTGGCCCTTTCTTTTCTGAATGGTGGGGATCCTCGTCATCCCGCTTACTTAAATTACGATCACCCGGAGGACAGGACCTTGATTTTAAAAGGACAGTTTCCCGGAGGGCACAAACTGATTGTCTTTGACGAGATTCATAAATATGCTCACTGGAGGAATTTAATCAAAGGCTTTTACGACAAGCATAAAAATCAGACCTCTTTTTTGGTCACGGGTTCTGCCCGACTTTCCCATTACCGGCGGGGAGGGGATTCTCTTTTGGGCCGTTATTATCTGTCCCGCCTCCACCCTCTGTCTTTAATGGAAATAAACCAAAATCCCACCTCATCTGACTTAAACGCTCTGTTGAAGTGGGGAGGTTTTCCTGAGCCTTTTTTAAAAGGCTCTTCACGCACACTCAACAGGTGGCATAAAAACAGCCGGGAGCTGTTGGTGCATGAGGATATAAGGGATTTGGAAAATATCAGGGAGCTGAGCTTAATGGAGCTTTTGGTGAATGTTTTGCCAGACAAAGTGGGTTCTCCTTTATCCATAAGGAGTTTGATGGAGGATTTGCAGACAGCTCATAAAACTGTGGAAAAATGGCTGGCCATTTTGGAAGGGTTTTATTTTTGCTTTCGTATTTCCCCTTTTGGAGCACCTCGCATTCGTGCTGTCAAGAAGGAGCAAAAAATGTATCTTTATGATTGGTCTGTTCTGTCGCATAAAAAAGGAATTTGTTTTGAAAATCTGGTGGCCAGCCAGCTCTTAAAATATTGCCATTTTTTGGAGGATACAGAGGGTTTTGACATGGAATTGAGATTTTTGCGGGATACAGATAAAAGGGAGGTGGATTTTGTGGTTATTAAAAATAAAAAACCGGTTTTTGCTGTGGAATGTAAATCAGGGGAGCAAAATCTGTCACCGGCCATTCCTTATTTTAAACAAAGGACCTCCATACCTTTATTTTATCAGGTGCATTTGAAAAATCGGGATGTGGAAACAGGTGCCGGCCGTATTCTGCCTTGGATCACCTTTTGCAAAGAATGGAATATGCCATGATTTTTCCCTTCACGAAGGCAATTGCCGGGTAAAACCTGCAAAAACAGGACCCACTTAGTCCATCCTGAACAAGACAGGTTAAGGGTATTTCTTAACACAATCTTAATAATATGTGGGTAAACTGCCCCCATGTGGCTCTGAATTATCAGGGACAAATGGTGTTTGTGGCACCCAACCGTTTCAAGCAGAAAGGCAGGAATAATTTTGCTTGACTGGCGTGGACCAGTGGTGTTATCCATTTGAATTTGAGCCGTGGGCAGGCATACTATAAGAAAAATCAAGCTCATAATGAAAAAAGTAACAGTCCTTTGTATTTTGCTGTGTTTGCCTTGTTTTTCACAGGCTAAAAAACCTTTACTGCTCAATGGGGCGGGGGCTTCCTTCCCCTATATCCTCTACTCCAGGTGGTTTGCAGAATACCGTAAAGTCGCACCGGATATTCGAATCAATTACCGTTCCATTGGAAGTGGAGGGGGTATTCGTCAGTTTCTGACCGGCACTTTGGATTTTGGTGCCACTGATGTCCCCATGAAAGAGGCTCAAATACGAAAATCCCAAAAAGAAATTTTGCACCTGCCCACGGCTTTGGGGGCGGTGGTCTTGAGTTACAACTTAAAGCTTTCTCAAAAATCAGGCCTTCGCCTGACCGCTCCCCTGTTGGCGGATATATACATGGGCCGGATCACCAAATGGAACGATAAAAGGATAAAAGCTCTCAATCCGGGAATTCCCCTGCCCGATCAAAACATTGTGCCGGTCTACAGGGCGGATGGAAGTGGCACTACAGCCGTTTTTACAGAGTATCTGTCCCGCTTTTCAAAAGAATGGCTGAAAAAGGTGGGCAAGGGAAAAGCGGTCAAGTGGCCTGAGGGTCTGGGGAGCAAAGGCAATGAAGGGGTGATGGGGCTGTTGCAAAAAATACCAGGGGCTATAGGTTATATAGCCATGAGCTATGCACTGAACCGGCGCCTTCCCATGGCAGAAATACAAAATCAGTCGGGGCATTTTGTGAAAGCCAATATTCAGACTGTCAAAGCCTCTGCCCGGCAGGCCTTGAAAAAAACCAAAAACTGGTTTCAGCCTCTGACAGGTGCAGAGGGGCCTGGGGCTTATCCTCTCTCCGCCTACACTTATTTGTTGGTGTATAAAAGTATGCCTTCACCCAAGGGGCCGGCCCTGCTTCGGTTTTTGAGCTGGTTTCCCGACAAGGGGCAAAACTTTGCCGAACAATTAAATTATGTGCCTCTGCCCGGAGAGCTTGTAAAGGAAGTAAAAAAACAGGTTCAATCCATACAGATCACCCACAACGCAAAGTAAACCCCTCTGAAAGGCCCTTAAATGATTCTCTCTTCCCTTTTAAAACAAAACAAAAAAACAGACACTCATATTCCGGATCGTCTGTTTTACTTTTTTTTAAAAGGTCTTTCGTGGTCTTTGGTTTTTTTGTTTTTTTATATGTTGTTTGTGATTTTTCAAATGTCCTGGCCGGCGTTTTCTCATTTTGGCCCCCGCTTTTTTATCAATGCTGACTGGAACAACTGGACAGGGAATTTTGGTGCTTTGTCTCTCATCTATGGCACGGCGGTCAGCTCTTTTCTGGCTTTGTTGATAGCTGTGCCCATAAGCCTGGGGGTGGCTTTGTTCTTGAGCGAGCTGGCCCCGTCCGCACTGGCCCGGCCTTTGAGTTTTGTGGTGGAGATGTTGTCAGCAGTCCCTTCCATTGTCTATGGCCTGTGGGGGCTTTTTGTGCTGGCCCCTTTTTTAAGAGACCATGTGCAGATGTTTTTGGCCCGGCATTTTTCCTTTCTGCCTTTTTTTCAGGGGTCTTACTATGGGGTGGGCATGATGTGCGGAGGCTTGGTGTTGGCCATTATGATCATTCCCACTGTTTCCTCTGTCTGCCGGGAGGTGTTTCGTGCTATCCCACGCGAAAACAGGGAGGCTGTGTTGGGCCTGGGGGCCACCAAGTGGGAAATGATAAAAATCGCTGTCCTGAGGGGAGGACTGACAGGCATCATTGGGGCTGTTATTATGGGCCTGGGAAGGGCTTTGGGGGAAACGATGGCTGTCACTATGGTGATAGGCAATGCCCCTTCCATAAAAGCCTCTTTGTTTGCACCAGCACAAACCATGGCCAGCATTCTGGCCAACCAATATGCGGAAGCAGACAATGAACTGCATCTGTCTTCTCTGACGGCTGTGGGTTTTTGTTTGTTTTGCCTCTCTTTGATAGTGAATATTTTGGCTTTGTTGTTGATTTGGAAAATGCGTCACAAAACAGGTAACACAGGAGTTCAAAGTGCAGGCTTTGTCCTTAAGAGACAAATACCGAAAGGGGTTTAACCTTTTTATGCTCATAAACTTGTGTTTTTTGAGTGTGTTGGCCGTGGCCCCTTTTTTGTTTATTGTTTATTATGTTCTTCAGCAGGGTGTATCTGCTGTGAATTGGGATTTTTTCACTCAGCTCCCTTCTGCTCCTGGGGAAGAGGGTGGGGGCATGGCCAACGCCATTTTGGGGAGTCTTGTTGTGGTGGGTCTGGCCAGTCTTTTGGGCCTTCCCTGGGGCATGGGCATGGGCATTTATTTAAGTGAATACAAACACACCAAAACAGCTGTTATTTTAAGGTTTATAATTGATTTGCTGATGAGTGCCCCTTCCATTGTGGTGGGCATTTTTATATACGGGGTTTTGGTGGTGAGGTATGGTTTTTCCGCTTATGCCGGGGCCATGGCTTTGATGATTATCATTTTACCGGTGCTTACTCGCGGGACAGAGGAAATTTTGAAAATGATTCCTGTTCATATTAGGGAGGCGGGGCTGGCTTTGGGTCTTCCCCGTTATAAGGTGATTTTGCGTGTTCTCGTTCCCGGTGCCGGTGCCATGTTGATAACAGTGGTGATACTGTCCATTGCACGGGTGGCGGGGGAAACTGCCCCGCTTTTGTTTACTTCACTGGGAAACCAGTATCATATCACCAGCTTGAGTGAGCCTACAGCCACCCTGCCGGTGCAGATCTATGAGCTTTCCAAGAGTGGCTTTAAGGAAATGGAACAACAGGCCTGGGCTGGTGCCATGGTTTTGGTTTTGTTTGTGTTTTTGATTAACTTGTTTGTCAGGGTGTTTTTATATTTTTGCCGGCGACCTGCCACAATCAGATCTCAATCCCCCTAAGACACCTTCAGTTACAATTCGTCATTCCCTTTTCTGCCGTCATTCCCGCGAAAGCGGGAATCCCTTCAACACTTATATCCCAGAAATGGGGGCTTTTTTAGCTGTATCTGCTCCAAATATAGTATAAAAATTACATTCCTATGTAAATATTATATCCCTAATGAAAAAAACAAGGTTTTTTATTGACTGGATTATTTCTTTATGTTTCTGTGAACAGAAATAAAATAACTGATACTCATGTTCAGTTTGAATAACTTTTAAATAAAGGAGAAAAACAATGAAATTCTTAATCACTATTTTTATAGGTGTCTTTGGTTCATTATGGGCAGGGGCAACTGAGGACACACAAAACCAATGGATCACTTGTTTTAAAGATGAGTATTCTTTTGAATGTTCTGAGTGGATGAGTTTTAATAATACTACCTGCACAAGACCCGCCGAGTGTAAAGAAATCAATCTTAAGTATGTAATGTTTATTAATGAAACTCCTTCGAGGGGGCATACTTCCTTTTATTTTCCTGCCAGGGCTTATAAGGGCACTATGGTAGTGCATTGTAAAAACAGCCAGATAAAAAAAGGTCGACACTGTCCGATATCTGAGGAACTGCAGTTGCGTTAGGCTTAACACAAAAAATCTTGATTCCGTCTTTCATTCCCGCGTTGAGCCTGTCCTTCCTGAGTTGAGCCTGTCCTTCCTGAGTTGAGCCTGTCATTCCTGAGTTGAGCCTGCCCTTCCCGTGTTGAGCCTGCCCTTCCCGTAAACACTGTCATTCCCGCGAAAGCGGGAATCCCTTCAACACTTGGTTCAGGCTTGTCATTCCTGTAAATGTTCATTATTTTGCTGACAGATTCAAGAGCCATTTTTCAAATTGTTGATTTCTTCCTGAGACATTCCTGTGCCTTTGCAAATGGCCTGCATATCAAAGCCACCTTTAAGCAATTTCAAAATAAGCTCTTTTTGGCCTTCCTGACGGCCTTCCTGACGGCCTTCCTGCATGCCTTCTTGTCGGCTCTTTTTACAAGCTTCATCCACTGTTTGTTCAAATAGTGTCATAACCCTTTCCTCCTTGTTCTCTATTGTTTTCTCCTCTATATCCTCCAACAAATTCCAACTGAAAGTCGGATCATGTCTTTGAATATAAGCCCCTGCCTTTTTCAGCAAAAACTTCCTCTCCTCAAAACTTATGTCCCGGCTCAAAGCAAACAACTCACGCACCTTCGTCTTATCCACCCGCCATATATGTTGTAATATAAACAAAGCCGGATAAGATGTCAAGCTCTCAGCCTCTTTTTTTAAGTCCAAAGCCGAGATATTCAGCAAACGAGGCCGAAAATTCATCACATTCTCCCCAAATTTATCCTTTAACTCCTTGGTCCAGTCCAAACGGGCTTGAAACTCCAGTGGACTTTTCCACTCCCTGTCCTTCCCCTGATAAACCAAAATGGGCAAAACAGGGGGCAGGCCAAGAGCTTTTTTGGAACCTGAATCATCAGCCTTATTCTCATATATGCCTGTCTGATAGCTCAGCATTTGAATCAGAGCTTTGGGGTCCTGCCAGCTCTTGTGTTCCAGCAGAAATAACAATGTAACCCTTTCTTTCAGGTCTTTGAGCTGAACAGAGAACTGTAGATCGGTGCGTTTTTCCTGGCCTTTTTTATTGATGAAAGTGGTGGCCTCGGATCTGAGGGTGGTCCAGTCAAAGAGCTCGAACTCAACCTTGGTGAGGATGAGGCGAAAGAGGTCCAGGGCGTATTTGAGGTGAGAGAAGACCTCTTTAAAAAAGCTGTCGTGAATAAAAGATTTACTCATGAGGAGGATAGTGGCAGAAAAAAGGGTCTTTGTCCAGTAGTTTTTGAGAATCCTCTGTGCTCTCGGGGTTTGGGCACATTTTTTGGCAGAGCTTGGGGACACAAAGCCACGAACTGTATTGGTCTTGTGGCAGGCAGACCAAGTCAAAGGGCCTGCCAGCCCTCAATCTCCCTAAAATGACTCGTTATTCATGCCGGGCCTGTCATTCCCGTCAGAACAGTCATTCCTGTAAATGTTCATTATTTCGCTGACAGAATTTGGTTTATGATAGCCCTCTCTTTAAGGATTCAAAAATGAAAATTTAGGTTTTTTCAAAAAAACCTTAAGCAATCAATTCAATAATCCGATCAGTAAAACAAGCTTTCAAACAGCTAATGGATTGGTCCTGCTCTTTACTGTCGGCCACATAAAAAAAATGAGGTAAAGTATGAAATTTTTATGGTTCTTTCTTGTTATTTCTTTGGTTATCAGTTCACATATTTCCTTTGCAGATGATGACTTTTGTAAAAAGTATCCCAGGTTAACATCTTGTATATGTAAGACAACAAAAACCAAATTAAGCAAAGCTGTCACAGTATTTTTTTCTTTTTTGGAAATAGTGGCAAAAATTAAGGCAGATCCGTTGTCTGTGGATATGGCTACACTTCAATATATTGTTTCTGAATCTGGGAAGTCATCCTCCAAAAGATTTAATGATAGTCTAAAATACAATTGTTATAAAAAAACTTCACAATGTGAAGAGGCCATTAAAAATTTATCCAAAGCTATTTCTGATTTATCCAAAGCGGCCAAATCAGCATCTGAATTAAGATCAGCTGTTTATGAATATGTAGTTGCCAAAAAAGAATCTGAAGGTGCACTTAAAAAAGCGAATATTGCTGTGGACAGAGCCAATAATTATCCTTTCTATATAGGTAGGCATTTAACAGCAAGAAATGAAATAGTATCTAAAGCCGCTGAAATTAGAAAGAAAGCCTGGAATTTGATTAGAGTGGCCAATTTGAAAAAAAATAAAGTTGCCAATTTAATTTCTGAAATTGAAATCAAGGCCTTTAAAGCAAGACATTTATCCAAATATCAAGATAATTTTTTAAATTATTGTACTGAAACATACGAAAAAAGCTTGGAAAAGATTATGAACGATAAGAACATAGAAAAAATTGAAATATAAATTTACAAAATTTGGATTTCCGAATTTTTTGCCTCCAACCTCCCTAAAAAACCTCCTCATTCCAAGCTGAACAATCAATGGGATACCAGTCTTATCTGCAAGGTGACGGGCTTGTTTGTTGATGATATCAATAAGCTGAAAAATGGTTCTTGTTAGTGGATTCCTGCCCCCACCCTTGCTCTTGCTTTAGGCATGCTTTCGCGGAATTGTAAATGTTCATTATTTTGCTGACAGGTTCTTAAGAGCCATTTTTCAACTTGTTGATTTCTTCCTGAGACATTCCTGTGCCTTTGCAAATGGCCTGCATATCAAAGCCACCTTTAAGCAATTTCAAAATAAGCTCTTTTTGGCCTTCCTGACGACCTTCCTGACGGCCTTCCTGACGGCCTTCCTGACGGCCTTCCTGACGGCCTTCCTGACGGCCTTCCTGCATGCCTTCTTGTCGGCTCTTTTTACAAGCTTCATCCACTGTTTGTTCAAATAGTGTCATAACCCTTTCCTCCTTGTTCTCTATTGTTTTCTCCTCTATATCCTCCAACAAATTCCAACTGAAAGTCGGATCATGTCTTTGAATATAAGCCCCTGCCTTTTTCAGCAAAAACTTCCTCTCCTCAAAACTTATGTCCCGGCTCAAAGCAAACAACTCACGCACCTTCGTCTTATCCACCCGCCATATATGTTGTAATATAAACAAAGCCGGATAAGATGTCAAGCTCTCAGCCTCTTTTTTTAAGTCCAAAGCCGAGATATTCAGCAAACGAGGCCGAAAATTCATCACATTCTCCCCAAATTTATCCTTTAACTCCTTGGTCCAGTCCAAACGGGCTTGAAACTCCAGTGGACTTTTCCACTCCCTGTCCTTCCCCTGATAAACCAAAATGGGCAAAACAGGGGGCAGGCCAAGAGCTTTTTTGGAACCTGAATCATCAGCCTTATTCTCATATATGCCTGTCTGATAGCTCAGCATTTGAATCAGAGCTTTGGGGTCCTGCCAGCTCTTGTGTTCCAGCAGAAATAACAATGTAACCCTTTCTTTCAGGTCTTTGAGCTGAACAGAGAACTGTAGATCGGTGCGTTTTTCCTGGCCTTTTTTATTGATGAAAGTGGTGGCCTCGGATCTGAGGGTGGTCCAGTCAAAGAGCTCGAACTCAACCTTGGTGAGGATGAGGCGAAAGAGGTCCAGGGCGTATTTGAGGTGAGAGAAGACCTCTTTAAAAAAGCTGTCGTGAATAAAAGATTTACTCATGAGGAGGATAGTGGCAGAAAAAAGGGTCTTTGTCCAGTAGTTTTTGAGAATCCTCTGTGCTCTCGGGGTTTGGGCACATTTTTTGGCAGAGCTTGGGGACACAAAGCCACGAACTGTATTGGTCTTGTGGCAGGCAGACCAAGTCAAAGGGCCTGCCCTGGTTAGAGGCAGACCCTGCCCCAAAGTATAGGTGATGCCTAAAATTCCAGTTTTAGGGAAGATTTTTCTTTAGTCTGCCTGCAAATCAGCCGAACAGAAAAATACCATGGAACCGGCAAAAGACATATTACATTTGGCACACCACCGGAGCAGAACCCGAATCCGGGACTTTGGGGAAGTGTTTACTCCTGAAAAATATGTTCAACAGATGTTGGATATGTTGGACAGGTCTGTTTGGGCAGACACCCGGACTGTATTTTTTGAACCCACTTGCGGGCATGGCAATTTTGTATCGGCTATTGTGGAAAGGCGTTTAAAAGCTTTTTTAAAGAAGGCCAAAAGGCAAAAAATCAAAAACCCTCCTTTTTATGCTGTGGCCAACACTTTAAACAATCTTTGGGCTATAGATATTGATTCCAAAAACATAGAATTTTGCCGGCAAAGGGTATTTAATACTGTGTGTCGCTTTTTATGGAAACATGTTGATAATCTTTCCTGTCCAAGGCAAAGCTTTTTTCAATTTGGAGATGCAGTCCATTTTAATCCATTGGACCAATCTGGCGTATTCCGGAAAGGTTTTGTGAGAAAGCACAGAGATTTCTTGGTTCATGTATTATGTTGCCTTGAGTGGCAGATACAGGAGAATGAGGCTTTATCCTGTCTTGAGACAGATCCTGTGAAAGCTGAAAAGTCAGCGGACAAAACAGCTGTCAGCCGGACATGGTTTAAGAAAAATGGCCATCGCCCTATAGATTTTAAAAACACCTGGTGTCAGTATTTTCAAAATTGCAAAACTGACAAAACCACACTTAATATAAGGGGCTTAAAAGATTTGGATTCTAAAATAGGGTCATTCCTGCAAAAGCAGGAATCCAGACAAAACATAGATTTTCAAAAAAAAGCGGCATAACCTGATAATTTTAAACCGAGGAAAATATGATGTCAGCTGAATTAAAAATGCCAAGTATCAACACCCATGTTGTGGATATTTTGGGGAGTATCACAGGTCGGGACCAGCCTGTGATGAAAATGGACAAGGCTGTTCTCCTGGTGAAGTGCCTGGATAAAGCAGTATGGACGAATAATGAGTATGTGTTTTTTGATCCTTTTTGCAAGGCAGGGGAAATTTTATTGGCCACGGCTCTTGTAGCTGTTTTGCATAAGTCTCAAAAACAGCTTGTGCGTATGGACACTGTTTTTCAGGAGCTATACAAGAGTAACCGGTATTTTGCTTTGGCACCGGATGAGAGGCATTATAATTTGAGTCTCAGGACTTTTTACGGGAATGAAAAATCTCATGATCAAAAATTCACACAAAATATCAAAAACGGGGCTTATCTGTCAGAAACAGACGGAAAGCTGGACAAAGAAAAATTCAAACAGGAGTTAAATGCCATGTTGGAATACATCAAACAAAAAACCGGAAACAAAAAAATCATCGCTGTCGGCAACCCCCCCTACCAAGAAAATTATAAAGGGATAAACAATAACACAGGAGCAAACCCTGTTTATCATTTCCTCTTGGATTATCTTACATCTCAAAGGGACATAGATCAGTTGGCGATGGTCATTCCTTCCAGATGGTTTTCTGGAGGAAGAGGAAAATCTCTTAGGGAATTTTCTTTAAAATTAAAACAATCAAGACAAGTATTAAAAAGGCCATAAGTATTCCGATAATATTAGGTCTAAAGTTGTGAAAAATGATTTTTTTTGTTTTATGTGAAAAAAAGTGTTGTTTTATTTTTGTGTGTATGATAAGGTGAGTTTATGAGAAAAAATGATGCACGGAAATTAGATCGGAAGTCACAGGAGGCTCTACGGATTCGTGGGATGCAGGCTCTTTTCTCTGGCGAAAATCCGAGGAAGGTAGCTGATTTCTTAGGTGTTAATCCGGACACGGTGTATAATTGGGCTGTTAGATATGGTGAGGGGGGTTGGGATAATTTAAAGAGGAGAAAAGCTTCTGGTCGTCCTCCGATTGTTCAGGGGCGACATTTGAAGTGGATTTATAAGATGGTGAATAAGAACCCTCAGCAATTAAGTTTTCCATTTGCTTTGTGGAATCGGAGGCGGATACAGGAAGCCATCCGGTTGAAGTATGGGATAAAGCTCAGTATTACATCTGTGGGTCGTTTAATGGGCCGTTTGGGTTTGACTTGTCAGAAGCCATTACACAGGGCTTATGAGAGGAATCCATCTCTTGTTAAGGGTTGGTTGAAGGAGGAGTATCCTAATATACAGAGGTTGGCTAATAAGGAGGGTGCACAGATTTATTTTGGTGATGAGTCTGGTGTGCGATCAGATTATCATAGTGGGACGACTTGGGCACCTAAAGGGAAGACTCCGGAGGTGAGGGGCACAGGCAAACGTTTTAGTTTGAATATGATTTCAGCTATTTCTGCTAAAGGTGGTATGAGGTTTATGACTGTGAGAGGTGGTGTTACAGGGAGGGTGTTTATTTCATTTTTAAAGCGATTGATTTCAGATGGGAGTGGGCCGGTTTATTTGATTGTGGATGGTCATCCGGTGCATAGGTCAAAGAAGGTGCGTGAGTTTGTGGATTCGACAGGTGGTTTGTTGAAGTTATTTTATCTTCCGCCGTATGCACCTGATTTGAATCCGGATGAGTTGGTTTGGAATCATTTAAAGTATCATTGTATTGGGAAGTTATTTATAAAGACGAAAGAGGAGTTGAAGGAAAAGGTTACTTATTATTTAAAGTCTTTACAAAGAAGGCCTGATACTATTAGGAGTTTCTTTTTAAAGCCTTCTTTAAAGTATGCTATGTAATATCGGAATATTTATGAACTTATCAATAAAACAAATATATGATTTTGAGACATCTACAAATATTTTTCCCACAGTGAATATAAAAGGAGGTGTTTGTTTCCTGCATTGGTCTAAAACTCACAGAGGAAAAACTTTTTTTTATAATATTGAAAAGAAGGAATCAGAAGAGATAGATTTATCTAAAAACACAATTATAATAAGAGATAAAATTTCCCGTTCTATTGTAAAAAAGATAAACAAGAAAAGTGAAAAATTTATTTCAGAAATAGCATGGTCATGGAATCCTTTTGGGTTATCCAGTAACTATTTTGATAAAAACCAGGAATGCCACAAAGGCAATTTAATAGATTGTTTTACAAAAAAGAAAATAAAGAGAAAAATTAATTTGTCAAAAATAAGCAAAAACAAGGATAAGATAAACTGTTATAAAGTAGCTTGTCCAAAAGCCGTGAAGACAGGTGGTGTCTCTTATACAAAGGATCAGTTGTTTATAATGAATCCAAGACAAATATGCACAGAGAGTTATATGGTGATTGATGCTTTCAAAAAACAACATGAAGCTAAAAAGTTATTAAATTATCTTTCAACAAATTTTGTGAGATTCTTAGTTGGTGTAAAAAAAATTACACAGGATATTACCAAAGAGACTTGGTCTTTGGTGCCATATCTAACTGAACAAAAAAATATAATATGGACAGATGAACAATTATTTAAATACTTTAAGATTACTAAAGAAGAACAACAACATTTGATGAAACAAATTAATAAAAAGGTGTCTTGATAAATTATTTCTTTTTGTTAATTTTGCATCAAATAATTATTTATATAATTTACAAAATATAAAGAGGCTAATTATGAAAAAATATGAAGATTTATTTTGGACTTTATTGAAAGCTAATGGAGAGGAAGAAATTAAAAATATAATAGAGAGAAATAGTTTGCTCAAAAACCCTAATAATTGGCATCCTTATGGAAACGATGATTCTAACTTTTCAGTTTTTGAGAATCAGCAACCAAATGCTATATCATCTTTGATAGAAAAAATAACTAATTCCATCGATTCTATTTTAATTAAAGAGTGTCATTTAAGTAACATTGACCCTAAAGATTATCATAAAGCTCCTAAATCCATGAACAAAGCAGTGGAAAAATTTTTTAAGATAAAAAATGGGGAATTAAGAGAAATCACACCTACAAAAAGAGCACAATTGTCTAAAGATATTCAGCTGATTGCCACTGGAAAAGAGAAAACACCTGATATTTTAATCTTTGATAATGGTGAAGGACAACACCCAGATAATTTTCAAAATACTTTTTTATCTACCAGTCAAGGAAATAAAAATAATATACATTTTGTTCAAGGGCAATTTAACATGGGTTCTACAGGAGCTGTGGTTTTTTGTGGAAACTATCGTTATCAACTGATAGCTTCAAAACAAAATCAACAAATATTTGATAAAAATAATAAAAGTTATCCTAACCATTTTGGATTTACTTTGGTCAGAAGACATATTCTTGATGAAGAGGAAAATAAGAAATATAAATATAAAAATAGCTGGTATGAATATTTTTCAGTTGAGAATAAGGTACCTTCATTCAACATAGATGAACTTGATATAGGATTGCGTGGTAGTATAAAATTTAAAAATGGAGCTATAATTAAATTATTTTCTTATAAATTGCCCAAAGGTTGTGGAGGCACCATCCGAGATGGCCTTTATCATGAACTAAATCAATCTTTATATAAACCTGCTTTACCGTTTTTGCTCAGTGATAGAAGAAAAAAACATATTTCAAGTCAAGTTGATATATTAACAGTTTCTGGTAACTACATACGACTTGATGATGATAAAGAAATTCTTGAAAGAGAACCGTTTTATATGAAATTTACAGATAAAGAAATTGGTGATGTAGAAATAAAAGCTATTTTGTTAAAAAAAGGAGAAGATCAAAAAAAACAATCTAATAGAAAACAACGATTTATTGGAAAGAAATCTGTCGTATTTACAATTAATGGACAAGTACATGGTTTTTATGGGAGTGCTAAAATTAAAGAATGGGGATTGTCATATTTAAAATATAGTCTTTTGATCCAAGTAGATTGCACAAAAATAAAAACAAATTTTAGACAAGATTTATTTATGGCAAATAGGTATAATTTTAAAGAAACAGAAAGATTAGATAGATTGATAGAAAAGATAAAACAAGAATTAAAATCTAATAAAGAACTTAAAGAAGCAAATAACAAAAGAAAAGAGCAACTATTACAAGGGACAGATGACAAAAGTGAGATTGATATAATTAAGAATGTTTTATCAAAAAATCCGGCTACAAAAGAAATTGAAAATTTACTTAAAAATCAGGGTAATTTATTAAAAAAAGAAAATCAAAAATCTAAACCTAAAGGAAAAGTTAAAAGAGAAAAACCTATTTCCTCCAAAAGATTTCCTTCTATATTTACAGTTAATTTACCTGAAAAAAATGAAAAGAAATTTAAAAGTATCCCTATAGGAGGAAGAGGTATTATTGATTTTGAAACTGATGTTCAAAATGATTATTTTCAAAGACCAAATGATCAAGGTGAACTGATATTGAAAATTCTTGGCTATAACTCCAATTCATTACAGAATCTAAAACCACAGTCGAGTCCCAATAAAGTAGAGGATTTTTTTAATACGACTATTACAGGTCCTGATGATCATTCAATAAAAATCACCCTTGAACCAACGCAGAAGCTAAATATAGGAGATAGTATTCAAATAAATGCAAAACTGTCTTCACCTGAAGGGGACTTAGAATCTGTTTTTTATGTTAGAATTACAAAACAAGGAATAACAAAGCTACAAAAACCTAAAAGGCCTCAAAATTTTAACCCTCCTACACTGATAAAAGTTTCAAAAAAGGATGGTAAATGGGTAAAAGATGGCGACAAAGAGTGGAATGAAGAAGGTTGGGGAGATAATAGTATTATACATATAATAGCATCAGAAAATAAAGTAGATGCCATAGCCATTAACCTGAGCAGTCATATTCTTATAAAATATATTTCAAAAAAGAGTAAAGATCCAAAGCATTTAGAGGCAATAAAGAATCAATATATTCTTCAAATTTATTTGCATGGATTATTTTTATTTAATTCTATAGAAAAAAATAAAAAATCTCAAGATAAGGATAGTGCTGAATTTGTATCCAATATTTTTAAAAGCTATGGGGAAGCTTTGCTCTATCTGAATTCCAACGAAGAATTTTTAAAACTCATTGAGTAATACTTTTTTCTTTAGGAGAAGGAAAATAACAAAACAAAAGAGCTTTTTAAGTATTTTAATATTAGTAAAAAGGAACAAAAATATATTTTGGAACAAGTGGAAAAATGGACTGCTTGATTATTAGCAAAACCAGAGGAGGTTTTTATGAAAACCAAAAAAACTCATCCGATATTTACTGGGAAAATAGAGAAATTTAACCATGAAATATTATTTAAAAGAAGTTATAAAGAGATTCTACGCAAGAGAATTGAGGGTAAACATGGTATTTATGCCTTATATGATAAAAATGAAGAGCTTTATTATATAGGGCAAACAAATCAAATGAAAAAAAGAATACAGTATCACAAAAAAGATCACCATGCTAACAAATGGGAGACTTTTTCAGTTTTGTTTACCAGACGTTCACACTATCCAGCTTTTTTAGAAGATGCTTTTATTTCTATAGTAGGTGCTCCTAAAGGAAACAAGCAAAAACCGCTCAAAATAAAACCACTGAACAGCCAGATTGAAAAAGATATAAGAGAAGTAGCAAATAAAAAAGTAGATAAGATGGTTGGAAAAAAGCCATCAAAAAGAAATACAACAAAGCAAAGACGAAGAAAAGTTGTTAAAAAAAGAAGGTCCAGTAAAGATCAGGGAGGAAATCCGTTTAAAAAACAAGTAAGCTTAATAGGCCAATATAAAGGAGGCAAAGAGCATAGAGTGTTTTGGCTCGCTTCAGGCAAAGTTAGATATAAAGATAAAAATAAAAAATATAAGTCTCTCCATGCTTTAACAATGAAGATTATAAAAAGATCTGGGCGTCCAACAATTGATGTTTACAGAGAAATTTGGAAAGTTAAAAAAGGAAATGAATGGGTTATTATAAATAATGCACTGTAAGGACAAGAATTTACGATGGAGTATGAAAATGACTGAAGTTAAAAAATATTATGAGCTGAAAAATAAGGCTGAAAATAGAGTTGGAAACAGAGCTGAAAATCAACAGCCCTATTTCAAGCTTTTGAAAAAGCTCTCCAATAACACAACCAGCCGGGAGTTTTTTTCCACAGCCAATGGTCAGCTTGAACCACAGAGAAAAAAACTTCATACGGATATTATTGATAAAAGCTTGTCAAAATATCCTGTTCAAACCAAGCCTTATATCCACTTTATACTTGGTTCTATCGGCTCCGGCAAGACATCCCTTAAAGATAAAGTAACTCAAGAAAAAGAAATCAAATCTTTTCTTTATATCAATTTTGATGATCTAAAAAAACAGTTGCCAGAGTATGAAATTTTAAAGAAACTAAATCCCAAGAAAGCCGCTCACTTTGTGCAATCAGAATCTGCCAAACTGGCTGGCACTTTATATTCCAAAGCAATAAAAAATAAAAGTAATGGATTATTTATACTTTTTAAAGGGGTGGATTATAATAATCGTCACTATTATTGTTATTTTAAGCCCATAACATGGCTTTTGCCCAAGTCAGTCTTCAAACAAATGATGAAAATAAGGCATTAAATGGCCAAAATAAGAGAAATATCACTAAAACAAAGGAGTGGAAAATGAAAGATAGAAATATTAACCGGGAAGTAAAAAAAGCTTTTTCAGAAGAGTTAGCTCTTCGTATGAACAACAAAAAAGTTTTTTCCCGCAAGGAAATTAAAAGAGCCTTCTCATCTGAAAACACACAAGAAGCTATAAAATTATATAAGAAAATAATTAAAGACAAGAAAACACGGGAACAAACTGTTGCCTTTATAAGGGCAGTGGATGGCCAAAAAATCAGAAACACTTCCGAGGTGTGACTGTTTATATTATCAAGGAGATGACAATGACAAAAAAAAGAGAACTTTATGTTTATACAACAAAAACTTATCAGAAAGAAGGTTTGCTTAAAGTAGGCCACTGCTTGAAAGGCAGGCATGAAGAGCGTATCGATCAGCAATTTAACGCCAGCAATCCGGAAAAGCCCCGTGTACTGTGGACAAAAGAGCTCCCGGAAGGCAAAACAGACCACCATATCCATCAACAGTTAAAAGAAAATGGCCTGAGACAAAAAGATGATGGAGCAGGCAAAGAATGGTTTTATGCCACCAAAGAGGATGTGAAAAAAGCTTTTAATCATGTGGCTTATGGAGTGGATCGCACACATTCTTTTTCTTTAAGAAAAGAGCAAAAATCAGCTGTCAAAAAAGCCCTCAAATGGTATAACAAAAATTATCCTACAGAAACGATAGACTCAGCCACCCATAAAAACCGCTTTCTTCTGAACGCCAAAATGCGGTTTGGCAAATGCTTCACCAGTATCCATATCGCCAAAGCCCTTAAAGCTCAAAAAACCATTATAGTCACTTATAAACCCAGAGTGATTGACGAATGGATGAGTGCTGTCAACGATCATGTGGATTTTAAGGGTTGGACAGGCTTTAAAGCCAGAAAAGGTGAAAACGCAAATGAGCTGTCTCTTAATGAAAAAGGTAGTTTTCCCAATCACACAGGGCCTATGGTCTTGTGTGTGTCTTTACAGGATTTGGATATTGACGAAAAAGGCAATATAAAAGACCGTCTAAAAAAAGTTTTAAAAACAAAATGGGATTTGCTGGTCTTTGATGAAGTGCATTTTGGAGGCCAGACAAACAGAGTCCGGAACATTTTAAAGTATCTTAAACTCCGATTTAAATTGGACCTTTCTGGCACTCCCTTTCGCCTCATTTCATCTGAGGATTTTTGCCCTGAGCAAGTGTTCACTTACTCTTACCTTGATGAGCAAAAAAACAAAAAAGAAGAAACAGAAAATGATCCTCAAAATATAAAACCTTTTGTCTACAGGCAAATGCCAGACTTACATCTCTCCACCATAGAAATCACAAATGAAGATATAAAAGAACAAAGAGAAAATTTTATGACCGATGACAGAGATTTTTCCTTAAATGAACTGTTTAAAACAAAAAATAAAAAATTTCAGCATAATTCAGCTGTTTATAATTTTTTGGAAAGCCTGAGCAAGAGAGATTATAATGCCACCTCCTTAAGTGTTTATGGTGCATTGGGAGAGAAAATGAATTTACCAGACAAAAGGCATAGTGTCTGGTGGTTGAACCGGGTGGATTCCATCACACAACTTATTAAAAAGTTAAACCGCCACCCCGTATTTTCTCAATATGAGATTATCAATGCGGCCGGAGGGAAATCTGATGATGATCTGCCAGAGGATATTTTTGCCAAAAGCAAAAAAGACATCATGGAAAAAATTCAAAAAGTGAATTCCAGCCAAATCAATAAGGCCGGCACTATCACCCTCACTTGCCGAAAATTTTTAACCGGTGTCACCATTAAAGAATGGGATTCTATCCTGATACTGAACGATATAGAATCAGCAGAAAGCTACTTTCAGGCTATTTTTCGTATTCAGTCCTCTTGGTTTGATAAACAAACTCAACAAGTGTTAAAGCCCAAGGGGTATGTGTTTGATTTTGCCGTGGCCCGTTGCTTGAGAACAGTTTATAATTATGCGTCTGCATTAACCGATCAACTGGATCAACAAGATAGCCATAAACTCCAAATGTGCAGAGATAATTTACAAGAAGTAACAGAAGGGCTTTGTGAAACCCTGAATATAAAGCAATTTTATGAAGGAAGGTTAAAAGGTGATCCTGTAACTTCCCGACAAATATTTGAGGCTATGCGTAGCGAAGGCTCTAAGGTGGCTTTGGCCAGAAGAATCACCAGCGACGCTTTGGTGTCTTTTCCTGCCTTAAAACTTTTGGACCAACACCCTCATCTTTGGACTGCCTTAAGGAATGTCAAAGGCTATAGAAGTCAGCAGGCCGGACAAAAAGAGGATTTGATTCAAATAGGACAAGAAGCCATTAGAAAAAAACTGGAAAAAGATCGGCTGGATGATGAATCCGCCAGGGAGAAAAATAAAGACTTTGTGGATAAAGAAAAAGATAAGGAGAAAAAAAGACAAAAAGCATGGTATGCTCTGCAAATAAAAAGACTCTCCATCTGCATGGCAGACTTTATCTATATGACCAGGTTCAGAGAGCATAAAATTGATCATGTGATTGAAACCAAAGATTCAGAGTTTTTTAAAACTGTTACAGGCATAAGCAAAGATGATTTTTCGGAGCTTTGTGACAAAGGTTTTATAAACAGAGAATCCCTGAATCGCATTGTCCGGGAGTTCAGACATCAGGAGGAAAGCTCACTAAAACCGGAAGAATATATTTTTCAGCATATTAACGACAAAAAATCCGCCTGAAAGAGAAAAAAAATCAAGGTATGTAAATAAACACAAATTGCAAAGACAATCAAGAAAAAATCACAGTGCCAATCCATTTAAAAAAAGAGATAAATGGGTTACATTAAAATGCCCTTTAAGCAATGGATAGCCAGGGCAACCACCTTCCCGGTGGCCAGAGACCAGGCGGAGCTCCAGAGCCTCCCCCGTAACCCACAATCCCCTAAAAAGCCCATGAAAAGCCCCAAAAGACTCATAAATCGGCTCAAAAAGCCCCACCTCCAAAACAGCCCGCCAGACGGCCCGCTGGTCCAGAATCTTGTCTCATTTTGAGAAATTTCAAAAAAAACTTTAGGTTTCCCTAAAATGGCCGATAAAGTAATACATGGGAAAGGCTGATAAGTTTGAGGGCCTAAAGGGTTATAGTCCTTTGTTGGAGGAGATAGACGATAAAGGACCAGTCCTGAGAAAGGTAAAAGATAAGGCGGTCCGGGTAATATCCGGGCAGAATCCGGGTAGTCAGGAAAAGAAAAAGAGGGATGATACCCTTTGGTAAAAAACCTTAAATGACACGGCGTATTAAAATGATATTTTGCTTTGAAAACAAATAAAATCATATTAAAACCGGACTTAAGTCCACTGTTATTTTGATTGTTATTATTGTAAAATTTAAAAGGAAACAACAACCAGGAGGCCAAAAATGGAAAGGGAAAAAACAGGTGCAATCACACACCAGGATTTTGAATTATTCCAGCAGGAAATGAAGTCAGACTTTGGTTCATTTAAGCAGGAAATGAAACATGAATTTCAGATATTTCAAAGGGATGTAAAAGAGCTTATAGTGGAAGTGGTAAATGAGCGAATTAGTAAGATAGTAAAAATTCTTGGTTGGGTTGGTGCTGTTATTGTTATTGCCTTTTCTTCTTATTTTGAATATATGCGAACAAAAGTGGATCAAATCAATAATGATCGTATGGCAAAATTAGAGTATGTTTTGGAACAGGCACTTCTTGTTTCTGCAGGGAGGGGAGTCGTGGAGATGGGAATGGATCGGCAAAAACCTAAAAAAAAGAGTGGTGGTAATGTCTTAGGAAAGAAACTTGGAAAAGGACCAAGATAGTCTTTATTTGAGTTTCTTTTTTCCCCTTTGATAAAGGAATGACACTGAACACATACAGGGTTTTTATATTCCCACTTCCGCTTTATATTTTTTGAATTCCAGAGGGCAGAACACAGCCCTATACAAGCCCTTCTTCTGGCCCTCGACATGGAAATTGACCACACAATCAGGAGGCACAATCCATCGATCCTTATCCTCATAAACGCCCTCACACCAAGCCTTAAAAAACAACACCCTCCCTCTGGGTTTCATGGTGACCGGACAATGGGTATTGTGGTCTGTGATAACAAGCTCTTCTCTGCCTAAAAGGATTAGTGCCCCGTCCTCTGGTATTTCATCCACCGGGTGAAAGGACGCTAAAGGGACTTGGCCTGAACTGTATTCACAAACGACCAGGATGAACCCAAGTCCTATGATTGATAGTATTGTCTGGATGATTTGAGCCTTCATGAAGCCTACTTTAAAAAACCTTCTCCATTATGTCAACCTTTTTTTTTGCACTGTGCCAATCATTCTAACACGGATTTTGTAGGAGGGATAAGCAAGGCCACAAAGTGGCTTGCAATGAGCCACAAAGTGGCTTGCAATGAGCCACAAAGTAGCTTGCAATGAGCCACATGGTGGGCCGCAACAAGCCACAAAGTAAACTTTTAAAACAGCAAAAGAATCCGGTTTTCGGTGTTTGTGGACTTGAGCTGTTTTGAGAAGGATATAAGGAAGATACTTGACAAAAAAGATCAATGGGGCTAAACCAAATTGGCTTGGAGGCAGGCAGAACCTGCCCCGAGGGGTCTGCCTTTTGAAAAGGGTGCCACTTTTGGGCTGTTTTTCTCTCACAAGGCAAATGTGAAGCATGCATTTTCAAACAAGACAGTATACTTTTAACTGAATATAACAGGTGGTGATTCTGTCAGTGGATGACTGAACGCATAAAGGAAGGGCGGTATGGACAGTAAAACTCTAAGCATTTTCTTTTTTTTAAGTGGGATGGTTCTGATGTGGTCAGCCTCCGGAAACACCACATGGCCTGCCCCCACCCTGTCCTCTGTATTTTCAGCTCAAACAGCTGGCCCATACAAGGCTGACCCATACAAGGCTGACCCATATAAGGTTGACCAACAGCAACAAACAGCTGGCCCACAAATAAGTCCACTGGTACCCGAAAAACTTACTGACTCCCCTGATGTTTCCATAAAAGCCGGAGGCCACACAAGCCAAAACACCCCCCGCACTTTAAGCAATTATGCCAAAGCACAGGAGTATTTTGCCAAACGCCAACGCCCTCTTCGCCACTTTTTGGACTTGGGAATCGGGGCCACCCTTATTGAGTCCTTTTATCCCTTCGAAATGACAGCCTACCCCTTTTCTGTCTATGCCAATTACCGCCGGGAAAAATGGGGCCAGCTTAAATTGCCCCTCGTGTTCTCTTTTCAATATGCCCCGCTTTTTAATCGCCACACCCCTGCCCGCATCCACACCCTGGCCGGTATCCGCTACCCGGCAAGCCATGATCTCAAGCTTTTTCATATTGACTTCCACCTGGGGGTGTCCTTCCCTCTGGATTTTTCCTTTAAAATCCATAAACCCGCCCTGGAGCTGAGGTTCCTGCTGACTCATATCATCGGTCCCAAGGACTCCCGCCACCGGCTTTATTTCCAATGGGGCCCAAAAGCTCAACTGACAAAAAAGCGGTTTCGCTCTGGCCTTATAGTCCACTTGGGACTGGATAACCACCTGTAAACTCTTTTATACTGGTCTTGTTTGAAAATGCATGTTTCACATTTGCCTTATTGGGAGGAAAACAGCCCAAAAGTAGCACCTTTTTCAAAACCAGTTTGGTTCAAACACAAAAAGCTGTAATTTTTACACCCCTAAAACCCAAAAAGCCCAAGTTCTTTAAAAAAGTCCGGCTTTGTGGTAAAATGATAAACAATGAAAACTTTAAAGCTTTTTTGTGCCCTCTTTGTTTGTGGTGTTTTGGCCTCTTTTTCCTCCCATGCCAACCTCTGTGAGCAGAGGGCTTTTGGCGAAGAGAGTGATTTTGTCTCTCAGGCAATGGCCCACCAGCTGTTGGCAAAAGGGGAGTGGCCTGTCTATGAGCTGGAGTTCATGAACCAGATGACAAGCCATTGGCTTAAGGAAGAGGCAGAGGCTTTTTTTAATTTTTTCCTCCGCCGGGTGGGACGACAAACCCTGATGGAAAGGCTTAAAAGCCCGGAGGATTTTTCCTTCATAAGTTTCCAGGACTTTATGGAGAAAAAAAGATTTTATGACTCCTTACACCCAGGAATAGTGCCCACCGCCCTCAAAAGATCTTTTGCCGGCTTTCGTCAGGCCGATTCTTTGGAGGACATAAAAGACCTCGTTGTTTTTTTGAAAAAACATATAGGGAAGGAGGCTCTTTCCTATCTGCTCACAAACCTCCCTCTACAGCTTTTTTTTCAAGACCACGACCCCCGGCAAAGCTTCTCCTTTGTCCTGGATTACACCCGCCGGCACAAAGCAGACATAAAGCCTCTTGAGGAACGAATACAACAAGGGCTTTTGTTTAAAAATCTTCAAATAAGAGATATAAAAGAGCTTTTCGCCTCCTCTGTCCGGCTGGATTATACTTTGAGAAGAGAAAACAAGACTGTTTCTGCTTTCGAGTGGGAACAAAAAATCAAGCTTTTTCTTTTGTTCCTGCAGGAACTTTTTGAGGCTGTGCTGAAAACCCCTGTGCATGCACTGAAGGAGACGGTGCAGGTTTTGGAGCTGTATATGCCACCTGAGGAGATCTCAGGCATGATGACCCAGCCTATGATGTTTCAGGCCCGTGCCCCTCAGTTGAAGGAAAGTATCTCCCTTATGGAGAAAACTTACAATTTTCAGGCCCGCCTGTCGCCCGCCAGCTTTAAAACTCTCAGCCAAAATCCCACCCACCATCTGCCACCACTAAAAATTCAGGCTCTTTTTGAACCACCGGAAAAAGACCCTCCGGCCTTTATTCGCTGGCTTGTAAAAACTCACCCGGAAAACATGCTTTCTGAAACAGAGCCTCTTCGTTTAAAACAGGTCTTAAAAATCCTGGAAAATCAGCTGGGAAAAGGACTTTTGGCCTTGAGTTTTCAAAATTTTGACAAAGCATGGGCTGAGCCATTTATAGATGGTTTTTTTGAAGTGGAATGGGAAAATCTGCAAAAAATAAGCCTCCGCCTGGACAGATTCCACTTGGACAGGACCATGACCAAGGGCCTGGCTTTTCAAACCCGGACTTTTTTCAAAAGATCCCGCCCCACACCGGCCGGCATGCTGATATGGGCCTATTTGGACAAAATGACCTTCATGGATGAGTTGGAGGAACTGGAGGCTTTTTTAAAATCTTTGCGAATCTTACACAGATACATTGTCTTTGGCGGCCAGCCGGCAGGAATAAAAAGTTTTTTTCCTTCCGGTCCAAAAATTTTTACCGTTCAGCTTATGGATATCCTGCGTGTCAGTGACCGGCTGTCTTTTTCAGAGGTGGCTCAGGATATGGGCTATTTGGAACAGGCTTTTCGAAGGCAGTTGCCCCAACTTTTGAGGGAAAAAAGTGTCCTGGAGATCATCCCCTCCTTTCACAGAGAGGAAGTGGAAAGAGAGCGGTTTTATGAGGATATGGGGCTGAAGCCAGAGCCACCGGGCCCCAGCCTCTTCACCAACACTTTTGGTGAGGCCCTTTGACAGAGCAAGTTGTAATAAAGGGCCTGTGATAAACAAAAAGCCATAAAAAACAGGGCTTTTTCATATAATGCTTGCCAGCTCTTTTTCATAAGCTTAGTATACAGGGGACAGGGATAAAAAGGAGGTTTTTATGTCCGCTCAAATGAGAATGGGTGTCCGGCTGGCTCAAAAACTGCAAATGACCCCTCAGTTACAGCAATCCATAAAATTGCTCACCCTTCCCATAATGGAGCTGGAACAGGCGGTCAGGGAGGAGCTGTTGGAAAACCCGGTGCTGGAAGAGGTGCATGAAACTGTGGAGGAGCAGGGCCCGGAGGAGCTGGCCAATCAGGAGGAACTGCCCGAAAAGCAAACCTGGATGGAATTTACTGGCACTTATTCCATAAGAGGGCAAAATAATTCACAGGTTCGAAGTGGTTCAGGGGTGTTTAACCCGGAAAAAGTGGTTTCCACAGAGCAAAGCCTCTATGACCATTTAAGCTGGCAGATCCAGATGAGTGGCTTTTCCAACAGGGAAAAGGCCTGTCTCAATCTCCTGCTGGATTATTTGAGTGAGGATGGCTATTTGAAAAAATCGGAACAGCAAATAGCAGGTGAGGTGAATGTGCCCCTTACGGACCTGCAAAAAGCTCTCCCTCTTCTCCACAGCCTGGACCCCAGTGGGGTGGGGGCCCGGAACTTAAAGGAATGCCTGTTGATTCAGGCCCGGCAAACTCAGGAAGACACAAGTGATCTTGTTCGCCTGATAGAAAACCATTTGCCGGACCTGGAGCGAAAAAACTTTAAGCTTATCGCTGAAAAAATGGATTTGGAAGAAGAAGAGGTGATAGACCTTTATAAAATCATAACTGCCATGGAACCAAGGCCCGGCCGACGTTTTTCCAATCAACCCGTGCATTATATCACACCCGATGTCTATATAATAAAGGAAAGCAATGGCTACAGGGTGGCCGTGAATGAAGAGGGTCTTCCTCGTTTAAGAGTGGCAGAAGTGTACCAAACCATGCTGATAAAAGGGATGGAGGGGAGTCAGGCTCTCAATTTGGATTCCACCCAAAAATACCTGCGTCATAAAATGAACTCCGCCCTCTGGCTTATCCGTGCCATTAACCAAAGACAAACAACCATGTTCAAAGTGACTTCGGCCATTGTCCGACGCCAGAAAGCCTTTTTCGATAAAGGCCCCTGGGGCATGAAGCCTCTGATTCTGAGAGAGATAGCTGAAGAGATTGGGGTGCATGAATCCACCGTGAGCCGGGTGACCACCAACAAATACGCACACACCCCTCATGGGGTTTATGAGCTGAAATATTTTTTCAATGCAGGCTTGGAAACAGACCAGGGCGAAAAAGTCAGCACAGAGGTGGTCCGGCTTAAAATTCTGGCCTATATTGAAAAAGAAAACAAAAAAAAGCCTCTTACTGACAAAGCTATTCAGGAACTTTTAAAAAAGGACATGGGGGTGCATCTGGCACACAGGACCATTGCCAAATACAGGGAGGCCCTGCATATCCCTGCCCCCCACCACCGGCAAAAAACAGACTTGGATGGATAAGGAAAATCCTGGGTTTTTATGTCTTATATCAAAAAAACTCTCACCTCTGGTGAAAAGCTGGTTGTATTGAAAAGACGGCATTGGTTTTTTTGGATCAAGCCCTCTTTGTGGTCGGTGGTTCTGCTCGTGGGTTTTTATCTGTATTTCTCCTCTTATAATCAAAAGATTTGGGAAACAGCCCTGTCTCTGCTTGTTATAACGGGCATAGTTATTTTGCCTTTGTGGCTTTGGGACTACATAAAGTATCGATCCAAAGAATACGCTGTCACCACCAAAAGGGTTATTGTAAAGACCGGTGTTATTCGCATTGACACAGATGAACTGAGAAACGAAAGAATTGAAAACATACAGATAAATCTCTCCCTTTTGGGCCGGCTGTTTGGTTATGGAGACCTGGAATTCAAGGGCACGGGAGGGACGGAGGTGGTGTTTCTCTTTATAGCCGATCCGGTGGGCACCAAAAAAACCATTGAAGCGGTGATTTTTGCCCGTCCCATAAAAACGGTGGGCTGGCAAGCCCAAACAAGCCGGCCAAACAGGTTTTGACAATGAAGCAGACAAAAAATAAAAAAACCGGCTTTTCTCTTTCTGCAGAAGGTCTGGCTTTTGTGAAAAAAGAGATGGGTCGCTATGAAACCAAAAGGTCAGCCCTTTTGCCATGCCTTTACCGTGTTCAGAAAGAAAACGGAGGCTGGATTTCAGAAGAGGCCGTTTCTTATTTAAGTGAAGTGATGGCTATCCCCACCGCTCAAATAAAAGAGGTGCTGTCCTTTTACACCCTCTATAACATCCGTCCTGTGGGGAAATGGCACATTCAGGTTTGCCACAACCTCTCCTGTGCCATGAACGGTGCAGGGGAAGTGATTAAAGCCCTCTGCCAGGGCTTTAATGTCCGGGAAGGGGAGCTGGGCAAAAAGGATGACATCAGCATCAGCCGGGTGGAGTGCCTGGGTGCCTGTGATCAGGCCCCTGTGGCCCAAATCAACGACCAGCAATACATTGGCCCTTTAAAAGCAGACAGTGTGGTGGAGAATTTAAAAAGCATGATGAAAAAACAAAGAGAGGCTGTGGACAGGACTTAAGGTCAGTGAGGGTTGATTAAACCAGCCATGACTGTGGAATCCACAATATGAAAATAAGTCCGGACCAAAAGCTCAAAATTTTGAGGATCCAAAGAATTAAGATAATTTTGTTTTTGATAAAAGGATTTTTTGGA
Source organism: Bdellovibrionales bacterium (assembly GCA_965242635.1). GTDB lineage: Bacteria > Bdellovibrionota > Bdellovibrionia > Bdellovibrionales > UBA1609 > JANQSP01. Next base: position 1,150,356 of record OZ251471.1, on the reverse strand, counting down.
CAAAAGTCCTGCCAACAATTCCTGAATCCGTTGAATGTTGGCTTTATTAAAAAAATCCTCCTCTTCTGAAGGTGTTTTTAAAATCTGAACCACCTTTTTATGATCAAAAAGAAAGTGACAGCCCTTGGCCGACTGATTGAGCAAAAGCTCCATCTTATTCAAATCACTTTGTTTTATTTCCATTTTATTTTCCTCCATGATTTTCTAATGGTTACATTTCGTTCAGGATAACCCAGCTCTCAAAAAAAAAGGTTTTTCCAGCCCTCCATTTCCACTTTCGCTTTGGACATGTTTGTCAGGCAAAGGACACTCATAAATTATAATCAGTGTTTTTAAAAAAGAATCAAGTCTATATGCACAACATGACGCAGGACTTCCGTCTCTTTTTTTTTAAAAAAGCCTTTTACAGGACTTTCGTCCTCAGCAAACAGGCAAATGACGCAGGACTTCCGTCTCTTTTTTTGAATAAAAAGCCGGCAAGCCAGACCTTTGTCCTTAAGAGGCAACAATTATGACGCAGGGCTTTTTTTCAGAATGAAAGGATATCACCTGTCCGGCAAAAAAGAAAATTCGTCTATCAGCTGATCCAGATTGGCTGGGCCGGTCTCAGAGAACGAGGGCACTTCAAAATCCACAGCCACTTTTTTGCAAAAATCCAGGCCTTTTTTGTAAAAAGTCCGGGCCTCTTCCTGAGCATGGAGCAGGCTCTCAAAAGGGTGCTGTTTCAGCAAAAGCCTGTCATTGTTGTTTTGTTTCAAATAAACCCCGGGGTCCGCTGGAAAAGGCGGAAAAAGAACTTGAGCCGTTTTGACAGGTTTGTCTTGCTCGTTAAACACAGAAAGAGCCAGGCCATGCCAGCCTCCCGTGTCTTCCAGAATCAAAACATGGGATTTTAACAGTTTATCCATGGCAAGTCCCCCTTTTTCCTCCAGCAGTCGACGGTCCAAAGCTGTTATCGTAAGGGATGTTTCTCCGGTGGCATTGACGATGAGATTGATGTTAACCGGTGTGGAGCTGAAAATTTCACGGCCTGACTCAATACGAAAGGCATAAAGCTGGATATAGTTGGTGGGTGGATAGGCCCATTCCTCCGGGACTTTCCACAAATAAAGTTGGGATTTGTTGCTGTCAAAGTCCTTTGCCTCCAGATCATAATAAGCTGTCAATATCCCCTGAAATCCATTTGTATGAAATTTGTTGCAATAAACCAAATTTTCCGTTTCTCTGTCCGAGGGCCATGTCTCCAATTCATGGGAATCCTCCGGGCTGGAAAAGGAAAAATGGTCCACCTTGCAGTGAGACAAAAACAGAAAAAACATGAGCAAACACAACTTCATATAAACTGTATCGGCAGAAAACTGGCCTGTTTTACAGAGAAAAGGTAAAATACAGACTTTGGGAGGGGAATTATGAAATGGTTTTTTGAAATTCTGATGAAAAAATTTTCCCATCAGCCCCTCTGGGTACTGACCGTCTGTCTGATTCTGCTCTGTGCCCACCTCCTGTGGGACAAAACCATTTTCAATTTATTGCAAATGTATAACAACAGGCAGGCTCTGGAGAAACAGATATCTGAGCTGAAAACCAAAAACAGCCAGGTGGAGGATCAGGTCAAAAAGCTGTCCCATACACCCTTTTTGGAGCGGGAGGTAAAGGATCGCCTGAATATGGTGGGGGAGGGGGATATTATTTTTATGTTTTCAGAGGAAAGACAGGAGGAAAGACAAAAAGAACCAGCTCCTTGAGAGAGGCCTTTTATCCACAAAAGCTATTTCCGGGGCCGGCTGTTATTGATTTTGTTTCTGAATTTGCCCGGCTTGAAAAAAGGACGCTTTTTGGATTTAACCTGAATTTTCTCCCCTGTATAGGGGTTTCGCCCCTGATAAGACCGGTATTTCCGGACCTGAAAACTGCCAAAACCCCGTATCTCCACACGGCCCCCCCGCCGAAGGGTATGGGTGATGGAATCCAACACACTGTTTACGGCCATGGCCGACAGGACTTTTGTGATACGGTGTTGTTGAGACAGACTCTCAATCAAGTCCGCTTTTGTAAAATTTTTTTTGCCTCTTGCTCTCATCAGATAAGTATTATGCCGGTCTTTTGCCGTGCAGGCAAGCACAAAAACAGGGCTGGCCCAAAAAAAAGCTCTTATCGGCTCTCAATCCCTATGACACGCCTTATTTTTTGTAAAAAAGGCCTGGCTTTCTCTCTGGCCCTTTTCGCCCCTTCCTTTAAAAGCTGGTTCACCTTCTCCGGGTCCGCCATCAGGGCCTGATACTTTTTTCTCTTCTCAGACAAGCCTTCCTCCAGCAGAGTATATAACAGCTCTTTCACCTCCCCCCAGCCTGTCCCATGACGGTATTTTTGCCTTAAATTTTGTGTCTTTTCCTCGCTGGCAAAGGCCTTATACAGGGAAAACAGCAGGGATTTTTCCGGATCTTTTGGCTCTTCCGGGCGGGAGGAGTCTGTTTTGATCCTCATGATTTTTTTTCTTAAAGTCTCTGAAGAGCCAAACAGGGGGATATGATTGCCTTTGCTCTTGCTCATTTTTTCCCCATCCACACCGGGAATCAGCCGGGCCTTGATCAGGGGCCGGGGGGGAATCAGCAGGTTTGTTTTAAATATGTGGTTGAATTTGAGAGCCAGGTCCCGTGTCACCTCCAGGTGCTGTTTTTGGTCTTCACTGACGGGCACCTCTTCCGCCGAAAAAAGCAAAATATCCGCCGACATCAGCAAAGGGTAGTTGTAAAGGCCCATATTGACCCCTTTGTCCTCCTCTTTTTGCCCGGCCTCACGGTTGGCCTGAGTTATGGCTTTATAGGAATGCCCCCGATTCATCAGGCCCTTCGGGGCTATACAGGACAAAATCCAATTCAGCTCAAAAAGCTCCGGAACATCCGACTGACGATAAAAAATGGTTTTTTCGGGATCGAGGCCGGAGGCCAGCCAGGCGGAGGCCACCTCATAAACCATTTTGTTCAGAGCTTCAGCAGACTGGACAGTGGTGAGGGAATGGTAATCCGCAATAAACAGATAACTTTGGGCACCTGGACTTTGAGCCAGCTGAAGAGCCGGCTGAATGGCACCAATATAATTTCCCAAATGAGGCATGCCCGTGGGCTTGATGCCTGTGAGTATGATTTTGGACATAAGCTAAGGATTAAATAATGCCAGAGCTTAAAAAAAAGCAAGCAAATATTTACCGGGCACTTATTCGTTTAATGGCGAGGGCCACCTGATAGTAATCCTCCAGGCAGATACTGAACCTGCCTCCACCTGTCTCTTTGGCCACCGTTGCCAGCTGGCGGCCTTCACTGCTTTCCCTGACAAACCATTCTCTCTTTTGGTTTTTTAGAAGGCACTCTTTATCCCCCGGCAAAATAATGATACTCATTACATAGAGCCTTTTTCCCTCTCCGTAAACTTTTTGAAATTCCCCCTTCAGACTTTTCGCTGTCACAGGGGGCAACTGATATCGGGGTTGCTCATCCTCATGGCTTACTATAATGGCTACAAAGTCCGCCTCCTCACGGGTGAGGGACTTGTTGGCGGAAAAACCAGCCTGAAGGGCACGCAAAGGATACTCCCCACCCCCATAATGAGGGGGATACTGATTGACATGGCGATCATTCACATGCTCTCCCTGATAAGATCGATCAGGGGAGGCTGTTATCGTGTGCATAAAAGCGGTTTGACTGGGGAAATTTGTATCCAAATATCGTTTTTTCTTGTCCTTCGGGGGCCAATGATATTGTGGGTAGATGTCAATGGGCATGGCCTCACCTCTTTTTGGGCCATGGCCACCACAGCCAAAGAGAAAACAGTCTTTTTTGTAGTAACTGGCGTTTGTGAAAAGCATGCGCCAGTCAAGCCCATCCAAGTGAGAAATAAAGTTACTGAATTTCTTTTTAAACCCATGATGAATATACCAATACATGGTGTTGGAGGTGTTCAGAACAAACAAAATATCCACGGGGCGTCTTTCTGTTTCATAGCCATCCAGCCCCTCACTGGAAAGAGTGGAGGATCGAGAGCTGTATTCCCCCTCCTCTCCCTCCTGGCAGTCATCCAGATAGAGGGTGTAGCCATCTCCTTTACAGGGGATTTCACTTTTCGAGCCTTGAGAGCGTCTGGATCTTCTTTCCCCCTCTTCATCACCCCCGTCATCCTCAAAGCCACCCCTGTCCTCTGGATCCTCCTCATCGGGGACACTGGAACAGCCGGGTATAAAAAATCCAAAGCAAACAAAAAACAGTAAAAAAAACTTTTTCATGATAAAGAAATCGGCTTATTTGGCCTCATTCTTGAAAATTCAGCAAAAATCAGGACTTTTGCCCCTAATTGCCCCGATCATAAGGGACAGGACTTAAGGCTTAAAAGAGATACCGGCGGCGGGACACAGAGGAGATAACACCGAGAGCGACCATGGCACTTAGGAGGCTGGAGCCTCCGTAAGAAATAAGGGGCAGGGGAATGCCCACAATGGGTAAAAGCCCCATAGTCATGCCCATATTGATAAAAATATGCCAAAACAGATAAAAACCCATGCTCAGGCAGAGGAACACCCCCTCCTTGTCTCTGGACTGAAAAGCGGTCTCAAAACCCATGTAAATCAAAAACAAAAAAAGCAATAAAGTGACAAAACTTCCTACAAAACCATGCTCCTCACTTAAGACACTGAAGATAAAATCCGTGTGACGCTCCGGCAAAAACTCCAGCTGGGACTGAGTACCTTTTCGAAAACCTTTGCCCAAAGCCTGCCCACTCCCTATGGCGATTCGGGATTGGATGCTGTTATAGCCCAGACCTTTGGGATCCCGCCCCGGTGAAATAAAAGTTAAAATTCGGTTTTTTTGGTAATCTTTTAACACAAAGTTCCATGCCAAAGGGGAAGCTCCCACAATGAATAAAATGGCAAAAAACAAAATATTCCTTCGCACTTTCGAAAAAATAATGACGGATCCGGTGATGATCAGGGTAATGAGGGCTGTGCCCAGGTCCGGTTGTAACACGATAAGTAAAACGGGCAGAAAAACCAGAATAAGAGGCTTGAGGAGTCCCATGAAATTCATGGGACTCCAGCTCCTTTTACCGGAAAGAATCCGTGCCAACAAAAAAATAAGGACAATTTTTAATGTTTCGGAAGGCTGGTAATGAAACAAGCCCAGGTCCAGCCACCTTTTGGAACCGCCAAACACCCGGCCAAAAAAATGAACCAGAATCAGGCACAGACAGTTCAGGCCATACAGGATATAAGCCACCCTGGTCCAAAAATGGTAATTGACAAAGGACACGGCAAAAAAAACCAAAAGCCCCAAAGCGATCCAGATCAGCTGAAGATAAAACAGGTGTGCTGTGGTGGAGTGGACACGATGCGATATACTGTATAAGTTGATAAGCCCTATAATGAGGAGGGTGACTATGGTGACAATCAACTTCCAGTTCAGTTTTTTCAGCATCCGGGTAGTTCAGCTTTTTTGTGTTTTTCCGGTTATATTTTTCCGGCAATAATCATGGCTATGGCAAAGGAAAAAATCACAAAGGATTCAATCAGAGCCAGCACAATAATCATGGGGATAAACATGGTTTTTTGTGCCTGTGGGTTGCGGGCAATACCTTCCATGGCGGAAGCTCCCACACGGCCCTGAGCCAAGGCCCCCCCAAAAGCGGCCAAAGCTATGGCCAGCCCCGCCGACAGGGCGTAAAGCCCCCCGCCTCCGCTGGCGGACTCTGCTGAACCAGCCCCTTCCGCAAAAGCCGTAAAAGAGCACAAAAAGCAAGCTGTCATTCCTGTCAAAGCGTATGCCATTTTTTGAAAAATCTTTTTCACCTTTTTCCTCCTTTTGGTGATTTTTTTTGGATTACCGAAGGCTATCCTGATTTATTTGAAAAAGCAAACATATTTTTTGCAGAGGGGCTATTTCATGGATTTTTTGACGGACATGGTCTGACTGCCAATGAGGAGAGCCATGACCACAATAATGCAAATAATCAAGACGACGCGAAAAATGTTGCCAAAACTCCATTTGTCCTCTTTTATGTCCTGTGCTTTGGCTTTGGGTTTCTTTTGGATAATCCTCTGGGTTTTTTTGTCCCCGCCCAAGCGGTCCTTTTTCTTGGTCACCCCCCCTGCTGAGGCCGTGACAGGCAGTCGTTTCTTTCTTTTTTCCTCCATCTCATCCATGTGGCCATAAGAGCTGATGGCCCGGTGACGCCGACCAGCATAGCCCGGCTGGCCCCCATGAGCGGCAAGACCTTCATTAAAGCCCAATTTTTTCTTTTTCCGGCCCCGGCCGGCCCTTCTGGCCCCTTTGCCTTTGCCACCGTCTCTCTCATCCTTCCCGCTCATCCCTTCAGCTGAGGAAGGCATGGCAATAACAGAACCATTGGCACTGTCCCCAGCCCCTCCCTGACCGGCAGAGGACTGACCTTTGCCTTTTCTTTTACCTTTTCCTGATCCTGAGGAGGAACTGGAGCTGTCCTGTTCTGCATAGAGATTCCCAGCCCCCCCAGCGGACGAATCATCAGCTCCGTTGGAGTCACCCCCACCACTGGCTCCCCCATCAGAATCAGAAGATCTGTTAGAGGTATCCCCACCACTGGTTTCACCATCGGGACCAGGAGATCCGGGGGTATCAGAGCTGGCAGAGAGGCCTTCGACTTTCATATCCCCAATAGTGCAGTCCACATTGGGAGGGAGTTGCCCTGTCTGGAAAAGGCATTCGACAAAGCCTCCCCCTCCCACAATGGATTTGCCCCAGTTTTTAAAACCTTCGTTCAGCTTGAGCAAAAGCCCGCCTATGACCACCACGGCGACAGTCAAAATCAGCACATACTCCACCACCGCCTGGCCTTTTCGCCAGCCCGCCACAGGTGATGAGGAAAAAAGAAGGGAGGGACAAAAAGCTTTCATTGTCCGGCTTATCGGCAAAAATCCCCAAAAAATTGACCGATTCATCCCCCAGCCCGCCCCATTTCAGCCCTGTTTTCCAAAAAACCGGGCAAAAACACCTGCCAAGGCTCAAAAAATCAGTGGTCATGGGATAAGGCTATGCTGATATAAACCATGCTGAGGATAGTGAAGATAAAAGCCTGCATGGTGCAGACAAAGAGGCCCAAAAAGTAAAAGAGCACGGGCACCAAAACAGGGGCCAGATCCAAAAAAATGGCCAGCACAGTGTGATCCCCCATCATATTGCCATAAAGCCTTAAGCTCAGGCTCAAGGGGCGAACCAAGTGGGAGATAAGCTCAATCAGAAACATCAAAGGGGCCAAAAACAACACCGGGCCCATAAACTGTTTGAGGTAAGACACCCCATGCTCTTTAAAGCCATGAATATTATAGATGAGGAAGGAAAACACGCCCAGGGCCAAAGTGGTGTTGATATTGGCTGTGGCCGATCCCATGCCGGGAATAAGGCCCAGGAGATTGTTCAGCCAGATAAACAGGAACAAAGTGGCAAAAAAAGGCACAAAAGCCCGGCCGGGGGCCCCCACCACCAAATCAGACAAAGAAGTGACAAGGGACAGAAAATTTTCAAAAAAAGCTTTTATGGAAAAACGAGAGGAGGGGACAGAGGGGTCTTCTGCGGTTTTCAAGGCTCTTCGGGCCAAAAACACCACGGGCAGTAATAAAAGGCCCATTAGGAGCATATAGCCTATATGCTGTTTGCCAGACCAAAAAGGCCAAAGCAATAGCCACTCAAAATGTGTCATCTTCATTCCCCCTTATTTTTTAATAAGCTGTTTCAAAAATTTTATCAGCTGATAAAACCAAAGCAATAAAAACAAAAACACCAAAGTCAAGGTGATATTGGATCCGGTATTAAAGTGCCTGTCCGCTTTTTGACCAACAACCACGGCCAAATAGAGCAAAATCAGAGGTTCAAGACTTATCCCCACCACAAAAAAAGCCTTTTTCCACATGGCCTCACCCCTTTGCCCACCCTTTTCAGGCCCTTTCCACCTTTGAAAACAAAAGTTTACAAAGCTCTGACAGAGGCCCCTGGCTGATTTCTTTGCCGCATCTTCAGTTTGTTGATTTTTTCCCTTAAAAAAGCGGAAGTGTGCTGAAAGGCCTCAAGCTCCTTTAAAGCTTTATGAAAATCCTTTCGCTCTTCGTAAATAAAAGACAAATACAAAAACATTTCCTGCTCCTTAAAATACGAGGGGTGTAATGCCTGGACTTTTTTCAAGGCTTTTTCCGCCTTGGGGTATTCCTCCTGCATAAGGTGAATGCGGGCCTTCAAAAAAAGGGCCTTTGGCTGTTCAGGGGCGGAAAAACCTCTTTCTTTTTGGTTTAACAGGCTCTGAATCTCCTTTAGGGCCGATTCCCACTTTCCCCGCTCAAAGTAAGAAAGAGCCATGCGAAAAGTATAAAAATTTTTCTCCGATGGCAAAACCGCCTGCTCTTTTAGTACAGAATAGGCGACAAGGGCCTGCTCATAATCTTTCACCCTTTCAAAAGCCAGGTCCGCCTGCTTTTTTAAAAAAAAAAGTCTTTCCTCCTTTGTGTGCTCATGGCGGGACAAATAGCCTAAAAACCACAGAGCCACTTTTGGCTGAGCACTCAGACAGCCCGAATAGGCCTTTTTGGCCCATGTTAACTTACTGCTCCGGCCTTTTATATCCTTAAAAAAACCTATAGCCCCGGCACAGTCCTTTTTTTCAAGGGCTTTTTGCATTTTCCGGGAGGGAGAGGCCAAAAAACAGCCCTGTCCAAAAAAGCCGGATACAAAAAAACAAAAGACAGTCAAAAAACAAAGCTTTTTCACAGCTATACTGATCTTGTCCTTCCTGCAGAAGGGAAAAACCTCACCCGCGACCCTCTTTTCAAAAGGCAGGGTTCATTTGTTTCTTTTCAAATACACTTCAATAGCGGTTTTATAAGCTTTTTCCCTGAGTTTATAGTCATATATGTTTTTGTAAAACTGCTCCACAAAGGGGCTTTCCCGAAAGTCTTTTGTGGAAAAAGGCCGTCTCGCAGGCGGTTTTGAGCTGGTTTTTTTGGGATCCGGGGGACTGTTTTTCACGGGTTTTCCTCTTTTTATGTGTGAATGGCAAAAGCCTGGACTTATGACCAAGTGACTTATAACGGGTTTTGTGCCGGCTGGCAAGCACAAAAAAGAGGCCACAAAGTGGCTGGCAAGGTGTTTCATTAGAAAATGAGAGGACCAGTTGGTGATTTTGCACTGCGTTACATAAAAGGTTTGGGGGTCAGGAACAGTTTGGGGGGACAGGTCCCCTGTTTTTTAAAACCAGTCTGGTCCTTTGGGCCTTGCACTCTTCCAGCTCTTTCTCCGTTTGTTTTTGACACGGGTCATGATATTGTAATCAGGTGCCTTCGCCCCTTGTTCCAACAGGAATTTAACCATTTTCGTGTGTCCATTTTGACCGGCCCCCATTAAAGCTGTGTGTCCCTTGTTGGTTTTTGCATTTATATCCGCACCTCTTTTCAACAGGCTCTGAGCTATTTTCAGGTTTCCTGCAAAACATGCCCACATAAAGGCTGTTTCACCATTGGCATTTGTGGCATTCACATCGGCCCCCGCCTTTAGCAGGAGATCGAACATTTCCTTACTCCCTTCGCTGGCAGACATCATCAGGGCCGTGTCACCATTGGCATTTGTGGCATTTACATCTGCTCCCCACTTTAATAAGAGGCGGACTATGTTCTTGTATTCTTTCTTTTCGTCCAGGTTGGATTGAGAAGATAAAAACTGCTCTCTCCTGAGTGTAAAGGGCATAAAGTTGGATCGGCTGTCCACCTTCACTTCCAATCCTCTGCTGACAGCCAGCATTAAGGCTGTTGTGCCTGTCTGGCTTGTGGCATTCACATCGGCCCCCGCCTGTAATAAAGTCCGGATTAAGGCTATACCTCCGTTTACAAGGAGGGCCTTCATCAAGGCCGTGTCACCATTGGCATTTGAGGCATTCACATCGGCCCCCGCCTTTAACAAAATCCGGGTCAGGGCCGTATCCCCCCTGTTGACGGCTGTCATTAAGGCAGTATAACCATCGGCATCTGTGGCATTCACATCGGCCCCGGCGGCGAGTAAGAACCGAATCATGGCCCTGTCCCTCATGAGGATATTTGTCATTAAGGCCGTTGCACCTGTCTGGCTTGTGGCATTCACATCGGCCCCCGCCTCCAAAAGCTCTTTGGCCACCTGAATTTTTATATCCCAATCTTCTGAATCTTCTATTTTTGCGACAACACTTAACATATAGTCCTTATGCAGGATAAGGGCATAAGGAGATCTCCAAACCTGCTTAAGTGTTCGCAATTCATCCAATTCCTTCAATTCCCCCAAGCTTACAGCGAGTATAAATTCTTTTCTCCAATCTGTTGTATTTTTCCAGGTGCTCATTTCCCCTGCCAAAGCTGTTTTTTCTTTCTCTGAAAAAAAAGGCGAGGTTTGTTTTTTCAAATCAGACAAATTATAGCCTTTTTCGATGGAGCTTATTGAAAATTCCAGCAGAGTAAAAAAAGCCTTCTTTCTTAACCGAAAGGAAAAGTTGGGGTGGCTTAAAACAAAATCCAGATGTTCTTCCACATATTGATCTGATATCTTAAGAGGCTTTATTTGTCTTATAAGCAAAAGATGATTTAAAAACTTTAACTGCTCCTCTTCTTTGGTGGACTGTTTTAGTGACAATATCGACTTATACAAATCCTGGACTTTTAAGTTTGGTTGAGTGGTTTTAGGGAGATAAATTTCCCCGGCTTTAATGTCCACACCCTCTGTTTTTATCCCTTCAAACTCCAAAAGCTCCTTATGGTCAGTCACTCTGGAATTAGCATACTGAAATGAGTACTCATGCTCATGGGGCCTGAAATTACTCAGGCCTTTTCGCATAAGAGGCAAGATCTCCTCTGCCACATAGCTGTTCATCAGTTGCTGATTGGAAAGACCGTTGTGGTCTGTTCCCGGATCTTTTGGCAGGGCAAGTATATAGCCCTTTTCCTTTAAGCTTAAGCGAATCCCCTCCAGCATGGCCTTGACTTTTTGAATATCCACACCCTGTATCGTCTCCACAAAAGCCGTATTTAAACTGATCTTGTTTGAAAATGCATGTTCCACATTTGCCTTGTGGGAGAGATTTGAACCATGAATTTTCAAAGTTTCCGCCTGGCCCAGAACCACGGCAATATAACCGGAAGATCGGCTTTGGCTGTCTGTTAAAGTGAAATAAAGAAAGTTGGGATCCAAAGCTTTTGTCCAATAATTGACTGTGGCACAGTCTCCCCCCAGGCAGGACCTGAAAGGCGATTCCTGAAGAGAAAGGGCCCTGAGCCTTAATGTTTCTTTTCCTATTATCACATAAGGCTGATTTTGGATGTCTTTTGTTATCTGACTTAATACACTGGTTTCATCTGGAATTCGAGAACCCAACTTTTCTTTCAACTCTTTAAAATGCCCTTCAAAGCCCAGCTCAAAAGCCAGATGATCCCGTTCATTTAAAATATTTTGCAAAGCTGAAAAACTTTGTTTGGGGTCTTTGCTCTTTAAGGCAGTCGTTAAGACCATATTTCCAAAACCCGCTGTGTGAATGATATTCACCATAGCCTGTGAGAGGTTTTTATAGGCCCCTTTCCCCATTTGAATATGGGAAGAAGAATCAAGATCTGTTGTTTTCTCTGCCTCAGCCCTCATCTCCTCCAAAGCTCTGTATAAGGCTATGACTCTTTCTCTATAAGGCTTTAAAGGATCTCTTATAAAATCCCGTCGTTCTTTGTTTAAGGCTGTGGTATTGAGGTAATTTATAAGGTCTTCTTTGGTCCTGCCTTCACGGCCTGGCTGAGGGACAGACAACTCCAGTATCCTCCTGCTCCAAAAACCCCAGTTTTCCTCCACCTGAAAAAGATTGTTTCGTATGTGATGGGCACTTTCTTTAAAAGCAGAGATAAAACTCACAAAGCTTTCAGGGGATTCCTGCTCAGTGACGGTCCATTCCAATATCTGTTCCCGGAGGGGCCACTTGGAAAGCTCCGGATGTTGCTTTAAAGCTCGAAACAAAGTCTTCAGTGATCTCCTGCCTGTGGCTTTTGGATAAGGGGTCTGACTTGTGAGATAAAGATCAAAGAACGCACTTTGCCCCTCTCTCAAGCTCAGCCCCTCTGTCATGGCCTTGAAAAACTCCGCCGGATCAGAAAAAGCCAGCTCCTCACAGGGGCCAGCCAAAGCCTGAAAAACCACCAAGCCCGGCAGACACAACAAAAAATATACTGCAATAATCCTTTTAAACATGGGGAAAACTATAACAAAAAATAAGTTTTTGTTGAACAGAAAGATACAAAGGGTGTAAAAAATACATACTATACTGTTCAGGACAGGGAACAGCGGAGGAAAAGAAATGCGTATTCTGAATGGACGGCCGGTGGCACAGGAAATAAAAAAAAAGCTTAAGCCAAAAGCAAAGGCTTTTTTGGCCCGGACGGGAAAAAAGCCCGGTTTGGCAGTCATTTTGGTGGGTAAGGACCCGGCCAGTGAGATCTATGTCCAAAAAAAAATCCAGTCGGCAAAAGAGGTGGGCTTCCATTCCCAGGTTTTTACCCTCTCTGAAAAAGAGGGCTTTCCCGCCCTTAAGCAAAAAATAAAGGCATGTAACCAGGACCCCGCCATCCATGCTTTTTTGGTTCAGCTCCCTTTGCCTGCGGGCTGGCCTGTCCATGAGGCCCTGTCCCTGATAGACCCTGCGAAAGACGCCGATGGCCTGACACCCTTAAATCAGGGGCGAACAGGATCTGGTGAGGCCCCGGTGCTCCCCTGCACACCAGCAGGGATAATGAGGCTTTTTCAGTATTATGATATTGCGGTGGAGGGGAAAAATGTGGTGGTGGTGGGGAGGAGTCGGATTGTGGGTTTCCCCACAGCTCAGCTGTTGTTGAGAGCCAATGCCACAGTCACCATCTGTCATTCCCGCACAAAAGATCTTTCCCTTCATACCAAAAGGGCGGATATAGTGGTGGTGTCGGCAGGAGTGCCTGAACTCCTGAGACGGGAGGACTTTAAAAAGGGGGCTGTGGTGGTGGATGTGGGCCTCCACAGGATAAAAAAAGAGGGTAAAACCTGTTTAAAAGGGGATGTGAGGCAGGAAGGGCTGGAAGGCCATGTGGCCTGGGCCACCCCTGTCCCTGGCGGAGTGGGGCCTGTGACCGTGGGCCTGCTTTTGGAGAACACCCTCACCCTAAGCCTTCAAACAAAAAAATATACTGATTTTGTTTGACTCCCGGTCAAGTTTCTTATCTTTAACATGTAGAAGGAAAAAGTATCAAAAGTCGCACCTTTTTCAAAAGGCAGACCCCTCGGGGCAGGTTCTGCCTGCCCCGTGCCAGTTTGGTTAAAATGTTATCAGAGACACCAAGGACAACCGCTCTTATTGAGGAACATCGCCGGGCCGGTGCCAAATTCATGCTCTTTCAGGGCTGGAAACTGCCAAGGGAATTTGGTTCTGCCAGAGAGGAGCATCTTTTTGTCAGAAAAAGTGCGGGCCTGTTTGATATATCCCACATGGGGGAGATTCGGGTTCAGGGGCCGGGGGCCTTAACCCTGTTACAAAAAACCCTCACCAATCAAGTGGACAAGTTAAAAAAAAATCAAGCTCAGTATAATCTCATGTGTAATGAAAGGGGCGGGGTGGTGGACGATCTGATCCTCTATTGCCTTGAACCGGAATCAGACTATCTGCTTTGTGTAAATGCGGGGTGCAGGGAAAAAGATTTTAACTGGCTGAAAAAGCACAACAGCCCCAAGGCCATTTTAAACCAGGAAAGTGCTGAATGGGCTGGCCTCTCCCTGCAAGGGCCAAAAGCCGGGGAAATACTGACAAGAACCTGGGATGCTCAGGAGGAAGTGGCTTTCTTAAAATCCATGAAAAAAAACCAATGTGGTTGGGTGGTTTTTGAGGGGCAAAAGGTTTTGGTGTGCAGGACAGGCTACACAGGGGAGAGGGGTTTTGAGATGTTTTTGTCACCCCAAAAAGCCCCGGCCTTATGGCGTAAACTCCTGAAAAGGGGAAAAGAGGATTTATGCCCTGTGGGGCTTTCGGCCAGAGACACTTTGCGTCTGGAGAGCCAATACCCTCTTTACGGAAAGGAGTTGAGCGAGGACATAGATCCTCATTCGGCCGGGCTTTCCTGGGCCGTCCGGAATACCACAAATTTTATTGGTTGCCACGCCCTTTCTCAAATACAGGTGAGCAAAAAAAGAGTGGCCTTCAAACTGCTTTCCCCGTTGGCCCCTGTCCCCCGGACAGGCTGTCCCATACACATCAATGGCCAGAGGGCAGGGGAGGTGACCAGTGGGGCTTTTTCCCCCACTTTATCCTCCATGACAGGCATGGGCTATGTGCGAAAGGAGAAGAGCACGCCCGGCACCCCCATTCAGGTTCAGATTCGGGAAGAGCTTTACCCGGCTCAAATTGTTTCCCACCTCCTTCCAACCAAATAGAAAAAAGGGTTTATGTGCTTTCTGGTATTTGATTTTTTGATCTGTGGGGCTTTTCATGTTATGCTGGTTCAAAACAAATCAGCCGGGGAGCCCTGTTATGGACAATAAAATGAAAAAACGAGCGGAACATATAGTGAACCACTTTGCCGGTCTCAGCTGTTGGGAAGAGAGATACAAAAAAATTATTCAGTTGGGGCGGGAGAGCACGCCCTTGGACGAAAAATACAAGACAAAGGAATGGCTGGTCAAAGGCTGTCAGTCACAGGTGTGGCTCTATGGCTCTTTGAACAAAGAGGGAAAGGTGGTTTTTCAGGCCGACAGTGACGCTCTTATCACCAAAGGTCTGGTCCGGCTCCTGCTGATGTATTACTCCCCCCTTTCACCGGAGGATATTATGTCTCATCCCGTTCCCTCTTTTTTTGAGCGACTGGACCTGACAAATCATCTCACCCCCACAAGGGTGGGAGGGCTGGACAGCATGGTCCGGCAGATTCAATATTATGCCAGGGCTTTTCTCATCAAGTCCCAAATGAACCAGGGAAAATAAAACATGAACTATTCCATAAAAACTTTTGGTTGTAAGGTAAATACTTATGACAGTGCCTTGATTCAAAAAAGCTTAAGCCAAAAAGCCGGCCTTTTGCCGGGTCCGGTTCTTGAGAGAGACAAAAAAGGTGGGCCAAAGGCTCTGCATATTGTCAACACCTGTGCCGTAACAGAGGAGGCCGTCAAGGAGGCTTTGCGTCATATTCGCCGTTACAAGGCCAAACATCCTGAAAGCTCTGTGGTGGTTACAGGGTGTGCCACACAGGTGGAAACAGAAAAGTTTTCGAGCCTTGAAGAGGTGGACTTGGTGGTGGCCAATTCCCATAAAGCCCATCTAACAGATATATTGACAGACAAATTTGGTGAAAAAGGGCCGGGTGAAAAAATACCAAGTGAAAAAATACCAAGTGAAAAAATACCAAGTCAGAAAGTGTTCAAGTCCTCCATTTTTAAAAAATCGGACTTGGGCCAACAGGCCCACTTGGAGCGGGGGCACACAAGGCTTTTCTTAAAAATTCAGGATGGGTGTGATGGCTTCTGTACTTTTTGCATTATTCCCTTTGCCCGTGGCAAAAGCCGGAGCCTTCCTTTGCCGGAGCTGGTTCGTTCTGTGCAGGAGCACTATGATCAGGGGGTGCGGGAAGTGGTTTTGACAGGAGTGCATATCGGAGACTACACAAGTCAGGGCAAAAATCCTCCTTTAGACAGCGAACAAAGTGGCCAAAGCCAGCAAGGTCTTGCCCATCTTCTTCGTGCTTTGCTGGAAGAGACCAAAATGCCCCGCCTTCGTCTCTCCAGCCTGGAGCCACCGGAACTAAGCCAGGAGCTGTTGGATCTTTTTACAGAGTCTCGTGTGTGTTCTCATTTTCATTTGAGCATTCAGAGTGCTCATTCAGAAATTTTAAAGAGAATGAAGAGGAAATATCAGGCAAAGGATGTAAAAAACACACTGATGAAAATCAACAAAAAAATCCCGGAGGCTTTTGTGGGTATGGATTTGATTACCGGGTTTGCTGAAGAAAGCCAAAAGCAGTTTGAAGACACTTACCTGAGGCTGAAAGACTGGCCCTGGACCAGGCTCCATGTGTTTCCCTATAGTCCCCGCCGTTACACTTATGCCGAAAAAGCCTACACCTCCCACCCCCGCTCCCTGATCATGAAACGGGCCAGCCAGCTGAGGCATTTAAGCCAGGCCCGTTTTAAAGAAGCCCTTCTCAGTCAAAAAGGCACAGTCCAAAAAGTTTTGCCTCTTCAGCATAAAGAGCGGATGGGCCTCAGCCGGAATTACTGGAATGTGCTTTTGCCGGCGGACAGAGGCCCTGTGGACAAAGCGGGGGAGCTGACTTTGCAGATCCGTTCTATCCATGAGCAAAAGGGACACCTGTTGGGGGGCCTGATATAAAATGCACTCCTGGATAAAAAAGAAAAAAGGCTTCAGCTTAATTGAGATACTGGTGACTTTGTTGATTCTGTCCAGTTCCATGGTCATTGTGTCCCGAATAGGATCGGGCAACCAACAGAGGGTTAAAAGGCTTGAGCATTATGGAAAAATCACCCGGCTTATGGAACAAAAAATATCTGATTTGGAGTTTGAGTGGCGAAGAACAAGTTTTGATTCCATACCAAGTGAGGCCAGGGGGGACTTTGAGGGGGAGAAGCATTTTTCATGGAGTGTTGTCACCCAAGCTTTAAGTCTTCCGGATCCAAAGGCCCTGATGAGTCTGACCGGAGACAGCCAGGGGGGGATGGCCCTTCAGGTGGCTCAGGTCACCAAACAATTTTTGTCTCAGGCCGTGAAGGAGCTTAAGCTGACCATCCATTATAAAAAAGGTTCTTTAAAAAGTGCTTACTCCATGACCACTTATATTGTGGATCATAACAAAAAAATACAAGTCTCAGGAGCCCTCTGAAATGTTTTCTCTCCAAGGATTTTTCGATAAAAAAACCTGTTCTGAAACAAAAAGCCGGAAGGGCATGACTTTGATAGAGGTGCTGATTGCCCTGCTTTTGTTCTCCTTTATATCCTGGTCTCTTTTTCGTATAGTGGATACCACGGTGCAATACAGGAAAAAGGTCACACGCAATATAAAAAATCACAAGTTCAGCCGAAACGCCCTTCAGGTGGTGAAAAAAGATTTAAGGAACATGTTTTATAAAAAAAACATAAACGATTTGGTGTATCGAACTGTGGAATCAGGAAGAAAAACCCGTGAGGGATTGGCTAAAACAGCAGAAGGTCCGGCCAAACAGGCCAAAACCCTGCTGGCTCAGTTTGAACTCAATCAACTCCGGCCTTATTTTCCGCCAATGGTGCGTTCTGTGGGTGGTATTACAGGCAAAAAGGACCAGTTGAGTATGAACGCTCTTTCCTACAGAGCGGAAAACGACCCCAAAGGGGATCAAAATGCCATTATGTATTATCTTAAAAACTGTAAAAATCGTCTCAACCCAAAAGAGCAAAGCCTTTGTCTTTGGCGTAAATCCTCTTCTGTTATTGACCAGGATCTGGAGAACCTGACACAGACAAATGAGGTGGTGCTGTTGGAGAGAGTGCAAAAATTTGAGCTTTCCTATTATGATGTATCTGCCAACGAGTGGGTGCAGGAATGGAAAACAGGCCGTAATGAAAGAGGGGCTTTACCGGCCGCCATTCTTATGAAACTGGAGTTTAAGGACAGTCGAAACCTCCTTATCCGGGAGGCCCTGAAAATAACTCTTCATCAGCAGATTATTCTGCCCGTAATGAGGTGAACATGCCGGTATCCATAGTGGAAGTGGGTTTGAGGGATGGTTTGCAAAATGTTTCCCGTCCTGTTGCTCTTTCGAATCGCTGGCAAATGGTGAAACGGCTTTCTTCTGCCGGACTGAAAAGAATGGAGCTGGGTTCTTTTGTTTCACATGAGTTTATGCCTCAGATGCGTTGTGTGCCGGCTCTTGCAAAAAAAGTTTTGCGTGCACAGGACCAGGGCCTTTTGCCAAAGGAAGTGGCTTATTCTGCTTTCGTGCCCAATCAGAGAGGTTTTGAAAGGGCTTTGGCCTGTGGTCTGAAGGAGCTTTCTTTGTTTGTGTCCTGCACAGAGTCTTTTTCCCAAAAAAATATCAGAATGAGCATTAAACAAAGTCTGAAAAACTTAAAGCTGATTGGCCAGTCAGCCTTTAGACAAAAGATAAAGATAAGGGTGTATTTGAGTGTGGCTTTTTTTTGTCCTTATGAAGGAAGGCAAAGGCCCTCGAAGGTGGTGGCTCTCAGTGAAAAAATCAGGGATAGTGGCGTGTTTGAGATCTCCATCAGCGACACTGTGGGGAGGGCGGTGAGGACAGATGTGTCGCGTCTCTTGGATCTTTTGCTGAAGAAAGTGCCGGCCCATCAGGTGGCCCTGCATTTTCATGACACAAGGGGGATGGCTTTGGTCAATGTTATGGCCGGGCTGGAAAGGGGAGTGAGGGTTTTTGATTCCAGCATTGGCGGAATGGGAGGCTGTCCTTATGCACCGGGGGCCACAGGCAATGTGGCTACAGAGGAGCTGGCTTATATGTTGGAGAAAATGAATTTCAAAACAGACTTAAGTTTGCCGGAGCTGATTAAAACCACCCATTGGCTGGAAAACCGGCTCAAGCTTTCTCTCCCCTCCCGGCTGTCCCGTGCCGGCTTATAACTTTTTGTTGTTTGTCTGGCGGACTCAGGAGGGTAACAGATTACACAGTGGGATCCAGAAACAGTATTGGCTCAGATAAAATATATAAATGGCTACCGTAGATTTCTTCACATGCACTTTTAGCCTCAGCACGTGAAGAATGAAGCATAAAACCTCCTGTTATTGCCAAGATAATGGCGATAATACCCAAATAAAGAAAGTTAACGCCTGTGCGGTTCAAATACCAAACAGTTCTCCCGTTCCTGACCTCAAACCAGCCTTTTTCATATCCAAGGGCAAAGATTCCCGTTCCAGTACTGACTCCTCCCATGATTCCGCCACCGACAATTAAAGTATCTTTCCATGTAAGGTGTGTTGCCTGTTCATGGCAATTTTCATAATCAGACAGAATATCGCTTGCATGGTGGACTTCCTCTTTCCTGCAACGAGAAGTAATCAAGTCCTGCTCTGTATTGTAAATAAAACAACCATTATGCTCATCTATTAAAAGCACATTTTCAGCGGAATCATCTTCAGAAGTGATGACCTTTATTACTTTTATCAGTGGTGGTTTTCTGAGCTCGTCTATTTCAAAAGTCAGACTCACAGTTGGCCAGGAGGCGACAGAAAAAGCAATCAGGAGGTTGACAAAAAGACGAAACCTGTCTCGGTGTTTGAGTTTGAAGTTCATTACAGGCTCCTTTTCCATGTCCATACTTTTGTACTGGCCCCTGTTTTTGGCTACCTCAGTTAATACAAAAATCCTTCATTTAGAGGCTGTTGTCAAGCCTTTTTATAGACAAAACCTCCCTCAGACAGAAAATATTTTACAATAAAGCTTGACATCCTTGCTTATTTGAAGTCATGCTTCAAATATGGCAGGTTTCATAAAAAGGCCGGGTTTGAAAACCAGGGTCCAGACACTGTTGAAAAACTTCCCTGTTGTGGCTCTGCTGGGGGCTAGGCAGGTGGGAAAGTCCACTTTGGCCAAAAAGATTTTATCTTTGTGGAAACCGTCCCTTTACTTGGATTTGCAACAGCCCAAAGACCTGAACAAACTGTCTGATCCTGTGGCTTTTTTTGAATTTAACCGGCAGAGCCTGATCTGTCTGGATGAAATTCAATATAAACCTAATCTTTTTAAAATTTTAAGAGGGGTTGTGGATGTTGAAAAGAGAGCGGGGCAGTTTTTAATTTTGGGGAGTGCGGGGCGGGATTTGATCAAACAGAGCAGTGAAACTCTGGCTGGCCGGATAGCCTTTTTGGAGATCACCCCTTTTTCCACTGAGGAGCTACGGAGCGAGTCTTTTCATTCACATTGGCTGAGAGGGGGTTACCCTTTAAGTTTTTTGGCTAAAAATGAAGATATGAGCCTCACTTGGCGTTATAATTATATTCGCACTTTTTTGGAGCGTGATATTCCACAATTGGGTTTTAACATTCCTGCCAGTGTTTTGGATCGCTTTTGGAGACTGCTGGCTCATTCTCAGGGACATCGTCTGAACAGCTCCCACTTGGGGAGTATTTTGGGAAAAAGTGCACACACAATAAAACACTATATTGACATTTTGGAGCGGACTTTTTTGGTCCGTGTTCTCAAGCCTTACTCCAAAAACATTAAAAAACGATTGGTAAAAGCACCTAAAATCTATATCAGGGACACAGGCTTGCTCCACGCCCTTTTGAATATTGAAACCAGCAATGAGTTATTTGGCCACCCTGTCCGGGGACTTTCCTTTGAATCTTATGTGATTGAAAATATATGCCATCAACTGCCCAAGTGGAAGGCGTATTTTTACGGCACAAGGGCAGGAGCTGAGTTGGACCTTGTTTTGGAAAAAGCAGGGAAGTTAACAGCTGTTGAAATTAAATCCTCCACAGCCCCTCAAATATCAAAAGGTTTTTGGAATGCTGTTGAGGATATTGAGGCACACAGGAAATATGTGATAGCCCCTGTGGAAAAAGCCTACCCTGTTCAAAACAAGGTGATGGTGACCAATGTGTTTGATTTTCTCAAAACTTTTTCAGAAAAGAAGTAAAAGGATGTAAGTTTCCCACAGCTTTTTGGTTTTTTTCTTTAAAAATAATTTTTCTGCACTGTTTGAGGATTTTACGGCATAGTCCGTTGTCCTGAGTCTGCCAGACAAGAAGCAATATATAAAGACCGATCTAATTAGCTCTTTACCAATGGGCCAGCCAGTTAAGAGATCGAATCTCCACCCCGTTGGGAAATGTTTTTTCTCTTTTGATGTTTTTAACCAACTGGATTTTCTTGATTTTAGGGAAATCCTTTTCGATCAATTTAAAATTCCTGGAAACAGAATCGTCAGATAACTTAACCTCTACAATAGTATGTGGCACTTCTTCTTTGACGATAAGAAAATCCAACTCACCACCTCCTTTTTTTCCAATGTAATAAAGATCCCAATTCTCACCAAGGCAATCTTGCCGGAAATGACATTCTTTAAGAAGTGAACAAGCCACTAAATTTTCCAACTTGGCCCCTTCTCCTTTTCCAGTTTTTCATTTTATGAAGCTCATCAAAAATAATAAAATCTTTGGATCTATCCCATGATTTTTCCAGATAAATTTGACGATCCTCTTCATTGTCATAATTTAAATGGACCAAGGAACCAGAAAACATTTTGGTAATCGTGGTTTTTCCCGACTGCCTGGGACCTGTAATCAGGATAATTTTCCGGTCCGCAAATTCCTGAAAATAAGGAGTGTATATGCGCTTCATGTTGTCTAAAATGCCACATATACCGGAAAAGTCAAGACTTTTTCGGTTTTTAGGGCAAAAAAGTCAAACTGCCCCCAAAGATTGGGCCAAAGGTCATATTTTCCAATGTAGCAAAACCGTAGAAATTTGTGTTATCAATGTGATTTTGCCCACCTGCCGGGGACCAAAGATGACCTGCAAAAACCGGCAAGGCTCATGCAGGCGAGGCAAAAAAGATCGGGCCAAGGGCCGGATGAATGTCAAATCACTCATTGTCCTGTGTCCGATTACTCAATGTTCTGAGTAAAATTACTCAATGTCTTGAGTCCAATCAAGCTTTTTCTGAGGACTTTTTGGTATCGGACTGCCGAAAAGTCCTGACTATATGTTAAAAATATTGCAAGAAGTTAATATAAGCTTGACTATATGTTAAAGATATCGCAAAAAGTTAATATAAGCTTGACTATATGTTAAAGATATCGCAAAAAGTTAATATAAGCTTGACTATATGTTAAAGATATCGCAAAAAGTTAATATAAGCTTGACTATCGGTTGGAAGGGTGGATCAATCCTGAAAAAGCGCATTGTGCACTGCATTATTTTTTTTAAGCTGTTTTCTTGACCGGCTCGCTAAAAAGATTTAAAAAATCCCCCTAAAATTTGAAACAAATTGCTTAATAAGGAGTTCTGTTGATGAAAAAGTGGTTGATATCCATAAAACATAGTGTGGGTTTTTCGCCGGTGCTCTTGGTTTTATTTTCCTCTGTCACTTTAGCTGAAGAGCTTAAAAAGAGAGATGTGGAAAAAATTGAAGTTATTGGGTCTCATATTAAAAAAACTCATGTGGAAGGTTCTTCACCGGTTTTAGTGATCACACGCCAGGATATTGAAATGTCAGGCTATAACTCCCTGGCGGATGTTTTGCGGGATCTGCCGGTAGCCTCCATGGGGGGGCATAGGGAGGCGGCCTTGGTTGTTCCAAGCTCTGTATCCAGCTCGTCTATACGGGGTATGCGTAATGAAAATATTTTAATTCTGATGAATGGCCGACGTCTTCCTGATTTAGGAGGAACCAGTGCTGTGGACTTAAGCCCCATTCCTCTTTCTGTTATTGAAAAAGTGGAGATTTTAAAAGACGGGGCCTCTTCGCTTTATGGATCAGATGCTGTTGGGGGAGTGATCAATATTGTCACTAAAAAAGACCAAACAGGTGGACAAGTCCATGTGCAGGGTTCTTTAGTTCAAAGACAGGAAGGTAGTGGCCTGTCCTCTTTTGCCTCACTTTTTGATTTTTGGAACTGGAACACAGAAGAGGATCAAAATTCATGGAATGGCAAAGGGGATAAGGTGGCTGTGTCTGCCAGTTATGGAGGGAGTAAAAACGACATAAACTACCTCTTGGGCGGGCAGGTTGGATTTAACTCTGCCTTGTATTTGGCTGACCGTTCTTTTGGGAAACCACAAAAAACACACCGGATTGGCAGTTCTGGTTCCTATGTGGATGGTGTGGCAGGCTCCAAAGAAAAGGTCTTTAAAAATTGTCCAAAAGAAAATATTGAAACAGATAAATATGGAAATGAAAGCTGTAAGTGGGATGTCAGCTCTTATCAACAGTTTATGCCACGCATTTTGCAAGGATCCTTATATGCTTATGCCAAGAAAGATATGGATAGGGGCGGTCTTTCTGCAATGGCATTTTACTCTTGGCGCAATTCTGTTTCTGTTCTCGCACCCATTCCTTTTGCAGGTTTTAAATTGCCTTTGGAAGTGGCTCAGAAGTGGGGGCTGTCAGCCACCAAAGCACCTGTCACTGTCAACTATTTGCCCGTGCATGAGACAGGGGCAGGCCCTTTGCGACACACCCTAAACAACCACACTTATCAAGTCCAGTTGAATGGGGAAATGGATATTATGGAGACAATGGAACTGGATGGCAATTTAAGTTTATCCGGTTCTCATTATTTAAATACCACCACAGGGCTTTTTAGCCAAAACAAACTGATAGAGATAGTGCAAAAAGGGGAGGTGAACTGGACTCTGCCAACAGATCAAAAAGAGGATATTTCTTCAGCCGGTCATAAGCTCTCTCAAGCCATGCACTCCACGCTTATCAGTTTTGAACCAAGATTAAGGGGGACTCTTTTGGAGACAGAAACTCAGGTCCTGGCCTTTGCTTTGGGTGCCCAAGGGGCTTATCAAAGTTACTCAAGTGCACCGGACAAGCTCTCAAAAAAACTCACACTTCCCAAGGATAAAGGCGGGGAGGGTGATAGAATACTGGGAGGTGCGGTCAGTTTGGATGGGTCAGGGGATAGAATATTCAGTGCACTTTATGGGGAGCTTTCCTTTCTTTCTTTTGATATGTTGTCTGCCCAATTGTCTGCTCGCTCAGATTATTATTACTACAGTGAATTTGAATCCTCTTCCGGGTTTACCGAACAGCCTGTGCCGTTCACAGAAGACTGGACAATGCCTGTATCTCCCCGTTTGGCCTTATCCTTTCAGCCAGTGGAGCAAATAAAACTCAGAGCCTCTTATGGGTTGGGTTTTAAAGCACCTTCTTTGATAGCCATCCACCAAAACAACATCAGGGGTTATGCCAGATCCATTGACTACATTCGTTGTCCACCTGAACAGTTTAATGCAAAAGAGCCATCCTGCTCCAAAATCTGGCACCCAATCAATATAACAGGCAGCACAGCCTTAAAACCAGAATTTTCTCAATCTTTTAATATAGGGATAGCACTGGAGCCTGTTGAGCCTGTTTCATTTATTGTGGATTATTTTATGCTCAAAAGGACCAACCTTACAGGGTTCCCTTTAAGAGAGGTTTTAAAACATGAACAAAAATACGGACAAGAAAAGCTGACCAAAAATGATATACTTATAGAAAGAAATGAAGTAAGCAAAAAAATTGAATCCATAAAAATGCCTTTGTTAAACAGTTCTGATTTCCTGAGTGGCTTGGACTTGGAAATAAATTTTAACATGCTGTTGGCTCATTCCTGGAGTTTGGGTTTGGCTATCCAACATATCCACATGTTGTATCATGATTTTAAGGCTTTTGCCGGGGCAGGTAATGAGATTCGGATTCCCTACCCTTATTGGATGGAGATGTTTGGATTGAAAAATGACCCTGAGCCAATTTCAGATACACCTTGGCATGGTTATCCTCGCTATAGAAACAGAGCGACAGTCAGTTTAACAAACAAAGATCTTGAAAACAGTTTTGAATTGACTCTGCATAATATTCCGGGCCAAAGGACATTACCAGAATCGGCAAAAGAAATGGATCATTACTGGCAGTTGGATATAACTGGCTCTTTTTTCCTGAACAAACAAACCAGCCTTATTTTGGGGATAAAAAATATTTTTGATACAAAAAGGCCCGAAAACAAAGAAGACTATGGTTTGGCTGGCTATATTAACCCTGCTTTATATAGTATCCGCGGACGGACCATTGATGCCAGGTTGACTTATAATTTCTAAATCCTTTGGTATTTATTTTAACAAGGCCACTGTTATGAAATACGCACCCAGTCCGCAAACGCCTATCAAAGATCCTGATTTTATCATGTTTTTAAGGAGTTCTTTTCGCAGGGCAAAATCGCCAGCCTGAAATCTTCCAATGAGAGCACCCAGTCCCAAACCCCCAACAGCCCAAAGAGCGGTTGTGGAGTCACTTGGATCCTTGTCGTCAAATACTCCAGCGGCCAGGCCAAGGGCCAAGCCACCAAGACATGTGGCAAAATGAATCCCTCCCCCCGCCACCTTTACTCCCGGATTTTGTTCATCCACCAACACTGCATTTTGCACTATTTGATAAATACGGTTCATATCCTCCATCCCGCACTTCGGCAGATCCGCTGATACCATCTCTTTAAAAGTTAAGGGATTTCCGCGGGCCATTTTGTGTTTAGGGTGGGAATGACGGAGAGAGCGAATGGGATGATTTTCACGGGCCACTTCATCAGGGGTTAAATGATCTCTCCAGAAAGAGGGAACAAGGGAGGAGTATTTGTTTATGTCTGCCACGCAAACAGGCCGGCCCTTGACACTTAAAATAGCGTAAGGAACCTCCCGGCCAAAGAGTTTTTGTTCCGGCTCCTCTGTTATTTTGGCGGAGGCAGGAGTTATACTGATCTTGTTTGAAAAGGCATGTTTCACATTTGCCTTGTGGGAGGAAAACAGCCCAAAAGTAGCACCTTTTTCAAAACCAGTTTGGTTTAAAACAGCAGGATTTTTTGGATGGGCAAAAATGAGAGGGCTGAACACAAAACACAAGCTCACCAATATAGTCTTATTCAACTGTTCCCCCTTTTTTGCTTAATTTTTCACATGGGCTTAACTTTTCACACTCTTTCAAAGATGAACAGCCAGAGTCCGCACTTTGGGTTTGACCACGGAATAAAAAGATACTCCTTAGAAAGGAGGTGATCCAGCCACAGGTTCCCCTACGGCTACCTTGTTTCGACTTCACCCCAATCATCGATCTTACCTTGGGCGTCTGCCTCCCCGAAGGGTTGGCGAAACGACTTCCGGTATAACCAACTTTCATGGTGTGACGGGCGGTGTGTACAAGGCCCGGGAACGTATTCACCGCGACATACTGATTCGCGATTACTAGCGATTTCAACTTCATGTGGTCGAGTTGCAGACCACAATCCGAACTTAGACCGACTTTTTGGGATTAGCTGGGCCTTGCGGCTAAGCTGACCCTTTGTATCGGCCATTGTAGCACGTGTGTAGCCCTGGACATAAGGGCCATGAGGACTTGACGTCATCCTCACCTTCCTCCGGCTTACGCCGGCAGTCTGTTTAGAGTACTCAACTGAATGTTAGCAACTAAACACAAGGGTTGCGCTCGTTGCGGGACTTAACCCAACATCTCACGACACGAGCTGACGACAGCCATGCAACACCTGTCCAACGGCCCGAAGGCGACCTTGTTTCCAAGAGTCTTCCGTTGGATGTCAAGCCCAGGTAAGGTTTTTCGCGTATCATCGAATTAAACCACATGCTCCACCGCTTGTGCGGGCCCCCGTCAATTTCTTTGAGTTTTAATCTTGCGACCGTACTCCCCAGGCGGGATACTTAACGCGTTAGCTCCGGCACTGACGGGGTCAATTCCGTCAACACCAAGTATCCATTGTTTACGGCGTGGACTACCAGGGTATCTAATCCTGTTTGCTCCCCACGCTTTCGGGTCTCAATGTCAGTGTCGGACCAGGCAGACGCCTTCGCCTCCGGTGTTCCTCCTGATATCTACGCATTTCACCGCTACACCAGGAATTCCACTGCCCTCTTCCGCACTCAAGCTCTGCAGTATCAAAAGCACTTCTCAGGTTGAGCCTGAGGCTTTCACTTCTGACTGACAAAGCCACCTACACCCTCTTTACGCCCAATAAATCCGGACAACGCTCGGACCCCTCGTCTTACCGCGGCTGCTGGCACGAAGTTAGCCGGTCCTTTCTCCTTGGGTACCCTCATTGTGTTGTTCCCCAAGAACAGAGCTTTACAACCCGAAAGCCTTCATCACTCACGCGATGTTGCTGCATCAGGGTTTCCCCCATTGTGCAATATTCCCTACTGCTGCCTCCCGTAGGAGTCTGG
The DNA here is from genome assembly GCA_965242635.1 of Bdellovibrionales bacterium. GTDB lineage: Bacteria > Bdellovibrionota > Bdellovibrionia > Bdellovibrionales > UBA1609 > JANQSP01. The sequence goes on along the minus strand of OZ251471.1, from coordinate 1,123,384 downwards.
GCCGTGTCTCAGTCCCAGTGTGGCTGATCATCCTCTCAGACCAGCTACCGATCATAGCTTTGGTGAGCCTTTACCTCACCAACAGGCTAATCGGACGCGGACTCATCCTCAGGCAATAAAATCTTTGATCCCCAAATCCTGAGAAAAAGGGATATTATGCGGTATTAACCCGTCTTTCGACAGGGTATTCCCCACCTGAGGGCAGATTATCCACGCGTTACTCACCCGTCTGCCACTTTACTCGCCCCCGAAGGGACTTTCTCGTTCGACTTGCATGTATTAGGCACATCGCCAGCGTTCGTCCTGAGCCAGAATCAAACTCTCCACTTAAAATCAAAAAAATGGATAATTTTTTATGACTCTTAAAAATAAAAACAAAACTCATCCTAATGGACGAGAATAATTTGAGAAACCCATTGGGAAGGGAAAGATGCACCAAAAAAGCACAAAGCCACCTCCCTCTGAGTCCCCAAAAGCAGACTTAACTGACTATTCATTTTTCAAAGAGCAATAAAAAGGAGAGTTTACTCCCCCTCCCCCTGACCAGGATTATCCCTTTTATCGGGTAAAAAGCCCTGGATTTTCATGGTGAAAAACCTTTTTCTGGCCATTACAGTCCTTAAAAGGCTTTTTTTCACGGCCATTACAGCCCTTAAAAGGCTGACCTGTGGCAGGGTAAAACCGCATTATAAGGCCTTTTTGGCCCCGGTCAAGCCCTTTTTTTTGCTTTTTTTGAGGGGTTTTCTCAAAAATCCACATTATTATGGCTTTTTTAGCTTGCTTGTATCTAATTTATCCGATAAATTAGATATATGATTAAGAGGCTCATTCAGTGTTCCAAAAGCAAAAGCTTTTTCCTTTTTGGGGGAAGGGCTGTTGGCAAGTCTGTTTATTTACAAAAGCAGTGGTCCCGGTCATTTTCCAAAAACAGTGTTCTGTGGATAGATCTTTTACAGCCAGAAACAGAAAGGGAGCTCAGTTTAAGGCCTTCCCGGCTGAGTGAGCAAATTTCTGCATTAAAAAAACAGCCTCAATTTGTGGTCATTGATGAGGTGCAAAAAGTGCCCAAGCTTTTGGATGTGGTTCATCAACTGATACAAAAACAGGGCCTTAAGTTTGCTCTCACTGGCTCCAGTATTCGAAAGCTTAAGAGTGGATCAGCCAATCTCCTGGCGGGGCGGGCTTTTTTATACAAGCTTTTTCCCCTTACTTTTTTGGAGCTGGGGGATCGTTTTAATCTAAATCAAGTCCTCAGGTTTGGGAGTTTGCCAGAGCTTTTTGGCTTGCCAGCCCATCAGGATAAAATGCGCTATTTAAACAGTTATGTGCAAACTTATTTAAAAGAGGAAATTATCTCAGAGCAAATTATCAGAAACATAGAGCCTTTTCGTTATTTTTTGGAGGTGGCAGGGCAATGTAATGGTTCTATTCTCAATCACTCCCGAATTGGAAGAGAGGCTGGCATCGACTATAAAAACAGCCAAAGGTATTTTGATATTCTGGCACATACTTTACTGGGTTTTTACCTGCCTGCTTTTTCGTATTCTGTCCGAAAACAGCAGATGAAAGCCCCCAAGTTTTATCTTTTTGATCTGGGGGTGAGCCGTGCTTTGACAGGCCTTTTGGATACCCCCATTCAACCATCCACATATTCTTTTGGGAACAGCTTTGAGCACTTTATTATTGCAGAAATTCACCGTCTAAATGAGTATTTGGAAACACAATACAGGCTGTCTTACTTTCAATCCAAAGAGGGAAAAGAAGTGGATCTGATATTGCAAAAAGGAAAAAATATCAAACTTGTTGAAATTAAATCCACTACGCGTGTGATCGAAGACGATTTAAAAAATCTAAAATGGATGAGGAAGGCTATACCCAAGGCTGAGGGGCAGGTCCTCTCCCTGGATAAAACCATCAGAAAAGAAGACAACATTCTGATCACTTACTGGGAAGAAGGCTTAAAAAACCTTTTTGACCTTTAAGCACAAAAAAAGCTTTTTCAGTAAAGAACTGACTACATTTTATATATTATGTGTAAATTTTACACTAATTTACACATCAATTTTATTTTTTCCTGTTTTTTTTATATCAGGCAGGAATTTTATGCTATAAAACAATAGCTTGTGTCCTGGTCTTTATTTGGTTTCCTTCGCCACTTTTTTAGCACGGTCCACATACATATAACTTAAGGTAGGATAATGAAAATTTTAAACTCAATTTTTTTGTCGGCCATTTGTTTTTGGGGTTGTTTTATTTCTGCCAATGAAACACCTGAAAAGTGCCAAAGAGCTTTTTCTTATCTCAGTTCTCAGTCTGAAGTTCAAAGGTTTTTTTCTGATAAAGCTCATTTAAAAAGGTTTAAAAATCAAGAGGGTTATCTTCTTTTTTGTGAAATCTACAATTATAAAGATATGCTATATGTTTTTAGAAATGTATCCCAAGCTTTAGGTAAAACATTTAAAGCTTTAAATTGGCAGGTTTTTCAGGGTTCTCTTCAAGAGTTTAGCTTAGTTAGGGCTGAGATTTTGGATAATCAAGGGAATTTTAAAAGGGAGTACCGAGGTATGGAGGGCTATGCTCAATTGGCTGATCAATTTTATAATGGGAAGATGTTCAGAGCTTTTAAAAATGTGTCGGCCGTGTTGGATAAACGGGTTTTCAAACAGTCGGGTTGGCAGGCTTTTAGTGGTTCGACTCAAAGCTTTAGATTAGTCAGGGCTGAGGTCTTGGATAGTCAAGGGAATTTTAAAAAGGAATATCGGGGCATGGAGGGTTATGCTCAATTTACCGATAAATTTTATAATGGGAATATGTCCAAAGCTTTTAAAAATGTGTCGGCCGTATTGGATAAACGAGTTTTCAAACAGTCGGGTTGGCAGGTTTTTATTGGTTTGACTCAAAGCTTTAGATTAGTCAGGGCTGAGGTCTTGGATAGTCAAGGGAATTTTAAAGAGGAGTATCGGGGTATGGAGGCTTATGCCCTATTTGCCGATACATTTTATCAGGGAGATATGTCCAAAGCTTTTAAAAATGTGTCGGCGATGTTGGATAAACGGGTTTTCAAACAGTCGGGTTGGCAGGTTTTTATTGGTTTGACTCAAGAGTTTAGGAAGTTAAGAACGGATATATTGGATACGCAGGGGAATTTTAAAAAGGAATATCGGGGCATGGAGGGCTATGCTCAATTTGCCGATAAATTTTATAATGGGAATATGTCCAAAGCTTTTATAAATGTGTCGGCCGTGTTGGATAAACGGGTTTTCAAACAGTCGGGTTGGCAAAAATTTGACGATTCTACTCAAAACTTTAGATTATTGAGGGCTGAGGTTTTGGATAATCAAGGAAACTTTAAAGAGGAGTATCGGGGTATGGAGGGCTATGCTCAATTGGCTGATCAATTTTATAATGGGGAGATGTTCAGGACTTTTCAAAATGTGTCAGCCAGTTTTGGAGGTTATAAAAATATCAGTCCTCTGGAGTGGAAATTTTTTTTTGGCACAAGCTCACAATACCATAAGCTTATTCAACTTTTTAAAGATTCTTCTTTAGGAGATTTAAGCGGCTTAAATGGCCAGCAGAAAGTGGCTCGTTTGATTTTTAATGGTCATACTGTTAACACTTATAAAAATGTATCCACTTTAAGGAATATTTTGTTTGTTAATCCAGAAGAAGACTGGTCTGCACTCAAATGGTCCAAAAGAGGATTGAGCTGAGGCTTGATTGATGCTCCAGTCAAAAAAATGAACTTTTTCAGAAGGTGGGGAGGGACAGGGGCTGAAAATGCTTTAACACTCTCTCCAGCCGGCTTTTGCGACTCCCTTTAAAAGCCAAAACAACAGACGAATCCCAACCGGACATAAAAGGCGGGACTGTGGCCGGATCAAAACGGTGGGAGGTATAAATATGGGCAGAACAACCAGCCCTTTTCATCCCACTCGCCAAAGAATCTGCCTGCTCACCTATAAGCCAGCAGGCTCCAACCTCACTTTTGGCCACTTTCTCAGCCACTTTTTGCTGGACTTCCTCCAACAAAGCCCCCAACTCCAAAAAGTCCCCCAGAACCAGAATCTTTTTTCCCCACACCGCCGAAGACAAAAAATGATCCAACAAAGCCATAACACTTTCCGGGCTGGCATTATAAGCATCAAAAAGTGCCTCTCCCCCCTGAGCCAGTTTTATCCACTGGAGTCGCCCCGGTGGCAGATGGCAAAGCGAGAAATTTTGCCATATTGTTTTTTCCTCAAGACGGGTGGCCAGAGCCAAAGCCCCCGCACACATAATATTGTTTAAATGAACAGGGCTTGTGACAGGCAAAATGGCCTTCCCCTTCACTCCCTGAATATGACCGGACACAAACAGCTGAGCTTTTTCCACCTTGTCAGTTTTCAAAAAAATATCCGCTTTTTCGTCCTGAGAGGAAAAAACAAGGGCATGGGATCCTGCTGGCCGGTGCTTTTTCCAACGCCCATACATGGCCTTTGTATAAGGGTTATCCATATTAAACACAGGCAAAGCTTTGGGGGAGCTGAGATAAATTTGCTCTTTCTCCTGGGCTATATTTTTCCTGCTTTTTAAAAAACCGATATGGGAATCCCCCACTTGTGTTACCGCCACTATATCTGGTTGGGCCAGTCGGCTTAAAAAAGCTATCTCCCCCACCTGATTCATGCCTATTTCCTGAATAAGAAAATCTGTGTCCGCTCTTGCCGACAGGAGTGAAAGAGGCACACCATATTGGTTGTTAAAACTTTTGGGGCTGGTTTTAACTGAAAAAGATTTTTCCAACAAGGCTTTACAGAAAAATTTGGTGGTGGTTTTGCCGGAAGAGCCTGTAATGCCTATCACCTTCAGCGAAAGTGCTTCCCTCCAATAAGAGGCCAAAAGATGAAGGGCTTTTAAAGTGTCTTTCACCTTTATAATACTGATGGGGCCAAGAGAGGCCGGGGCCAGCCTGTCAGAAAGGCCCTCCTTCACTATCAGAGCCACCGCCCCCTTTTCCACCGCCTGAATTAGGAATTTGTGCCCGTCAAAGTGGGTGCCTTTAAGAGCAAAAAAAATTTTACCTTTTAAATCCGGCTCACGGGAATCCGTGGACACACCGGTAAAAAAGCTCTTTTCAGACTGTTTCGAAAACCGGCCCTTCACAACAGAGCAGAGTTTTTTTGCACTTAAGTTCATCATTTTTTGGTTTCCGCCTGAAGAGAGAGAAGACGTGCCCCCGTTTCCACATTCTGGGAGGGTTTGACATAAATTTTTGTGACTTTCCCGTTCAGTTCTGATCGAATCTCATTTTCCATTTTCATGGCTGAAACAGTCAAAAGCAGATCCCCTTCCTGAACAGAAGATCCGGCCTGCACATGCACCTCCATCACCTTCCCCGGCATACCTGATTTGACCGTCAATTCCCCCTCACCACTGCCTCCCCCCTTCAGCTCACCATGAAAGATTTTCTCCTCGCTTAAAAGTTGAATGGTTTTATGAGCACCTTTGGTGAAAACGGTGTATTCATCCCCTTGAACCACAACATCTATCAGATAGGAGCGATGTTCAAAAATAAAGCTGATAAGCTCTCCAAACTGCTGATAGTCTTTTTTGGAAAACCGATGGGTCTCTTTTTTTTGGGTTTTGAGATCTGTCAGACGGACCTGCCATTCTGTTTTGTTTTCCAAAACCTCAATCTGACAGGAACGGCGATCCACTTCAGCTAAAAAAATCATCAGGACCTCAGACTTTCCCGGCGGGCTTTTTCCCGCCACCGGCTGAGGGTGTTTTGCTCCGGTTTTTTTTTGTTCTGCCGGTAAGCAAAAATGGCCGCAGAGATCAAAAACACTCTTTCATCCACAAAGCGGGCCAGCTTTTTTTGGTTTTTCCCTCCTATTTCCTCTTCTATAAAATTATTGGTGTAAGAGCCGTCCAAAAACTTTTTGTGCCGTAAAATGTTCTTGTGCAGGAGCACATTGGTCTTGATGCCTGTCAGGGAAAACTCATCCAAAGCCCTTTGTGCTTTGCTTATGCAATCCTCCCTGTCTTTGCCATAACATATCAGCTTGGCCACCATGGGGTCATAGTGCACCGGCACCTTGTATCCCATGTAACAATAGCCATCCACCCGCACAAAAGGCCCCTGGGGGATCCGGCAACGGCGTATACGACCTGGGCTGGGCAGAAAGCTCTTGGGATCTTCAGCACAAATTCTCATTTCAATGGCGTGGCCTTTTTGTTCCAAATCCTTTTGCTTTATTTTAAGGGCCTGGCCTGCAGTAATAAAAATCTGCTCCCTCACTATATCCACTCCGGTCACCATCTCAGTCACCGGGTGTTCCACCTGAAGGCGGGTGTTCATCTCCAAAAAATAAAACTTCTGATGAGAGCTGTCATAAATAAACTCAAAAGTACCGGCATTGGTGTAACCCATTTTTTGAACGGCATGCACGGCCACCGCACTCATTTTCTCTCTCACTTTCCGGGGGAGAAGTGGGCTGGGGGATTCCTCGATCAGTTTTTGCCGGCGCCTTTGAACAGAGCACTCTCTCTCAAAAAGATGCACGGCATGGCCATGATGATCGGCCAGCACCTGTATCTCTATATGCTTGGGATTTTCTATCAGTTTTTCAATAAAAAGATCTTCTGATTTAAAAAAAGTTTTGGCCTCTCTTCGGCAGGCTCTGAAAGCTCCGGGCATGTCTTTTGGGCCATGGACTGCACGAATGCCCTTGCCCCCTCCTCCTGCACTGGCTTTGAGTAAAACGGGCCAGCCTGTTTTTTCCCCCTCCGCCAAAGCCTCCTCTGCATTTTTTAAAGGTTTTAATCCCCCTGGCAGGACAGGCACACCATAAGATCGCATAAGCTTTCTGGCCTGAATTTTATCTCCCATAGCGGAAATAATCCGGGCACTGGGGCCGATGAAGAGCAAACCTGCCTGCTCTGAGGCTTTGGCAAAGTCCGGATTTTCACTTAAAAAACCATAGCCTGGATGAATGGCTTCTGCTCCGGCTCTCAAAGCGGTTTCAATAATTTTTTCGATATTCAGGTAGGAGAGGCGACTTTCCGCCGGGCCAATATAATAGGCCTCACTGGCCAGCATGACATGGAGGCTGTTTCGATCCGCCTCTGAATAAACCGCCACAGACTTCACACCCAAATCGGAACAGGCCCGGATAATGCGAATGGCGATCTCACCCCGATTGGCGATCAAAATCTTTTGAATGCCCAAAGAGGCGGGCTTTTTCCCTTTTTTTAAGTGAGGGGCTTGGTTCATATAAACAAATATGACAGATGGGGCTTCCCAAGTCAAACATTTGGGATCTTTCAGTGGCAGGATACCCTCTGGACGGAAAAACCCTCCTCCCTCAACATATCCAGCATATTATGAGGCCCGATAAAATGGGCCACGCCCCCAGCCACAAACATCTGATCATAATCCCCATAAGCGGACTTGAATTTGGCGGTCCACCTTTCATTTCTGTCCTTTAAAGCAAACTTCCCATCAGAGGAATCATTTAAACTCAGCTGACCTGTTTTATACTGATTCACAAAATCTTTTGCATACTCAAGGCATTGAGGGTAGTTTGCAATTTTTTGTTCCACATCCTCTTTTGTGAAATTGTTGTCCAAGGCACTTAATGTATCCGAATCGTCCAAAGCATGGACCGGTATGTTGGAGAGGTGGGCTACATCCATCACCTGGCTGTCCATGGAAACCAGCAAAGTGGCAATCCCCAGAGCTTCCTTGAAACAAAGGCTTTCCAAAAAAGCCACATAACCTATGTAGTTTAATTGGTCAGAAAGGCCCTTATCCTTTAAAAATCTCTGATCTTCATCATCGAGGCTTTTAAAGTCTTTTGCCTTGGGGGAAAGCAAAACCTCTGCCAAATCTGCTGATTGTTCCTCCGTTTTTGCAGAACCTGATTCTGTCCAAATCAGGTCGCTGGCCTGCAATGTTTTCTGAATAAAAGGGGAGCAGGGCAGTTCATGCAAAGCCACACCAATATGGATGGTGCCCAATAAATAAGAGGTTTTGCCCTCTTTTTCCACCTTCCAAAAAAACGGCGTGCCCTTTGTGCCCCCTGCTGGCCTGAGACTCTGGTCACAGGACAGCAAAAGCAAAAACACCAGAGTCAGTGAACCGGCAAAAAGCCGGGCGGAATAAGTAAAACAGCCACTTTTTGTTTTCATAATAGCATTTTATAACATTTAATCAATGGACGGAAACAAGCCTGTGGGTGTCTGATTGGCCTAATCTGCATTATAACCGGCTGGGGCCCTTATTATCAAGACTTTTTGGCAGTTTGTGACCAAAAAGTCCTGGTTTTCCCCTATTTTTGGTGTTTTACGCTCCAGATACCCGGGAAGAACCATAAAAACCTGCTTTAGAAAGGGTGTAAATTTTACATAATGGTGTAAATTTTATATAATATTGCTTTTTTTTCTGCTGTTAGCCCTTTTTTTCTTGCTTTTTTAAATTATTAAAGTGATATTTGGAATTCACTTTCAACATAAAATAAAGGAGTTTATTATGTCACCTGTTTTAAAATTTTTTCATCTGTTTTTTTCAGCCTTTGAAAAGCTGTTAAACCAAACTGGTTTTGAAAAAGGTGCGACTTTTGATGTGTTTCCTACAGGAAAGATAAGAAACATGAAATCTCAAACAAGACCAGTATACCTTATAATTGGTATTATAGTATTGTCCAGCTACTCAGGGCTGACTTTTTCAAGCATTGCAAGTCATCCATCTGTTCATGTTATCTCAACCAGAGAAGGAATGGCACTTAAGCCAAAATACGAACGAATGGCTCATGACTTGGAGTCTCCTGATCGTCTATCGAGAAAGTGGGCCAGAGATAATTTATTGCTGATAGCCAAAGGAGATATAAATGAGGCAAAAGTTGTATTTTCCGACAACGTGCAACACATTCTGATGGGAATATATTGAGAGATCGTATTCGATGGCAGTTACTAAGAGAAGGACTACACATAAGGAGTATAGTTATTGGAAAGTAGCAAGATCCGCGGCGATAAATATTTTACTGGAGTTGGCAGAAAATCAGTTGATAACTTCGGATATAGAAAAAAGATTGATAGAGCAGGCTTTCATTGAGAGTAGCCGTCTATGGTCAAGATCAATAGCAAGTCGTATATTGAACCGCATGCGAGAGCTTTCAGATGAAAGTCAAAGAACAGCTATGGATGAGCTTTTTCATACAAAAAGAAGAGGGTTTGCAGTGGAAAAAATAATGTTCAACACCCGTTTTAGCGAAGAAACAATGAAAGTTTTATCAGCCAACTCAGCCCACCGGGATAGAAAAATGAAGACACGAATTAAAAGGTTGTTAAAAAACCAGAGAAATCCCAATTCAAATGTATGTGCTCGCAAAGCATTCTCCTTATAAGATCCCACCTACCCTGCTTTTCCACTCATTTCAAGCTTGGAAAGCTCATTTTACCGAATCAGGACGGACAAAAGGCCCGCTATCAAACCCAAAACCATAAAAAAAATAAAATTTTGTGTGTTGCTGTTTTGAGCACTTTTAAAAATATCCTTTAAAGATAGAAGTCCTTTTTGAATACATAAGATAAGGCCCTGAATAAGGCCCTCGTCCACACCCCGCCAAAGCTCCTGACTGATATTTAAAACCGGCTGGATAATCCGTGCCCGGCAAAAAGCATCCACCTTCATGGCCTCTTCCATAAAACCCCATACCACAGGGTTTTTTTGTTTTATAGCCTGAAGTTTACCCGGCCTTTCAAGATAAAACCAACGCGTGGTCAGAAACACCAAAAGGGCCAAAGAGGCAGAACTGATCATTAAAACAGCCTCTGTCACATAAGAACCTTTAAGAGAAATATGTGTCACCACCGGCTTTAAATAGCTTTCGATAAAATGGGGAGGATGGCCTGGAAGCCATTTACTTATGAGATGGGGAATCCCCAAAAAACCGCCCACAAGAGAAAGCAAAGCCAGCCCAGCCAAAGGAATTTTTGCCCACAAGCCTCCTTCCTGAAGCTTAATTTCCGGCCGGAAACGGCTTTTCCCATAAAACACCAGAACAAAAAGTCGGGTCATATAAAAAGCTGTCAAACCCGCCGTCAGAAAGGCTATGGCCCACAAGCCCCCATGCCCTGAGGCCCATGTGGACCATAAAATTTCGTCTTTGCTGAAAAAGCCTGCCAATGGAGGCACACCAATAAGGGCCAAAAAGCCCGCCAAAAAGCAAAAATGTGTCCAGGGAAGATGTTTTTTCAAGCCCCCCATGCGATGAATATTTTGCTCCCCATGCAGAGCATGAATAATGGCCCCTGCACACAAAAACAAAAGGGCTTTAAAAAAACCATGTGTCAAAAGGTGAAAAAGCCCTGCTGAAAAAGCCCCCACCCCACAGGCCAGGACCATATAACCCAACTGGGACACAGTGGAATAGGCCAACACCTTTTTTATATCACTTTGTGCTGTGGCAATGAAGGCCGAAAGCAAAGCAGTCAAGGCCCCTGTCCAGGCAATAAGAGTCATAACTTCCGGTGCCAGAGTGAACAAATGACTGAGGCGGGCCATTAAGTAAATGCCGGCTGTCACCATAGTGGCCGCATGAATTAAGGCTGAAACAGGGGTGGGGCCAGCCATGGCTGAGGGAAGCCATATATAAAGAGGGATTTGTGCTGACTTGCCAACAACTCCAATGAACAAACAAAAGCAGGCCCACTTGAGCGTATTGGAATCAAAACCGTTTTCTGCCACACTTGCAGACAAAGCCGTAAACTCCAAAGAGGAAAACTCCAAAAAAACCAAAAACATACCCAACACAAAACCCATATCACCGACACGGTTTACAATAAATGCTTTCATACCAGACAGGGCTTTCTCCTTTTTATCAAACCAAAAACCAATGAGCAGGTAAGAGCAAAGCCCCACTCCCTCCCAGCCCAAAAACAAAAGCAAAAGGTTGTCGGCCAAAACCAAATTGATCATACAGAAAACAAAAAGATTGAGATAAGCAAAATATTTGGCGGGACGCTTGTCATGAGACATATAATACACACTGAATACATGAATTAAAAAACCCACACCTGTAATCAACAGCAACATAAAAAGGCTTAAGGGGTCTATTAAAAAAGAAAAAGAGACTTTGAGGTCCCCCAAGCTTATCCACTCAAAAAAAGAGACAGAGAGACTGGGGTCCCGAATGAGAAAAAACAAAAAAAGCGAGCTGACGAAAGACACAAAACAGGCAGAACCGGCTGTAAGGAAAGCCGGTCGAATATGTTTACTGTCCCATCTCAGGCCGTTGAAAAGTGCACCTGTCAGAGGGGCCATTAAAAGCAAAGCCACCAGGCTCTGGATCAAACCAAAAGACATACGAAAATCCTCCACCACTTTGGAAACCGGTAAATTATGCCTATTCTGTATCCATCACCCTCAATCTAACAGTTGTTTCCCGAACAGACAAGCAATTAATGACCCGTGAAAAAGGGTATTTTTTGAAGCCCCACAGGCCTGCATAAATCCCTTTTTTCCACTGCCATTCCTGCCTTGGGCGGGAATCTGGTCATTTTATGTCCAAAAACAGGAAATACAAACAAATATGTCCCATTTTCCTGTTTTAAAGCCAAAAAACAGCTCAAAAATGGCAAATAAAGACAAAATCTTAAAGAAGTTTCTTCTTTTTTATGCTATAATGGGGCATATAAAAGCACTGTTCAGTGTCTCATTAAGGCTTTATGCGGAAAAATGTATTCACGGTGATGGATAACCGCTTTTGGCGGGGGATAAACCAGCCACCGGCTTTTTTGGGTATTGAAGCAGGTAAAAAGAGGCTAAAAAAATTGATTAAACAAATGCCTTTCCTCTTTGTTTGTGTGTTTGAACAGGTTTTCTTTTTCATAAGAAAGCAAAAAAAGTTCCACAAAACAGTCAAACAAAGTGACTTTCGGTTTTTATTCCAACCCCATAACAACAAAAAGGGGTTGATTGGGAAGATGAACAACATCATCTTTTTAAAGGAAACACCGGCTTTGAAGGGCCTGCAACAACAGGGAAAACGGTATGCAAAAAGAGAACAGAAAAACAAGGGGAACCTGGAGGCTGTGGAAACAGCCCATGTCCTCTGTATGGTCAAGCCGTTCTTTCTTGAGAACAGCGACAAAATTCTCCCTTTTGGGCATAAAGGGGGCAGGCTCTCTTTTTTGCCTGCTGGTCTTTCCTCTCTCCTTTTCTGCTGAATACAGAGCTTTGCAAAATCAGCAAAACAAAATCAGAATTCAACCCGCAACTGTCAGTTTGGATGAAAAGATTCGGCAGGAGAGCACCAACCCCCCTCCCATTATAGAGACCTTTAACTCTGCTCTTTTCAAAACAGACACAAAAAAAAGAAAAAAAACCCCTCCCTCCTTAAAATGGCTTTTCAAGCAGGATATAGGGGAAAAGCGACAAAAAATCAAAGGCTCCCGCCTCAGTGCCTTTGAATCCTATTGGAAGATCAATTTGGATGGTTTTTTGCAGGAGGATCGTTCTGACTACACCGCTCTTATGCGAACGAGGCTCAATGCCAAAGTGCTCACTCAACTGGCAGAAGTGTTTTTTGCCAAGGCAGAGTTTGAACTTTTAACCAGCACAGGTTCCATTCAGCAAATATACGAAAGGCTGGGGGAAAACAATGGTATCAGCCAAAGGGAGGTGCTGTTTTTGTGGCGTGCCACCAACTGGCTGAGAGTGGAGTTTGGCTCCATCAATCAAAGTTTTTTGTCCGCTCCTCTGCTTTTGGCCAATATCCCCTTTCCCTCCGTGGTGAATAATATTGAGCTTTATAAGGAGGGAAAACAGGATTTTTCTCTCAGTATTCAGTTGGCTGTGCCTTCCACTTTTTCAGCAGATAACTCCATTGATTTGCAGTCTCTTGCGGAACTGCCTCTTTTGTTTACTAAATCCCTTTTTTGGAATTACGATTCCAAAACTTTTTACAATTTGAGAATAGCGGGCCATTTTTTTTATTACACCCCTCTTCCCAGCGACATTGCCACAGCCAGCAAGCTTTATGGCAATACGGTTATGGGGGAACCTTCCCGGTTTGAATACAACTACACCGGATTTTACTTTGGTGTGGAGCCTTTCTTTCAGCTTGTGCCACGACTGGGTTTGAAACTCAGAGCACATTATATAGTGAATATCAGTGATATGAATAAAGAAAAAAACCTCAATCAGGGCCTGCTTTACAGCATGCAGATTCCCTTTGATATAACAGAAAATGTGAGAGTGACACCTGTGCTGGAGTATTTTATCAATCAACCGGACTCCTCTGTGGGCTATTATAACAGTGAGAGATATGGCCACAGTGACAGAACTGGCTTTGTGGGGGAGCTGGTTTTTAACTTTTATGACAGAAACATATCAGCCGGATTCCGCTATCATAACAGTCGGGCTGTCCGGGAAGGTGGAAGTTTAAAAGAGGGACAAAATTATTATCTTGTTTTTTTGAGGACTGGTTATGCAAAAATATAAAATTTTTACTTTATTGATTTTTATTGGGTTTGTTTTTTCTGGCTGTATCCGCAATAGAGTGGATCCTCCTGACAGTGGTTGCAACGCCAACTTTGTGGTGGACAGGGTGCAGGGGGAACTGCGTATTTCCCAGGAATCCGCTTTGCCGGAAAAATTCACATTGAAACTCAAGATATGCAGTATGCGTGCTCAGGGGCTGATAGAGAGAAAGCTCCCCAGCACCTTCTGGTTCTTAAGTTTAAACAAAAAACTTTTGCCTCCTGACCGAAAAACCACAAAAGAGATAGAGGAATCCCCTCTGTTTTCCAAAAAGCTGGACAGTGAAAATCAACCACTCATTTACTTAAAAGCAGATGGGGATGGCTGTCTGGAATGGTCGGAAACTTATGACTACGCTTACTCCAAAGAATCCAAGTGGATTGTGATAAACAGACATGTCATGGGCAATGAATACATAGGGACCTGTGAAGTCCCAATAGCTGTTAACCCCTGGCTTCAGGTGAAGGACCCTGAAATTCAGACCAATCAGGTGGTGGATTACCGAAAGGAATACCAAAAAGAGTATGAGGATATTTTAATAACCGAAGAAAATAAAAAAAGGAGTGAGGAAATCAGGAGAGTCACTTTGGCAGAAGGAGATGGCCTGGAGTTTTTAAAGAAGAAAAAAGAGGAAGAGAGGAAAAATAAAGTGGATCTTATTGTAGACAACCTTAATTTTCATCGCTCTATTTCTGATTCTCAAAATTCCAAGCTGTTTTTAAAGGAAAATTTTATTGAAGCTCAGCTCCAATACCGGATTAAGGATATCAACGACAACTTTCAGTATAACCTCATAAAGCATGGGGAGTTTAAAATTGTTCCTCATTTTTTAAGCCGGGATCTTGATGAAACCGATGACAATAATCATGTAAAAAAATATAAATACAGAAAAATCAACAGAGAAGCTGAAAATACTTTTATAAACACCCGTTTTGAAAATAACATGCTGATTAGTGAACCGTTCCAATGGGAGGTGCCTTTTAAAAATGATCAGTCTTCGATCTGGCTTTATTTAAAAATTACCCCGCAAAAGGGAACAGAAGAAAGGATCAAGCCTTTTGAGGGGATTTATAAAATAGGGGATACATTTAAAACTATCAGTACACAACCCACAATAGAAACCCGTTTGCGTCATATTTTGCGGTCCAAATATCTGGGTAAACTGGAAACAGACAATCAAAACCCCCGGATGGTTACCCAGTCCTCCAAGCCACAGGGCTATTTATCTGATATAGAGTGTCTGAGGGATTGGTGGCAGGTTGGCTATGATCTTCTTGATTGTGTCCTGCTCGATCAGCCGGATGGAAGCACAGACAACTACTCTCCTTCCGGCTGGACTGTTGAAAAAATGAACTTGCGGTTTTCTCAAATGGTGACAGAAAACTGGCTGTTTAGAGATATTAACACCATAGTGGAAACTTCTGTTGTGGACTCATTGGGGGAAAAGGTCAAAAATAAAGACATCAATATTGAAGTGACAGATCTCAGCACAGGCATAAAGGAAACCTATAAAAAAACGACGGACATTAATAACGGCAGTATAAGCTTTAATATACCCACCCGGCAAAATTGGTATAAAAAACAAAGGTATTTTTTAAAACTTATCCGGTTTTCTGCGTCAGAGTTACAAGTGGACAAAATTGTGGCCATAAACCCCTGGGACTATGGATTTACGCATGGCTTTGAGGTGAATCAGCCCAATGACATAAGAGCCACCTGCCTGGAGCCCACAAACTCTACCCTGGCAGAAGACGAGAACAGAGTATTAAAATCGCTCTGGACCTCTTTTGAAGAGAACCAAAAATTTGACCCGGATCAAATCAAGTTCGTTCAAAAGCTGTTTTGTTATAATTGGGGTTATGCTCCTGCAGAAGAAACTGAAGACGAAAATAAATGGCAGGGGATCTTTAATGCTTTTGCCCGCATACTGAAAACAACAAAAACAAGAGGTATCAGCCTTTATTCAGCTTTCAGATCCAAATTCAAAAGTGTTAAAAAAGCTCTTAACCCTGTATCTTATGTGCATTTGTTCCGGGCGGTTAACCTCTATCCCACTTATCAAATTGACCATTCCCTTGGTCGATCCTTCTATTACAATACACAGATTAAACTCTCTCCACGGGTGGTTCGTTATGATGACATAGCCCGTGGTCAGCAAAACAAAGGCCCTTTGAGAGATGGTATTTATGTGTTGAGGCTGGCCATGTTAAAAAATGATCAGGACAGGTTCCATGGAAGAGATGCCATGGTTCAGGCTCTGACCGGGGAATTTTATGATCAGCCGGCAGAAAAGAAAAAAGACGGCGATCCTTCCATTTACAATTGTTTTAAAGATGATAAACACTGTATAAATTTGGAGGATTTTATTATGCCTCCTCAAAATATACCTGTTGTGGTTCGGGATGGCATGGTGAGAACGGGTGTTCCCATTTATATAAAGAGGGAGCTTATGCTGTTTGCTGACGCCAAAAACACTTTGGTGTTTCAACTCCTGCCGGCCGATCCCAAAAGTGTGATCTGTAAAGAGGAAAAGAAAGATTGTGCCAGGGGAGGTTTGGATGGGTATTATCTGCCAGGTGACTGGTCAAAAGGTTTTGACTGGCCTAAAACTCTTCGCCGTATTCAGCCGGCAAATCCTTTGGATTATGACATGTTTTTTCACACCTATAAAACCCCCTTTATTCCCGCTGAGTGGACCAACTGGACCATCACGCGGGAGTTAAGTGAATCCTTTGATGATCTGAAGACAACATACCACAGGCTTTCGTCTGTGGATGCTTTAAAATCTCTCTTTCATGGTTTGTCTGATCAAATACAGCAAAGTTTCAAAAATCAGAATTCTGCAAGGGTATGTCAAAATCCACCCTGCGATTTAAATGATTCTGCAAATATTCCTGATGAGTTGGGATTTTTAAGATCTTTTCATGCAAACACAAAAAATATTCTGAACAATATGGGAGATGAGGGAACACAAAACATGGAGAATACAGCTGGCGAAATAAGAGAGCAGTTAAACAGTTTCCGAAGTCAGGTGGAGGCCGACACGCACCGGCCATGGGAGAACAAAAAGGCTTTGCTGAATCAGATAGATCGTTTATTGAAAGGGGATGAATTCTTTTTGGGACAGCTGAGACAGAGAAAGCAGGAAATAAGCGACACCCATGAGCTGTCAGAAGAGCAGAAAGAGGCAGAGCTGAAAGAACTGGATCAGTTAATGGCACAGGTTGAAAAGGAATCTGTTTTACATCAACTGAAAAGAAGAAAGCAGGAAATAAGCGACACCCATGAGCTGTCAGAAGAGCAGAAAGAGGCAGAGTTGAAAGAACTGGATCAATCAATAGGCAGAATTGAAAAAGAGCCTTTGTTGGCCCGGCTTTTATCTCCATTGCAAATTGTTCGTCCGGCAGTTGAGAGTGCATACCCCGAAACAGGTGTTTCTGACAAGCTGTCGGCTGGCTCCTCAGCCTCTGGTGAGAGCGAAGAAGAAAAAAGCATGCCCAACAGCCTCAACACTTCAGGGGATTCTTTTGCAGACGCCTGTGCAGGGGCTGATCTGGAAGGTGAGGAGTATTTTAAATCCTCAGACAAAAGGGCATGCCCTCGCTCAGACAAACCCACATTATCAGCAAAGGCAGAAGATCTTTCTGACACACATATAGAAAATTTTGCCTCTCAAAATGCCCTTTGCACCATTGGCATAAATACGGAAGAGCCTTTGCCCAAAGCCTGCGGATCTCCTGATAAAGCTGTCACCACTCATACATTATTGGACGATTTAAATAATCAAATTAACACTGTCAATGAAGTTAAAAAAGAGTTTCGTGAGGAGTTTTTGCCCTCAGAGGATCAGAGACAGCTTTCAATGTCTGAAACTTTTGTAGAAAGTTCTGAAGACCTTTTGCACTTTAATGGAAAAATACACGGTATGCCTCATTTATCCGAAAAGTTGACAGCTCAGGATTTGAAACAAATCATCAGGCATGGCAGTACAAATCCCAATAAATTTAATGATAAAGGGCTTATGGATATTACTGATTCCAAAACTGGAAGTTTTTTGCATGCTCTTTGTGGATTTTGGTTTAAAGACTTTGTATCTCAAAAATACAGTTCTTTAGGTTTATTACAGGATGGTTTAAGACAAGTTATAAGAGAAAGTGTGGATTATCAAGCACGTATTCTTTCCATGCCTCTTTCCACAATGTGGGATAAAAAACCAGCGGATTTACCTCAAATATCAAAAGGTCTCACTTTAACAGATCAGATTATTGGAGAGTTGGATTATATAAAAAATGATCAAAATGAAACAGAAATGTCACAAGCCATAGCTCAGTTGGAGCAGACTGTTCAGGAAAAACAAAGCACCGGTGTCATAGATTATTTCCACCAGTGGGCAGAAAGAAAAATAGAGCCTCAAGTGGACTTTAACCGGTCTTTAACAACGAGTTTAGAGGATATATTAACAAAAACCCCTTTTGTTCGTTATCAAAAAGAAGGAGCTGTTTATAAAGCAAACAATTCGTCCAATCTTCCGGAATGTGGTAATCCTCATTCCAACAGTAAACCCTGTTTTGATACAAAACAGCATTTAAATTGGAAGTTACTTCTGTCTCTCAATGATTCCCATGTGTCACATATTGCAAATGGTCTCACTTTAAAAGATCAAATGATAGGGAGTATACTCAATCGAGGAAGAAAAAACACACTTGATGTTAATCATCCATTTAAGAAGTGTATCAACAACCCTTCACACTTTTTTGGTCTGGAAAAGAAAGTGATTGTGGGCCAAGTGGATGATAAGGGCCTAAGCTACAGTCAAGAAGGTGGACAAATAACACGGTTAAATGTGACAGAAAGCTTTTTGATGAACACCCAGAGGGATCAAGGCTCCAATCAGGGGTTTAACACTAATATTGGACTTGGGGATTTGACTTTATTATCTACGGGTGTTCTTCTGTCAAGACAAAGGATAACTAACTGGATAGCAAGACATCCTGTACTCTCTGTTGCGTCCATTTTATTGGCCTACACTGGGTTAAAGGCAGGTGTGGGCTATGACTGGCGTGTGTATGAAGGCACAGGTAAAAGGCGGTGGTTCAGTATTGGTGTGGTGGAAGGGGTGGAATTGGTGTCAGAACGCACCCCCATGGAAATCCCTTTAAAAAAATACCATGAGTGTTTGGTGATTCGTCCCCGCTTTAATGCTTTTGAACGGGGCAGAGACAAATATAAACCAATTTGGAGAGAGATCAAAGACCAAAACGGTAAAACATTCCCCATGCCCAATGCCATAAAGGCTGTGTATGAAAAAACGGGCCTTATGCTTTGTGCAGAAGGAGAAAACCCGGATTACAGGATTGAAGAGGATTATTATTATATTTACCCGGACTATGCTGTTAATTCTGTCAGCAGTAATCCCCGAAGCCCCCGCAACCGGCCTTTTGCCATAAGCTTGAGAGGCAGGCAGGCTTATCATCGCTTTAAGGACAGTCTCAGTTGTTCAGTGGCAGAAACCACACAACCCATAAAAGATAACCAGCCTTGTCGGGACACAACAGGTCAGTATGAACACCTGTTCAGCAAGCATATTGAGTTTGCAGATAATCTGGAAAAAGGCTTTGAAACGCCCAAGCTGTTTCACCGCATTGGGGATTTTCCTGGGGTTTATTCCCCTTATGTGGAACCCAGGGACAGGGAAATAAAGACCGATCAGAGATGGTATCACAGCTTAATCAACTGGTTTGCGGATTATATGGATCTGGATCTGGAAAAGATCATCTACAAAGAACCTGAATAATTCAGAGAGGGCGTATTTTTTGACTCTCTGCACAACAAACAGGCATTGGGAGCAGTAAAAAAAAAACTTGTCTGTGGCAAAAAAAAGCTTTAAAAGAATCATGGAAAGCCATTTGAAACAGGAATGAGCTGGTTTTATCAGGATTACAATATTATGAACCAAACGGCCACGGCGGGGAACACATACCATCCGGCACATCATTTTGAAAGTGCAGAACAGGAAAAGTCGGCCTGCAAGCTGGGGCTTTGGCTTTTTCTCTCTACAGAGATCCTCATGTTTGGGGGTTTGTTTGTGGGCTATGCTCTTTATAAAAGACGCTATCAGGATATTTTCCTGCAGGGGGCTGAGTTTTTGGACTGGAAACTGGGGGCCTTAAACACGGTGGTTCTGCTTTTAAGCTCCCTCACCATGGCTTTAAGCATTTATTTTGCTCAAAAAGGGAGAACCAAAGATTCCACCCGGTGCTTATGGCTTACCCTCCTCTGTGGCTTTATTTTTATGGGGGTAAAATACATTGAATATTCGCATAAACTGCATTTGGGCCTGGCCCCCGGGGCTTTTTTTTCTTATACAGAAACTGAAACTTTAAAGGGCCTCCCTCTTTATTTTTCCTTTTATTACATGATGACGGGGCTTCATGGATCGCATGTGCTGGCGGGCATGGGGGCCATTTTCTGGCTCATTCTCCGCTCCCGCAAAAACCATTTTGGTCCTTCTTATTATACCCCTCTTGAGTGTGTGGGGCTTTTTTGGCACTTGGTGGATTTGATCTGGATTTACCTTTTTCCCCTGCTTTATTTGGTGGAATGATCCCGGAGTGATGAAAAATGTCAGCTCATAATCATATTGTGCCTTTAAAGGTGTATATCAGAGTGATATCAGCTTTACTGGTTTTGACTGTGTTCACTGTGGCGGTGGCTCAAATTGATTTTGGCTTCCTCAATGTGGTGATGGCTATGGGGATTGCCACCATTAAGGCCGGCTTAGTGTTGTTGTTTTTTATGCACTTAAAATACGATGACAAGCTGTTCCCGGTGATTTTTCTGATCAGTGTGTTTTTCCTGCTGGTGCTTTTTTTGTTTTGCGAACTGGATATTCTCACCCGTGTTCCTGAGTCCCCTGTGCTTTAACAGCTTTAAGGGTTCACATTATGAAACAATGTCAGGGTCTTGTCATAAATTATTTGAGACTGACCAAGGGGGGCATTGTGCTGTTTGCCTGCTTGAGTGCGGGGGCCGGATACGTGCTGGCCCTTTGGACACACAAGGTGCCTGTTGATTTTGCCCTGCCCTTTCCTTTTTTGTGGCTCATGGCGGGGCTTTATCTGTTGGTCAGTGGCAGTTTTGCCCTCAATCAGGCTTATGAGTGGAGATGGGATTCTTTGATGAGACGCACACAAAAGCGTCCGGTGCCGGCAGGAAAACTCAGCCCTTTTCAGGCTTTTTCTCTGGGCCTTTTTTTGAGCTTGGCCGGCTTGTTTATTCTGCTGGCTCTAAAGCCCCTGACGGCAGGCCTTGGGCTTTTGGCAGTTTTGCTCTATAATGTTTTTTATACTGTCTATTGGAAAAAAAAGTGGGTTTTTTCTGCCGTGCCGGGGGCTTTGCCCGGTGCCTTGCCTGTGATGATAGGTTGGTCTGTCCCCTCCTCTGAGCTTTTTTCGCCAGCATGCCTTTATCTTTTCTTCCTTCTTTTTCTGTGGCAAATGCCTCATTTTTGGTCTCTGGCCCTCCACTATAAGGAGGATTACAGGTCCGCCGGCTTTCCCGTCCTTCCTTTAAAGGCAGGAGAGAACCAGACTCTTTGTTTTATGGGCTTTTATCTTGTGGCCTATTTGGGGCTGGTCCTGCTTTCGCCTTTGTTTTTTAAAATGAATGTGGTTTACCTGTTTTTGCTGATTCCTTTTTGTGTCAAAGTGTTTTGGGCTTTTCTTCAGTTCTCCAAAAAATTGGAGTGGAAACCGTTTTTTATGTGGTTGAATTTGAGTGTGCTGGTGTTTCTGTATGCTCCCGCCCTTCAGCTTTGGCTGTCCTCCCTTATTGCCTGAACAGGAGGAAAAACCCTCACCAGCGACACCTTTTTCAAAAGGCAGACCCGTGGGGCAGGTTGGTTTAAAACCGGTCCCGTTTTTGACGAAGAAGGCGAAACTCCTCCAAATTCCTGGCCCTTAAAAAAGGGTTTGTTTTAAGTTCCTCAGACAGAAAAAAAGGCACAGTGGGCTGATTTTTGGCTCGCTTGTCTCTCACTTTCTTCATACGGGCTTTCAAGTCAGGGTTTTTTGAATCCTGAGAGAGGGCAAAATGGCCGTTTTTTTCCGTATACTCGTGGGCGGAAAATATTTCTGTGTCCTCTGGCAGATTTTTTACCTGTCGCAGGCTTTCAAACATCTGCCGGGCAGTGCCTTCAAAAAGCCGGCCACAACCCATAGCAAACAAAGTGTCGCCAATAAAAAGCTTTTTTTCCTCAAAAAACCAATAGGCTATGTGCCCCAAAGTGTGCCCCGGCAAAAACAGGACCTTAAACTTAAAACTCCCAAAGTGCCCCCCTTCCCCCTCTTTTAAAAGCCAGTTTATACCGGGAATGCGATGAGCGTCCTCTGAAAAACCAGCCACTCCACACGGCCATTCCTGCTTTAGGGAAAGGTTGCCTCCGGTATGATCCGGATGATGATGGGTGTTCAGGATCAAATCCAGCTTCCAGTTTTTTTGTTTGAGAAAGGCCTTGACCGGTTCTGAAAGAGCCGGGTCCACTACGGCTGTTTTTTCTTTTAAGGAATCACGCAAGATATAAATGTAGTTATCCTGTAGCACCGGCAGTTGAAAAACCTCAAGCTGACTCTGAACTTGGGTTTCGACTCTCTTCTTTGTTATATGTGAATGATTTTTCAACTCTTTATGTCTCCTCAACTTTGACATTTGCGTGGCAGAACAGGCTGAGCGGGGCACAGCCCATCCTTATATAATGGCAAAAAATAACAAAAATATCAAATTTTGACTGTCAAAAAGGGGGGGAGGAAGGCTTTTTTATGTGCTTTTTCCCATTTTATGGGCTTTTTCTGCAAAAAAATCGTTGACAAAGAGATGTTACCTCATTGATACTTTGGACTTACTGCAAATAAAACCCCAATTTAAGGAGGTCTGTTATGAAACACCTGTTCACTTTATTGTCTCTCGTTCTGCTGATCGGGCCAGCTCAGGCTGAAGAATCAAAACAATCATCTGTGCCGGAGGTAAAAAAAGCGGTCGTCAAGTCGGCCACCCCTCCTTCTGCACTCCAACAACTGAAGACCGCTGAATACAAAAATCAGCTGTCTCAGACAGCAAGGGGGACTACCGGCTTTTTTTCTCTCAGTGTGGGCCATGAAAGTCAACCTGTTTATTATTTCAAATATTACAGCACCTCCTTAAGCTTTCGCTATGGCGGTTATTTTTCCGAACAACATGGTTTTGAGGCGGGTATTAAAACGAGTATAAGGGAGTATCTTATGATTACGCTGAAATATAATTATGATTTTACAAGAGACAGCAAATGGGTTCCCGGTCTGGATATGGCTTTGCTGGTGGGGATGAGTGGCGATTACCACAAACTGGGCAGAAATTTGGTTGCTGGTGGGGAGATAGGCCCTTATATCAAAACTTTTATTTCCCGGTCACATGCTTTGTTTCTCAGGACAGGTGTGACTTACGACACTTCCGGATTGAATGAAGGGGGCCTTCATCTGCCTGATTTCAGGCTTTATCTGAACCTGGGGATTCAATGGCACTTTTAAAGGGGGCTTGGGGAAGAGCAGGCCACTCGCCCATGTATCGGACCTCCGGTGCCAGCCAAATATTATGCTTTTGCCATATTTTATCCTGTATAAGCTGAATAAGGTGGTGTATGTCCATCGCCTTCGCATCCCCTTTGTTTAAAATAAAATTGCCGTGTTTTTCCGATATCTGGGCCGGCCCCTTTTTTTGCCCTTTTAACCCGCATTCTTCAATGAGGGCACCGGCTTTTTTCCCTGTCTCAGGGTTCTTAAAGACAGATCCGGCACTTAAGGACTGAAGGGGCTGGCTTTTCGCTCTTTTTAAAGCCATCTCCCTTAAGCGTTGTGGCAAGTTGGGAAGAGGCTTTAAAGGCCAGCTTAAATCCACCTCATAAATAAGCCCCGGCCCCCACCCCTCGCTAAAACGATAGCCCCATTTTATATCCTCTTTTGGAACCACAATGGTTTGGCCATCCCTTATAACTGTAAGCTTATCCACAATATCTTTAAATTCTTTGGGAAAAATATCCTGACCCACCCCGGCGTTCATCACCACCCCGCCGGCCACATCCCCCGGCAGGCCACACAGGAAAAGAGCAGGGGCCAGGAGGCGTTTGGCAAAAACTTGCATAATATCGGCCTTGGAAGTGCCGGCCAAAGCTCTGATATAAAACCGTCCCTTTTCTTCGTGGCTTTCCATACCTTTTAGCTTTGAGAGCCTGATGGTAAGGCCCCTCACCCCCTTATCACTGACAAGGACATTGGTGCCCTGGCCCAGCAAAGTCACCGGGTGCCTGTTTTCCTCAGCCCATTTAAGGGCCAAAAAAATATCCTCTTTGTTTTCAGGCTCACAAAAAAAGTCAGCTGTGCCCCCCACTTTCCAGCTGTTGCAATCAGAGAGAGGATGGTCAGGCTTTATGACAGGTCTTTGATTTTTAAGCTTGTCCATTTTTATACCGATCTTGTTTGAAAATGCATGTTTCAAATTTCCCAGACAGGAGGGAAAAACCTCACAAGCGACACCTTTTTCAAAAGGCAGATCCCTCGGGGCAGGTTCTGCCTGCCCCGTGCCAGTTTGGTTTAATAATTGGTTTTGGACAGGGTTATTTCATAATGGGGGGTCCGGTGAAAAGTCAACAGTTCAGAATTTTTCCACTTTCGGAGATGACCATCCCTTTTATACTGGTCTTGTTTGAAATTTTATGTTTTTTTAAACCAAACTGGTTTTGAAAAAGGTGTCGCTTTTGGGCTGTTTTCCTCCCACAAGGCAAATATGAAACATGCATTTTCAAACAAGATTAGTATATCTTCCCTGTAGAAGGGCAACACATCATAAGTCGCACTTTTTTCAAAACCAGTTTGGTTTGACACTTGTTGTCAAAAATAACCGGCCGTGTTCTTGACAAAACGGGAGTGCCGCTCCATAATTATCCAATTATGATTAAGTGGGGAATGAAGTATTGTATCTTATGAAGTCAAGGCCACTTCCACTCTTCACCATTCTCTTTTTAAGGGGGGCTTTTGGCTTATCAAAATGGGAAACAGAGAGTAAAAAAGGTGTTGGTGCTTTTAAAGAGATACCGTCCGCGGGCGGAGTGTGCACTAAGCCATAAAAATCCTGTTCAGCTGATGGTGGCGACTGTATTGAGTGCACAATGCACAGATAAAAGGGTGAATGAAGTCACCAAAAGCCTGTTTAAAAAATACCCCACAGCCCGTGCTTTTGCCGGGGCGGATTTGAAAATGCTGGAAAAAGAGATATATTCCACGGGCTTTTTTCGCTCCAAGGCTCAAAACATCCAAAAAGCCTGCCAGAAAATCCAGAGGGATTTTAAAGGGAAACTACCCTCCCGTTTGTCGGATCTTTTGACTCTTCCGGGAGTGGGGAGAAAAACCGCCCATGTTATTATGGGGACGGCTTTTAATATTCCCTCTGGTGTGGTGGTGGATACTCATGTCCGGCGACTTTCTTATCGATTGGGCTGGACTCTTTCCAAAGAGCCAGGCAAAATAGAGCAGGATCTCTCTTGTCTTGTGCCAAAGGGGGATTGGATTTATGTTTCTCATGCTTTGATTTGGCATGGGCGGGAGGTGTGCAAAGCCCGCCGGCCCCGCTGTGGCACCTGTTTTTTACAGGAGCTTTGCCCAAAGAAGGGGGTATAGGGAATTGCTTGGGATATGTTATGCTGGATGAAAATGGGAGGGGTGGCCGAGTGGCTGAAGGCGCACGCTTGGAAAGCGTGTAAGCGTGAAAACGTTTCGAGGGTTCGAATCCCTCTCCCTCCGTATATTGTCAGGGGTGTGTTTTTACGGTTTTGGGTTGCTTTTGGGGAGGGATTCGAAGCGAAAGAGCGACCTGTGGCAACTGCGACCTGCGGGAGCAGTTGGCACAGGGCAGAAAATCGTGGATGATTTTCTGAGCGATTGAGGTGGGCCTGCGCCGTAAGAGAGCTGGATGCGAACGAACAAAGCAGGCGAATCCCTCTCCCTCCGTATATTGTCAGGGGTGTGTTTTTACGGTTTTGGGTTGCTTTCGGGGAGGGATTCAGCTCAAAGTGTGTAAAATATTCACGGTTTTCAAAAGATTTCTCTTTTTTTTCAAAAAAAAATGGACAAATACAAAATATCGTGCCACAACCTCTTTAAACCCAAAGGGAGGGGTGGATACATGAAAAAGAGGTTCAGGCAAAATTCAACCACATTTGTCTTTGCAGGCTTGGTGTTTGCTCTGTTTTGTTCCTTTCCCCTTCTGGCTGATGTCTTCAAATGTGAAGACACCTTTTCCCGTCTTTATTATGAAAGCCAGACCTTGACGGATCTTCGAACCAGCAGAAATTTGCAACCGGATTTTTTGAATATACAAAGGGAAGTGAATTTGGTCCACCTTTGGAATAAACCTCCTTCAGCACCCACTCTTTTAACAGCTTTATTCCCAAAAGATGTGCATTTCATCAATCATCAGCTCTTTAAACCAGAGGCCCCTACTGTCATCAAAAGTGCGGAAATTGGGGATGCCATCATGGCCCGTGCCCACTGGGAGCATAAAATAAATAACAGCATATATCCCTTTGCGTCCAATGTGTCTTTCAGCTTGAGAGCACTCATAGATAATTTACAAGTGCATGAACGAAACTGGCTGGTTAGTGAAAAGGCCAAAGCGGCTATTTTTTATTTTCATGGAGGGGGAACCATGACCACGGGTGTCCATACAGCCAACGCCATGATCAGTCATTTTAAAACTTATGGTATTGATGTTGTAGCTGTGGATCTGCCTTGGCATGCAGAAGGGCACCGGTATTTTCTGAATAATTTGGAGTTGGAGATTGAGGTATTGGGGAGTTTTGCCCGTAAATTTATCCCACCCAATGTGCCTCTCTTTGTGGCCGGGCACAGCTGGGGAGGGGTGTTTGCAGAAAAAATCATGAGGATGAGTGATCGACCAAAGGAAGTTTTTTCTTTTCATCCAAAATTATCAGGAGCCATGATACTTTCCACGGCTCTGACGGATCTGCAGGGTATCAGAAATTATTTTGACAAAGGCAAAACTGCACAGACAGCCATGTCCTGGGCAGAAAAACAGGAGGAATACGGTAGAATATCAGAAGAGGTTTTGACAAAAAGAGTGGATGAATTTCCTCCGGATGAAAGGGATATTTTAACTGATATGGTCGCAGAGGGGAAAATCAGCCCCGTGGGTGGGTTTTATGCCAAAATCATGTTTCAGATGAGCCAGGAAATGCCGGCCCACAAGGGTGATGAGTATATTCCCGCTCTTATGCAGGTGGGAAAGTATGATGCTCTTACCCACCTGGGTTTTGAAAGAGAGTATGAGATATATAAAGATTATACAAATATTCACTCTGTTTATTTGGATGAGCTATACACTTTATTTGACAAGAGCCTGTCTTACCCGGTAGGGCACATGCTTGGAAACAGAGTGCATCCGGATTTACCTGCTTTCAACAGTGCACCGGTGCACTGGGTGGAAATGCGGAAATTTATATCCAAAGTTTTGAATTTACCTGAAATGAGTATAGAGAGGCAAAATGAAATGATAAACATGGCACAGATGGTCCCTCAAAACAAGGGAGAGAGAATTAAATTCAAAAACCGATTGAGAATTGAACAGGAAAAACAGAAAGAGGCTCTTGGAGTATCCTCTCATACACCTGATATAGTGCATATAATTCAGCATTACGCCATGGATATGGCCTTTCGAAAATGGTTACAGGACTATCTGCATATAGAAAGCAAAAGGACAAAAGACTTTATTGATCTCAAAACCGAAACTCAGGCGGAGCTGGAGACTCAAATCAAAGATCATATTATAGATCATATTATGTTGCATTCAAAAAAAGTGCTCCAACTTCTAAATACCCTGACTGAACTGGAAGTGGTTTCTGACAAAAATTTTGATTTGGAAAGTATGCAGAGTGAGATTGATGTATTGGTGAATCCAAATTCCACGAACTGGATCCAAGCAAATACAAATGTGATGCAGGCTCTGACTCAGCTTGGGGAAAAAATAAAACAGGCCCTCGAAACCCGCTCTGTCTCAGATCTGAAAGAAGTGTCTGAAACAGCCCGTGCCATAAAAAAAACCCATGAAAATTGGCTGGTCTCTTTTTCCACCAGAGCACGTCACAAGCTCCAGGGATCAATCAGACGTATCCTTGCTTCAGAAAATCATGAGTCAGCTCAGGAGCAGTTGCAATCAATGAAATTGTCCACCGAGACACAAAAAATTATTTCTGAACTGTTGGACACTTATTTTGAAAACAAGGCTATTTTGGCCAATACATATATACCCAGCATGGATGTAATTAAGGAACACGGCATTAAAAAAGGAAAAGAATCCAAAATAAAGAATATACTGAACTCTTTATCCAATACGATTTGGAATCGGTCAAAATATGAACATGAAAGGACGGGTATGTGGAAGGAGCATAACAAACTTTTGGCTGAATACCACAAGCTGTTGGATGAAATCAAACAGTATATCAGCCATGTGGAGCATTTTTTAAAACGAGCCAATATAGATCCTCCCAACTCTTTAAAAGAGGATTACCGGCAAAATGAAATGGAATTTGAAAAATTAATGTCAGCTTATTTTGATACGGAAAAAACAACGGATCAAATATCCACTTTTGTATTTGAAAAACAAAGCCCTGTTCAATACACTGAGGTATTGTCTCATGCCAAGGGCAAGGAAGATGGTGTTAAACAGTTTATTGCTTTGTATAAGCAATATGTTCAAAACAGAAGGGTTCTTCGTAAAAAAACCATTTCTGCCATGGAGACAGGTGAGATGGGCCAGGAGGCCCAAACAGCCGTCATAGCACTTTATGGCCATGGGTCCAATGGCGAGTATCCCCGAATGGGGTCCAACAGCCTTTATTTGAAACTGGAAGACATCATCAAGCAACTGGGCCAATTTGAATCTGCAAAACGATCTTTGAATGAAGTTATGATAACAGAACAGGAAGTTTACAATGAATCCATGAATGCCCTGCTTACAAATATGGAGAGTTCCCATTCAGGCATTCGTAAAGCATCCAACATGTTTGACACTTCAAGTAAACAAATAGTGGATGTGATTTTAAGTGGTAAAATAAACCATATAGATCCCGAAAAGATCCAAACAGATCCAAGCGAGAGGCAAAGAGCTTTGGATGTTCTTAACCGTAATGTGGCTGTTTTCAAAGATGTCCTGAAACACTGGAGGGACTTAAAGTCCTCCCTGCCCCCACCCCTTCCCACAGAGAAATAAATCCTGCAGAGCTTAACAGGCTTGTCCCTGGATTTGGCTGTTTCATAACAGGCCTATTCATGGGTTTGGCTGTTTCATAAAAAGCTGTCCATACCGTCAAAGGCTCATCCATTACTCCTCTCTAATCCAGCTTTCGCCCTGTTTTATGCATTCTGTCACCCCTGAATAAAGGTAAGAGGAGACCCAAAAATCCTGTTCTGCTCCAAAAAGCTCTTTTTTGTTCAGGGCTGTAAGGACACATATAAAGGAAAAAGGCCTTTGAATGCTGTATTCTCCTGTTTGATCCTGGCTCATGTAAGACATCAGGCATTTCTGTTCTTTAAAGGAGCATTTTAAAGCCTGGAAATGGAAGTCAAAAGAGCCTTCGCACCATGTGTCTGCACAAAGAGAGTCGAGCCCTTTGAGTAAAATCCACTCCTCGTGCTCCATAAGATCATTGGGGAACAGGTGCCCGGAGAAGGGCTTGTCCTGTGTTTTGTCACAGCCATAAGCCATGTGCCTGATTTCAGGCGGGCTTGTTTCACTGATGTGTCCGGGTTGCCCGGGGCGTGCTGTTGTTGGGCCTGCACTGTGGTTTTCCTGTGGGCTTTTTTCGCCGGTATGGGCAGGGCGTGCTGTTGTTGGGCATACACTTTGGTTTTCCTGTGGGCCTTTTTCTCTGGTATGGGCAGGGGCGGTTGGCCCCCAGATCCATTGGAACAGGAAAAACAGAAATAACAGGCTTTGTGGTATTATAATCATTACAGTCTCCTTTTTTGTGCTCTTTTTGAAAAATATCCCCTTTGGATAAACCCAAAAAAAGCGGTTTACCCTTATCTATGCAAAATCAGATCCTGTCAAAACGGGCTTTTTGAGGGGTTTTGAGACAAAAAAATTCGGAAATCCGAATATTCGGATTTCCGAATTTTGGTGGAGGTCGCCGTCATCACAGGTCGCTCCTTCGCTGTTGATCCCTGTCACACAAACTTAAACCTGTGGATTGAAACTATGGTGGAGGTGACAGGGATCGAACCTGCGACCTTCCGAATGCAAATCGGATGCTCTCCCAGCTGAGCTACACCCCCTTTGAGAATCCATCCGGACAGGCAGGAAATGGACCTGATTTCGCTTTGGAATGGCCCGGCCTCAGTTGGAGGAGGCTGACAAAAGCCTTGCCAAAGCCCTGCCTGTTCAATATAATAAAATTTTGACTTTTTGTCAAATTCCTGAACAATGGAGAAAAGACCCGTTAGCTCAGTTGGTAGAGCATCTCCCTTTTAAGGAGGGGGTCCTTGGTTCGAGCCCAAGACGGGTCATGTTCCCTTCGTCTAGTGGTTAGGATATCACCCTTTCAAGGTGAAGACACGGGTTCAAGTCCCGTAGGGAACGCCACATTCATTTTATTCAAGCTGAAAAGGGTAAATGTTGCCCAAGTCCAGGATTTTTGTCAGCTCCTCCAGAGCGGTCCGAACCTCCTCCACCACCATGTCTGAATTGTGCTGTGCGTTAAAATTACTTGAAAAATGGTTAAAATAATGTAAAAGGGCATGTTCCCGTGCGAGTCAAGGTAGCCAGGAGTAGGGGGGGCAGTGCAAATAACAAAAGTTGAAATGATAAGTATAGACAGGGAGATTTCATATATAGATGAAAGGCTCAGTGTCCTGTCTCCTGAAAATCCGATTGAAAATCAGCAAAGGGAAAGGCTTTTGTACCGTTTGGATTTTCTTGAACATAAAATAGACTGTTTTTTAGAGTCTGCAAAAAAAAGACCCCAGTTAAGAGTCATTTTCCCCTAAAACTTATTAGTCAAGAGATTTTTGCGAGCTTTTGAAGTTTTTTTTCTGATTTCTTGAATGCGTTTTTTGCTACTTTTTCCCCATTTTTGCATATCATCCTCAAGGTCTCTTAATAAGTCTTTTTCAGGAATTAAAAATAGTTCCCAGCCTTCCAATCTTAATATTTCAGCTTTTTTTTCTTTTAGATCTGTGGAAAAGGATTTGGCAACAATGTAAGCTTGCCCTGTTTTTCTCAACCCCTCCAAAACCTGCCGGTAGGCACTGATACCAGCTGATGACTTTCGTTTTTTTACTTCAATCCAGCTTCCATCTGACATAAATCCATCAGCTCCTTTATTTTGCATTTTAGCTGGTTCGCCATCTATTCGTCTGACTGCCCAATCCTGATATTCTCTCCAAGTCATTTTGGCTATATCTGATTTTTTAATTTCATCTGTAGCGGTGATAATTTCAGGGGTTATATTTTCATGAAATTTAAGATGTTTTCTGATAGCGGAAATTGCCGCTTTTTCCTTGTCAACTCCAATCCACTTTCTGTTTAATTTGTTGGCTGATGTTAAAGCCACTCCACAGCCACAAAAAAAATCAGCAACAATATCCCCTTCTTTAGTTGCTGATTCAATTATTCTTGTTAAAAGTGATATAGGCTTTTGTGTATGATAAATGTAAGGTTCTTTGGATTTTTGTTCCTCTCCTTTTCGGCTAACAGTGGTTATATCTGTCCACCAATCTGTCATTTGTGTGCCTTTATCTCTGGCAATCCATACCTCATCAAGGTTTTTAGGGACTCTTCCTCCTTTTTTTCGCCCTTCAAACACTTTAGGGTTTGTCTCTTTGAGTTGCCTATGTGTAACTTTGCCTCCAAACTTTTTTAACAAATAGCCAAATCTTTTTTCTGTGCTGGCTGACAATGTTTGCCGAGCTATATTAAAATCTTGATTAGGGTCTTTTGAATACCATAAAATGGTATCATGTTTTCTTTTGTAATAGTTTGTATTCCGTCCTCCACCTTTGTCTTGATAGCACCATATTATTTCATTCACTAAATGCTTGGCTCCTTTGTCTTTATATCCACCTCCAAAAACTTCATCTAAAGCCATTTTTGCATAATGAACAGCCCTGTAATCCAAATGCAGGAAAAGAGAGCCATTATCTTTTAAGAGTCTGTATATGGCTTCAATTCTTCTTTTAAGCCATAAAGAGTAAGATTCTATGCCCCCAGCCCAGTTGTCGTCATAACTTCCAAAATGAATGGTTTTTGACCAAGGTTTTTTAGTTTGTTTTCTTTGAGTGCAAAAAGGAGGATCAATATATACAAGATCTATTGAGCTGTTTGGAATGATCCCTGATCGAATAATTTCCAAATTATCCCCAAAATAGACAATATTTGTGCGTGGCTTCTTATTGCCTCTGATAATTTTTAATTTCTGTTTCATAGTCAACTTATCGGTTAATTTTTATATAATATGATTGATTTTTGTTAATCTATACATAGGTCTGGCTTTTTACCCTTTATACCAGTTTAGACACAGCCCAAAAGTCTTGTTTTTGTTACTTAATCAAGAGGCTTGAGATTTCATTTGTATCTCAGCCCATAAACAAATTTCCACGACTAAAGCCGTGGTATTACTCTCTGTAGGCCACAATAGAAAAAACACCTAAAGTTTATATCACAGTTGCCGATGAATAAATTATATACCCACTCAACCGGAGGATAATAATGGAAGATACTTTTTCAGCAAAAGCCATCAATATTACAACTTTGTTTGGTTCACCTGATTCCTTGTTTCAGGTTCCTGACTATCAGCGACCTTACAGTTGGGAGGATGAAGAAGTTCAAGCACTTTGGGAGGATATATATGATGCTTTTAAAGATATTGAGTCAAATCCCAGCTATTTTTTAGGTTCTTTAATCACTATTAAGCCCGGTAATAACAAATACCATGATATTGTGGATGGCCAACAGAGACTGACTACTTTAACAATCCTTTTCTGTGTGATCAGAGACCTTTACCCGGATCTTAACCAAGAAACTGATATAAACAAAAACCACGATGCCATCACATCCAAATTAATCAAATCATTTATTCATGATATCAATGACAGAGACAGGCTCTCACTCAAGGTTTGGGGTTGTCATGAAAATGACTTTAAACAGCTGATTTTAAAGGAAGGCTCACTTTCACAAGAGTTGCCAAAGGTAAAGGAAAAAAACAATCCTGTTACTTTTCGATTTCTCCAAACAGCTCAGATATTTAAAGATAAACTGCAAAGTCTTCAAAAATCAGAAGTGGAACAATTTGTCAATTATCTTGGAAACTGTGTTAAGATAGTCAAAATAACCTGTAATGACCAATCTTTTGCTGTAAAACTATTTCAAGTGCTCAATCATAGAGGACAACCTTTGGAAAACTCTGATCTCATTAAAAGCGATCTAATTTCCAGACTACCTGAAAACCGTCGAGATGCCTTTATGGCAGATTGGCATTCAGTGGAAGAAACAATAAAAAATTTTGACTATGAATGGGATATTGAAGATATGTTCACTTTATATGTTTATTATCTAATTGCAAAAAATCCAAAAAAAGACAATTATGAAGAAATAAAAAATTATATTGAGAGAAACGATAAGGATTCCAACGAGGTGATAAATGATTTTAAGGGATTTTGTGAATTATATAAAGATAAGATATCCTGTTCCAGAAACAAAACTATTCATTGTCTGAATTATCTGAATTGGGCATATCATTGGAAAGCTATTTTAATGACAGCTTTAAAAAAGAATTTTAAAGACTTTGATATTTTGACTTTTGAAATAAGGCGGTTTTATTATTTAAACTGGCTGGCCGGGAAAAATATCAATACCATTAAGCAAATTTCATTCAGTATGATCAAAGACATCAAAGACGGAAAAGATATAAGCTCTATCAAGCAGGCATTGGAAGAGAAATTAAAAAAAGATAGTATATATCAGCTGGCCTTGAATAATTTGGCTTCACCTCAAGTTGAGAAGTGGATCAAACCTTTACTGCTCATGCTGGAATACAAGCAAATAGCAGGGGAGGAGCTGGATTATATCGAATGGGACAGCAAGTTGCAATTGGAGCATATTCTACCTAAAGGATATATGAAAAATTCTGTTGCCTGGGGGCATATTTCCGACGAGACAGCAAGGTTTTTTTTAAACTCTATAGGAAATCTCACTTTATTGGGAGGGAGCAAGAATATTACAGCAGGTAATAAATCTTTTGCAGAAAAAGTGAACATCTATAGTGGGAACACAAAACAAATTGGTAAACAAGGGATTACTCCATATCGTATCTCTCAGAAAATTGCTGATGACTTTAACAAAGGTGTCAATCAGTGGGATCGGGAGGCTATGGAAAACCGCTGGAATTGGTTTTTGGATGAGTTAAAAGATGCACTTCGCGTAGATATTTCTCCTGTTTACTTAAGTTCAGAGAATACTATAGAAAAGATTTATGAAAAGAACCCGTTTGCCTCTATTTGATAAAATAAGCCATGGTTAAAAACTCTTTTTCTTGTTTTTTTATGTCAACTCTCACTCAAAATAATAGAAGCTGTAGGCAGAAAGAAGCATAATGCCATTTCTCACTAAAGTCAGATAAATCGAAACTGAGGGCCAACCCAGCCTTAAACAGAAAAAAAGGACATTCCGTTTATCTGGTGTAGTTTGAACCATTTTCGCCACATTCATTTTATTCAAGCTGAAAAGGGTAAATGTTGCCCAAGTCCAGGATTTTTGTCAGCTCCTCCAGAGCGGTCCGAACCTCCTCCACCAAAAGAGGATCCAAAAGATCCTTTGGGCTTAAACGATCCCGATAATGTTTTTGAACCCAGATTTTAAGTTTTTTATACAAAGAAGGAGTCAGGATAACCCCCTGATGAAGGCTTTTTGCCTCTTCTTCAGTCAATACCACCCTGAGCCTCAAGCAGGCCGGCCCGCCCCCATTTTGCATACTCTGCCGGAGAGGCATGAAATGCACCGATTTAATCACCGTGCTCTGGTTTAAAAACTGGATATAATCCCATACAGGGGGATTTTGCCGGCACTCCAAAGGGGCCAGTAAAAGCCATCTGTCCTGTCCCTCCGGCAAAAGCTGGGAGTTAAACAAATAAGAGGAAACAGCCTCTTTTAAGGATACCTCATGGGACTTGACCTTTATCTCCTGTAAAGGTGTGGGCAAAAGTTTTTGCCTGATTTCCGCCAAAACGGCTTTTGTGTTGGTCCAGGCCTCTTCATGATAAAAAATCAGATTTTGATCGGCCACACAAATCACATCATTATGAAATACCCCCTGGTCTATAGCCTCCGGGTTTTGCTGGGCTTGGACTGTTTTTTGAGGCTTGAGTCTGTGGCGAAAAGCGACAGTTTGAGAGGCTGTCCGGCTTTGACGAGGATAAAACCTTGAGCTTTGATCTTGAGCAAAGCCCTTAAAACCGTTACGGCCATAGACAAACAGCTCCACCCCTGCCTGGCCATAATCACGGCTCAGGCGGTTATGGTTGGCCGCCCCCTCATCAGAGAGGGCCGGCAGGGAGGGTAAAGGCGGATGATGTTTAAAGTGGCGGGGATCAGAAAAAATTTTCTTTAAAATTCGGGCTGTTTGTGGGGTTTCCAGAGCACGGTGGGGAAAGCTCAGGAGATTGGCAGGGGTGAAATGTGCTTTTTCATCTTCGGTGTCGGGGCTGGGAGAAAAAGTGGCACTGTTGGCAGTCCACATGGCTGAGGCAGACCAACAAACAGGAAGTAAAGAGGCGGAGAACTTATAAGCAGACTGAAGAATTTGAGTTTTTGAACCCTGAAACCCCAGGGTTTTTAAAAAAGAGAGGTCCGGCCTTTCATGGGGAGGGAAAAGCCCCTGTTTAAAACCCCTGTTCATAAGGAATTTCATTTTTTTCAAGCCTTCAAGGGCGGCCTGACGGGGATGGGACACCTGATATTTGTGGTGCATGGAGGCCTTGTTCCCATAAGAAAGGCCGGCGTAATTATGAGTGGGGCCTATCAGCCCATCAAAGTTATATTCAAAGGTGTTGGGGTTGTCGTTTTTCATGTTAATGGGCTGGGTGGCAGGGGAGTTTTTTTAGCGAATCCAGCTCTTTGGGGTCAAAAAGGGAGTTAAAACGCCCTGCGGGCCTTTTGGCCTCATCTGCCTCTATCCATATAGCTATCAGGGGTGGGCGGGGCTGATAACCGGAAGAGGACTCAAAGCATTTTTGCCGGCTTTTTTTAGGCCGGCTTTCACAATATTTGATCTTTTCATCGTATTCTTTTATTCCCTGTTTTTGGTTTTGGAGAACCTGCTGGTGTAAAGTGTTCAGGTCCTCCAAAAAAGGGAGCACATCCCTTTTATGAAGGGAGAGGCTTTTGTTTTCTTTTGAAAAACGGGACACATAAATAAATTTTTTGTAGCCTTGGCCGGAAGGAGGGGTGTTGTTGGTGATAAGCCGAACGACCCCATGAAGACCTTTGATATGGTCTGGCTGGCCGGGATCCCTTAAGGTGATGCTCATCTGAATTTGTCTGTCGGTTTGCGACCTTTGTCTGTCGGTTTGCGACCTTTGTCTGTCGGTTTGCGACCTTTGCCTGTCGGTTTGCGACCTTTGCCTGTCGGTTTGCGACCTTTGTCTGTCGGTTTGCGACCTTTGCCTTTCGCAGGAAAAAAGCACACTGATATGATTTTGATCTGAATGCCGGTTGGTGGCCTGCCACAAAAAGCCCACCGGCTTTTGATCTGTTAGTTTGCGACTTTTGCCTGTCGGTTGGCGACTTTGGGCTGTGGCCAAGCCCGTCAGCCCCATTATAACAAGACTTGGGCTTATCCACTTAAGGGGCAGAGGATACATCGCGTGGTTTTTTCCTGTTTCGTGGTGTTTTTTGAGTGGAAACAGTTAAAGACTGATTGTGGTGATCCACTACATGGGTGACCAAGAGCGTTCTGATCTCACGGACATCCGCCTGCAGGATTTCGATGCTTTTTTGTGTGTCGGTCCGCAGAGCTTCGATGCTTTTTTGTGTGTCGGTCCGCAGAGTTTCGATGCTTTTTTGTGTATCGGTCCGCAAAGTTTCGATGCTTTTTTGTGTGTCGGTCCGTAAGACCACTATATTTTGTTGCATGTCTGCCTTGAAATCCTGGATGGAGGCAATAATCAGGCTGGTCAGGGCCACCATCAGGCCAGCTAAGGCCACCATCAGGCCTGCCAAAGTCAGAAAATCCCCTTTTTCCTTAAGCCATTTCATAATGGCTTTACTGTGGCATGGTCTGAAAGTCCTGTCAAGCTTTTTTTTAAACCAAACTGGTTTTGAAAAGGGTGCTACTTTTGGGCTGTTTTCCTCCCACAAGGCAAATGTGAAACATGCATTTTCAAACAAGATCAGTATACCTTTGGTGGGTCTGGATCGGACCTGAAAAGAGGGGCCTGCGATAGCCAAACTCCCGTAGGTCAAAACTGCCCCAGTTTGCCATTTTTTAGAGTTATCGGCCATAAAAAACCTCACAGAGCTTGAGAGATTGGCCGGGATTGACAAACCATAAAACCCTGTGGTTATAATACCATTATAACTCAAACCCCAAAACCAAGAGATTCATAACTGCCTTAAAATCCTGGATGGAGGCAATAATCAGGCTGGTCAGGGCCACCATAAGCCTTATAAAAAGAAGTCGTTATGAAAACAACTTTTCCCATTCCCATAGAGGATATGAAATTGGGCCTGCAAAAAATAAGCCCCTATATCCACAAGACCCCCTTAAAGCTTTCCCGCACCTTAAGTCAAATGGTGGGAAGTGAAGTGTATCTGAAAAAGGAAAACGAGCAAAAAACAGGGAGCTTTAAAATAAGAGGGGCTTTAAACAAAATTTTAAGCTTAAGTGCGAAAGAAAGAAAAAAAACGCTGATTTCCAGCTCCGCCGGAAACCATGCTCAGGGGGTGGCCTCTGCCGCCCAGTGTGTGGGGGCCAAAGCCCTTTTGGTTTTGCCGGAATCCACCCCTATCGTCAAAGAACAGGCGGTCCGCTCTTATGGTGCGAAAGTTTTGTTGAAGGGAAAGCTCTATGATGAAAGCTATGCCCATGCCTTAAAACTGACAGAGGAAAAGCAAGGTGTTTTCATTCATGCTTATAAAGACCCTTTTGTGATAGCCGGGCAGGGGAGTATTGGCCTGGAATTATTGGATCAGGGGCCGGATATGGATTCGGTCATTGTTCCCATAGGGGGCGGTGGGCTTGTGTCCGGTATCGCCTCTGCCATCAAACAACTAAAACCTTCAGCCCGTGTCTATGGTGTGGTGTCCTCTCTGGCACCGGCTATGGAGTATTTGTTTCACAAAAAAGCCTATCAGGCAGAAAAACACTTTGCCGGAAGGAAGGGCTTGGCTGATGGCATTATCGTCAAATCCCCGGACCAAAGGCTTTTTGAGAGCTGTATCCGGCCTTATGTGGAGGATGTGGTGGGTGTGACTGATGAGGAAGTGGCGGAAAGCATGGTCTTTTTGCTGGAGAGAGACAAGACTTTGGCAGAGGGGGCAGGGGCTGTGGCTTTGGCAGGACTTTTAAAGCAAAGGGAAAAGTGGAACTTGGGTAAAAAATGTGCCCTTGTTATTTCCGGTGGCAATGTGGATTTAAATATGCTGGCCCTTGTGATAAAAAAAGGCCTGAAAAAAGCCGGTCGTTTGGGCCAGGTCTTTTTGACCATAAAAGACGAACCGGGGGCTTTACAGGAAATCACCCGGCTTTTATCCACAAAAAAAGCCAATATTTTATCCATTCAGCATGACAGAAACAGGCCCGATCTCCCCATAGGGCAGGCGGAAGTGGAGATTCGTGTGGAAAGCAGGGGCCTTGAGCACCTTGAGGAAATTCAGTCCGCCCTCAAAAATCAACAAAAAAAATAACTGCCCTTAAACTTGGTGATTCTCAGGGTCTGACTTCTTTGCAGAAGTTGTATTTGTATAAAAATCTTTTATCTGATGAAGAGAAAGCGAAAATAAGAGACAGAAGTTGGCCACCGGGCCTTGACTTGGACATTTAATCTTCACGAATTTAATTGGCCCCTGCTTTTGATAACAGTGATACCACATCTACCTGCCCATTTTCAGAGGCTCTAACCAAAGCCGGTGTTCCGTATGTATCTTTGGAATTGGGGTCGGCCCCTGCTTTTAACAACAATTACCACATCTGCATGTCCTTGCTCAACAGCCTCAATCAAAGCTGATTTTCCTTGTGTATCTTTGGAATTGGGGTCGGCCCCCGCTTTTAACAACAGTGATACTATCTCTGTCTGCCCATTTTCAGAGGCTCTAACCAAAGCCGGTGTTCCGTATGTATCTTTGGAATTGGGGTCGGCCCCTGCTTTTAACAACAATGATACCACATCTGCATGTCCTTGCTCAACAGCCTCAATCAAAGCTGATTTTCCTTGTGTATCTTTGGAATTGGGGTCGGCCCCCGCTTTTAACAACAGTGATACTATCTCTGTCTGCCCTTCACTGGAGGCCAGCCATAATCCTGTGTATCCGTATTGATCTTCGATATTGTTGGGGTCGGCCTTGGCTTTTAACAACAGTGATACTATCTCTGTCTGCCCATTGTCAGAGGCTCTAACCAAAGCCGGTGTTCCGTATGTATCTTTGGAATTGGGGTCAGCCCCCGCTTTTAACAACAGTGATACCACATCTGCATGTCCTTGCTCAACAGCCTCAACCAAAATTGGTTTTCCGTATGTATCTTTGGAATTGGGGTCAGCCCCCGCTTTTAACAACAGTGATACCACATCTGCATGTCCTTGCTCAACAGCCTCAACCAAAATTGGTTTTCCGTATGTATCTTTGGAATTGGGGTCGGCCCCGATTTTTAACAATCCTTCCACTTCCTTTATGTACCCTTGACTTTGCACCAGTTCAATCAACATAAAATCTTTATCAAAAAGCTTGTTATGGAGAGCAGTTAAAATCTGTCCCCTGTTACCCATTCGATTCCGAATGACACTTGGATTGAGGAAACTCCAAAAAAGAGAGAGCATCAGTTCTTTTATTGCTGATTTTCTCCAGTCTGTTGTGTTTTTCCAGTTGCTCATCTCTCCTGTTAAAACTTGTTGTTCCTGTTTTGAAAACAAAGCCATTATATTATTGAGATAAGTCAACCGCTGGACTGTATAATCATCAGGCCAAAGCTGTAACTGAAACGAAATGTATAAAGCCTTCTTCCTCACTTTAAACGAAAACCCCTTATTATTGAGAACAAAATCCACATGCTCTTCCACATACTGCCTTGATAACCCCAGCTCCTCAATATCGAACATGACAGGCAAGTGAGATAAAAAACGGAGCTGTTCCTCCTCCTTTGTAGAATCTTTTAAACGCAAAATTGGTTCATATAAAGAACGAATACTTAAAGAGGGACTGGCCAGCTCCGGCTTGGGAAAAGAACCTACTTGTATTTTAACATCCTTCAAGGTTATCCCTTCAAATACTAAAAGCGGCAACTTCTTATAAGACTGGGAATAACCGTCGTTATCAAGTAAAAATTCATATTCATGCTTATGAGGACGAAAGTCCTCAAGACTTTTATACAGCTTGGGCAAAATATTGGATTCCACATAAGCTTCTGTCAGTGGTTCATTGGCCAAACCAATATGACCATCCCCCACATCTTTTGGAAGGCCCAATACATAGCCCTTGTCAGTCAGGCTTAAACGAATACCTTCCAGCATAGCCTCAAGCCTCTCTGGTGAAACACCCTGAATCTTATCCACAAAAGCCGTTTTCACTTTTTGGCCCTGTTCGTTTGTAGCCGACCCCAACACCACAGTCACCTGACCTGAAGATCTATTTTGACCATCAGTCAAAGTAAAGTAAAGAAAATTGGGATCCAAAGCTTTTTCAAAGTAAGTCCGGGTGGCACAGTCCCCTCCAAAACAACCCCGGAAAGGAGCCTCTTGAAGAGAAAGCTGTCTCAATCTCCATACCTCTGTTCCTTTTATGGTGTGAGGCTGGTTTTGAATATCCTCTGCTATTTGTTGTAATACCTTGCTTTCCTCCGGGATTTTGGAGCCTAATTTTTCTTTCATCTCTTTAAAATGCCCTTCAAAACCCAAGTCAAAAGCTAACCTGTCCCTTTCATTTAAAATGTTTCTTAAAGCCTCATAACTTTGGGTTGGGTCAGAGCTTTTTAAAAGGGCTTTGTAGTTGTCGTTTCCAAAACCTGCTATGTGCACCAAGTCTGCCATAGCCTGCCCCACTGCCTTAGCCTCCGTGTCGGAAGTGACAAAGTCAGCTCTTATCTGCTCCAAAGCTTTGTATAGAGTTATCGTCCTTTCCCTATAAGGCTTGGAACTGTCTTTTATAAAATCGCGGGTGTCCTGGTTTAAAGGGGTGGTGTCAAGCCATGCTATAAAATCCCTCTGTTGTTGCTTTTTTAAAGTTTTTTTGTGCTCCTTGCTGACAGCAGTGGGAATGGATGGAGGAAAACCCAGCATTTTCATCCAAAAACCCAAGTTGGCCTCTATCTGAAAAAGATTGTTACGAATCCTTGCCTCTGAGCTGTTGAAAGAACGAACAAAATTTTTAAGGCTTTTGGGGCTTTTTTTTTCTGTCACAGCAAATTCCAAAACCTGCTCTCTTAAAAAAGGTTTGCTTAGCTCTGGATAGGATTCAAGTATGCCCAAGACATCATTTAAGTTCCGGCCCCCATCTTCGCTGGGATAAGGGGTGTTACTCTTAAGATAAAAAGCCATAAGGGGGTCCTGCCCCTCCCTTAAGACAAGTCCCTCTGTCATGGCTTTGGTGAAGCTTTCAGGATCAGAAAAAGTCCTCTCACAAAGGCTGGCAAACGCCCATCCTTGAAAGAAACACACAACAAAAATAAACTTCCACAATAAATACATCATCACTCCGTAAAGATTTATATTAAGGCCTGATGACTTATATACATGCAAGAATCATACTATGTCAAAAGCCCATAAAAAGCCTTGAACATCTGTCATGTGTGTTTAAAAAATAGACAACCGTATAAAAAAATGGCAGAGGCTATAAAGTAGCTTAAAGGCACTGCAGGTGGACTATGTATTGGGAAACAGGGTATTTAAGGCTGTTTGCCAGTGCAAAGCACAAGTGAAGCCAAACTGTCTTTCCAGAGGATCACAGGAGACAAGCCACCGATCCGCTGAAATGTCTTTGCCCAGGGTTTCCAAAGTTTTCGCGTCCTCAGCCTGAACTGTGGTTTTTGATTTTATTTCCATAAGCAGAGTTTTTTTTGGCCTTTGAATAATCAAATCAATTTCCTGGTTGTCTCTGGTTCTTAAATACGAAAACTGCCAGTCTTTTCTCCTGTAACCGGCATTTTTAATAATTTCCAGTATCATCCAATGTTCAAAAGCCTCTCCAAAAGCTTTTGTTTGAGGCAAAAGCTCCAGTGTGAGTGTGCCGGACAAGGCTCTGCTTATTCCCGGATCAATGAAGTAAAACTTGGGCGATTGCCTTTGTGATTTTCTGACCGAGTGATGAAAGGCCGGCAGAGTGAAACCCAGCAAAGTGTCTTCCAGAATTTCAAAATAATTGGCCACGGTCACATCATCTGTGCCAATATCTCTCCCTATTTTGGACTTGTTGATGATTTTGCCATTCATTTGCCCTGCTATGCTCAAAAATTTTCTGAAAGGCTTGAGTTTTCGGACCCATTGCTCCTGTTGTATTTCTTTTTGCAGATAAGTGCCAACATAAGCCCGTAAGTATTCCTGTGCTGGTTCTTTGTTTTTGGCCAAAACAGCTTCAGGAAAAGACCCTCTTTCCAACACGTGCTGTAGATCAAAATGCTGGCCCAACTCCTTCCTTGTAAAAGGATACAAATGATAAACCCAGGCTCTTCCTCCCAGCAGATTGACACCTTTTTGTTTTAAACGGCGACTGCTGGAACCTGTAAAAATAAATTGTCTTTTGGTTTTTTGAATTTGCCGATGGGCTGTATCCAGGAGTTGGGGAATTTTTTGGATTTCATCCACTATCACCACTTTATTTTGATTTTGCCGGGTATTGATGAGGTCTTCAAAACGCCCCACATCCAAGGTCAGTTGATCAAAAAGACGAATATCCAGAAGATCTATAAAAAGAGCCTCTTTTTTTGAAAAAAGTTGCTGAAGAAGAGTGGTTTTTCCCACCCCTCTGGCTCCAAAGAGAAAAGCACTTTGCTTTTCTGGTAATTTGCAGGATCTCGGAATCATATTCAGGATTTTACTGCATTTTTCTGAATAGCACAAGAGCTTTTTTGCCTTTTTTCTGTTAATGGGCCGGGATACAGCCTCACAAAATGTGCCAAAACCCAATAAACCAGCGGAAAAGA
This sequence comes from Bdellovibrionales bacterium, assembly GCA_965242635.1. GTDB lineage: Bacteria > Bdellovibrionota > Bdellovibrionia > Bdellovibrionales > UBA1609 > JANQSP01. The sequence continues at coordinate 1,080,419 of OZ251471.1, read as the reverse complement.
CAGCTTAAGCTTATAACAAAATCAACAGTGACAGGGCAGGCTTATGGGGGCGGAGTCTGGTCAAAAAAGTGGACTGTTGCTTTAACAACCTGATCCCGGACTTTATCCTCTTCCAAAAAAAGCTCGTGCCGGCCACCTTTAAAGGTTTTGATACGACAAAAATGAGCTTTGCAAAACCGGTTCTGATGGGTGTTGGAGACCAAAACCTCTTTTTCCGCCTGCAAAATCAGTAAAGGGGTTTTGATTTTTTGGATTCTCTTTTTATCCATGATACGGGCCCCAGCGGAAAAGCTTTCAAGAACCCACTGGGCACTCAACCGGCTCAAAGGGGTTTTTGGCACCATTTTGGCCACATGTTTGGCAAAATCTATTCTGTTCTGACTGCCTGTCAGTCTTTCCTTTCGGCTTTTTTGCGGATTGACCCCCGGCAAAGCCCACCCACAGGCGAACAGACAAATACCTCTCATAAGGCCAAGAGGCAAAAACTCCAAAACAGAAGGCAGGGTTCGAATTTTCAGCATGGGTGCAGACAAAACCCCTGCCTGAAAGGGGACCGGGCCTTTTTGCATATAGCTCAGCACAATATTTGCCCCCATGGAATGAGCTATCAAAAAAAGCCTCCCTTTTTGGACTTCCGGATAGAGCTGGACTTGTTTTATAAAAATATCCAGGTCCTTTTCATAATGAGCATAGCTTTCCACATGGCTGACATGAGGGCGATGCGGTAAAAGCCTTTCAGAAAAGCCCTGCCCCCGGTGATCATAGGTGTAAATGGGGGAGAAGCCCAAAAGGTTCAAGTCGTAAAAAAGCTCCATGTATTTGAGAAGATTTTCAGCCCAGCCGTTGATGAACACCAAAGCCCCCTTTTCACCGGCTTTCAGGCCAAACTGGGCCCGGCGGAGGGTGAGTCCCCCCGCCCCCTTAAATTCCCCCAATCGGTAAAAATCCTGTTTTTTGAGTAAGCTGTAACGGGTGGCACTGTCCTCTTCTCTCAAGCCTTTCGCAGATAAAGGCAAAAACAAAACAAGCCAAAATATCAGTGGAAAATTCATCAATAAAGGGATCTGTTAAACCAAACTGGCTTGGGGGCAGGCAGAACCTGCCCCGAGGGGTCTGTCTCTTAGGGGGGAGCAGAAGATACATCGCGTGGTTTTTTCCTGTTTCGTGGTGTTTTTTGAATGGAAGCAGACAGAGACTGATTGTGGTGATCCACTATATGGGTGATTAGGAGCGTTCTGATCTCCCGGACATCCGCCTGCAGGATTTCGATGCTTTTTTGTGTGTCGGCCCGCAAGACCACTATATTTTGTTGGATGTCTGCCTTAAAATCCTTGATGGAGGCAATGATCAGGCTGGTCAGGGCCACCATCAGGCCTGCCAAAGTCAGAAAATCCCCTTTTTCCTTAAGCCATTTCATAATATACTGACTATACCACACTTAAAAATCCTGTCAAGCTTTTTTTTGCCTCTTTTTTGATGAAAAAGACCGGTAATTGATAAAAAAGACCGGTAAAAAATTGACTTTTGTTTTTCTTTCCATAATAAAGTCTTTATGTTTACTTTTTTGGCCATAGTGCATGTGGTGGTTTCTGTTCTTTTGGTGGTGTTTATACTCCTGCAAGATCCCAAAGGGGGCGGGGGTGCCCTTGGCATGTTGGGCGGGGGCAGTTCCAAAAGCCTTTTTGGTTCCACTGGGGGCAATCAGTTTTTGGTCAATGTCACCAAGTGGCTGGCCGTGATTTTTGCCTTCACCTCCATTTATCTGGCCACCTTAAGCTCGCAAAAAGAAAAAAGTGTCATGGACGATTATATTCCCACGGCCCAAAAGGACCAGGTGGATTCTCCTGAATCTGAGGTGGACGAAAAAGAGGCTGACAAGGGCGAAAAAGCCCCTTCAGCGGACGAAAAAGAGGCCGACAAGGGCGAAACAGCCCCTTCAGCGGACAAAAAAGAGGCCGACAAGGGCGAAACAGCCCCTTCAGCGGACAAAAAAGAGGCCGATAAAGGCGAAAAAGCCCCCTTGACAGAATGACAAAAAAGCCTTCTGTGAAAACCCTTGTTCTTTCAAGTTTTTTATTGCTTCCTTCCTTCTGTTTTTCGGCCATTCCCTCTGTCTCCTACATGGATCAGGTCATGAACAGAAGAAAAAAGCTTATAGCCCAAAAATGCGAAAAGCCCCGGCAGGTAAAAGGCTTTATGATGATAGAGCTTAAAGTTTTGCCCAAGGGAGAGACCAGAGTCAGGTTGATTTCCACCGATCTCAAGCACAAAGCTTTTTTAAACTGTGCTTTAAACCTTTTAAGCAGAACCCAATTCAAAGCTTTTTCCCAAACCCCCCTCAGCCGTATATATCGGTTTTTTATCCTGTGACCAAGATTGACTGGTGCAAAGCTCCCCTCTGCTGGACATATCGTTTTTTTATCCTGTGACCAACCTGATTGATTGGCGTAAACCCCTCTCAGCTTTTTGTCCTTTTACAGGATCATTTGACAAAATTATTTGACAGGCTAAGGACAAAAACCCTTCACCTTAAGCCAGGCTTTTCCTCTGACAGGGAGGCTTAACTCACAAGGGGTCATAAAAGGCAAAGCCTCTTTCTTTTGTCCATGCCCCAAAGGGAAACCCCTCAGCACCGGAAAAGAAAGGCCCTGGGCAAAAGAGGCCAGCACCTGCTCCATTTCTTTTTTTTGGTTTTTGGGGCAGATAAAGTCCCCCAGGAGTAAAACTTTCACTCCTTTGAACACCCCCGCCTGTTGCATGTGCCAGAGGGCCCGGTCCACTCGATAAGGGGCCTCATTTGTCTCCTCCAAAAACAGCATTTTACCCTGAAAATCCCCCGCATAAGCTGTGCCAATGGCACTTTGAATCAGAGTCAGGTTGCCCCCTGTGACAGGGGCCTTAAGGCTTAAAGCCCCGTTCGTGCTTTTGTGGCTTTTGTGGGCCAAAACCCCTTGGTTTAAAAGCTCAAGCCCTTTAAAAGTGTGTTCTTTTCTCACACCCATGATCCACTCCTTAAAGTGCTCAAGAGTTGGAGAGGAACAGGCCCGGACATGAGTCAATACCGGAAAATGAAGAGCAGGCCATTTCCATTTCAGGTTCAAAAACACCTGTAAAACAGTAATATCACTGTAACCAATAACCAGCTTGGGCTTTTCAGGCTTTTTCATACGAAGTAAAAAAGGCATGAGTTTTTGACTGCCAGACCCTCCTCTGACACACCATACAGCCTGGCTGTCAGGGGCCAGCAAAGCCCGCTGAAATTGTTGAAACTTTTGTTTTGGGTCCGTTTCGGAAAAGACTGTGGAGGATATAGCCCGTGGGTTTGACTGGCTTTGAGCTTTTGGAGCTTTTTTTCTTTGGGGCAAAGCCTGAGGGGCGGGAAAGTCTACCCGTGGGCGTGGTTCAAAGCCCAAAGCTTTGACCTGTCGAATAGCCTCTTCAAGCTGTTTGTGGGTCACCGGGGAACCGGGGGCCACCAATTCCATCACAGAGGAAGGGGATAAAGTGGGAATCATATTTTTCCTTTAGGATATAAACCCCTCATTTGCAAGCATAATTTAAGAACAAAGCAGAGGCTTTTTCACACCATGTATTAAAAACCTCTTTTAAGGTTAAAGATCTGGGTTTTTTTGCTTCGGTGGGGCCACGAGCCATGTGATTTTGCTGGGAATTTTGCAGATGAGCCTGCAGGGAATCATGGGGGCGATGCGACATGCCACAACTGCTTATCAGCTCGAAAAGCTTCAGATCATTATGTACATTCAGGGCCAGGCCATGTTGGCTGACCCCGTTGGAGATATGAATGCCAAAAAAAGCCACCTTGCCTTTGTGAGTAAAAAGCCCGGCGGAGTCCTCCTTTTTTTCCAATGGAACACCATAATGCCGACAGGTTTCCTGTGTAATCCTCTCCAAAAGAGACAAAAAATCTCTTGGCCTGATTTTCCATTGCAGAAGATCCATGACAGGGTAAAGCACCAACTGGCCGGGAGAGTGCAAAGTGGCCTGCCCCCCTCTTTTAATGGGCACTATTTCTATCCCCTGTCGGGCGTATTCCCCCTCTGCCTGCCTCAAATCCTTTTCTTTTTTGCCTCTCAGGCCCAAAGTAATGGTGGCTGGGCACTCAAAGCCCAAAAAAAAAGCCCGCCGGCTTTTTAAAGCTTTTTTCTTTAGGTCTTCCTGAAGGGCCAGGCTTTCCCTGTAGGGAATTTTTTCTTTCCATACCCGTGATATGGAAGGCTCAGGCCCCTGGTCTTTGAGCAAATCGCCCTGAGAGGAAGGAGGATGGGAAAGCATGTGTATTATCCTGATGTGGGTTCAGTTTTTAGGGGAAACCTTTAATATGATATTATTTTTCTTCATCCGTGCCACCCGCACATCAAAGCCGTCCCATTGGGCGGATTTGAGTTGAGCTTGAACCTCTTTCCCGCTTAAGCTGGCACTGACAATATAAGTCAGGGCCCTCTGGCTTGTAATATGCTCCTGAAGATCGCTTATGGCTGGCACACGTGCCTTAAGCTGTTTCTTAAAGTGCTCCAGGTCCTTTGACCTCAAAGGCCCCTGCAAAGTGATCTTGAGTGCGTGAGAGGAGAGTCGGCCTTCTTCATAGATGAGCTGTAGCTGAGATCCAAGGCTTTTGGCAAAACCTGTGTCCTTTTTTAAAAAACGGGCCATTATTGGTTCTTTTGTGTCCGGTTCTGGTTTCAGTTCAAGGGGGATTTTTTCAAACCTATCCACTTCTGCCAACAAACGGCCACTATCCACATTATGGACAGTGAGGCTGAGCTGGACATTCAAAATACCCTCCACATCCGATTCCCTGACCGTGACCGCCCCCATCATTATCAGATGGGACTCAAAAATCCCGGCCAGCTGGAATTTCTCTTTTTTGCTCAGGCGGTTGGACAAAAGAGCTTTGGGCACAAAATAACGGCTGGCCGAAAACTCCGGGTGGATGACAAAAAAGTGATATGGCAGGAAGGCATTTTGAATATGGCTGTGCAACAGGGACATCTCCTGCCGGAGGGTGGCAGGGGGAGCCTCTTTTTGCTTTCTCCACCAGCCATAGCGGGCTTTTTGGACCTTGTCTTCAAACAATACGAGGGGCAATATCCTCAAATGAGAAGAGCCGGAGTAAAAAAGATCCTCGGCCAGTAAAATTTTTTTCAGGTTTTCTTCAGAAAAGCCGATTGTTACCGGTAGGACGAAAGACTGGGGCCCTTTTTTCACCGGTGCTCCGGTTTTGGTATAAAGGATATAACGGTTGGAATATGTTGATATTATTTTTTGTATTTGTTTTTTTTGTGCCTTTAATTTTGATGGTTCGATAAAACGTTCCATCATGTCCATGGACAGCCGTTCTATGCCCGCCTGAACGGCTTTTTCCCTGTCCGGGGTGCTTTGCTCCATGTTCAGGACTGTTTCAGCACTGAACACAAAGCAGGGCCACCACAAAAAAAGAGTCTTTTTCACGAGGACTTATACTGAGTTTATTTCTTTTGGGCTTTTCTGCGCTCCACTTCCACCATGACCTTGGAATAGATGTTTTGGTATAAGGCTGGCTGGACAATTTCCCCGCCTGTTTTTGCTCCCCGGCTGTAAGCATCCACTTTTTGAATAATAACTCTGGATTCCACATAATTTTTGCGGATGGCCTCCAGATTTACAGAGACTTCATAAGTGGTGCCGGTCCGGTAATTCTCATTGCCCCCCAAAACAGCCAAAAACATGCTCCCTGAACTGGCGGATTTGGAGGAATGGGCCACTATCAGACCCCCCTGCATATCCTGATTTTTTATAATATACCCCTCGTCCTGCAAAACCGTCTTGAAAGCCCGGAACACATGGTTATAAGAGCTTTCAAAATTCCTCACCTGCAAGGCTCTTCTCTGTTGAGGGGAAAGCTGTGTTGTGGTCACACAGCCGGAGGAAAGCCATAACAAAGCCACCGCAAGGGCCATTGACTGAAATTTATACCACATATTCCTGCTCCTTTTTTTGGTTTTTGTTGTTTTTTGTTTTCAGTAAAACCCATTCAGTAAAACCCATTGAGGATTAAAATCATCCGCTTTTTTACCCCTAAAACTGGGAGCTGACGATGGAATAGTCCTTGACAATGTTTTGGCTGTCAAAAGTGATAATGAGGTCAAAGCTGTTGGAAGAGGCTGAGGAAAAAGCCTGACTTCCGCCAAACAGGATAAGCCCTCCACCAAAGCCTCCGGACTTTGAATCAAAGGACTGCCGGCTGTAGGTCCATACCTCTTCGCCCTCTTTGTTTTTGGTGACGATATTGGGGGCACCTATAAGGCCCAAAATTTCTGCCTGAGAGGTTATGCCTTTTTTGATTTGTGTCTTCACCACCCCCGGCGTGAGGTTGGATTTTTGAGGGGCTTGGTTTGTCACACAGCCCACAAGACCTGCCAGCAAAATGGCCACCACTGAGAATTTTATAAACATGATACACCTTTCATTATAAGGATTTGAAACATAAAAACCATCCCTCCGCTGGTGAGAGGAGGGTCAAACAAAACCAGTATACAGGCCGGTTTTTCTTTGTCAAGCTCTGCTGGAAAAAAGCCTTTTGTGCCGGGGCCAGGTCATGGGGACAGGCCATGGAGGCCAGATTATGGGGCCGGGCCATGGAACAAGGCATGGAGCTGGGCTATGGAGCCAGGTCATGGGGCTGGGTCAGGCCAAAAAAGTGTGACTTTTTGGCTTCTTTTGCAGATACTCAAAAATAAAGGTTTTTCAGGGCCGACCAACATACCAGCATGGCTGGATGTCAGTGGGGGTCAGGTGCAAAGAACCTTGTGACAGCCCCGGAGGGACTATTATGACAGAATATGTTAATGCCTTCTTTGCCAAGGTCAACAGTTTTATAGCTCAATTCACCTTTTTTGATCTCCTGTTTTTTATGGACAAGGACCCGGCTTTTGCCGACAAGCAAAAGCTTCCTCTTGTGGTGGGCCTGCTTTGTTTTTCAGCCGTCTTTTTGACCTTCAGGATGGGGTTTGTGAATATTCGTCTTTTCTCCCATGCCATTGGGCTCCTCTTTAGCCGGCCCAAAAAAAAGGGGGCCACATCAGCCTCGAAGGAGGGGCCGGGGGGCCAAAAAGCCCCGCCTGCCAAAAAAGGGGAGATCAGTCACTTTAAGGCTCTGACCACCGCTCTTTCCGCCACAGTGGGCCTGGGCAATATTGCCGGGGTGGCTGTGGCTGTCTCCATAGGTGGGCCAGGGGCCACTTTCTGGATGATTGTCATGGGGCTTTTGGGTATGAGCACCAAGTTCACTGAGTGCACCCTGGGGGTCATGTATAGGGAGAAGAGGCCGGATGGCCGTTTGATGGGGGGGCCTATGGAGTATTTGAAAGCGGGCCTTAAGGACAAGGGCTTTCCGGGGGTGGGGCGGTTTTTATCCATTACTTTTTGCCTTATGTGTATTGGGGCCTCTTTTGGTGGGGGGGCGGCCTTTCAGGTGAATCAGTCTCTGACCGCCATCAGTCAGACCATGCCTTTTCTTGCCGAAGGCAAGTGGCTTTACGGCCTGTTTATGGTTTTGCTGGTGGGCACAGTCATTATCGGAGGACTCAAGAGGATAGCTCTGGTGGCCAGTCGTGTGGTCCCTTTTATGTGTGCCACTTATGTGTTGATGGCCCTTTACATTTTGATGGTCTTTTATAATGAAATCCCCTCTGCTTTTATGACCATTTTAAAAAGTGCTTTCACACCGGAATCCGCTTACGGCGGTTTTGTGGGTGTTTTGGTTTTGGGCATGCAAAGGGCGGTATTTTCCAATGAAGCGGGCCTGGGTTCTGCCGCCATCGCACACTCCGTGGCCCGTGTTAATCACCCTGTCGAAGAGGGGGCGGTGGCTTTGCTGGAGCCTTTTATCGATACTGTGCTTATCTGCACGATGACCGCTTTGGTGATTGTCATCACCGGTGCGTATCAGCAACCGGAGTATGCGGACCTGATAAGTCAGAACAAAGGGGCCGCTCTCACTTCCTCTGCTATGGGGGAAGTGGTGTCCTGGTTTCCTTATGTGTTGAGTGTGGCTGTGTTTTTGTTTGCTTTTTCCACCATTATATCCTGGTCTTATTATGGTGAGCGATGTTTTTCTTTTGTGTTTGGTGACAAAAAATCCCTGATTTACAAGGGGCTTTTGTTGGTGGTGATATTTCTTGGGGCTATTGCCACTTCCAAAAATATTCTGAACTTTGGCGACCTGATGATTTTGGGCATGGCGTTCCCCAACCTGATCGGGGTATTGTGGCTTTCAGGGACAGTGAAAAAAAGCCTTAAGGAGTATCAGCAAAAAATCTGTCCCGTAGGCAGAATCTTATAAAAAACCGCTAAAGTTTTTTTGAGGCTTGCCGATAGAGAATAAAGGACCACCTGAAAACAGGAAAAAAGAGGTGTAAAATGTTGAAAACAGCAATATATTAAGAAATTCTTATAAGTTATTGAAATCACCGCCGAGTCGGCGGGGACAAAATAAACTTGGTTTTTCCTTAAGAAATTACTATAAGTTATTGAAATTATTGAAGAAAATCACCCCCCCCCCCCCCCCCCCCCCGCACTGCGTCACAGGTGGAGCACAGAACCCATAATTCCCGTGCGATCTGTCATTCCCGCGAAAGCGGGAATCTCTTCAAACTTGGGCCAGAGTCACGATCAGAGCAGAAAGTTGCGTCAACTTTATCTCCGCCGACACGGCGGGATGGGGTTGGCGGAGGTTTTGGTGGCAGGGGCTGTGGGTGGGGTCATCATCGCCGGCTCCATGAAGTCCCTTTCTCTCTCCCTTCAGTCCGCTCAAGTGGTCAAATCCTCTCTTTCTGAGTCCGATCTCCGTCATTCCATTGGCCAGGTCTTAAACAACTCAGCCGATTGTCTGGCCAACTTCAAGCCCACAGGGGCCACAGCCCCCTCTGACCCGGAGCAGGCCTCCTCCATTGGCCTTTATGGGGCAGACAGGGAATGGGGCGTGGGGCAAATTGTTCGCCTGGTTAAAACTCAGGGCAACACGGATAACAGCGATGACACAGCTCTTTTGAAAAAAGGGGTGGCTTTCAAGGGGGACCTGACTATTGTGAAAATGGAGCTTAAGGGCACACTTCCAAGCCCCAAAGACGGCACCACCAAGCTCACCAAACAGACGGCTTTTCGCAGTTTTTTGGTTTATTACAAAAAGGAGAGGATGGGGGCTTACAGCACTTTGGGTGGAAAGGACTGCACCGACACAGACCAAAGTGGCTGTTACTTCAATCAGTGTCAGATAGAGTATCGGCAGGATGATCCAACCACCTCGCCCAATGAAGGTTCCTGCAGTGTGAGTGATTGCGTGAATTACGGGAGTGGTGGGAGTGGGGGCACTGTGGCCTGTTACACAGCGGATACAGAAAATGATGACATATCAGGTAAAGGCCAAGCCCGGACTTTGGTGGGTTGTGGGGGCACATCAAATAACCAGGCCAGCTGGACCACAGCTTTGGGCTTTGAGGCGGGGTCTCAGTCCACAGGAGTCAGCAACACTTTTGTTGGCACACAGGCAGGACAAAAAAATACCGGTGGAGCCAGCAACACTTTTGTTGGTTCAGCGGCTGGACAAAACAATACAAGTGGCTCGGTCAACACTTTTATAGGCTATGCTACAGGATCCAATAATACAACAGGTCGTAACAACACTTTTATAGGCTATATGGCGTGCTCTGGCAATGCAACAGGCAATTACAACACTTGTTTAGGTGATTCTGCAGGACGCAATAATTGGACAGGCAATTACAATACTTTTATAGGCTATAATACAGGGAGTCAGAGCGATATGGGCACTCTTGAGCGTGTCACCAATATAAGCGATCGGATTTTGATGAAAAACCCGCTCCATCGCACCACTATAATGGATGTCAATGTGCCGGAAAATCATATCCGGGCATTGGGGACTTTGCAGGACTGTGACACCGATGGAAGAAATTGCAAACAAGTGGCCAAGGCCAGTCAACCTTGTAGCTCAACTCAATACTCGGGTGGCTTTGACAGCAATGGCAACCAAGTGTGCCGTTCATGGCCCTTCACTGGTTCATGCTCCTTATCACGAGGGGAATACTTGGGGGGCTTTGACTTTAATGGAAGACGAAATTGCCGCTCTTTTCTTTTCACTGGTTCATGCTCATCAAGTCAATATGTAAAGGGTTTTTACAGAAATGGAGCCAAAAAGTGCAGTTCCTGGCCCTTTGCCGGTTCATGCTCACCAAATCAATATGTAAGTGGTTTTAACAGCAGTGGGAGCCGAATCTGCCGGGCTCTTCCCACCCCCACCACCCCACAGCTTGGCTCTTGCCCTTCCGGTCAATACCTGCGAGGCTTTAACAGTAACGGCAGTCGAATCTGCGTTACTCTCCCCCTCAATCAAATCAGCGATATGACTTGTCCGGCCTGGACGGTCGTGGCTGGTATTCAAAACGGAAGTCCGGTTTGTAAATGCCTGAGCGGGGAGACGCCAAGAACCTATGTCAATTGTGGAAGTGGCTGGAGATGGACTCCCTGCCCCAATGACTTTTATTGGAATACTGTTTGCATGACAAGTTGCAGAAGTGGTCCCCATGGCAACCCAGGATGGCGAGAAACGAACAATAATGGGTGTTTTCGTTGTAGATGTGGTGGTATCTGATCTTGTTTGAGTTTTTATGTTCCAAATCTTCCTTATAGCAGGGAAAAGATTCAAAAGTGGCAACTTTTTCAAAAGGCAGACCCTGTCCTGTGCCAGTTTGGTTTAACTGATATTAATGAGATCATAAATTGAACCATAAAAAAGGCCATGTCGCCACGATGAATTTGATTGCAGTGTCCGAAGGAGCAGTAACGGAACATGGACGGGCGTAAATACAGGTGGATATTATGATGGTTGTGATGGAATCAGATGCAACGCCGTCTGCTTTAACTGATGGCCCGTAAAAAACTTGTTCAAACAGGCTTTTTCATTGACTGAGATACTGGTCGCTTTGGGCTTAATGGCTGTATTGGGATCGATCGCCACTGTCTCTTATAATGGGTTTATTCTGAGCACCACCAAAAGAACCTTAAACGATTTAGTAAGGTTGTTTGTCTCTGCTGTCGATGGCGTACACCACAATATCAAGAACCATTTTTCAGCTTGTTGATCTCTGCTGTGGAAAGCCCTGTCACTTTACAGATAAGGTTGGTGTCCAATTGACTTTTCAGCATATTGAGCACCACTTGTTGTCGCTCCTGTTGCATGCCCTGTTGCATGCCCTGTTGCACGCCTTCTTTCCAGCCTTTTTTCCAGCCTTTTTGCACGCCTTTTTCCTGTGCTTCATCCAATGAATACTGCAATACTGGAGTCATAATCCTTCCCCCCTTTCTTTTTATTGTTTTAATCTCCACAGCCCGCAACATCTTCCAACTGAAGTTTCGATCATATCTCCGCATATAGTCCACAGCCCGGCCAACCAAAGCCTCCCTCTCCTCATGGCTCAGCTCCTGCCCCAAAATAAAAAGCTTGCGGACCTTGGCCTCATCCAATCGCCATATATGCTTTAAAGTAAACAAAACAGGCCGGGATGTCAAGCCCTTTGTGTCTTTTTCCATATCCAAATCCTGAATATTCAGCACTTTGGGACAAAAATTCAGCACATTCTTTCCAAATCTCTTCTTTAGATCGTCCGTCCAGTTCAGATAATCGTGAAAGTCCAAAGGCCCTTTCCACTTCCTGTCTTTTCCCTGATACACAAAAACGGGAATAACAGGATCCTGGGTTCGTTCATACATACCTGTCTGATAGGCCAGCATTTGTTGCATGGCTTTGGGGTCCTGCCAGCTCTTGTGCTCCAACAGGAACAACAGCTTGATTCGATTGTGGGAGTTTTTGAGCTGGACAGAGAAAGGGAGGTCTGTGCGTTTTTCCCGGCCTTGTGCATCAAAAAAGGAGCTAAGCTCACAGGTGAGGCTGTTCCAGTCAAAAAGTTTGAATTCCCTTTTTGTCAGGATGAGGCGAAAGATGTCCAGAGCATACTTTTTTTGCGAAAAAATCTCTCTGAAAAAGAGGTCATGAATAAAGTTTTTGATTTTTTTGAGTTTGGCCATTCCTGGACAGTGGCATGAATCTGGTGCTTTGTCCAATTATTTTGTGGCTATTTTGCAGGCCACTTTGTGGTTGGTTGGGTATGGCACCCGAAGGTGCAGTTCCTGGCCCTTCAGAGGTTCCTGCCCCTCCGGGCAATATGTAAGAGGTTTTTACAACAGTGGAAGACGAAGGTGCCAGGCCCTGCCCACCCCTCCCACCACTCCAAGACTTGGTTCCTGTGGTTCAAATCAATACCTGAAAGGTTTTGACAGTAATGGAAACCGCATCTGCCACAATCTTCCCACCCCACCACCAGCTCCCGATTCTCCTTCCGGTTCTTGCCCTGCTGGGCAGTTTTTAAGAGGTTTTAACAGCAATGGCACTCTCAATTGCCAAGCCCCTACTATCACCTACTACTCTAATTTCAGTAATAACCAAAACTTTGGAACACATAACTTTTGTGCCCTTTCTCGAATGGATGTTACAGGTAACTGCCATGGCACCAAATTTTATTGCAGGGTTCTACAAGGTTCTAATGGAACATGGAGAGGAGAGAGAAGATGGGCTGAGGAGAATTGCAATAATGGAATTTGCAATGCTGTTTTGCATACAATAGTCCTATTTTTTTGAAAAAAAGAGCCTTACTTCACAGAGCCAGCAGATGTCCCTTTGGCACTTTCCAAAGCCGGACCCGGTAAAGGAGCAGGCTTTGTGGCCTTTGCCGGCCCCTTTGGGGCTGTTTTGGACTGCCCGGCCTTCTCAAGCACTTTATCCGTACTTAAAACACATTGTGCCTTCACACAACTGGCCTTGTATTCCGCATACGACAACATCTTTCCGCCTGTCTTGGGGTCTGTTTCCTCCTTCTGTAACACCCTCTCCCTGTTCCCACAACGGCATTTGTCATTACACCTGGGCTTTTGCCGGCACTTGCCATAATATTCCAAATTATAATAAGCCTCTGCCATCATCCTGTTTAAGGCCTTCATCTGTGGAGCCTCCCGCTTGCTGGCATAAACAGTTTGTGGACACTCCGGCACCAACACACAATCCTCATCCTTCTCACAGTAATGTCTGTCAGCATGTGTCTTATCATGTTGAAAAAGAGCCGTGTAACTGTTTATCATCGACTCTGAAGTGTCTTTAAAACCAGCCCCCGCATAAATACAGGACAAATGTCTCCACATCTCATGACTCCAGGGCCTTAAAAAAGCCTGCTTTCTCAGTCTTTTTAACACCTCTTTTTTCTCTGAACAGGAGCTTGTGGCTTGTGCCGGTTTAGCACAGACCAACTGACTGCACTCAGGAAAAGTTTTTTCCATATCTTTAAACAAATTCTTATCCTTTTCCAATAAGTCGTTATAAGTTTTGTCATCCCTGAGACTCATTTTAAAACAGTGTTTAAGCCCACCACATTTTTCTTTTAACTTTTTTCCCAGCATGCCTATTTTATAGGCATTGAGCATTCCAAAACCATTTGTCCGGGGTTTGTTGTTGGAGTATTTATGCGGGACAGCTGTCATTCGCAACAGGATTTTGGACTCTTCGGGTGTAGGGTGGTAGCCGGACATCCAGTTAAAAGAGGCTACTAAGGCCCCGGTGACCAAAGGGGCAGAGGCACTGGTGCCACCAAAATAAACCGCTTGCCCAAAAGCGTTAGTGGTGCGGATGTTTTTATCTGCCGGTGCCATAATATGCACTTCGGGGTGTTCTTGAGAGAAGGAGCTTTTGGAGCCATTGGGGGCCAGGCTCCCCACGATAATGGTCTTGGCTGACTGGGAGTTTTGGACAGCAACTGATGAAACAGGCTTACCCGCATTGTTACCAGCCGATTGGACCAAAGTGCTGTAAAAACTGGCCCTTGCAAAAGCAGATGAGATGTCTTCGTAGATATCTTCAAGTTTGTCTTTTTTGTATTGAAGAATTTTTTTTATTTCCTGCTCTGTTAAAGAATCTGAAGCTTTTTTATGAAAATAATTTCTGGCATCTTTTTCTATCTCCTGTTTTTCCTTTTTTGGCCAGTTTTTATATTTTACATAAGTAAAATCTTCAGGCTCTGTGCGATACCCTACAGAAAAGTTAATATAATGAGGATAAACACCTCGAACACATTTTTCATATTCTGGTGTTTGATAATGGGGATGAGCTTGGCAGGTTTTTTCAACAGTTTCTTCAAAATTTTTAATATGTTTTCTGACAGGACTATTTAATTGTATGGGAAAGACCTGCAGTTGGGGATTATTTTTGTCCACTATGGGCAAAACAGCTTGAGAGCCTGGACCGGCAATGAGATGTTGAACTGCTGTATCATGGTGAATATTTTTAAAGGCTTTGGGGACTTCAAATAAAGCGATACGGGTCTTTGCTTCCGGCTTTTTTTTTCAGTTCCTCTCTTAAAAGATCAGCACCAATCAGGTTTTGTGCCCAATATTTGCGATGATCTTTAGCCAAGTTACAAGTATTATAATGTGACACTTGTGGTGAAGACAAACCAGCTGAATGTTTTGTTGGGTATCCTATAGATGCCGGGTCAAGTGGCGAACAATGTTTAACAGAAGGAAGTTTGGGGAAACCGTCACAAATCCTCAAAGCCACACCAAAGCTTTTTGGTTCATCCCATTTAAAAATCCATATTTTAAAGACGGAATCAAGTTCTGTTCTTCTTAAGCCATGTTCCTTGGCGTATTTCATAATAATAGCAGTTTCTTCTTTATTTGGCCAGTGATGAAGATATAAATTCAGCACTGATATATCAGGCGACAAGTCAATCGGAGGAATTGCGGGAAGTTGGTATTCGTTGGGGTCGGGTTCCCGGTCCTCATCTGTATCAAAATCCCAGGCCGGCTTTGGTTTTTCGTTCTTTTTCAGTTTGAGGCTGTTTTGCCCCGCTGAGCTGTCAGAATCCGCACCATAAGCCAGATTCCACCCCAAGATCAGGACAACAGAGCACACCATCAGCCTTGTCAATACACAAAGGCCCTGTTTTTTTGACAAAAGCTTACTTTTTCGTTTCATAACTCCCTCTTTTGTTTTGGCCCTTTAGCCACAACCTTTATATCAAGCCATTTTTTATAGAGTTTGTCAAGCTTTTTCTTAAAAAAGTCCATTATTTGTTTGAAAAGCAGAGCTTGCCCTGCTGGCAAAACCTGCTTCGATGGCAAAAAATCTGTCCCGTAGGCAGAATCTTATAAAAAACCGCTAAAGGTTTTTTTGAGGCCTGCCGATAGGGATACATGACTCTGCTTTTTGGGTCCCTTGTGTTCAAAATTCACACCGTTTCGGGACGCCTGCCCGGTGGACAGGGGACGCGGTGCCACTGAACAACAGCATAGTGGCAGAGCAGACACTTTCTGCGTGGCATGGCTTGGACCCTCACGGCACGCACTTTGAACACAAGGGCTTAAAAGGTTCTGGTTTTCAAGTGCCTGAAAGCATGGCAGGTAAAAACAGGAAGATAAAAAAAGAGGTAAAAATTATGAAAAATATATTAAGAAATTGCTATAAGTTATTGAAATTATTGAGAATTTTCACCCCCCCCCCCCCCCCCCCCCGCACTGCGTCATAGGTGGAGCACAGAACCCATAATTCCCGTGCGACCTGTCATTCCCGCGAAAGCGGGAATCTCTTCAAACTTGAGCCAAAGCCACGATCAGAGCAGAAAGTTGCGTCAACTTTGTCTCCGCCGACACGGCGGGATGGGGTTGGCGGAGGTGTTGGTGGCAGGGGCTGTGGGTGGTGTCATCATCGCCGGCTCCATGAAGTCCCTCTCCCTCTCCCTTCAGTCCGCTCAAGTGGTCAAATCCTCTCTTTCTGAGTCCGATCTCCGTCATTCCATTGGCCAGGTCTTAAACAACTCAGCCGATTGTCTGGCCAACTTCAAGCCCACAGGGGCCACAGCCCCCTCTGACCCGGAGCAGGCCTCCTCCATTGGCCTTTATGGGGCAGACAGGGAATGGGGCGTGGGGCAAATTGTTCGCCTTGTCAAAACACAGGGCAATACAGATAACAGCGACGACACAGCTCTTTTGAAAAAAGGGGTGGCTTTTAAAGGGGACCTGACTATTGTGAAAATGGAGCTTAAGGGGGCACTTCCAAGCCCCAAAGACGGCACCACAAAGCTCACCAAACAGACGGCTTTTCGCAGTTTTTTGGTTTATTACAAAAAGGAGAGGATGGGGGCTTACAGCACTTTGGGTGGAAAGGACTGCACCGACACAGACCAAAGTGGCTGTTACTTCAATCAGTGTCAGATAGAGTATCGGCAGGATGATTCGACCACCACGGGGGCGGATGAAAGTTCCTGCAGTGTGAGTGATTGTGTGAATTACGGGAGTGGTGGGAGCGGGGGCACTGTGGCTTGTTATGAGGTGGATGAAACAGATGGCTCAGAAAAAGGCCGGACCCTTGTGGGCTGTGGGGGAACAAACCTGGCGGAGGGAGGCCAGATCACAGCTTTTGGTTATGGTGCGGGGAAAAGCAACACCACAGGTAAACATAATACCTTTATAGGTTATCAGGCAGGCAGTTCCAACATAGGAGGGGACGAAAATACGATCTCGGAAGGATTTTATAATACCTTTGTGGGAAGTCAGGCAGGTGAAGACAACACTACTGGCCGGGGCAACACCTTTGTTGGATATACTGCAGGGAGCAATAACACCACCTCTTGGGACAATACCTTTGTGGGAACTAGTGCAGGAAGCAATTCCACTGGCGGTCGCAACACTTTTCTTGGTTCTGGCGCAGGAGGTGCCAATACTTCTGGCGGTAGCAACACTTTTGTGGGGTTTTACGCAGGTTTGGTCAATACCACCGGCGTTCGCAACACTTTTGTTGGTGCAGAAACGGGATACAGTGGCAGAAACACAGGCAATGACAACACTTTTTTAGGTTATGGGGCCGGCTACCGAAATACCACAGGCAGAAATAACATTTTTATTGGCCCTTCCAGTGGTTACCAAAATACTACAGGCTATAACAATACCTTTATTGGCTATGAGGCGGGTAAACAAAACATAGGGGATAAAACAACCACAACAACCGAAGTAGAAGGGGCTGGTAATACTTTTTTAGGCTATCATGCCGGCAAACTAAACACTTATGGAAGTACCAATGTTTTTGTAGGTGTTGGTGCCGGCTACTCCAATACCACCGGTAAATACAACACTTTTATTGGTCCTTATACCGGTTACAGAAACACTACTGGCAGTCACAACACTTTTATCGGCCTTGATGTGGGCCTTAAAAGTGGTTTGACCAATCTTCAGGACACGACCATTATCAGCAATCGCATCCTGATGAAAAGAAACACAGCCAATATCAGCACTGCCAACCACAATATTTCCAACAAGGACCATGTGCGGGTTTTGGGGGCGTTACATACTTGTGCCACCAATGGCACGGGATGTAAACCAGTGGTGAGGAGCGAT
Organism: Bdellovibrionales bacterium; assembly: GCA_965242635.1. Classification (GTDB taxonomy): domain Bacteria; phylum Bdellovibrionota; class Bdellovibrionia; order Bdellovibrionales; family UBA1609; genus JANQSP01. Next base: position 1,062,914 of record OZ251471.1, on the reverse strand, counting down.
TTTCAGTGTTCTGATGGTTATTACCTGAAAGGCATTTATAGTGATGGAAGCAAGATCTGCCGTGCCCTCCCCACCATCCCCACCATTCCCACCACCCCACAGCTTGGCACAACCTGCCCCACTGGTCAGTTCCTGCGAGGTTTTAACAGCAATGGCAGTCTCAACTGCCAAGCCCCCTCCATCACCTACTACTCTAATTTCAGTAACAACCAAAACTTTGGAAGACATAACTTTTGTGCCCTTTCTCGAATGGATGTTACAGGTAACTGCAAAGGCACCAAATTTTATTGCAGGGTTCTACAGGGTTCTAATGGAACATGGAAAGGAGAGAGAAGATGGGCTGAGGGGCATTGCAATAATGGAATTTGCAACGCCGTCTGCTTTAACTGATGGCCTGTGAAAAACTTGTTCAAACAAGCTTTTTCATTGACAGAGATACTGGTCGCTTTGGACTTAATGGCTGTATTGGGATCGATCGCCACTGTCTCTTATAATGGGTTTATTCTGAGCACCACCAAAAGGGCTTTACACGATTCAGCAAGATCGTTTATCTCTGCCGTCAACACCTGTATAACAGTCAAGAGTGGGTGGGAAATAAAAAGACTGACACAATACGGGACTTTGCCGGCGGATTGTTCCACACCCTCTGATTGCATAAAACCCTGCTTAGCCATAACCGAGGCAGAATTAAAGAAAAAGCTGAATTATGCTTGCCCCCCAAAGCCACTTGCTCAGGAGGGAGTGGTATTGTGTCAAGCTTATTCAAAAAGAGCTTTTAGCCAAAGACCTTGGGTTTAAAACTCTCTTTGTTCTCCAAAACCGCATTCTGGCCAGAGACCCTCAGCACCAACAAACCCTTCCGTTCCGCATAATCCAAAGTCTCCTTCGTGCTCTTTAAACAGGCCACACCACCATAAACTGTTAATGTGCTGAACTCAGAGCAATACTCCTTAAAATGCTTCATCACTTGCAAAAAATGGTCCACCTTAATCCTGGTCAGGGAGGACTTGGTTTCTATCACCACCATCTCCTGCCCATTGGTGGCTACCAAATCAAACTCCTTAAGCTTGTTTTGGCGAAGACCTTTGTAATTGGGGGTGGCTTTGGTGACTTTGATACCTCTTTCGTTCAGGAGTTGAAGAAAATTGCCTTCTATAAGAGCTTCCACCAAGTCACCCCAATGGTTGCCCCACCGGCTGTCTATTTGCTTGATAAAAAGGCGATTCTCTTCGATCTGACGCTCTGTTTCTGCTTTGCTTTCCTGGATAAGGCGGTCTGTCTCTGCTTTGCTTTCCCGGATAAGGCGGTCCGTTTCCTGCTTGCGACGGTCGGCCTCCTGCTTGTTTTCCCGGATAAGGCGGTCTGTTTCTTTTTTTTGACGCTCTGTTTCTGCTTTGCTTTCCTGGATAAGGCGGTCCGTTTCCTGCATACGGCGGTCCGTCTCTTTCTGACTTAGGGACACTTCCTTTAAGATTTTCCAAATCTCATCTGGTGTCGGAACATGCTCTTTTTTTTTCATTTTTGCTCCTTGGTCGGTTGGCGACTCCACATGTCACAGGCAGGAGTATAACACAAGCCCATTTTGAGGGGCAAGCTTTTTTGTTGACGCCTTATTAGTGGCTTATTTGCCTGAAAGGCACAAAGCCCGTTGTTTTCGCACGATCTGTCATTCCTGCACGATCTGTCATTCCCGCGAAAGCGGGAATCTCCCCAAAACTTGAGCCAGAATGACGATCGAAGAGTGGAGTGGTGTCAACAGCCCCCCGCTTTGCCGGCAGACCCTGCCCCGATGGCAGAAATTTGAAAAAAAGCTTGCATGGAACACAAATATATACTTTATTGTTATTTATGCGCATAAATAACAAGGGACTGTATAAAAGGGAAATCGACCTGAATCGCTTTTCCTCCTCTCTTTTTCTGTTTGGCCCTCGTCTGACGGGCAAAACCCATCTGTTGACCCGGTTAAAGGCAGACGCTTTTTACGATCTGCTGGATCCGGAGCTGGACTTGCGTTTTCGGGTTCGTCCGCAGGAGTTTTGGGAGGAGATATCCCTCCTCAAGAAGGGTGCACGGGTGATTGTGGATGAAATTCAAAAGTGCCCGGAGCTGTTAAATTATGTTCAAATGGGCATTGAGAGAAAAAAAATACAATTTTTACTTTCCGGATCCAGTGCCCGAAAACTCAAAAGAGGCCAGGCCAATTTACTGGGGGGGCGTGCTATCCCTCTGACTTTGCATGGCTTGACAGTTAAGGAGCAGGGGGCGGACTTTCATATTGACAGGGCCCTTTGTTTTGGCTCTCTGCCTCTGATTTGCTCTCTTTTGGCCAAAGGGGACAGGGAAACGGCCATTCACCATTTAAAAAGCTATGTCAGAACTTATATACGGGAAGAGATCCAGATGGAAGCTTTGGTCAGAAAGCTCTCCGACTTTCATCGTTTTTTGAATGTGGCGGGCCAGTGCAATGCTCAAATGATTGAGTTTGCCAACATTTCCCGTGAATGTGCTGTCCATGTCAATACAGTTAAAGAGCATTATTCCATTTTGGAGGACACACTGACAGGTCAGTTTGTTTATCCTTTTAATCGCAGTGAGCGTAAAAAAGCACGTCCCAAATTTTATTTTTTTGACTGTGGTGTGGTGCGTGCCCTCATGGGGAGTTTGACCGCTCCCCCCGGTCCGGAGGAACTGGGCCGATTGTTTGAGACTTGGGTATTTAATGAGTTGATAAAAATTCGTGACTATGAAGGGGCTGAACATCGCATTTCTCTTTGGAGAAAGGGGCGTTATGAAGTGGACTTTCTGATTGAGTCCGCCCAAGGCCCTCTTCTGGCTGTTGAGTGCAAGTCCGGCCGACAGATAAAAAACCAGCTTTCTTTACGGGCTTTTCGGCAGGATTTTCCCAAAACAGAGCTGATTATTTGCTCTCTGAGGGACCGGAGGGCTAGGCAAACAGGGGATAATATTCGGGTGGAGCCTTATAACAGTGTCTTACAGCTTTACCGAAAAATGGCCAAAAACCGCTAAAAAGTCCTCATCTGATTTTTAAGTCAAAAAAATTAAAATTTTTACCTCTTCATGAGAATGTGTGGTTGGTTGGGACGGAGCAGACTGCCTTAATGGCAGAAATTTAAAAAAAGAGGCTAAAGTTTTGTTGGGGTTTGCCGATAAATATGATGCAATGCCGTCTGCTTTAACGATTGTCCGTGAAAAAGCCCCATCTTAACTGAATTTATGTTCAAACAGATTTTCTCATTTCCATAAAGAGACTCTTTATCAGATTTTGATATTCTTTTCTGTGAATCTCAAAGGAGCCGGTGGCGGGGGAAGCCTTTTCCTCCCGGCTTAAAAATTTAATGGGAATATGGGAAAGCCCAATTTCATCCATAAAATCTCTCAAGCGGGGCTTTATAAAAGACAAAGCCCCCATATTGGCCGGTTCCTCCTGAATCCATATCACTTTCTTTAAATGAGAGTAACCATTTAAAAAAGGTGTCAAAGCCAGTTGAGGAAAAGGATAAAATTGCTCTATCCGGACAAACAGACTTTGTTTAAAAAGTTCCGGTTTTTTTCTTTTTTCTTTTTGAAGATCAAAATAAATTTTACCACTCAAAAGTATCAGGGTTTGGATCTCTTTGGGTGTGGGCCTTAAAGGCTCAGATAGAACCTCCTGAAAACCCTTGGTTCGAAGGAGATCTTTTTTTGAGGAGGTGACCTCTGGATGGCGAAGGAGGGACTTGGGCGTCATCACAATCAGGGGCTTTCTGAAATCTCTTTTCATTTGCCGCCGGAGAAGATGAAAAAAATTGGCTGGTGTGGTGGGTTGGCAAACTTGTATATTGCCTTGGGCAGAGAGCTGAAGAAAGCGTTCCAGCCTCGCACTGGAGTGCTCCGGCCCCTGGCCCTCATAGCCATGAGGAAGAAGCAAAACCAGACCTGAGCTTTGCATCCACTTCTCTTCTCCACTGCTGATAAACTGGTCAATAATAATTTGTGCTCCGTTGGCAAAATCACCAAACTGTGCCTCCCACACAGTGAAAAAAGAATGGTCCGTGGAGGCGTTGCCATACTCAAAACCCAAAACAGCCATCTCAGAAAGAGGGGAGTTATAAATGCAAAATTCCCCCTGCTCCGGATGAAGGTGGCTTAGAGCAGTAAACTCCCTGTCTGTTTCTGTGTCAAAGTAAACGGCATGGCGATGAGAGAAAGTGCCTCTTTTGGAATCCTGCCCGGTGAGACGCACAGGATGATTTTCCAGACAAAGAGTGCCGTAAGCCGAAAGCTCACATAAAGCCCAGTCCAGTTTATCGTCCCTGACCTTTTGTTTCCGGGTTTCAATCAGTTTTTTCACCTTGGGATGAAGATGAAAGCCCTCAGGGGGTTCTGTCAGGGCCTTCAGCACTTTTTCCAGATGAGAATCCACAGGGCAGGTGTCACAAGCTTTAAAAAAATCGCTCTCCTCTGTTTTTTTATAAGGGGCCCAGAGCACACCCTTGAGATCTTTTTTAGTGAGCACTTTGCCCTGTTTGCGGGTTTTGTCCAAAAGGCCCTGAAGAGTCTCCAGTTGTTGTTCATAAAATACCTCCCCCTCTTTCCGGCTGATCAGTTTTTCCTTTTCCATAAGAGCAGAAAAAATCCTGCGGGCGGTGGGATGAGCTTTGATTTTTTGATACATGACAGGCTGTGTGAAGGCCGGCTCATCCCCTTCGTTGTGGCCAAAGCGCCGGTAACATATCAGATCTATGAATATGTCCTGGCCAAATTTTTGACGATAACGAAGAGCTATATCAACAGCTTTCATACAGGCTGTAAGATCATCTGCGTTCACCAAAAGGACCGGGGCCTGAATGGAGCGAGCCAAATCACCAGCATAAAGAGAACTGCGTGCGTCCTTCGGATCAGTGGTAAAACCCACCTGGTTGTTCAAAATAATATGAAAAGCCCCACCCGTGGTCCAGCCTTTGAGCTGGGAGAGCTGTAAAGTTTCGCTCACCACCCCCTGCCCTGTAAAAGCCGAATCTCCATGAATGAGCACCGGCAAAACAGCTTTTCTTTTTTCCTGATCTTTTATACTGATCTTGTTTGACCCCCGGTCAAGGCCGAGGGCATGGATTTCATGCTTCTTATCTTTCCTGTAGGAAGGAAACACATCAAAAACAGCACCCTTTTCAAAAGGCAGACCCCTCGGGGCAGGTTCTGCCTGCCCCGTGCCAGTTTGGTTTAGGGCTCTTTGCCGGGCACGGGCAATACCGCACACCACAGGATTAACGGCCTCCAGGTGGCTGGGGTTATAGGCCAAAAGAACATTGCAGGCCGATCCATCAGGGAATTTTTTAACAGAGGAATAGCCTGCGTGGTATTTGACATCCCCTTCAAAATCAAAATTCTTAAGGGCTTTTCCCCCGTCAAACTCCATAAGTGTGACTTCTGTCCCCTGATTCATAAAGTTATTCAATACATTTAATCGGCCCCGGTGGGCCATGCCTATAACCAGTTCTTTCACTTCCTGTTGAACAGCCTGTTCTGCCAGATATTCCAGCATGGGGATAAGAGCATCCCCTCCCTCTATGGAGAACCGCTTGGCCCCCGGAAAACGGGAATGCAAAAACTTTTCCAAAGCCTCTGTGCGGGCCAGTTCGTAAAAGATGTTTTTTTTCTGGTCCTCTGAAAGTGTAAAAGGCTTGTTTTCAAACTCGTTAAAGAGCCATTTTTTTATTTCTTTGGGCACACCCTCTGCCTGCAAACTTAAAGTTCTGCAATAGCTTTTTTCCAAAAAAGTTATTATATCCCTTAAGGTGGCTTCCTTTTTCAGGTTCAGAATCCGGCCCACCTGAAAAGTCTGATTGAGGTTTTGTTCTGTCAGGCCAAAAGAGGCAGGAGAAAGGTTTTTTTTGGCTTTGAGCTTTAAAGGATCCAGACGGGCAAAACGATGGCCTTCTTCACGATAGCTGTGGATAAGGTTTAAGACGGCCATTTCTTTTTCAGAAAAGGCCGGTATAAAACGGGCCAGCTCCACCCCACTGAAAAACATTTTCCACTCAGGGGCCACCTGTTGGGGCTTTTCCCGGTAATCCTGAAACAGACTTTCAATATAATCCAGATTGTGCCGGCTGATAAAACTGTCCTGTTTCAAAACAAACTCCTTGTAACTTTGGATTTGAAAATGACAAGCCATTGATAACCAATCGCTCGTGAAAAAGTGTATTTTTTACAAGCCATTGGTCAGTCGATCCTGAATAGCCTTTTATACATCAGGATCGAAAGGCTTGTCAAGGTTTGCCAAAAAATTCTGCATTTGGGATAAAATGGTGGAGGGGATTTCATGCCCTCCTTCAAAACCGACAAATGGGCCCTGCCAGTTCAGGCTTTCCAAAAAAACAGAGACTTTTTTGGCTGATTCAAAGTCCAAAAGAGGATCTTTTTGACCATGAGATTGAAAAAACCGCCCTCCCTGGGAAAAGCTTTGTTTTTTTTCCTCCAACAGCCGGGCCGGAAACAGAGCACCGGACAAAAACGCCAAAGCCAAAGGGGCTTTTTTCATCCTTAAAGCCACATTCAGGGCCATAACCGCCCCCTGGGAAAAACCACCCAATATCAAATTTTCTGAAGGAAAAGAGGAAAGAAAACTTTGTATCTCCTTTATATGCTTGTCCAAATAAAAAAGCCCTTCCGGGTTTTCATGAATCTGGCTTGGCGGGCCTTGGTCCGGCCGGTCCGGTCCCGCAGGGGATAAATGCCATTTAAGCGGAAACCAGGCCTGGCCCCCGGGGGCCAAATCGGACTCCAACGGCCCTTCAGGAAAAATCCATTGGCTTTGGACTGGCAGTTTAAGGTGACGAAAGTCACTTAAATCCTGAGCTGAGGCCCCATAGCCATGAAAAAACACCAATCTCAGGTCAGGCTTGTTTTTTGGACCAAAATGCAAATATTTCATGGACTTCCACGGCTAAAAATTGTCCTGCTCTGTCTTTGACCACACAGACTCTGTGGCTCAGTATAAAACTAAACCACTTTAAGTCAATCAGATATTAAAAAGGTTGGTTTAACCCTTAAAAACAGGCGTGGATTCCCCGCTTTCGCGGGAATGACAGTGAGAACAAACAGGATTTTTCAAGAGCCACTATTCAGGATAATAGTGTAAAAATTTCACCCTTTTTCTTAAAAACAAGGATTTTTGGCCTTTTTTCTTGCCTGAAGGGCCATTTTAGTCCATATTGGGGGTCTGGCATGAAAAAGTGCCTTTGGCTTCCAAGGCACATATCATTTTAAAGACGGGGTGTTTCGGCCCCTGTCCTCATCATCACTGGCCAAAGCCTCTTTGTTTTTTCATCAGGAATAAATATCAGGGAGAAGAACATGTGGTGTCCGGGTTTATTTGCAGTTTGGTTTATACTGCTTTTATGGAGTGGTTTTTCCTGGTCCATGCCTGTGTTTGGTCTTTGTGAGAAACGGGCTTTCAGTGCACCGGAAAAAGCACAAAGGCTCTTTGAATACCATGAGGATCAAATAAGCCACCGTCATAAAATCACGGTTGATTTGGATCTTGCTCACTTAAAAGAATCTGTTGAAGAGAGCCTGGACCTGCCTTTGGGGATGGCCAATTCCGCTTTTATAACTGTGGGTTATTTAAGCGGCGAGAAATTTTTTTTAAAAGAAATAGAGGAAGGAGGCCACAGTCTGCAAAGCACAACAAGGGAGTTGGCCGTGTTTCGCACCTTGACGGCACTGAATGTCCCCACCCTTTTTAAAGGAGTGGGCAAAATGTCCGTGGATTTCAACACAGGAGAGCTTTTGGCCCACAGGCCCCAGGGAGTAATGGGGCGAGAAGGTCATGCCATAACATTTATGGTCAGTCGTTTTCAGGCCGGTGCGACTTATTTGTTGGATCGCATGAACAACATGGGTATGAACAGCCACCCTGTTTCGATCACAGCAAAAACCCATAAAGGCTTAAAGAGAATTAAGACATTGTTTTTAAAATACCATATTTTGCCAAGGGATCTTCAGGTCATGATCTCTCAGGATGGCTGGCCTCATATCATAGATCCAGAGTTGTTTGAGTTTTTGGGAGGACAGCCGGGAGAAAAACTGGATTCCCACTGGCAGGAGGTGGAGAGAACAGCGGATCTGCTGGCCCCGGAAGACAGCCTGTTTTTAAAAAAACTTAAAGGTTTTATGTCCAGGGACAAAACTTACGAAGATTTAATAAACTTTTATTTTGAGCAGTTGGAATGGCCGGAAAAAGAACACACCGCTCCTGATGAAATGGTGTCTGCAGTGATGGCAGGTTAATAAGTGACTTTGTGGGCAAGGGCTGACTTGGCCCGCGGATCTTTTAAGGGCACAGGAGAGTGTTTTTTCAGAAAAGCCAGCACAACACGGATAAAAACAGAGGCAAAAAACAAAAACACAGTCAGTTCCAGCCAGCCAAACCAGGTCCAGTGGGTGTCAAAATGCGGATACACAAGCCAGTAAGTATCCACAAACTGCATAAATAAAATGACACCGGCAATATAAACCATACAGTTCCAATTTCTTTTGACCTTGCGAGGCAGAAGAATCAAAAAAGGCACAATAAATTTAAAAAACAAAAGAGCCAAAGAAATAACACTCCAGGCCCCTTTGGATCGATGGGCAAAAAAAGTGGTTTCTTCCGGCAGATTGGCATACCATATCAGCATATACTGGCTGAAGGCGATATAGGCCCAAAACAAAGTGCCGGCAAAAAGGTATTTTCCCATATCATGCAAATGATTTTCGTTAAAGTGTTTGGCATAAGCGGGTTTTTGTTTTCTTAAAATGGCACTCATTAAAATCAGGAGGGCAAACACCGCCTGAAACAGCCCGGCAAACACATAGACACCAAATATGGTGGAAAACCAATGGGCGTCCAGGCTCATTATCAAATCCACACTGAAAAGCGACAGGGAAAGAGCAAAAAAGAATAAAAAGCCCACAGACCAGGGCACACTTTTTTGACTCCACCGAATATCACCATCCTGATCCTGCCTGAGAGAAAAAAAGCAAAGCTTGTGGGCAAAAAAAGCCCAACCTCCCAAAAAGATCCCCAGACGAACAACAAAGAAAGGAAAATTAAGATAAGGTTTTTTGTGGGCCAGCAAAGCGTCCCCGGCCACCTTGGCCGGATCCAGCCAGTCGTAAAGGGTGAAAGCCCCATAAAGCAAAGGCAAAGTGAGCAAAAGGGCATAAGGAAGATAAGCGGTTAAGGCTGTTGCCAGCCGACTCAAAAAAACGCTCCAGCCGGCCCCTGTGACATGGTGGATACTCACAAAAAAAAGCCCGCCAAGGGAGAGACCAACAAAATAAAAATAAGAAAGCAGATAAGCATGCCAGGCCCTTTCGCTCATGCCAAAAGAAAGGGCAAACACAAAAGCCAAAAGCCCCAAAAACATGCAGACAGAAAAAAAGGTATTTAAACGGCTGGTCATTTTTTTGTTATCCTCCAAAGTTATAAGGTCAGGGTTTTTGGCTTTTTTCCTTTAAAGCCTGATTTTGAAGCATACGCACATAGTTTACCACAGCCCATTTCTGTCTGTCCCCCCGGACCTGTTTGCTCAGGCCCGGCATGAGGCCCTGGCCCTCCTGAATAATATGGAAAAGCCTTCCATCAGATAAATTTATGGCCTTGGGAGCTAAAAGGGAAGGGGGCTTGACAGACATTTTTTCCGCCACCGGGCCCTCACTGCCACCACTTGCCCCATGACAGAGCACACATGTTTTTTCATACTGCCTTTTGCCAATAGCTATAAGATCTGGTGACATTTGATTTTCAAAGGGGTTTTTTAAATGTTTTTCCGCCCCTTCCGGATCCCCTTTATAAGGGTAGGGTTTTTTGTTCCGGGCACGGGTGTTCTCCGGGGGGAGACGCATAAAGGTGCCCTCTTCGTTCCCTTCCTGTGCTTTGACAGACTTTTGCTGAATCATGTCATGAAACAGCTCAAAATCGGTGCGGTTTTTCCCCCCACTGCACCGGCAGGAGCCAAGATCCAGGACTAAAAAGAGCAAAAGCAGAGCTTTTGGCCGTAATAAACCTTGCATACAAAGGATTATACTCAATCTCATTTTATAATCAAGCCCTAAAAAAAGGGCTTGACCCAAGATTTATATTTGACTCTGTTCCCTGCCCATAGTAAGATAGTCCAAAATGGCATGCCCGGACTTTGGATCGGGCCTGAAAAGGGGGACATATTCTGATGATACAGTTTAATACAGCCAACCAGTCTTTTCGGCAGGTTATGGGCAACAGCCTGAAATACACAGTGCCCCGGTTCCAGAGGGATTATTCATGGCAGGAGGAACAATGGGAGGAGTTGTGGCAGGATGTGGTCAATCTTTCACAGAAGGAAACCTCATTTCATTACATGGGTTATCTGGTTTTGCAGTCCTCTGACAACATTAATTTTACTGTCATTGATGGGCAACAAAGGCTTACCACCATCAGCATTCTTATTTTGGCCGGGATGTTTGAATTAAAACAGCTGATTGCCAATGGTATGGAAAAGGAAGAAAACCAAAAAAGGCTGGACACTTTTCGAAATAACTTTATCGGGTTCACAGACCCTGTGTCTCTCAGCACAGAGCATAAACTGCATTTAAACAGAAACAATGACACGCATTTCAGAACATATCTTTGTGAGCTGATAAAGCCTCCTGTCCGTAATATCAACTATTCTGAAAGACAAATGGGCAAGGCTCTGGATTATTTTCAGGCCCAATTAAAGGGCCATTTTGAGGATCGCCTGACAGGTGAAAATATAGCCTCCCTTATAGAGATTCTGTCAAATGCTTTGTTTTTCACAACAATAACTGTCAGCAATGACACCAATGCCTATACCATCTTTGAAACTTTAAATGCCAGGGGTGTCCATTTATCAACACCTGATTTGGTAAAAAACTATATTTTTTCTCTTATTGACAAAAAAGGGGATCTTCATGACAACCTGTTACAAAATTGGGAGGATAAATGGAGCAATATCACAGGGCAATTGGGTAAACACAAATTTTCTGATTTCATAAGAGTGGACTGGAACAGCCAGCACAGCTTTTCCAGAAAAAGAGAGCTGTTTAAAAAAATAAAAAACCAGGTCAATTCCCCACAAAGTGCCAGGGACTATCTTGAAAACATGCAGAGGAATGCCCCCGTTTATTCTGCTCTTCAATCTGCCGAAGATGAGTACTGGAAACAGCATGAAAATGGCCAATACAACAAACCCGCCCTCAAACTCAGTCTGAAAATGCTCAACCTGTTCAATATTGTGGCACCACAAAGTGCTTTATTGGCGGGTTTCCATAAACTTAATGCAAAGGATTTTATGAAGTTTCTTTTTTATATTGAAGTGGTTTCTGTTCGATACAATATTATAGGGAATAAAAGCCCGGGACCACAGGAAAGAACTTACTGTGAAGTGGCTCGTATTTTAAAAGAAAATGCCCGCCTGTCGTCTGTTCTTAAAGTTTTGAAAAAAATATACCCCTCTGATGAGGAATTTTTAAACGGATTTCAAGCGAAGACATTTAAAACACAACAAACTCATGCCAAGGCCCGTTTTTTCCTTTTCAGAATGGAAAGACACCTGTGCAACGGGGCGAATATCAATTATGATGAAACCACTTTGGAGCACATTTTGCCGAAAAACCCCTCTGAAACATGGCTAAAAAATCTGGAAGAGGAGGACAAAGTGGAGGAGCTGAACATGTATATGGGCAATATGACTTTACTGTCCCGCTCACAAAACATCTCATTGGGGAGAAAAGATTTTGAAGAAAAACAAAAAATCTTTCAGCAGAGCCAATTTAAAATCACTCAAAAATGCAGTGAATACCCTCAGTGGAACAAAACAAGTATTCTGAATCGGCAAAAGTGGTTGGGAGAGAAGGCTTTGGCTTTATGGCGTCTGCCGGATTAAGTGGTTTAGTGGCTGTGGACTTGCATGTGCCCGGTGTATCGGGCTTTCAGGCCGGAGAGTTTTTCAGACCTCTTTTTAAACAGATCCCCTGCGGACTGAATGTCCAGTGCGTTCACCAGCACCTGATCCACATGGTCCACTGTTATCACTTCTATTTTTTTTAAGACCTCCGCGGGCAGGGCTTTTTCCTTGTCCTTCAGGTCCTTTTCGTTCTCCTTTGGGATAATGATGGTTTTTATACCCTCCCTGTGGCCGGCCAGCATTTTTTCCTTAAGTCCCCCTATGGGCAGGACCCGCCCCCTGAGGGTGATCTCCCCTGTCATGGCCACCGTCTTTTTAACGGGGATGCGAAGGCTCGCGGAAACAAGGCTTGTGGTGATGGCCACACCGGCCGAAGGGCCATCTTTGGGAACAGCCCCCTCCGGCACATGAATATGAAAATCATGTTTTTCAAAAAACTCAGGCTTTAACTCAAATAAAGGCCCACGGGAGCGCACATAACTTAAGGCGGCAGAGCAGGACTCCTTCATCACATCGCCCAACTGGCCGGTAAAAATAAACTTTCCCTTGCCGGGGATGACAGAGGCCTCGATCGCCAAAAGGTCTCCACCGGTCTCTGTCCAGGCCAGACCATTGGTCAGGCCGGATTCATTTTTTTTCTCCAGCCGGCCGTATTTAAAACGAATAACACCCAGGTATGTTTTGGCCTGAGCGGGGGAAAGAGAGTAATTAAGATATTCTTTCAAAAGTTTTTTGTTGGCTTTTTGCCTTGAGGAGGCAAACACAATATCCTTGGCCAGTTTTCTCAACACTTTGGCTATCTGCCTTTCCAGTTCCCTGACACCAGCCTCTCTGGTGTAATGCCGGATAATGTCGCGTAAAATTTCCCTGTTCACACGGGGCTTGTAAGGGCTGAGGCCATGTTTTTCGATTTGTTTGGGGAGCAGGTATTTTTCTGCAATATTCAGTTTTTCCTGCTCTGTGTAACCTTCAATGGAGATCATCTCCATCCGGTCCATAAGGGGCCGGGGGATGCCGTTAAGCCCGTTGGCCGTGGTGATAAAAAGTATGGAGGAAAGATCGTAGTCCACCTCCAAATAATGGTCCTGAAAGGAGTTGTTTTGCTCCGGATCCAAAACCTCCAAAAGGGCAGAGGAGGGATCCCCACGGAAATGAGAGCTGATTTTATCCACCTCATCCAGTAAAAACAAAGGGTTGCCATGCTTGGCTTTTCGGAGGGATTGAATGATTTTGCCGGGAAGAGCCCCCACATAAGTGCGTCTGTGCCCCCGTATTTCCGCTTCATCCTGCACACCGCCCAGGGCGATGCGATGGAAGGGCCGGCCCAAAGCACGGGCGATGGACTTGGCCAGAGAGGTTTTTCCCACACCGGGGGGGCCGATGAAACAAATAATGGGGCTTTTGGGCTTTTCCGACAGGGTCCGGACCGCCAGATATTCCAGAATTCTCGCCTTTACTTTTTCCAGGCCCCAGTGATCCTCGTTCAGGATTTTTTCTGCCTCGCTGATGTCTTTTTTCTCTTTTACATAATTTTGCCAGGGGAGGGAGGTCATCCAGTCTATGTAATTTCGCACCACCCCCGATTCCGCACTCATGGGGGACATAAGCTTTAATTTTTTTATTTCCCTCAAGGTTTTTTCGCGTGCTTCTTTGGGCCAGATCATTTTTTCTGCTTTTTGCTCCAGCTCCCTTGCTTCCTTTTGGAAGTCGTCTTTTTCGCCCAACTCTTTTTGAATGGCCTGCAACTGCTCGTTCAGATAGTACTCTTTTTGGGATCGTTCCATCTGCTCTTTGACACGGGTCCTGAGCCTTCTTTCCACTTTCAGGATTTCCATTTCTTTGGTGATATGCTTTAGCACCATTCTGAGTCTCTGGCCCGGATCAAAAGTCTCAAGGAGGAGCTGTTTGTCCTCCACTTTCAGGTTCAAAAGAGAGGCAATGTTGTCGGCCAGCTCACTGAAATTTTCTATGGTGTAAATACGGGCCAGCACTTCCGGTGGCACCTGTTTGTTGAGCTTGACATAGCTTTCAAAGGAGGAATAGACCATTCTTTTAAGGGCGTTGGCAGTGGTCTCCTGCTCTGTCTCTTCCATGATGTCCTCAGCCTGAACCAGAAAAAAAGGCTCCGTTTGAATAAAGTGGCTGACTTGCACACGGCTTTTTCCCTCCACAAGGGCTTTGACTGTCCCGTCCGGGAGTTTTAAGTGCTGAATAATGGCCCCGACTGTGCCCACATCATGAATTTGATCGGGACTGGGGTTGTTGTTTCGGGCTGATTTTTGAGAGGCCAGCACGATGTCTTTCTTATCGTTCATGGCCTCCTGCAAAGCACGGATGCTTTTTTCCCGTCCCACAAAAAGAGGCATCATCATGTGGGGAAACACAACAAGGTCTCTTAGGGAGAGCAAAGGCAAAGTGTTTTCTGTTTTCATTTTCTGTTTGGCTTACGCACTTTCCTCTGTGGATTCCACCACTTTTCTCTTGCTTTTGGTTTTGTGGCCATAGACCAAATGAGGTTCTTTTTTCTTTAATATCACATCCTCTGTGATAACGCACTTTTGAATATCCGGCTCCGATGGAATTTTATACATGATGTTCAGCATGGAATCCTCAATCACCCCTCTCAAGCCCCTGGCCCCGGTTTTTTTCTTGATGGCCTGACGGGCTATGGCCTTCAGGGCCTTTTCTTCAAACACCAAGTCCACATCCTCATAGCTCATCAGGTGCTGATATTGCTTGATGAGGGCATTTTTGGGTTTTTGCAAAATGTCCAGGAGGGCTTTTTCATCCAAAGAATCCAGTATGGTCACCACAGGCAGACGGCCTATAAACTCAGGGATAAGCCCGTATCGGCTGAGATCCTGCGGTTCCACCTTTTTAAGGAGGTTTTGTGTGGCCTTTAGTTTTTCATCCTCTGTTTTTATGTCTGCGGCAATCCCCATGGCCCGGCTGGAAATGCGGTTTTCGATAATGCTTTCCAGGCCCACAAAAGCCCCGCCCACAATGAACAATATATGAGAGGTGTTGATCTGGATAAAATCCTGTTGCGGGTGTTTTCGTCCGCCCTTGGGAGGCAGGTTGGCGGTGGTGCCTTCCAGAATTTTCAAAAGAGCCTGCTGAACCCCCTCCCCACTGACATCTCTGGTAATGGAGGGGTTTTCCGATTTGCGGGTGATTTTGTCGATCTCATCAATGTAAACCACACCTTTTTCTGCACGGGGCACATCATAATCCGCCGATTGCAGAAGATTGAGCAGAACATTTTCCACATCCTCCCCCACATAGCCGGCCTCTGTCAAAGTGGTGGCGTCTGATATGGCAAAGGGCACATTCAGAATACGGGCAATGGTTTGGGCCAAAAGGGTTTTCCCCGATCCTGTGGGGCCTATCAGCAAAACATTGCTCTTGGTGATCTCCACATCCTCTTTTTGCTTTTTTTTCCATTGGGCACGGGGAAGTATCCTTTTGTAATGATTGTGGACCGCCACCGAGAGGGCTTTTTTGGCTTTGTCCTGACCTATAATGTATTCATCCAGGCTTTGGTGAATCTCTCTGGGTGTGGGGATACTCAGTTTTTGTTTGACCTTGACATCCTCCTCTTCAATGAGGTCATTGCAAAGGCCAATACATTCTGAGCAGATATAGACCCCGCCGGGGCCGGCAATCAGCTTTTTGACATCTTTTTGTCGCTTTTGGCAAAAACTGCAGGAATATTGTTTTCGTGTGCTCATTTTACCTCTACTTTACTTTCTTTCGGGAGGACACAATATGGTCCACCAGGTTAAACGCCAAAGCCTCCTCCGCACTCATATAATAATTCCTTTCCATGGCTTTGGAAAGTGTTTTTACATCTTTTTTGGTGTGCCTGGCATAAATATCAGTCAGTTTTTTCTTTATCAGCTTCATTTCCTCTGTTTCAATCTCAATATCCGTCACAGGCCCGGAAATCCCGCCCCCGGCCACCAAAGGCTGGTGTATCATAACACGGGCATGAGGCAAGATATATCTTTTGCCCGCCGTTCCAGCACAAAGAAGGAGGGATCCCATACTGGCGGCCAGGCCAATACAGTAGGTTCTGACATCACATTTGACAAACTGCATAATATCATAGAGAGCCAGACCATCGGTCACACTGCCTCCGGGCGACTTGATATAGAGATGGATGTCTTTTTCGGGGTTTTCCATTTCCAGAAAGAAGATCTGTGCTATGATGCTGTTGACCAATTCACTGTTGACAGCCCCCCCCAGCATAATAATGCGGTCTTTGAGGAGGCGGGAGTAAATATCATAACTTCGCTCCCCGCGGGGAGTCTGTTCAATGACTATGGGAATAAGTGCCAAGATGTCTCTCCTTGAGCTGTCTTTTATATCATGATGACCAGAGCCAAAAAAACGGCCCTTTGATTATATGTTCGGATGAGCTGAAAGGGAACTTAAAACTTTTTTGGAAAATCGGTCTCATTTTGTGTCAGGGCTTGTGTTTTGGAACAATATGTGGAAAAATCGCCTTATTCAAGAAAATAAACCTGATTCGGGGAAGAATTATGTCTCAAAAAAACTATCTGAACGAAAAAAGTGGGCTTTTATCCTGGTTTTTCACTCTGGATCACAAGAGGATTGGCCTGCTCTATATGGTGACGGTCTTTTCCTTCTTTTTGTTGGGCGGGGTGTTTGCCCTGTTAATGAGGCTTGAGCTTTTTAAGACAGGTGAAACCCTGATCCCGGCCTCTGTTTACAACCAGTTTATGACCTTTCATGGTGCCATTATGGTGTTCATGGTGATAATTCCCGGTATTCCCGCTTTTCTGGGGAACTTTTTTTTGCCTTTGCAGATCGGGGCCAAAGATGTGGCTTTTCCCCGTATCAATCTTTTGTCCTGGTATTGCCTGATTGTGGGGGCGGGGGTGGCTCTTTGCTCTCTTTTCTTTAATGGGGTGGACACGGGCTGGACTTTTTACACCCCTTACAGCATCCGGACGGATAACGGCACACTGTGGGTGGTCCTGGGGGCTTTTATTATGGGCTTTTCCTCCATCCTCACGGGGCTTAATTTTATTGTGACTGTGCATAAACTGAGGGCCAAAGGCATGGGATTTTTTCAAATGCCTCTTTTTGTGTGGTCCCTTTACTCCACGGCCATTATTCAGGTTCTGGCGACCCCTGTTTTGGCCATCACTTTGCTCCTGCTTTCGGCAGAAAGGCTTATGGGCATTGGGATTTTTGATCCCAAGTTGGGGGGGGATCCGGTTTTGTTTCAGCACTTTTTTTGGTTTTACTCTCACCCGGCGGTTTATATTATGATTCTTCCGGCTATGGGGATCATCAGCGAGCTTATCACCGCTTTTTCCCGAAAAACCATATTTGGTTACAGGGCCATCGCCTTTTCCAGTGTGGGCATAGCGGCGGTGAGTTTTTTTGTATGGGGGCACCACATGTTTGTGAGTGGGCAGTCGGAGTGGGCCGGGGTTTTGTTTTCTTTTCTGACCATGCTGGTGGGGGTGCCCACAGCCATTAAAATTTTTAACTGGGTGGCCACCATGTATAAAGGATCCATTAAGTTTGACACCCCCATGCTCTATGCCCTGGGTTTTTTGTTTTTGTTTGTGATAGGGGGGGTGACGGGCATAATGCTGGCCACTTTGGCTTTTGATGTCCATGTGCATGACACTTATTTTGTGGTGGCTCATTTTCATTATGTGATGGTGGGGGGGACACTTATGGCCATTGCAGGGGGGCTTTTTTACTGGCTGCCCAAGATGTTTGGACGCATGTATAATGAGTTTTGGGCCCGGATGAGTTTTTTTCTTGTTTTTGTGGGCTTTAATGTGACTTTTTTCCCTCAATTTATTTTGGGTTTTATGGGCATGCCCCGCCGATACCATGATTACCTGCCGGCTTATGAGCCTCTTAATCAGCTTTCCACCTTTGGTTCATGGATGATAGGTCTGGGTTTTGTGGTGGTGTTGTTGGTGCTTGTTCACGCACTGTTAAACGGCAGGAAGGCCCCGGCCAACCCCTGGGGGGCGGTCACTTTGGAGTGGCAGACGGACTCTCCCCCTCCACATGAGAACTTTCACAAAGCTCCCGTGGTGACCAACAAAAACCCTTATGATTACAGCCAAAGAGTTTAGGACAGGCCAAGGCTTTGGTATAAACGAAGGAAGTGGTTGGCGTTCAAAGAATGGCCTCCCACCAAAAAGCCCTCCACACCGTCGATTTGCGACAGTGCCCGTGCGTTTTCTGTATTCACACTGCCTCCATATAAAAAACGGGGCTTTAAGCCAGTGGGCAGAAAAAGCTTTTGGATATATTCTCTCACTTCGGCAATGTCTTTTTCATCGGCGGGTTTTCCACTCCCGATCGCCCACACCGGTTCATAAGCTATATGAAAAAGAGAGGTTTGAAGGTCCAACAGAGGGGATATTTGTTTTTCCAACACGGAAAAGGTTTGTCCTTTTTTTCGCTCCTCCAAGTTTTCCCCAACACATATCACCGGCTGAAGGGAATGTTTTATCAAAGCTTTGGCTTTTTTTTGCACCACTAAACTCTCTTCAAAAAAAAGCTCTCTTCTTTCACTGTGGCCTGTGAGGCCGTGGGTGGCCCCCATTTTTTTTAGGACAAGAGGGGAGTTTTCACCGGTAAAGGGGCCTTTGTCCTCAAAATGGCAATTTTGTGCACCATAGCCAAAAGAGGAGCCTTTCAGTTCCTCCTGCAAAATGGGCAGGGTGAAAGCGGGGGCCAAAAACACAAAACGATTTTGCTCACTTGGTGGGACTTTCTCAAGCATGACCCGCACATAAGCACGGGCACTTTCCGGGCTGTGGTTCATCTTCCAGTTGGCCAAAAGACAAAAATCTTTGTTCATTTTGTTCATAATAAAAATCCCCCTTCTGTCAGGCCTTCTGGTAAATCCATATATATTTTTCGGGCTTGGAAGTCTATATTTAACACAAATTCCCTGATAAAGGGAATTTCCAGCAAAATGTCTTTATTTTGGACTTTCAACAAATCCTGCCCCCCATTGTCTGAAAATCCTGTGACCTCGCCCAGCTGGCCCTGTTTTTGGTCTTCCACTTCAAAATCCAGCACTTCGCATAGGTATATCCTGTCCCCTTTGAGTGAGCGAAACAGCTTTTTGGGCACATACAAAAAAGCCCCTTTCATATCGAGGGCTGGTTTGTCCATGCCTTTCAGCTGAATTATAAGGCCATTTTTATGCGGGCGGGCCTTTAGAACTTGATCCAGCTTTGGTTTTTTGTCATCGGTTTTTTTGCTATCAGGTTTGTTGTCATCTGGATATACATGGCTCAGGGCTATTTTGTGGCTTTCTATCAGGCGGGCCAGCTCTTTTTCCGGTGCAAAAAGAGAAACAAAAATCTCCCCCTTCATCCCATGCAGGCGGGTCACACGGCCTGTTTTTATCCATTCTGTTTTTTCCACAGTCCCTCTCCTTTTTGTCCTGAAAGAGCTTAAACCAAACTTTTTGTTTGTATCTTGCCATTTGAGGCCCTCTTTTTACACCACTTCCGACCACAAGTCACCCACCACCCAAAAAATTGATTGGACAAAGCCCTCCATTTATGCCACTATGGGGATATAAGTTTTGAGGATCGGATAAAAAAGAAAAAAAACCGATTAGTTTTATATGAACATAACATTTCTGCTTTTCCTGGCTGGTCTGATTATAAGCTGTGCAAAAAAGACAGAATTGACTCCCCATGAAAAGCTTTTGCTGGCCACAGAGGAATTGGTTACTGAAAGCGACAAGGCCAGTCACCTGTTGAACCAGGCCAGAGAGAAATTTTGGCCTGATCATCCAAATTTACAGGCCATGCTTGATATAAACAAAGAGACCGGGGCTTGTATAAAGACAACAATATTGAGCGATGAATTCCATGCTCACAAAGCTAATCTGCACAGAGTGGAGCCGGACAGCTCCATTATAAACACAATGACACAAGCGTATAAGGCAGAGACCGATTGCTATAAAGCACACAATAAAGCCATGAAGGCTTTACTGGATTAACAAAAAAAAAGGGGGAAAAATGATAGAGGCACAAAAGAAAATATATGAGTTGGGAAAAAAAGAAGGCCCATCTGCTGGTTACTTAAGAGGATCAACGGATGATATTTTGTTATACGCTGAATTTTTCCAAAATGGCCCTTTCGAGCTTTTGCCCTCAAGTCCAGGCCCCCACCCAAGCCTCTGGTAACAACCACACATTCTCATGAAGATGCATTTTATTTAATCCAAGCAAACTGGATATAACATACTCATACTCATTAAACCCGTGAAGATTAAATTAAGATTTGATTGATAATCTCATGCACTTTTTGACCTGTTGCATCAAAAGAAACATCAAAAAACCATCTCCCATTTTCTTCATCTTGTTGGATAGCCTTAATCCAGAGGTTCATGCTATCCCACTTGGATTCGTCTTTGGCTTTTCTCTGCCCTTTAACTTCCAGGATAAGATGACTTTTGTCCGACAAACGAACAATAAAATCAGGAACATAATTAAACAAAGCTCCATTATGAATATATTGTATTTCAAAACCCAAGTGATCATTTTTGGCCCAAGCCTCCACATGAGGGTTCTTATTAAGTTCTCTTGCATGGGCCAGTTCCCAAGCACTGTCCATTACACACCTGTTTAAGTGGGTTTTTTTAAAAATATGAGTTTTTTTGCCTGTGTACCAATGAGGGGCTGACTTTGTGGAACGATATTTTGGATTTTTATAAAGCGGTTTTATTTGTTCTGTATTTTGACAGGTAATGGCAGAAAATAATTTGCGAACAATGTGCTCCATTCCCATCATAATGGCTATTTTTCTTCTTGTTTCATCTTTTTGAAAAGACTTGGGGTGTATTTGAAACTTGTCAGAATTTAAAAAATTCTCTGCAATAGAAACAAGTTGAGCAATAGCCAGCTCTTTTCTTACTTTTTCTTTCCATTCCGGGTTTATTTGATCATACACATTGACAGATACAGTAAACAAAAGCGTTTGCATACGACGATCTTGTTCCTGAATTAGTTGTTCCAGATCTATGGTCTTGATTTTTTCATAATCCGGCTCCCCGTTTATTTCCGGAGCCAAGTCTGCTATTGTTCTCACTTCTGAAATTTTTAGAGGCTTTACTTTACCAAAATCCACTTTGAGCTGAGGCTTTAGCTCAATGTCAATTCTTTCCACATTGGGCCAGGTGATTTTATATTTTTCTTTGTCCGGATCCGGGAAAATGCGTAATTTGGGTGAGGCTGGCCGGGGGTCACCCCCTTCTGTTTCTTCCTGTGGGATAAAAGAAAAAGGGATTCCAAAAATATTCACATACTCTGGATTAAAAAAACCATCTTCATTTAGTTCGTAAGAAGTTCTTCTCAGTCCTCTTCCCACTATTTGCTCACACAAAAGCTGGCTGGAAAAAGCCCTTAAACCCATGATATGGGTCACCGTCCGGCAGTTCCAGCCTTCCGAAAGCATGGCAACAGAAATAATATGCCTTAACTGCTCTCCAGGTTTTCCCTCCACCCCAGTTGTATTTACTTCTTCTCTTCGATCCTCCAATTCCTTTTTCTTATTGCCTGATTGTTTTTTTTCCTCAATCTCCACATCCAAGTCAGAATGAATAAGGGCTGTTTTATCCTCTTGACAAAGTTCTTGGACTTCGATTCTTTTTTTGGTAAACATGTGATGAACTCTATCGGCTGTTTCTGTTCTATTGACTGCTGAAATCATCACCGGTGGGGTGGGCATATTTTTTTTTGTCCATAGTTGTAAGGTTTTATCCCAGTCGTATGCCAACAAGAGATAAGCATTCTGAATCAAATTAGGAAGCATCTCTTCCGGCCGGGCATTCTTTCTGTTCAAATTTTGTTTAACTTCATCATCATTGTAAATATGATAAAGTTTGGATTTGAAGTTTTTTGGATCTATTGGCCCATC
Organism: Bdellovibrionales bacterium; assembly: GCA_965242635.1. GTDB lineage: Bacteria > Bdellovibrionota > Bdellovibrionia > Bdellovibrionales > UBA1609 > JANQSP01. The sequence continues at coordinate 1,041,021 of OZ251471.1, read as the reverse complement.
ATCCCGCACCACAAAACGAGGGGTTTTGGTGAGACCCGATTCCACTGCATCCATGAGGCCAAAATCGCTCACAATCCAGTCAAACAAGTCTGTTTTATAAGATTCTTTGGCTTTTGTGCCGGAAGGGGCAAAAGGAGTGGCAGAAAAATCAAGACAGGTTAAAATGCCACTTGTTTTGTGAATTCGATCCAGGCCCTGGATCCAGCAGGTGGCTTTTTGTTCAGCCTCCTTTTCCTCTTTATCGAGGCGAATTTGTTTTTCTTCACTTCGTTTTCGCCAAGCATGATGAGCTTCATCGTTGATAACCAGAATGTTATGGGCACGGGCCATATCTCCAAGAATCTCCTGGACATAAACAGAATCACTTTTTGGCCCTCTTTTGTCCACACTCTTTCTTTTTTCTATTTTTTCGGCTGTTTCCCATTTAAACTGTTGCCAGTTTTCGATCAAAACTTTTCCCTGTCTCAGATAAGGCAATAAATCATAAGGAACGATTTTTTGCTCTTCATAATAATTGTCAGGATTGTTGAAGTTAAGGACAGACAAGCGACTTTTTACTGTGAGATTGGGAGCCACTATAAACACATATTTTGAAAACCTTGGATCCTTTGGATAAGCTGTTTTATTTAAAATCTGCCAGGCGATGGCCATAGCCATACAGTAGGTTTTTCCTGTGCCGGTGGCCATTTTCGTGCAAAGTCTTTCAAAATTCCCTCCGTCTTTTGGAATATTAATGCCCACCCTGTCTGAATGAGGAGCCTCTTTGAGCCATATAAGGGTTTCCACTGCCTCTTTTTGGCAAAAAAAGAACTCATACGATCTTCCGTCTGCCTTTTTTGTATTCCAAAATTCCAATAATCTTTTTGTGATGGCTGTTACTTCCGGCCAGCCTTTTTCCCGCCAATCCTTGACCCTTGGACGGATCTTGTTCACCAAGGGCAGTTCAATAAAATCACCCATTTCCTGATATTGTTTGCTTTGGGAGGCGACCACATACCCGGCAGGTCTTCGACCTTCTTTTATAAAGTGCTTGCCTTTTGTTTTTTCAAAATCCCAATGTTGGTCAGGCTCTTTAAAAGGGGAGTTTATAATCAGCCTGTCAATTTTATCTTTAAACAATGGTTTCATTTTTTTGCTCCTTCTGATAACCAGCCCTTCCAGCACAGTTTGTTATTCTCATCATCGTGTTCTTTAAAAGCTTCTATTATAGGTTTACAGATCACAAAGGCTTACCCATTTGTTTCTTTTTTTAACTTTCCAAAATTTTGTGCCAGTAACTCCTGTCGGCTGTCCACATACCTTATTTACAATAGCTTGTGCTGTAGCATGGGGGGAACTGTAAGGTTTAGCTCTGTATCTTTTAAATTTAACTTTACCTGATTGGAGCCATCGAGCTGTGTATTTTTTGCCTTTGTATTCTGCTCTTAAGGTTACTCTTTTTTTAAACGGATTTCCTCTTTGATTTTTGCTTGCTCTTTTTCTTCTTCTTACTGCTTTTGTTCGTCTTTTCTTTTTTGTATTTCGTTTTGATGGTTTTTTCCCGGTTATCTGATGTCTTTTTTTATCATCTGTTTCTCTCATATCCTCTGCAATCTGCTGATTCAGTTGGGTTATTTTGAGGGGTTTTTGTCTGTTTCCTTTAGGGGTACCTGCTATAGAAATAACAGCATCTTCCAAATAAGTTGGATATTTTTTGCTTCTGGTAAGTAAAACTGAAAATGTCTCCCATCTTCTGGCATGATGATCGTTCTTGTGACGCTGTATCCTTTTTATCATTTGATTTGTTTGTCCTATATAGTAAAGGTTTTCATCTTTATCATATAAGGCATAAATGCCATGTTTACCTCCAATCCGCTTGCGTAAGATCTCTTTATACCTGTTTTTAAATAATATTTCATGATTAAATTTCTCTATTTTTCCAGTGAATATGGGGTGAGCTTTTTTATTTTTCATCAAAACCCTCTCCTTTTAAATTAGCTGGCTAAGTGGATTAGCTGGTCTCTCTGCTCCAGTAGTCCATACTGCAAACTTTTTGCACACAACCTGCAAATTGCAAAATACCTTCATAGATCTTATCAACAGAAGAATCCAAGTAAAGGTTTCCATTGTCATTTTGAACTCCGTTGTTAAATAAAATACTGTTAAAAATTTTTCTTTTTGAATCTGTATTGATTTCATAGTTATAAGAAAGTCTTTGTAAAGCCATACCAAAATCACATATCCGTACATATCCTTTTCCTTGAGGGCTGTCTTGCAGATAAATATCCACCATATCCCCATCTTCATGAAGGATAGGGACTGTCAGTTGATATTTCCCCGGTCGCCTTTCATAAACATTGAATCTGTTTTTATTTTTATTCAGTTCTTTTAATATAGCTTGTGTGTTCATAGGCCAATGTTTAGCTCCTTATATCAGGCGACCCGCCTTAAGTGTGGCTTTTTGGTGTTGGGTAAGTCAAGCACTTTTAATGACTCAATGCCCCGATCGTCCACAATTTTAACAGCAATTCTCCTGCTTTTGCCAGCTTTAAAGGGCAAAGACTTGGTCCCTCTGTATTTTTCCACAAGACCTTGGTCTATCTCTGATTTTAGAGCTTTGGCCAGCTTGGCCCAACCATCCTTTTTGCCGGCCATTGGGAAAAACACCTGCCGTGGAAACACAGCTTTTCCGTCATATTCTGTATCCAAAAGCCATAAGGCGATTTTGCTCTTGCCTCCAGATTCAATTTTACCTGTGGCGGGGTTATAATAATCCCAACCCTGAACCTCCACAGTGTATTCATCTTTTTTAGGGCTGGACTTTAATTCCACATCAGGAGAGCCGACCAGCCAAAAGCTTTCATTGGAAGAGGATTTTTTCTTTAAATCTGTGCTTTGCAAATCCATGTTCATTTGAATTTGAATGGTTTTGGTGTGTTTTGACTTATATTCATCAATAAGTCTTGAGGCCTCTGAATCAAAATGAAAAGAGACAAAAACCAATATGTCTGTTTTTTCTTTCTTGCTTTCCATTTCTTTTAAGGCTTGTTCCACATGCCTTTTATCCATAGAGGCATGCTCCGGTCCAAAAGAGATAAGCACCTTTCTGGGGTTAGTGGTCTCACCTTCTGCATGAAGGTATTTAAAGCCAGGAAGTTTTTCCAATCTGGCAAAATTCATGTCTGTGGCAATGCCTTTTTTGCCTCTGATGCCGGACTTTCGGACCTCCTCCAGCCATTCGTATTTGAAAGCAAGTTTTTGCTCCTGTCCCAAGCTTAAGGCCATTTGTGAGGGCACAGCCTCCACAGTAAAAGGGCCTGTGACACGAGCTTTTTTAAGGTCTTTATGGGGCTGGTCATACAGAACCTCTTCTTGAGGAGATTCATTGTTGGCAATGGAGCCCAAGGTGATATGGGGCACTGTTTTATATTGAAAGCCGGAGCTTATTCCTTCATCCCGGTTTTTGAGTTTATAATAATCAAAAGGGGCTGTCATCAATCTTTGTTTGGCGAGGGTGATGGCGACACGGGAGGTGTCGCAGGTGATCCAGCGTCGGCCCCATTTTTCTGCCACATAAGCTGTGGTGCCACTTCCGCAAGTGGGATCAAAAACCAAGTCCCCCGGATCGGTGGTCATTAAGATACACCGTTGAATGACTTTAGGACGAGTTTCCACAACATATTTTTGACTTGCATTAAATCCTGAAGTATCAGTCCAAACCTCAGATAACACTTTTAATGGATAGTCATCGATATAGTATTTCCAACGGAGTTTATTTCCATTTTTAATAATTCTTCCTGTATTTTTTAAAGCATTCATACTGTTAGGATATGATAATTTCCAATGACTGTTTTTTTCCGGTCTAAAGGTCTCACCTTTAAATTCAAATGGGGTATCTTCTTTTGCTGAACCTGAGCTTTCCAAGCTCACAAGCTGGAACACCTTTGCTCCAGAAGGTAATAATGATGGATCTATACTCTCAGCTTTTGTAATTTTTCTGATAGTCCCGTTACTGAGTTCTACATTACTATAAAAAGAATCTGGTAATTTTTCAAAAAATAATTGACGATACTTTACTTTTTTCTTATCTTTAGAAAACCAAATTAAGTAATCACTTGTCCTACCTAATTGATTGGACACCATACTGCCAGTTTTTGAAAAAGTAATTTGTCTAACAAAATTTTCTTTGCCAAAAACCTCATCCATAAGGTTGCGGACCAAGTGCACATTCTCATCAGAGATCTGCACAAAACAAGAGCCACTTTCTGTCAAAAGCTCTTTAGCCAGAAAAAGCCTGTCTCTCAAATAAGAAAGATAAGAATGAATACCCAGCTCCCAAGTATCCCTAAAAGCTTTAAGCATTTCCGGTTCAGCTGTTAAATCCTCATCTTTTTTATCTTTCACATCCCTTTTATTGGTAAAGGGCTGAAAGTTGGATCCGTATTTAATACCATAAGGGGGATCCATGTAAATACATTGCACTTTTCCTGCCATGCCCTCTTTTTCAATAAGAGAGTTCATCACCAAAAGGGAATCGCCGGCAATCAGGCGGTTTTTCCATGCTTTATCATGCTCATAAAATTGGACAGCTGAATTTTCTGAAAGAGCTTTCTCTTTTTTAAAAAGCGACAGTTGTTCATAATTGACTGTGTTGGTTTTTCGAACCTGCTCAATAACAGCTCTTGGATCAATCCTCTCATGCGTATGAAGAGACACTGTCGGCACTTCAAAAGAAGTTCGCTCTGCCTTGCCAGCCCAGTTCAAATAAGGCATTTGCATTTTCTTTAATTCTTCCAAAGCTTTTTTGGATTCTGATTCTCCACCAGAAAGCCCCTGGTCAATAATGTTTTCCACTTTGGCTCTTTTGGAATCAAAATGCAACTTGGGGGCACTATGTTCGTCAACAGTATATTGCAATTTTTTTAGTTCTTCAAGAGCCTGTTTTCTTTCTTTTTCTGAACCGGAGAGCTTTTGAATAATTTTTTTAATCCTGATCCTATTTGGATCAGAGGCCAGATCCAAAGAAACATGATCATGAGGAACATACTCTTTTGTTTGTTGTAGATTCAAAGGTTCAGTTTGACTGTCAACCAAACCAATGGCTGGGTTGTTTTTCCTCTTTTTCTTTTCATGTTTAATTTGAGTGATGTCTGTTTTTCTGAGTGGTTTCCCCATTTTGCCCTCCCTGGCTTTTATTGATGACTTCCTTACACCTAACAAGGTATGCAAAAATGGAGGACATCCCAGACCTTTGGAGCCAAGTATTATTATGAAAACCAAAAAACAGGGCACAGGTCCTGAAAAAAAAGTGGTTGATTTGCTCTAAAAATGTTTTTTGAGGTTTCAGATGAGGCAAATAATTTTATGCACCTCAGACAACAGGCTGGCATTTTGTCCAAACATATCCAAAAAGTGTCAAAATATAAACATGCCGGTAGTAAGGTATTTTGACTTTTGCCCTTTTTTTTGTGAAAGTTAGACTTTGGAAGGGCAAAAGAGTACGTTCAAAAATGAGAATGTGGAGGTGAAGGTTGGATTCTGAGGGGTCCGGCTTTTCACCAACAAAAAATCCACTTCCTTTTGATCTTTTGTTCTCAAATAATATAAAGTGGGAGCCTCCCTGGGGCAAGTTTCTTTTAAAAAGAGGGACTTTTTTAACAAATGCAAAGCCACCAGGTTCTCAAGCTTTTTTTGGATTTTACTCCAAAAAAGCCGGCATGGCCTTCCACCTTTGATGTTCTGCTGGAACAAGCCCTGGACCACTACCCAAAGCAATTAAATGCCAGGACCCTCTTCAGAGGCGGGCAAAGCACCCAAGCAGAAAAATCAGCAAAAACCCTCAGTCCAGCTCAGAAAAACGGAGCAGGCGGGCAGTTTTTTCTCCTGTATCCGCTTGCAAAAGGGCCACTGTTTTGGCGTATTTTTCAGTGGTTTTTATGGATGTGTGACCCAAACTCGCCTGCACTGCGGGCAAATCCCTTGTCGCCATTAAAGCCATAGTGGCGTAAGTGTGTCTTAAAATATGTGTGGAACGCCACGGAAGATCAAGGCTTTTAAAGCCCTGGTTAAACGCCTTTTGAATGGCATTGTATTTTAAAATGTTCTCTTTTCGACTTTTGAACACCATTTTATAAAGTTGGCGATTTTGCCAGAGATTTTGCCAGCGATTTCTCTCTTCCTCCCCCTCAATGTTCAGGCCCTTCTCTTCCTGTTCTGATTCCAGGAAAAAAAGGTGCTCTTTATCACTGTAACGACTTTTTTTTTCATCTCAGAAAGCATGGTTTTCAGTGAATTTGGAAGAGACAACACCCTTGCCGATTGAGATGTTTTGGTGACCTTTTCCAAAAAAGGTCTCTTGGTGCTGTGGTCCCACCGGACCCTTTTGAACACAAAAGCCCGGCCATCCTTTAAATCAATATCATCCCATGTCAGGCCACAAGCCTCTCCCACCCTGGCCCCTGTGAGCAACATAAAAAATCCCAACTGCCAATAAACCGGGTTGCGATTATTTTTCTTAAGCCATGCAATCCATCTTCTGGCTGATCCTGGTTTCATAAAATAATCCGGTCTTCTGGGCTGAGTGGGTTTGAAAAAACACATCTGCCGGTGCTTTTTGGTAATGGGCATTGGAAATCTCTCGTCTATAAAGTGCTTATACCAGTTTAAAATGACACTCAGGAGCCTCAGTTCATGACAAAAATTTTTCCTGATTTTACGGTCTGCTGTCTGGTGTTGTTTCAGCTTGTTCAGCCATTGAGTCACGGTCCTGCTTGTCAGGCGGGACATGGGGACATGAAACAAGGGCTTCAGACGCAAATACACTAAACGGCTCTTATAACTTTGAATGGTGGACTTCATCATTCTCCTTTGAGAGGCAGACTGATAAAACAAACTCACACACCGCCTGAACCTGATAGTGGATTTTTTGATGGTTTTCATGGGTATTTCCTCCTTTTGTATTTTTGTTTTTGACCTGCAAAGCCACAAACCACGAACGGAAGAACCAAAGCCCCTCCCTTCTTTGGACCGGACCCTCAGGCCAGTTGAACAGACAATTTTTTGTATACATAACACACCAGTTTGGTTATGGCTTTGCAAAAATCCCTTTGGCTTCTTAAAAAAATATGTTAGTGGCTTGTAAAAGAGTCTTTTGTCAGGAGGAATTCCCGTGGGTCGCGGGAGGAGGATGTATTGGAGGGCTGTGAAAAACACCCCTCTATCAGGATTCCCGTGGGTCGCGGGAGAAAAAGAGGTCATCCATGTTACATGGGATTTTGCTGGTTCATAAAACAGAAGGGGGCACCAGCCACGATGTGGTGCATTCGATCAGAAAGTTGACAGGGCAAAAACAAGTGGGCCATGCAGGCACTTTGGACCCTATGGCAGAAGGCCTTATGGTGATTCTTCTGGGCCATGCCACCAAGCTCTCACAGTGGCTGTTGGTGAACGACAAAAAATATCATTTCGTTTTTCGCCTGGGCCTGCAAACAGACACTTTGGATAAAACCGGCCAAGTGGTAAAAAAGAAAGCAGTGCGGGTGGATACAGGCACAGACACAGACACAGGCACAGACACAGGCACAGACACAGACACAGACACAGGCACAGGCACAGACACAGACACAGGCACAGACACAGGCACAGACACAGACACAGGCACAGACACAGGCACAGACACAGACACAGGCACAACCCTGTCAGCAGAAAACACCTCCCCTCAGGAGGAAGAGGAAATACGGCTCAAAAAAGATTATGTCCAAAAAGTTATGGAAAAGGCACAAGGGGAGCTGTCTCTTCCTGTGCCCTTGTTTTCCGCAGTTAAAATCAAGGGCAAAAAAATGTATGAATACCAAAGGGCCGGTCAAACAGTGACAGCCCCTTTCAGGGATATGTTTTTCTATGATTTGGAAATAAAGGATATAAAGACGACCACAGCAGAGGTCAGCCTTTCCTGTAAAAAAGGGAGTTATGTCCGGGCCTGGGTGTCCCATATCGGGGAAAAACTTGGCACAGGGGCCTGCCTTGAGAGCCTGACCCGCCTGTATTCTGCTCCTTTCCAGCTGAGGTCGGCCCTTCCACTGAAAGAGCTGGAAAAGAGGCTGAACGACTGGAAAAAAGAGGACAGCTCAGCTATATCAGCCCTCCTGCAACCGGCCTTTGTGCCCTTTGCTCAGACTCTGACACATATTCCGGCGGTGACTGTATCCCCTCAAGAGGAAAAAATATTGAGGCAGGGCCAGGTCCCCATAGATCTGAAATACACCCTTCAGGAAAAGCAAAAAGAGACCAACAGAAAGAGAAAAGACCAGACCATAAGGGTTATGAGCCGGGGGGGGCCGGAGCGTATGCTGGCTCTTCTTCAGCTGAAACCCTTTAAGTCGCCCCGAATAGGGAAGGTTTTTCCCTCTCTTTAGGCACCACAGGCCATTTGCAAAATTATTGACAAAAAGGCTTGACGGGGCATACAAAGAGGGCTTAAAGTATGCCACAGGACCTGAACAAACTGATTGGTCGGTCCTGAAACTGATGACCTGAAAAGACTGAAAAGAGAGGTAAAATCTTATGGACCAGAAAAACATGACAGTAAAACAGACGATAAAGGCTTTTGGAAAGACCGAAAAGGACACAGGCGGGTCCGCCACTCAGATTGCCCTTTTGACCAGAAAAATTCTGCTTTTGGCCGGGCACTTTAAACTGCACAAGAAGGATTTTCATTCCCGGAGGGGGCTTTTGAAGATGATCAGCCGTAGAAAAAAACTGCTGAATTATCTTAAAAAATCCCAGCCGGGTGTTTATCAAAAAACCATTCAGGAGCTCTCCCTCAGAAAATAATACAAATAAAATATCCATTCAAAACAAATCAATCCAATAACATAATACAACAAAGGAAATAATTATGTCTTTTTCCTCTTTTCGATCTTCCGCGGAAGTGGAAGGCAAACATATTACCATAGAAACAGGCACTTTGGCCCGTCAGGCGGATGGGGCGGTGCTGGTCAGCTGTGGTGAAGATAAAGTGCTGGTGTCTGTGGTCTCTCTTAAAAAAGAATCGGACCTGGATTTTTTCCCCCTTACAGTGGAGTATCAGGAAAAATTTTATTCCGCCGGCAAAATACCCGGAGGCTTTTTCCGCAGGGAGGGACGCCCTTCTCATGAAGCCACTCTCACTTCCCGGATGATTGACAGGCCCCTTCGGCCCTGTTTTCCGGAGGCCTACAATTACGACACACAGATTGTGGCTTTGGCCCTCAGCTACAGTGGTCAGTGCCCCATGCGGGTTTTGGCCAGCATTGGAGCCTCCTCTGCTTTGCATATCAGTGACATCCCCTTTGATGGGCCGGTGGCCTGCGTGCAGGTGGCAGAAATTGGGGGCCAGATGAAAGTCAATCCCCCTGTTCAGGAGCTGGAGTCCGCACGTCTGAACTTTACTGTGGCAGGCACAAAAAAAGGCCTGCTTATGGTGGAAGGGGAGGCCCTGTTTGTGTCAGAAGACCAGGCCCTTGAGGCTTTACAGCTGGCACATGAGAATATTCAGCCCCTTTTGGCCATGCAGGAGGACTTGAGAGCCAAGTCCGGCAACAAAGCCAAAAGGGAATGGACAGGATTTCAGCCGGAGGAGAGCCTGATACAGGAAATAAGATCTTTCGCTGAGGAAAAGGTGAAAGCCAGCCTGAATATCGCGGAAAAAACAAAACGTTACGAGGCCCTGGATCTGTTAAAGGAAGAAACCCTTCAGCACATTGAAAAAGAAGAGGATGGGGAAACCGAAAAAGCTTTAAAAAAGAAAACAGCCAATATGGCTTTGGACCAGTTGAAATATGAACTGGCCCGATCGATGATTTTGGATTCAAAGAAACGGATAGACGGGCGACGGTCGGATGAAGTGCGTCCCATATCCTGTGAGGTGGGATGGCTCCCCCGTGCACATGGCTCAGCTCTTTTTACGCGTGGAGAGACACAGGTCATGGGCACAGTGACTTTGGGCACCGGAGAAGATGAACAGAAAGTGGATGCCTTGTCTGGCTTTTCCAAAAAACAATTCCTGCTTCATTATAATTTTCCACCCTATTCTGTGGGGGAGACTGGCCGGCTGGGGGGCCAAAGCCGAAGAGAGATTGGGCATGGTTCTTTGGCAGAAAAAGCCCTTAAATCCATTTTGCCAGACCATGATGGGTTTCCCTACACTGTCCGGGTGGTGAGTGAGGTTTTGGAATCCAATGGTTCCAGCTCCATGGGCACGGTGTGCTCTGGCAGTCTGGCCCTGATGGATGCCGGGGTGCCTGTCCAGGAACCCGTGGCGGGTATTGCCATGGGGCTGATAAAGGAGGGGGACCGAATCAGTATTCTGTCTGATATTTTGGGGGACGAAGATCACCTTGGGGATATGGACTTCAAAGTGGCCGGCACACAAAAAGGTATCACCGCCCTGCAAATGGATATAAAAACAACCAGCCTTTCCTTTGAGGTGATTCAGCAGGCCCTCAAACAGGCCAAAGACGGCCGTTTGCATATCCTGAACGAAATGAGCAAAACCCTTCAGGAAAGTCGCAAAGACCTCTCGGTCTATGCCCCCCGTATTGAGATGATACAGGTCAAGCCAGACAAGATCCGGGAGATCATTGGTCCAGGTGGAAAAGTTATCAACAAAATTATTGAGGATACTGGAGTAAAAGTGGATATACAGGACACAGGGCAAATATATATTGCCTCTCCGGACAGAGAGAAAATTGAAAAAGCCAAAACCATAATTGAGAATATTTGTGTGGAGGTGGAGGTGGGTGCCATATACGAAGGGACTGTGGTCAAAGTGGCCCCCTTTGGTGCCTTTATAGAGGTGCTTCCCAACATCAGTGGCCTGCTTCATATTTCCGAGATCGCCCATCGCCGGATACAGGAGGTTTCTGATGTGTTGAAGGAGGGGGACAAAGTAAGAGTCAAAGTCCTGGAGGTGAGCGACAATGGTCGTATTCGCCTCAGCCGAAAAGCCATCCTGGGAAGGGAAGGCTGATTTTAAATTAAAAAAACCAGCAGGTTTCTGCACAGGCAGGAGGGACTTTTATGGCTGTATTGGATATTTTAAAGTTTCCGGATCCCCGGCTGAGGCGGAAGTGCACTCCTGTCCAGGCCCTGACCCCTGAGCTGATAAAACTGGCCGATGATATGCTGGAGACCATGTCCGCCTCCTGTGGCCTGGGCCTCTCCGCCATTCAGGTCAATCGTTTTGTGCGTCTCCTGACCACCGATACCCGCGTCCTGTATGACCCTGCCCATAATGAGGACGGCAGTGAAAGATATGAAAGCCAAAAGCCCGGTCCTTATGAACAACAGGTGTCCCAACCTCTTGTCCTGTTTAATCCAGAGATCATCAACCGCTCCGGAAAAACTGTTTTTAGAGAAGGGTGCTTGAGTTTTCCCTCTTACTACGCGGAAGTCACCAGATCTGCTTTTGTGGAGGTCAGGGGCTGGAACCGGGAGGGAAAAACCATCACAGTCAAAGCAGATGGGATCCTGGCCATTTGTCTCCAGCATGAAATAGATCACCTTGATGGCCGGCTTTTTATAGATCATTTAAGCCCTCTGAAAGCCGACAAATTACGTGCTCAGATAAAAAAGCACGGATACCCTCCCTTCAACAAAGTGGCTGAGAAAAGCCATGTCACTTTATAGAGGGGGTGGAGGGAAGTGTGCATAAAGCCAGTTTTCGAGCTATTTGCCTCTGCCATTCGTCCAAAAACATAAACCAGTGGGTCTTTGTTATATCCTCTCTTTGGACATGTGCTGATAAATGCGTATACTTACTGCTGGAAATATTTTGAGGATGGCCCAAGCGGTTTTTTTTCTTTGGTGAATATAATGAGGGTGCTTTAAACACATTCATGCCCACCCCCACAATCAAGTGGTGCAAAGGGCCCTTATTGACCACTTCAATCAGGAGACCGGCCATTTTTTTGTCACCGGCATGAATATCGTTTGGTTTTTTGATTCGAAAATCGCCCTCACCCCATACATGTTCAAGAGCAGAGAGCAAAGCCTCTGCCATAAGGCTTGTGGTCACCGGTTGGGGGGCTTTGTTCAGAGTATAACTCCAGCTCAACATCATGTCGCTGTTGATCCAGATCTTGTTGCCCCGGCCCCGCCCTCTTGTCTGGGATTCGGCAATAAAAAGCTTTTGTTTTCCTGCCTTGTTTCCAAGGGCGTATTCCTTGGCCTGGTCATTGGTGCTGTTGGTTTCCCTGTAAAAGAGAAAAGGCCAGCCCCTGATTTCAGCCCACTCCTTAACCCATAAGGCTGTGTTTTTTTTCATGTGATGAAACAGAACAGTTTAATCCTCTTCCTCTTCCTCCTCTTTCATCAGCCGGTTCAGCTCTTTTGTGATGAGTTGCCGGCTGAGTTCCGGCACCACCTGCCAAACCACTTTTTCCACGGCTTTTTGAATGATCTCCGGACCCTGTTTTTCCACAAATTGCTCTGTTTCCGCCTGCACTGTTTCCCCCAGGTGTTTTTTCACAAGTCGCTCTGTTTCCGCCTGCACTGTTTCCCCCAGGTGTTTTTTCACAAGTCGCTCTGTTTCCGCCTGCACCTCTTTTCTGATATGTTCCTGCAGGGCAGAAGAGGAAAGGGGTGGAGCCATGAGAGCTGTCTCCACTGTGGCCGATGGGTTTCCTTTATCGATGTGTCCTTCGTTCCCTTTGGCCAAACCACCTGCCACAGTGTCCGGCGAAAGAGCTTTTCGCAGGGGTTCCTGCTGTGCAGGCAGGCCCTGATCTTTATCCAGAGAAGAACCTGATTGAATCAGCTGGCCATCAGGGCCTTTTTCAGAGCCTTCGGACCCCTGACTGACAGAGCTGTTTTCCACCTTGCCCACAGGTATAATGCCTGTGCCGGTGTCAGCCAGAGAGGCCCCGTCCATCAAAGGATCCCCTGAGGGTGTTGCAAAGTCTGTCCCCTCCTCCTGTATGGAAGTGTCTGTGGCAGGACGGATACCAGTGTTAGTGTCAACAACCCGCCCTTCCCCTTTTGCCTCAGTCGAAAAAGCCGCCGGGGCCTCCTCCGGAGCACTCAGATCCATGGCCGGGGGCCCACCGTCTTTTCCCCCTTCCAAAGAAGCAGAAACAAGAGGTTTTTCCGCCTGTGCTGTCTCTCCCTGCCTGGAATCCAAAACAGGGCTGATACCCTGTTGCCCGGCAAAAGCCGGCATAGGCGGAAAATTCAAATGCCTGTTTAATATGTTGTGTTTTGTTTTTGGCACAAAGTTGTTGATAAGCTCCCTCAACCGGCCGGCAGAGATGGGTTTTTTCAAAATATCCCTTGCCAGAGGGTTCTCCACTTGAGGGGTGTCTTTGCTGGTCATCAGAATAATGGGAATATTGGCCCATTTTTCCCGCGACTGAACCATGTGTTTTTGAAGCTTTTGATCTTCTGAAAAAGCTGAATCTATAAATATGATGTCCGGCGAGTGGAACTTAACCTTGTCGATAAGTGCAGAGGCCTCATCCACCCTATGCACCACAGGGCCGTAGTGATACAGGACATGAAAAAAGATCTTCTGAGTAACAGGAGAGCTGTCATACAGGACAATTTCAATTCCCATACGAACATTAAACCACCTGCTCCCTGTTTTGTCAAATTTTTTGTTTGGCTATTGCTTATTTTCTCATCCTGTTGCCACGGGATGTGGGTAAAATGGGCTTTTCGTGTCCAGAAAGGGGATCCGGAGTCAAAGCCGCGTTCACCACTCTTTCCGGCAAAGTCTGACGCCGAAATTTACTGGTCGGGCTCTTTTTGCCACTATACATATTGGGGATACTCCTCCTGCCGTCCTCGATGCTTATTTTTTCATCCTGTATCTGGCCTCTGAAAACCCCTTTGTTCGCCAGATAGCTGGAAAAACTGCCATCCCCTGATCGGATAATGGATTTCAGTATGTTTAAAGGAGCGGATTGAGAGGAGTTTTTTTCTGCACCAAAGATAATCTGAGTCAAAGTCGCTGAAGTGATGTCATCCTTGGTCTCATTGTCAATCACCCGAACTTCCTCTCTGTTTCGGATCATTTTGGCTATATCATTCAGAACCACATAAGAACTTCGTCTTGTATCGTAAAGCTTTCGGTTGCCATACCGCTTGATGACCTTCTTGTTGTGCCTGTCCGACTTCATTGATGTTGTTCTGTTGATGAGATTTTGATTCACGGGGTCCTCCTTTGTTTTTTATTTTTTTTTGCCACAGTGGAAACAACAAAACCTGTATGTTTTGAGTGTTACGGCGTATAGTAAAGAAGCTTTTTTTGTTTTGTCAACATCTGATTTAAAAAAAAATTAAAAAAAATTTTCCGCCGAAAAAGCCCCACGCAGGACCAAAAGGAGAACCAAAACCCCACCCCCTGCCCCTCCAAAAGCCGGGCAAAGGGGGCACCACGGCCAAAAAGGCCCGCATTTCCTTAAACAAATAAGATATTTACCTTTATTTGTTAATTATTTTTGTTAAAAAATCAGACAGAGGCTGGCTCTATATAAGGATGGTGGAACAGGATTGACAAATCCCCTGTTTTGTATAAAAAAGCCATTGGGTTGGAAAAGGATGAACACACAAAAAAAAATTGGGAGCAAAAACGGCAGGCCATTCCAATGGCTCTGCAAAGGCCTTGTGACTGTGGCCCTTTCCATGGTCGGCCTGTCCTGTCAACTGATTTTGAAAAAGAAAGCCCCTGTCCCTGAAAGCCTCATCAGCCATAAAAAGGGGGTTTTTTCAGGGCCTGTCACCTTGTATCAGAAGAAAAAGAGGTATTATCTCCATGGGGATATTTTTATACTGACGAAAAATCAGCTGAGGATGGATTTCAGCCTTGGCTCCGGTGTGCCGGTATTTACGGTTTTGTTGAATAAAAATCAGCTCATACTACTCTCTTTAAGGAAAAAAGAATTTTACAAAGGCCCTGTGTCATCAATCCCTTTCCAGGGGACTTTGTTGCCCATGGAGGAGCTTTTGTCTTTTATGGGGGACCTTTTTTTTGATCGCCCGCCTCATGGCCCCAAATGGGTGTGTGAGAAAGACCAGGAATTACCAACCCTTTGCCACAATCAAAAATGGCGTGTTCAGTGGCAAAGAAAGGGAAAACGGCTGGTTTCCATCAAAAAAGCGGACTTTGCCCTGCATTTTCAGTATGATTCTTTCTCCTCTGAGGTGGATCTGGCCGTATTTGATATGACCATCCCCAAAAGCTTTAAGCCCATATTTTTGCTGAAATAAACCAACTACCGGGCACTTTGGTATACTTTTATGGAACCGGATCGGCTTTTCAGGGACACATGACCTGCCTTTTTTTTCCCTCTCAGCTGGCCATAAGCCCGATCCATGCCACCCGTTCTGATACGATTAAAGTAAACAGGTGTCCCAAGTCGCCCCTCCCATGTGTCGGCCTGAACATAAGCTCCTGAATGAGGCATATCCAGGTGGATCCGGCCTTTTTCTGTTTCAATATCAACATTGTTGGGGTGGATAAGCCCTCTCACCTCCCCCTCTCTGGAATAACCGGAAACAGAACCGGTCACCCTTTTCAAATACACACCTCCCTTTTCCTGCCGAAAGTTTAACTGGCCGGTGAATTTGTTTAAAGTCAAAGGCAGTTTAAAGGCCCGCACAGACAACTGACCACGGGAATTGTCCACTGAGAGCCGGCCCTTGAAACCACTGAAAGTCATATCCCCTTTACAGGACTTGAGATGAGCGGTCCCCTTTTCTGCCTGGATATTGAGTGTCCCCCTGTGAGAGTGAATATTTATGCTCCCCCGGCTCTGGGAAATGTGTAATTGCCCTTTTGTGTTTCTGGTTTTGACCGATCCCTTGCCGGAGATGAACACAGACAAATGGGCAAATCTGTCGGCTGTCACCTGGCCCCGGAACAAAACGACGGTTATGGGCAGGGCCAAAGGGGCTTTGATGGTGATCCTGTTTGGTTTTCCTTCCGGGCGGGCGTGCCCCTTTTCCGGAAAATTTTCCTCAGAAACAAGAAAGGTGGAATTCTCCTCCCCTGTTTTCATGGGCTTTTCGGACTTGAGGGACACTGTTTTTTTGGGGCCTGTGAGAGGGACAAGACGCACATGGGCGTTACGGGCCTCTATACGAATGTTTTTGATCTCCGGAGACAGAGGATGAGCTGGCCCCTGACTTGTTTTGGCCGGGGCGGGAGAGGAAAAAGAAAGGGGAAAACCCAGGAAAAGAGCATACACAAGGGACTTTAACGAATGTGGGCTATGGATAAAAGAGAGAATCAGGGATGGATACACAATCAGCCTCCCACAGAGAGAATCAGGTCAGAGCGATGGCCCTCCGCCCAAGCCACCTGTGCGGGGGAGGTGGGGGCTGTCAGAATTTGATCTATTTCCCCTCGTGTCATGCCCGGCTTTATTCTTTTGTCGTATAACAACTTGATAAGCTCTTTGTCAATCTCTGCATACTGTGTGGGTTGATACTGAGGATCCTGTTGAAAAACACTGTGGGTGTATTTGTAAGAGTCATTTCCCAAACCCAGCACTTGTGTCAATTCCTCCCTCAACAGGTGACGCTTCAACTGCTCATTCGTTGTGTTCTCTATACAGATGTTTGCATACTGAACAACATTGTTCAGGTCACGAAGCTCAAAATGGCCATCCTGCGTGTTATTGGGATCGTAGGCCTTGCAATAAGATACAAACTGGTCCTGTGGGACAATGTAAATATTAATATTCCCTTCACCGGTGGTTCTGCTTATGGATAAGCCAGTGAGCTGGGAAAGCTCACCTATAATGTTATCCAGCTCTCTTTCGTCTACAGGAGTGTATTGGCCCGCCAGCTGAATACGAATGGCTGTCTCCCATTTTACGACGCGGGGGACAGGGCAAACCTCCCCCTCAAAGCAAAGGCCTATTTCCCAAAAGTATTCCACCCCGGCCTGAGAATAAGAGCTTGTGCCATAAGGTTGGCTTGCAGGGCCTGACAGGCTGTCCGGCAGAGGGGGCCCACAGGACACCAAAAAAATCATCGCCGGCAATAGTCGCAAACTGACCAGCAAAAGTCGCGAACTGACTGGCACAAGAGAGCAGGCTTGGGCCCTGGTGCAGGGGAGTCGTCTGAATCCCTCAAAAACCTTAAAAAAAGAACAAACACTTTTGGACATAAGTTCCCTTTTTTGGCCGGCGAAACTCCACCGGCGAAATTCAGTGGGCAAAAAAAGCACGCCCATCTTCACTTCCCATCCAATGGGCCACAGCTCTTTCCGGATGGGGCATCAGGCCTGCCACATTTTTTGTTTTGTTCATCAGGCCAGCCACACGGGCCCTGGAACCATTGGGGTTGGCTTTATATTTCCACCAGATTTGCCCCTGATCTGTCAGCCTTTTCATCTGGTCTTCAGAACAGTAAAAAGCCCCCTGCTTGTGTGCGATGGGGATAAATACTGTTTTTTTTACCTGGCTCCCTCCCCACACCGGGCAGGGATGGCCCATTTCCAGCTCCACCCATTCGTCAATAAAACGGAGGGTTTTGTTGACACGCAAAGTGCCTTCCAAAAGGCCCGCCTCGCATAAAATCTGAAAACCATTGCATATCCCCAAAACCGGCCAGCCGGCTTGAGCCGCTTTTTCAATATCCCGCATGGCCGGAGCCTCAGCCGACAAAGCTCCCGCACGAAGGTAATCCCCGTAAGAAAAACCCCCCGGCAAAATAAAGGCGGAATAATCTGTGGGGGAAAAACGATCCCTGTAATCCAGCTTTTGGACAGCAACACCCTGGTCTTCAAGGGCTCTTATCACATCCTGATCACATTGGGTGCCGGGAAAACAAAGAACCCCCGTGGGGGCAGACTGAGCTTGAGAAGGCATGTTGTGTTTTACCCTTATCGGGTGGCCCCACGGCCCTGACCTCTTCTTCTGCTTTTTCTTTTCTGTGGCCTTTCCTCCCGCACCGTCACTCCCAAATTGGCCACCACATTGGCTGGATTGATATTTCTGTCGTCATCCTGATGTACACTTTGGGGATTATTGGTGCAGGCCGCCACTTTGCTGGGGCCGGATCCTTCCACCACCCCCACATTGGCCAGTGCCCAAAGGGAAAGAAAAAACAAAATCCCGGCGAAGAAAAAACGATATGCATGGAGCATAATCCAACCTCCTTGTTCTTATAAATGTTCTCAAATTGGACACACACATGTATTATATCGGCTGTTTGGGGCTTTTGTCCAATATTTTTTTTAAATTTTGTCCGCTTTCACGAAATAAGACACTTTTATCTCTGAATCCGGTGGCAAAACCTCTTCAAACACCAACTTTTTCCCCTCCCGTTTCCATCTGGTCTGGCTTTTTCCTTTCAGGAACTTGAGCTGGACCGACTTTGAAAGAGGCTCTTCTTTCAGGCTCAGGCTTTGAATATGTCTCCTCAGCAACCGGGATATGTCTCTCAGCGGAGGGCCAAAGTCCTCCTCGCAAAGAGAGATATTTTTTCCTCCTGTGATCCGGGCCAGCTCTGACACCCGGACCCCCGGGACGGCAGAGTAGTGGTTCTCCGACTCCAACTGACTCTGTTTTTGCAGGCAATTTTGGCTTTCTTCACTTTCGTCATCCTGAATCAAAAGACCAAAGGAATAAAAGGTTTTTTTGGGAAAAAGGGCTTTAAAGTGGTCCAAAACCTCCTGAGCGGTGGTGGCCTGTGTGGGGTCTTCCTTTCTTTCATCCTCATTGGTGACAATAAAGCTTATTACAGAGGAAGGTTCTGGCTCTGGTCCTGCCTCTGGTCCCTGCTTTGGTCCTGATTCCTGCTCTGCCTCTGGTCCCTGCTTTGGTCCTGATTCCTGCTCTGGCTCTTCCACCGGGGGGACCAAAGCCTTGAACCGGGTCAGGCTGGCTTTGAGTGCACGCAAAGGCTGTTCCATGGCCCCCTGGCAATAAGGGGCCAGAGAACAGGAATCCTCTTGATTCCGGGTCAGGGTGTCCTGAAAAACCCGCACATAATCCGTTGTCTGAGGGGATAAATATATCTGATCCAAAGTTTTCCCTTTATACTCCAGGTTCATAAAGTGGCCAAAATAGGGGTCCGTGCCATGATAGTCTTCCATCAGGGCTTGCGAAAATATTTTTTCGCCCGTGTTGGAGTTTTCCAGGTAATCATGGTCGCCATGATCGGCTGTGGTGAAAAACATACGCCACCGGGAGCTCTGAATATGCGACATAAGGGACGAAAAAGCCTGACCCAGACGCTCCAAAACCCGGCCCATGGAAGGGGACACATCCAGCACAAACAAAAAATCCACTGCCTGACTTTCCAGCTGATTCACATAAAAGGTCTCCACTCTCTGTTCCACACATATATCCTGGCCCCCGACATTGTGTGTCAGGCAGGACTTGGCCTCCGGTGGTTTTACTGCCGGCTCCGGCTCCTCCGGCCCCGATATGGACACCCGCTCTGCACAGCTCAGGCTGGAAAACAAACAAAACAGCAAAATTTTTTTACAGGTCATGGTTTTCTTCTCTTTTTCGACGGTTGGGAAAGCTCGTAGCGATAAGAGACTTTCACCTCTGTGCCGGGGAGAATATTGTCAGAAAACACCAATTTTCGACCGTAAAAGTGCCATGACACCTGGGGCTGGGAGGGAGTCAGCTGAATTTCCACTGTTTCAGGGATATAAAATATTTTTTCCAGAGTCAGAGACTGTGTAGCTGTTCTGGTGATCTCGGACAGGCCCCTTAAGGCCTGGCCATAGTCCTTTGCACAAAGGGACACATTGCCAGCCGATCGCAGGTGGGCGGGAAAAGAGGCTTTGCTCAGGCTCAGGTCCGCCAGCCGGCCCACCATTCTCCCGTAATCTGATGATCCGGACCAGCTCCTCTCCTTTCTATAACATTGCTGGTCCTGAATACTGATGCTGAATCCAAAAAGACGCTTTCTCTGTCCTTTAAACACCTGATGAAAAGTCTTCAACACCTCTTCTGCAGAAGTGGCATTTTGTGAGTCATTCAACCTTTCGTCCTCGTCTGTGATCAAAATGGCCACCGTGTCTGTATCGGGCTGAAAAAACTTTTGATGGAGCGGGTCCCTCTGGTACCGCAAGAAGGCAGACTGAAGAGAGCGTAGAGGTTGCTCATGGGCCCCCTGACAATAAGGGGCTTTATCACAATCTCCCATTTTTTTCCGTGTCAAAGTGTCTCTGAAAATCTGCACATATTCCGGTGTGTCATGTCGCAGGATAAATTGATTCAATACTCTGCCCTGTTTCTCCAGTTTCATAAATTTCCCAAAACGGGGGGCCATGCCCTGGTAATCCTCCCACCTCTGTTGAGGATACACTTTATAACCATTGGAAAGAGGCCCGGTGGCTGTGTGATCCCCATGATCCGCTGTGATCATGGTCATACGCCATCTTCTGTGCTGAATATGTGATAAAAGAGCCATCATATTTTGACCGGTTTTGGTGAGATTGTCGTCCATGGAGCGGGAGACATCCATTACCAGGACTATCTCCAGCTCATCCCGATGGGGTATTTCAAAATATTCTGTCAAATGGCCCGGTGTTTTTTCCTCTCTTCCTTTTCGAAAGAGAGGATCGCTTTCTTCTGTGTTTTGACATAAAGCAGGGTCAGCATTTTCCTTACAGGAAGAGGAAGACAGGTAGTCCCGATGAGGGGCCTGAGAAGAGGGATCCACCCCACTTTCATCGTAAAAACCGATGCGACTGCAAGATCCCACCCAAAGGGCCAGGCAAAATAAAAGAAAAAAAGCTTTCATGCTTTTTGTTTCGGAAAACCGGGGAACAGGCTTTAATTTATATCTCCGGGCTCCTTCGGGGCCGGCTGGGACGGGGCGGCGGCCGGGAGCCTCTGATCCTGCTCCAAAGCGAGGGCGTCAAACTCATCCATGGACTGTTTCATCTGATCGAGCAGGCCGGAGTGAAGCTCCAAAACAGCGTTGTTGAGCACAATTTTATTTTGTGTCAGGCCCTTCAAGTGAGGGAATTTTTCATACACCTTCTCCTGTCCCGCCACTGTGGTTTCATGTAAATGCCGGCTGAGAGAGGAATGTTTAAGCCCCTGTTCCAGCCACTCCTCCAGTGTTTTATGCCCTATTTGCACCTGTAAAAACATCACAAACACACAGGACAGCAGAATTTTAACCCAAAACAGGATAAAACGAATGAGAAATTGACTTAAAGCCATTATAGTCATGTTCATGGTCATGCCACCAGAGTTTTTATGCCAAGGGTCGAAAAGACCGTCGACATCAGTTCATCCACATCAAAAGGTTTTTGCACATAACCGGCCACCCCCTCTTCCCCGGCTTTTTCCCGTGGAAGGCTGGAGCAGACAAGGGCTTTTGTTTTGTGGTTTTGCTGTAACTCCTGCAAAAGAGCGAGGCCATTTTGACCGGGCAAAACCAGGTCCACCAGAACCAGATCTGGCTTGAGCCTTTTTATTTGGGGCAGGGCACCAGCCACCGAATCGGCCACGCCCGCCACTTTCAGGCCCTTTTCCGTCAAAACACGGCAAAGCATTTCCCGCAGAAACAGAGCATCTTCCACAATAAAAACTTTCATGGTCTTTCACCTTGTCTTTTATGCGTATCGGCATAAAATTTCTTTCCCTTGATTTTTTTTTTGAATCGGGAAAAAGTGTCCTTACGGAGGTTATGATTATGGGTGGGGGAAGAAAAAAAGCGGGTTTTTTGGGCCTTTTGTTTTTTGTGCCTGTCTGTTCTGTTCAGGCTTTGGTCTTGGATTGGTCCGGTTCCTATCAGATGGAGCTGAACACTTTACAAAAAGCGGACTTTGAGGAATGGGGCCAAACAGAATTTTGGCATAATCTGCACTTACAGCCCGATATAAAGGCTTTTGACAATGTGCGTGTCCGGTCCTGGTTTTTATTTTCCACGCCCTCTCCCTCAGACCAAAGCCCTGTTAATGCTCCGGCCCCACAGCCCGGCTTTGCCCCGCAGGAGGGCCTGCCTTTTGGGCTGGAAAGCCTTTTATCGCCTTCTTTGACTGTTAAAACCCTCTATATGGAAGTGGCCCATGACTTTGGTCGGTTTCAATGGGGTTGGAAGCCTCATCATTTTGGTTTGGGCATGTATTATAATGACAGTGCCCGGCTTTTCAGCTCTGTCTATAATTTGCAGGGGAGCCGGGGCTTTGTGTCCTGGCGGGGCTTTATCGGTTCTTCCTATTATGTGTCCCCTTTTATTCATTATGTGGGGGAAAACCGGGTCGATTTGTTTATTCAGGGGGGCTGGCAGGGAGAATCTTATGGAGTGGAGCTGATATACAAGACAAAATCCTTTGGAGAGGAAAAGCCGGAACAGGCACATAAAGACATCCCCTCTTATTTTGGTCTGTATGCTTATTATGAAGTTTCTTCCCTGACTGCCCGCCTCGAAGGGGGACGCACCTCGGATTCCGTTTATGGTGGGGCCTTGGATTTGAGCTGGCAAACCCCCTTAAAACGGCTAAAATTGGAGCTGAAGTCCGGCCTTTCCACCTCTCAGGACAAAAAGTCCTTTTATTTTGATCCTTCCTTTTCTTCGGGGCTTTCTCTCTTTGTGGAAGAGTATGAACACATGAAACCAACCCCTCCGGACTATCTTGAGACATACGGGTCTTATTCTTTTCACTCCGCCGTTTATATCATCCCCTCCCTCTCTTTTGCCTTTTCGGATTCCTTAAAGCTGACAGGGGCGGTCACCACACACATCCCCTATTCTGATCCTTCTGCTTTGCTTTATCAGGTAGCACTGGGTCTGGAGTATCAGATGGACGAGGGCCTGACCTGGAATACGGGATTGGGTGTGCTTTTGGATCATGATGAACAACTTTATATAGGGGCCCTAAGCCAGGTCGCCATTACCTTTTGAGGCAACAGGCGGAAAAACATAATTTTTTATCATTAAAAACGACATAATTTCCAATGGTGGCCTGGCTTGGGATTTCGGCACTTGTCTCTCGTATGGCCAAAGGGCTGTCCCTCCCGCCTTGAGCGGGTCTCTGGCCCGAAAAAAAGACTTCTTTCAGGGTGGAGAAGATGAAAGTGGGTATCAACGGCTTTGGAAGGATTGGGCGGGCCCTGTTTCGGCTGGGCCATGAAAGTGGCCAACAGGACAAATTAAAGATAGTGGCCGTAAACAGCCGCTCTTCTCTGAAAATGGCCTGTCATCTGTTAAAATACGACAGTGTCCACGGCGTGTATACAAAGTCTGTGGTGGCCACCCACAAAGGGCTTAAAGTGGGGGATCAGGAGTTGGTTTACTGCTCCCACTCTCATCCTTCTGAGATCCCCTGGGACAAGTGGAATGTGGATCTGGTGTTGGAGTGCTCCGGGGCCTTTAAAAAGCGGGAGGATCTGGAACAGCATTTTAAACCGGGGGTCAAAAGGGTCCTGGTTTCCGCCCCCTTTAGGGAGGCGGACTTCACCCTTATATATGGGGTGAACCACCAAGATTTTCAGCCTGAAAAACATAAAATCATAAGCTTTGGCTCCTGCACCACCAATTGCTTAAGCCCTTTGATACATGTTTTGGACAGGCACTTTAAGGTCCAGGACCTGATGTTTACGACGGTGCATTCTTATACTCAGGATCAAAAGTTATTGGATTCCTCGCATAAAAAGGATTTTCGGCGGGCCAGGTCGGCCGGGCTTTCGATCATTCCCACCACCACGGGGGCGGAAGAGAGCCTTGCTCTGATTTTCCCTCAGCTTAAGGGCCGGATAAAAGGAGGGGCCCTTCGTGTGCCCACGGCCAATGTCAGTTTGGTGGACATGGTGTTGAGGCTGAAAAAGCCGGCCCATCGGGACAGCATCCATCAGGCTTTTCAAAGGGCTGAGGAGGGGGAGTTAAAGGGTGTATTGGCCTGTGAAACAGAGGAATTGGTGAGTGTGGATTTTAATGGCTCTCTGATGAGTGCTGTGGTGGACCTTCCCTCCACCCGTGTCACAGACGACGGGCTGGTGAAAGTTCTGGCCTGGTATGACAATGAGATCGGCTTCTCCCAGCGTCTGCTGGATTTCATTAAAGTGTGTTAACGGCCAATTACGAGGTTATGCCTATCGGCTTTGAGCAACCTTGTCAAAAAACGACCAACCGGGGCACTTTTTGGCACTTTTGGGGTCCGGGGGAAAGTGACCACCCTCAAAACAGCCTCCGCTGGCTTTAATTCCGAAAATATTTAAGTCTTTTTTGTGCCCTGCCGACAAGAAGATTATGAAAACAACAATCTATATCAGGAGGTATATAATGAAAAACATGACAAAAACCTGTCTCTTTATTTTTTGTCTTTTGTTTATGTCATCTTGTATGACAAGCGGACTTAAGACCCGTTC
Organism: Bdellovibrionales bacterium; assembly: GCA_965242635.1. Taxonomy (GTDB): domain Bacteria; phylum Bdellovibrionota; class Bdellovibrionia; order Bdellovibrionales; family UBA1609; genus JANQSP01. The sequence continues at coordinate 1,016,713 of OZ251471.1, read as the reverse complement.
AGTGAGCAGTGAAAAGCAAGAGACAAACCGTAAACCAAATAATGCATGTGCAAGAGATCCCTCTCTCTGTGGATCTGACTGTCGATTGGTTAGGGTTTGCGATTGACTTCATAAAGGGTTTATCGGCTGGCTGGCTGGAACCCTTAAATTCCAGCCACCCGCTCAAGCCCCCAAAGCATTAGCCAGCCTTAAGGTTTATCGGCTTGGCCACCAGGGCCTTAAAAAAGGTTAAGAGGGGGGCTTTGCCCATTCGCAAGAGGTTAAAAGCTTTGTTATATTGCTTATGTTTTTGGTGTTGTCGTCTTTATCTTTGATAGGGTTTCCTTTTTTATCTGTTATTGCCCCACCATAACTGTTTTTGCAAGTCGCATTTCCAAGCCCAACAAACCCTGACAATCCCTCCCCGCACAGTTTTTGAATACCGCTTAACTTCCCACCCCCCACTGGCTTTCACACAAAGATCGACAGCAGAGACAAACAGCCTTGCTGAATCGTTTAAGGTTCTTTTGGTGGTGCTCAGCATAAACCCATTATAAGAAACAACAGCAATCGATCCCAATATGCCCATTAAGCCCAAAGCGACCAGTATCTCTGTCAATGAAAAACCTTTTTTGTTCATATATCCCCTATAGGAGCTAATCTTCGGAATACTCATACATTCCTCCGGCCATCGCAATGCTCATGAGGCTTGTCTTGCCGATTATTTAAGGCAAAACATTGCATCACAGAGGACTGAACCAGCCTGATCCTTCTCTTAAGTGACGATGAATAAGTTTGCTCTCTATAAGAGCCATAGCCAATAACAGCAATACTGCCCACAATAGCCAAAAGGCCGATAGAGACCAGTATCTCAGTCAATGAAAAACCCCTTTTATATCGCATCATCCCTCTCACAATACATAATCATCCCTCTTACAATAGCTGTCACCAGTGATATAATGATAACCTTCCGGGCAACATTTGCCATTTACTTTATAATAGCCGTGCCAGCAAACACAGTTCCCTCTGCTGTCTCTTAAACTGTGTGGATCTGCACACCGGAGCCGACATTGTGTGCCGACTCGTTCTTCACCAGTGGAGCAAGAAGACAAGCATTGTGTGCCGACTCGTTCTTCACCAGTGGAGCAAGAAGACAGGCATACTGTCGGGGCATTATCGCCTGTTCTTATCAAGTCTTCGCCTGGAGGGCAGGTAGACTGGCATGAATACCTTCTGTTCGTTAAATGCTCTGGGATGTTATTTGAAAAGTAGGAAGAATTTAGGACCTGTTTTGTGCCATGAGGACAATTATTACAGAAATATCCAGAGATATTACTGTTTTTGTATTTGTATCTATGTTTTTGCCCGCAATTACATTCGTATCCGATGGTCTGATACACAGGATCATACACTTCTTGCCAGCCACGCCCTTCCCAACTATCAACACAGTACATGCACTTTAATTCAGCTTGAATCCATCTCCTTCCACCATAAATATCCCGGCAAGAAGCCACACACTCTGTATGATTCCAATGGGGTTTATCGGGGGGGCACTTGCAAAATCTAACTTTTAATAAAGTAGGGACACTTGGATCGGGTGTGTAAAGGTTGCTGATTCTATAAGTACGTGACACTACCCTACCATCAGAAGGATCACTCGGCCTGTAAACCTGAACTATTTTTTCAAACATTTGTCTTCCGCCAGAACAACCCGGCTTGCAAATAATATTTCCATTTGAATCTATCCCTTGCACAACATTGCCCTCACCACAATCTACTGGAGGACGACACAGAGCCACACCATTCTCGTCAAACCCTGTAAAATGATCCCCCGGATTAGAACACTTTACTAAGTCGACAACCTTTCCCTCCATCTCCGCCAAAACTTCCTGTGCTATATTATGGCAGGTTTTTAACTTGCACTTTTGGTTTTCGGGGGGGCTGACTGGGGTGGGGGGACTTGTGGAATAATCATCAAATATACCACTATAATCAATCGAACAGCGGTGATAATAGCAACCTGTGGTGACGGCAGGTGTTGTGCCGTCTTTTGGCGAACAAGCCGCACCCCCTAAAGTATTTAAATCCTCCCCCAAGCCCTTTTTTTTATAATAAACGACTAAGAACCTGTCTTCGTCTGCGGGATCGCCCGTTAACTCTATTTTTACCACCTCAATATCACCATTAAAATCACCCACCTTTACCCCCGGCAAACCGTTAGTCACTGTGCCTATGCCTTTATTTTTTTTGGCTGTATCTGTGTTTGTCAGCTGGCTTGGTCTTAAATGGGTCGCACACCCCTCTTTTAAACCTTGAGAGATAGAGGCTTTTAAGTCATTTTCTGTCAATATGGAGCGGGATACCTGGGCGGACTGTAAAGAGAATTTGAGGGACTGGGCACTCCCTAACAGGAGCACACTCCCCAACACAGAGGCGACCAGGACTTCCGCAATCCCTATGCCCGCCTTTCTGGATATGAGGGGGGCACAAAAAAGAGATCTGAGCCACTTATGACGCAGTGCGGGGGGGGGGGGGGGGGGGTGAAAATCCTTAATAATTTCAATAATTTACAGCAATTTCTTAAAGTATTTTCCAACATTTTACACCTCTTTTTCTTCCTGTTTTTGCCTGCCATGCCTTTACCTATCGGCAGGCCCAAAAAAAACTTTAACTTTTTTGTCATCCCCACCTCCTCCTTTTGGGGGTGCGGAGTGAGTTCGCCTTTGGCGATATTTTGCGTCCTCTGCTGAGCCGATTTCTTGCACTGAGAAACAAGTGTCGTGCAAAAAAGCTGATTTTTACGTTTACACAAGACGCATCTTTAAAAAAGCCTCTGCCTTTAAACAAAATGTCGCCAAACGGCGATGTTTGAACGCCCGTGCCCCCAAAAGGAGGAGGTGGGCAACACAATTGCCATTCAGGCCCAGTTTTCGGGCAGTCATGTATCTTTATCGGCTGGTCACCAACAGAACTTTAGCTTTTTTTTTGAAATTTTTGCCACCGGGGCAGGTTTTGCCCGCCCCACAGGTTCTGCCACCGGAGCAAAATGATGCCCAACAGGTCCTGCTTGTGAGGCAGGTGGTCGTCAACGCGACTCTCTCCTCTGAATCGTGATTCAGTGCCAAGTTTTGAAGAGATTCCCACTTTCGCGGGAATGACAGATCGGGCGGGAATGACAGATCGGGCGGGAATGACAGATCGTGTGGGAATGACAGATCGTGCGAGAACAACGGGCTTTGTGCCTTTCAGGCAAATAAGCCCACCAATAAGGCTTAACAGGCTTGCCCCTCAAAGTGGGCTTGTGTTATACTCTTGACTTGTTGGAAAGTCCGCGACTGGCAATAGTCGCCAACCGACTGGCAATAGTCGCAAACCGACCGAAAAAAGGAGCAAAAATGAAAAAAGAGCATGTTCCGACACCAGATGAGATTTGGAAAATTCTAAAAGAAGTGTCTTTAAGTCAGAAAGAGACGGACCGCCGTATGCAGGAAACGGACCGCCGTATGCAGGAAACAGACCGCCTGATCCGGAAAAGCAAAGCGGAAACAGACCGCCTGATCCGGGAAAACAAGCAGGAGGCTGACCGCCGCAAGCAGGAGGCTGACCGTCGCAAGCAGGAGGCTGACCGCCACAAGCAGGAAACAGACCGCCGGATCAAAGAAAATGACCAACTTATCCAGGCAAGCAAAGCAGAAACAGAGCGTCAGATCAAAGAGAATCGCCTTTTTATCAAGCAAATAGACAGCCGTTGGGGCAACCATTGGGGTGACTTGGTGGAGGCTCTTATAGAAGGCAATTTTCTTCAACTCCTGAACGAAAGAGGTATCAAAGTCACCAAAGCCACTCCCAATTACAAAGGTCTTCGCCAAAACCAGATTAAGGAGTTTGATTTGGTAGCCACCAATGGGCAGGAGATGGTGGTGATAGAAACCAAGTCCTCTCTGACCAAAGTTAAAGTGGACCATTTTTTGGAAGTGATGAGGCATTTTAAGGAGTATTGCTCTGAGTTCAGCACATTAACAGTTTATGGTGGTGTGGCCTGTTTAAAGAGCACGAAGGATACTTTGGATTATGCGGAGCAGAAGGGTTTGTTGGTGTTGAGGGTCTCTGGCCAGAATGCGATTTTGGAGAACAAAGAGAGTTTTAAACCCAAGGTCTTTGGCTAAAAGCTCTTTTTGAATAAGCTTGACACAATACCACTCCCTCCTGAGCCTGTGGCCCATTTCTGCTGTTATACTCCTCCTTGACCCGTGGAGTCGCAAACCGACCGGCAATAGTCACAAACCGACCGATAAATAGTCGCAAACCAACTGGCCGATCGGCTTGAGCAACCCCACATTCTCATGAAGAGGCAAAAAATTAAGACTTTTGTCCCACAGCTGACGACTTTTGTCCAAAGAATGGTCAATAAACTGACTAAAATTCAAACACCACAACAGATTCAAACAGCACAAAGTAAGTATTCAGTCCAGATTTTCACCTGACCTGTGGTGAAAAGCCTCCGGATCCTTTATTCTGAAGTGGATCATGCAAACAACAAAAGTGCTTATTATTGAAGATGAAAACACTTTGAGCCGTTCGCTGGCCCGGACCCTCCGGCAGTATGGCTACACCACCTTTCATGTTTGTTCCCGGCGGGAATTTTACCAGCTCCCTGATTCCAGCTCCTTTGATATAGCTCTTTTGGACCTGAAATTGCCGGACGGGGATGGCCTTCAGCTGATCAAAGCCATAAAGGAGAAAAACGCCAGTGCACAGACCATAGTGATGACAGGTTATGGCACTATTGAGCTGGCTGTTCAGGCCACCAAAGAGGGGGCTTTTCATTTTATAACCAAGCCCTTCAATATGTCAGAGATTGTCAACCTTTGTGCAAGGGCACTGTCCCACTCCCAGCTGAAAAGAGAAAACGCACGGCTAAGGTCCTGTGTGAAAAAGCAATACCATTTTGATCAGATTATAGGCCAAAGCGGGCCGGTTCTGAATCTGCTGGAGATGATTAAAAAGGTGGCTGTCTCCTCTTCCACAGTCCTTATCTCCGGTGAAAGCGGGACGGGAAAGGAGCTGGTGGCCAAGTCCATCCACTTTAACTCCCGGCAAAGCCAGGGGCCTTTTGTGGCTGTGCATTGTGGGGCCATCCCCAAAGACCTGTTGGAGAGCGAGCTTTTTGGCCATGTAAAAGGGTCTTTTACGGGGGCTGTCAAAGATCGCACAGGACGGTTTCAGATGGCGGAAGGGGGTACTCTCTTTTTGGATGAGATCAGTACTATGGATCCTGCCACACAGGTAAAGCTCCTGCGGGTGCTTCAGGAAAGGGAATTTCAGCCTGTGGGCGGGGATAAAATCCTCCCCTGCCGGGCCCGTATTATCTCTGCCAGCAACGAAAATCTGGAACGGGCCATAAAAAGAGGCACTTTCAGAAAAGACCTCTATTACCGGTTGAATGTCCTGCCTCTTTCCATACCCCCTCTGAGGGCAAGGAAAGAGGACATCCCCATTTTAATCAAACACTTCATAAAAAACTTCAACAGGAAAAGGACGAACAAAATCAAGGGCCTTTCCTCTGCCACCACAGGTCATCTGCACACTTACGAATGGCCGGGCAATGTCCGGGAGCTGGAAAACCTGATGGAAAGGCTTTGTGTCCTGACCGAGGGGGCTTTTATTCAGGAGAGCGACCTTCCCGCCAAATACCGCAACCAGGCCCCTGCCCCGCCCGGTGGAACAACAGATATCCCTGAGGCAGGCCTGGATTTCAACAAAATGGTCGGGGGTTTTGAGAGCGAGCTGATTTTAAAAGCCCTGACCAAAACCCGCTGGAACCGCAATCAGGCCGCCAAACTCCTGAGATTAAATCGCACCACTTTATTGGAGAAGATTAAAAAAAAGGGCCTGAAGGAGGAAAGGCCCACTATTTTGGAGGACAGCCCCGGCGGTTCGGGAAGCCATCCTCCACTTTAGATTGGTCGCCACTGAAAAACCCTGTTGCTGTTGGTTTTTCGCAGGTAAAGGCTAACAGGAAAAATTTAACCTTTTCAGAGTCGACTAATTGGTTTGGGATAGGGTGTCATTCCCGTGCCACTTTTTTAAAAAAAAATCAAGCTTAATATTTTTTATGACACACTTGGATATTTTTTAAAAAACTAATTTTTTCGCAGTTTGTCATGAAAATAAAACTTTTCACAAACCGCGTCATTTTAAAAAACTTATTGCACAAACACAGTATTCAATGGAAAGTCATGTTTTGTGGTCCGCCATTAAATTTCAGCGCACCAAAAGCTGTAGCTTTTTTTTGAAGAAAGTAACAAAATCATGCTCACAACAGACAAAATAACAGAAACCAAAACAACAGAGTCAGTGGAAACCGCCCCCAGGGAAACCGCTCCCAGGGAAACGGCAGGTCCGAAGGTGATGCGGGTCAGGAAGAGAAACGGCGACCTGGAACCGGTGGATGTCAATAAGATCATCAATGTGGTTTTGGCCTGTGCTTCGAACTTAAAAGAGGTGGATCCGATGCGGGTGGCCACACGGGTCATCAGTGGACTTTATGATGGGGCCAGCACAAAGGAGCTGGACAAGCTATGCATTCAGACGGCCTCCCTGCTGATAGCTGAGGACGCCAACTATTCTCTGTTGGCCTCACGCCTTATGGCCCGGTATGTGGATGAGGAGGTGCAAAACCAGAACATCCGCAACTTCTTTGAGTCCATAAAAGCGGGGTATAAGTGTGGGCTTATCTCCAAACCGGCCTTTCATTTTGTGAAAGAGCACAAGGAGGCTTTGAATATTATTGTGGACGAAAGCCGATCCCAAAAACTGGAGTATTTTGGCATTCGCACCCTTTATGACCGCTACCTGCTGAGGCATGGGGAAACCCGTGAGGTTTTGGAAACACCGCAATATTTCTTTTTGCGGGTGGCTTCAGGCCTGTCCCGGACTTTTCAGGAAGCCAAGGAGCTTTACGATCTGATATCCCAGCTGGATTACATGCCCAGCTCCCCCACTTTGTTCAATTCTGCCTCCGCTTTGCCACAGCTTTCTTCCTGTTATTTGTTGGATTCCCCGGTGGACGATCTTGCCTCCATTTACGACAAATACAAGGACATCGCCATGCTTTCCAAATTTGCGGGCGGGATTGGCCTCTCTTTCAGCCGTATTCGTTGCCGTGGTTCTCTTATCAGGGGCACCAATGGGCATTCCAAGGGCATTGTTCCTTTTTTAAAGACCATGGATTCCTCTGTGGCCGCGGTCAATCAGGGGGGGCGTCGCAAGGGGGCGGCCTGTGTTTATTTGGAGCCTTGGCACCCGGACATTGAGGAGTTTTTGGAGCTGAGAAACAACACCGGGGATGAAAACCAGAGAACCCACAATCTCAATCTGGCCAACTGGATACCGGACCTATTTATGAAAAGGGTGGAGAAAAATCAAATGTGGTCTTTGTTTGATCCCAAGGAGTTTCCTGAGCTGACCGACAGTTTTGGCGAGGAGTTTGAAAAAATATACACAGAAGCGGAAGGGGCCGGGCAATTTGTCCGGCAAATACCCGCCCGTCATCTTTACACCCGCATGATGAGAACTTTGGCAGAGACGGGCAATGGTTGGATGACTTTCAAGGACCAAAGCAACAGGAAGGCCAATCAGACCTTAAAAAAAGAAAACATTATTCATTTGTCCAACCTTTGCACAGAGATTTTGGAAGTCACCTCCAAAAGCGAAACCGCTGTTTGCAACTTGGGTTCCATTAACATCAGCCGGCACTATCATCCAAAAACGCAGGTGGATTGGAAAAAGCTCAAGCACACAGTGGAGACGGCTGTCATGTTTTTGGACCGGGTGGTGGACATCAATTACTATCCCACCAAAACCGCCTCCTCTTCCAACAAAAAATGGCGACCGGTGGGTTTGGGTCTTATGGGTCTTCAGGACTTGTTTTTTAAGCTGAACATTCCTTTTGATTCCGAGTCCGCTCTTAAGCTTTCCTGTCGTATTCAGGAGGAGATATATTACCATGCTCTCAACACCTCCTGCCGGATCAGCGAAAAGCAGGGCCCGCACCCGGCTTTTAAGGACACAAGGGCGAGTGCGGGCTTGTTGCAGTTTGATTTATGGGGTGTGGTGCCGGAGGATAAGGATCGCTGGGCCAAGCTCAAAAAAAGAATTCAGCAGAAGGGTTTGCGGAACTCTTTGTTGATTGCCATTGCCCCCACGGCCACCATTGCTTCCATTACGGGGGTGTACGAGGCCATTGAACCGCAGGTGTCCAACTTTTTCAAAAAAGAAACTTTGTCCGGGGAGTTTATTCAAATCAACAGGTATCTGATCGAAAAGTTAAGGGGCCGGGGCTTGTGGACAGAGAAAATTCGTCAGGCCATTAAAGTCCACAATGGTTCCATTCAGAATATTCCGGAGATACCGGAGGACATAAAGAAAGTGTATCGCACGGCGTGGGAGCTTTCCCAAAAAGCTTTGATTGACCTTTGTGCCGGCCGTGCCCCTTTTGTGGATCAGAGTCAGTCTTTGAACCTTTTTATTGAAAGTCCCTCCATAGGGAAGTTGTCCAGTATGTATATGTATGCCTGGAAAAAGGGCATCAAAACCACTTATTACCTGCGTTCCCGTCCGGCCACAGAGATAAGCAAAGTCACTGTGAATGGGGCTGATTTTGACAAAGAGGACAAGGCTGTTGTGTCGGAAGCGGACTCTGTTGGTGAAGAGGCGGGTGGAATGGAGGCTGTTGTTCCTGCTGAGTCGAATTTGGAAAACCCGGAAATATGTGAGGCTTGTCAATGATATTAAATCCTGGTTTTGAGCTGACTTTACGGCCCATGAGATACCCTGTATTTTATGAAATGTATCGTGCGGCGATCAAAAACACCTGGACGGTGGATGAGGTGGACTTCAGTCCGGACATAGTGGATCTGCGGGAAAAGCTTAACTCCAACGAAAGATTTTTGATTCACAGGTTAGTGGCTTTTTTTGCCACGGGGGACACCATTGTTGGCAACAACCTGGTTTTGAATTTATACAAGCACATTAATTCACCGGAGGCCCGTATGTATTTGGGCCGACAGCTTTATGAAGAGATGTTGCATGTTCAGTTTTACCTGACTTTATTGGATTCTTATATTCCTGATCATGATGAGAGGGCGAAAGCTTTTTCTGCCATCAACGAAATCCCTTCCATTAAGAAAAAAGCGGACTTCAGTTTTAAATGGATGGACACCATTGAGGAGTTAAACCAATTGAACACATTGGAGGACAAGAGAAAGTTCCTGATGAACCTGATTTGTTTTGCGGGGGCTATTGAGGGCTTGTTCTTTTTTGCCGCTTTTGCTTATGTTTATTTTTTGCGATCCAAGGGTTTGTTGAACGGCTTGGCCACGGGCACCAACTGGGTTTTTCGGGATGAGAGCTGTCATATTCAGTTTGCCTTCAAGGTGATTGAGGTGGCCCGGCGGGAGCAACCGGACATTTTTCATCCTGGTATGAACAAAATGATTATAGCCATGTTCCATGAGGCCATTGATTGTGAGATGGCTTTTGCGGAGGAGATTTTATCCAGGGGTGTGGCGGGCTTGAGTCTCAGGGACATGAAAACTTATTTGCAATACATTGCCAACCTGCGTTTGGAAAGTTTGGGCATTCCACCTCAGTTCAAAGCACGCAATCCTTTCAGTTTCATGGATCTGCAGGACACTCAGGAGCTGACCAACTTTTTTGAAAGAAAACCCTCTGCTTATCAGGTGGGCATTTCTGGAGAGGTCGCCTTCGACGAACTCTTCTGAAAAAGCTCTATCGGAAGAAGTTAAAAAAAAGTTTACTTTTTTATCATTTTTTCAAACCAAAGGATAAAAATATAAACTAATAACCCCTCAAAAAAACCAATAAGAACCCCGTCTTTCATCTCAAAGATTTAAGGCTCATGTCTTTTTTAGATATGATAAGTAATGTTTTTTGGCATTTCATCCCAAGTCTTACCCTCAAGCAGACGGCCGGTTTTATGTTTTCTGACACCACCCCATTGCTTAAAGAAAAAAGGCACTTTTTTACGAAGGCATTGATTCCTAATATCCAAAATCCACTCTGGTTGAACAGGTCTGGCTTTTGGACCTGATTCCCCTCCCACAATAACCCAGTCAATTCCTTTTAATTTTAAATTCTTTAAAGGCCCAAGCAAGGGTTCAAGGGACAGGAATTTTATTTTAGCTTTTGTCTGGACAAGGTATTCTATTCTTGTCATATAATTTTTATTTTCCACACTGACCCCCATCCAAATATTATTTGTCCATGTCAATTTTGAAGACACTTGCTCCAAGTTCTCTGCTCTTTTTGTCAACACTTGAAACTGATGTTGAGGACACTTGTTCATAATTTTAAACACTTGTTGAATAAAAGGCAGAGGGACTTCTTTGTGAAACAAATCACTCATGGAATTAACAAAAATAAGTTTTGGTTTTTTCCATTTTAAAGGAATTGTTAAAGCTTGATGGTGCAGAGTTAAGGCAAAACCATTTCTGTAATTTTTCTGTCCCATTTTTTGAAGTCGATAAGACAGTTTTTCTGCATAACAATTTTTACATCCGGGGCTGATTTTATTGCACCCGGTGAGAGGATTCCATGTTGCCTCTGTCCATTCAATATTTGATAATGTCGCCATTTTTTATTGTTGCTCCAAAATATATTTAGCTATATTTAAAGCTGGCATTTTTCCTCTTTCATTGCTCACAGCAAAACAAAGATAAAATAGAATACTCCCTTTGGAATTTTTCAGAGGTAGTGGGTTAGGTGCCACTCCTGGAAAAACAGTTCTGAGCTTTTTTAAATAAAAGCTTTTAATGGATTCAAATGAAGCTACTTTTTCAGATTTTCTATTTTTACCAAACCAATCCAGTTGTGGGCTTTCTTGATAGAAATATTCTTTCCATTCTGAGGATCCAAATACTGTATTAAGTTGATTTTGTAATTTTTCAGGGATTTTTTTATTCTTAAATAATAATCTATTGACAGCCATTGCAGGAAATAAAATCCACAAATCAATAGCTTTAGTTTGTGCTATTGTAGAAATCGTAGTCCATTTCACTTCCATTGCAAAAGGATCAAGAAATAAAATAGCACGATGATTACGCCAGTTAATATTATTACAAAGATCTGTTATGCAATAGTTAGCATCTTCGTTTTTAAATACTATCTTTTTCTCAGGGTATTTACTTTCTAATTTTTTAAGATTTTGAAAAGTTTTTAAATGTTTCTCAATAAATATATACTCATTAAAAGTATCAGTATTCTCCAATATAATAACAGGAGAACCTTTTTGAAAACCACTGATATAAAAAGCAGACTTGTTTTTCTGTATAGCTCTATAACCTGGACCTGCAAAAGCATCAATATATAGTAATGTAAAATTTTGATTCTTCATTACTTTTTCATAAGCAACAATATATCTTTTCACACAGGATAATTTTTTCTCAGTCCAGGCACCACCAAAATTTTGATTTTTCATTCCTCAAATCTCCTTCTAACAAATTTCATTAAAAAAATAATCTATAGTTTAAATAGTATTTTTATATATACTTATGTTGTCATTATAGCTCATTGTAATTTCTTCTCTGTCAATCTTTGTTTTTGAATAGAAAATCCCAATAAAGCACTAATTTTTTGTTTTTTATCATAAGGAACTGGGTGCATATAAATATAGCGAACCACTATATGCTTTAAAATACAAATAGCTTGGTCATTGTTTTCAGATTTAAGTTCTTTGTGAAGATATTTTATTTTTTCTAAATTCAGGTTTTTTTTATGCCAAGTATGAATATACAAGTTGATTAATTTGGAAGCCACTGTGCCACTTTCTGTATTTACAGAATCAGCAATACCAATAATTTTGTGGTATCCTATAGAATGCACAATTTTATGCAACCAACCAAAAATAACACCATAAGATATTTGATCTACTATTATTTTACTCAATTTTTTTATTTGATCATCAGACAGGTCTTTTTCTTTTTTTTCAGAAATTTGTTTTAGTTGAATTTGGATGAAGTGTTCAATAATTTTTCTATTATTTAGCATTACATTCATAAAGTTTTTTAATAATCTTAAACCTACACCTTGGGCTTCTTTAAATAGATTTTTCAACTGATTTTTTTCCAGTGAACCGTGTTGATTCCTGATAATTTGTCCAATTATTTCCATTTTTCTTGCAGATTTTTTAATCTCAATTAGAGTGGTGTTGTCATTCTCTTCATCCAAATCTTCAGAATCAATGTCATTTTTTTGGTCATCTTTAGATTCTAGTTCTTTACCTCTTGCTTTTTCTATATTAGAATCAGAGGAAGATACTTGAATATCAACAAATTGATGTAGGGATCTAATAAAATATTTTTCATCTCCTGATAAAGTGGCTTCCTTAAATCCTTTAAAAATATCACGAGTTCGATTAGTAATATCTCCTATTAACTTTTTGTCTTTTGTATGGTGTATAATAAAAACTAAAATATTGGCACTGTCTTTTAAATGCACTGTGGATATTAATTTATCAATAGTTTCTTTTTTACACTCATGACTTTCAATATTTTCAGCAATATATTTAGCAACAAAATAGTAATATATATAAATATATCCAAAACTATAAGAATTATTTTTTCTTTTAAGAATATTTGATTTCACTAATATTTCAAAAACACCACTTTCTTTTGGAGGAATAAATTTTTGTTTATATTCATCTAAAAATTGATTTAATTTTAATCGGTCAGAAATACTTTTTAAACTTTTATCAAACATCCAATAAGAAAGATGCGTTAGAAAATTAAAGTAAGCATCTATGTCTTCAGGCTTTACAGCTACTTTAGAAAGCAGTATTGTTATCATTGCATGATAACAGTGCCCATAAGAGGTTTCTTGTAAATTCTGATTAGGGTTTATCAATTCAATAGATTCAAAAATAGATAAAATAAACATTGGATAACTTGGAACAATATTACGACCAATAATATTATTAATATGATCAGTAGTCTGATCCAATTTAGATACATGTTGTATATTTTGATGATTAAACCCTGTTTTTTCGTTTAGAGAAATACATTTTTTAATAAGTTCGTCTCTCTTTTTATGCCCAAAGGGTAAAATAGAGTACCTCTTAAAATAAGAGAAAGCTTTATACTGTGTTTCTTCAGGTAATATCTTCATTAGTTGATTGGCAAAAACAACTGCACCTTGAAAATGATTTCGAATAGATGAAATAAATTTATAAAAATTTTCTTTATTTATCTTACTTTGATCTATATCATCAATAATTAAAATTTTCTTCTCTTTGGGAGCCTGAATGCAGGTATGCTCATTTGTATATTGATTTTTATACTCTTGGCTTATAATCTTTTGCAATTCTCCAGCTTTAGAAATTTTATCCCCTTCTATAAGAAGAGGATAAAATCCGGATTGCTTATACTCTACAAATAACATACGAGATAGTGCAGTTTTCCCAATTTGCTCATCTCCATAAAGTAAAAAATAAGGATTATTTCCTGTGGCTAAATTGATTAATTTTTTGGAATTTATTTCATTTTTTTCCAAATCAGGGTCAGCTTTCTTACCTTCTGTAATATCTGGGTACACAAATTGTTTGTCCAATGATTCTGTACTAATTGAACTTTTAAGTAGCTTTTCCTTAAAATTAGATTTTATTTCAGGTTGTATAGTGTTTTGAATAGAGTTAACTGCTTTTTTTATGCCTTCATATACATTTTTCCAAGCAGAATCTTTATTGCTCCAGCTGGTTATAGCTTTAGCATCTTTTGGCAAAGCTGACAAGTCTTTTAAAGAAGTGTCTTTCCATGCACAATCTCTTAAAATTACCGGAATTACACAAGTGTTTTTTACTTCTCTTAATTTTAAGGCTTGTTGAATTTCCTTGTTACAACTTTCAGAGGCCAGAAAATCTGGACTCAATAATAACAAAATAATGCGGGATTTATTCATTTCTTTTTCTATTGCAAGCGTGAACTCATCACCTGGCAATATTTTTCTGTCTGACCACTCATTTATTTTGCCTTCATCTCTTAATATAGAGAGATGTTTTGCCAAATCATCATAATGATGGCTGTCTTTATGTGAATAACTGTAAAATAGACGAATTTCCATTGAGCACTCCTCTCAAATTTTATTTTTAGGCTCAATGGTAATTTTGACCTGTAACCAAGTCAAGCCCTATTTTTTAACCATTATTTGCCTAAAAGGCTTTATATTAGGGTTGTCTCAGAAACTGAAACAACAAACCATAAAACAACTTCGTCCTCCACAGAGGCCGGCCCAGCCCAAGAAGGCATTTTTACCTGACTTCACCTTTTAGTCAAATCTTAAGTCTTATTATTTTTTGTCCAACAATTTAGTGGAAATTCCAAAAAAATCCTGAATGGAGGCCACAAAGAGATTCCCGCGGGACACTTTGTGTCCTTCACGGGAAGGGAAGGACAGGCCTGGCAGGGAATGACATAAATGACCAAAAAATTCGGTAAAAATTCGGATTTCCGAATTTTTTGCCTCCAAAACCCCCCAAAAAGCCTGTTTTGAGCCGATCCCATTTTGCACCTCTTATAAATGGAACGCAGGTGCTGGTCCTTTTGTGCACTGTACCATCGCTTTGGCCCGGATTTTGCATGGGGATAGGCAAAGGCAGGATTTTCCTGCCAAAAAGATTTTTAATAAGCAAAGGCAGGGTTTTCCTGCCAAAAAAAATTAACAAAGGAGGTATTTTATGACCAAAGAAACAAAACAAAAAAAAGGCAGTCATTTTGACCTGTTCTTCAAGTTTATTTTCTCACATCTCCCATCCGCAAAAGAGCTGTTTGGGCTTGTTTTCTCCAAAGTGGAAATGGCCCTCTTTGACTGGGACCAGCTTCAAGTGGCCAAAGACAGCTGGCAGGGCAAAAGAGCTGACCTGGTCTTTATGGTCCCTCTCACAAATTGTGGGATATATGTCAAAATCTACATCCTGCTGGAGCATAAGTCTCAGTATAATCGGGCAGTTTTTTATCAACTTTTGAGCTACCAGACCTTTATCGTGGGGCAGGTTTTTCAGGAAACAGGCAAGGCCTGTGTCGTGATTCCTGTGCTCTTTTATCACGGAAAAGAGGCCTGGAGGTGGAAAACCAGCTTTCAGGAGGGTTTTTTGGGTGAAATTTTGACAAAAATCCCTGTTTCTCTGCAAAAAAATGTGTTAAACTACGAACCGAGGTTGTTGGACACCCACGATCCGAAAGTGGAGCAGGTTATTGAGGATCCGGGTTTTAAGAGTCGGGGTCCATTGAATGCTTTGAAGTCAGCTTGGGATTTCAAGGCGGATGAGGACATGCTGAGCGAGGCCCTTTCTCTGTTTGACAACTGGACCGGGGATAAGGATGATTTGCTTGTGAATTTGGGAAACTACTTTTGGTCGGTGGTTCCGGGGATGAACAGGGAGCTATGGACCAGGTTGGAGAGTTTGGCAGTTAAACGGGGTATATTCACAAAAGGAGGATATATGGATGTAAGAGAATATATAAGAGAGGAAGCCAGGCAGGAAGGTTGGCAAAAAGGCCAACAAGACGGTATCCAAAAGGGCATGCAACAGGGCATGCAACAGACACAACAACAAGTTGTGTTAAATATGCTGAAAAAATCAGCAGATATGGCCTTTATCTCAGAGGTGACAGGCCTGTCTGAGGAAGAAATCAATAAACTGAAAAACGGTTCTTGAACCTTTCAGGAAGAGTGGCCGGACACTGGCTTTTTTTGTTGACATTTGGCCATTTGACTGGCTTTCTTGCCTTGTGGTATGCTGGCTTGGCAAATTTTGGATATACCCAAAGGGTCGATCCTTGTATTCGCGAGGACAGGCTTTTGTGTCGCTCCAAAAGAAAAAGCCATTGATGAAAGGCTTATATTCAAATCTGAAAATCCATGCCCTCGGCCCCGATCGTAGGTCAAGTGCAACCGGTATAAAATAGGGTAAAAATGAAAATAACTCATTTAAATCTTAAAAACATTAAATGTTTTAAAGAAGCTGATATTCCTTTTGAAAATAAAGGACAGGTAAAAAACTGGTCTTTGATAGCAGGGGACAACGGGCAAGGCAAAACCACCCTTTTAAGAAGTCTGGCTTTGGGATTATGTGATGTGCCTGAGGCCAGTGGCCTTATCCTAGAACTGGATGGAGGTATTTTGCGAGACAATAAGCAAGAAGGTTCTATAGAAGTTTGTTTAAAAGATAAGGATGAAAAGAAATATAAAATCAAAACAACAATAAAACTGAAGGGTAATAGTGAGATCATTTCTCAAAAAATAATTGATGATAAAAATACAACGATCATACAAGAAAAGGAAAATGATATCAGGAATAAACTTTTTGCTGTAGGTTATGGGGCTGGAAGGAATCCTGTGGGTTTAAAATCTTATGACGAATATGCTGTTACAGATTCAGTATATACTCTCTTTAATTATGGAACTTTTTTGCAAAATGCAGAGTTGGCGATGAGAAGAATTAAGGACAGTGTATCAGAAGAAATATTTACAGGAGTAAAAAAAAGTCTAAAAGAAATATTAATGTTAAATAAAGAGGATGAAATTACATTAAAGATACAAGGGTTATATTTCAAGACCACTAAATGGGGTGAGAGATCTTTTAATACTTTAAGTGATGGCTATCAATCTTTGACCACAGTGATTATGGATTTTTTACATTGGAAGTTGCTTTATGAAAGTAAGCATTCCAATTTAGACTTATCAGGTTTGAAAAATCAACAGAATTCCAATGTTCAGGAGAATGATTCTTCTCAATTATCTGTTCAGAAAAAAGATAGCAATACAAATCAACTCAATGTGAATAACCTGTCAGGTATTTTTATTATTGATGAGATTGAACAACACTTTCATCCAAAGTGGCAGAGAAGAAGTTTGAAAATTCTTTCGGATCAATTTCCTGATATGCAGTTTATAGCCACCACACACACTCCTGTATGTGTTTTGGGTTTATTGATAAGTTCATAAATATTCCGATATTACATAGCATACTTTAAAGAAGGCTTTAAAAAGAAACTCCTAATAGTATCAGGCCTTCTTTGTAAAGACTTTAAATAATAAGTAACCTTTTCCTTCAACTCCTCTTTCGTCTTTATAAATAACTTCCCAATACAATGATACTTTAAATGATTCCAAACCAACTCATCCGGATTCAAATCAGGTGCATACGGCGGAAGATAAAATAACTTCAACAAACCACCTGTCGAATCCACAAACTCACGCACCTTCTTTGACCTATGCACCGGATGACCATCCACAATCAAATAAACCGGCCCACTCCCATCTGAAATCAATCGCTTTAAAAATGAAATAAACACCCTCCCTGTAACACCACCTCTCACAGTCATAAACCTCATACCACCTTTAGCAGAAATAGCTGAAATCATATTCAAACTAAAACGTTTGCCTGTGCCCCTCACCTCCGGAGTCTTCCCTTTAGGTGCCCAAGTCGTCCCACTATGATAATCTGATCGCACACCAGACTCATCACCAAAATAAATCTGTGCACCCTCCTTATTAGCCAACCTCTGTATATTAGGATACTCCTCCTTCAACCAACCCTTAACAAGAGATGGATTCCTCTCATAAGCCCTGTGTAATGGCTTCTGACAAGTCAAACCCAAACGGCCCATTAAACGACCCACAGATGTAATACTGAGCTTTATCCCATACTTCAACCGGATGGCTTCCTGTATCCGCCTCCGATTCCACAAAGCAAATGGAAAACTTAATTGCTGAGGGTTCTTATTCACCATCTTATAAATCCACTTCAAATGTCGCCCCTGAACAATCGGAGGACGACCAGAAGCTTTTCTCCTCTTTAAATTATCCCAACCCCCCTCACCATATCTAACAGCCCAATTATACACCGTGTCCGGATTAACACCTAAGAAATCAGCTACCTTCCTCGGATTTTCGCCAGAGAAAAGAGCCTGCATCCCACGAATCCGTAGAGCCTCCTGTGACTTCCGATCTAATTTCCGTGCATCATTTTTTCTCATAAACTCACCTTATCATACACACAAAAATAAAACAACACTTTTTTTCACATAAAACAAAAAAAATCATTTTTCACAACTTTAGACCTAATATTATCGGAATACTTATGGCCTTTTTAATAAATGATTTGGAATGTGAATCCCAGCTTATAAAAGCTGGTTATGAAAATAACCACAGTAAAGTTCAAGTTTTTGACACAAAAGAATCTTATAAAGGTTATCGGGTGGATCAAATACTGCTCTCTGAGATTTTTGACTTGTCCAGTGTCCGGAGCCAAAGTATGGAAAACAAACTAAAAGAATATAGAAAAATGTATCTCAAAGATTCTCAGGACAGAACTGACAGTGAGAAAAAAAGAATGCAAGAAATAGAAAAAGAGTTAAAAGATCTGCCGATGTGGGACGAAGTAGAGGACAGAAAAACAATAGAGGAACTGAAAAACCTGCTAAAGCAAAAAAAAGAGGTTGAGGATGATCAAAATTAACAGAGCTTGCCTACCGAAAAACACTAAAATGGATCAAAAAAAAGTGCAAGCACTTAAGTCCATTAAACAATCAATAAATAAGGGTGAAAAACCAAGTATCAAAAAATTATGGACAAAAGACAAAGACCCTGAAGTCAAAGAATTTCTACATAACTCTCAATATGGAAAGTGTTGCTACTGTGAAAGAGAGAGAGGGCCAATAGAAATGGATATAGAGCATTTCAGACCTAAATCCGAGGTGAAAGAAAACAAAAATCATCAAGGTTATTGGTGGCTGGCTTATGAATGGGATAACCTTTTGCTGGCCTGTAAGAAGTGCAATAACCAGAAAGGCACAAAATTTCCATTAAAACAAGAGAGCAGAAGAGCTTTCAAGCCACAGGATGATCTCACAAAAGAAGACCCTTTTTTAATAAACCCTTTGATAGAAAATCCAGAGGATTTTATAGAATATGATATTAAAGATCCTATAATGATAAAGGCTAAGGGGAAAAATGAAAGAGGAGAAAGAACAGTAAATGAATTGACAGGAATCAATGCTTTGGAAGTGCTCAAAGAGAGGGCATATCAATATAAAAAATGGAATGAGTTTCATGAAGTCCTGTTACTTTTACCAGAGGAATTAAAAAATGAGCAAATGGCATATATAAAGAAAGCAAAAAAAGCAAGGATAAGCCCTCAACGTTCCTTTGCTGGATTTTTCAGGTTTTTATTCAGCTGTTTGGAGTAAATAAAACAAAAGCTTTTTATAAGGACTAACCAATTAAGGACATCAATAAAATGATTAAGGATAAAAAAAACTCATCTTCTCAAAATGCCCATTTTCAGGATTTTGCTATGCCTGAAAAAAAAGGTCATAACACAAGTTCTTCAAAATTTCAAAAATATAAAGAAGAAAAGAAGGCAAATACACCTTATTTCCTGTTTGACTTGCAACAACTCAGAGAAAATTTATTATTTCATAAAAGAACAGCAGAAGAATTAAATGTTAAACTGATATATTCCATTAAAACTTTGTCAAATGTGGAAGTATTAAAAGAAATTGCAAAATATGTTAAAGGTTTTTCTGTAAGCTCTTTATTTGAAGCCATGCTGGCTCATCGTATCAGTGATAAGCAACATACCACTCATTTTGTGAGTCCTGGAATAAATATTCAGCAATGGCCCATGCTCTCCAAAGCAGTTCATTTTGTGACCTTTAACTCTCTGGAACAATTTATGCGACTTAAAGATAAATTGTATCCCAAAATCAGTTATGGTATTCGTTTAAACCCCCGGCTTTCTTTTGTTTCAGATGTTCGTTATGATCCCTGCAGATCTTTTTCCAAATTGGGTGTTCCGCTAACTGATGTATTGGATTTTTTAAAAAATGAACCATCTGCCAAGAGCATAAAAGGACTGCATTTTCATAATAATTGTGACAGCCGGGATATCTCTCAAATGGAAAAAACTTTTATAAAAGTGGAATCTGTTTTGGGGAAGTTTTTTGACCAGTTCAAGTGGCTCAACCTGGGTGGAGGCTATTTATTTGACTCTTCCAAAAATACAGTTGACTTTGGTGATTTGATACGATATATAAGAAGAAAATACCATTTTGAACATATTATAACAGAACCTGGCTCTTCCATTATTCAAAATACCGTTAGTCTGGTGTCTTCAGTAATGGATATTTTTAAAAGAGAGGGGAAAAATATTGCTGTATTGGATACAACAGTCAATCATCTGCCTGAGGTATTTGAATATCAATATCAACCTGATATATTGGAATGTGATGTATCAGGCTCTTTTGAATACATATTGGCCGGGTGCAGTTGTCTGGCAGGGGATGTTTTTGGGACTTATCGTTTTAAAAATAAATTGGATACAGGACAAAAAATCACCTTTAAAAATGTGGGTGCTTATTCATTGGTAAAAGCCAATATGTTTAATGGTATCAATTTACCTGATATTTATTGTATAAATAATGACCGATGGCAAAAAGCAGGGGGCTGTACTTTTAACGATTATATGAATCATTGGGGGAGGTAAAGTTTTATGCAACTTTTTGAAAAAGAGATCCTGGTGCCAAAAACTCCGGGGCATAAAAATCTTCTTTTATATCTTAAGGAACAACTGTCTGATATATTGCATAAGAAGGGGTTATTCCCTATAAGGTTGGCAGTCACAGACAGCATTAACTCCCATTATAAATGTGAAGTTGGAGTTTTAAACACAGAGCATACAAGTGCCTTTCCAGAAGTGAAAAATTTATTTAAATTTCAAAAACGCCAGTATGAAAATACAAAAAAATTTAATGTGGTTTTTCTTGTTCCCACAGGGATTGGTGCTGAAATTGGTGGTCATGCAGGAGATGCCACTCCTGTTGCAAGGCTGTTGGCAGACTCTTGTGACATTTTAATCACTCACCCCAATGTGTTTAATGCTTCTGACATCAATGAAATGCCTGAGAACAGTTTATATGTGGAGGGAAGTGCCATTTGCCGTGTTATGATGGGGACTGTTGGTTTACAGCCTGTTCGATCAAACAGAATTTTGGTTGTAATGGATACCAACAAGCATGAAATATTTGAACATTCTGCTGTAAATTCCGTTAATTCAGCAAGAGCTGTGTCTGGTATTGATTGTGTGGATATTATTCCTCTCAATCCTTCTTTGTCCATGACTTCGGAGTATTCCTCTTCCAAAAGAGCCGTGGGAAGGATTGATAATATTAATCACTTGTTTTCTGCTTTAAAGAAATATACAGGAAATTATACTGCTGTTGGTATTTCATCAATCATTCAAGTTCCAAAAAACTATCATGAGAATTATTTTCGTAGTGAAGGGGCTATAGTGAATCCTTGGGGAGGGGTGGAGGCCATGCTTACCCATGCTGTTTCTTATAAACTCAATATCCCTTCGGCTCACGCACCCATGTTTGAATCCCCTGAAATTGCCAATATGGATCCTGGAATTGTGGATGCCAGAATGTCAGCAGAGGCTGTATCCATGTCTTTTTTTTATTGTGTGTTGAAAGGATTACATAAAAGCCCCAAAATTATAACGAACAGCAGTGCGTTTTATTCGGATGATATTATATCTGGAAAAGATATTTCCTGTTTGGTTATACCAGATGGATGTCTGGGGCTTCCCACGCTTTCTGCTTTGGAACAGGGTATTAAGGTTATTGCCGTTCGGGAAAACAGGAATTTAATGAAAAATAATTTATCTGAACTCCCCTGGAAACCAGGGCAATTCTTTCAAGCTGACAACTATTTATCAGCTGTCGGTATTTTGAGATCTATAAAAAGTGGACTTTCTCCTTCTGCTGTCAGGCGACCTTTTAGCACTTTAAAGCCTGTTGGTTATATTAAAAGTGAACATAAATCACAGGGAATAAGTTGTAAAGAGGATTATGGAAACATTATTGACTATGCAGGCAGAGGAAAAAATCCCCTGGTCCACTTAAAAAAAGACAACAAAGGGCTATAAGAGGCTTAAAAAAGGGCTGTAGAGGCCCCGCCAACATACATGAAAGCACCCTCTTCAATCATGTTTAAGTGGGAGGAAGTCGTGGTCCCGGAGGATGGCTTTTTGTCCGGACTTCAGGTAAATATATTTGTGGCCCTCAGCTCCCTGTTTTTTCCATTTCAATTTGTAAGTGCCGGGTTTTTTGATGGGGATGGTTATGGGGGCATAGCCGGATCTGCCAGCCACTTGCACATAAAGCCACCCCTCTGTGCGAATGAGCAAAGTGGCCGGGGGGCCTTCCTCTTCCGGTGTGTATTTTCCATAAGAAACAAAAGGATTGGTCAGGAACAGGAAAACCGCCAAAAGCATGCTTAAGAACATCAAACGAACCGGCAAAAAAGACACAAAAGACCATGCCCTTCCGGCTTTTCCTCTGTCCGGTTTAAAGCTTTTGATCCCGGAGGCAGGAAGGCAGGTCCTGATAAACAAAGCCTCAGAAACCCTGTCACTCAAAGAGGAAAAAGCTTTTTGAACCCAAGGGAAGTCCTTCTCCTTTCTCCTGAGAGGGTGCGGATCCAAAAGCGGGTCCCCCTCCTGAATAAAATGCTCACTCGTCAGCTGGGACAGATCCCAAATCCCCCCTTTCAGCACTTTTTCCAGAACACCGAGGGAAAAAAGATCAGAAGCCAAAGAAGGGGACTCCCCCCGGTCCAGCTCAGGGGCCGTGAAGGGCCTGGTGCCATAAACCCCTTTCGTGTAGTTGGCCAGACCGTAATCTGTCAGGTAAATATGACCCTCCCGGTTGACGAGAATGTTGGAGAGGCTTAAGTCCCCGTGGGCCAGGCCCGCTTTTTTCAGCTCCTTCAGGCCCATAAGAGTTTGAGAGCAGATACAGGCCCTCTCTTCTGCTGTAAAAGGCTTTTTTCCTGTCAGGGCTTTGAGATTGACGCCTTCAATATATTCCAACACAAGGGCTGGACGGGAACGCCATTTTTCAAAAGAGAGGACTTTCACCAAGTGGGAGCTGGCCCGGACCCTGAGAAAAGACTCCATCTGCAAAGCCGCACCTTCTTTTTGCCGAAAAAGCTTGATCACCACAGGAATTTTAAAGCCCTTGTCCTGACGATAAGCCAGATACACCTCACTCAAAGGGCCTTCGCTTAAAAGCTCCTTGATCTCATAAGGCCTGGCCCCGGCAAAAAAGCGAAGAGACATGCTTTTTCCTCTCTTGGACAAAAAAAACACATATATAATGAACAAAACACATATACCAAAAAGCTTGGGCTTTTCAAGCTTTTCCGGCCCCGTCCCAAAAAAACCGAACCGGCCCAGCCCTCCAAAAATTCACTTTTTCAGCCAGTTCAGGATATGGGAAGGATCGGCATCTCTTAATTGATATTCCCGAATCTTTTTTTGCTGTTCTATTTTTTGCCGGCAAAAAGCACTGATTTCTTTGATTTGCAGTATTTTGTTTATTCTGCTCAGATCCTGGACCTGAGGGGCCAGGGTGTGGCACTGCTCATTCAGATAATCCAAAAAGGCCTTTTTTCTGCTGGGGGAGCCATGGTGGCTGTCCTCCGGCAAAAAGTGCAAGTAGGTGTAACAGCCATAAGGCACTTTTTGTTTTTTGAGCTGAAGCAGGCAAAGGGCTTTGGCCTGCTCTGCCAGCTCCGTCTGTTTTATCTCTTTTTTGAGAGCTTTTTGGCTGGTGGCCCGCATCCATCGCTCCGGGTAAGCCATCCCCGGTGGAAAAAAGCCAAAACAAAACAAAAAGAGACAAAAAAACATCTTTTTTGGGTCAAACCAATACATCATATCCAAACCCCATGCAAAATTCGTTCCTGATTTCCCCACATCATCCTCCCGGTTCACTTTAAAGACCCAGACTGGCCTTCAGCTCCAGAAGGAGAGGGGCCAGCAGGAGCAGAAAAAAAGCCGGTACCTGAAACAAAAAAAGCGGTATCAGAGACAAAAACGGCAGTTTTTGAATCTGCTCCTCCAAATCCTGCATGGCCACCTGTTTCAGCTCCTCTTCAAATTCCTTTAAAATAAACAGGATGGGCTGGCCTTTCAGCCCCCGATTCAAAATGTCCAAAAGCATTTTCCGATGGATGGTCTCCACTTTTTCCGTAAAAGGTTTGCCCGTCTGCATGCAAAAAAGCCAAAGCCCCACCTGCCGGGCAAAAGGGCAGTCGGGAAAGTCCTGCAAATAAGCCCGGATAGCTGAATGCACAGACAAGCCGTTTTGAATATTCAGCTGAATGCTCAACAGGGCACGTAAAGGGGGTGCTAAACAGTCCATTTTATTCTCCTCCCACATTGAAACAGAAAAATCAGGCCCACCAAAAACAAGAACAGGGAAAATAACAGCACCGGCATGTATTTCCAGCCGTATTTGTGCAGAACAAAAAGAAACAGCCCTATATAAAGGATCAACAAAACCAAAGACTGCACACGAATTTGTAGCAGAGCTGACCGGACTTTTTTTCGAAAAAGTGACTGAACACGCATTTGATGACGCAGGTTTTCCAAATTTTGAAGACAGTGGGAGGACTGATCCGCTCTTTTCAGCTCCTTTGTCACCTGATCCTGTTCCGGAAATGGGTTTTTGGCACTTTTGGCAAATAAAATCTGCTCCCTTATGTCTTCGAAATAACACTGAAACTCTTTTTTGGGGAGACTCAGGACCGCTAGCTTGAAAGCAGATCGAAAGCTCTGGCCCACCCGTATTTGAGCTATCAGGGTGTTCAAAAAAAACTCCAACTGAAAATAAAACAGCTCCCGCCACCGAAAAAGCAGAAAAACCCGCAAACAAAAAGTCAAAACAAGTGGCAGACACAAACAAAAAAGTTTAAACAGGAAAGGCAGAGGGAGCCGGACGATCACAAAAACCAGTAAAATATTCAAACTGAGCCAAATTTTCCAGACCATGGGAGAGATTAAAGGCAAAATTCCCCCTTTGCTCTGAAAAAGAATTTTCAGACAAATAAAAATATGGCAGAATAAGAGCATGAATTTCCAAAACATCACAAAATTTATGACATGCAAGATTCGTGCAAAATTTTATTTGACTCAAAATAAAATAAGAGTCACAATCAAAAAACAAGGATGAAATATCTTCATCATGGATTATCAGAACACTCAAAGGAGGAGCCATGGCCGCAAGAAAAAAGAAAAAAGCCGGCAGAAAAAAAACTAAAAAGAAAGTAGGCAGAAAAAAAGCCGGCAGGAAAAAAACCAAAAAGAAAGTAGGTAGAAAAAAAGCCGGCAGAAAGAAGGCCGGCAGAAAGAAAAAAGCAGGTAGAAAGAAGGCTGGCAGGAAGAAAAAAGCCGGCAGGAAGAAAAAAGCCGGCAGAAAGAAAAAAGCCGGCAGAAAGAAAAAAGCCGGCAGAAAGAAAAAAGCCGGCAGAAAGAAAATGAGTTAGGTTGTTTCCTCTCCCGCGGGGGAAATCCCCTCGCGGGAGCTTTTTTTCATGACACAAACATCCGAAATGTTTGAGCTGTGTCAGGCACGATAAAAAACAAAAATTCCTGTTTGACTCCCGTCTTTGAATCCATTTAAGCTGATGTAAAAGAGCTACTTTTTATTGCATTGTGTCATGTTTTTAAGCAGGATATATTATGAAGTGCGTCAAAATTTCCGTTATAGGGGCTGGTTTTGTGGGTTCGGCTTGTGCGGAAGGGCTTTTGAACCAGGATCTGGGCGATATTGTTCTTTTGGATATAGACGGGGACATGGCCCGTGGCAAAGCTTTGGACCTTTTACAGTCCCGTGCCCTGAACTCTTCCCCTGCCAGCCTGATGGGCACCGCTGATTATAAAGATATTCAAAATTCAGACTTGGTGATTATCACCGCGGGTCAGGCCCGCCGGCCCGGCATGGGTCGGGACACTCTCCAACAAAACAATGCCCAAATCATAAAAAACATTTCCGAACAAATAAAAAAATGGGCCCCATCCTCTTATGTGATTGTGGTGACCAACCCTCTGGATGTCATGAGTTATGTGGCCTATAAAAGCCTGAATTTTCCGGCCCATCGCGTTATGGGTATGGCAGGCGTGCTGGACAGTGCCCGTTTTCGAACTTTTGTTTCTCTTGAGCTGAACATCAGCCCTCGCGATGTCCAGGCTTTTGTTTTGGGTGGGCATGGGGACACTATGGTTTTTTTACCGCGTTTATGCCATGTGGGGGGCATCCCCCTGACAGAGCTTTTGCCGGAGGATAAAATCAGTGCTCTGGTGGAGAGAGCCAAAAAAGGGGGGGCGGAGATTGTTTCTCTTCTGAAAAAAGGCTCGGCTTATTACGCCCCAGCTGAAAGTGTGGTGGAGATGGCTTTGGCCATATTAAAGGATCAAAAAAGAGTGCTCCCCTGTTCCACTTTTCTCAAAGGGGAATACGGCACAAAAGACCTTTTTATGGGTGTGCTTTGCCTTATAGGGGCCGGGGGGGTGGAGAAAATTATGGAATTTAAAATGACAGAAGAGGAAAAAAGGGCCTTTCAAGGATCTGTTGAGGCTGTTCGGCAACAAGTGGAAAAACTGTAAGCAGAGTTTTTTTGCCAGAAAAATTATATAAAAAAGAGGATAACAATGGAAATCCATGAGTATCAGGCCAAAAAGCTTTTTGCGACATTTGGCATCGAGGTGCCTGAATTTGGTCCGGCGGAGACGGCTGATCAGGCTTTAAAGTGGGCACAAACAAACCCCAGCCCGCGGGGTTATGTGGTGAAGGCACAGGTGCATGCTGGTGGCCGGGGCAAGGCCGGTGGCGTCCAAAAAGCTGGCTCAGCAGACGAGGTGTATGAAAAAGCCCAGGCCATGATCGGGCAAAAAATCATCACCCCACAAACGGGCAAAGAGGGGAAAGTCGTCCATCAGGTCATGGTGGAAAAAATGCAGGAGTTGGAAAGGGAGCTTTATTTGAGCCTGCTGTTGGATCGATCCACTCAAAGTCTCACCCTGATAACAAGTGCAGAAGGGGGGATGTCCATAGAGGAGCTGGCACAAAAAAGCCCGGAAAAAATTGTTAAAATCCCTTTGGACACCGGCACCGGTCTGTTGGATTTTCAGAGCCTTATGGCCCTTAAAAGCTTTCATCTGCCTTTTTCTGCCTTGCCTCAGTTGAAAAGGCTCTTGTCCTCTCTGTTCCAACTGATGATTCAAAAGTCAGCCACCCTTATTGAGATAAACCCTTTGGCGGAGACCAAAACAAAAAAGCTTGTCCCTCTGGATGCCAAGATGAGCTTTGACGACAATGCTCTTTTTCGGCACTCCGATATAGAGGCTCTGAGGGACTTGAAGGAAGTGCCTCAGGAGGAACAAAAAGCTTTGTCCGAGGGGCTTTCTTTTGTCAAACTTTCAGGAAACATAGGTTGTTTGGTGAATGGGGCTGGTCTGGCTATGGCCACTATGGATATAGTGCAGGCAGGAGGAGGCCAGCCGGCCAACTTTTTGGATGTGGGGGGAGGTGTGGACAGCCAAAAAATAGATGCGGCTTTTCAGATTTTAACAGAGGACCCACAGGTCAAAGGCATCCTGGTCAATATTTTTGGAGGCATTGTCAAATGCGATCTGATAGCGGAGGGACTGGTCAAAGCCACAAAAAACATAAACATGCCCATAGTGGTCCGGCTGGAGGGGACACGGGCCAAAGAGGCACGTGCTCTGCTCAAAACCACTGGCGGTTCCCTGATTTTTGCTGACACTTTGGATTCCGCTGTGGGAAAAATCATTTCACTGGTTCAGGGGAGTAAAATGGTTCAGGGGAGTAAAAAGCCATGAGCATACTGGTCAATAAAAACACCCGTCTTATCTGTCAGGGCTTTACCGGCCGGCAGGGCACTTTTCATTCTCAGCAAACCAAAGAGTATTGCTCCATTTTGGTGGGTGGGGTCACCCCCGGCAAAGGGGGGCAAAGCCACTTGGGACTTCCTGTGTTTGACACTGTCCGGGAGGCAAAGGATCAAACAGGGGCCAATGCCTCTGTGATATATGTGCCCCCCGCTTACGCTTTAAGTGCTTTGATGGAGGCCATATCGGCTGATTTGGATTTGGTGGTTTGCATTACAGAAGGTATACCTGTATACGACATGCTCAAGGTGAAAAGCTTCTTGACTGGTAAAAGAACCCGCCTGATTGGGCCCAACTGTCCGGGGGTGATCACACCGGGAGAGGGCAAGATAGGCATTATGCCAGGGTATATTCATAAGCCGGGGCCGGTGGGGGTTTTGTCCCGTTCAGGCACCTTAACTTATGAGGCGGTGTGGCAGTTGAGCACCCTTGGCCTTGGACAAAGCACCTGTATCGGTATTGGTGGGGATCCTGTTCCCGGCACAGACTTTGTGGATCTGCTGAAGTTGTTTAATGAGGATGAGAAAACACAGGCCCTTGTGCTCATAGGCGAGATTGGTGGTGATCTGGAGGAACAGGCGGCGGAATACATAAAAAAAGAATTTAAAAAACCAGTGACGGCTTTTATTGCCGGAAGCTCCGCACCAGAGGGGAAAAGAATGGGGCATGCGGGGGCCATCGTCAGCGGGGGAAAAGGGACAGCCGAAAGCAAGCTGGAGGCTTTAAAAGAGGCCGGGGCTTTTATCGCACCCTCCCCGGCACTTATTGGCGACACCCTCAAAAAGTCGCTGACTTGAGGAGAAACTTGAGGAGAAACTTGAGGAGGATTAAAATGAAAGAGATCACTTTTTCCCTTGTCAAGCCCGATGCCACGGCACGGGGCCTGACGGGTGTTTTTTTGCAAAAGCTGGAAGGGGAGCATTTGACATTGGTGGCCGGCCGTCTTCTGCGTATGGAATCCGCTTTGGCTGAAGAATTTTACAAAGAGCACAGTCAGCGTCCGTTTTTTCCCTCCCTTTTGAAGTTTATTCAGTCGGGGCCGGTGTTTGTGATGGCCCTTCAGGGGGAGGAGGCCATAGCCCGTGTGAGAAAACTCATGGGGCATACCGATCCGGCCAAAGCTTTGCCCGGCACCCTTCGTGCCCTGTATGGGGAGAGTGTGGAGCGAAACTCCATCCATGGAAGTGATTCTCTGAAAAGTGCCAAAAGGGAGCTGGCCCTGTTCTTTAAGGAATCAGATATAAGTACATAAGGTTTTTTTATGTGGTTGCCTTTTTCTTTTTTCTTTGGATTCTGCCGTCTTTGGCATGGCAAGGGCTTTTTTTTGCTGGCTTTTTGTCTTTTCTGCACCTTGTCTTGTGTGTCCTCCCAGAAACAGAAAAAAAAGGCGGATCTTTATCATCAAAAAGCTCTCTCTCTGATGAAAAAGTGTCAATACCCGGGAGCTATGGCCCAGTTCCAAAAGGCCCTGAAATGGGACAACAAACAGGCCCTCTTTCATCACTCCACAGCTTTGCTTTATTTTCAGTTTAAAAAATACGAAAAAGCCATTGAGCACCTGAAAACGGCCCTCAAGCTCAGGCCGGAATGGACCAGTGCCCGTGTACACTTGGGCCGAAGCCTGATTGAAACGGGCCGGACAAAAGAGGGGCTGACCATGCTTAAAAAAGCTCAGACTGATCTGACCTATCGTCATGTGGACAGGATTCATATTCACATGGGGATGGCTCATTATAAAAATCAGGACTTTCGTCAGGCGGAAAAACATTTTAATGTGGCCCGCACCGTTCAGCAGGAGGACTGTGTTATGGCCCTCTACCATGCCCAAAGCCTTTATTTTCTAAAGCAATACCCAAAAGCCCTGTCCATTCTGGAGCCTTCCAAACAGTGGTGTCAAAAAAAACTGCCCCTTTGTGCCAAGCCTTCTTTTGACTCTTATTTTTTTTCTGCTTTAAGCTATGATAAAATGGGGAACAGGAAAAAAGCCCTCCAGAATTTGAATATTTTTCTCTCCAAAGCGAAAAAAAGCGAGCACTTGAAAAAAGCAGGGAAATACCGGAAAATGTGGCAAGGGGATTAAGCTCAAAGGGCTATTAAGCCCAGGGGGCTATTAAACACTAAGGAGCCATTAAACCCAAAGGGCTATTAGAAGCTCAGGGAAAAAGTGAAAAACCATCAGAGAGTGAACACCATGCAGAAAAACTTATTGAGCATAGGGCAGGCTTTAAAGGAGAGGCGGGAGGCTCAAAAAATCTCCTTAAAAAAGGTAGCCGATCAGACCAAGATCAACATATCTTTACTTCAGGCCATTGAAGAGGGCCGGGTGGAGCCTTTTCCGGTGCATGCCTATTTAAGGGGTTTTATTCTGGCTTACGCCAAAGCCCTTGGGCTGGACGAAAAAGAATGGGAGGAGGAGCTGAAAGCCTTGTCCTCCACAGAGGAAAATGTGCATCTGTCCGAGGTGGCCGGGGCCAGTGGCCCGGTGGAAAGCCTGATTGAAAAAGACATGCGCCTGACCCCGGTTATTTTGGCCACCCTGATCCTGTTTGTGCTGGGCAGTATTTTGGTGCTGGCCAATATTCTAAGCTCTCATCAGGAGAAAAAAGATCTCTCTTCGCTGGCCAAGCCTTCGGCTGAAAAACCGGAAAACAAGCTTTCCCCGGCCAAGGGCCTGTCGGATACTGACAGCATAAAAGCCACAGAGGATTCTCTGAGGGAGGCCCCGCCGGCCAAAAAAGAACCGGCGGAGGCAAAAAAAGATCGTGTGGAGGCTCAGGCGGGCCCTTCACCAACAAAGGACCCGGTTTCGCCTTCAGAGGAGGGACAGGCTTTTCGTGCCCAGTCGGACACACCAGAGTCTGATGCCAAAACAGCTGAAGAGTCTGAGCCAAAAAAAGCCACAGAGTCTGATGCCAAAACAGCTGAAGAACCTGAGCCAAAAAAGGCCAGCTCCGGGAAAGCCACGGAGGGGCTTGAGATTATTGTGAAAGCACTGGAGAAGGTGAGGGTGCATTACCGGGTGGACGAAGGGAAAAGAGAATCTGTTCTTTTGGTGGAGGATCAATTCAAAGTACTCAAAGGGCGGATTAGTGTTTTTGTCCGGACCCGGCATTCGGACTTGATTTATATTTTTCGTAATGGCAAAGACCTGGGCCTTTTTGGTCCTGGGGGGCGGAAAGAACAAACTTTTTCTTCAAAAGAGAAAGAAACAACAAAGGAGGAGGAATGAATTTTATAGCCATGGATGTGGAAACCACGGGCACTTTGTCTTATGTGGATCATATTGTGGAGGTGGCGGCCGTTCTTTTTGAGGGTGGGGAGGAAAAGGGCTATTTTTCCAGCCTCATCAACCCTGGCATCCCCGTCCCGGAAGAAGCTTCCAAAGTCAACGGCATCACAGACGAGATGTTAAAAGATCAACCAAAAATTGGCCCTGTTTTGAAAGACTTTGCCTGTTTTTGCTCTCAATACCCTTTGGTGGCTCATAACGCGGTCTTTGATTTTCAGTTTCTCTCTCAGGCTTTGGAGAAAAACCATTGTGCTCCCCCTTCCGGCCCGGTGTTTGACACCTACACCCTTTCGAAAAAGGTGTTTCCGGGCTTGAGCAACTACAAGCTTTCCACCATAACAGAATACTTGAAAATACCCATCTCCGGCTTTCACCGGGCCAGGGCGGACGCTTCTGCCTGTGGTCGGGTGTTTAAGGCCATTTTACAAAAAACCAAAATGGAGCATGAGATAAGCTGTCCCAAGTTGGTTCAGCTCATGGGCCGAAAGGAGCTGAGGTTTCCCCCTTTAAAGGCCCTCCAGCTCTCCCTCTTCGATTAGTGTATGAAACCACTTGGTTTGGAAAAAAATCCATGAAAAAACACACTTTTTTAACAGAACAACTATTTGATAAAAATATTCAGCTTATAGATGGAACAGATGAAATCTTTGAATTGGATCTGGCTCTATGGGAATATAAAACTTTATCAACAAGAGATCTGATTAAAAGGAGTGCTTATTTTAAGCTTGTTGATGGAAAAGAAACAAACCATTTTAAGGCATGTAACCTGCAAAATTTGGAGGAAATACACAAAAACAGCTCTTTTAGAACAAAGCTGTTTTTTTTAAATGGAAAGTACTCAACAGGTTACGCAACGCACAGTCTGTTTCCTTACAGAGGTAAATTTCATCCTCAACTGATTAGGGCCTTATTGAATATACTGAGGGTCCAGCCTGGTGATACTGTTCTGGATCCTATGGCCGGAAGTGGGACAGTGGCCGTGGAAGCCAATTTGCTGGGAATTGATTCCATTGCCATTGACTTAAACCCACTGTGTCATTTGATGGGAAAGGTTAAAACATTTGCACTGGATTTGGATATAAGCACTTTGGAGTCCGTTTCTGACAATCCATTGAAATTATTAAAGAGATTAAACAAAAAAGGAGTGCCAAGGTACTTTAAGAACAAATGTAAAGATGAAATGCAGGATTACTATGAAATTCCGCTTTTGGCTTTTCTGGACACG
Source organism: Bdellovibrionales bacterium (assembly GCA_965242635.1). Classification (GTDB taxonomy): domain Bacteria; phylum Bdellovibrionota; class Bdellovibrionia; order Bdellovibrionales; family UBA1609; genus JANQSP01. Next base: position 984,385 of record OZ251471.1, on the reverse strand, counting down.
ATGGGTTTTGCCAGTAGAAGCAATTATTCGTTAGAAACACTTTTTCCTCGGGTTTTGGAGCGATATATTTCCACTATCAGGAACTTTCAAAAAGTCAGCCAGCAGATGAAGCTCAAAACCGGCAAAAGCAAAATAATTCAGAATAATGCTTTAAAATTACCTCTTGAAGATAACAGTGTTTCTGCTATAATTACCTCTCCTCCTTACTCGTTTGCCATTGATTATTTAAAGAATGACCAACCACAATTACAATACTTGGATTGCAATACAGACTCTTTAAGGGAAAATATGATTGGCTTGACAGGCCGGGGTGTTCAAAATAAACTGGACATTTATTTCCATCAAATGGGTCAGGCTATTGGGGAAATGAAACGTGTGTCAAAGAAGAGAGCTCCTGTTGTTATAATTATAGGCACAAATGATATTCAAACAGGGGGAGTAAACTTGGAATCAAAAATAATCGAAATAGGCCGAGAACACAAATTAAACTTGGAACTTGATTTTAAAAAATCCATTCGGGGGATTCAAAACACCATGAAACATGAATCAATATTATTTTTTACAAACCGGAAATAAAGCCATGAATAAAATCCATCCAACAAATGCAATGAAATTCAAAACGATCATTGATAAGAACACTTTTTATTTTTTTAACCCTGTTTTTGAAGAGCAATACGAAGCTTATCTGAATTCGTTAAAAGAAACACTTTTGGTCTTGAAAAATGATATTGAAACTGATGGTCTGAAGACCGATTATTTTGAACACTTGCTGGAAAAAAAGGAAAATGGCCTGAGGGCTTTATTGGCTCTTACAGGATTTTCCAATGAGACCTTAAAAAGGTTGACAACCATTATCAGAGCTGTTGATGATCCAGAGCTTGGTGCACTGGTTTATAAGGATAAATGGCCTTCAGAAAAGGATACAGATAACTTGAAAGAATGGCCAGACACACAAATAACCAATCTTATTAAAACCAGCTCTTTTTTCAGAAAAGGCATTGTAAATCTTTTTTTTAAAGGTTCAACTGTTCCCTTTTTGACAAAAACCATCCCTTTATTTGAGTTAAAAAAACTCAGTATATCCAAGTTAAAATTTGAACTGCCTGAAATGATTGACACTTTAATCAGATACAAAGAAAAAGGCAGTTATTCTGGATTGAAAGGAAATAACCCTGAAGTGTTAATAGAAAATATTTTAAAGGACTTCAAAATCCCTTTTGAAAGGGGGGATTTGTCTGCACTGGTCAGCCAGGCACCAACCAGAAAAAGAAGAATGGATTTTATTGTGCCAGACAAAAAAAATCCTCTGCTTATAGCGGAATGTTCATTTTTAACCACCACTTCATCCGGACAGGGAGATAAATCCAAAACAGAAATTGACATAAAATCACTTCTTGAAATTCATTATCCTAAAGCCCGGTTTATTGGTTTTGTGGATGGCATTGGCTGGTATGTCAGAAAACATGATCTTAAAAGAATGGTTACGGCTTATACAGATGTATTTACTTTTCACAAAGATGAAATACTCAGGTTTAAACAATTGCTAAACAACACTTTTGGAGGGTAGAGCAATGATGAAAAAGTGGACTGATAAAATAATAAAAGGGGACTGTCTGAATATATTAAAAAAAATACCGGATAATTCTGTTGATATGACTTTTGCCGATCCTCCTTTTAATTTAAAGAAAAAGTATGGCCATTATGAAGACTCAAAACAAACAGAGGAATATTTAAACTGGTGTGAAAAATGGATGAGTGAGATGGTGCGGGTGACCAAAACCACAGGTGCTGTTTTTATTCACAATATCCCCCGTTGGCTGGCCTGTTATACAGGACATTTGAATAAAATAGCGTTTTTCAGGCATTGGATAGCCTGGGATTCCGGTGGAGCCCCATTGGGAAAAACTTTGCTCCCCAACCACTATGGTATTTTATATTATACCAAATCCCCCAACTATAAGGACTTTAAGTTTTATGATATCAGGCAACCGCATCCCAAATGCCGGGTCTGCCGGTCTTTTTTAAAAGACTATGGCGGAAAAAAAGCACAAGCTCATGGCTTTGGTCCTCTGCTTTCTGATGTGTGGGCGGATATTCACAGGCTGAGGCATAAAAAGAGAAGAGACGAGCATCCCTGTCAGCTTCCCATCCCTTTGCTGGAAAGGCTGATACTGATGACAACGGATCCGGGAGATGTGGTTTTGGACCCTTTTATGGGAACAGGAACAACTGCCGTGTCTGCCAAAAGACTGGGCAGAAAGTATGTGGGGATAGAGCTGGATCCCTCTTATGTGAAAATAGCGGAACAAAATATAAAATCAGCCAAAGAAAGCAAAGTGGGAAAATATTTTGTCTCGTTTTACTTGAATAAAATCAGGACCATAAGAGAAAAAGACTATAAGGAAATGTGGGAAACCACTCCTCATCAACTCAGTTTTCCGGATAAAACCGGGAAAACAAAATGGGGCCAGGGTCCTGATTTCATGATAACACCGTAGAAACTTGATGGGCTTATGAAGACTTCTGTTTCAAAATCCCTGCCTGCAAAAAGGGGTGTTTACCTGATGAAGGACAAAAGCGGGCAGGTGATTTATGTGGGCAAAGCCCGTAATCTCAAAGCTCGTGTGTGCTCTTATTTTTCTGATACCAAAAGTTTCAAAAACCAGTTTCTCACCCCCCGCATTCATCATGTGGACTATATCCTCACCGACACAGAAACTTCTGCTTATCTGCTGGAAGCCAGCCTCATCAAAAAACACAAGCCCCGCTATAATGTGCGTCTGAAAGATGACAAATCCTACCCCTATATTCGTTGCTCCATAAAAGATGAATTTCCCCGCTTTTACATGGAAAGAAGAACCAAACACAAAGCCAGCCTTTACTTTGGCCCTTACACGGAAGCTTTTTTTGTCCGACGCATGATTCGCTTTCTCAACGAGCAGTTTAAGATCAGGGATTGCTCCAACACTTTTATGAAAAGCCGGAAAAAACCCTGCCTGACCTATTATATAGGGCATTGCCGGGCCCCTTGCGTTTTAAAAGAGGATTCAAAACACTATCTTCAGCAGGTTAAGAAAGCTCTTTCTTTTCTGAAAGGGGAAGGGCAGGAAAAAGTTTTGGCTGATATGAAAAGCCGAATGCAAAAATTGGCCCTTAAGGAGCGGTTTGAAGAGGCCCGGCTCTTAAGGGATCGTATAAAAGCCATAGCCCTTTGTGGCAAAGGGCCGTCCCTTGAGGGCTTGAGCCAAAAAAATATGGATGTATGGGCTTTTCACAGTGAAAAAGCCTCCCTTCTTTTTCAAACTCTGCACATAAGGGAGGGGACCCTGATTGGGGATCGCTTTCAGTATTTGTCCCACTTGGTGCCCCTTTCTGAAGAGATGATTTTGTCTGTCCTCTTTCAATATTATATGGACAATCTTTTGCCGGATCTGATTCTTCTGCCTTTAAGTCTCAAGCTCAAAGGGTCATCAGATCAGAGTGTTTTGTCCCTCGCCCATGTTATTTCACCTGTTCAGGGGCTTTCTGAAACAAGGGGCCGGCCGGTGGAGGTTCGCCCGCCTCAGAGTGGAGCAGAAAAAAAGCTTTTTCAGTCGGCACTTAAAAAAGCACGAAACCACTTTAAAGAGCAAAAATCCAAAGAAGTGCTTTTGCTTAGGGGCTTGAAGGAAATACAACAAAAATTTCGTCTGAAACAAAAACCTTTTCGCATGGAGTGCTTTGATGTTTCTCATCTTCAGGGCCAGCAGACGGTGGCCTCTCAAGTGGTGTTTGAAAATGGCCAGCCCAAAAAAGAGGACTACCGCAGATACAAAATCAAAAAAGCCCCGGCCGGGGATGATTTTGCCTCCCTTCACGAGACCCTCCTTCGCCGGCTCCGGCACAAGGAATATCCTCAGCCGGACCTTTTGCTGGTGGATGGAGGGCGGGGCCAGCTGAAAAAAGTTTATACGGCTTTACAGGAGACAGGCTCAAGCTCTGTCCCTTTGGCGGCCATAGCCAAAAAAAAGACCAAGGCGGATTTTGCCAGCCCGGAACTGAAGACCAGTCCAGAAAAATTTTATCTTTTGAATCGCAAAAATGCCCTTGTCCTGCCTGCGTCCTCTCCTGCTCTGAGGATTTTGACCCATCTTCGGGATGAAGCCCATCGCTTTGCCCTGACTTACCACCGCCACCGCCGATCAAAAGCCACTTTGTCAGCCACTTAGTCCGGCTTGAAACACCCTGTTTGGTGGCCCTTGATAAACCAAACTGGCACGGGGCAGGGTCTGCCTTTTGAAAAGGGTGTCGCTGGTGAGGTTTTTCCCTCCTGTCTGGGAAATTTGAAACATGCATTTTCAAACAAGATCGGTATAAATCACAGAATCCAGGTTTCCAGAATATAGCCGGAGAGGATAAGAGACAGGACAAGGGAAAAAGCCACAAACAGACAAAGATATATTCTTCTTTTCATGGATTTCGTTCAATTAAAGCTGGTGATTTCGGCTATATAGGGCAGATGGCGAAAACGTTCCTGATAATCCAGCCCGTAACCCACCAAAAAAGAGTCTGCGGACACTTTAAAGCCCACCAAGTCCACCTGGCATGGCTTTTCTCTTAATTTTTCCGGTTTTTCCACCAAGGCCACTGTGGTCATGGACAAGGGGTTTCGGTTTTTCAGATAAGCCTGCATAAAGTGGAGAGTCCGCCCCCGATCCACAATGTCTTCCACTAAGAGCACGGGTTTCCCGGAGATATTGGTTTCTGTATCCAAAATAAGGCGAACCTCTTTGGACGGGACGGTTTTTTGCCCATAGCTTTCGGCCACACAAAAATCACACAGCAAAGGGATGGAAAGAGAGCGCAAAAGGTCTGTGTAAAAGCAAAAAGCCCCTTTTAAAATTCCAATGGCCACCGGTTTTTGGCCTTGGAATTTTTGGTTGAGGGAGCTGGCCATCTCCTTTACTTTTTTTTGTATTTGTTGTTCTGTTATCAAAACAGAGCTTGTTATGTCCGGCATTTTTCCTGCTTTCGTTCAGGGGAATTCTTTGGGTTTAAAGCTTTTTTTGTTCATCAAAAGGGCGTTGTCCCCCACAGACCTTATCACAAACAAACCCTTTCGTTCCGCATAAGCCAGAACCTGAGGGCCTGCTTTGATATAAGCCACCCCCGCATACACCTTAAGTGCTTTGTATTCAGGGCAGTAGTTTTTAAAATCCTGCATGGTCAATAAAAAGCGGTCCACATGTGGTTGTTTTAAAGTGGTTTTGGCCTCCAACACCACCATTTTGTTTCCGTTGATGACCACAATGTCAAATTCTCTGTCCTTTCCCTTGTAATGGCCCGGCACATTGGGGATGGTTCTGTTCACTTGGTCCAGGCCCCAGTCTTTCATCAGACGGACGGCACTTCCTTCGGCCAGGGCTTCCACCAATTTGCCCCATTGGTTGGAGAAGAGGTCGCTCAGCTGAGCGATTTTGCGGTTTGTTTCCTGGCTTTGACGCTCCCACTCCATCCGTTGACGCTCCCACTCCTGGCTTTGACGCTCATCCCACTCCTTCCATCGACGTTGGTCTTCCTCCCACCGACGTTTATCATCTTCCCGTCGCCGTTGATCTTCCTCCCTGCTCTTTCGGAAAGATTCTCGTATCTCCGCCATTTCCTTTTTAACTGTACTTTCATATTGTGTTGCTTTAGCCATTTTGGACCTCCTTTTTAGGATTATAAACTTTTTATAGCTTTTTGACAAGCCTCTTGTCGGGGAGGACAAAGTTGAGGCCACTTTATCCTCCGATCCACCTCTAAAAACCCCCTTTATGACGCATTAAGTAAAAAAAGGCTTTGTTAAGCTGTCAAAAACAGCCCTTAAAACCTTTTTTTGGACTTTTTTTCACAGATTCTCGAAAAAAAACCGTTATTCTTTACATTTGGTTAGAAAAAAGGATACATATTTTCTGAAATAGGCTATAAAAGGCCCTGCACAGTAACAGTGCAAGGGCCACAGGGGCCGAATATCCATCATTTAACAGGAGGTATGTTATGAACACATTTCAATCAGCTCTATCCTTCATTGCTTTTTTTTCTGTAAGTTTGTTTGCAACAGGCGATGAAGAACTTTGCCAGATGGCTATAAACTGGTGTGAGGAAGCAGTTCAACAAAGGGACTCTGATTTTTATCAAAATAACAGCGAGAGAGTTCGAGTACATTGTAAATACTTGTTCCGCAAAGACGGTGATGTATGTTTAGGCAGTGATGAATACGAACTTCAGTTTAATCTTTGTATTGAAAGTATGATCAGTGAAGTGGGTAGTGTAAAATCAGCATATAAGGATATGGCGAATTATGAAAACGAGTGTAATGAACGCACAGCAACAGATTTAAAGGAGGCGAATAAAAATCTTAAATATGTTCCGACTCCTGACCTCCAAAAAGAGGCTACCTGAGAGGCGACTCACTTATGATGGGGCACTTTTGGGCTGTTTTCCAAAAGGGTGGCACATGGGGCGGAAAAGGCTCCTGCACTTTCAAAAAAACAGGTTTTTTTGTGAGTTCAGGGGAATTCTTTGGGTTTAAAGCTTTTTTTGTTCATCAAAAGGGCGTTGTCCCCCACAGACCTTATCACAAACAAACCCTTTCGCTCTGCATAAGCCTGAACCTGAGGACCTGATTTGATATAGGCCACCCCCGCATACACTTTAAGTGCTTTGTATTCAGGGCAGTAGTTTTTAAAGTCCTGCATGGTCAATAAAAAGCGATCCACATGTGGTTGTTTTAAAGTGGTTTTGGCCTCCAACACCACCATTTTGTTTCCGTTGATGACCACAATGTCAAATTCTCTGTCCTTTCCCTTGTAATGGCCTGGTAAGTTGGGGATGGTTCTGTTCACTTGGTCCAGGCCCCAGTCTTTCATCAGTCGGACGGCACTTCCTTCGGCCAGGGCTTCCACCAATTTACCCCATTGGTTGGAGAAGAGGTCGCTCAGCTGAGCAATTTTGTGGTTTGTTTCCTGGCTTTGACGCTCCCACTCCACCCGTTGACGCTCCCACTCCTTCCATCGACGTTGGTCTTCCTCCCACCGACGTTTATCATCTTCCCGTCGCCGTTGATCTTCCTCCCTGCTCTTTCGGAAAGATTCTCGTATCTCCGCCATTTCCTTTTTAACTGTACTTTCATACTGTGTTGCTTTGGCCATTTGGACCTCCTTTTTTTATGGAAGTGGGGGAGGATTAAGGCTTTTTCTCTTTCTCTTTAACAAGCCATTCATAAAACATTTTTTTCATCTCTTTTGTCTCTTGAAAGCCTTCCTTCATCTCTTGCCTGAGAGCATCAAACTTTTTGTTTGTGTCCTGCCTGAGGCTGTCGAATTTCTGGTTTGTATCCTGCCTGAGATTGTCAATCTTTTTATTGGTGTCGGTGATATGGTTGCTTAAATCTTTTCTAATATGCTTTATCTCATTGGCAATATACACTTGGTGGGCAATCAAGCCCACGACAAATAAAGGGACAGACTGACTAAAAAAAGCTGAAATTGTTGCTAAGTCCATACCCCCATTATAGCACAGGATTCAGGTTTGTCAACCGGTTATTGCTGATAAATCCATGCCCCCAGTATAGACAGGATTCAGGTTTGTCAAACTGGCAAACCGGGGCTGACAGGGGCCGATTTTGGTTCAGTGAGAGGGGGCAGGCAAACCGGGGTACTTTTGGGTGGTTTTGGCCCGGTGAGTGGGGCACAGGGGCTGGAAAGGGGTGGTTTTTTTTGGGTTCATGGGGGCAACATGGGAGCTGAAAAGGGCGGTTTTGGGCATCTTGGGGGCGGAAAAGGGTGGTTTTGGTCAAAAAGGGGAGGCACATGGGGGCAAAAAAGCAAAAAAAAGCAATTTTTTTTTAATAAAGACTAAAGTTTTGTTTTTTCCCGCCGATAAAGCTTAAAAAGGCTGTTTTTCAGGCCCTAAACCAAACAAAGAAAGGGAGGAGGAAAATATGAAAAAAATAAAATCCACGGCGATAAAGCTTTGGAAGGATGAGTCCGGCCAAGGCACCGCCGAATATGTCCTGATTCTGGTCGCCGTAGTGGCCCTCGCCACTGTTTTTAGAGGTAAGGTTAATGCTCTTATAGGACCGAAAATAGCAGATTTGACAAAGGCCATCACTGATTTTAAATAATTTTCCTGTCCCTTTGCGGGTGCTGGTTTTTTTTAAGGGGATGATTTTATCATCGCGTTGTCCGTGAAAAGCTCTGGTTTAAGTGAATTTATGTGCCAGCAGGCAAAAGGGGACGCGTTGAAGGTCCACCTATGGAAAATGGACTTCTTATGGTTCTTGTGTCCAAAGTTCGTGCCATGAGGGTCCAAGGTATTCCGTCCCGAAATGGTGCGAACTTTGGACACAAGAGATTTAAAAACTAAGGCCTTTTGCCTGCGGAAAGCCAACAACAGTAACAGGGATTATAAGAGTAAAGAAGTTTAACCACTTCAAGGAGAAAAAAATGACGGCGGAACTGGTTTTACTGCTGGCTGTTTATGCCCTGTTTATCATGTCTCTTTTTGTGGGCAAAGAAGGTGCGGTCCACACTTTTAAGAACAGCCTGCCCCAGCTTTCCACCCGCATCGAACAAAATATTGTCACCGGCCAAGGCTTTGGAACGAAAAAGTGGATAAAACCAACACCATGAATCTTTGATTTATGGTAACAGCTTTATTTTTGGTTCTTCCCGGAAATTTATGGGTAAAAAAGAGCAATTGAAGAAGCCTATTTTTTAAGTTGCAGGCATTTTTGATAATCTTCATCACATGACTTAAGCTTTTTGTCAAAAGCCTCATCATCGGACCAGTTGGAATCGGTGAGCATTTTCCTGATACAACTGGCATTGTCTGTGCCACAGGACTCATCATGCACCTGCTGGTTACAGGCTTTCTGCTCTGTGTTGCATTTCATCAACAGCTCGTCAGACACTTTGTTGGAGCAGGACAACAACACAAAAAAAAACAGCAGTCCAAAAGCAATTTTCATTTGTCCCTCTTTTTGGGGGTCAGGAACACAAACCACTCACATATATTGCTCAAAGTGCAAAAACACTTCATGCAACCACCTGTGATCTCTGTCGCAAGGGTAGTCTGCACCATCTGCGTCCTCTCCGCAAAAAACCCGATCTTCATTGTTTTTAAAAATGTTCCAGTAAGTATTATACTTGGCTGGATTGGGATCGAGCCCTCCGCGATCATGCCAGTCCAGGGCCAGCCGGCCGTAAGCCCGATAAAGCCCTCTTTGCCCTGCATCCAAGTAGAGCCGGTAAGCTATATTGGTGTTGCGGGCCAGCCCTGTCCCTGAAAAATACTGCCATGCCAGCCGGGCCTGAGAACGCAAAGAACCATTGGGGCTGAGCACAGCCTCTTTAAAATACTCACTGGCTGTGGCCGGATTTTTTGATACCTGCACACCTCCTTGGCCTCCATACAGATAAGCAAGGCCCATTTGGTGAAGGGCGGGCACATAATTTTTATCTGCGGACCTTTTATACCATTTATGGGCGGAGAGGTCGTCTGACTGGCTGGCGAAAAAAGCACCATAGACATACATGGCTTTTTCATGCTCTTTTTCGCTGGCTGTTTTTAGCCATTTTTCTCCATTTTCCCTGTCATCGATATACAAATAAGACAAGGCCAGCTGATAGGCTTCTTCTGCCCCTCCCTGTTCGGCAGAGGATATGAGGCTTTGGTTTAGGGGTTGGATTTTGGCATTTATACGGCGGGCACTGGTAGGGGAATCGCTCCAAGCGAAAAAACCACCCACGATAAAGAGCAGAAAGAGAATGCTTTTCATAACTGTAATCGCCTTTGAAAAACCCTGTTGGCTTTCCGCAGGCAAAGGTTGAGCTTGTTCGGGACGGAATACCTTGGACCCTCACCGCTCAGCCTTTGCCTGCTGGACAGATTAACAAGAAAAAATTTAACCTTGTTCAGACCCGACTCCTATAAAAGCTTCTTTATTTGTATTTGTCAAGCAAAACAGGACTTTGGATGTGCCTCGCCTAAAATTTGGTGCCCGGCGAGGGACTTGCCTGCTATGTTCGTTCGCGTCCGGCTCACTCACGGCGCAGGCCCCCTTCAGTCGCTCAGAAAATCATCCAGATTTTCTGCCCTGTGCTAACTGCTCCCTTGGGTCGCAGTTATCACAGGTCGCTCCTTCACTTCAAGTCCCTCGCCTTTGAACATGCAAAAAGTAACACCCTTTGGATGTGCCCGGCGAGGGACTTGAACCCCCACCCTTTTCAGGACATGATCCTAAGTCATGCGCGTCTGCCAGTTCCGCCAGCCGGGCTATTGGACAATGGTCCATGGATTTTAAGAGAAGAACCGAAATTTTTCTGTCTTTTTTACTCATTTGTGATTGACTTTTTCTCTTTTTGTTTGATACCATTTTCTCATAATGCAAAGAAAAAGACCACCTCTTTTTGCCACCCGCCGGGGCAGTTTGACAGTTCAGTTTTTACTGGGCTTTATTTTGATTTTAAGCTTTGTCATGCTTTTTGCCACCATGACCCTGACTTTGGCCGTGAGTGAAATCACACAATACATCACTTACTCCGCCAGCCGGGCCTTGTTTCTGTCAGCTGAAAACGAAGTTAAACAAAAAGAAAGTGCTCAAGCCAAATATAATGAACTGACAGCAGAACCTGCTTTTCAAGAACTCTTTAAGGACACTATGTTTAAAATCAACAAACCTGGCCAAATGGGCCTGAATAATGATGGACCGGAGGGTTTCTCAGTCAATTCTGGTTCACCCAACTTGTTTTATGGGGTATGGACTGAGTTTACACCCAAAGTGCTGATGGTGGATAGCCTTTGGGGCAGTACCGAAAAAGACGAGGGAAAGCTTAAAACCAACATCGGCTCCTACTTGGGCCGCGAACCCACAGTTGACGAGTGTAAAAATTTCAACGACAAGAGATGGCAACTGGATTTATCTCCAGCAAGTTGCCACACAGTAACTTGAACATTGATGCTGATCCTCCCAGTAGCAATGACCTTCAGAGTGACAATGGGTGTTAAGTGTTGGAGGAGTTATGCAGAAATCGGCCAAGTGCTATCGGCGTAAGAAGGGAATGGCCATGCTGGAGGCTTTTCCCATTATATGGGTTATGTTTGTGCTTATGGGGGCCACCCTCGGCTCATGGGGTGTGGTTCATACCGCTATTTTACGATCCATAGCGGCCCGGAATTATATTTTTTTTCTGTTCAATAATCGTTCTGATCTGGCCTATCTGAGGGATTTTGATGGAAACAGCTATACTACGACTCCGCCACTGGGGCACGAGGTGGGTAAGCATTATTATAGATACGATGCTCCTGGAGGAGGATTGGGCCACAGGTTCTCCTATATTCAGTCTGATGAGGAGCCTAATCCGGGGGTCGATGTGTATGCCACTTTAAGGAGGGTGGACTTTCAAAACTTTGATGATTATGGATCCGGCCTGGAATTTTTAAGTGATGATGAGCATAAAAAGATCAGTAGCATGGATCTGGAAAAAAGAAATAAAAAGAAAGTGAAAAAAGTCTGGATTATGGTGGGGTATGGAATATGCCTCAATGCCAAGTGCGGGGACCCCTAAGCTGTTTGTCTGTCGGTGTGCGGTCTTTTGTCTGTCGGTTGGCGACCCTTTGCCTGTCGGTGTGCGGTCTTTTGTCTGTCGGTTTGCGACCCTTTGCCTGTCGGTTTGCGACCCTTTGCCTGTCGGTTTGCGACTAAAGGGCCACCACTTCCTGAACGAGGGGGATTTGATTTTTTAGATGTTGTTCTATGCCTTGTTTCAGGGTGATGGAGGAGGAGGGGCAACCGGAACAAGCTCCCTGCATTTTTAAAAACACCCGTCCTTTTTCATAGCCTTCAAAGGAGATAAAGCCCCCGTCCATGGCCACGGCGGGTTGAATATCATGCTCCAGGATCTGTTTGATTTTTTGAACGATCTCTGAATCGGCATGGCCTTTTTGTTCTTTATCTTTCCTGTCTGGTGGAAACACATCAAAAGTCGCACCCTTTTCAAAGGGCAGACCCTGCCTCGTGCCAGTTTGGCTTAAAACCGCCTGTCCTGTTTCTATATGTTCCCGAATCATATCGGACAGAGGTTCTGTGAGGGTGTCCCACTCCACCCAGTCCTGTTTGTTGATGGTGATAAAATCAGGGCCGATAAAGACCTTGTCCACCCAGGGGAAGCCCATGATTTTTTGTGCCAGAGGGGAGCGTAGGACTTTTGTCTGTCGGTTCGCGACCTCTGCCTGTGGGTTTGCGACTTTTGTCTGTCGGTTTGCGACCTCTGCCTGTAGGTTTGCGACCTTTGCCTGTCTGTTTGCGACCTTTGCCTGTGGGTTTGCGACTTCACCGGTTGTTTCGTAGTGTTCTTCGGTTATGCGTTGATTGAGCTTAAACTTCATGGAATGCGGGTTGGGTGTGGGTTCTGCCTGCACCCGGATCTTTTGTTCTTTTTTACCTGTCATGGTTTCCTCCTTCACTGATTTTAATGGTCGTTGATTTTCTGCCCTGTGCTAACTGCTCCCTTGGGTCGCAGTTACCACAGGTCGCTCCTTCACTTCAAATCCTCTCATGGTGCGGATGAGAGGATTTGCCTGCTATGTTCGTTCGCGTCCCGCTCACTCACGGCGCAGGCCCCCCTTCAGTCGCTCAGAAAATCGTCCAGATTTTCTGCCCTGTGCTAACTGCTCCCTTGGGTCGCAGTTACCACAGGTCGCTCCTTCACTTCAAATCCTCTCATGGTGCGGATGAGAGGATTTGCCTGCTATGTTCGTTCGCGTCCGGCTCACTCACGGCGCAGGCCCCCTTCAGTCGCTCAGAAAATCGTCCAGATTTTCTGCCCTGTGCTAACTGCTCCCTTGGGTCGCAGTTATCACAGGTCGCTCCTTCACTTCAAATCCTCTCTATATCGAAGCCAGCAGGCGGGCCTGTGGCCCCCCTGCTGACTTGGTGCGGATGAGAGGATTTGCCTGCTATGCTCGTTCGCGTCCGGCTCACTCACGGCGCAGGCCCCCTTCAGTCGCTCAGAAAATCGTCCAGATTTTCTGCCCTGTGCTAACTGCTCCCTTGGGTCGCAGTTATCACAGGTCGCTCCTTCACTTCAAATCCTCTCTATATCGAAGCCAGCAGGCGGGCCTGTGGCCCCCCTGCTGACTTGGTGCGGATGAGAGGATTTGAACCTCCACGGAGTTGCCTCCACTGGACCCTGAACCCAGCGCGTCTGCCGTTCCGCCACATCCGCCAATCGAAGGCCCATACAGGCCATTCCACTCCCATCCGCCCGAAGGCCTGTATAGGCCATTCCGCTCCACCAAACCAAAAAATGTGCCCAAGGTCAGACTTGAACTGACACGGTTTGTTACAAACCCCAGGATTTTAAGTCCTGTGCGTCTACCAAATTCCGCCACTCGGGCCTATATTTGCCGTCTCACAACCCCCTATTCTATAACTCCTGCCTGCCTTTTGTCCAGAAAGGCTTGACTTTTATAGCCCTTTTTTCAGACAATAGCAGGGTAGGCATGGCAGAGAGCCAGAACAACAGGCAGTCTTTTGTGAAAACAGAACCTCTTGAGCTGTTTGTGTCCAAAGTTCGTGCCATGAGGGTCCAAGGTATTCCGTCCCGAAATGGTGCGAACTTTGGACACAAAGAACCTAATTCACGGTTTTTCACGAACCAACACATGGCAGGGGGCCAGAACATGGAAACAACGACAAACAACAATCTGTCCGCTTTCTCCATTATAAAAAAAGCTTTTTGGGACACCAACGCCCATTTTACAAGCCTTATCTGGGACATCAATTTTGCTTTGTTTCTCACTATATGCACTTTTGTTCCCATGTGGCTGTGGTATGTCAACCTGTGGGGGCCAGATGATCTGATGGTGAAAATGTTTCAGATTATGATGGTTTTTTCCTGCTATGTGATGTCGCTTTTTATGACAAGCCTTTTTCTGTCCAACAAAACCCGCCCCGCAACAGAAGAGCCTTTGACCTTTTGGCAGTTCACCAAAAACACCACTTACCCCTGGACGGTGGAGGGGCTGAAGGCCACGGGCATTATATTGGCGGGCCTGATTGTTTTTGTGATTCCCGGCATTATAAAATATGTGCAGTATATGTTTTTCAGCTTTGTGGTGTTTTTTAATCGGGACTACAAAGAGGGAAAAATCAACTGTTTAAAGCATTCCAAAAAATTGTCCAAAGGGCTTGGGTGGTGGCTGTTCGGTCTCTTTTTTCTTCTGCCTCATTTTATTGGCGAAATCCCCAATCAGATGGGCAAATTGGTTTTTGGGCACATCGATTCCAAACTGATCATTTACCCGGTCCTGATAGCCTCCCTTCATGTCATGTGTGTGATTATCACTTATCTTTTCTCCATGATGTATTTTATGTATGTCACAAAGGAAAGGGAAAATATATAGAGGGTGTGGTTTTGCCACTAAGGTGGCAGTTTCTGCAACTTTGGACAAAGAAAATATATAGAGGGTGTGGTTTTGCCATTATGACAGGTCTATTGGACTCCGGGGTGGGAGGCTTGTTTTTGTTGAAAGCCCTCTGCCAAAAGGGAGCAGAAAAACATTTTATTTATCTGGCGGACCAAAAGCACTTTCCTTATGGGGAAAAAAGTTTTTCCCAGGTTCGTTCTTTGGTGGCAAAAAATGTGAAGTTTTTAACTGATCAGGGGGCCTGCCGGGTGGTTGTGGCCTGCAATACCGCCACGGCGGTTTTGAAACGGGAAAACAAAGGCCAAAGCCCAAACAAAAGCCAAGGCACAAACAAAAGCCAAAGCCCTGTTCCCGTGATGGGGGTGATTTCCGCCTCCTTAAAGCAGGCGGAAAAGGACTCTCAAAACGGCCGTGTGGGGGTGCTGGCCACAAAAGGGACAGTGCACTCCCAGGCCTTTTTAAAGGAGAAAGAAATCACAGCCCCCCACTTGAACATTTACCAGTCAGCCTGCCCCCTACTGGCCCCTTTTGTGGAGCGGGTTGGCCCGGTCCTTTGTTCAGGAGGATTGACGCCCGCCATGAAAAGCCGGCTTTTTTCCCTGTTGGATCTCTATATCCCTCCTTTGTTGCATAAGGGGGTGGACACCATTATAATGGCTTGCACACATTATTTGTATTTAAAGCCGATGTTGGAACAATACCTGCCACAAGGTATAAAGGTGGTGGGGCCGGTGGATTTTTTGGCCCGGGATTTTTTGGCTGTGGTCCAAGAAAAACCACAGCAGAGCGGGAAAAAGCGGGAGCAAAAACTTTCTGAAGAACAAACCATCCTGCCCGCCTCCTCTGCTCAAGTGCAACTTTTTGTGTCTGGCAACAACACAGCTGAATACAGAAAAAAATGCCGTAAAATCCTGGGTCCTTTGTTTACTGTGCAGGAGGGAGGGGACAATGTCCCGGTATGATTTTGATTTATTGACTGTGGGGGGGGGGTCTGGAGGGGTCCGGGCCAGCCGATGGGCGGCGGGCCTTGGGGCCAAAGTGGCTATATGCGAGGAAAGTCGCTACGGAGGCACTTGTGTTTTGCGGGGCTGTATACCCAAGAAACTGATGTTGGAAGGGGGCAAGTTGCATGATCATGTCCGGTATTTTTCCTCTTACGGGTGGTCTGTGGGAGAGCCAAAGCTGAATTGGGCAGAGCAAAAAAAATTGAGGGATAAGGAATTGAGCCGGCTGGAAAATATTTACGAAACTTTGTTGTCCAAAAAAGGGGTCCGGGTGTTAAAGGGGCGGGGAAAAATCACTGCTCCACAGACAGTGGAGGTGGCGGGCCAAAGCTACCGTGCCCGTTATATTCTGCTGGCGGTGGGGGGCACGCCCTCTCTTTTGAATGTGCCAGGCCACAAGTGGGCACTCACCTCTGATGATGTGTTTGAAATGAAGGAACAGCCCCACTCCCTTTTGATTATGGGGGGTGGCTATATCGGGGTGGAGTTTGCCGGTATTTTTAATGCCTTTGGGTCCCAGGTGAGCCTTGTCTTCAGAAGGGACAAACTGTTAAGGGGATTTGATGGGGAGGTGAGATCTTTTTTGCAGGAGGAAATGCAAAAAAGAGGGGTGGACATTATTCCCCATGCCACTATGGATAAAATCAGCAAACAGGGTAAGGAGTTTGTGGTGGACCTGATGGTGGAGGGCCAGAAAAAAATTAAAAAAGTGGAGAAGGTGTTGTTTGCCACGGGGCGAAAGCCCCGGACAGCTGGTTTGGGCCTTGAAACTGTGGGTGTGAAAACCAACCGCCAGGGGGAGGTGGAGGTGAATGAGTATTTTGAAACTTCTGTCAAAGGTATTTACGCCATAGGGGATTCGGCCAGCACACCTTATCAGTTGACCCCTGTGGCCACTGCCGAAGGCATGTTTTTGGCAGAGCATTTGTTTGCCGGATCGAAGAAAAAAATGAACTATGATTTTATCCCCACCGCGGTTTTCAGCCAACCTCCCGTGGCGGGGGTGGGTTTGACGGAAGAGGAGGCTTTGGCCAAAAAGCACCCGCTTAAAATTTATACTTCCCGGTTTCGCCCTTTAAAATACACCGTCACCCCCATAGACAAAAAAACCTTTATGAAAATCGTTGTGGACAAAACAACAGACAAAGTTTTGGGTGTGTGTATGGTGGGGGAGGACGCACCGGAGATCATGCAGGGGATAGCTGTGGCCCTGAAAATGGGTGCCAAAAAATCCGATATGGACACAACCATCGGCATTCACCCCACCAGTGCAGAAGAGTTAGTGACCATGAGAGAGCCTGCCCGTTCCTCTTAAACAGTCTGCTGTTTGCTGTCGAAGAGCTTGACAGGTTTGCCCTGTTATTATAAAATGCTTGGTTTATTATGGCTATTCCTCTTTACCCACTGAAAATCCGGCAAATACGGAAGGAAACCAAAGACAGTGCGAGCTTTGTGTTCGATGTTCCCGATGAACACAAAAGCCTGTTTTATTACAGCCCGGCACAGTTTCTGACTTTTGAGTTTCGTATTAAAGGGCAAAACTTTTTAAGAAGTTATTCCATTTCCTCCTCCCCACTTTTGGATGAGCCTCTTCGGACCACAGTCAAAAAGGTGAAGGGAGGGGTGGTCTCCAACTACATGCTGGATCACCTGAAGGAAGGGGATGTGTTGATGTCCCGAAAGCCTGCCGGACGGTTTTTTAAAGCCCCTTCGGATCTTAAGCCAAGGCATTATTTTTTGTTTGCGGGCGGAAGTGGCATCACCCCCATGTTCTCCATTCTGAAGACAGCCCTTTTAAGTGACCCCAAAAATCAGGTGACTTTATTTTACGCCAACCGCAATGAGCACTCCATTATTTATCATTCTCAAATTCAAAGCTGGCTGGCCCAATACCCTGCACAGTTTAAAATGGTGTTGATATTGAGCCAGCCGGAAAACAAAGCTCTGTTGGCCTCAGCCTCCTCTGGCTTTCAGGGGAGATTGAAACAAGAGCATTTACAGAAATATTTTTCGTCTCTTCCGGTCAAACAAAAAAACCATCTTTACTATTTGTGTGGCCCTTTGGGCTTTATGGATACAGTGGAGCATTTTTTACTGGAACAGGAGGTCCTTGGCCGGCACATTCGAAAGGAAAGCTTTTTGTCTGCCTCACAAAAATCGGCTTTGATGGCGAAAAGCAAAGCCTCCCGGTCGGCTGGCCCTGTGGCTGATGTTGATGAGCCTGCCGGTGTTGGTGTGTCCGCTGGTGGGCCTGATTCAGAAAAGCCCTCTTTTTCAGCCAAAAAGCCGGAGCTTTGTTTGCAGGGCAAAGAGGGGGAAGGGGAAAAGGCCCCACCGGAGAGCATAAAAGCTTTTATCGATGAGGAGGAGATCAATATTCCAGCTGAACCCCATATCCCCATACTGGAGCAGTTGCTTTCGGCGGGCTATGCCCCTCCTTTTTCGTGCCTTTCCGGTTCCTGTATGTCATGTCTCGCCGTGTTAAAAAAGGGTCGGATTATTCAGGAGGAAAAAGGCATTTTGGAGGAGGAAAACATAGTGAGACATGAGATTTTGACCTGCCAGGCTCAGCCGGAATCCCGCTTGGTGGAGGTGGACTACGACCACTGAAACCAAACTGGTTTTTGAAATAAATTTCTCAAATTATATTTGAGTCCCCGTTTTTTTTATGTTAGAGTGTCAAGCATGATATATTTTATCCAAAAAATAAAAATTTTTCTTTTGGGATATATCCTTTTGTTGTTTTTGTCGGCTTGTTCTTCCGATGAAAAAGAAGAAAAGGAGATTCTCTATGACTTTCCGCCCCTTTCCCTGTCTGCTTTGACGGCTCTGAACACAATGTCAGAGAGCATGGAGGGCTTTTTCGTCACCACTGACTTAAGCGACTGGGACAAATCTTATGCCGACAGGGGCTTTTATCTTTATGTCTGTATCCGATTTTTAAATGATCCCACCGTTCAGGGAAAACTGAACAAATCCGCCATCCCCCTTCTGATTCAGGCCAGCAACGATAAAGACCAGCCGGAGGCGGAGGCCGTTTTGCTTTTGCATCCCAAAACAAAAAAACCTGGCGGGGACTTTTGGTTTTACCATGAAGAGGGGCAAAAATTTGCTTTAGCTGGTTCCCCCCTCTCCATTAAAGAGCAGGAGCATTTGGTGTTGGATGTTGGGTTTAACAGTGAGAGCCGGCTTATGGAGGTGTCTTTTCTTAAAAAAGATGTCAGCTTAAAACTTCTGGACCGGCCTGTGGCCCCCGATCCGGAAGAAGAGGAGGAAAGTGTTGACACAGAGGAGGGGGACAATATTGATGAAGAAACCAAAAAGGATTGGGTGTTGAAGGTGGGGTCTTTTGCCAAGCAGTTTTCCTCTTCCTGTGAAAATTGGCCTGTTTTGAATTACACACCTTCACAGGAGTTTCCGGACTATGTTAAGTCCGGGGAAGGGGAGGGGGCCGAAGGTTCAGCTGATGGTGGCTCTAATGCAAAGGAGGGCTCTTCCAAAAAAGAAGGTTCAGGCACGAATTCAGCTTCTTTGGGGCCTCTTAGTGTTCCAAAACAAACTCTTATTCCTGAGTCTGCCCCTTATGTGCCTGTGGCAAAGGTGGCCACTTCATAATCCACTGAACAAACAACACCATTCCCGCTTTAATCATGCCCAAAGTGAAGGACACAAAATCAGTATTAAAGAGGACAAGTCGAACAGGGGAAGTGACAATGAAATGTGTTTTGCTGGAAAATATACATCCTGTGGGGCGGGAGTCCCTGACAACGAGGGGTCTGAAGGTTCAGCTTATCCCTTCGGCCCCCGGCACAGATGAGCTGAAACGGCAAAAAGGCCTGTCTGTTTTGGGTGTTCGCTCCTCCACACAGCTCACAGAGGATCTGATAACAGCTTTGGCTGATTCTTTAAAAGTGATTGGGGCTTTTTGTATAGGGACCGATCAAATTGCCCTTAACACAGCAAGGCAAAAGGGCATACCTGTTTTTAATGCCCCTTATGGCAATACCCGCAGTGTGGCAGAACTGGTTATCTCTCATATTATTGCCCTATCCCGTCAAAGTTATGGTTTTAACCACGACATGCACCACCGGCAGAAGTGGCATAAAACAGCTCAGGGCAGTCGGGAGGTGCGTGGGAAAACTTTGGGTATTGTGGGCTATGGTCATATTGGCTCTCAGGTCAGTGTGCTGGCGGAAAGTTTGGGCATGAAGGTGCTTTACTTTGATATTGTGGAAACTCTGCATATAGGCAATGCCCAGCCGGTCAAAAATCTGAAAGAACTGATGAGCAATTCTGATTTTGTGACCTTGCATGTGCCACAAACTCAGGAGACAACAAACATGATTCAAAAGACACAGCTGAATTGGATGAAGCCAAAGGCTTTTCTGATCAATACCAGCCGGGGGGTTGTGGTGAATATACAGGACCTGAAAGAGGCTTTGAAAAGTGGCACTTTGGCCGGGGCGGCTTTGGATGTGTTTCCAGAAGAACCACAAAAAAATCAAAGTGCCTTTGTGTTTGCATTGCAGGGTATGAGGCAGGTTATTCTCACTCCTCATATTGGAGGGAGCACAGAGGAAGCACAGGAAAACATTGCCCGGCAGGTCAGCTCCTCCCTCATTCGTTATTTGTTTCATGGTGTGTCGGAGGGTGCGGTTAATTTTCCGGCTTTAAATCCTCCCCTCATGGATTCTGGGAACAAATGTCAAAGGCTGGTGAATATACATAAAAATGTGCCAGGGGTGTTGGCTCAAATCAATGGCATAGTGTCCCACCTCAAAATAAATATTCAAAGGCAATATTTGGCCACCGACGAGGATACAGGTTATTTGATTATGGATGTGGAGCATGATCAAACACAACAACTTTGTTCGGCCATTTCTGCCCTGAATACCTCCATCCGCACTTATATGCTCCCAAAGGCCCCTTAAAATGCCTTGCTTATATTTTTTTTTCGTTTTTTTTGTTTTGTCGAAGGGGGTGTGGGCCAATCCGGATTTCAGGGAGAAGGATGATTCTGTGCTTTATTTGTCACAGGATTCTGTTATAAAAACTGTTTTAAAGGACTCTTTAAGATACAAGAAAGTTCAGGCAGAGGAAAAAGCCAGCCCACATATTTTGGCCTCCGCCTTAAGTTTGTTGGATTGGCAGTTGTTTGTTGAGACTCGGTTTGACTTCAGGGAGCAAAACACTTTAAGTTTTTTTGAAAATCCGGTGGAAACAGACCGCAACACTTTTTTTGGAGTTGCAAAATCTTTTTTGACTGGCACAAAAATCAAAGGACAATATATGTTTTTACAATCGGGAAAGGATTTTAATCCAGATGTCAAAAAAGTGGGTTCTTTTCCTCCTGAGACTTTTCGGCAGGGGCTTGGTTTGGAGGTGACGCAGGATCTGTGGAGAAATATTTTTGGTTATGAAGACCGGATAAAACTGACCATCGCCACCACCAAAACAGAGGTCCAAAAAATAAAACTTCTGGAGGAAAAAGAGGACTTAATTCTTAAGGCTCTTCAGCAATTTTGGGAGGCTTATGTCAGCCAAAGGGCCTTAAAGGCAAAGGAATCTCAAAAAAAAGATTATGGAAATCTGTTTCGTGTCACAAAACGAAAAACGGCGTATAACTACACAAAACCTGGGGAGATGGCACAAATTCAAGCGGAATGGGAAAAAGCCAAGCAGGAGCTGATTTTACAGAAAGTGGACTATGAGGACAAAATATCCGGGCTGTTGGATCTTTTGAGCCAGGCACAAACACAAAAGGTGGTTTTGGTGGCAGAGGGCAGGCTCTCACCTCCTCCTGTGTTCATCCACAAAAGTCCAAAGCAAACTTTCAGGACAGTGTTGTTGTTAAAAAAACAGCTTTTTATTCAAGAGCAGGAGCTGAAAGCCAGTCGCTCCAGTACATGGCCCACCCTTAAGCTGTTTGGCTCTTATTCTGTAGGGGGTTATGAATCCGATTTGGCTGACTCTTTTGAAGGCTTAAAAGAGGGAAGAGTTCAAAATCATTCTTTTGGCATAAAATTTAACTACCCTTTGGGGGCAAGCTCTTTAAGAAGAAAAAGGCTGGAATTAAGTGAGCAGATGGTGGAGGCCCGCCGTCATGAGTGGGAGATCACCAAAAGGGAATTTGCTGTGTTGTGGAATCAGTCTCAAAAAAACATAAAAGCTTTTCATCAGGCCTTTAAAAGAGCCAAAAAAATCCACCGCCTTCGATCCCGTTCTTATAAAGAAATAAGAAAAGCTTTTTTGCAAGGTCGCTTAAGTGTGTTTGATTTGATAAGGGCAAAAGAGTTAACTTTGTTGGCGGAATTGGAAACCAGCCGATGGAAAGCACGGTATTATCAGGCTCTGGCTTATACAAAAGCTTTGCAGGATCAACTGATACCATTATGAATGAACCTGAAAGGAGGAAGTATGTCGTCACTTGTTCTTAAAATCAAAAAACTCTCTCATTTTAAGGGAGTTTTGCCGGAATATAAAAGTGCCCTGGCCAGTGGCTTTGATGTCAGGGCCTGTTTGAATGAACCGGTGACTTTAAAACCGGGGGAGAGGGGGCTTGTTCCCACGGGCTTGAGTGTGGAGATTCCCAGGGGATACGAGGTGCAAGTGCGCCCCAGGAGTGGCCTGGCTTTAAAAAAGGGGCTGACTCTTTTAAATTCGCCTGGCACCATTGATGCGGATTACAGAGGGGAGATTAAGGTCCTGATGATAAATCACAGCGTGGTGCCGGTGGTTATTCAGGATCAGGAACGTATTGCTCAATTAGTGGTGGGCCCGGTGTTCTACTGTCGGCTTGAGGAGGTGAAAGTTTTAA
Organism: Bdellovibrionales bacterium; assembly: GCA_965242635.1. Lineage (GTDB taxonomy): Bacteria > Bdellovibrionota > Bdellovibrionia > Bdellovibrionales > UBA1609 > JANQSP01. The sequence continues at coordinate 962,110 of OZ251471.1, read as the reverse complement.
GTGACACGGCTCGTGGAGAAGGAGGTTTTGGCAGTACAGGTGTGGACTGAACCTGTAAAGTCATCATATCAGTTTCAAAACGGCGTCAGCCAGTTCAGAAAAGGCCTGAGCTGGTTCTGTGTCCGGGTGGCTTTCCACAAAGGGCACACCACTTTCTGAACTGAGACCTATATCCGGATGAAAGGGGATACGAGCCAGTTTCCTTATATTGTTGGCTTTTAAGTAGGTGTCCAACTGGCCTCTGGGAAAAAGATCCACTGGTGGGGCCGAAGCTGTTATTTTAAAAGAGGACATATTTTCCACCACTCCAAGGCAGGGGATTTTAAGGTGGGCCAGCATATTGAGGGCTTTTTTGGCATCTGTCAGAGCAATATTCTGAGGGGTGCAAACCACTATGCCCCCGGAGACAGGCACTTTTTGGGCCAGAGTCAACACCACATCCCCTGTGCCGGGAGGAAGATCCACCACCAAACAGTCCAGCTCTCCCCAATCCACTTCCTTTAAAAACTGGTCCATGGCTTTAAACAGCATGGGGCCACGCCATATCACTGGCAGGTCTTCTTCCACCAACAGCCCCATGCTCATAAGTTTCAGGCCAAATCTTTTCAAAGGCAGAAGTTTTTTGCTCTGCTCATGGATATCCGGCTTTTGATAAAGACAGCCCAGCATTCGAGGGAGAGAAGGGCCATACAGGTCTGCATCCAGCAGGCCCACTTTTTGTGATTTTTGTTTGAGGGCCATACTCAGATTTAAAGCCACAGCACTTTTCCCCACCCCTCCTTTGCCGGAACCTACGGCAATGATGTGTTTTATATGGGGCAGGGGAGCTTGTTGATCAAAAGGATTTTTCATATCATTCCCTGTTTATCAAGTTTCCCATATTTTGTTCCCATGTGTCTTCAAACATCATTCGTAAAACAGCGGAAGGGCTGTTGATTTTCATCTCTCCCCTGACAGAAAAAGAATGTTCCATTTCATAGTTAAGTTGTTCATCTGTTTCCAGCCGAAACCTGATTTCATCGTTCTTTACTTTTTTGCGAAAAACCTCCTCTGCTTTAAGATCTATATCTTTTTTAATTCTTTTGTTTAACACCTCTGACAAATAAACCCGGTTGTTGAGCAGATTGAGAGTATCAGGGACTTTTCTTTGGTGTTTTTTAATAAAACGACTGGCCAGCTGACTGGCCTGCCAGGGGTTGGGAACAATATCCTCCAATCTCCGGACAAAATATTCCACGGTCAGTTTTTCATCTGTATCCGCACTTTCCACTGTAAGCTCTTTTGGACCTTGTAAATCCATAAGAACTTTTACTTTCTGAATAGTATCTTTATCATCCAGGTGGACAGCTGATCCCACAGAAAGATTATCCCAATTTAATTCGTTCAGTATATGGCGATCATAATCGATAGGTTGCCATTTTTTTCCGTTTTTATGTAAAACTTGAGGCAGAAAAATTTTACTGGTTTTGTATTTTTTTCTTCTGCGGATAGTAATAGATTTTGCCGTGCTGGCACTTTGCCCTTCATAGCCGTAAATAAATTGATCCACACCAGTCAGGCCTTCCTTTTGCAGGCTTTCTTTTACTTGTTGAACAGCTTCTCCCACTTTTTTATTAAAGCAATAAATATAGCAACGATTAAGTGCTTCTTTTTTTGAAACCTGCAAAGCCCCTGGTTGCCTCATCACCCGCCCCATCATTTGTGTGATAGCTACCCGGGCCTTTGTGTTGTCCAAAAGGGCCAATATGTAGGCAAAGGAACAATCCCACCCTTCCTTGAGGGCATCTTTGGTGATAATCCATCGCACTTGGCTGGATTCACTTGTTAAATTTTCTCCTGCCAGTTCTTTTTTTTCTGAAGATTGAATACGGACTTGATCTTCAGGCACATCCAGGTTTTTTATCAGATATTCTTTAACTCTTTCTGCATGGATCCGGTGTTCTTTGCCTATTTGCTTTTTTCCTGTTTGTTCCACCCTGACAAGGGCTATAGGGCGGATATAGCGATTTTCCTTCATCTGGAGGCTTAGAGCCTCTTTTTCCAACTCAGTTAACTTTTTTTGGGTTTCTGCCAGGGTGTATTTCCAATCAGAGTTGTTGAAATTATGGACTTCCAAAGGAAGTTTTATCATCTCTTCCGCTTTTAATTCTGTTCCTGACACATTGACCAAAATATTACTGATACCTGCTTTGGGAGTGGCTGAAAGCTCCAAAACAAACCGGGGGTTGAGGCGATTTATGGATTTCACGAATTCTTCATTATTTTCGTCATTTTTTCCATAAGCTTTATGGGCTTCATCCAGAACAACAGTGGGACGAACCATTTTTAAAACATTGATGAGGCTTTGCTTGACCCATGTGCCTTCCTGGTTTTTTTCCAGGTCCGGGTAAAGAGTCATCAGTTTTTGGTTGGCTGTAACATCGTCCACTTCCGGAAAAAAAGAGCTATAGCCACTGCTGTCCCTGAAAATCTTAAGAAAGTTTTTGTTTTTTTGCCGGTTGGCAGAAGGAAGCATCAGCATCATCAGACAAAAGTGATTTTGGACATCCTGTTTGGTCCAAAAATCACCTTTTTCCAGGATTTTCACTTTTCCACCGGACATATTTTCCAAGGTTTGCCGGTAGGGGTGTTCTCTGGTTCTAAAAGCTTTTATGGTTTGTGCGTAAATAGCTTTTGTGGGAACAATCCATAACAAAAAACCGGTATCCTGTTTAAGGTGATAGAGAGAGGAGACACCCAAAAAAGTTTTTCCGCCCCCGGTGGGGATTTTCAAGCAAACATGGGGGATGGGCTGGCCATTGGTCCCAGTGCGGGAAATATACTCTGGAAAAACTTTTTTGTCTCTTTCCAAAACAGGTGGTATTTGTTTGCTTTCTTTAAGGCTATCCCATGCAATAAGAGGATAGTTTTTAAGGTGACGGGGCATAGAAGTTCCTTGAGCCTGCACAGCTTGTTTTATGTTTTCGCTTTGTATTCTTGCCTTGTTCAGCTCTTCAACCCAAAGTTGAAGTCGCTCCAAAGTTTTTTCCTGATAATGCTTGGTCTGCATATTTCATACCTCTAAAATATTAATTGCAGTTAGGTTAAAATGCTGAACGGGAGGCCACAAAAAATAATACCATTTTGAGTCAGCTCCTTTTGCCCCACAAACTTATGAGACGCATACACCAAAGCCTTTTTCTTTTTCTGAAGAACCTTCTGGGCTATCCTCTCCATAATATCCCCATTTAAAGCACTTTCCTTGCTTTGTAAAAATTTCAAATCGGGCTTATAGATGAGATAAAAAAGTTGGCTTTTGCTTTCATGAAAGAGACCGTTCGCACCCCTGTCCTTTCGGATTTTATCCGGTGCTCGCCCACCCGTGGCCGTGTAAAGAACCATGCGTGCCACCGTTTCGTAAGAAGGCAAAGATTTTCCCGTAAGCATATTTTCAATATTGATCTCCTCCCCCAGCTCACAGTATGTAAAAGACCCGCAAGGTGGGTTACTTTTCTCTGATTGTGTGTCCGCAAAAACACCACCTGCCACCTTCGATCCTAATTTCTCTTTGGAAAACCCTTTAATCACCCGGCGAACCCGCTCTGCTGTGATGGTGTCTGTCACATTGACAGAGCGCTTTTTTTCTTTGTCATACTCCTCACATTGCACGAGAATAAATTTTCTTTTTCCCCATCCTCTTTGTTCAACTTCAAAACCGCCTCCGCTGTTGTGCCGGAACCTGCAAAAGAATCCAAAACAAGAGCATTTTTATCTGCTCCCACCTGCAAAATCCGCTTTATCAAACCCACCGGCTTGGGATTTTCAAAAGGAGCCTCCTGATCGTAAAATATTTCTTTAATGTGTCTGCGGGCAGAATCAGTATGACCCACTTCACTGTAAGTCCAGACAGTAAGTGGAACAAGGCCAGCTTGTGCCTCCTTTAAGTACCGTTTTAGTTGAGGAGCCCCTTTCCCATCTTTCCCAAAAAAGACACGATTTTCTTTAATCCATGTTTTCATATTTTTTTGAGCCGTTCTCCAACACCGGCCTTTGGGAGGATGATAAGCTTTGCCTGTTTTTGGGTTCATAACAGGGTAATCATACTCTTTGGTATAAGACTTGACACTCAAATCACCAGAGCGATAAGGCCCTCTCCCGTCTTTATCATCATATTTATAAAGCTTGTCCTGCTTTTCTGAGCGGGGTAAAAGCTGTCTCTTCCAAAAACTTCTCTCTAAACCACTGTCATCACCATTGTCATTACCATTGTCACTTTTTCCATTGCCCTTGTTTTTGGCATAACAAAGCACAAAATCATGGTTATCAGAAAAATACCTGGCGTCATTGGCCGGGGCGTATTTTTTCTGCCATATTATATTGGCTACAAAATTTTCCATGCCAAAAATTTCATCCATAATCATCCTTAAACGGTGTTGTTCGTTGTCATCAATACTGATAAAAATCACCCCATTGTCAGCAAGCAGTTCATGCAGGAGCTTAAGCCTTCGCCACATCAGGCAACACCATTTGTCGTGCTTTTCCATATCCTCATTATCCACAGGATTTTTGTTTTTCAGCCACTCTTTCATCAAAGGATGGGTGTTTACATTGTCATTATAAACCCAGCCTTCATTTCCGGTATTGTAAGGTGGATCAATATAAATTAAATTAATCCGACTCGCATAGGCAGGAATCAGGGCTTTTAACACCTTAAAATTATCTCCATGAATAATGAGGTTGTCGTCCAAAGAAGGCTTTTGCCCCTTTGGGACAAGAGACTTTTTGGGATTTATATTCAGGGTATGAACCGGGGCCTTTAAATGGTCCGCCTGAACAAGCTGTTTGCCTTTAAAATCCAGGGTGGGCATAAAACTGAGTCCTTTGAAAAGAGCTGTTTTGACACATGGTGTTATTCCACCACTTTTTCAATGAGATACAATAGCAAAAAACAGCCTTAATGGCAAACAAAAACAATGGCCCATGATGTGTTATTGACGCTACAGGTCATTTTTGCTTTAATATACCAATCGTGTTTACGCATAAGAAATCATTGACAGGAGGGGTGGAGCTGTTGCATACTCATGGCCTGTGGAAAGCCAACAGCAAAGGGGTTTTTCACGAATAATCATCTGCTTGTTTCCAAACACTGTGTAAGGTGGCAGGATGAACAGCAGACCTCCAGAAATTTTTAAGTAAAGGTGACAGTGAGCAGTCATGGACAAAAAATATCCCCTGCATCTTCCCAAAAGCTCCTTTCCCATGAAGGCCCGGCTTCCGGAAACAGAACCCAAACGGGTTCAGTTCTGGAAGGAAACCAAGACCTATAATAAATTCCTAAACAAGACAAAAGGCAAAGCCTCTTTCCACTTTTTGGATGGCCCGCCTTATGCCAACGGGCAGTTGCACATAGGCCATGCCTTGAATAAAATTTTAAAAGACATGGTGGTCAAGTATCAAAACCTGTCCGGAAAGCACTGCCCATTTATTCCCACCTGGGATTGCCACGGCCTGCCCATAGAGCTTTCTGTGCTCAAAAAATGGAAAAACCAGGATAATGCTCTCAGCTCCGGGCAAATACGGGAGCATTGCCGTAAAGAGGCCCTTTATTGGGTGGATATACAAAAAAAGGGTTTTGAAAGATTGGGCGTGCTGGCCGACTGGGAAAAGCCTCTTCTCACCTTATCTCCAGTCTACGAGGCGGAAGAGGTGCGGGCTTTAAGCCGGATAGCGGAAAAAGGTCTCCTTTACCGGGGCAAAAAGCCGGTTTTTTGGTGCTTTGCCCTCAGGACAGCCATATCCTCTTCGGAAGTGGAGTATCGTGAGCGAAAAAGCCCCTCCATTTATGTCAAGTTTCCCTGTCCCAACCCGCCAAAAAAGTGGTCTTTGCCGGCTCATAAAGCCTGCTCTTTGGTGATATGGACCACCACCCCCTGGACCTTGCCGGCCAATCAGGCCATAGCCTTGAGAGCTGACTTTGTTTATGCTGTTTTTGACACAGGAAAGGAACATTTGATTTTGGCTGAAGAACGAAAAGAGGATTTTGAAAAAAAAACCCAGGTTCAGCTGACGAAAGTGTTGTCTTTTAAGGGCACTCAGCTGGAAAAAAAGACAGCCCGTCACCCTTTTATGGATCGGGATTCCCTTGTCATTATGGGAGAGCATGTCAGCAAAGAGGAGGGGACAGGCTGTGTGCATACGGCCCCCGGACATGGGGTGGACGACTTCACAGTGGGAAAAAAATATCAACTGCCGGTCTTTCAGCCTGTGGATGAAAAAGGTTGTTTCACCTCTGAGGTTCCGGAGTGGGAAGGTGTGCATGTGTTTAAAGCCAACCCGCTTATTATCGAAAAATTAAAACAAAAAGCATGCCTTTTGGCAGAAGAGGAGATCACACACAACTACCCCTATAATCCCCGGTCTTCCTCCCCTCTGATTTTCCGGGCCACGGATCAGTGGTTTATCCGGTTTGATGACCCCAAATACCCGGTGCGGGAAAAAGCCCTTTCCGAAATCAAGGACAATATTCAGTTTCAGCCTTTATGGGGCAAGCCCCGGCTTAAGGCCATGATTCAGGCCAGCCCTGACTGGTGTCTCAGCCGGCAAAGGCATTGGGGTGTCCCCATCCCGGTTTTTTATTGCACAAAATGTGGCCATACCCTTATGGATTCAGTACTTATGCGTTCCATTGCCGATCAGATGGAAAAAACAGGAGAGGGCATAAAATATTGGTTTTCCCGTTCTGTGAAAGAACTTACACCCAAGGGGACGACCTGCCCTGAATGCCAGAGCAGTGAGTTTAAAAAAGGGGAGGACATTTTGGATGTATGGTTCGATAGTGGCATCATTCATCATGTTTTTGACAAGTTCTATGGGCAAAAAACAGCGGATGTTTATATAGAGGGAAGTGATCAGCACCGGGGCTGGTTTCAAACCAGCCTGAACAGTTCTGTTTGCCTGACAGGTAAAACCCCATTTAAAGCACTCACTACCCATTGCTTTGTGAACGATGCTGAGGGGAAAAAAATGAGCAAAAGCAAAGGGAATGTACTGAACCTGCAAAACCTGATTCAGCAAAAAGGGGCAGAGATAGTGCGTCTTTGGGTTGCCAGCGAAGATTATTCGCAAGACCTGTCGGTGAGTCAGGAGAGTTTTGCCCGTGTGAGCGAAACTTATCGAAGATTCAGAAACACCTTTCGTTTTATGTTGGGCAATTTGTTTGACTTTGAACCAGAAAAAGATCAGGTGGCTTTTGCTGATATGCGTGCGGTGGACAAATGGATTTTGGGCCGCCTCGCCGTGCTCATTCAAAAAAGCCGGGACAATTATGAAAAGTTTTTGTTCCATAAAGTGTATCAGGATCTGAATGTGTTTTTCACCACAGATCTTTCGTCCCTCTATTTGGATATTGTAAAAGACAGGCTTTATACTTTTCAAAAAAAGGGTGAGGAGCGTCGATCGGCACAAAGTGCCCTTTATCTTTTGCTGAAAAATTTAGTGTCCCTTATGAGTCCTGTTACCAGCTTTTTAAGTGAAGAGGTGTATCAGCATATACCCGGCCCAAAAGAGGAAAGTGTTTTTTTGGCTGGCTTTCCCCTGCCAAAAGAGGAATGGAAACAAAAAGAGATCAAACAAAGCTTTGCCTGTTTTTTAAAAATCCGGGAAATGGCTTATGCACAAATGGAGGATATGAGAAAGAAACATCTCATTGGTTCCAGTCTGGAGGTGCAGGTCACGGTGTCAGCCCCACCAGAGTCGCTGACACAGCTCAAAGATCTAACAGATGATTTGAGAGAGTTTTTGATTGTGTCTCAAGTCGTTTTGGAGTCCGGGCCGGAACGCAAAACAAAAGTCACTAAAATGAAAGGGGAAAAATGCCATCGGTGTTGGAACTACAGTCCAGACCTGAACAAAGAGACCTTGTGCCCCAAATGTATCCGCAACCTGCCCTGACTGGCCCTAGATAGCTTCCGGAACCGCCTAAAATCAACCACACATTCTCATGAAGAGGCATTTTTATTTAACCTGACAGTCTTATTGGATAAAAAAAGTGTGTGTCAAATCCTCAAATATCGGATCAAAAAACTGACCAACATGGCCTCCATACTTGGGATTAAACACAGTAATATTGGGGTTCTTTGTGGCAAAATTGAGGATATCAGTCACAACTTCTGGTTGACCGGAATTGTCGTAAGAAGAAATGATACTGTCATCTTGTGAAAAGTAAATGAGCAAAGGACGATCTATAACCTCCAAAAGCGGCCGTGGATCCAACTCGTAATCATAAAGAAGGCCCAAGTCTTCTTTATTGAGGTTCCCTGTTATACCGGGCCTGTCGTTTCTAAAACCGGTATTAACATAAATATTGTAATAACCAAGCTCACCATTTAATTCGCTTGGATCCATATTTATGGCCTCCAAAGTGTTCCTTAAATCCGGGTAATAAACCTCATTGGTATATCTTTCCAAATAATTTTTAGGATCTGCTGAGTATAAATCCACCATATCTCTCCAATCCAGGCTAAAATCTTCGAAAAAAGCTCCTGCCAAAAAAGCCACTTGAGAGAAATCCAAAGTGCTTATTCCTTTGGTATGAGAAACAGTTTTCACACTTTCATCCAAGTTGTTATATGTTGACAGAGCATGCAAAATTGGGCTGAAAGACATCCCCCCCAATCCAAAAAGCCTTGGCTGTTCTGTTCCCGATTTTGCCACTTCTTCAGCATCTTTGGCCAACATGGCAACCACCAAACTGGCACCACCACTATAACCAATAAGACCTGTCTTTTCCGGTACTGCATTCAAACCATTGAGTGCAGAAACAAGCATATATCTCAGACGAGCACGGATATCCTCGGCAATGGCTTTGGCGTTCCAGGGAATTTTATCACAGGTATCCTTTAAAAAAGCTGGTGAGAGATAGCCGTCAAAAGCAATAATGTTGGGGTCATCAAATTTTTTTTCCAAAACAGCTATGGTCTGGTTGTTAAACATGCCTCCTCCCCATTCAGCATAAGCCCCTGGCAAAATCACAAAAGTATAAGGGTTTTTCTTTTTGGAATATTTGACAAAAGCCCTCATACTGCTGGGGCAGGGGGAATTGGGATAAGGCTTGATTGGTGGAGGTAAATTTTGTTGTTCAAACTGTGTGTCGTCTCTGGAGGGGAGCTGGGAATACATGGTGGCTGTCACTGCTATCAACGCAGGATCATAATTGGTGATATAACCTTCGGCCAAAGATTGTGGTTTTTCATTAAAAACACTTTTTTCCAAAAGGGCCTGAATGTGAGCTGATCTGACACTTCTTTTGGCTTTTTCCCTGTATATTTCAAAAGAATTGGCAAAAACAGTATGGGAAGCCAGACCAAGAGAGAACACGAAGATTCCTTTGATTATTGACACTTTCCTCATTTTCTTGACTCCTTTCATAATTTTTTCTTTATTTCCTACGCAAATTCAGCCTTTCAGAGAAATCACAGTGCCGACCTTTGTAAATCAGATCGTTTAGACACATCACCGATAAATCATCATATTTGTTTGTTGCAGGAAACACGAATTCAGTATAACGATTACCACGAGTTTCACGAATGATGATTACATTGGATAAACGGAATTCGTTACAGATAGACCCATGATCAGTTGTGTCGTCATAGCAAGTGATCCATTCGGTTTCTGTATCTTCATTGGACTCTGCCCCGGCCCATAATGAGCCAAAGACACTTAAACTCATAAAAGCATAAATTAGGATTTTCTTCATTGTTAACCTCCTTGAAAGTGGGTTTTGGTTCATGAAACTTTATGTTAAATATCATTCTTTTTTAAGTCAACAAAACAAAAGAGTAGTGTAATATTTACACACTTTTGTTGTCTTCATTCACCTCCTAAAGTGAAAAAGGGTCTTGGTAGTATAATATTTACACACTTTTTGTTGTTTTTATTCACCTCCTAAAGTGAAAAAGGGTCTTGGTAGTATAATATTTACACACTTTTTGTTGTTTTTATTCACCTCCTAAAGTGAAAAAGGGTCTTGGTAGTATAATATTTACACACTTTTTGTTGTTTTTATTCACCTCCTAAAGTGAAAAAGGGTCTTGGTAGTATAATATTTACACACTTTTTGTTGTTTTTATTCACCTCCTAAAGTGAAAAAGGGTCTTGGTACCATAAAAATAACCAGACTTACCGGATGGGCGGACAATCAGTTTATTTGGGCTTTGGCCCATTCCATAATATAAAGCCCTGCCTCATTTTGCAGAATCGGCAGGTCCTGGGGTCCTGTCTTTGGCTACCCTGGTCAAGAGAAATCCCGATTTTTGTGAATTATATTGACAAAAATCGGCGTTTTTTGTCAAAAAAGCTCGAAAAAAGCCACTCCGGAGGCCAAAATCGCAATATTTTGCAGTTTTGACAGACAATTCTCTCAGACTGCTATGGGGCGACTATATTGTTAAGATTGTGTTAAGAAATTAGGACCAGGCTGACCTGCCAGAATGAAGACAGGGCATCATCATCCCACGAAACAGGATGTTTTGTCTATAAAAAGGCTTGACAACAGGCCTACAAATGGAGGATTTTTGTATTAACCGAGGTAACCAAGAACAAGGAACAAATTCTTATGAAAAAACTTCTATTTATGATTTTGCTTTTTTCCTGTGTTTCAGCTTGCACAAGAGACCCAGAGGAACCAAGGCCGGAGGCCTCAACGGATCCAAGCAAATTGGTTGGGACTTCCCCTGAAGATAAACAGCTGGAAGCCGAACAAAAAGAGCTTATTGCACAAGCACAACAGAATCCTGAAGAATCTCCCTCTGCCGGGCCCTCCAGTTATTCAATATGTGGGAGGACAGAGCAAGTTAAAAAGGCAATTCTGGCAAAGCTAAGCAGAGACTGTGACAAGGTGACGAGGCAAGAGCTTGAAGCCATTCTTACTCTTAATTTCAGTTTCTCTGGAATAACAGACCTTAAAGGAGATGATTTTGAGGGTCTGACTTCTTTGAAGCGGCTGTATTTACATAACAATGATTTAACTTCTTTGCATGAGGGCTTGTTTCAGGGGCTGACTTCTTTAGAGTGGTTGTATTTGCATGACAATGAGTTAACTTTTTTAACCGGTGGACTTGTTTCTGGGGCTGTTTTCTTTGAAGCGGCTGTATCTGTATGGCAATCAGTTTTCTTTTGAGGAGAAGCAACAAATAACAGGCAAATGGTGGCCATCACCGGACTTTGAATTGCGGATTTAATCCAAACAAAGTGAGCCACTCCCCTTAACCATACAGACCTTTGTCCTGTTAAAATGGGGTTTTGAGCTTGCCTTGTGCCTTCATCAAAACTATAATACCAGCTTATGAAATATCTGAAGTATTTTATATTTTTGATTGTGTCTTTTGCCATCGTGGCCCTGGATCAGGCCACCAAGCTCATCATACATACGCAGTTCAATCTGGGTGAGAAAAAAGTCATCATCCCCGGATTCTTCAATATCACCTATGTCAAAAATCAGGGGGGGGTTTTTGGCCTGTTTTCCCAAAGCAATGAGGTTATTCGCCTGGTCCTGTTTTTGATTTTGCCGGTTTTGGCCTTTGTCCTGTTGGTGTCCATTATTCATAAACTCCATATCAACCAAAAATACCAGCTTTTGGCTTTTTCCTCCATTTTTGGTGGTGCCCTTGGGAACTACATAGACCGTATTCATTTTGGCTATGTGGTGGATTTTTTGGACTTTCATTTCCGGGGCTTTGTCTGGCCTGCCTTTAATGTGGGGGATATCTGCATTGTGGTGGGTGTGGTGTCCGCTATTGTCATTATCTATATGACAGAAAAAAAACAACACCAACAACAACAGGCCTGATAGAGACTATTCCTGGCCTGACTCACACATGAGACCCCTGGCCCCAACAAAACCTGTTCTCAACAGGCTTTTTCACATGTGTCAGGCATGCAGGTTCCGGTGCAGAAAATCCCAGTTTACCAAGTTCCAAAAAGCCTTGAGATAGTCCGGGCGGGCGTTTCTGTAATCAATATAATAAGCATGCTCCCAGACATCGCAGGTTAAAAGGGCTTTTTTGCCTTTTGTCATGGGGGTGTCGGCATTGGCTGTGGAAAGAACCTCCAAGTTTCCTTCAGAGGTTTTGACCAGCCAGGCCCAGCCGGAACCAAATTGCCCCAAGGCACAGGCAGTAAACTTTTCCTTAAAATTCTCCACAGAACCAAAATGCTTTTCCAAAAGCTCCTGTGTCTCCTTTGAAGGTGCTCCACCCCCTTCAGGGGAAAGGGAATGCCAGTAAAAAGTGTGGTTCCACACCTGAGCCGAATTGTTAAAAATGGCCCCACTGGATTCTTTTATGATCTCCTCCAAAGAGGCTTTTTTAAAGGGGCTCTCTTCAATGAGACCGTTTAATTTATTGACATAAGCCCGGTGGTGTTTCCCATAGTGAAAATCCAGAGTTTCCTCAGAAATATGGGGCTTGAGGGCGGTTTTGGGGTAAGGCAGTTCGGGAAGAGTGATGGTGGACATTTTTTTCTCCTTGTTTTTTTGTGTTGATGACCAGTTATTATATCCAAAAAACAGAAAAAGCCAACAAAAAAATGGTAGGGGCTGAAGGATTCGAACCTTCGATCTCCCGGTTATGAGCCGGATGCTTTAGACCAGCTAAGCTAAGCCCCCTTTTTCATAAATTAGACCAAAAGCTAAGCCCCCAAATTCAAGCCTCACCCCAAAGTCAGTATGGATTCCCGTTTTCACGGGAATGACTGAATGCTCATTCCTCGGTGTCGGCGTCCATTTCGGTGTCGGTATCCACAAAGTTCTTGAGCCGGCCGGATCGGCTGGGGTGCCGGAGTTTTCTCAAGGCCTTGGCCTCAATCTGACGAATACGTTCCCTCGTCACATTAAAGTCCTGTCCCACCTCCTCCAAAGTGTGATCACTTTCCTCGCCAATGCCAAAACGCATACGCAACACCTTCTCCTCCCTTGGGGTGAGCGTGGAAAGCACCCGTCTGGTCTGCTCAATCAGGTTTAAATTCACCATGGCAGAGGAAGGGTTGATAACACTTTTGTTTTCTATAAAGTCCCCCAAGTGAGAGTCCTCCTCCTCCCCCAAAGGGGTGTCCAGACTGATAGGCTCCTTGGCAATACGCAAAACCTTTCTGACTTTCTCCACCGGCAGTTCCATTTTGCCAGCTATCTCTTTTGGCGTAGGCTCACGCCCCAGGTCCTGAATCAGGTATCGGGAGGTCCTAATCAGTTTGTTAATGGTTTCAATCATGTGCACAGGGATACGAATGGTGCGGGCCTGATCGGCAATGGCCCTTGTAATGGCCTGCCGTATCCACCAGGTGGCATAAGTGGAGAATTTATAGCCTCTGCGGTATTCAAATTTATCCACCGCCTTCATCAAACCCATGTTCCCCTCCTGAATCAGGTCCAAAAACTGTAAACCCCGGTTGGTGTATTTTTTGGCAATGGACACCACCAAACGCAAATTGGCCTTCACCAATCTGGACTTGGCCCTGTCTGCTGACCTCTCCCCCTTCCAGATGGCAGTGCAGGTTTTCTTGACCCACGCATAGTCCATCCATGTGTCCCTGTATAACCGGTTTAACCGGTTTTTGGCGTCCTCCGCCCTCAGGTAAAGCTCCCGAAACCGGCCGAAATTCAAGCCCGTTTCCCTCTGAACCCGCAGAGCCTCCTTTTCACTTTTATATATGGCGGAGTAAGTTTCCTTCAGTTGGTTAAAGTCTTTGGAAAAGGTTTTTTCCACAGCCATGTTAATTCGGTTTCTCAGTTCCTCCATCCGGCTGAGAAGGTTATGAAACTTAACCACTATGGAATTGATGGTTTTACGATTGAAATTAATGTTCTTAAAATCTTTCATCAATTCGGTGTTCAGTCTGACAAGCTCCTCTTCTGCCTTTGTGTTGCTGTGCTCCCTGAGAGTGAGGAAACAGGGTGTGATTTTTTTTCGATACTCCTGAACTTTGTCAATCAGTTCAAAAATCCTGTCGACATATTCCTTTTCATTGTCCCTTTGCTCCTCATCCTCCAGTCCACGAAAAATGGCCTTCACCTTCAGACGGCCCTGCTGGATATGCTCCCCCAGACGAATAATCTCATAAGTGCCCATAGGGCACATCAAAATGGCTCTTATAATCTCCCTCTCCCCCCTTTCAATGTGGCGGGCAATTTTCACTTCCCCCTCTTTGTCCAACAAAGCCACCCTGCCCATTTTTCTCAAATAAAGACGCACAGGATCATTACTGGTGTAATTTTTTAAATCTTCCTCCTCCTCCTCCTCTTTGTCTTCCTCTGAAAACAAAAAGCCATCACTGTCTTTGCCGTTGTAGACAGCCGAAGAGGGGTATTTGATCTCTATGGCTTTTTTCTCCAAAAAAGCCATTAGTTCATCCAAAGCTTTGGCAGAGACAAGCTCCGGTGCCAGCTCCTCATGCAAAGTGTCCACCGACAGAATGTTTTTTCTCTTTCCAGCCAGAAGAACCAGTTTTTCCCGCTCCTTTTTCATCAGAGCCATCTGAGCACTGGCAATGGAAGTGTCAGAGCTTTTTTTGGTCATCATAATTTCTCTCCTTTTAAAAGTTACAGCCTTGGGCTGTTTTTGCTTAATTTGGCTATCTCTGTTATGTATTTATTCGTGTTTTTACTGTTGGCACGAATATATGTGGTCAGGCTCTTTAAATGGGCCTGTCTCTTTTCCTTTTCGACCTTTTTCAGGCAATCCTGAATAAAAATCGACATTTTTTGCTTTGTCAGGCCCGGTAACTCAGGGTATCGGCTTTTTTTCAGCCTGTCCACTGACTCCGTGTCCCCCAACATGTCCATGAGGACAGAGTGCAAAAGGTTGAAATCCCATCCGTTTTGTGTGTAATGCTCCTCCATGGCCTTAAACATACGAATAACCCCGCCATGATTTAATTTGTCCATCACTTTGTTCCCCATGACTGTTTTATAACTGTCCGGGCTGTCAAGAGCCAGCATGAGGAGGGCCATCTCCGACCTGGAGGCCTCTCTCAGGGAAACCTTTTGTTGTTGTGTCTTATTCTTATCGGCCTTTTCATCCGTATCTTTAATGAGCTGGGGACTTAAGGCCTGGCTTTTGTCCTTAAGCTGATCTTGTGCTCTGTCTTTAGCGTAAGCTGAGTTTATATACTTTTTTCTGGCCCGGTTTAAAATGGGCAGAACAGTTTTATTGTTCAGGCCAAAGCTGTCCAACAGGCGATCCTGATAGTAGTTTCTTAAAGTCGCTTTGCCGATTGGGGCCAATATGTCAGCCATCTTCTCCACCAAAGACAGGCGATCCACCCCCAGGGGGTGTTTTTTTAATTCACCGAACAGAAAGTCCAAAAACAAATCCTCCGCGGAGTTTATTTTCTGTTCCAGCACCTGTTTTCCTTTTTGCCGGACAAAAGAATCCGGGTCCTGCCCCGGCTCCAGTTTGAGGGCTTTGACCGTCAGGCCCTCCGCCAAAAGGACACTCAGGCTGTTTTTTGTCGCTTTTTCCCCGGCACTGTCTCCGTCAAAAAACAAAATCACTTGCTCTGCATGGCGGGAAAGCCAAAAGGCATGTTTTTTGGTCAGGGCTGTTCCCAAGGTGGCCACCATGTTCCGAAAACCCGCCTGATACAGGCTTAAATAGTCCGTGTAGCCCTCCACTATCAAAGCTTTGCCGGAATCCCTGATAAAAGGGGCACTTTTTTGCCATCCGTAAAAAGTATGCCCTTTGTGAAACAAAGGGGAGTCTGTGCTGTTGATATACTTGGCCTGATTGTCCTCCTCTTTTAAAAGTCGCCCGCCAAAGCCCAAAACATCCCGGCCATTTCTGTCCATGACCGGAAACATCAGCCGGCCACGGAATTGGTCATAACGTCGACCCTCTTTTTCTTTGATGAGGCCCAATTTCAAGGCCCATTCCACCGCATCGGGATCCTCTTTCTTCAAATAGGAATAGAGGCCGTCCCAACGGGCTTCCGCATAACCTATCCTGAATGTTTTGACTGTGTCCTCCGAAAAGCCCCTTTGTTGCAAATACTGACAGACAAAATGAGAGGCAGGGAGGGCTTTCAAGGTTTTTTCGTAAAAAGCACAGGTTTTTTCGTTAAGATCCAGCATTTTCTGTCGCTCTTTATACTGTTTGTCCTCTTCTGCACTTTCTTTGCTCTTGGGCAAAGGCAACCCGGCTCTTTGTGCCAGGTATTTGACCGCCTCCATGAAATGAAAACCCCGCCGGACCTGCATATAGGTGATAATATTTCCGGACTCGCCACAGCCAAAACAATGATAAACCTGTTTTCTTTGTGAGACAGAAAAGCTGGGGGTTTTTTCATTGTGGGAGGGAAAAGGGCAAAGCCCCATGTAGCCCCCGCCACCGGGCTTTAAAAAAGTGTCCTCTCCAATGATATCCACAATATCATTGGCCCGGCACACCTGATCTATGAAGTCAAAAGGCAGTTTCCTCATACAGCCCGCAATCTTTCCTGGACCAGTTCCGCCAGACGCCGTTTATCCAAAGGGCCTTCCGCACGAGACTGAACGGCCTTCATAACCCGCCCCATGTCTTTTATGGAAAGTGCACCCGACTCCTGGACAATCCCTTCAATAATTTTTTTAAGCACTGCGTCAGAAAGCATGGCGGGCAGGTAGGACTTAATCAGGTTCCGCCTTTCTGTTTGTTCCTGCACAGCCTCCAGTCGGCCCCCCTGCTGGTATTGCTGTCTGCTTTCCTCATACTGTTTGAGCTGTTTTTGCAAAATGGAGACAATATGAGCCTCACTGAAGTCCTCTTTCAGCTCAATTTCCCGGTTTTTGCATTCCGCAAGCACCAACTTCAGGGCCTGAAGTTTGTTCATTTCTTTGTTTTTCATAGCCGACTTCATATCCGTCCGCATACGATCTCTTAAAGAGGAACTCATATCTGTCCTTTCATTTTTCAGGGGCTTGTGCCCATTTATGGCTTGTGCCCTTTTATAGCTTGTGCCCATTTATGGCTTGTGCCCATAAAACAGGTCACCCTGTTGGACCACAGCCTGCTTTTATTTTTGCAGGGCGGACACCCCACACGGCGGTCGGCCGGGGGCCACAGCCTGCTTTTATTTTTGCAGGGCGGACACCCCACGGGATGTGGTCTGCCTCTGCATTTCCGCTCCAAACCTCCTGCTTTTTTTCAACAGTCTTCTTCGGGCGTTAATGGACTTTTTTTTCCTGGAAACACTGGGTTTTTCATAAAATTCCCTCTTTTTGACTTCAGAGAGAATGCCAAACCTTTCACAGGACTTTTTAAATCGGCGAAGAGCCTGTTCAAAATGCTCTCCTTCCCTTATTTTGATACGGGGCATAAAAAATCACCACCTTTTCATCTGGAAATTCCAAGTTTATTTGGTATAGATAGCAGATAAATTGTGGGAAAACAAACAAAATTTGCCTGTTTTTCACGGCCAGTTTGAATTTTTGTCATTATTCGATGAAGAGGCTGAGGGGGTTTTCCATTTTGTGGATGAAGAATTTGAGGGCACGGGCGGATACAGCCCCATCGATCAGCCGATGATCGCAGGTCAGGGAAAAGTTCATGGTTTTTTTGGGCACAAAAGCCGATCCGTTCCAGCAGGCTTTTACGAACACACGATACATGCCGAGGATGGTGGATTCGGGTGCGTTGATGATGGGTGTGGCGTATTCCCCTCCCAGGCTTCCGATATTGGTGATGGTGATGGTGCCTCCTTTCATATCCTCCAGGGCCATGTTCCCCTGTCTGGCTTTTTCTGCCAAGGTTTGAATCTCCTGGCTGATTTCTGTCAGGGACTTTTTGTCCACATTTTTTATCACTGGCACCAAAAGCCCCTTGGGTGTGTCCACGGCAAAGCCAAAGTGATAATAGTGTTTGATAACCATTTCCTGTGAAAAATCATCCATGCTGGCGTTCAGAAGGGGGAACTCCCTGACAGTCTGCAAGAGGGCTTTCATGACAAAGGGCAGGTAAGTGACTTTTATATTTTTTTCCTTGAGGCTTTTTTTGACCGATTCTTTTAATTGCTCCAACTGCTCCACTTCTGCTGACTCCAGGAGGGTAAAATGGGGAATAACGGCTTTGGAGGCCTGCATTTTTTCCGCTATTTTTTTTCTGATGCCTTTCAGTTTGTGCCGTTCCTGTTTTTCCTCTTTTGGCACTTCAAAGCCCCGAGGGAGGTCTTTGTGGCCTGTGGTGGGGACGGGGCTGGTGTGCTCTGCCGTGCCGTTTTTGCTGGCCACTTTGTGGCCTGGTGAGGGGGCCTCTGCTTGTTGGCTGTCGGAGGGGCTTTTGGCCTGTGTTGTTTCTGTTGTGTATTGAAGGACATCAGCTTGTTGGATACGACCGGAGGGGCCGGAGCCAGAAATTTGGCTCAAGTCCACATTTTGTTCTTTGGCCCACCGGCGAAGGAAGGGGGAGGCCAGGATTTCTTTTGTTTTGGAAGTGGGTGTGCCGTTTTTGCCAGCCACTTTGTGGCCTGTGGTGGGGACGGGGCTGGTGTGCTCTGCTATGCCGTTTTTGCCGGTCTCTTTGTGGCTTGTGGTGGGGCTGGTGTGCTCTGCCGTGTCGCTTTTGCCGGCCACTTTGTGGCTTTGGGTGTGGACGGGGCTGGTGTGCTCTGCTGTGCCGTTTTTGCCGGCCACTTTGTGGCTTTGGGTGTGGACGGGGCTGGTGTGCTCTGCTGTGCCGTTTTTGCCGGTCTCTTTGTGGCCTTCGGGCATAAGTTTTAGAAGGGGTTGGCCTACGGGGATACTGTCTCCTTTTTGTGCACAAAAATCAGCCACCACTCCTTCCACGGGGGAGGGTATTTCCATAACTGCTTTGTCTGTCATGACTTCGGCCACAGTTTGGTCTGTCTTGATGGGGTCTCCTTTGGAAACCAGCCATTGCACCAGTTCCCCTTCTGTCACCCCTTCACCCAACTCCGGCATTTTTATCAGATTTTCTGTCATAGCTTATTACTCCTGTATGTGCTGTCCTTCCCGCCTGTGTCAGAGAATCACTGCCTGTCCAAAAAGTCCGCCCCGTTTCAGGACGGAATACCTTGGACCCTCACGGCACGGACTTTTTGGACAGGCAACCAGTTTATCAACTTTCACTCAGGCGGTCCTGTATGTACTGTTATTTCCGCGACAAAGTGCCTCGCAAAAAGCCTCTTTTTTTACAGGTGACCAAGTTACAGTCTGATTTATGGCTCTGTCAAGGGCTTTGTCTGATTTTATTTGGACAAAGCTTGACAGCCTGTTATAAACAAATCAATCTCCCACTTAAAAAGCAGGCAATGGTCGTCATTTTTTAAACTCCAAGGGCAAAAATAACATGTGTGGTATTATGGCATATAGCGGTTTTCGCCCGGCAAGAGAGGTTTTGCTGAACGGGCTGGAGAAAATCCAATACCGCGGTTACGACAGCATGGGTCTTTTGGTGGCCAAGCACAGGCACTTTAAGCAGGTGCGTTCTGTGGGGAATTTACAACAGCTGAAAAAAAAGCTGGCCAGCATGGAAAAACATCCTCCTTTGTCAAACAAAACAAAAAACAAAGCAGGCACAGGAAAGCGGGCGGGTTTGGTCTGCCAGCCTTATTCCTCTGGTATGGCTCACAGCCGTTGGGCCACGCATGGGGCCCCTTCGGAAAAAAACACTCATCCTCATAAAGCCGGCTCTTTTTATATTGTGCATAATGGGATTATCGAAAACGCTGGGGAGTTAAAAACCTGGTTAAAGGGCCCTTTTCTTTCCGACACCGATTCTGAGGTGGTGGCCCATTGCCTGTGGCATGCTTATCAAAAGCACCTGTGTGATGAGGGAGTCGGCGGTTTTGCCCTGCCGGCCTCTGTTAACCAGGATCTTCAGCAGGCACATGCACAAAAAAGCAGTATAAAAAAAGCCGTTTTTGACACTTTGTCCATGATAAAGGGGGAATACGCCATTGTTTTTATGTCTGAGGAACATCCTGATGAGATATGGGCTTTTAAAAAAGGGCCTTCTCTTTTGGTGGGGGTGGGTGAGGATGAGATATTTATATGCAGTGATGTTCAGGGGATTTTGCCTTACACCAACAAGGTGATTTTTCTGCAGGAGGGGGAGGTGGCACATATTCAGCATAAGCCTGATGATCACAAAAATCAGGTCAGCCTTCAGCTTTATTCCTCTCAGCAGGCCAAAATAACAAGGCCCTTTGTTTTGTTGAATCAAAAAACGGATCAGGAGGGTAAAGGGGGTTGGCCTTGTTATATGCTGAAAGAAATTCATGAACAACCGGCTTGTGTTTCAAAACTAATTCACACTCATATCCGTTCTGATTCTGTTCAGCTGAAGGTTAAAGAGTCCTCTTTTTTGGATAACATTATTCAAAGGAGGCGGTTGAGCATAGTGGCTTGTGGGAGCAGTTACTACGGGGCCCTTTATGGGAAGTATGTGATAGAGAAGTTCAGCCGTATTTCAGTGGAGGTGGACATGGCCAGTGAGTTTCGTTATCGCTCACCGGTGCTTTCTGCAAAAGATCCCTTTTTGTTGATCTCTCAAAGTGGGGAAACAGCCGACACTTTGGCGGTTTTGAAAATGGCTGAGGCTTTGTCTCTTCCCACGATGGGCCTTTGCAATGTGCCGCATTCTTCCTTAAGCCGGGGGGTTATGGAGAACCTTTACATGCAGGCAGGCGTGGAAAAAGCTGTAGCCAGCACCAAGGCTTTTACAGCTTCTCTGACCTCTCTTTTTCTATTGGCTTTGTCCCTTGGCAAAAAAAAGGGCTTGTTGTGTAAGGAGGATGAGAGGAAATGGGCAAACTCTTTATCTCTTTTGCCGGGTTATATGAAAGGGCTTTTGTCTCTGGAGAAGGAATACAGGGAGGTGGCTCAGCTGTTAAGGGGTTTAAAGAATGTTATTTATATTGGGAGGGATATTTATTATCCTTTGGCTTTGGAGGGGGCTTTAAAGATAAAGGAATTAACTTATCGGCATGCTGAGGCTTATCCTGCCGGGGAGATGAAGCATGGGCCTTTGGCTTTGGTGGATGAAAACATGGCTATAGTGGGCTTGGTGCCTCAGTCTCACATATACAAAAAAACATGGGCCAATTTGGAGGAGGCCCGGTGTCGTGGAGGGAAGTTGATCTTGATAGGCACGGAGGGAGACAAACAACTAAGTTCCTTGTCCGACCATGTTCTTTTTCTGCCTGCTGTGGATGAATACTTGTCGGCCATTTTATGTGTTTTGCCTCTTCAGCTGATGGCGTATTGGACAGCTTTGGCTTTGGGGCACAATGTGGATCAGCCCCGGAATCTGGCCAAGTCCGTCACCGTGGAATAGTTGCTTTGGAGAGCGAAATAAAAGGAGACTTATAATGGATAAAACAGAACAAGCGATTATTTTAAAGGATATAGAACTGCTGAAAAGAGATCTAAAGCTTTGGACTTTGGGGATGATGATCAGCGGTTTTGTGCTGGTTGCCGGCTTTATCACTTACATGGACAGCCGGACACAGTCCCGCCTGGACAGAATGGAACAAGCTTGGGATACCCGTCTGGACAGAATAGAGCAGGTTCTGGATACCCGCCTTCGTCGAGTAAAAAGAAACAAAAAACAAGAGTGCCCAGCTCTCACCACCACAAAACCCCACAAAAATAACCTGCCAACCAACACCCCCTTTTTCAAATGACCAAAAAATTCGGTAAAAATTCGGATTTCCGAATTTTTTGGCCCCAAAACCCCCCAAAACCCCTGTTTTGAGCCGATCCCATTTTGCATCTCTTTAAATATGGAATGCAGGCACTGGTCCTTTTGTGCACTGTGCTATTACTTTGGCCCGGATTTTGCAGGGGGATAAGCAAAGGCAGGACTTTCCTGCCCAAAACAAATTAAAAAAAAGGAGGACTTTATGACCATGGAAACCAAAGAAACAAAGCCAAAAAAAGGCAGTCATTTTGACCTGTTCTTCAAGTGTATCTTCTCCCACCTCCCATCTGCAAAAGAGCTGTTTGGGCTTGTTTTCTCCAAAATGGAAATGGCCCTCTTTGACTGGGACCAGCTCCAGGTGGCCAAAGACAGTTGGCATGGCAAAAGAGCTGACCTGGTCTTTATGGTCCCTCTCACAAATTGTGGGATATATGTCAAAATCTACATCCTGCTGGAGCACAAGTCTCAGTATAACCGGGCGGTTTTTTATCAACTGCTTAACTACCAGACTTTTATCTTGAGGCAAGTTTTTCAGGAAACAGGAAAGGCCTGTGTCGTGATCCCCGTGCTTTTTTATCATGGCAAAGAACCCTGGAAATGGCCAACAAACTTCCAGGAAGGACTTTGGGGGGCTGATTCTACAAAAATTCCTTTGTTTTTGCGACAAAGGATGTTAAACTATGGTTTGTGGGCCTTGGACACGCACACGGAAGAGGTGGCCAAAGCCATTCAGAACAAACACACTAAGATTCGGGGTGCTCTGAATGCTTTGAAGTCAGCTTGGGATTTCAAGGCGGATGAGGACATGCTGAGCGAGGCCCTTTCTTTGTTTGACAACTGGACTGGGGATAAGGATGATTTACTTATGAATTTGGGAAATTATTTTTGGTCGGTGGTTCCGGGGATGAACGGGAAGCTATGGACCAAGTTGGAGAGTTTGGCGGTTAAACGGGGTATCTTTTCAAAAGGAGGTTATATGGACATCAGAGAATACATGAGAGAAGAGGCCAGACAGGAAGTTAGAGAGGAAGCCAGGCAGGAAGTTAGAGAGGAAGCCAGACAAGAAGGCTGGCAAAAAGGTCAACAAGACGGTATCCAAAAGGGCATGCAACAGGGTATGCAACAAGAGCGACAACAAGTTGCGTCAAATATGCTGAAGGAAAAGGCAGATTTAAGCTTTATCTGCAAGGTGACGGGTTTGTCTGAGGAAAAGCTTAAAAAGCTGAAAAACAGTTCTTGATGTGTGTGGAGTTGGTGGTGACTGGCCAGCTTTATAGTCCCGCCAGTCTCTCAAGCTCTGTGTGCATGAGCTTGATACAACCCCGCTCCTGCTTTTGTTCTCTTATCCTGTCCCGGTTCTTCCTGCTAAGTTCAGTCCACTCAGTCTTTGGATGTGAAAAAGGAGGTAGCCCACTTGACGGTGCGTCCAATTTTGTATGCTATGAAATATATATGGAAAGGAGGGGGGTCTTTAAGAAGGCATTTAGACGGGCCTGTAACAGGGTATTTAGGAAAAAACAAGGTAACCAACCACACTTAAAGGGTGCACTATGAAAAATTTAAAAAAAATCTTGACTTCTGAAAAATTGACCATAGTTTATAAACCTCTCTTCATGAGAGTGCCTTATTAAGGCAAAAACTAATCAGAATTTGTGTTATCAAAAGGTGAAATATAAATGAATCATTTGTCATATCAATTTTTTGAACAGTTTTTAGATAATCTTCAAGGAGATAACAGTATCCCTGTTACCTTTAAAAAACAGATGAAAACTTTGCATTCAGAAGGGAAAATAGCCACAGGTAATCATTTAAAGGAACTACTAATGAATCCTGTTGTTGACTCTCAACAAAAGGGAAAAGATGAAGATTCAAAAAATTAAAATAAACTCTTTCAGAGGTATTCCAGATAAGTTTGAGTATATATTAAATTGTAACTCTCTCGTTGTTACAGGAGATAATGGAACAGGAAAAAGTGGAATTATAGATGCTGTTGACTTCTTATTAACAGGAAAGATTAAAAGACTCTCAGGAGAAGGAACAAAAGATATATCTCAAGAGTTATATGGGCACCATATAGACAAAACAAAAATAGACACTAAAATAGAAGCTGAAATTAAGTTTAACAACCAGAGTTTAACTATTCAAAGACTTTTAGCTCAGCCTAAAAAACTTCACAGAATCAAAGGAAATAGTGATATTTTTAATAGTCTGAAAAAATTTTTAGAAATAGGGCAATTTTCCCTTTCAAGGAGAGAGTTGCTAAAATTCATAATATGCACTGATCAGGATCGTTCTAAATCTATTCAGGAGTTATTGGATATTTCTGAAATTGAAAAAATGAGAAAAATAATAAATTTGTCGTATAAAAAATTACAGAAAGAGTATGAATCTCTAAATGCTGATATTCAAGCAAAAAAAGAAAATATAAAGAATTATTTAGATTTAGAACTCTCTGCCCAAAACAATGAGATTAGAGAAAAGATCAATAAGTATAGAGAAAACCTAAAGTCAGAAAAAATTACTCAATGGGAACAGGATACTGATATTTTATCTGGTGTTTCCTTTCAACAAATCACTACTACAACATCATTAAATAAAAATAACTTTAAACAAATGCTGAGATTTTTAGATCAACCAAATGAAACAATAAAAGAAAATAAGAATATATTAATTAAAATAATCAGCAATATCTGTAATATAAAATCCTTCGCAGAATTAACAAAAACAAATGATCTTGTTGAAATTGGAATGAAATTATTAACAGATAATACTTGTCCTTTATGTGATACTGATTGGAGAGAAAAAAATCTACTTGATTATTTAAGAAGTAAATTAGAAAAAGCTAAAAATGCCATTCGACTAAAAACAGATTTCTGTGATACCACTCAAAAAATAAAACCGTATTTAACGAACTATTTAGATGGTTTAAGAAGTTTATTAAAAAGTATCAACGGTTTACAATATGAAAATTTAAAAAAAGAATTAAAAATCGCTATTACTTTTGTAGAAGATTATATAAAATTATACAATGATATTTCAAAAAAAGAAGAGCTTATTATAAGAATCAAGAAAGAAAAATTGCCTATTGTAGATTTGCCAAATTGGATTAATCTAAAAAGAGAAATTGATTTGTGTATAAAGAGTTTGCCTGACGAAAATCCAGCAGAAAAAATGTATCGAGCTTTAATATCTGTAAAAGAAGCAAAGAAGAATATTCAAAAATATCAGCAAGGTCTGAGAAAAAATAATATTAATTTAGTGAGAAAAATCCAAACAATATTTGAACATAGAATGGAATCTTTTTTTAAAAAATTATATGAGGAGATTAAAAGTGATTTCATTAGTTACTATAAGTATTTAAATGCAGATGAATTAAATTTTTCTGCCAATATGAAACAACAGGAAGGTTCTGTTAACTTAAAAGTTGATTTTTATAATAGAGGAGAACATCCTCCTCATGCTCTGCATAGTGAAGGACATCAAGACAGTATGGGGATATGCCTTTTTCTTGCTTTAATGAAAAAAATTAAAGGAGATAGCTTTTCCATTGCTCTTTTAGATGATGTAATGATGTCTGTGGATATAGGGCATAGAAGGAAACTTGCTCAGTTATTAAAAGAGAAATTTCCAAATACTCAGTTCTTAATAACTACTCACGATCCTATATGGGCTAAGGAGTTAAAAAAGCTAAATATAGTCGATAAAAGCAACATGCTTGAATTTCATAACTGGTCACCTGAAGGAGGGCCTGAGTATAAAATAGATGACCCTTGGGTTAAATGTGAAGAATATGCTGAAAGAGGAAAAGTAAGAGAATCTGCAGGGTTTCTAAGGTCGGCTGTTGAAGAGGAATTTCAAAATATTTCTTCAAATTTGAAAGCAAAGGTCCCTTTCAAAAAGGATTCCAATTGGACTTTTGGGGAATTACTAGATGGTTCTTTATGTGCTTTTAAAAATGTTCTTAAGAAAGCAACCACAGTAGCCAAAAATACCAATAATAATGAAAATTTACAAAAAATCAAAGAAATCCAAGAAAAAGTTAATATAGCTACAAAAGAAGCTGAAATTGATCGTTGGATTTTAAACCCAATGAATCATTATAATGAATGGGCAAATTTTTCCAAAGAAGAATTGACAACTCTTATTAAAAAGATGAAAACCCTTTACATGGCTTTTTATTTTGATGAAAAGGAGTACTTTATAATCTCTTGTCAAAGGAACACTGAAATAGCTCTTACAACAGTTTCTGGAAA
Organism: Bdellovibrionales bacterium; assembly: GCA_965242635.1. GTDB lineage: Bacteria > Bdellovibrionota > Bdellovibrionia > Bdellovibrionales > UBA1609 > JANQSP01. Next base: position 936,192 of record OZ251471.1, on the reverse strand, counting down.
AATTTCTTTTCCTTTACAAGAGAGATAAATGACACCAATAAAGTGATCCTCTCTTGACAATAAAAGCCCGATGGTTTACGAACAAACTTATTCTAAGTAAACTGTCCGATTTTCAGGACCGATCCACTGCCGTTTCCTTTTATTCAGGTTGATATAAGACCGCATCTTTTGACAGAACTTCTGGCCACAAATCACCATGCCCGGCGGCTCACGACCCATTGCAAAGGAAGAGTTTGCCACACAGAGCACCTGAGCCTGTCCACCACAAACACTCATCTCCCAAGCTTTATTTACCTTCAATATTTCCATAATGTCACCAGCTTTATAGACTAGTTTTCTTTAATTCAGCGACTTCTTTTTCCAATGACTCAATCTTGTTCATAAAAAATTCACAAAACGGTAATAAACAGGGGGTACTTGGCAGTAGAAACTTAGGAATCTCTTCTAATCGATTCCTTGCATCCTGATAATCACTTATCGGATTTTTGAGATTTATCTTATCTTGGTCCATTATTTCCTCCTTTGGTTTAGTCTTGTTTCAGTTTAAAGCCTTTTTTACCAAGGCACTTTTCCAATTTACCTTGTCCCTTAAGAATTTTTAAATGATCGTGCATATACCAGCCTTTTTCACTTGGTATAAGATTCAGTTTATCACCTATTCTTCCCTGTGAATTTATCATCTGGATTTTTCCTAAAAACATCCAGTATTTCATTTAAAAATCTGTCCTGATATTCCTGAGCTTTACTTTTGCATTTTGCTATTTTATATTCTGCCACTCTGATATATTTAGGATTTTTGCTTGTTTCTTCTATAACAATCATGCCAGGTTCACCTTCATATATTAAACACCCTTTATACTTTTTACTTAAATCTGCAATAATCTTTTCTGTATCCATTATTTCCCTCTTTTCTTTGGTTGATGTGTGACTGTGGTCTTTGGCTTTTTCTCTTCTGTGCCTTTATGAACGTAGCGACCAGTTATAGCACTTCTCTCTTTGTGAGGATCGTTTATTAAAGCCTCCAGTATCTTTTGTTTTTTGTAATCTGAGTTCATCATTTCCTCCTTTCTATGGGTTATTGTTACTTATCCCGGTTCTTTTTTCTATGCGTGACTGTGGTCCGTGGACTTTTCCTTACTGTGCTTCGTTTTACATAGCGACCAGTGACACAGCTCCGCCCTTTTCCACTTGTTTTCTTTGCCATAATACACCTCCTTTTTGGTTTGGGTTATTGTTTTCTATCCAAATATTGAATAGTAAGGTGAATATATGGCCTTTATTAAGTTTGGTCAAGCCTTTTTTGAAATTCTGTAAAAAAAGTATCGCGATCTATGTGTCGCGACTCAAACGGTATCGTGAGCTTTTCCGAAAAGATTTATATAGTCGAGGAAAGCCCTGAGCTTTCAGAGGACTTCAGAGATTGTTTTCTGAATAAAATCAGGGGTTTAAAGGGAAAAGTGGTAGAGATGGCATGTCTCTACCACTTTTGCTTGTAAGTGCTTGAAATCATTGAATTCCCATGTTCCTTTTGCCCCAAAAAACCCGCAAAAAAGCCTAAAAATGGCCCTTTTTCGATCTTTTGCCCCCCGATTTGTCTGCTCCGGGGGACCGTCATTCCATTGTGATAATCAAGGGGCCAGTGAGGGGCCGTGCCCGGACAAGGAGGAGGCGGGCCATGTGACAGCCTCTCTTGATCGTGATTCTGTGACAAACCACAAAGAGATTCCCGCTCAAGGCGGGAATGACAGGCCTAGTGGGAATGACAGGCCCGGCAGAAATGACATTAAAAGACCAAAAAATTCGGTAAAAATTCGGATTTCCGAATTTTTTTGTTCCAAAACCCCCCAAAAAGTGCCCAGCTCCACTCCAAAGGATTTAAGGCTGGGGAGGACTATAGCCGGCTCCACCCCACTTATTCCCTGATATTCACCACTTTTCCGATGTTCGAGGGAGAAGAGAGGGATTTTGTGACTTCTTTTGCCATTCGGTCGGATGAACATCCCCATTTTGTGCTGAATGACCATCTACGGATGGTGTTTGTGGATTTGAGCCGTTTTCAGAAAAAGTCCATAAAGGAATTGGTTGAATTGCGGAATCAATGGTGCTATTTAGGAAATCAGGGTTCTTGGTTCAGGCTGAGAGTCACGATCAGAGGTGAGAGTCGCGTCGACTTTGTCCCCCGCGACTCGCGGGCAGGGCGAATGAGCCGTGAACAGGCAAGGTTACTGTCCACAAAGGGGGAGGATATGGCAAAAGCTGTGGGCTTGTTTGATGGGGTTCCTGCAAGTCGTTTGACAAGGTTGAGAGAGTGGTCGATTGACCGCTATGAGCGGGATCAGCGATCCCTCAAAGCCCTTGCTGTGGAAAAAGCTATGAAAAAGGGCATAGAACAGGGTATGCAACAGGGCCGACAAGAGCTTATTTTGAAATTGCTTGAAAGTGGCTTTGATGTGCAGGCCATTTGCAAAGGCACAGGCATGTCTGAAGAGGAAATTCAGAAGCTGAAAAACGGTTCTTAATCGTGGTCCTTCCTGCACAAAAAGAGTTTGAATTTGACAGGACTTCTGTCCATAAGCCCATCAAAATCTTGTCTGAATTTACAATCTGCACTGGACTTTTATATAGATTATCACAACTGAAAAAGAAATACTTAAAATATGTCCAGAAAATGCCGTTTAGCATTATATGAATAATATAATACAAAATACCGGGAATTTATTCCAATTCTTGAAAGCATTTAACAGGTCAAAGCAAAGACCACAGCTTAACATGAACTCGTATGAGGAAGTGGTTTGGTTTTCCGGTATTCCTCAGGAAACAGAATGTGACACGATTATTCATAGTGAAAATTACAAAAACAATAATTTTGAAAAATGGATAGAGATCAAAAAACCAAAAAGAAAACCCTGCCCATCCCCTCCTGAGAAAATCAAACTCTGGTTAGAACCCAATAATTTGGATCAATATAATACAGAGCCTCAAATTCTTGATTATATCCTCAAAGATTCTGTCCCGGAAACACCACCAAAGTCTGCAGAAGAAACACCACCAAAGTCTGCAGAAGAAACACCACCAAAGTCTGCAGAAGAAACACCACCAAAGTCTGCAGAAGAAACACCACCAAAGTCTGCAGAAGAAACACCACCAAAGTCTGCAGAAGAAACACCACCAAAGTCTGCAGAAGAAACAGAAGAGCCTCATGATCGTATCTTGCTGGAAGATTGCCCTGAAATCAAAACAGCCTTTGAAGACTATTTAAATCAAAAATGGCTACCCTGGTCCAAAGAGGAAAAGCGTCTGGAGCCCATATTAAAAACATACAACATTCTTTATAAAATTTACAAAAGAAGTCAATCTCAAGGGGAGGTGTTTCAAATAGTTCTTGGCATGGGACTTCTGCATACAAAAAATCAAAAAGATCAGAAAATTAAAAGACATATTGTCACAGCTCCTGTATCCATTCACTTTCATTCTGTCACTGGCACATTGACAGTGGGACCTGCCGAGGAAATTGTGGAATTGTCTCTGGAAATGGATATGTTCAGAGACAGCGAGAAACCAAAAAATTGTGATGATATAAACTCTAAATTATCAGAGGTTGGTAATGATTTTTGGATAAAAGAGGAATTTTACAACAACTTAAAATCCTGGCTGAACAGTTATGATCCCAATGGACAATTTATTAAAGGTTTTAAAACTGCCCACACAAGTGATTCCTTTACAACTTTGACTTTGCAACCAGCTATTATCCTCAGAAGAAGAAATGAGAGGGAGTTTTTAAAATTTTATGATTCCATTCTTAAAAATATACAAGGAACAGAAAATCTCAATTTGCCTTGTATAAATGAGCTGATAAAGACAAAAGAAACAAAAGCACAAAATGAAAAAACCAATCATGAAAAAGGATCATTAAAAGGAAAACATTACTTTCCTCTGCCTGCCAATACTGAGCAAAAAAAGATTATAGAAAAAGTTGACAAAAATAATATAGTTGTTGTTCAAGGTCCTCCGGGCACAGGTAAAACACATTCCATTGCCAATCTGATATGTCATTTTTTGGCAAACGGCCAAAAAATTCTTGTCACCAGTCAAACAGATCGAGCTTTAAGAGTGTTAAAAAATAAACTGCCGAAAAAAATAAAACCCCTTTGTATTGAGATACTGGGAAAAGATCAAAAATCTTTTCAGGAATTAAAAAGCTCTTTTGAGACCATTAATTCTGAATATCAAAATCGGGATCCAGATACATTTAAAAAAAATACTGATATTGATAAGTTCATAAATATTCCGATATTACATAGCATACTTTAAAGAAGGCTTTAAAAAGAAACTCCTAATAGTATCAGGCCTTCTTTGTAAAGACTTTAAATAATAAGTAACCTTTTCCTTCAACTCCTCCCTTGTCTTTATAAATAACTTCCCAATACAATGATATTTTAAATGATTCCAAACCAACTCATCCGGATTCAAATCAGGTGCATACGGCGGAAGATAAAATAACTTCAACAAACCACCTGTCGAATCCACAAACTCACGCACCTTCTTTGACCTATGCACCGGATGACCATCCACAATTAAATAAACCGGCCCACTCCCATCTGAAATCAATCGCTTTAAAAATGAAATAAACACCCTCCCTGTAACACCACCTCTCACAGTCATAAACCTCATACTACCTTTAGCAGAAATAGCTGAAATCATATTCAAACTAAAACGTTTGCCTGTGCCCCTCACCTCCGGAGTCTTCCCTTTAGGTGCCCAAGTTGTCCCACTATGATAATCTGATCGCACACCAGACTCATCACCAAAATAAATCTGTGCACCCTCCTTATTAGCCAACCTCTGTATATTAGGATACTCCTCCCTCAACCAACCCTTAACAAGAGATGGATTCCTCTCATAAGCCCTGTGTAATGGCTTCTGACAAGTCAAACCCAAACGGCCCATTAAACGACCCACAGATGTAATACTGAGCTTTATCCCATACTTCAACCGGATGGCTTCCTGTATCCGCCTCCGATTCCACAAAGCAAATGGAAAACTTAATTGCTGAGGGTTCTTATTCACCATCTTATAAATCCACTTCAAATGTCGCCCCTGAACAATCGGAGGACGACCAGAAGCTTTTCTCCTCTTTAAATTATCCCAACCCCCCTCACCATATCTAACAGCCCAATTATACACCGTGTCCGGATTAACACCTAAGAAATCAGCTACCTTCCTCGGATTTTCGCCAGAGAAAAGAGCCTGCATCCCACGAATCCGTAGAGCCTCCTGTGACTTCCGATCTAATTTCCGTGCATCATTTTTTCTCATAAACTCACCTTATCATACACACAAAAATAAAACAACACTTTTTTTCACATAAAACAAAAAAAAATCATTTTTCACAACTTTAGACCTAATATTATCGGAATACTTGTGGCCTTTTTAATAACATGGAACAAAAAGATAATGATCTAAAAGGAAAATTGGCTACCATCAGCAATGATTTAATTCAAATCAGAAATGGAGAAGTTAAAACATTTGACAAATTATTTCATTCTTATACAGGCACACCGGCCAAGATAGCTTTTCAGGTAAAAAAGGAAGAGGAAAAATACAAATGGATCAAAGAATTTTTTAATTTGAGTCATACTGACAAAGAATGCCCGGTTTCCAATGAGCTGGCTCTCTCTTTTTTAAATCTTTTCAGGAAATTAAGCAAAATCAAAGATTCTGTTTTGGAAGAATCAGTGGAATTTTCAAACCATATCCACACAGAAGAGCAATTTAATCAGGCTGTCCAGAAAGAAGAATCTGTTAAACAGTCCATTACACAATATAAGCATTTGGAAAATGCAGAAAGAGTGGCAGATTATGAGAATTTAAAGCCCAGTGCTCTCAGCCAAATATTGGAGTTAATGGATACAGGACAGCCAAAAATCCAGAGCCTGTTAAACAGAAAAGAAACATGGGTCAAAAAAACCTTACATGACTGTTTGGCTGACAGAGACAGAGAGTGGCGATATTTGTATGAAGAAACCAATAAAGTTCTGGATGAAAACAAAGATGTATTGACATCTGCTGACCAAATAGAAAGTATAAAAATAGCCTCCTCTATTGTCAATCCATCTGACTTTTATCTAAGCAGTCTGTTAAAAGAATTTTTTAAAAAATACAACCCGGATGATAAAATAAACTGGGGTTTTTTATGCTCCAAGACTGTTAAAAACTTAAAGAAAATCAAAATAGATGGAAAAAGAATTTCATCTTATGCAGATGTGGAAAAATTTCAAAAATATATAAAAGCAAAAAAAGCTTTGGAAAAACTGAATAATTTTTGGGATCATCATGGGATAAAAAAATCCAGAATACAACCTCATCATTTTAAAAGAAATTATCATATTTTTAAAGATTTTTGTGAACCTTTGGGTGAATGCCTGTTGGTTCACAGTTTATTGGAGAAAATAAACCCAATTTTGTCTCAAAATAATATTCCAATTCCTCACTGGACACCTGATTCCATAACAGAGGAAAAAGAAAAAATGTTGCTGGCTCAATCAAATAAAACTTTTAAACAAATATCACAGGAATTACAACAACTTGTATCTTCTTTGGAATCTTATAAAAATCAAAAAAATCAGATAGCCAATAAAATAATTTCTTCTGTTAAAAACAGAAATACTGAAGAGTATAAGAAGGCTTTGAATGATCTAAATATATTTAAAAACCAACAAAAAGATTTTGGCATTTTAACTGAAATGAAAAGTAAAATTAAAAATGATACCCTGTATGTTAAATTAAAAAAAGAGGCAGATTATCCTGTATGGACAGATCGGTTAAAGCAATTTGAGCGGGCATGGAATTGGCAAAGAGCAGACTTATGGCTTAAAGAGCAGACAAACGAAAACAGGGAAGAGCATTTAAATCAGGAAAGAAAACATTTAGTTGAAAAACAAAAAGAAAATATGGAACAATTAGTCAGCCAAAAAGCATGGTCTGCTTGTTTGTCGCAAATGACCACTGCTGATCTTTCCAGTTTAAAAGGCTGGATGTTGGCAATAAATAAAATTGGAAAAGGCAAAGGGATTTCAGCTGACAAGCACCGTCGAGTGGCCAAAAAGAGGATGGAAGAGTGTAAAATGACTGTTCCTGCCTGGATTATGCCACTTTATCGTGTGGTTGAAAATATAAAACCCAATACCAACCTTTTTGATATTGCCATTATAGATGAAGCCAGCCAAACAGGCCCTGATGGTTTTTTAATACACTACCTGGCAAAAAAGATAATAGTGGTGGGTGACAAAGAGCAAATCAGTCCTGAAAATGCAGGTGTAAAAGATGAGGATATAGAAATTCAGAAAAAAAAGTGGTTGCCCAATATAAGATTTTCAGACCATATTGGCAGGGAATACAGCTATTATGAATACTGTGACACTTTATTTACAGGGAGTCATATTCAGTTAAGAGAGCACTTTAGGTGTATGCCGGAAATTATCTCATTTTCCAATCAAATTTCTTATAAAGGACAACCTTTAATTCCCTTAAGGCAATATGGCAGTGCCAGGCTGGACCCTCTAAAACGGGTATTTGTCCCTCATGCTGTCAGTCAAGTTGGAAGTAATCGCCAACCACAAAATAAAAAGGAGGCTGAGGCTATTGTGGAGCAAATTCAAAAGTGTATTGATGATCCTGCTTATGAAGACAAAACTTTCGGCATTATCAGTTTACAAGGTCATACGCAGGTGAAAGTTATTGAACAAGTTCTTTCAAAAATAGACCCAAGGGAAAGAGAAAAAAGAAATATTCAGGTCGGAACTGCTTATGATTTTCAAGGGGATGAAAGAGATGTGATTTTTTTAAGTATGGCTGTGGCAAAGGATTGGAATACTTCAGCTCTTACAAAAAGCACTTATCAACGGCAATACAATGTGGCGGCCAGCCGGGGCAGAGATCAAATGTGGTTGTTTCATTCAGTGGATAAAGGGGACTTGAAAAACCCGGAGGATTACAGGAGAAAACTGTTGGATCATTTTCTGAAAGATCGACAGGATGTGGTTTCCAATTGGACAAATCAAAAACTACAGGAATTGTATCAAAAAATCAAAGAAACAAAGAATAAAAGCCCTGATAATGCACCTAAACCTTTTGGTTCCTGGTTTGAGGCCAGAGTTTTTTATCAAATTGCTTTAAAAGGCTACCAGGCAATCCCGCAATATGAAGAGATAGGTTTTCGTATTGACATGGTTATTGTTGGTGCTGGCCGGAAACTGGCTGTGGAATGTGATGGGGATTATTTTCATAATGAAAAAACAGCAGGAAGAGATCAGGAAAGACAATATCAGCTGGAAAGATGTGGATGGACCTTCCACAGGATAAGAGAAAGCTTGTTTAATCGCAATGAAGAGGAAACCTTGAAAATCTTATGGAACAAATTGGATAAAATGAAAATATATCCATAAGCATAGCTCGACATTGTTCCTGACCCCCCAAAAAGCCTGTTTTGAGCCGATCTGTGCTGGCCTTTTTATGCACTGTGCCATCACTTTGGCCCGGATTTTGCAGGGGGATAGGCAAAAGCAAAAGCAAAAGCAAAAGCAAAAGCAGGGTTTTCCTGCCAAAAAAAATTAAAAAAAGGAGTACTTTGAAGGACTTTAGGAGGTTGATTTTGCAAAAATTCCTTTGTTTTTGCGACTCTGGAATTGACAAATTATTTTTTAACCCCACATTATATACATAATGGAACAGGCAAAGCAAAAAAACAGTGTTTTGGCTCAGTTCAGCCGAAATTTGACCACTTTGGCGGAAGAGGGCAAGTTGGATCCGGTGATCGGCCGGGACACGGAGATTCGCCGGCTCATTGAAGTGCTGGCCCGAAGAACCAAAAACAACCCGGTTCTTATAGGCGAGCCAGGTGTGGGTAAAACGGCCATTGCCGAAGGGCTGGCCTTGAGGATTATTAAACAGGATGTTCCACAGGTTCTCTGGAACAAAAAAATTATCGCTTTGGACCTCGCCAGTATGGTGGCTGGCTCTCATTTCCGTGGGGCTTTTGAGGCCCGGCTCAAGGCCATTATCAAGGAAGTGGCAGAGAGTGCGGGGCAGATGATTTTGTTTATCGATGAAGTGCATACATTGGTGGGGGCTGGCAAAGGGGATGGTGCTATGGACGCTGGTCAAATACTCAAGCCCGCCCTGGCACGAGGGGAATTAAGGGCCATTGGTGCCACCACTTTGGAGGAATACAGGAATTTTATTGAAAAAGACAAAGCTCTGGAAAGGCGCTTTCAGACGGTGCTGGTGAAGGAGCCGGACATTCCCTCTGCCATCACTATTTTAAGGGGCTTGAAGGAAAAATACGAAGTGTATCATGGTGTGCGTATCAAGGATTCTGCTTTGGTGTCGGCGGTCAAGCTCTCTCACAGATATATTAACAACCGGTTTTTGCCGGACAAGGCCATTGACCTCATTGACGAATCCGCCAGCCGGCTGAATATTGAAATCAACAGTGTGCCAGCAGAAATCGATGAACTGAGACGGCAAATCACTCATCTTCAGGTGGAACAAAAGGCCCTTAAAAAAGAAAAAGACAGTAACACAAAAAGCCGGTTGAAGACAGTGGACAAAGAGCTGACAGAGCTGAACAAAAAATATTCTCAGCTGAAATCCCGTTGGGACAAGGAAAAAGAAAAAATATCCACCCTGAAAAATATTAAAATGGAGTTGGAACAAACCCGGACAGAAATAGAAAAAGCGGAGCGTTCAGCTCAATTGGACAAAGTGGCAGAACTCAAATACGGCCGGCTTCCGGAACTGCAAAAAAAGTTGGAACAACACCAAAAAGATCACTCAGAGGACGAAAAAAACAGCCTCCTGCACGAAGAGGTGGGGCCGGAGGAGGTGGCCGGCACTGTTTCCCGCTGGACGGGTATCCCTGTGGACAAAATGATGGAGTCCGAATCGCAAAAACTGCTCAACATGGAACAGGAGCTGGGCAAACAGGTTATAGGGCAGGAGCAGGCCATAAATCTGATCTCCAATGCCATTCGCCGGAGCCGGGCGGGCATTTCTGATCCTCATCGTCCCATTGGCAGTTTTATTTTCCTGGGTCCCACGGGTGTGGGTAAAACAGAAACAGCCCGTGCTCTGGCCCATTTTCTGTTTGACTCCAGAGAGGCTCTTGTGCGTATTGATATGAGTGAATACGGAGAAAAACATCAGGTGTCCCGTCTGATAGGGGCCCCTCCCGGTTATGTGGGGCATGAGGAGGGAGGGCAGTTGACAGAAGCCGTCCGGCGAAAGCCCTATTCTGTGGTGCTTTTTGATGAGATCGAAAAAGCCCATCCGGAAGTGTTTCCCGTTTTGCTTCAGGTCCTGGACGATGGGCATCTCACGGATTCTCAGGGTCGTGTGGTCAACTTTAAAAACACGATCCTGATTATGACCTCCAATATCCGTCCGCCAGGCCCAAGAGATTCCACCGGTTTGGCCCATCCAGACAAGCCACTTTCCTCTTCTGATTTGATGAAAGAGCTGAAAAAACATTTCAAGCCGGAGTTTTTAAACCGCATTGATGAAATCATCAGCTTTAACACTTTGTCTCAGGAGGATATTGCACAAATTGTTAGTGGACAAATGAAGGAAGTGGCTTTAAGGTTAAAGGAAAAAGATGTTCATCTGAAATGGGATCAAAAGGCGGTGGCCTTTCTCACCCGTCGGGGCTTTGATCCGGACTATGGTGCACGTCCTTTAAAAAGGGCTTTGCAAAGAGAGCTGTTGAACCCTTTGGCCCAACAGATTATCTCCCGGAAAATCAAGGAAGGTGACACAGTTCAGGCAACGGCCAACGATTTGAACATGGAGATCAAAAAAAAGCAAACTTCAGGGCCAGGCTCTAAAAAAGTTTGAAGGGCAACACAACGGGGAACAAAGGGCAACACAATGGATATAACGACAAACACAATGGATACTATAACGACACAGAAATTTTTATGGCTGGACATGGAGATGACCGGCCTGAACCCGGAGCGAGAGGTTATTATTGAGGTGGCGGTGCTGGTCACCGACCATAAAATGGAGGAGCTGGATTCTTATCATCAGGTGGTGAAACAACATCATGATTATTTGGAAAAAATGGACAAATGGAACACAAAACAGCACAAAAAATCCGGTTTGTATGAGTTGGTGCCCAATGGTATTCCACAGGATCAGATGGAAAACGGCTTGCTCACTTTGGCGGACAAGCACTTTAAGGACGAAAAAATTGTTTTGGCTGGCAACTCTGTTTATCAGGATCGTATTTTTATTAAAAAATATTTGCCCAAGCTGGAACAACGTTTGCATTATCGTATGCTGGACATATCTGCCTGGAAAATTATTTTTGCCAATATGGGTGTAGAGTTTAAAAAAGAAAACAAACATCGTGCTTTGGATGATATTCGGGAAAGTGTCCGGGAGCTGAAAAGCTATCTGCAATACATAAACCACTCCCAACTGCCCCCGGCCTCTTCATTGCCCTCTGACTCTTCTGACACCACCCCGGGTGGCAAGACAGAGTAAGTTTCCCCGACTGACTGTATCACAAAAAAGGGGTTTTCATTTAACTTGCATTGAGCTTTCATTGAAGTTTCATTGTATTTGCGTTTTATTTTCATTTCTTAAAAAGTGTGGACATTCTCTTTTCAATAAAGCAAAACAAATTTAATCCCTTATTTCCTCCACTTTGCCACTCGGGCTGGCTGAGTGCGGGAGAAAGGAGGAAAAAACAATCTTTAACCCCTTGTTGGGAAATGAGCTGTTGCCATGTTTGATTTTATACTGATCTTGTTTAAAAAGTGGAAAAATATTATTTGTGTCTGTGCTCTGCTCCTCCCAATAGGGGCGAACCCTCATTCTCCCACGCAGTCCCAGTCCCAATTTGCTGAAAATACGGCACTTTCAGAGGATATTTTTAACCGGGCTGTTGCCCTGGCACCGGAAGTGCTGTCCGCCGGAGAAGAAGGCTCCCTTTCCACAGCTTACTTCAAAGTGGCCGGCTATCGCATCCCCCTCAACAACGGTTTCAGAAATCTTGTGCGAGGCTGGATTCGACTTTACAGGGAGAGAATGGAGGAATATTGCCCCTGTGATATCCCTGAAGAGACCTTGGTAAAACAAGCTGAGGAAAACATTGCCAAAGGCTTTTTTGCCACCAAAGTAAAGGAGCCGGCCATCCATGCCGGAGAACATATAACCCTGACCCTCTATGCTTATTCTGCCCGATATGGCAAAGTAGCCGCACTGATGAAAGCCAGTGCCGAAGTGGCAGAGCATTCCCTGGCTCTTTTCTCCCTGGGAAAAGGTATTCATATTTTTTGTAATGTGATAGATGTGATGATCTTTTTTGTGCTCAGAAAAACACAAACTTTTGTCCGTGTTTTCAGTGGGGCCAACAAAGCCATGGACAAAAATAAATTTTCCAGCCTGTTGATGGCATTCCGCTCTGCCTTTTTGAGCTGGATTGTGAACAGGGCACAAAAGCAGGTGTTTTTTCACCTGGAAACAGCAGACCTCCATCCATTCGCCTTGACTGAAGTGGATCATGAAGGATCCAAAAAAAACAAAAGAGCGAACTTTGCAAGGCGCCTCTCTCAAAAAACCGCCCCCCTTGTAGCACAAATAAAACAAACAGACCATTCTTTGGAACAGGCGAATTTGCCGGATCGGGAAAGAATAAAACTGCTGAAAAAAAGAGAAAAATTGAACAAAAAAATGGAAAAGATAACAGAAGTCAGTTATAAAAATTTTTTTGGAAAAAGATACAAACGGTTTGGCCTTTTGCTCTCCAGAAAATTAAACAGAGATTACCTGAGAGGGAATGGTTTTTTGGATACCCTTACTTCACAAAAAGGGCTTTGGCCTGTGGCCGTTCAGGAAAACATATTGCAAAGGGCCTTTGTGTCGGCTGTCCATGAAGGCTCTTTTCCCTTGTTGGTCAATCAAACCGTGGCTTTGACAGCCGATGGTGTGAGAGAGGGACTGGCCAAAGAATTTGTGGAAAAAACCAAGCTGTCAGCCAGCTCCGCCCCCCGGCCCCTGCCCGGTACTGAAGGAAACAACCAATACCACTCACAGCATGTGCACCATGTGGAGATAAAGCTTATGGATATAGACACCATTTTTAATCCTGATGTGCCCGTCCGCAAAAGATACTTTCTGACTCAGGAGCTGGAGTGGGAACTAACCGGCTTTTTTGAATACCACCTAAGACAGATCTACAAAAAAATAATACAAAAAGAGACTTTAAACGCCCGTGAAAGGTTCAGGCTGAGATGGGAAATGGAAAAGTTTGCCTACTATGCTTTTGCCTATACAGATTTTTTGCGCATGGCAAGCATGGTTAAGGACAAAAGCCGGCTCTTTTTTTACAAACACAAGGCTATGGAAAATTATTTGATTTTTTATGAATATTTAAGTGCTCTCTCCCAAACAGCCTCATCCACCTGGACAAAACAGGACAGGGAAACCCTGCTGAAAGAAAAGCTTCAAAAAATTATCTCCTTTCAAATTCAAAGGGAAAAAAGAACAGCTTTTTCATGGATTCCCTTTCGCACTCCCTTGCCACACTGCCGAAACCTTGTGGGGACAATATGATGTTTTTTAAATACATACACCAGTTTATTTTTATCTGCTTTGTGGTTTTTTATGTTCCACATTCCCCGGCCTTCCTGAATTTAAAAGGCCTCTGTGAAATGGTGTTTAAGAAAAACACGGCATTTCTTTCCGACCAGGATTTTAAAAACCCTCTCAGCAGGACACTGATGGAATCTTACTGGTTGGCCCACCATTTAAAATTTTTTGCCAGTCAAAACAAAAAACAAATAAAAAAATGGGAAAAAGGCCTTGGGGAAATGGTGGAAATTTTGGAGCAGTCTGTATCACATTCCACTTTAAGAGAGGCATCTCAACTGAAACAGTTGAATATATCCATTGAAACAGTGATAAATAAAATCCCGCAAATAATCGAAATGACCAGAAAATCCCCTCCGGAAGAGGCCTTGAACCACCGGCAAACCACACTGGCGGTTATGGCTGTTCTTGCCAAATTTATTCCTGTGGCTCTGAAGGAACCGGATCTCCGGAAGATTCATTGGGGTCGCATTCACACAATTTTAAAGGAGGTGGAAAATTTTGATGGAAGGGACAGGCAAAAAGGGCGTTTTGCCCTCTATAAAATAAACCGTGCCATTGAAAAATGGTATTCCATAAAGGAGCTTATAAGATGCAAAGTATAAAAGCCATTCTTGTTTTTTTGTTTTTGCTCTCCTGTGCAGAAACAAAAGTGGACACCAGCAGGGGCCAGTCAGGCGATCAGGACTCTCCTGTTTCTGTTCCAAAAGTGAGTCCGCAGGAAAGAGCAGACATTGCTGTAAACCCCTTGTTTGAGGCTGTGGTGGACAACAAAAGCCCGGAACATATTGAGCAGGTTTTGTCCCAGTCCACTCTGTCCATCCACTCTGTAAACAAAAAAGGGGACACAGTGTTGGGCACAGCCATTCAGCTTAAAAACCAGGATATGGCTTTGTTTTTATTGAAAAAATTTACCTGTGCAGATCTCTCTCATCAAAACAATAAAGGGGAAAGCTATGTGTATTTGTCGGCAAAACATGGTTACGAAGACCTTATTCACAGCATAGCCAAAAAATGTTTTGAAAACAGCCTTTGGTGGCCGGACTATGAGTTTTCTGATTTGGACCCGGAAACGGAGACAGGGGAAACAGCCATCCATGTTGCACTGAATGGTGCCACAGCCTCTGCCCTCAATGAGGAATACGACAGAGGCACTTTGGAATATAACTGGTTTCCCTTCCTTGGCGCCAAAAACAGCAAAGGCGAAAGCTTTGTGCACACTGCTGTCAGGGACAATCGCCTTAACACCCTGGAGTGGGCCGTGGATTTTTACTGCCGGGAAGGGGACTGGGAAAGATCTGAAACCAAGCTTAAACGCTGGCCGGCCACTTTTTTGCAGTGGACATGGGACGGCCTTCAGGGCTATACCTTTGATTCCTGGAATATAGATCAGATTTTCAACAAACAGGACAAACAGGGGCAAACCGCTTTGCACTTGAGCAGTCAGGCACTGAACATAAAAGCCATCCGAATTCTGGCAAACTGCCGGTCGCTGGATTTTATTATGGAGGATAAAAAAGGCAATATTGCCCTGCAAAACTTTTTGTCCGCTTTGGATCCTCAGAAACAAAACCACAGCCAGGAAATAAAAGACACTTTTGTTTTGCTGGCTCATCAGAGAAATTATATGAGCACCCATGTTACCAGAACTGTCGATCATCAGAACCACAAAGGGGACTCTGCTTTTCATATATCAGCCCGCCTGACAGATCCTTTTTTCTATAATTACCTTGTAAAATATGGTGACACTTATTTAAAAAATGAAGAGGGACAGACCCCGGAAAGCATTTTTGAAACCACACAAAGCAAATTAAAACAGTTATGAAACACGTAAGATATGTCTTTTTATCTTTTTGTTTTGTTGCTTTTTTATGTGGCTGTTCTGTTTCTGCTCCTGCACCACCGGCAAAACCGGTGATTTTGGACAAAAATTCTCTTTTTAGGGATCAACAAACTTTGTCCGGCACAGGGCGGGTTTTGTTTGATCAGCCTCTTTTTGGTTTGTTTTCAAAAGAATTTTATTTTGTAAATGCTGAGCTGACAAATGAAGATTCTTTTCTGATTTTACACAGCCATTTCACTGATTTTGCCAAAGAGGATGGAATTAAAGTTCTTTTTAAAAGGGCCAAAACCAGCCTTTCGATTTCTGTGGCCACCCCTTCTTATCCTGTTCAGCTGTTATATGAAGATGAAAGCTGGTTTAAACAAAACCAAAGCATGAAAGTCCATGTGGAAATACAAAATGGCGGAGACCATTTTATCCATGTCAAAATATGGAACTCTTTTATTAACCCCACCGGGTATTTAAAAAAAGAAGTGGATTTTTTTTCTGAGGAAAATTTAATGGCAGATTCCCATGATCTGTTTTTTTACTCCAGAGGACAAGGGCTTTTATGGGGTGTGGAACTTCATAATGCCCGGCTGTTGAAAACAGAAAGGAAACCTATGGCACAGTGACTGCCGAAGTCGGCGGGGACAAAGTTGACGCAACTGTATTCTCTGATCGTGACACTCAGGCAAGCCAAAAAGGACAACAAATAATGAAGAGGCTATTTTATAAAATGATTATCTGGATTTTCTTGGGACATTTCGCGTTCGCGGGAATGACGGCGTTCGCAAAAAAGCCAGACAAGGCCGACTTGGATCCGGCTGAAAAACAGGCCCTTCTCATTGATATAAGAAGTGAAGGGCGAATAAGCAAAAACAAGACAGACAGGAACAACAAAAATTTTCAGCCTTCCATGCCCTACACAGAAATAGAACTGCGTTATAAAAAACAAGAAAATACAACATTTACTTTGGAGCTTTCTGCAGAACAAAGAAAACACAAGTGGACCTTGGGTTTTGAGGAAATAAAGCTGTCCCACTCGTTTGGATCCATCCCCATTCAACTGGACATGGGCTATATGACTCTTCCCCTGGGTTATAGGGAAAAAAACAAGTATTTGTTTTCTCAGAAATTCCTTTTCTACTCTGTTCTGAATAAAAAACAGGAGGACCTGGCTTTAACCGCCAACTTTAAAATCAAAGAAAACTTTCTCAGTGTTCAAACCACTGTGTTTGGTGGATGGTCGAACAGAACTCTGGACAAAATGTATAAACCACCAGACAGTCCTCCATTTATTGTAAACTTAAAAAGCAAAGGGCCTTTTTGGTCTGCCTTTGCCACTTACTTTCAAAAGGATCCGGCTTTTCTGGACCCTCTGAAGGCCGTGGGAGGCGGGTTTTATCTAAAACATGCTCATAAAAAACTGATATTGACTTTTCAATCGGCTTTATGGCATATTTGGGAACAGGAACAAAATACCATAGCCTTTTACGCCCTGCCCTCCCTCACCCTGCATAAAGTGCAGGGAGGCTTGGTGTGGGGAAGGCTCAACCGGTTTTTTCCTGATTTTAAAAAAGCAAAAGGGCAGTCTGTTTTGGAAGACAAAGCTTTTTTTGTGGCCCTTCAGGCTCATCCCAATATAAGGCTTGTGGGAGAACGTTGGATCAGTGGGCAGGAAAAAGGGCCTCTAACCCATGATTTATGGTCCTTTCGCATAAAAGTGCATTTCCATTTCTCCTCTTTGTGAGACCAGGAAACAATGGGGACAAATAGCTTAATGGGAGATGGTTTGACAAAGGTTTGTCCAGCGGGGTGTGGCGCAGTCCGGTAGCGTGTTCCGTTCGGGACGGAAAGGTCGCTGGTTCGAATCCAGTCACCCCGACCACCCCTGTGTCAGGGAGGACAAAGTTGACGCAACTTCCCTCTTCGATCGTGACACAAGTGGTGACAAAGATACATTCTTTGGACTAAAAAAAGAGGCTGAGGGCTTGACATCTTGTCTGGCTTTTAGTAAAAAGAGGTTCTTGACCTTAATATCAAAAAGGAATCAGTGTCATGGATATGGATTCGTTGTTAATGGAGCTGAGCCAAAGAAAAGGCAGTGATCTGCACTTAAAGGCCGGTGCTCCACCCATCATGAGAAAAGAGTTCAAGCTCTGTATCTTAAAAGAAGGTCTTCCCGCTGTGGATTACCGGACTATCAAACAGCTGATTGATCCCATCCTGAGTGACATTCAACAGGAAAAACTTCGATCCACAGGTTCGGTGGATGTGGGCTATGGCTTGAGAGGGGTGGGGCGTTTTCGTTTTAATGTGTTTTTTCAAAGAGGCACCCTCCGTGTGGTGGTGCGCCATATCCCCCATCATATCCCCAGCATTCCGGAACTGAACCTGCCCAAAGAAATGGTGAATATTGTGAATAAGACCGAAAGAGGCCTGATTCTGGTGGCTGGTGCCACCGGGGTGGGCAAATCCACCACTCTGGCCGCCCTTATCAACAATATCAATCAGACAAAAAACAAGCACATTATCACCTTGGAGGATCCAATAGAATTTCTGATTCAGGATCACCACAGCCTCATCACCCAAAGGGAGCTGGGGGTGGATTATTATGACAGCACTCTGGCACTTAAGTCGGCTCTCAGGCAGGATCCGGACATTATTTTGTTTTCAGAACTTAGATCCAAAGACGATATCCTCACGGCTTTGAGAGCGGCGGAAACAGGGCACTTGGTGTTTTCCACCATCCATGCCAAAGAGTCAGCAGAAACCATCCTGCGTATTCTAAATGTGTTTCCCATAGAGGATCGCCCTTCCGTCCAACTGGCTCTGTCCTCTGTGTTAAGGGCTATCTTTACCCAAAGGCTTATCCCCAAAAAAGATAATATGTCTTATGTGCCGGCCGTGGAGATATTGGTTAATAATCACAGAATGCAAAATCTTATAGAAAGCGACCCCTCTCATGACAAAATAAAAATGGTAATAGAGCAAAGCCGAAGCCACTATGGCATGCAGACCTTTGATCAGCACCTGATTGAAATGCTGAAAAAAGGGCTTATCTCCGGGCGGGAGGCCACCCGTGCCTCCTCCTCTCCAGAGATAATCAAAATGGCCCTGGCCGGTATTTCCACGAGCAAAGATTTTTGGTCTGATTCCTCATTATCTGGAAAAGAGACGAACTCCAAGCTCTCCCTTCAAAACACTCAGGGACAAAACAAAGTCCCGCAGAACAAAAAAACAGGGACTTGAAAACCAAAGAAGTGTGCCTTAAGCCAGCCCCTTTTGGCCCGGCCTTTTAAAAGACCTTTTTACAGAAACTTTTTAACAGGCCTTTTGCCGGGCCCTGCCTGAAAAGATCAGGAAACACCCATGTCCTCCACAAAAAAAAACCTGACAGAAGAGGAGCTTTGGCAGAAAATGCAGAGGCTTTTGGCCCGGCGGGCCCACTCAGAGCAGGAACTGATACAAAAGCTCAAAAAAACCTTTGATATAACACAGATTCAACAGGCCTTGAGCCGGGCACGAAAAAACGGATGGCTTGAGCCACCAAAAGATCTGGCTCTCCGGCTCACAGAGGAGCTGAACCGAAAGAAAAAAGGCTGGCTTTATATTCAGTCCGCTTTAAGAAAAAGAGCTTTGCCCTCTGTGCCCAAGGAGGAGGCAAAGGAGCGGGAAAAAGCCCTCTGGTGGCTTTCAAAAAAAGAGTCAGCAGACTGGGACAAAGCCAGGGTATACCGGTTTCTCATGCAAAAAGGCTTTGAGGTGGCGGATATCAAATCAGCCCTGAAGGAGTATAAAACCCAAAAAGCTTTATCCTGACTGTCAAAAAAATCCTAAAGGGAAGGTGGGGCCTGGCCTGTCAGGGGCTTAAGGGCTTTTTTCAGTTCCTCAAGTGTGTTTTGCATTTGCCTGTCCTCCCGAAGGCTTTTTCTTGTGTTTTTCAGACTGTTCAGCAGGGTGGAGTGGCTCCGTCCACCAAAAAAAGCCCCCATATCAGTTAAAGACATGCGGGAGCTTTCCCTCACAAGATATATGGCCATGTTCCTGGCCCGGACCACCGGTTTTTCGCGGGAAGAGGACTTCAGGTCCCTCAAGGACAGATGAAAACGGGAACAGACCGCTTTCTGGATATTCTTTATCTGAGAGGGGAGAGGGCCAGCCGGTGTCTCCTCTGAAACCCGGTGCCTGTGAGGAGCACAAAGCTCTTCTGCAAAAATATGCCTGAAAAGCTTGAGGGAGAGCTTTTGCTTTCTCAGTTCACAAAACATTTTTATTTTGTTCAGTCGTCCTTCCAGTTCGCGCACAGAAGAGGTGGGCATATTTGTCAGGTGAGACACCATTTCATTCGGGATGACTGTGCCGATGGCTTCTGCCTTGGCTTTGATGATGGCCCTTAAAGTGTCTTTGTCGGGGGCCCGAATGTCGGCCATCACCCCGCCTTCAAAGCGGGTTTTGATTCGAGTCTTAAGCCCTTTGATGTTTTTGGGCCTTTGATCACTGGTCAGGACAATCTGACATCCAGCCTGTTTCAGGCTTTCGTAAGTGTGAAAAAACTCCTCCTGTGTGCTCTCCCCCCGGCCCAATATGGGAATATCGTCCAGCAGAAGCACTTGGATGTTTTTTCTGTATTTCGCCCTGAAAAGCCCCATTTCGTTTTTCCGAATATGAGCGATGCAATCATTGAAAAATCTCTCTGCCGGCAAATAAAGCACCTTTAAATGGGGCTTTTTCTGAGCAAGTACATTGCCTATGGCATGGAGCAGGTGGGTTTTGCCCAGGCCGGAAGGACCGTAAATAAAAAAAGGATTGGCCCTGTTTTTGAAAGGGGCAGAGGCAATACTTTTGGCCAAGGAGAAAGCAAAACAATTGCCCGGACCTTCAATAAAGGAGGAAAAAGTCCAGTGAGGATGAAAAGCATGGTTTTTTTGCCCTCTTTTTTTAAGCCCTGATGGGGGGGGTAAAGGGGTGGACAAGGGGGGGGACAGGGGTGCGAAAGGGGTGTTTTCTGTCACATTGAACTGGATGCTCACTTTCAGGGCTTTGGTTTTTTGTTGAACCTGTGCCAGCCTCTTTTTTAAAAAGTTTTGGTGAAAAGGGGAAGGGACTTTCAAAGTGATAAGACCTTTTGGCCCTGGTCCCTCTGTGGCCCTGACCGCATTTAAAACAGAATCCAGGACCTTTCCCCGAAACCGGGCCTCAAGCACCTCTCTCACCTGCTCCCAAAGGGCCGGGGGGGAAGAACCCGCCTCCCCTTTGTCAGAGACCGAACCGGAGACTGAAGTCAAAACAGGGCTGTCGGACACAAAAACCTCCAAAAGAAAGAAAAAAATCAGTCAAGAGAGACCCATATATCATAAGTTCTTGATTGACAGGAAGAGACAATTTATGATTTTACTTATGTGCGTCATAATTAAATAAAGCACAACAGGGGTTTTGGCCTCTTTTTTTGGAAATTGGGGCTTTGTGTCAAAAAAAAAGGAGTGAAAAATGAAGAGAACTTACCAGCCCAGCCGGGTGAAAAGAAGCCGATCGCATGGATTTCGGTCCCGTATGGCCAGTAAAAACGGTCGGGCGGTCCTCCAACGCAGAAGGCAAAAAGGCCGAAAACAAATTGTGGTCCCGCCGGCGGGCAAATAAAAAGAGTGGGGTTTGCTTTGCCTTCTTCTTTTCAACAGCCTTCCAGGGGCCGGGGGTGGACCAGAAAAGACTTTGAGTTATTGAGAAAAAAGGGCCGGCGAAGAAAACAGGGGGGCTTTTTTTTGGTTTACAGGGCCAACCAGCTCGCCCACAGCCGTTTTGCCTTTGTTTTCCCCCGCTGGACAGGCAAAGCTGTTCAGAGAAACCGTTTTAAGAGGTGGTCGCGTCATTTTTTAAGAAACAAAAAAAGCCCCTTTAACATGGATCTGATGATGGGTTTTGAGAAAAGAGACAAACACTTTTACCAGAGGATGAGTTATGAGGAATTTTGTGCCGGTTTTGAAAAAATATACACTTGTATCCGGTGAGTCTGACCAGTGAAAAGACCGGTTTTGGCTTTTTTTGTCTTCCCAATCAAGCTGTATCAGGTTTTTTTGTCCGCTCATTTTGGTGGTGCCTGCCGGTTTCATCCCTCCTGCTCCCGTTATGCAGAAGAGATTCTTTTGTCTCAGCCTCTCCCAAAGGCTTTTGGCCTGATTGTCAAAAGGCTTTTAAAGTGCCATTCTTTTGGGCCTTTTGGCCCGGACCCCGGCCCCTGCCCCGGTCATGTGCTTTCGTCAGAGGCCCAGGTCGCCAAACAAAGCAACAAAGGTGACAGCCCATGAAGGAAAAAGAAAATTTTTTGGATAAAAACACCCTGATCTCAGTGGCCCTGATCTTTGTGGCTTGGCTCAGCTGGGACGCCTATATGAGGAAAAAATACCCTCAAAAGCCCTCTTTGCCCCCGGCAGAGCAGGCGGAACAGGAGGAACAGGCTCAAGACGCGGCACAGCATGCACAACAGCAAACAACCCCTGCAAAAAGGGCACGAAAAAAGCTTAAGCCCCCAGTCCCCCTCAAAGGGACTCATCCTCCCCGGCCAGAGGAACAAATATTGTCTTTTGAGAGTGAAACCCTCTCTTTTGATCTCTCTTCCCGTGGCATGGGCTTTAAAAAAGTGGTTTTAAACCGCATTTTGGATCGAAAGGGCGAGGCGGTTTATCTCTTTTTGGGTGAGGAAAATCTTCCGTTTGAAACCCGCCTTGCGGGCACGGACCAAGATTTGCTTTTTGATATGAGAAGACTTTCGAAAACCCGTTTTGAGGGAAAAGCCCTTTGGAAGGGGGTGGAGGTTCAAAAGAACCTGACTGTGGAGCCGGAGAATTTTTTGGTGAAAGCACAGCTTCATTTGAGGGGGGACTTGAGTCAGGTTTCGGGGGTTGGCACCCTGCTCAGTCAGACCCAAAAGAGGGGCGATCAAAAAAAAGGCTTGCTTTCTTTTCTGATCCCACCGGATTTTTTGTCCTTTTTTCTCTCCTCCGCCAAAGGTTTTGAACAAATCCCCCTGATGTCCAAGGAATGGGAGGAGGTTCAGGAACAAAAGTCCCGCCCGCCTGTGCCTTCTGTGAGGGCTTTGGCTCTTGGCACCCGCTACTTTGGTCAGGCCTGGATAGAGGACCAGTCCGATGTTCTGCCTCAATTTCACATTCGCTTTCAAGCAGGGGAAAGCGGTCTTCGACATCCGGGGAGACGGACAGACGAGGCTTATGAAAAAGGCCGTTACATGGGCCTTTTACAGCACTCTGTTTTAAATCCCAACAAGGACTTTGAGTTGGCCTATAAGATATTCCTGGGGCCAAAGGATTTTGCCTTTTTAGACCCGGCTTTGCTGAATTGGGTGGATTTTGGCTGGTTTGGCCAACTCTCCCGTTTTATTCTTCAGATTTTGAGGTTTTTTCATTCCCTGACAGGCAACTGGGGCATAGCCATTATTTTGCTGACTATCCTGGTACGCTTACTGCTTTTGCCCTTTGTGCTCTCCTCCCACCGCTCCATGGAGGTGATGAAGAAAGTGAACCCGGAGATACAAAAACTCAGAGCCAAATTCAAAAAAGACCCTCAACGGCTAAATCAAGAGATCATGGCTGTGATGAAAAGCCACAAGGCCAACCCTTTGGGGGGATGCCTTCCCCTTCTGCTTCAAATACCGGTTTTTTGGGCCTTGTGGAAGGCCCTCTCCAACAGCTATTCCCTTTACAGAGCCCCTTTTTTGCTTTGGATTCAGGACCTGAGCTGGAAAGATCCTTATTATGTCCTGCCGGTCCTCATGGGGGCTCTGATGTTTTGGCAACAAAAAATCAGCCCCGTCAGTCTGAACAAGGAAATGGCCCGGGCCATGCAAATAATGCCTGTTTTTATAACTTTTTTTATGATAAATTTGCCCAGCGGTCTGGTTCTTTATATGCTGATCAGCACCCTGTTTGGTTTGGGCCAGCAGGTTTATTTGAACAAAACCGGGGAACCCCCCGTATTAAACAAAGGGAAAGGACAGAAAAATGTTTAAAAAAATATTTGGAGGCAGGGAAAAAACACCAAAATCTTTGGTGGAGGGACTGCTCACGGATCTGTTGGAAAAAGGCGGATTTTTACTTTCCGCGGAAGTGAATGAAACAAAAGATGGCATGCTCTCCTGCGAGCTGTTTGGGGAGGACGAGGGGCTGTTGAAAACCAGAGATGGCCGGTTTTTGCTGGCCCTTCAGACTTATCTCAATCGGGCGGTGAGGCAAAATTTTGAAGGGGTGTCTGTCAGCGTGGATTCGGGTCATTTTTTTGAAGAGCGGGAGCAGAGGCTGTTGGACTTGGCAGAGAGGCTGAAAGAAAAAGCCCTAAGCTCTGGCCGACCGGTGTATTTGAAAAAGGCCCTTTCGCCCTTTCAAAGAAGAAAAGTGCATCAATTTTTGGAGGAGGGGGGAGAGGTCCGGACCTCCTCTGTGGGGGAGGGCTTTTACAAGAATATTTGCATCAGCCCCCGTTAAGGTCCTGCTGTTTCCGGGAAAGGGCTTTGTCGGGTGGTCCTGCCTGGTCTTACGGGGTGGTTGTGGCGTTTCGGGCTTTGTCGGGTGGTCCTGCCTGGTCTTACGGGCTGGTTGTGGTGTCAGGGCTTTGTCGGATAATGGTTCTGCTTGGTCTTACGGGGTGGTTGTGGCGTTTCGGGCGTCCTTTAAAAACCGGGCCAGACCCTTGTCTGTCAGGGGGTGTTGCACCATTTGGGAAAAAAGCGATGGAGGGAGGGTGACAATGTCCGCCCCTGTTTCTCCGGCACTCAGCACATGGGACAAATGCCGGACGCTGGCCACCAGCACTTTCGTTTTAATCTGGTAATGGGAAAACATGGCCACAATTTGAGACACGATCTCCATGCCATCCACGCCTATATCGTCCAGTCGTCCCACAAAGGGGGAGACAAAGTGGGCACCGGCCCTGGCGGCCGCCAAAGCCTGAAGGGTGGAAAAACAAAGAGTCACATTGACGGGGATATTTTCCTGTTTTAACTCCCGCGTGGCCTGAAGCCCCTCTTTGGTCATGGGGAGCTTGACCACCACCTGTGGGTGAAGATCGGCCAAGGTGCGGGCCTCTTTCAGCATACCTTCCAGGGAGGTGGAAAGAACCTCTGCACTCACCGGGCCTTTGACTGTTTCCGCTATGGCCTGGATGAGCTTGTGGTGCTCCTCCCCGCTTTGGGCCACTAAGGTGGGATTGGTGGTCACCCCATGTAGGGGAAACCATCGGTTGATCTCCCGAATCTGTTTCAAATCCGCCGTGTCAGCAAAAAACTGCATGTCGTTCCCCTTTTATTTCAAAATCCCCTGTTTCATAAGGCTCTTTGTTCAAGTGCCTTGTTCAGAGATACAACCGAACACCCCTTTTGGCAACAAAAAAAGATAAAAAATGGGCCCGGATGGGCCCTTTTGGCCTCAAACAGGTATTGACCGGAAGGGAGTATATGGTATAATGTTCAAGCCATGTTACAGATTGTGTTAAATTTTATTCTTGATTTTGGCGGTCCTCTGGCCCTTGGCGGGGCTTTTGGTGGGGGGATGGTCTACCTTATTATGAAGCAAAAGCATATTGAAGTGGTCCTGAAAGACATTAAAGAGCAACTTTCAAACCATATCACAGACACAGAAAAGAAAATTGAGCAGAGCAGGGAGCAACTTTCAAACCATATCTCCAATACAGACAGGAAAATTGAGCAGAGCAGGGAGCAACTTTCAAACCATATCTCCAATACAGACAGGAAAATTGAGCAGAGCAGAAGGGAGCTGAAAGAAGAGATTAAAGAGAACACAGCCCGTCTGGAAAACAGCCAAAAAGAACACATAACCCGTCTGGAAAACAGCCAAAAAGAGAACACAGCCCGTCTGGAAAACAGCCAAAAAGAGAACACAGCCCGTCTGGAAAACAGCCAAAAAGCATTGCAGGACGATATGAAGAAAGTCCTGGAAAAGTTGGGTTAAAAAGCCTCTTGTCCTGCCTCTTTTTTGTTTTAAGCCTTATGATAAAAAATAGCACTAAAGAGTGCCTGAGCTGGTGATTTAATTCATTGTTACAATCGATAGAACAGAGAGGGGGCATTTGGACAGTTTTTAAGACTTTAAAAGTAAAGCTAATAAATCGGATTCATTCAGGAAGACCTTGATTCTCACATTATCTGATTCAAGCCATTTTAATAAGCAGTTTCTCTTGCATGAATCTTATTATTTGTGGAATGTCGGAGGATCCCATACACCTCCTATTTTATTTTTGTCATCAAAAGCTCTTGTAACTCCATTTTCATCTTCTTGTAAAAGATCATCTTCATCCCAAAGAAGAGTTAACACTTCTCCATAAGAATTTAGAGGTAATGTCCATTCTAACAGTTCAGAGTCAAAAGGTACTCTTTTATCAGATAACCAAGTATCTGCTGGTACACTTTCAAAATCATCTGGGACATTTTCTTTATTACATGATTTATGTGCATAAGATGTAGGGGAAAGAATCCGACTGTCCATATCAAAATATAAAGACCAGTTACGCGACTTCCTAAAATATTTGATAATTTTGTTGTGAGATATAACAGCCAACAAACATATATGATCAGTAATTTCAATGAACCGACTGGCCATTGTTATTAGAGAGGTCTTTGTCATTTTAGCCAGTTGAGAGAGTTCTTTCCAACTTGGATCAATGGTTTTAATTTTACCTGTTATTAAAAAATCTGGAAGCAATAAATGAGTTGCGAATACATTGGCATTTATTTCTGTTTGGTCCAGTCCTTTTGAATCATTTGTTATATCTTTTTTCTGACAATTATTTCCATTTTTAGTGAAAGCATCTAAACAAAAATGCCCCAGTTCATGGGCGTATGTAAAATTTTTCCTTCCAGTTTCTTTTATTTGAGAGTTGACACCTATAACAAATTGCTTTCTATGTGGATCAAAGGTTGAAAACCCCTCAATGCTTTTAAAATTATGTTCCAATATTGAGATTCCCAATGTCTCAATAATTTTTATCGGATCAACAGGGAGTTTATTTATGCCCTTTTCTTGTAGTAATTTTACGGCTTCTATCTTAGGTTGCACTGTGGTTCACTTTCCTCTTTTTGATATTGCTTTAACATACTTTTCGATAAATCTTCTGTCTTCCTCATCAAGATTCTGGTATTTTCTAAAAAAAATCTTTAATTCTTGATTCTGTAGAGCATCTTTTAATTCTACAGAATCCTTTTGACCAGTCAGATAATCCAGTGAAACTTGCAAGACTTGGGCTATCCTATATAAAACGGGTATTGTAGGCACACGATCACCTTTTTCAATTTGACACACCGCGGCAGGAGTTATGCCAGCTTTCCCTGCCAGCTGGGCTTGAGTCCAGCCCATCTGTGCTCTTTTTGCTGAAATTCTCTGTTTTATGGCATTTTTGTTGAGTTTTGCCCCTGTTTTCTGTGACATACCATAAAATATACCACAAATTCACAGAAAAGAAACAAAAAAATTACAAAAAAATAAAATTTAGGGGTTGACAGAGTATTATCTTTCTGTTAATTTGAGCTTATTAAGAACAAAAACCCTTAAACAGGAGGATGTTGTTATGAAAGATATGCAGTTTACATTATGGGATGTAGAGCATGGCATTTCTATATGGATTAGAACCCCTAATGACCATAATCATTGGTTTGATTTAGGCAAAACCTCTGAATTTTCACCATCCACTTATGTTGCACAGCAACATGGAGTAAAAGAGATTGATTATCTCGTTATTAGCCATCCAGATAAAGATCATATAGAGGATTTGCCAAATTTTATGCAAGCTTTTAAAGAACCAAGGGTATTATGCCGGAACTCAAGTCTTCCCGATAGAGAATTTTTTGGATCCGGTGAATCGGACTATCAAAAGTGTATGGAATATCTGCATAGCCGGTTTATACATCCTATTCCTTATGAAAAGGACCCTAAAAACCCATTTTTTAATGGAGGCATTGAATACAAAAATTGTGATCTTAAATATGGGCAGTTTTCAGATGGCTCTAAACTGGAAGGCAATAATACCTCCATTGTGACCTTTATGTTATATAAAGGGGTTCTTTTTGTTTGTCCTGGGGATATTGAACCGAAAGGCTGGGCAGAGCTTTGGAATCAAAATAAACAGCATTTGCAAGCTCTTATTACTAAAGCTACAGTTAGATTTTTAGTAGCTCCACACCACGGACGAAAATCTGGTTATTCTCAAGAAATGATGGATTCAATTCAACCTCATGTGGTTTTTATTAGTGACAAGTGGGGGGCTTCTGATACTCATTTGATGTATTATTCAAAACCTTTGGGACTGCCCAACAACCGAACCATAAGATGCCTTTCCACAAAGACAAAAGGCAGAATTTTATGTGAAGTGAATAACAAGGGAGAGCTTTTGCTCAATCAGTTTGACAACGAGAGGACAAAGTATGATTATAGGCCATCTCTTGGAGGGATATAATGAACATCCATTTAAAATGTCCACTTTAAATGGTAATAAATTTTTGGAGGATAGATTTTCTGGAGTAAGATAATGCCACAAAAAACAATAGCTAAACCTAATTATATAATGCAGATCATTGTGATATTTTTTTTATTTTTTTATCATGCAGGATTAATCTTTTCAGGATTATATGTTGCACTGTGCATTGATAAAAATATATTTCATACAGTTCACCCTACTTGGTTACATGTAACATTATGGGGGTTAACAGGAGGTTGTGTTTATTGTATCAGAAGTCTTTACTTTCAGTATTGTGTTGAAGATCAATGGAATTATAAATGGATTGTCTGGCATATTATCCGGCCATTTGTGAGTGCAATTTGTGGTGTAGTAAGTCTGTTATTTGTAAAAGCTGGTTTGTTATTATTTGAAGCATCTTATATAGAGACACAAAGCTATTATGGAATTTATGCTTTGAGTTTTATAGCAGGGTTAAATGTTGATAATTTTATGAAAAAAGTCGAATCTATTTTTCAGGAATTAATAGGGCTCCAACAAACTCGAATATCAGACAAACAATCAAGTAAATTGGAGGAAAAATAATATGAGTATTATAAAATCTTTATCTGTTGGCAATGGAGATATGTTTTACATTAAACATCATTCAGATAGTTTTTCAATTATTGATTGTTGTATAGATGAAAGTAATAGAGATGATATCATCGCGGAATTGAAAAGAGAATCCTGTTCAAAAAGTATTAACAGATTTATTTCTACACATCCGGATAATGATCATATTAAAGGACTTCAGTATCTCAATTATCAGATGCCAATACAGAACTTTTATTCTGTAAAAAATAACACGACAAAAGAAGAAGAAACAGATGATTTCAAAGAATATTGTGAGTTGAAAGATTCTGAAAAATCTTTTTATTTAGAAAAAGATTGTAAGAGGTTTTGGTTAAATAAATCAAATGAAACACGAGATGGAGCAGGGATCAGTATACTGTGGCCTATAACAGACAATGAACACTATAAAATGGCTCTTAAAGAAGCGGAAAACGGTAACAGTCCAAATAATATATCACCTATAATTCAATATTCTTGTGGAGCTAAAATACTGTGGCTTGGTGATTTGGAAACTGAGTTTATGAAAACTATAGAAAATGATGTGTCTTTAAAAGAAACGGATATCATTTTTGCACCTCATCATGGAAGAGATAGTGGTAGAATCCCTTCATCATGGTTAAAAAAACTGAACCCTCAATTAATTGTTATTGGAGAAGCACCATCTAAGCATTTAAACTACTATGAGGGATTTGATACTATTAAACAAAACTCCTCTGGAGATTTACTGTTTGAATGTGTTAAAAATAAAGTTAATATATATGTTGAAAGTGAATCATACCGAGAGGACTTTTTAATAAATGAACCCAATGAGGATAAGTATAATTTATTTTATATAGGTACTTTAAAAACATAATACCTTTTAAAAAAGGTGAACTCAGATTCAAAAATAAGGATAAAGATGGGCAAGGATGAAACAAATACGAAAGGCTCGCCCACCAAGATATAAACATGAAGGTTTTTCACCCTCAAACCCTGCCCGGAGAAAAACCCAAGCCAGACATTTTAAATAGTCCATTCTGAAAAAGCTGTTTTTATAAAAAAACAGCTTGATTTTTTGTCCAAACAGGCTGTTATCTGTTGTCTTAACCATTCCAAAAAAAGCACAAAGAAAAACCGCAAGATTTTCAGGACCGATCCAGCACTCGCTGACAAAATAGGATTGATTTTATCCCCCTCTAAGCCACCGAGCCGATTGACACCCATACGATGATCCTGCTTGATGTGACCAATCACAGGCTCAATCGCAGACCTTTGCCTCAAAAACCTCTTTAATCCTGCTGATAAACTCTCAGGCCTGGCAGGAATGGCAGTAAAAGACCAAAAAATTCGGATAAAATTCGGATTTCCGAATTTTTTGGCTCCAAAACCCCCTAAAAAGCCTGTTTTGAGCTGATCCCATTTTGCATCTCCATACAATATGGAATATTCGTGCTGGTCCTTTTGTGCACTGTGCTATCACTTTGGCCCGGATTTTGCATGGGGATAGGCAGAGGCAGGATTTTCCTGCCCAAAAAAAAAGGAGGTGATGACATGAATACCGAACAACAAGATAAGCCCTCTTTACCGTATTTAATCTACGACAGGTTCTTCAAATACTTCTTTGCTGAAAACAAAGACATCCTGCTCTGTTTGTTGAAAGTTTTCCTCCCTCTGCCAGACCAGCAAAAGGTCCAAAACCTCATCATTATGGAGGATGAAGAGAAAGCTCAAAGGGACAGGCCAGAAAGAGACAGCCAGACTTTAGTCAAAGAGGCTTTGGCCAAAGTTAAAGAGGCAAAAAAAATCATTTTCAGCAAAGAAAGTGATTTGTTGGTTCAAAGCCCAACGGAATCGGCAAAAAAACTGATCTCCCCAGAACAGCTCACTCTCGAAGACAGCCTCTTGCATTCCTCCCTCATGGAAGAAAAGCAAGTGGCCCTGGACCTCAATGTTTCTCTCAGCACAGGCGAAAAAGTGGATGTGGAGATGCAAACCACAAGAAAGCCAGCTTTTACCGAAAGAGCTGTATTTTATTGGTCCCGGCTCCATGCCTCCAGCCTGAAAAAAGGAGATAACTATGATGTGTTGCGTCCCACTTATTCCCTGATATTCACTAATTTTGGGCTACCGGGGATAAAAAGGCAGGTGGTGAACTCTTTTTCCATCAGAGCTGATCAATACCCTCACTCCAAACTGAACAATCAACTGGGTATGGTGTTTGTGGATTTGAGCTGTTTTGAGAAGGATATAAGTCAGGTGCTTGACAAAAAGGACCAATGGTGTTACTTTATAAAGAATGCGGGTCAGATGACCGGCGAGGAGAAGAAACTTTTATCAGGAAAGGGGGCTGACATGGCCAAAGCAGTGGGTTTGTTTGATGGGGTTCCTGCGAGTCGTTTGAAGAGGTTGAGGGAGTGGTCGATTGACCGCTATGAGCGGGATCAGCGGTCCCTCAAAGACGAAGTTTACGATAAAGGCCGACAGGAAGGCATGCAACAAGTTGCCTTAAGTATGCTGAAGGAAAAGGCTGATTTGAGCTTTATCTGCAAGGTGACAGGTTTGTCTGAGAAAGAGCTTAAAAAGTTGAAAAATGGTTCTTGAGGGTAGAATTATGCCACCATTACAGTATTCATTGGATGAGGCGTGGGTAGAGGGTTTTTTGGGTGGCTTTCGGCAGGGAGTATTGCAGTCAGTAGCTTTACAGATGAAAGAGAAAAAGATAGATCCAGCTTTGATCTCTGAGATAACGAAGCTTTCTATGGAAGAAGTCCAAAAACTGAAATCATACGGTGAAAAAGAAAAGTCATAAGATTTCTGCCATGTGCTGGCCTGTCATTCCCGCGAACGCGGGAATCTGGTCTTTCTGTTGCTGGAACACCAGAATTCATAAAGTACCGCCTTTCAGAGAGGAGCTGGTGAAACAACACCCGGTCACACAGGTTTATTTGACTTTTTCCTGTAATTCAGCAAGCTCAAGCTCAAGCTTGTAAAGCCTTTTATCCTAATCTGAGGTCCAGATCAGAGCTGTTTTTTTAAGAGATAACTCATTGTGTTAAAAAAATAGTTGACATTGATTTTAGAGTCCCATACAGTGGCAACCATAATATAGGGCCTCTCGTTCCTTATTCCTAAACTTAATTTTGGTTGAGGTTGGACACGAGGGCCACTTTTTTTATGAGTTTTATTAACTGGCTGTTCTTTTCGGAAAGATCATTTTCTCTTTTTTCTCAATTCAAATTTCTGCTGATACAAAACAAGCTCCTGCTCTGTCAGCCCCTTTATCCTATTGATAATATCCTGCTCTATGTCCATAATTCATCGCCTTTTATTTATGGCCGTTTTCCTGTTTGACAATAATAATCTTAAGGGCTTCCTGAAGTTTTTTTGTGTTTTTTGTTAAATTATCAACAAGTTTGTCTACTTTTCCCAAATCCTGGCAGGGATAATGAGCTGGCACCCTATCACCTATTATCTTGTTCCCTCCCACACCAAGACTGGCAATAAACATCGTAAGACCGAGCCAAGGGAAAATGGTATTTTTCAATACAACTGTCACCTTAAAAGATCTTTCTGCCATAGCCTGGTCTTTTCTGTCACCAATATACACAGTTTCCAGCATAAACTGCACAATATTTGTGTCCACAAAATCAAAAAGGGCTTCGCCTTCAGGAAACTTTATCATAAGCCTTGTCCTCCGGTTTTTGATGTTTTTCGTATACATTTATTAAATTATCATCTGCCACTTTATATTTTTTATAATATTCCAATATCTCCCACTTTTTACTTTTCTTATCGTTTGATATTCTGATAAACGCATTTTTTGCTTCAGCTCTTTTCACGAGAGCCTGCTTCAATTCATAATCTCTTTGTTTCATAATACACCACCTTTCAGTAAAGGAGTTGGGCAACAAACCCAGCCCCAAAGGAAAATAGGGGGGCGGAGCTGAAACAGACCCCGCCCACCAAAGTTAAACATGAAGGCTTTTGGCCCTCAAACCCTGTCCAAGGAGGCTTAATCCAAAAGACAGGGTATAACAATCCATTTAAGCCCCAACATTAAGTGCAATTCGCATTATTATCGCATTCGCCGTCCTCACCTGAAGACTCACAAGTGAAAGTCTTTGTGCCACCATTGTTCCCGCATTCGGTATTTTGCTCACAGATCTGAACCGGTGTCATTGTTATCTTCGCGGCTTGGACACCGTTTGTATTAGGGTCTCTATCGACTGCTGTATCCATAAGTTTACAAACATTCCCTAAAAGTGAGCCACCATACTTTCTTGTCACAGTTGTTCCTTGAATATGAAAACAAGCTTTAAAGGTATCACCCCCTGATTTTTTCTCTATTTCAGCACAAAACCGGCTATCTCCTGCATGATTCTTAGAATCACAGTCTGGACAAGTCACTTTTAACAAAGCTAATGTGTTACAGCTTGTGAAGTCATTTAAAGCAATACAATGGTTATATGCCTTAAGAATATTAGACATTGAAGTATCACCTGCCACTTTCGCGGCCTCCCTTTTGTTTGCGGTGTATTGTGGAACAGCAATCGCTGATATGATGGCAATAATACCCACAGCGATCAGAACTTCCAGCAGTGAAAAGCCCTTTGTGCTTTTCAGGATTTTGATTCTCTTTTTAAAGAGAAGGTTTTTTAGTATTTGTTTCATTTTTTTCCTCCTTGTTATTTGTTGGTTTATTGTTTCATTTTTTTAAGATTTTGGTTTAATTATCCTCCTCTTCTGTGGCTCCGATGCCCTGAGATTCATAAGATTCTTTTATTTGCTGGACCTTAAACATGTCTTCCAGTACTTCGTTGGCCAAGTCGGCCTTCTTTGACCACTCCATCATGGCCTTGGCCTTATTTCCCATGCGGTTTAAATGACGCTCCAGCAACAACATAGTCCCCATAATACTCATGGAGGCAGTGACAAGCCCCGTGACTACAATCAGCTTGATGAGATAAAGCCTGTCGGCGGTGTTCAATCCCTCCCCCGGCTCTTTTTCCGGCATTTTAAAAAACTTGAACATCTTGCTTTTCCTCTTTTTCTGATCGTGACCTTTTGCCCCTCTTCCAAGGGATTCCCGCTTTCGCGGGAATGACAGCCAAATCAAGCAAAACCCCTGTTATTTCAATAACTTGGGGAGAAAGTGGTAGAGACATGCTATCTCTACCACTTTCAGCTCCAAGTGCCTGATTTTTAAGGAAAAGTTATTTTCTTGGTGGACATGGTGTTCCACAAACCAAAATCAGAAAAAAGTGTCTCATTTTGAGACAAAAAATTTCAAAAACAGGACAAAAGTCTCATTTTGAGACACTTTTATTATTTTCTTAAATATTTAATATTATTTAAATTTTAAGATAATTTTAGATTTTTAAAAAAATTTAAAAAAATATTAAAGTAAACTATTGTCTTTTCCGAAAAGATTTATATAGTCGAGGAAAGCCCTGAGCCTTCAAAGACCTTTTTCTGAATAAAATCAGGGTTTTAAAGGGAAAAGTGGTAGAGATAGCATGTCTCTACCACTTTTGCTTGTAAGTGCTTGACATCATTGAATTCCCATGTTCCTTTTGCTCCCAAAAACCAACAAAAACAGCCCAAAAATGACCCTTTTTCGATCTTTTGCTCCCCGATTCGTCTGTTCCGGGGGCGTCATTCTAAGGGCTTGACATCTTATCCGGCTTTGTTTATATTACAGCATATATGGCAGGTGGATAAGGTGAAGGTGCGTGAGTTGTTTGCTTTGAGCCAGGATATAATTTTTGAGGAG
Source organism: Bdellovibrionales bacterium (assembly GCA_965242635.1). GTDB lineage: Bacteria > Bdellovibrionota > Bdellovibrionia > Bdellovibrionales > UBA1609 > JANQSP01. The sequence goes on along the minus strand of OZ251471.1, from coordinate 901,879 downwards.
AGGAAGTTTTTGCTGAAGAAGGCAGGGGCTTATATTCAAAGACATGATCCGACTTTCAGTTGGAATTTATTGGAGGATATAGAGGAGAAAACAATAGAGAACAAGGAGGAAAGGGGGCTGACATGGCCAAGGCAGTGGGTTTGTTTGATGGGGTTCCTGCAAGTCGTTTGACGAGGTTGAGGGAGTGGTCGATTGACCGCTATGAGCGGGATCAGCGGTCCCTCAAGGCCCTTGCTGTGGAAAAAGCTATGAAAAAGGGCATGAAAAAAGGCATGCAACAGGGCATGCAACAAAAACAGCAACAAGTTGCCTTAAATATGCTGAAGGAAAAGGCTGATTTGAGCTTTATCTGCAAGGTGACAGGTTTGTCTCAGGAAGAAATTAAAAAGTTGAAAAATGGTTCTTGATGTTTGGTGGTGGTTGGCCAAAAAAATGTGGAAAGCCTTTGGATTCCATAAAATTATGGATTTTGTTATTGATCCTTATGGAGATCTTCAAAGGAGTAAAGTCCGGGGGGCTGTTTGACAAGCCATTTAAGGGCCTTAAGTCCTCCGCCCGCAAAAAGTTTTCGGCTGAGGGCTTTGTGCTCCAGACTCACCCATTCCTCTTTTCCTTTAAAAACAATCCGGTGTGTGCCAAAAACATCCCCCACCCGCTGGCTCTTTATCTCAAGCTTTTTTTGGACCCAGGAGGGAAAATGGTTTTTTAACTTCAGGGCCGTGCCACTGGGCCGGTCTTTTTTGTGCTTGTGGTGAATATCGGTCAATACGATTTCATAAGGGACTTTTGAAAGGGACTCCAGCCATTTTTTGATCTGGAAGATTCCCCAGCTCATGTTTTCCTCATAAAAGACGGGAATTTTTTGCCCGGCGGTTTTAAGGGCTTTTTTTTGTGCCGGTTTTAAGGCTGTGGTTCCACTCACAAAGGGGATTTGATTTTTCACACACCATTTTAAAACCGGGCTGAAAAGAGCGGGGGCGGAAAAATCCAGCAGGCCTTGAATTTTTTGGGAATCCCACTGATCCAATGCCTGCTTTATTTCCCCTGGCTTTAACAGGAGGTTTTTGGTCTGAGGCCATTTTTCCACCAAAGTGAAGCCGGAGTTTTTCTTGTTGATGAGGCTTTGGACAGCCTGCCCCATACGCCCGCTGGCCCCGCTTAAAGCTATAGGCAGGCTTTTTGTCTGGCCTGGGTTTTTTTGTAAGTGTCTCATCTTTACAGGTTTCATTTTTGACTGTCTTGTTTTCCCTCGGCCTTGTTTTGGCCGTTTTTGTCCTTCAATGGGAGGAACTCACTTTTATCAACAGGGTATAAAAGGTTTGAAGCTTTAAACAACAGGTTGTTTTTTTGCAAGGCCTCTTCGAGTTTTTGTGCCTTTTTCTTTCCCATCTTTATCAGGGGGAGTCTCATATTGGCTGTCTCAAAAAGCCCCATCAGTTTTAAGGCCATTTTAATGCCAATGGGGTTGGTTTCCGCATAAAGGGCTTTTAAAAGAGAACCGTAGGTCTCCTTGTATGTTTTTAAAGCCTTGTCTTTTTCCTTTTCCCCGCCTTTTTTAATCTGTTTGAGTAAAACTTTCATCTCTCTTGCTATAATATGGCTTACGACAGAGATTATGCCGTTGCCACCCAGAGCACAAAGTTTTAGGCCCGTTTCATCATCTCCACTGAGAACACTGAATTCTTCTGGGTCTGTTCGCTCAATAATTTGTTTTCCAAAGTCAAGATCCCCGCTGGCCTCTTTAATCCCTATGATGTTGGGGTGCCGGCTTAACTCCACAATACTGCTTAAGGAGAGACTTTGCCCTGTACGGGACGGCACATTATATAAAATCAGAGGGGCCATGTTGGTGCTTGCCAAAGTGTTAAAATGTTTTATCAGGCCTCTTTGGGGAGGTCTGTTGTAATAGGGCACAACAGTCAAAAAAGCACTTGTCCCCATATAAACAAATTTACGCATGGTTTTCAAAGTTTTTTGGGTGTTGTTGCCTCCCACACCGGCAATAACAGGCTTGGTCCCACTTCCCTCAAAAACCTCTATAAAAAGCTTGTCCTGTTCCTCTGGCGAAAGACAGGGGCTTTCCCCGGTGGTGCCGTTCACCACAAAACCATCCACATCTTCCAGCATTTGGACTTCCAGCAGGTTGTTAAAACGAATATTGTCCACCTCCCCTTCAGCGTTAAAGGGGACACTGAGGGCGGTAAAAATCCCTTTTAAACTTTTGGCTGTCAATCTCATTGTTCTTTAATTTATATATCGATTAAGAGGCTATGGCAACATATATCGATTAAGAAGCTATGGCCACTGCCGGTTTTTCACTGAATTTGCTTTTGTTTTCCCTCTTTAAGGCCACTGCAAAAACCTCATTTAGATTTTCCACAAATATAAAGTTCATTTTCTCCCTCAGTTCCTTTAAAGTGCTGTCTTTGGAGTGGTCGTTTTCCAGGTCCGCCCTGTTCTTGGCCGGCAGGATAACATTTAAAATACCGTGGCTGAAAGCCGCCAGAGCCTTTTCCTTAATCCCCCCCACAGGCAGAACCTGCCCCTGAAGACCTATCTCCCCTGTCATGGCTATATCTTTTCTGACAGGTGTTTCGGTTATCAGGCTGATGAGAGCTGTGGCCAGAGTGACACCGGCAGAAGGCCCGTCCTTGGGGGTGGCCCCGGCCGGCAGGTGAATATGAATTTCGTTTTTCTTAAACCAGTTGGCCGGGATACCGGCTTTTTCTGCATACATGCGAATATAGGAATAAGCCGCCTGAGCGGACTCCTCCATCACTTTGCCCAACTGGCCAGTGAGAATAATACCTTTATTGGAGGTGGCACGGACACGAATGGCCTCCACATACAAAATCTCCCCCCCCACCTGTGTCCAGGCCAGGCCTGTTCCCACACCCACCTTGTTCTCCTTTAATTGGTCTTCCTTTAAATACTTGGCCGGTCCCAAAAGCTCTTTTATTTTTTCAGAGGTGATAAAACATTTTTCTGTTTCCCCCATAACCACTTTTTTGGCCACTTTCCGGCAAAGTGCACCCACTTCCCGGCTGAGGTTTCTCAAACCCGCCTCTTTGGTGTAATGGGATATAAGATGACGAAGACCCTTTTCCGTCCAGGAGATATGCTCCGGACGAACCCCATTGTTGTGCATTTCCTTGTTTAAAATGTATTTTTTGGTTATCTCCATTTTCTCCTTGGGTGTGTAACCGGAAAGGCTGATAATTTCCATGCGATCCTTTAAGGCATAAGGAATATTTTCCAGCATATTGGCTGTGGCAATAAACATCACTTTGCTTAGATCGAAATTTATGTTCAGGTAATGATCTTTGAAGTGGGCGTTTTGCTCCGGATCCAAAACCTCCAGCAAAGCCGAAGAAGGATCCCCCCGGAAGTCCGCACCCAATTTGTCCACCTCATCCAGTACCAAAATGGGGTTGTTGGACTGCACCTGCTTCAGGGCCTGGATGATTTTGCCGGGAAGGGCCCCCACATAAGTGCGCCTGTGTCCCCGTATTTCCGCTTCATCCTTTACTCCGCCCAGGGCCACGCGATAATACTTTCTTTTCATGGCCGTGGCAATGCTTTTTCCCAAAGAGGTTTTGCCCACTCCAGGTGGCCCGGTAAAACAGAGAATGGGGCCTTTCAGCCGGGAATCTTTTTTCAACTGACGAACAGCCAGAAACTCCAGAATTCTCTCTTTTACCTCGTTTAAACCAAAGTGATCTTTTTCCAAAATGTCCCGTGCCCGGTTCAGGTTTAAGTTATCCTCCGTGCTTTTGTTCCAGGGGAGTTCCACCAGCCAGTCCAAATAACCACGCATCATGGAGGCTTCACTGGATTCCGGGTGCATCTTCTCCAGACGGGAAATGTGTTTTAAGGTTTCCTCCTCCGCTTTTTCTGGCATTTCCGCCTCTTTGGTCTTTTGTATCAACTCCCTTATCTCCTCTGTTTTTCCGCTCGCGATATTCTGGCCTGCATAAGGACTGTGGGCATTGTGCCCCCCTTCATTGGGAAAACGGGACAAATTGTTTTTCACCATTTTTTTGATGCGGTTTTGCATACGAATAATCTCCACCTCTTTACTTAAGATACGGTGCAGACGGGCCAGTCTTTTTTCTGGATCAAATGTCTCCAGAATGCTCTGCATTTCATGCAGTTTCAGCTCGCAATGCCCGGTGATGAGATCCGCCAGACGGCCTGGTTCCTGAACTTCATTTAAAATCATCAGCAGATCAGGGGAGGACGGCCCTCCCAAAGCTGTCATGGTTTTAAGTGTGTCTTTGACCGCCTTCATCAGTTTCAGGGTTTTGGCCGTGGGTTGGGCCTGGTCCGGCACTTCTTCAATATTGACCTCGTAATGGGATTTATGGGCCTGAACACTTTGAATAAGCCCGCGGGAAAGCCCCTGCAAAAGCACCTTCATCCGCCCATCCTTTAAAACACGGGTTCTTAAAATAATACCAGCGGAACCCACTTTAAAAACGGAGTCCTCAGACAAAGTGTCCTCTTCCCTGTTTTCTTTCTTTTGGGAGGAGAGAAAAATAATACGGCTTTTGCTTAAAGCTTTATCTATGGCGTTTTTGGAGCTTTTTTTGGCCACATAAAGAGAGAGCAACATGTAAGGAAAGACCACAGCATCTTTTACAGGCAGAAGAGGCAGAGTCCGTGGGATTTGAATTTTGTTGTTCATTTTTTTTCTCCTTTATACCGGCTGTATCGGATAAAAAACAAAAGGCTTTAACTTAATTTTGAAAGAAGTGGGAAAATATAATCGGAAGTCCAGTTATTGACCCCAAAAAGACCATAAAAGCTGGACTTTCACCTGTGGGACGGGCTGGCTCAAAGTCGGGTGGACAGTTCCAGACCCTTGTCTTTCATGATAAAGATCTCCAGGGGGCGTTGAAACTCCCTTTTTTTGGACAAGACCATCTCCCCCAAAGGTCCATGGAATGTTTTAAGCTGGACCAGCTCCTCCCTTAATCCCTCTCGATCTTTTGCCCCACTGAGGATGGCTTGTCTTAAGGCCAGGGCGGATTCGTAGGCCTGTAATTCAAACAGCCCCGGCTTTCGTCCAAAAAATCGCACAAAATCTTTATAAAAAGAGCTTTGCCGGAAAGCAGGGGTATTAAGCCCCGGATCAGCCACAACGATTTTTTTTGTGTGCGGAAGGGAGGCTTTTAACAGGCTTTTGTTGTTCCATAAAGAGGTCCCGGCCAAAGTTATGTCTTTTATGTCGTTGTAACTGAAATGAGGGGCTATGAGGCTGAGGGCCTTTAAAGAATCGGGCACAAACAAAACATCAAATCCCATTATCGGGGGCAGGAGATTTTCCGGTGGCCGGCCCCTTTTGCGGTTGGATCCTGCTTTTGTGTCATACCACTCTTTAAGTCGCTCTTCATATTCTTTTTCCCTGTCCTTTAAATAGTAAAGGCCGGTGAGTCTTCTCAAAGGGCCGTTGAAATCTGTTTCTCCGGGTTTGTAGAACTGGGCACCGGTGATCTGCCCTCCTTTTTGTTCCACCGCCGACCAAAAGGCGTTGGCGTAATTTACTCCATAAGGATCGTTGGGATACAGGAGGGCAAAGCGACGGGCTGAGAGCCTGTCCATTAAAAAATCAATCAGTTGATTGGCCATAAGTCGGGCTGTCAGGCCATTTTGAAATATATAATGTCCGGTTTTGGTCAGCCCGGATTTTTGTGATATCAATAAAGCTGGCACGGCAAAATTTTGAGCTTCCTGGGCCAGAGCTTTGGCCGTTCGGCTGAGGGCCCCTCCCACTATGGCTATAACATTGTGTTTCATCACCAGTTGCTGGACAGCTTTTTTCGCCCTGTCCGCCTGCCCCTGACTGTTAAGTGTGATCAGCTGAAAATTGGTTTTTTCCTGTTTGTTTAAAAAACCCAGACCCATCTTCAGGCCCTGAAGGCTTTTTTTTCCGATCATGGCGGAGGGGCCGCTTAAAGGCAAAACAGCACCAATATGTCTTTTGTTAACTTTTTTACGGGACTCTATGGCCTGAATATATTTTAGGGCCTGTTTTTCCAGAGCACTGTCTCTGGAGAAGCGCAAAAAGTCCTTAAAAAACCTTTTGGCCCGGCGGAATTTTCCCCTTTCCAGTAAAATCTGTCCTGTTCGAAAAAACACCAAATCCTTTAAAGGTTCAATAAAGTCCTCTGACTTGAGAGCCAGAACCTCTTTTTCCTTCATGTCAAATAAAACCCGGCGGGCTTTCTTTCTGTAAGGGGTGTTGGATCTCAAGTCATAAGTTAGTATATGGCAATAGGTCTCAAATATGTCTGTTTGGGTGCCGGCGGGTGGTTGAGAGATAATGTTCAGTTTCAGCAAATAGAGGTCCCTGAACTGGCGATCGGATAATTCCTCCTCTTCTGTCAGACGGTTTATCAGCTTTAAGGCTTTTTGGTCCTGATTTAAACGGTGATAAAGGTGTGCAGAATGTAAAAGGGCTGTTGGTTTATAGGGGTCTTTTTGCACTTTTGTGTAATAAGAAAGAGCTTTTTTATAAGAGGATTGTCGGGAAAAATGCCGGCCCAACAGCATGCGGGCAGGGTCTTTTAAAGCTTTGGTTTTGCTGTTTAATATTTTTTTTAACCCCTGTATTTGTTTTTTGCTTAAGGGCCGGGAGCGGAGTTGTTTTTTGGCTTGTTTTATGAGTTGGTGTTCGGCACTTTGTTTTTTTGGCTTTGGTGCTTCTTTTTTGATGTTTTTTTGGCTGACCCGGCTTTTTTGGGGCTGGACCGGCTTGATGTATTTTCCCATCAGAGTACAGGCGGAAAGACACAACACCAATAGAGAGTAAAAGAGGGGCTGTATTGGTTTCCTCCAGAGCTTTGTCTTCATTGTTTGGACACCTTGGTTTTTCGTTTTTTCAAAAGCAGTTTTGTTTTTATATCAAACTCAGCCACTTTGGGGCATAAGGCTTTTCTGTTTTGTATGCTTTGAATCCAGACCTTTTCCTGTTCCGACAAATCAGAAGGAATATCAATGACTATGTTGATGAGCATGTGGCCTCTTTGTTTGTGGGGCATGGGAAAGCCCTGCCCTTTCAGCTGAATCACATGGGCCCCATGGGTGCCTGCCGGCAGTTGAAAGCTGACTTCCCCGCGGGGGGTGGGCAGGTGCACTTCTCCCCCCAGGAGGGCTTTGGTGAAAGGGACAGGCAGGTCCATGCGGATATGTTGGCCTTCCACTTTAAACAGGGGGTGTTCTTCATACACCAAAGACACATAAAGATCTGGATGGCTGTTTATTTTTATATTTTGTTTTTCTTTTGCACCGGGGGGGATGAGCACTGTAAATGTTTCTTTTTTCACCTGTCCTTTTCGACGAACATTCAGGGAGATATTTTTTTTGCCTCCCAAAATGGCCTCTTCTATGGAGATCTTCATTTCTGCACAAACCACCGGAGGGTCTTTTTCGCCTTTATACCAGTTTTTTAAGTTTTGCATGGAAAAAGCATGGTTTTTGGAAGAGGCAGAGGGCGATTCCGATGGGGCCTGGCCTTCTGTGGGGGGTTTTCCGGAACCGGCTGGAGCCGGGCCTGTTGGTGGAGGGTTGGCCGTGGGATAGGAGTGAAAAGAATCGTATAAGGGGGAGAAGCCCTGTTTTGTCTGGGTTTCTTTTTGTTGTTTTTCTTTTTTGATTTGGCGGTCCAGCTCTTTTCTTTTGAAGGTGTCGCTTAAAATCTCGTAGGCGGTGTTAATCTGTTTAAAAAGATCTTCCGCCTGGGGGTTGCCTTTGTTTTTATCCGGGTGGTACCGGCGGGCCAATCGCCTGTAGGCCTTTTTAATGGCCGTGGGGCTGGCCAGAGGGGACACTTGCAGAATTTCATAATAGTTTTTGGTGGACACTTTTTATGCCTCCTGTTTTGACCTTCGCCGCCCCTTTGTGCCCTTGATGTGGCCTTGAGGGCCGGCTTTATATGAGGGCATGAATTTTTAAGGTTTTTTGTTCTTAAGGATCCTCAGTGGTTTTGGCACTTTTCCCGGGGCCTTTCGTTTCGTTATTTTGGTTTTCAGGGGCTTGGGCCTTGGCCGGCGGGGCCTGTTGGCCCGGTGTGTGTTGGTCTTGTTGAGCTTGGGCCTGTTGGGCTTTTTGGTCCTCTGCCGGTTTTTTATTTGGCCGTGAGACAATCACCTCTGCCGGGCGAATCAGTTTGTCATGGAAAAAGTAAGCTTTTTTAATGATATGCAGAATATGATCCGGTGGCATGTCCTCTGTGGGTGCGGAATCCAGGGCGTTATGGAAAGCGGGGTTAAAAGGCTCTGCTTTTTTTGTGCTCTCCCGCACACCCGCCTCTTTTAAAAAGGTTTTCATGTTGTCATAAATCATCTGCATTCCTTTTTTAAAGCCCTCTTTGTTTTGTTCTGTCAGGTCCTGCTGAAGGGCCAAATCAAAAGGATCCATCACTTTATCCACAAGGCTTAAAATCAGATGCTGGCCGGCGTATTTCCTGAGATTTTCCATCTGTTTGAAATTTTGTCTTTTATAATTGGCGTATTCGGCCAGTAAAAACTGGTGTTTTCTGTTGAGCTCTTCATATTGCTTTTTCCACTGGGCCTCTTCTTTTGTGGAGTGGGGGGGCGGGGCGGATGGCTGTTCGGCCCGATCCAGGCCTTTGCTTTTGTCTGCGAGGTCTTTTCTGGTGTGAGTGGTGGTCTGAGCCATGGTTTTTGTGGCTTGGGCCCCATCGGGGCTTTTATGGAGAGGGATGTGACCCGGCTCCGGTCTTTGTTTTTTTCTCATTTTCCGGGGCAAAGGTCGGGGTCTTTTTTTCTGCATTATTTTATCTCCCTTTGTTCAATAAGATTCCCGTCTTTTTTATCTCAGCTCAACAAGCCCTCTGGAGCTGTCTCCTGGTTTTGCGGGTTCTTCTTGTTATGACTGTCCAGCATCATTTTAAGATTATGCTGGAAACCTCTTTTTGGCCCACCCTCTGCCTTCTTTATTTCTGCAAGTATCTTGACCACCTTTGGCGTGTTCCAAAAAGACATCGGTGACTTGGCTTTTTTCTTTGGCTGTGTCTCCAACTTGGAAGGCGAAGATGTGACCACAGACTTGGGATCGAGCTTTAATTTTGCCTTTTTTTCAACATACTTCGAAATCTGCTTTTCATAAAAGGCCCGTTGCTCAGGTATTTCAAGGCTCTCAACCTTGGCTTGCAACTTCTTAATCTTCTGATCATATTTCCTGAGTTTTGCCTCTTTTTGTTGCTCTGGAGTAAGCTGGACAGGCTTGGCCACAGGCCCCGACCTGGCAATAAATTCTGACTTGGCCACAGACTTAAAATTGAGCTTTAACTTTAATCTCTTTTCAGCATATTTCAGAATCTGCTGATGATAGAAGGCCTTTTGCTCAGGTATTTTAAGGCTCTTGAGTTTTTCTCTCAAATCCTGGATTTTTTTATCATACTTTCTGGCTTTTGCCTCTGGGTCCACTTGTTGGAGGGGTGGGGGCACAGGTTTTGCCTTTGATAAGTCCACTGTCTGAAAATTGGAAAACTTGGGCTTGCCAACAGGCTTTGACAGGTCCACTGGCACAGCTTGGCGGGGCTTTGTCCTAAGCTTGGGCTTGGGCTTTGCTCTTAACTTCCAGTCCATGCTCGATATTAAACGGTCCTCACTTGGATTCCATGTTCTCACTTTGGCCTCCTTTTTTGTGGTTAATCCAATTTCCCCTGTGGGTGGTGGTCATTTTATCATACCCCCTCTTTTGTATTGCATCGTGTCATATTGCCCCATAAGTTCCAGCTTTTGAAAAGGATGTCATTTTGGAACTTTTTTCCTCCTTAAGTCAAGATATGAAACATAAAAATCATGCCCTCGACCTGGACGGAGGTCAAATCAGATCAGTATATTATCCACTTTCCATTCACTTTGAAAAGGCTTTTTTAATACCCAAAGGGGCCATAATGGGCTAAAGAAACAGCTATGGATTCTTTTTTGAAAAAGGCCCTGAAGGGTCAAAAATACAGCAAAAAAGCTCTTTTGGAAGAGGGCAGTGAAAGACGCTACACCCGTATCAGGACAGAAAAAGGTGAGTCCTGGATTTTGGCCCGGTCCCCTTTGGATCAGCAAAGATACTTTTTACGGCGATCAGAGGATTTTTCAAAAGCCGGCCTGCATGTGCCCCGGATAAGATCCAGGGACACACAAAAAGGCCTCCTTTTGATGGAGGACTTGGGCGATCAGAGCCTGGAAAAAGAGGTCCTGACAAACAAAAGCTTTCCCCTTTCGTATTACTTCCTGAGCTTGGATCAGCTCATTCAACTGCAGGAACAAGGCCCTTCTTTGTTTCAGACAGGCCCAAAACCTTTGGCCTGGACACAAAAAGACATGCTAAAGGAAATGCTCTATACGGAAAAATACCTGATAAACCATTTTCTGGATTACTCTCACTCAGCAAAGCTCAAAACAGCCTGTCTGAAAGAATGGGGGGCAATATGCCAAAAACTGGCCTCTTTCCCCCTTCTGCCAGGGCATAGGGACTTTCACAGCCGAAATCTCTTTGTCAAAAACCAAAAAGTGTATATGATTGATTTTCAGGATGCGGGCTTTTTCCCCCGCTTTTATGACGCAGTCAGTCTTATTTATGATGTGTATATGGATTCTCACCTGGATAAAGGGGTGAGAGAAAAACTTATGGACTATTATTTAGCGAAAAGCGGGTTTGGGGAAAATACTCTTAAGCTGAGGGAGGAGATCAGGCTTACAGCCCTGCAAAGGCTGTTTAAGGCTGTGGGCCGTTTTGCTGGTTTTTATTGTATTAAAAAGCAAAAGACACATTTAAGATATATCCATCCTGCTTTAAAAATGCAGGAGGAGCTTTTGTGCCTGTTACAGCCTGAACCCTCAAGTGGAAAAGAGCCACAAAGGGCCTGGCCTTTTTTTCTTAAATTGGTTCGGGGGCTGTTGGAGAAAAGCCGGATCCTTATAAAAGGGGGCGAATAACATGAAGAAAAAGACCTTTTTGCCGATGGGCTTGCTTTTTTTGACAGGCTTTTTGGCCTCGGCCCTTGAGCCTCAGGGGCCTTTGGCCCTCTCCATGAGTGGTGCCGGAAGAGCCATCCCCAAGGGGGCGGAATACCACCTGCTCAATCCTGCGAGCCTCATTCACTTCAAGGGTGTTCAGGGGGCAGGTTTTTATATGTTTGGAGTGGATCAGCAAAAACCTTATTGGGGGGTGTCGCTTGTGGAGAATCAAAAAATCCCTTTGGGCTTGAGTTATATAAGGGAGTGGGATTCTTCTGACCAGTATCTCAGTTTCAGCACAGCGGGTTTTGTTTTGCCTGGTTGGAGTGTGGGGGTGAGCCTCAGCCGGTGGAAGGAAGATCAAAAAGCAAGTTGGAATGTGCAGGGGGGTTTTTTAATTCGGCCGGAAAAATCCCCTTTCTCCATAGGGGCTGTTTATGATCATATTTTGCCTTTGAAAGGGGCTTTTGAGGGACGGAGGAGGTGGGGCCTGGGCCTGGCTTACACCCTTTACCGCTGGCTTTCCTTGAGAGCGGATGCCTTATATAACAAGGAGCAAAAATGGACCTTGGTCGGGGGGGCGGAGGCCACCATCAGTGACTTTTTGATTTTGCGTTTGTCCAGCCAGTGGCATGACCAAAAATGGCTTTTTGCCGGAGGTTTGGGGGTGACGGCCCAGAACATGGCTTTGGACTATGGTTTGAGCCAACAAAAGGGCACAAAAAAATGGCAAAACACCCTTAATATCCGCTTTGCCTTTTAAAGGAGAAAAGACCCGGACCAACCCCGGCTTAAACTCCAAAAAATGAGGAGGTTTAATTCCTGTGCTCATTCTGGCACAAAAAGGCCCACTTCCTGGCAGACGGCTGACCTGTCCCGCTCCGGATCATTTATTACATTGTACAGATACCCATCAGTATCATAACACTTATACTCCTCCAAGCCCAAGCTGTCTATTATTCTGTAATGAATACGCCGTCTATAGCTTGTCTCTGCCAACATGGAGTTTGAGCGACAGGCTGATTCAGCAGTAGTCTCTTTATTGGTGTATACAAGCACCTCCTCATAACAATCATGCACTTTGGACACAACTGACTCCCCGGAGGTTTCAGCAGTGGGAATGGACGGCCACAACAATTGTGAGTGACAGGCTGATTTGGTGTCGGTCTCTTTATTGGTGTATACAAGCACCTCCTTATAACAATTATGAGATGTGGACAGACCTGCCCACTTGGACCATTCAGTTCCAAAAGCACCAAAACAAAGCAAGCTGGCCAAAAAACCAAAACCCAAATATATACTGTTCATCATTTTTTACTCCTTAGTATTTTAAGCCTTGATTCTGAATCAGGGCTGTTTATGTTGATCTTGTTTGAAAATGCATGTTTCACATTTGCCTTGTGGGAGGAAAACAGCACCTTTTTCAAAACCAGTTTGTTTAAATTGTCCTGACTTCACATGAATAAACTCTTTCAGGAAAAAAGTCAAGCTCTTATGGCCCTATAGCCACATTGGGTATACATGCAAAAAAGACAGCCGGGAAGGGGATATAAGACTAAATACTTGAAATCACTATAAATTTTTAACATCCACCGGAGTCAGACCAGGTTCTTAAAACTGTCTAAATGGAAAACAGTTGTATAAAATTTACACACTTAAACCAGACAGGTTCTGTTTTTTGGCTGAGCCATTGGACTGGGGACATAAGGGAAAGCATGTTGTTGGCATGAAATTCCACCTTCAATTCCCCTCCCGGCATTTGCACAAAAAAGCTCTGCCCCTCTGAAGCCTTTGGAGGGTGTTGATGAGAATATACCTGAGCCACAGCCAAAGCCCCTGTCCCGCAGGCCGGAGTCCAGTCCTCCACCCCTCTTTCAAAAGAGCGGGCCAAAAGCCTTTTCGCCCGCCCGTCCATTTGCTCAGAGGGAAAACCGTAAAAAGACACATTCATGCCATCTTTGTGGTGTTGCGTTTGGGATCTTAAAAAGCGGGCCAAAGGTTTTAAATTATCCCATGTCATGGGTGAAGTGGGGTAGTCTGCAAGCTTTATAACTGCATGAGGCACAGCACTGTTGATAAACATATAAGTTGTGGTTTTTCTTTCAAATATACTTTCAAATGGGCCCTGAATATCTGTGCTCTGTTTCAAAAAAATGCGGGGGTGCGTAAGAGATTTTGATGACTTCTCTTTTTTTATACCCAAGGGTGACTTCGTTTTAGTGGCCAAACCCGTTTCATGAGTATGGCTTTTCATCTCCCCTTTAATAATTCCGGCCGGGGTTTCCAAAGTTACAAAAGCTTTTGTGATTGGAATCAGTTTTTTTATAAAAACATACTCTGTCACGCAACAGGCCAAGTTGCCACACATTTCTGCGGAAGAACCATCGGCATTGTAAAACAGCCACTTGAAATCACATTCTTTGGAGGGTAAAAGAAGAGCCATGCCATCCGCCCCTCCCTCAAGCTCTTTTTTGCCTGCAACAGTTTTGGGCCGGCAAAGCTGATGGGCCACTTCCGGCCAATTTGTTTTTGGTGGCAGGGCAGAAGTGGGAAAATGAGCGATCCAAAAGCAGTTTCCCGCTCCACTCATCTTTGTCCATGTTATTTTAGTCATGCTTGTTTTGTTCATGTCGGATATATTTGTCCTCCAGCTTATCCTTATTGGTCCATTGGCCCAACGGTTGTCCCTTATGAGTCCAAAGGGATAGCGGTGGGATAAGAACCTGTAAAGCATGCGGAGCAAAAATTTTGGTTGTGTTTGGCTGGTAATGGTGGTGATTCCGTGTGCGATTCAGTGCTGAGGGGTTTTGTCAGCCCTGTTGGTCCTGTCCGCGATTCAGTGCTGAGGGGTTTTGTCAGCCCTGTTGGTCCTGTCCGCCGTCCATCTGTGGCCCTCATCAAACCTTTCAGGGACAAAAAAGACAGAGAATCCACTTGTAAATAGTTTTTTATTTCTTTCACACTTTTTTTGCTGGCGATAAGATCACTTTTTTCTGGTGTGTCCACACCATAAAAGCAGGGCCCGGTGATGGGAGGGGAGGATACACGAAAATGGATCTCCTTTGCACCGGCAGACTTAAGCAGGTGTACAACCGCCCTGGAAGTGGTGCCCCGGACCAAAGAGTCATCCACCACGATCACTTTTTTGCCTTTAATAAGTTTTTTTTGCACGCTGAGTTTGATCTTGACCTTAAAATCCCTGATGCTTTGGGAAGGATGAATAAAGGTTCTTCCTATATAATGGTTTCGCACAATGCCCATATCATACGGGAGGCCACTTTTTTCACTGTAGCCCAAGGCAGAGGGCACACCGCTGTCTGGAACAGGTATCACCATATCGGCTGGAGCCGGGCTTTCCTGTGCCAGAATACGGCCCATTTCTTTTCGGCATTCAGCCACATTTTGGCCAAACACTTCACTGTCCGGACGGGCAAAATACACATGTTCAAAAACACAGCGATATAAATCCTCCCTCTTTTTTAAAAAGAGGGAGCTTTCCCCTTCTTTGTTTACGGTCCATATTTCCCCTGGTTCTATTTCCCTGATCAGCCGGGCCCCAATAAGATCAAAAGCACAGGTCTCTGAAGCCACCACATAAGACTTTTGTTCCCGGCCCGTTTCATCCTTCCAGGTGCGTTGGCCCAAAATCAGGGGCCTGAAGCCCATGGGGTCCCGGACGGCGATCAGGGAATCCCCGGTTAAAAGGGCCATGCTGTAAGCCCCTTCCAAAATGGGCAAAGCTCTTGTCAGATGTTGTGGCATGGGGCTTTTCCCGGTTTTTCGGCATTCCCTGGCCAACAGGTGAATCAGGCATTCTGTGTCGCTACTGCTGTAAAAAATACTTCCCTGATTCATCAGCTCTTTTTTTAATGAAAGGAAGTTGACGATATTGCCGTTATGGGAGACAGCCAAAGGCCCGGTGGCCAGCATGGCCGTCAGGGGCTGAATATTTTTCTTTTTGTCGCCTCCTTGTGTGGAGTAGCGGGTGTGCCCAATGGCAGACATCCCTTTGAGTTTTTTTAAGGCTTTGGGATTAAACACCTCTCCCACCAAGCCCGTGCCCCGATGAATAATGTGCCGGCCTTTGTGGAGGGACACGATACCCGCCCCTTCCTGCCCCCGGTGTTGTTGGGCATAAAGGCCCAAGTAGCTCATATAGGCGGATTCCGGATCGTTCCAAATACCGAACACGGCACATTTGTCGTTCCATGTTTTTTGTATAGGGATTTTGTGATTTACATTCATGGTTTTTATAAAAAAGCTACAGGGGTTGGCATGGTATATCAAGGGATTCTTTGTCTTTTCGGATAACAGAGAGTTGCTTAAAATCCCTTGCAATTTCAAAAGTCTCTTCATCCCCGTATAAAGCTTTGCCCGGATTTTTGTCTTTATACTTTTTCCAATCTGCCTGAAAAATTTTGCTCAATATTTTTTGCAGGAATGGTGTGTTTTTTGTTTTCCGGAACATGCGATCGGCCAACCTTTCGCCTTGCCAGTATTGAAAGCGCCATACCCCATCCTTGTCCAGAGAGTTGGAATCGAAGCGGGCAGTGAGATAAAGGATTTTTCCCTCTTCATCCAAAAACTGCAGATTCCTGTTATAGCGGCTTTTTTTTGTATAAGTCCCTCGCGACACAGTTGTGTTTTGTGATTTTAACCTGTAGATCCGGCCTTCCCGTTCACACACAGTTTGCCAGTCCTTTATGCCATAGGCGGTCAGGACAGGCTTTTGGGACCCCCGATAGCCGAAAAAAGCTATACCCACCCCACACAGGCTGAGAAATATCAGCCATTCCTTGAGGTGGCCGGAGCCTTTTTCATCTGCTTTTTTCATGGAATCTCCCCTTTATCGATTATGTAATAACACTCATGGTTCTGCCAGTCAAGCTGGCTCGCGTTTTAAGAACTTTTGTTCGTGTTTCAGCAAAAACTGCTTTGCCGGCAGGCCCAGGGCAAAGCCCCCCAGGCCCTTTTGGGCCACCACCCGGTGGCAGGGCACCAGTATCAAAAAGGGGTTTGTGGCACAGGCGGAGCCTACCGCCCTCCTGGCCTCTGGCACGCCTACAGCCTGGGCCACCTCAGAATAAGAGCGGGTTTCCCCATGTGGGATTGTTTGTAAACAGTGCCACACTTTTTGTTGAAAGGCACTGCCTCTGACAACCAAAGGCAGGCCCACTTTTTCTGCCACCTGCCCGGCAAAATAACGACTTAAAAACAACTGAACCTGTTGAGCCGGGCTTTTGGCCTTCCCGGTAAAAGAGACAGCCCCTTTCCTATAATCAGCTGGTGCAGGCCTGGGAGAACAGGAGGCTGTAGCCCCAAGCCCTCCTGTTGGAGAGGAGGACACAGCATAAAGCCTGTGATTTTGTATTTTTATCTCCAAAACCCCAATGGGGGAAGGATAAAAAAAGCTTTGCATGCCCTGCATATTAACTTATAATGGTTCACCTGTCCACCGATGAGGAAGGCAGGGCCAAAAAATGATCTTCTTAAGCAAACTCAAAGGCTCTATAATATGAACAGGGTCAAAAATAAAATTGTGCGGGCGGGGGCCGGGGCCGGCAAGACCAGTGCCCTCATTCAGGCTGTTATCGACAGCCTGCTCATGTATTATGAGGAAAAGCACCATTTTCCCCGTGTGGCCATCAGCACCTTCACCCGCAAAGCCACCAGGGAGCTGAAAGAGAGACTGCTCATAAAAGCCATGGATCTTAAAGATCCGGCTCTTATTCGCCATATCTGTTATTCGCCTCGTCTTCAGATAGCCACTTTGCACGGCCTGTTCTATCATTTTATTCAGGCACGGGCTTATGGGGTGGGTTTTGGACCGGGGCTTTCCATCATCAGTGAACAGGAATCGCTTGAGCTTTGGACCTCTCTTTTGGAGGAGGTCTTGCTGGAAAGACAAATCGGTGCCTCTCTTTTGGATCATTACTCTTTTGAGGAGGTGAGCCTCATTTTAAAAAAATATATCTCTCTTATACCCTCCGGGGCATGCACTCCTGTCAGTGAGGCAGAAATGCACTCCCTTGTCAGGGACAAAAAAAACCATGTCCTGGAATCCCTTAAAATCAAGACAACAAAAGCAAAGGAGAAGGAGCTTTTGGATCTGCAAAAAGAGGAGGAAAGGATAGAGGTGGGTTCTTTTCTTTGCCATGAGCTGGAAAAACTGGGAAAAAACTTTTTGCCTGTGTGGAAACAAAAACAACAGGAGTCAAACAGTGTTCGATTAAATGATGTGGAAAACATGACATGGGCCATTTTGGAACAGAAAAATCAGGCTTTTCCAAAGCCTTTGTGGGATTTTTGGTTTTTGGATGAATATCAGGACACCAGCCTGTCACAAAAAAATATTCTGGACCGGTTGAGCCAAAACAGCCGGGTTTTTATTGTGGGGGATCCGCAACAGAGTATTTATCTTTTCCGGGGGGCAGAGGCGAATGTGTTTGCCCAAAAAGAAAAAGAACTGGCACAAAAACCGGATTCTGAGGTGTGTTATTTAAATAAAAATTATCGTTCCTGTCCGGAACTGGTTGCTTTTTTCAATGATTTTTTTGCTGAAAAAAAATATCAGCGAATGGAAAGTTCACATGAACATGGTCCTGTCGATCCTTCTCGCCTCCCGGTCCGGTTTATTATGGCGGAAAAAGAAAAAAATTCTCCTCCAGCCTCAAGCCCTTTGGAAAGTGAGTTGTGGGCCACAGCCCGGCACATTGAAGAACTGATGAGCCAGGGCGTTAAGCCGGAGGACATAGCCGTATTGGCCCGGCAAAACAAGCCTTTAAGCCGGCTGGCTCAATATTTAAACCAATCGGGTTCAAAAAACCGCCCTGTTCCCTTTCAGCTGTATGCCTCAGGGGGTTTTATCATGAGAAGGGAGGTGCTGGACGCTTTGTTTGTATGGAATTTTCTTCTGAATCCGCATGATGACGAAAACCTGATCGGCCTTTTAAGAACACCTTACTGCCGTGTTCCGGATTCCATAATAGCTGAACGGGTGAGGGAAAAGCAAAAATTATCGCTTTGGAGTTTTTGGCTTGAGCTTGTGGAGGATAAAACAGGTGTCAGCCCTATAGAGGAGGAAGTGGTGAGGGGCTTAAAAGACCAATTAAACAAGGCCGGGGCCTTTGGCCTGACAGAGGGTTTTCAACAGGCCCTGGAGTCTTTGGGTTTTATGGACCTATCTGATTATCAGGACCCAACGGGTGTGGGTTCTGCCAATTTATGGAAACTGATTTACCTTTTAAAAAGGCATGAAAAGCAGGGTTCGCTGTTTTCTTTTTTCGACAGGTTGCTGGAGGGGGATATGGGGGAGGACGGAGAGAGCCGTCTTCAAAATGCTGTGTCTGCCCTGAAAAGCCAGGGGGTTCAGCTGATGACCATTCATTCCGCCAAAGGACTGGAATTCAAGCATGTCATTATTATCCGGGTTTGTTCCGGGTTTCGGGGGAGAAGGGGCTTTTCTTATTTTGTGAGTGAGCGGGACACCGGGAATTATGCTTTGTCTGTTCGGTCCGAAGAGGAGGACAAAAGAGGGGAAACAGTGTTTCATAAAAAAGTCCGGGAGAAGGAACGGGAACAGGAGCTTTTGGAGTTTGATCGTCTGCTTTATGTGGCCATGACCCGTGCAAAGGAGAGCCTGACTCTTGTCGGCTCCGGAAAACCGGAGAAGGACAGCTGGCCCCGCCGGTTTCCATGTTTTGCCAAGCTTGAGCTGGGTACAAAAGGCACACTTTCAAAATAATTCCTGACTGATTGGTTTTTGGACATTTTTTTGTCTCAAAATGAGACTTTGGTCTTTAAAATACAAAATCTCCATAAAAAAAATCAAATTTTATCCCCCCATGATATAATTGGCTTTGAAAAACTTGTTTTTAAGTGAATTTATGGGCCTGTTCAGCTAAATAGTCGGCCCTGCAAAGCTTAAATGTTTCATGTTAATCTGTCCAGCAGGCAAAGGCTATGCGGTGAGGGTCCAAGCCTGCCACGCAGAAAGTATCTGCTTTGCCGCTATGCTGTTGTTAAATGGCACCGCGTCCCCTCTCGACCGGGCGGGCGTCCCGAACAAGCGTAGCCTTTGCCTGCGGAAAGGCAACAGCAACAGGGTTTTTCAGAACAGATTAAATAAACAAATGGAGGAAAAGTTATGAAACAACAAGGTTTAAAATTTTTAAGTTCATCCAGAGGGTCTTCAGCCATTATCCTGTCTGTTATGGTTTCAGGAGCGGTTTTGGCCACTATTTTTTACAACCAGCAGAGTATGCAGTGGGCTTTGTCCTCTCAGGCCTCGGCCAAAGAGGAATGGTCTCAGGATTTTATCAAAAAATATGGTGTCACATTGGGTTCTTATTTGGTGGCCAATAACCTGATTTTGTGCAGGGAGGATGGCTGGGATGATGATGATCC
Source organism: Bdellovibrionales bacterium (assembly GCA_965242635.1). Taxonomy (GTDB): domain Bacteria; phylum Bdellovibrionota; class Bdellovibrionia; order Bdellovibrionales; family UBA1609; genus JANQSP01. The sequence goes on along the minus strand of OZ251471.1, from coordinate 882,488 downwards.
AACAGCCCCTCTTTGCCAGTGGAACAATTTGACCGACAATGAAAACGCAGATGCAGACGCAGAGGAAAACCAGGACCAAACCGAGCTGGAACCAAGTCATTTTGCTCTTGATCAAGGGGGCACAAAAACAGTGGCCGGGCAAACAAGAAAGGTGCTGAAATTCAAGGCCAGCATGCAGGAGGAGACTATTAACCTGGGGAAAGAAGTGGCTTTTGACCTCACCTTTGATTTGGTCAACTGGAAAAACAGTGCCATCAAGGGCCTGATAGGGGAGATACCTGATTATGTGTGTCGCGACACCAACACTTCGCGTCTGAGAGATGGTTACTGTAATGGCAAAAAAGTAACTCAGAAAAAATGTAAACAGAGTGCCGATCCGGGGGCAGAGGATATAGCCGATTCCCGTTGTGAATTTATCTCTCAGGTGGATCAGGACCACTATATTGTTCTTGTGTCCGTTCAGCTGGAAGGACAGGAGGAGCTGGCCTATGCCGGTATCAGACGCCCTTTGGCTCGTTTTACAATAAAAATGGACAGATGGCCCAGGTGTTCTCTTTCCTGTCCAAGCTCTGCCACACCCAATGATAATCCCGGTTGCCGGGGGGACTTTCAGCCTGTCCCAAATCGATCCAGGATTCCTTTTGACATCAATGTAAAAAATGAGGGGCCTGGCACTCTCTACCGTCTTTCTCTGTTGAGAAAAGACACTTACCTGAAAAGGGATGGCAGTCTCAGCGGTGCCTCCAAGCTGACAATAACAGAGGATATACTGGCGAGTAAAAAAGCTCTCCTGCCGGGAAAGACTGAAAAATTTTCTGGGACACTGGAATGCAGGGATACTGTTCAATACAGTTTTTCGCAGGAGAGTGTCACTGTTCAGGGCACAGAACCACAGGGGGGCACCAGTGTTTTCTCAAGAGCGTCCAGCAATCGCCATACCAGGCCTTTTGTGAGCCTGGCCTATTCAATAGGGTCTTTAACAAGTCCACCAACAATATGTATGAAAGGGCAGGAGGCTGTTTCCGGTGATACAAAATGCAATCTCTCAACAGCTGGGGAGGCATGTGGAGGCGGAGGCACCTGTCGTCAGCCGGCTATGGAGCCGCGAAGAGGCTTGTTTGCCGGCGGACTACCCATGAAGGTCAATAGCACCAAAACTGAGACGGAAATTGTTACCACCACTGTCACTACAATCCCCGGTGGAAACGGGGGAGGGGGCAATGATGGTCCTCATTGACTTTTTATATGGAGAAAACAATGAAAAAACCTGTTTTAAATAAAAAAGGCTCCCTGCTGTTGGGCAATACGATTGCTCTGATTATTTTGGGGACCAGTGTGGCTGGCCTGATATATTACACAAGCAGTGTCCAAAATGCCTTTCATACCAATGTCAAAAGTGTGGAGTATAAGCCTCTGCTGAAACAGGAGATTATCAATAACCTGAAATCCCTTCTTATAGAAAAAAGTGTCACAGAGGCAGGGGAGCATGAGGACGGAATATGCTCTTTGGTGGTGTCCCCTGCTGAAGAACATGGTGTCACTCAGGTCAATTTGGACTTGTCTCTTATGGAAAATGACAAGAGCTGGAGTCGTGAAAGATGGGAGCAATTTTTTCCTTCATCGGAATGGACCTTTATAGACAACGACATGGAGTGCCAAAAGCATTTTAAAAAATTTAAAGGAAATAACAACCTGCACCGTTGTTTGAAATACACCGGCAGTGATGATGATACAGTGTATGCCATAGCACAGATTATCCCCAAGTCCCTTCCCACTTTGTCTGAGATAAACATCTCAGATCCAACTGGATCTGTTTTGGATTCCAAAAAAGTGGTGTTTTACCTGAGAGCGGAGTTGACAAATCCCAGATCTGAGACAGACACAAGCCGTGCGGGAGTCACCAGCACAAGGGCAGATATGATATGGGCCAATGATGTGGGTGAGTGTTATGTTAAAGCACAAAATGGCAAGTACACCTTGGTCCGATTTGCCGGGACTGGCCTTGGATCCAGTGAGGACAAGGTTGTGGTAAACAGCCCTTATGGGCACCGGCCGACCAGTTCAGATGGAGGGCCCAACTGCCCCAGAACCAAAAAACTAAAGATAGGTGAGCTCGATTTATCCACTATTCAGGTGGGCTCTCTGGACAATGACAATAGGCGTTTGAGAGGTTTATCCCCTCTGAATGTCAGAGTTTCCTGCACCACCCACACATTCAAATGCAAAAAACAATTGGAAACAGGCTCATCTTATAATGGTTACGATGAGTTCACATTCAATTTTCAGGCCGATAATCCATCTTCGGATGGAATACATATAGATTCAGCAGACTTCACTTTCAAAAAATCAAACGGAAAAGAGTGGGATGGAACAGAGGATGGAAACCTGGATCAAGCTAAAGCTTATCTTTATTTGTCGGATCCGGAGAAAGGTCTTTTACACCTTCAGGACCAGAATATGCCCGAACAAGACATTGTCCTCTATGCCAATATCAAGGACACCAGTCCAGGTAAAGGGGTATCCAGGGCTTGCCATGCAATATGTCAGGGATATGAACCCGGCAAGCCCGAAACTTATTTTTACCCGGCTCTTCAAATTAAAGCGGAAGAGGGCAAGTGCCTGTTTCAAAAAGATTTTGGTGACAATCCATTAAACCGTGTGCATTGCACTGTGTGTTACACCAAGGCCTGCCATCGTTATGGCCTGGGCACTTTTGGCCCCTTTCGTCGGGAAAAATTTAACATTCAAAAATTAGAACAGAAGGATCATGAGAGTTTTGAGGAAAGTCTTTTGGACAGCCTTTTGAATGAGGCTTTGGATAGCCAACTGCCGGAGTGTGCTGTGCAAGATAAATCTCTTCTTAAGACCTCTGTCAAGCAGGTGGACGGTTCTTCTGGTAATTGTCTGACCATGGATATAGGAAAGACCGATAATTTGACGGAGTTCAATAGTTCGGGTCTTTACAGTAAAGAAAATTGTGATACAGAATTACCGGTACTTTGTTTTGCCGGAGGGCAATACCGTCCGGCCAAAAAAATTACAATCAAAACAGATGGCACCGTTGGTGTAGAGGTGGTCATAGCCACTTACCAAGAGGCACAAAAACGGTGTTTTGAGATGGGCCGGGAAAGAGGCAAAGCTTATGAGCTAAATGATGGCAAAGCCGATGGGCTGGCCGTTCTCATGCTTAATATGTGGGGCCGGGAACCGGCAGGTAACAACCTGAAAGTGGCCAACACCATAAACCAGTTTCTCACTGAAACGACGGATAATACTGGTTCCATCGATTTAACAACGGGTGAAAATCAGGATGTCTGGTATGATTTCATCAACAACACCATAAGGGGCATGTTTTTGGCCCCTCCATCAGATCTCAAAGTGCCTTATGCCACCAACAGAATCAGGCAACATGTAAAAGACACCGAAAAACAATCAAAGAGAATGTGGGTGGCTATGGAAGTGGATGAGGGAGGCTTTGTGGTGGCCACACCCCCTTATGCAGGAGTGGCCAAAAAACCTGCTGATTCCTTTGCCCTTTACTTTGGAAAAGAAACAGGCAACCCCATTACTCTTTTGAAGGATACCAGCCCCTCTTATTCATGGACAGGTGATTATTTGACTTTGGCCCACAATATCCGGTGGAAGGGCCTGATGAGAGAGAACAACAAAACAACTCAACACCCCTTTCTTTGCCAAAAAAGTGATGGGTCTTTCTTTATTACCCAGGCCAAAGACAGCCTGGACAAGGGTGTTAAAAAGTGTGAAGTTGAAGGTGGCCGGTTTTTGCCCCCTCTTCACAGTGGAGAGTGGGCACAGGCCATGCTACAGCTGAACCAAAACGATTCCATGCTCCCTTTCCCCGATCCACTTGATTCGTCTGATACAACAGAAGGAGATAAGTTTTTATATGAAAAAGAAGTTGACAATCCCAAGGCCTGGGTGGCTTTAAAACTCAAAAGTGGTTTCCCCTCTGACAAGATCCCTTTGGCAAGGGATATGAGACTGGCTGGCCATTTTGCCGGTGATTCTTTTTTCTTTCAGGGGAGCGAACCAGCAGGTTACAACGGTGTTATTGATCACAAAGGGAAAAAAGCCGAATCAGCCAGCAACATGAAAAAAGTTTGTTCACCCGAGCCGGGGGAGGATAATTCGAAATTGAGAGTCATTGGGGTCGATGAGAGTTGTGATTCGAAGGAACAACTGGTGACGGCAGAGACTCTTAAAAAGCAATACAAGAGCCTTTGGTTTATGAGCCAGTGGGTGTCTGATGTTCCGTCCAATCAAGCGATTGTTATAGACGCAGAATTACTGAAGAGGGCCTGCAAAGAAAATTGTGAAACACAACACGGTTCCTGCAGGGAAAAATGCCCGGCGGATAACCCACAAACGCCCACCAATGAAAATCAAGCCTGTCTTGATGAGTGTGATGATAGAAAACAAACTTGTTCGAACCAGTGTGAATAATGATGTCAGTGGTCATGCCACCTTACCTGTCCTGTTGTTTTTCCTCTTGAGCAGGTTCTTGTTGAGCAAGTTCTTTCAGGTTTTGCTGAACAAAAAGCAAAGGGCTGTTCCGGGTGTTGGGGGAAAGGTTTAGACTCAGCTTCATATACTCTTTGGCCTCCTCCAAGTGGCCCTGTCGATACTTGGCATACACCATGTTCCCCAAGCTAAAAAGTGAATCCGGATGCTGTTTTAAAACCTTTTGCCAGTGTTGAACAGCACAAAACCAGTTCTCTTTCTGCGAACAAAAATAAGCCTGCAAAATGTCCGGCAATACATATTGTTCCTCCGCATTGATCTTAAGTGCTTTACCCAAAATCAGGGCAGAATCATTTTTCATGTTTATTCTGTCCATAATATAAGCGTGAATGGATTTGACAAGGGCATTTTCCGGATCCATGGATTCGGCTTTTTTTATCTTGTGCAGGGCCTGTTCATGGCGTCCGGCACGGGTCAGGCAATAAGCATAAAGTGAGACAAACAGTTCACCATGCTCTTTTGCAGAATAAAGCTTTTCACATAAAGGGAGCATGTGGGGCCAGGAGTAAATGGCCCTGTCAATCCAAACATTATAGTGGTCCTGGTCTCCTGCATAAGGATCACTGTCCAAAAGACTTTGGATGAGATCTGTTTCCACCTGCCCCTCTTCATGCTGAATATAAATCAGCCCCAATAAAGATTCCTGATAATAACTTTCTTTCTTTTTTGTTATTTCCATAAGCATGGTTTTGGCTTTTTGTCTGTTTTCAGCCCCATTGGAGGACAAAAGACAAAACGAAAACAAAAAATGAATGAGGTCTTCGGTTTCAAAAAACTTTTCCTGCCGGGTTTTAAAAAAATCGCATTGCTTTTCTCTGGCCGAGAGCAAAGCCAGGTTGGCAAAAGCCACCTGCTTGATCTCCTTTGAGGGGCTTTTTTTCATCAGTTGGCTCAGGCCCTGTCGGGCGACACTTAAATCCTCTGTCTTCAGTTGCACCAAAGCCTGAACGAGCTGTTGTCTGTCGCCTTCTTTGATGTTTTTCATAAGAAAATCTGTTACAGATATATCGTTTTCCAGCTGAAACTTTAATATTTTAAAGGACAGAGTTTGAGGCAAAGCCTTTGGAGCTTTGTTTGTCCATATTGCCAAAGCTTTTTTGTAGTGCCCGGCGGAAAACCATGCCTCACCCTGGTCCAAAGGGGGAGGAGTGTCCTGGTCAGCTTTTTCCTCATTGAAAAAGAAAAGGCCAATGGCAAAAAACATCGCCAAAAAACTGCCGGTAATGATAGCAAGCTGGAATTTTCGGCTTTGTGGTTTTTCCTCCGTCTTTTGTGTTATCACCTGATAAGGGAGGCTTTGCCCTTCAGGGGGGGCTGGAGTTTCTTTTTTGTGCGATGGGGCCTGCGGGTTTAAAGCAGTGTCCTGAGTTTTGGTGAAGTTATAAAGGGAGATGGTTTTTGTCAGTTGTGTTAATGTGGTGCTGTCCATGTAGCTGGCAAACTCAGGATAAACAACCAAAAAGCCCCAAAAGGTCTGGCCGGGCTGTGAGGCCGTGGCAAAAGGGGATATATGGCCTTTTTCCAGCTGAGTCTGGATCTCCTTTTCATTGAAAGGGCCAGTGATACGATTCTGGTCTTTAATGAGCCAAGTTTTATCTGACATAATTATACCGATCCTGTTTGAAAATGCATGTTTCACATTTGCCTTGTGGGAGGAAAACAGTCCAAAAACAGCACCCTGTTCAAAAGGCAGAACCCTTGGGGCAGGTTCTGCCTGCCCCGTGCCAGTTTGGTTTATTTTATCAGGGCTTATGTTGTTTGTCCAATAAAAACTCAGTGGGAAAAGACTCTTTGTCCTGTCAAAACCATATTGATGGCAAGGGCTTTGGCTTTGGCCATGACTTCCTGATCCCTGATGGAGCCTCCGGGCTGAACAATCCACTTGAGGCCCGCCTGCCCGGCCAGCTGAACCGAATCCGTAAAAGGAAAAAAGCCATCACTGGCCATAACCGGGGCTGGCACATGAGGATGAAAGCTTTTCCAGTTTTTAATGGCGGATTCCACCGCGGACACACGATTCACCTGCCCCATACCCAAGCCCACCGTCTGGTTTCCGGACACCAAAGCAATGGCGTTGCTCTTGAGATGGGCAGAGACTTTCCAGGCCATCAGCAAATCAGACATGAGGGCCGGAGAGGGCTTTTGGCCTGGGAATTGCCACTCTTTGGTGCTTTGTGAAAGGCTTTGTTCCTGCAGTAAAAGCCCCCCTGCCACAGATCGAAAGGAGAGGGCAGAGGCCTGTTTGGCATATTTCCACTTCAGGACCCGCAGGTTTTTCTTTTGGGATCGGAAAAGAGCAAGGGCCGAATCTGTGTAGTCCGGGGCCAAAACAGCCGACAGAAACAAAGAGCACAAAAGCCTGGCCCCTTCTTCAGAGACCTCACGGTTCAAGGCCACCACCCCGCCAAACACACTGACAGGATCGGCTTTCAAGGCCCCTTCGATAGCCTTTTCCATGCTCTCATGGCAGGCCACACCACAGGGGTTATTGTGCTTGACAGCCACCGCCGAGGGCATGTCCAACTCCCTTAAAAGGGAGACAGCTGAGTCCATATCACTTATATTATTAAAAGAAAGGGGTTTCCCCTGCAAAAGCCTGGCCCCATGCAGGCCCTCTTTTTCTGTCTGAAACCAGCCGGCTTTTTGATGAGGGTTTTCTCCATAAGGCAGGGATTGAAAAAAACCGGCTTTAATATGGAGATCTTGTTTGTTTTGCAGTTGTTGCCCCATGTCATGGTTTGTGTCAGGAGGGGGCTTTTTGTCATGTTTTGTATCAGGAGGGGGCTTGTGGCTGTCGTGCTTCAAAAGCCAGTCAGCTATGCTTTGGTTGTATTGGGCCAGCAGGGCAAAGGCTTTGCCAGCCAGCTTTTTTCTTGTAGCTCTGTCGGGTGGACCTGTCTGCAAAATGCCCTTGTAATCGGCGGGATCGCATAGCACTGTTATCTGTTCAAAATTTTTGGCCGAGGCCCGGAGCATGGAGGGGCCACCCACATCAATCCATTCTGTCAGGTGAGGGGTTTTGGCCTGTTTTTTTTCCAAAAAAGGATAAAGGTTGCACACCACCAAATCGAAGGGGGCAAGCCCTTTTTGCTCCAATATTTTGTGGTCTTCCAAGTGGTTTTGGCGGGCCAAGAGGGGCATATAGATCCGGGGATGAAGGGTTTTGACCCGCCCATCCATGACCTCATCAAAGCCTGTTTGCCGGCTGATTTCCACAACAGAAATACCGGCGGTTCTCAAGTGTTGGGCGGTGCCTCCAGTGGAGACCACCCGCATGCCCTGTTGAGTCAGGGGACGGATAAAGTCTGTCAGACCGGTTTTGTCGCTCACACTCACCAGGGCGTTTTTAAACCAAACTGGCACGGGGCAGGCAGAACCTGCCCCGAGGGGTCTGCCTTTTGAAAAGGGTGTCGCTGGTGAGGTTTTTCCCTCTTGTCCAGGCAATTTGAACCATGAATTTTCAGACACGATCGATTTAAATCCTGTGGAGGGTGTTGGTGAAGAGCTGGCCGGCGATGGGCCATGGACGGGACTTTGATTCATGGATTGATATCCTGAGAGGGGTTTTCCTGACGATCATAAGGGACAGTGGATTGTTCTCTGAAGTTTTGAACATGAAACAGGTAGTCTTTGGGAATAAACATCAGGACTTTCAGGCCACCGGCCTTGGGGGACTTTAGCTGAATGAGGCCCCCCACGCGGGAGAGGGCTGATTGCACAAAGGGAAGCCCCAACCCGGTGGCCTCTTCTTTGGTGGTCCAGTAAAGTTTGCTGGCTTTTTCCATAAGGGCCCTGTTCATGCCGGGGCCTTTGTCCTCCACTTCACAGCAGAACCAGCCTGTTCCTTTTTCGTAGGTCCGGATGGTGACAGGCTCCTGGGCCGGGTTGACCTGCTGAGCATTTTTAAGCAGTTCCCAAAGGGCCTGAAACATCATATTGGCACAAAAAGGGAGTGGGATGTCGGCCTTAAGCTCTGTCTGAAGTTTCAGATCAGGGTAGGTGCTTTGGCTTTCCCGTTCGGCTTTGTGGATGATATCCTGGAAACTCAAATCTGTCTGGGTATTTGCTGTTTTCCCTTCTTTTTCAGGCTTTGCCGTTAAAAATGTGTGTAAAGCGGGGCGAATCTTTTTTAAGAAAGGGTTTTTGGTGTGGGACAGGTAAAAAAGGGCCCGCCGTCTTTCCTGGTGGGCATAAGGTTTTCCAAAAAGCTGAATGAGAAAAGAGCCGGCCCCCACAAAAGCCCTGAAATAGAGAAAAACAAAAAAATACAGGGCAGAAAAACCAAGGAGGCTGAGAGGAAATAAAATCTTCAAGGGCCTCCAAAACAGGCTCATTGGCTCTTCTGGAAGAGGTTGGGTGGGATCGGGCTGGAGGGAAAAAATCCAGCTCCCCGTAACAGAGAAAAGTGTGGCACTTATCAGGAAAATCAAAAACAGCTTTCGCCAAAAACCTTGTTTCTTCATGGGGCTTTTTTATCAGCTAAAAGGGCCCCTGTGGCAAGCAAAAAATAAAATATACCAAAAAAAAATGGCATGGTGAGGCTTGACATACCCGCCCGGTTTTATTTAGCTCAAAACATATTAAAGCGTCGTCTCTGAAAAACAGACTTTGGACACAAGAGGTTCAAAAACAAAGGGGTTTTCAAGTCCGATGGAACCTGTGGAAACAAACAAAGAGGCCTCCCTGCTGAAAACAGGGCAGGAGCTTTTTGGATCCTTAAAAAAGCCTCAAAAAAGCCTGTTCAGCAAAAAAGAATGGTATGGAAAGCTGATGCGTTGGACGATCTCCAGCCCCTCTTTTAAAACCCCTTTATTCCGATTTGTGGATGTGTTTCCTGTTTTAAAAACACCAAAAGATGTCCTCTTTTTTCTCAATGAATACTTGGGGGCTGACAGCTCTGCCCCTTGGCTTTTAAGGAAAAGCCTCTCCACTTTCTGCCGGTGGCAGGGGAAATTTCTCAGTAACATGGTGTCTGAACAGATGCGGGAGATGTCGCACCTGTTTATTGTGGGCGAGGACCTGGATTCCGCCTGGCCGGTTTTGACTCAAATGCGAAAAGAGGGCTATGGCTACACTTTGGATCTTCTTGGTGAAGCTGTTTTGTCTGAAAAAGAGGCCGGGATATACCAAAATCGATACCAACAGAGCTTGGATCAGTTGAGGGAAAAAACCAAAACATGGGAACCTCAGCCTTTTATGGATGAGGATGAAAAGGGCCGGCCCCTGCCAAAGGTCAATATTTCTGTTAAAATCAGCTCTCTGGATTCTCAAATTCAAAATGTGTCCCACAAAGAGAGCAAAGAGAGGCTGAAACAAAAACTTCGTGTTTTGTTTCAAAAAGCCGTGGAAACAGGGGCTTTTGTCAATGTGGACATGGAGCAGTATGTGCATAAAGAGCTTACTCTCTGTGTTTTCAGAGAGCTTATAGCTGAAGAGGAGTTTAAAAATTATCCGCATTTTGGCCTGGTCATTCAGGCCTATTTAAGGGATTCTTTACAGGATTTGAAAAAGCTTTTGCCTTTTGTGCAAAAACGTGGAACAGCTGTTACGATTCGTCTGGTCAAGGGGGCGTATTGGGATTATGAACGGATCCACAGCCGGCAGAACAACTGGCCCTGCCCGGTGTATTTGAACAAATGGGAGTCGGATATGAACTTTGAAGTGTGTGCCAATTTTATTTTGAAAGCTTACCCTTTTTTACGACTGGCTTTGGGAACGCATAATATCCGTTCCCTGACTTATGCTCTGCACAGAGCACAGGAACTGGGCCAGCCCAAAAAAGCCCTTGAAATTCAGACACTTTACGGCATGGCTGGTGGCATTAACCGCCGGTTGGCGGAAAGAGGATGGCGTGTCCGGCAATATTGCCCCATAGGGCTGGCCCTTCCCGGCATGGCCTATTTGGTGAGAAGACTGCTGGAAAACACCGCCAACGAATCCTTTATCCGGCAGGACCAAAGCGCACGGCAAAATATTCCTCAGCTGATTAAAGCCCCCGGCCCTTCACAACCACCCTCCCAGCCCCAGGCCTCTGTGCTCCAGGCCTCTGTGGCAGGGCCGGCGGAGGGGAAAGTGAATCCACCGGTCCTTCAAAAAACCCCGTCCGCTGAATTTCAAAACACAGCCCCTTTGGATTTTTCCCTGCCCTCTCATCGCAAAAATTTTCAAAAGGCCCTGAAGGAATGGGAAAAAAGACTGCCTTTGTCTGTGCCGGTGATTATCGACAATAAGGAAATCATGACCGCCCGGACTTTTAAAAGGGAAAACCCCTCCCGGACTTCGCAGACCGTGGCGGTGGTCTCCCAGGCGGACAAGCCCCTTTGCGAGCAGGCGATTCAAAGGGCCTGCCAAAGCTTTGCCTCGGACAGTCAGACACCCGTCCGGCAAAGATTGGCTCTGTTCCGGGCTGTGGCAGACAAAATGGAGGCCCGGCGCTATTCCCTGTCCGCTTTGCAGGTTTTGGAGGTGGGAAAGACCTGGGCCGGGGCAGACGCCGATGTGTGTGAAGCCATTGATTTTTGCCGTTACTATGCCACAGAAATGGAAAGGCTTGCCTCTGCCCGTCCAACAGCCCATGTTTTGGGGGAGGAGAGTTTTTATTCCTATCATCCGCGGGGGCTGGCTTTGGTCATTGCCCCCTGGAATTTCCCTCTGGCCATTTTGACCGGCATGAGCACAGCCTGTTTGATAACAGGCAACACCGCCCTTATAAAACCGGCGGAACAAAGTTCTGCTACAGCTTATGAATTGATGAAACTGCTGATAGAGTGTGGCTTGCCACAGGGCACAGCACAGTTTTTGCCCGGCCGGGGGGAGGAAACAGGGGCTTTTTTGGCAGAACAAAAAGAGACAGAACTCATAGCTTTTACCGGTTCCAAAGAAACCGGCACGGCGATTTTGGAGAAAGCCAACCAAGTGTTCAGCAGAAAAAACAAGCTCAAAAGATGTATTGTGGAAATGGGGGGCAAGAACGCCATTATCGTGGATGAGAGTGCAGACCTGGATATAGCTGTGGCGGGCGTGGTGGAATCGGCTTTTGGCTTTCAGGGGCAAAAGTGCTCGGCCTGTAGTCGTGTTATAGTGGCCCAATCCATTGAAAAGCTTTTCACAGAGAGGCTTTTGCCGGCGGTTCAGAGCTTGATTACAGGCCCGGCAGAAAAACCAGAGTCCCGCATAGGGCCGGTGGTGGACGCTCAGGCTTTTCAAAAAATTCGCTCTTATATTGAAAAAGGCAAAAAAACAGCCCGTCTGATATCCAAAGAGAGTGCCTTGCCAGCGGGGGGTTACTTTATCAGCCCCGCTGTGTTCAGCCATGTTCCCCTGGATTCCCCTCTGCTGAAAGAGGAGATATTTGGCCCTGTGCTCGCTATTGTCCCTTTTGAGGGTTTGGATCAGGCTATAGACCTGGCCAACAACACCGAGTTTGCCCTCACAGCGGGCTTTTATTCGCGAAGCCCCAGCCGCATTAAACAGGTTCAGCAAAAACTACAGGCTGGCAATATTTATATCAACAGATCCTGCACAGGGGCTTTGGTGAAAAGGCATCCTTTTGGAGGCTTTAAAATGTCCGGACTGGGGCATAAGGCGGGGGGGCCGGATTATCTCATTCAGTTTATGAATCCAAAGGTGGTGACGGAAAACACAGTGCGCCAGGGCTTCTCTCCTCATCTTCTGTAAGGCCCCTCTTGAACCTCTTCTTGATTTCATGGTTCTTGTCTTCCTGTCCGTGGGAAATACATCAAAAATCGCACCCTTTTCAAAAAAAGGTGTAAATTTTACACCCTTTTATCCAAAATAATAAAACTGTTTGCAAAAAGGGGACAAAATCTGTTACAACAATGGGTTCAAAGTCCATTATTAAGGGGAAATTATGATTTTTGTTGTGAACCAAACTGGTTTTGAAAAGGGTGCCGCTTTTGGGGTGTTTTCCTCCCACAAGGCAAATGTGAAACATGCATTTTCAAAAAAGATCAGTATAAGTGTGTTTTTTTTGCTGGCCGGGTGTTCCGTGGCCTCACCGGATTTTATTGTCAAAGGGATGAAGGTGGAGTCGGCCCTTCATTCTTTGAGGGAGATTCAGGCCGATGAGGATAATGAGGAGAAAGAAGACAAGCTCTCTCATTATGTGGGGCATTTGCGTGACAACCATGCCCCCGGTTTTGCCTGGGATCAGTATTGGAAGGCTGTAAACGATCAGGCCCTTTATAAGAACATGACGGAGCGGGAATTAAGTCAGCTTTTTTCTTTAAATGATGTGTCATGTCGTCCGGAGAACAGGGATTCTTTTGCCTCTTTGCTTTTGGAAACAGTGAAGGCGGACTCTCAAAAAGTTTCGCTCATTCGTCCGGAGCTTAAAAGGTTGAGAACCGCCTGTTCCGCCTCTCTTTCAGACCCTTCTTTTAAATCTCTTGTGTGGTTTCTGGCCCGCGAAAGGGCCAAAGAGGAGGCCGGTCAAATACAACTGGCCAAAGAGCAGGCTCTCTCCCCCGCCCAACCGGAATCGGGGCCAGCGGAATCAAGTCGTCCATACACTTACACAGAGGAATTGCAGGCGGTGTTGTTGGAGGAGTGGCAAGTGCAATCCAGCAGAGCTTGGAGTGATATTTTAACCGTGGTGGACAAGGCCTTTTGGAGCGATGTTCGCTGGCTCAACCTCTATCAGGGAAACACAGAGTATTTAAAACAAACATTGAGTCTGGAGTGGAGTGCCTATCAGTCCATCAGCCATCCGGAGCAGGATCTTTTGTTGCTGTTCAGTGAGAAAAAGGCCCTGGCCGATCGGATGGCTCTTTTTGGATACGAAAAATACCTGAGTGTTCCGGGGGCTTTGGATTGGCCATCCCTGACAACAGCCCTTCTGCAACACTACCCAGGCCCTCCGGAAAATGGCAATGTGAAGACTTTGGTGTCTCTTTTTTCCCGGTCCTGTCAGGCAAGGGATTTCCCTCCCTTCTCCCGCCTGATGAAACAGTGGAACATTGCGGAGCGGCCGGATCCGGGGTTTTGCCTGAGTGGTAGAACTTCAGCTCAGGCACCTGCCGGCGATCAAACAGGCCCCACTGCCCCTCAGGCACCTGCCGGCGATCATCAAACAAGCCCCACTCCCTCTTCCGTATCGGCGGAGAGCCTTCAACAAATGTTTTCCCACCTTCCTGTTTTGGATTCTGTCATGTATCTTCTTTCTCTGTATGAGAAGGAAAAACACCTGCGACCCAGGGCAGAATGGGAGAGCCTTTTGACAGGCTTTTCAAAAAAAGACCATGTGGAGGTGATGGCCCTGTTGAGAGAAAAGCATGACCGGCAAAATATTATGCGTGTTCTGGATATGCATGCTCAGGTGTTCCGTGGGGAAGTGCCCTTTTTGGCTGAGGATATTTTTTCTGTTATGTTGTCAGAGGAAGAGTCCATTTACAGTATGATGAAAAAGGGCTACAGTCCCTCTTATATGAATCATCCCCATGTTCGGGAACATTTTTGGAGGAGAGTTCAGGGGCAAGAACAGGAAAACGAGCCGGAGGAGATGGCTGAGTGGGGGAACAGGTCGGAGCGATGTGATTATGCTTATGTCCGCAAGCTCTACCGGTTTTTCTCTGAGTCAGGCAAACAGGACCTGCTTTTGGAGCAGTTTCGTTTTGACCGGTGCACCCAATTCATTTCGGAGTTCAGAGAAACAGAATGGAACAAACTGGTTGTTCAATTCAGAATGCGTGGGTTTACACCTGCTGACTCAGCGGATCAGGAAACACAAAATGATTCCGATTTGATATGGTGGATGGCACGTGTGCTCTCTCTTCCCTATTCGCTTGACCTGTCCATCAGAGGCTCTGTGGATAAAGGGGAGGAATGGCTAATCCAGATGTTTGCGATTCCTTATGAGGACTTTATGGAGGAGAATGTGTCTGTCCAGGAGGCTATCTCCCAGTTAAATCCTTATGAGTGGAATGAATTTTTTAAGGTGATGATAAATTCTCTGAAGTCCCCCCGGTTTCAGGCTTATGAACCGATATTTCATTATGTTTCTGATATGTCCCGCATGGTTTATCCTTTGTCGTTCCAGCAGGCGGTGTGCGGATTCTTTGCTCACAGAAACAGTCACAAACTGGTGGGTCAATACCATCCCTCTTTTATATGGGGTCTTTTTCATCCGGTGGACTGGTCTCAATTTTCCCACAAAGGTGGGAGAAACAAAAAAATAGGAAGTGTTTGTTCTGATTTGGTTTCCCCCAAAAGAATAAACGCCCTTTTGTTTGCCCTGTCCCGATCCATCTTTGATGGGCTGTCAGCCAAAGGGGTGCCGGCGGATATTTACGCGGAACAGGTGAAAAGGCAGGCGGATCAACTTATAGTTCTGTTTGATCGGGTGCGTCCTTTTGATGATCGAAACAGCACAGCCTATCGTGTCCGAAACAGCCTGAGCAATTTGCGCACCCTATATACAGGAGATGAGTATGATATGGAAAAAGGCTATATCAGTGATGAGGCCCTGATGTTTTACTTTTCCGGACTGATTGCTCAAAAACTTCAATCGGTGGCCAAAAGTGATCAGGAGCTGAAACAGATCCTCCGGCACTATCAGGAGACCGGCCCGGCCCCCTTAAATCCTTTTGATGAAGTGTCCAGGGAAAGGGTCCGGGATTTTTTGGCCCTCTCAAGTAAGAATTTTGCAAAGTGAGATGAAAAATGCGTTTTATAAAGCTGGGAATTTTGTTGTTGTTTTTGCCTTGTTTTTGGGCTGTCGCCAACAGCGGTGTTCATTATGGTGAGCTTTTTATGGAGGAAACCCGGCGGAGGACTTTGTTTCCTTTTGAGCTTTCTGTGGCCGGGGGAGGGGAGCTGGCCAGCCCTTATATCAACTCCTCTTTTTTTGGTGTGGAGATAAAGCACCGGGTCCATCCCTTTGGGCAGGTGGGGCTGGAATATATGATCCACAGCTCTCAGCCCACACCGGCCCTTAATTCCTTAAAAAACAGGATGGGTTTGTATGGGCTGGATTTTTCTTACCCTTTTTTAAAGCATCAGGCCTATATCAACTGGCATTACACTTTTTTTCAAAGCCATCTGAATTTGGCCGGCTTTTTCCGGGTGGACATGAGTTTGCCGGTGCACTTTGGCCTGGGGATTATGGACATGGAACAAAAAAACATCCACATGGCCGGAAAATGGGGGTTTGGCCCGCGTGTTTACCTGAGCCAGAGGTGGGCTGTTCAGGTGCTTTTGTCCCAGTCTCTCTCTCTTGGCCAGGGACGGTTTTTATACACCTGGTATTCACTGAAGTTTATTTACAGCCTTTAGGGGCTGGGCTTGGGTGATTTTTTGGCCTGTTTTTGTGGCCCCCCGCGTGGTTACAGGGAAAACAGGATATTTTTTGTTAAATATTGCTTATTGTATTGCTTTTTTTTGTTTTTGGGTATAGATTGCCAGCTCCCCGATTTGAAAGTGCATGTTTCACATTTGCCTTGTGGGGGAAAAACAGCCCAAAAGTGGCACCTTTTTCAAAAGCCAGTTTGGTTTAAGGAGAGTCAAAGTGACAGAAATATTTTTTGCCATTGCACCCTTGATGGATAAAGCCATTATGCTGATACTTATGGTCTTCAGTGTATTGGCCCTTGGTATCAGTCTGGAGAGGTATTTTGTTCTCAAGCCCCTTTACCGAAAAAGCCTTCAGCTGGGGCACAGGCTGAAAACAGTGTTTAAGTCCGGGGACATGCGTGTTTTGGAAAGTATGGGTAGAGACAACACCCACCCGGCGGGCCGGGCCATGGAATACGGTCTGGCTCATATCAAAAACAAGGGGCCTGAGGGTCTGGCAGAGCTTTTTAAAGCGGTTTATTTGCAGGAAAAACCCCGATTGGAGGGAGGGATTTCCCTCCTGGCCACGATAGGGGCCAACGCCCCCTTTGTGGGGCTGTTGGGCACAGTGTTTGGCATTATGCGTTCCTTTCATGATTTGGGGTTGGCTGTGGAATCCGCCAGCCAGCAAACGGTTATGACGGGCATATCCATTGCTCTTCTGGCGACAGCTATGGGGCTGGTGGTGGCCATTCCCTCTGTCATGCTTTACAACTATTTTCAAAGGCGGGTGAACCGGATTTTGGAAACAGTGGAAAATGTGGGAGAAACCTGCCTGACTTACAGCCCTGCTCTAACCAAGGAAAATCAAAAAACCAACAAGTCAAAGAACAGGCCTTGAGGGCATGGAGGGTGTATGCAGACCCGATCTTATGGCAAAAAAGCTCTTATGTCTGAAATCAATATTGTCCCTTTTGTGGATATAGTGTTGGTCATATTGATTATTTTTCTGATTGTGTCCCCCACTTTTATTCGTCCGGGCTTTGATATTCAGTTGCCTCAGGCAGAGAGTGCCAAAAAACCACAGAATGTCAAAGCTCTTTTGAGCATTGATATAGATGGGACGGTTTACTTTAACCGGGCCCCCTTGTCCAAACAGGAGCTGAGTGAAAAGCTGAAAAAAACAGTTCAGCGGGATCAAAACATGAAAGTGGTTATCTCAGCGGACAAAAATGTGGCACATGGCAATGTTATTTCTCTGATTGATCTGATAAGAAAAGCAGGTGTGAAAAAGTTCGCTGTATCAGTGGAATCAGTCAAATAAAAGGGTTAAAGGGGGGTGTCATTGAAAAGGCTGATATTTTTTTTGAGTTTGGTTTTTTTCTCCTGCTCTCATATTCCGCCTTCTGTTGAGCCTGCTGTTCCCAAGCCTGTTGTTAAAAAGGAAGGGCTTGGTGTGCAATCCACCAGCGGAGGGACAAAGACAAAAAAGGGGGTTGATTCTTTTGCCAGGGGGCTGGAGTTGTTTCAAACAGGCCGGCTCCGTCCGGCCCGGGCCGTGTTTGAAGGCTTTCACATGGGAGACAGGTATTTTTTGCCGGCCCTTGTGGAGATTCAAAAAATCAATTACAGGGAAAGCAGATGGGATCATTTTTTTGGCCTGGCACTTTATTACAGGCGTCTTTTGCTTTCCTCTCCTGAACAGGCAAAAAAAAACTTCCGGCAAAATTTATTGGCTCTGGAAATTCTGGCTCTCATCCGCCATTGCCGTTTTGAGGAATCCCAAAAAATCAGGGACTTAAGTCTTCAGCTGGCACAAAAAACAAATCAGGATTCAGCCAAAATAAAAAAAACCGGTTATTTTTTTAATCTGAAAAAATTGGTGAGCGACCAAAAGCCTGACCACAGCACAAAACCCCTGACAGAGCAAATGTATTTGTGGCCTCTGAAAAGGCAGGAACTTAAATGGGTGAAAAATCCCAAAAACTTGAGGGTCCGGGTCCAAAGCCGGTGCTGAAAACAAAGGAGAGGAAGAAAATGACAGTCTGTTTTCGATATGGTTTCAGGGGCTTGTGCCTGCTCAGTTTTATTATGGCTTTTTCTTATGCTGTTGTGGACACCAAAACTTTAAACATTTTGCATCTTCTCAAAAACAAAGACTATGTTTTGGCTGTTCCTCTTTTGGAAAAGGAGGTGCACCGGGTCAAGGATAAAAGTAAAAAGGGCTATTATGCTTTTTTGCTCAATCAACTGCCGGCAAACATTCCCATGCAAAAAAAACGCCATGAGTATGCTTTTATGGCCGCCCGGTGGGCGAAAAATATTCCCCATGAAAAACACCTTATGCTGTGGATTGAGGCCGGTGATGGTTTTTTTAAAACGGCTTTGCTTAAAAAAGCCGGTCACTGTTATGAAAAAGCGTTGAATTACATTCAGCCGGGGGAACCTCAGCGGGCTTATGTTCTGCACAAACAGGCATGGATTCATATTAACCGGAAAAAATGGACAAAGGCTTATGCTCTTCTCAGTCAGGCTCTGAGGGAAAAGGCAGGCCCTTTAAGAAACATTATTCTGTTTGACATGGGGAAAATATGGGCAGAAAGCCAGTATTTTAAATACAAAGCCCCTCTTTCTGTTTTGGCCAAAGACATTCAGTCAGTGTCCTCTGAAGAAAGAAAAACCATAAGCCGGGGTTTGGCACAGGGCTTGAGTCGGGCCGGGCACAAGTCTCTGGATCCTCTTGTTTCCGTTTTATCTGAAAACAAAAGTTTGTCCACAGATATTTTAAATGACATGTTTTCTTTGGAGGCTTTGCCGGTCCGATCCTCATGTCAAATGCTTTCATGGATAAAGAGTGCGGAGGCCAGTCGGTTGAATAAAACAGCGGTGTTTTCTGTATTGAATTCCTGTGCCCATGAGGATCTGCTGAAAGGAAAAAAAACCTGGTCCAAAACACAAAAGCTCAAGAGAATAGCCCGTTTATATAATCGATTTGAAAGAAGGGGAGTGGAGCGATGGCCTTTGGCGGTGGTTTATCACAGTTTGGGTTGGAAAAACAAAGCCTGTGAGGAGTCCCTTTACCATGTGATGGAAACAGTAAAGGCCATGAAAGAAGAGGAAACATTCACATGGGAGGGGAACCGGCGATTTTGTGAAAAAGCAAAAGTTCGAAAAGCCCTGACTGTGGAAACAGCTGTGGCTTTGCTCACCTCCCCTGTATTGCTCAAAAGGGCCAAAGATACTGCGGGCGGTTCTGTATCGGTCTTGCTGGATTTTTTGAACCTTGGAATATTTGTGCCTGTTCTGCCGGGAGTGCTTTTGCAGGCCAATGAAAAATGGCGGGGCCGGGACCTGCCGGCCTTGTTGGTGTTATCGCACTTGAGCACCTGGTCCACTTCGGCACTCAAGGCTTTTATGGATCGTTTCAGTTCCCGGCCATTGAGCACCCACTATCTGAACATACTGACTGTGAGAGAGGATATGATAACAGAGGAAAATCTGAACCGGTGGTTGCCTTTGTCTGATATAGATTCTTATGCCCGGTCCAAGCCTTATATGCAGGCTTTTCTCTCCGGTGTGTTGGGGGAAAGTCACAAAAAAGCTCTGGCAAAAAAACTGTTAAAATATTTTCCCTCCAAAATTCAGGACCAAAAATCAGCAGGTTCTTTTTTGGCTCTTTATTATTTAAAATCAGATCAGGTGGCCAATATTTTTATGCATTGGGGGAAAATGGTTTTTGCACAAAAAGCTTTGGCCGTGGAGCTTTTTGAAAAAAGCCTTTATAAAGGGAAAAAAACCTGCCCGAACCTGTATCGACTGTTGAACAAGTCTCCTGATTTGGATATAAATCAGCTTAAAACCTCTCCTTTGTTGTCCTTTATTTATCAATGTTGCCGTCTGCTTTATCCTCCGGTTTCTGAAGGGGCAAAAAACATGTTGGCTCAGGTGAAAACGGCTGATGTCAAGGAGGGCCCGGCCCTGTTAAACACTTTGCCTCCTCTTCGAAGGGTCCCCTCTGTCCTTCGGTCCAGCCCTTTGGCCTCTGATTTTGTGGTTTTGGCCCGTGTCAACAGGAAAACCCTTTACCTGCAGAAAGACATATCCCAGCTGGAGAAAAAAACAGCTAAAATGGTTATGGATCTCAGGAAAGCGGTTTCCCGTTATGAAAAACGCCAGTGGCGTTTGGAGAGTGTGGCCCGGCAGGTGCATTCTTTGTTAAAAACACAAATTGATTTGTTTGAAAAGGAGCTGAGCCGGTTGACGGAGTCTTCCCCTTATGGACAAAAATACAAAGAGTTGAAAAACATTGTTCGTCAATGGAGGTGAGAAAATGAACAAATATTTCAGTGGGGTGGTTTTTTTGTGCTTGTTTTCTTTTACGGCTTTCGGTAAAGAGAAGGTATTGGATCTGGGTGCTCTGGAGATCACAGGGGAGGTGAGAAGGCCGAATGTCAAATTGGTGTATTCCAAAAAAAAATATTTTAACAAGGCCTTGAGTGTCAGGGCAAAAGAGGAATTGAGGGCCTTTGAGCAGGAGCTGTTGCAACCGGCCACAGATGAAAAAAGCGGGACAGAGGGAAAGGGAAAATAAAAACCATTACATGGATAAAGGGAAAGGGAGTATGAAACACATAAAGTCTCCTTTGGTTTTTTTGAAAAGGGCACGGTGTTTTTTTGTTCAGGAGTGGAAAGAGGCTCGTCTGGACTACAAGAACCTGGATCCGGAGGACAGAAAAGAGATCAAAAAGGAACGGCTGAGGTATTTTGCCTCTTTGGGTGTTTCTTTGGCTTTGCATGTTTTTTTGTTGGCGGGGATGTGGAACGCTTTGTTGAGTCCTGTTTCCTTTGTGGGCGAAACAGAAATTCAGGCGGAGGAGGTGGACTTTGAGTTGACGGAGGGCATGGTGTCCTCTGAAGTTGAGCCTCTGTATGATCGTTTTGGGGAGGTGATTATAAAGCCCTCTCTTTTGTTTACGGCACGCAAAAAAGACAAGCATGCTTTGCTTTTGAACGAATTGTTGAAAAAACTGAAAGAGGAAAAAGGGCCAGCCCTGTCTACTGCTCTGCTCAAGTCCAGACGAAAAGGCTCTTCCCGTTTAAGGGGGGCGGAGCAAAGTTTGAGAGCTGGTTTAATGAGGGTGGAGAAAGTGAGGATACCCCAGCCCAGGCAGAGAAAGTCTTTGCAGGAGGCAGGGCTTTGGAGTCAGGTGGGTTTGTTAAAAAAAGAGAAAGGTAACATGGCCCCTGTGAATAACACGGAGATTATGAAAGTGATAGACAGCCACAGCTTTCAGTTTCGGGACTGTTATGAAAAAGCTCTGCTTAAGGACGAAAGCCTGTCCATCCGGGCGGTGGTGTTGTTGAAGTTAAATCAGTCCCGTGTGGAGCACACCCGGTTGGAGTTAAAAGGCAGGGGCAACCCGGTCAGCCGCCGTCTCCTTTCGCATTGTCTGTTTCGCCAAAGCAAGACCCTCGTGTTTGCCAAAAACCGGCAGAACATATCTGTCCGGTTTAACCTGATTTTTGGCCTGTAACGATTGGCCCCTGAAAAACTTTGTTTGTTCTCACTGTCATTCCCGCGAACGCGGGAATCCACGCCTGTTTTAAGGGTTATCAGCTTGGGTTTGGACAAACAAAGTGGATTTTTGGTTTGTCATCAAAAACGGGATTTTTTTATGGTTGAAAAGGTTTTTTTTGTGGGCGATGTGCATGGTTGTTTTAAAGAGCTTGAGCTTTTGCTCAAAAAAGCCAAGTGGGATCCTCATTGCCATCGCCTGATTTTGTTGGGCGATCTTATCCACAAGGGGCCGGATTCCCTTCAGGTGTTATCATGGGTGAGGGCACAAAAAAGGGTGACAGCCCTTTTGGGAAACCATGAATTAAAATTCATTCAGGCAGTGGAGGAAGGGCAGGAGCTTTCCGAATCCTTTAAAAAATTAAAGCAGGATATGGGTGAAGACCTGACGGATTGGCTGAATTACATTAAGAGTTGGCCGGTGTTTGTGGAGGAGGAGGATTTTTTGGCCGTGCATGGGGGGCTTGTGCCGGGAGAAAAGCCCAATCAATCCAAAACAGAGCACTTGGTCAATATTCGTTATTGGGATGAGGAAAAGGGTGAATTGAGTGAGGATTCCACCAAAACAGCCTGGCATGATCTTTACAAGGGGGATAAATTGGTGGTGTATGCACACTGGGCGAAACAGGGTTTAAAGATAAAACCCCATTCGATAGGCTTGGATACGGGCTGTGTTTATGGTGGCAAACTCACCGGCCTCTGGTTACCGGAGAGAAACATCGTGCAGGTTTCCTGCCCCGACTGCCTGTCCTGAAAAACTTTGTTTTTGAGTCTGCTTTAGTCCAAAGCTCGTGCCCCGTTGCCCGGTAAAAAGGGGACGCAGGGCCATTGATGAACAACAACTGGTTTTGGCTTGTTCGTTGTCAGGCTGATTTTTCCAGCTTTTTTAAATGAGAGGACAGGCTGTCATCAAACACAAAACCTTTGGCCCGGACCCTTATCCCCCCAGTCAGCTGAGGCTTTATCTTCTCATTTAAAAGCACCGGCTGGCCAAAAAAAAGCTTGAGTTTTTGGGCCAGTTTTTCCTTTAGATCCTGAGACAGGGGAAAAGCGGACTCCACTTCGGCCGGCAAAACACCCTGGCTTGTCTCTTTCATGTTGTTCAGATGTTTCATAATGGCGGGTAAATCCTCCCACTTTTTTTTATCCAAAAGCAAATAAAGAAACGAACAGACAAGGCCCTTATAGTTCAGGCTCTCGAATACTTTTTTTAAAGCCTGCTTTTTGGCCTCAACAGGGATGGCCGGAGAGAGAAAAAACATATTTAGCTTCGTCTCCCTCTCAAAGACCTGGTTGAGAGTGTTGAGCTTTTCCACCACCGCCGGAAAATCCTGCTCCGTGCTGGCTTGGTTTAGGGCTTGGGCGTAAGAGTAAGCAAAGCTCATATCTTTTCTCCTGCCCTCATACTGCCTCTCCACTTTTGAACAATATGATGATTAAGCTGTTCTTTTTTGGCTGGTTCTGCCATTTTTATCTGTGCTTTTGTTTGGGCCATAACCTGGGACAGGAGCCAGGATTTTAACTGGTGTGTCTCTTTTAACCGGGCCCGTTTCAGGGACTGCTGGGCACGGGATTTCAAGTTTTTAAGACTCTGCTCCATCTCTTCTGCCATTTCTTTTTCCCTTTGGCTTATGGCCCTGGCCACATCCGTTTTAATGGTTTTTTGTTTGTTGGCCAAATGATGGATTTTTTCCTGTTCAGTCCGGCAATCAGCCTGGTATTTTTGTTCCAAAGCTTTGGCTTTTTGGCGGTATGCCAAAAAATCCTCCTGTTTTTGCCGAAGAAAAGGAGGGATTTTTTTTTTCAGGATAAAAAATAATATTAAAACAAAGAGGGAAAAATTAAACACCTGTGCCAACAAAAACCCAATGGGAATTCCCTCCCCACCGGCCCCAGACACCACCGGCACTGAAATCAACAAAAAAACAATAAAAAGAGGCCTTGTCACATATAAAAGCATGAACTTTCCTGTCTGGTGTTCAAATCAGGAGAGGAGGTGGCGGGTGGCGGTATCGGCCAGAGGCCTGACCTCTGCCTGCAGATCCTGCCGGGCCTGTTTTATTTCCTGCATAAGCTCCTGTTGTTTTTTCTGATACTCCTGTTTTATATCCTTTTGCTTTTGAGTTTCCATTTTTAAAAACCGTTCTTTCAGCTTTTGGCTTTCTTTACTGTAGAGCTGGTTAAAATCCTCATTCAGTTTTCTGGCCTTTTCCTCATATTCTTTTGTCAGGGCTTGTTTTTTTTCTTTTAAATGCTCTGCCTCCTGCACCCGCCGGGCCGTTTCATGCTCTCTTTTTTGCTCCTGCTGAAAATAAGGACGAAAAAGAAGACGGGACAGCACGGGGTAAACAATCAGAAAAACCATAAACTGCACAAAAAAAGTGCTGTTAATGCCCAAAGCCTCTGCCATGGAACCCAACATTTTATTCTCCCAAAAAAAACAGGTTAGGGCCTACTCTGATTCCACCACTTTAAAAAGAGGCTTGCTTTCATCCAGGGCCAGATCAATCTGAATAATCAAAGACTCACACAAATTCCTCAAACGATACCATTTTTGCCTCAATGCATTGTCGGACATTTTTATACATTTCTCTTGTATTTTGATCAATTTGCTCCTGCGCTCTTCCTCAGAGAATATGTCGCCACTCTCAAAAATCAGCTGATTCACCTTGTAAATACAGGGATGTATACTTTCCAAGGCGGAACTTTCACCATAAACAGGCATACTGCCCTCCTTTCAAAGGCAGAATAGGGCAGGATCAGGCCCTTGTCAAATGTTTAATCAGCCAGTTTGATTATGACACAATCAGTCATTTTATTTGAGATGGACTCTTTTATCTTATATCCGGTTACTTATCACAATTCATAAAAAGACATCCCCCTAAAGCGGATAACAGAGAACCTGATAAAATATCAGAGGATTGCCCTAAATTTTCCCTGCTCCACCTGTATATCTAAAGAATAAGGCGGTGTATTATGGCTTTAAGTAAAGAGAGACGGCAAGCAATCAAGAACCGTTTTTCAGTTTTTTAATCTCTTTTTCAGAAAGGCCTGTCACTTTGCAGATAAGGCTGGTGTCCAAACGGCTTTTCAGCATATTGAGCACCACTTTCTGCACTCCTTCCTGCTGTCCTTTTTGCCAGCCTTCCTGACGGCCTTCCTGACGGCCTTCCTGACGGCCTGCCATGCGACCCCTTTCTTCTATTTCTTCCCGGATGTCCATAAATCCTCCTTTTTTATAAAAACAGCTTTGTTCAGGATGGACGAGCTATATTCCACCGTAAACACAGCTTGGGTTTGAGCTAAAAAAGTGGGATCCTTGTCAAGAACCGTTTTTCAGCTTTTTAATCTCTTCCTGAGACATGCCTGTGCTTTTGCAAATGGCCTGCATATCAAAGCCATTTTCAAGCAATTTCAAAATAAGCTCCTGACGGCCTTCCTGACGGCCTTCCTGACGGCCTTCCATACGGCCTTTTTGTCTGATCTCTTCCCGGATGTCCATAAATCCTCCTTTTTTAAAGGTTCCTTCCAATACCAATTCCCTCTCCAAATCCTGCCAGCTGTCGGTTGTTACCACTTCCATCGATTCCAAATAATCCAGCACATACAATATAAAATCCTCTTTCTCACCTGACAGCTCCCCAAACAAAGCCACCGCCTTTTTCAGCTCCTCTGGCGAATCCTTCAACTCCCATATCTTACCCATCAAGTTCAGCACCGCATGGCTTTTGAGGCTCTTATCCTTCATGGCCCTTTTCACTTCAGGATCATGCGTGCTCAAAAGCTTTATTTGATAGTTTATCATAAAATGGGCCAAACTTCCAAATTTTTTTAAAATATTCCCCCAAATTCCCTCTTGAAAGCTCAGGGGCCACTTCCAGGGCTGTTTTCCGTGATAAAACACCCCTGGCACAATGGGCATGGGCTGACCCATCTTGCTCATTTGATCGTGGAGGCCTGTCTGATAGAAAAGCAACTGACTCCAAACAAAAGGGTCGTAGGTGGACTTATGCTCCAGCAGGATAAAGAGGGTCAGCCTTTTGTCGGGGTGGTTTTTGAAAGGCAGGGAAAGGACCAAATCAGCCAGTTTGTTGGCCCAAGTGTCCTTTTCCACACGGAGTCTGGACAGATCAAAAATCTTCAGGATTGTTTTGGAGAACATGAGACGAACCAGTTCTTTGGCAAAAGTGGGGATGGAAAAGAACCGTTTGAATATGGTATCGTGGTGGGTTTTGGAGCGGGGAGTGTGTGTTTGGCGATCCGGCTTTGTGTTTTGTTTTGGTTCTATCGTCATTTGTTCCTCCTTGGTGGTTTTGGGCGAGAGTTTGAGCTGTTTGTATCCATTTGTCAACCCCGAAGAGCAAAAAGAGAGGTTAATATGCCCCATTTGATGATTCACAGCCAAAAACTGCTTCAAAGGGCTTGGTGGAGGCCTGCATTTTGTGTGAAAATCGGCCATTTTCAGAAAACTTTAAGGTTTTGTTGAAATTGTGCAAAATGAGACATTAATCTCGAAAAGGGCCATTTTTTGGGCTTTTTTGCGGTTTTTTTGGGTCAAAAGGACATGAGAATTCAATGATTTCAAGCACTTACAAACAAAAGTGGTAGAGACATGCCATCTCTACCACTTTTCCCCTTAAAACCCTGATTTTATTCAGAAAACAATCTCTCAAGTCCTCTGAAAGCTCAGGGCTTTCCTCGACTATATGAATCTTTTCGGAAAAGGCAACAGTTTACTTTAATATTTTTTTAAATTTTTTTAAAAATTTTAAATTATCTTAAAATATTAAGATAATATTAAATATTTAAAAAAATAATAAAAGTGTCTCAAAATGAGACTTTTGTCCTGTTTTTGAAATTTTTTGTCTCAAAATGAGACACTTTTTTCTGATTTTGGTCTGTGGCAAGCCATGTCCCCCAAGAAAATAACTTTTCCTTAAAAATCAGGCACTTGGAGCTGAAAGTGGTAGAGATGGCATGTCTCTACCACTTTCTCCCCAAGTTATTGAAATGACAGGAATTTTACCCGGTTTGGCTGTTTTGCACAATTTGGAGGTTTTTGCATGTTGGTTCTGAATAATTTTGTGTGGGTTTAAAGCCTGTCAGCTCGTCATTCCCGCCTTGAGCGGGAATCTCTTGGTGGATTGGCAAGGAATCACGATTGAGACAGAAAATGTTGCGAAGGAGGGAAAATTTAATGTTTAAGTTTTTTGATATGCCTAAAAAAGGGCCGGGGGAGGGGCTGAACACAGCCGATCGGGCTTATCTAATCAAGCTTATTGTAATATCGGGCTTTGTCACAGTGTGTTTGACGATTGCTGGCGTCCAGCTGTTGCTGGAGCGTCATATAAACCGCATGGATAAGTCAGCAAAAAAAATGCAGGAATGGGCGAAGAAAGCCGATTTTGCAAGTGAAATGCTGAATGACTTGTTTAAAGTCCAGCAAATAAAAGAATCTTATAAAAGTCAAGGTATCGGGGCCGATGAGGCCACATGGATAAACAACAAACAGGAGGATAAATAAAAGGCTGTATGACATTCCTGAATAATCTTGTGTTTGGTTTAAAGCCTGTCCAAAAAGTCCGCACCATTTCGGGACGGAATACCTTGGACCCTCATGGCACGGCTTTTTGGACAGGCAGACCAGTCTATAGGCTTTTATTCATGACTGTCATTCCCTCTGGGCTCGTCATTCCCGCGAAAGCGGGAATCCAGTGAATTAAAAACAGAAGGTTAAAAAATTAACCAATAAGTAAAACAACAAAAACAGGAGGTAAAAGAATGAAAACAATAAAAAACTTTCTCTTTAAAAAGAGAATCAAGATATTGAAAAGTAAAAAAGGCTTTTCACTTTTAGAAGTTTTGATCGGTGTGACTATTATCGGGATTATAGCCGCGATAGCTGTCCCACGGTTTGCTAATTATAGAGATTCCGCGGCCTTAACAGCCGCCGCCACAACTGGAAAGAATCTTGCAAAAGCTTATAATCTTTGTGCGGCCACAAAGTCAAAGTGTGAAGACCTTAGTGATCTGAATATTGCCTGTGATACCTGTGGGACTATTGTGCACGACAAACCTGCCTTCTGTGTTGATATGGTTCAGGAAGTCGCTGGCAATGATTTTAAGGCTTGTGTCTCTATAAATAAGGAGAATGGAGCAATAACACAAAGCTATGGTGGAGAGTTTAAGCTCTGTCATAAAAAGTGTCTGACCTCTGGTGGTTGTAGTGGCACTGCCCAAAATGCTATTATCCCAAGTGCAGATATAAAAAGGTGTGATGATTCAGACGATTGCCCGGCAAGCACGGCGGTATGGGAAAGGGTATGCCAGAAAAATAGTGGGACAAATGCAGGAACCTGTAAAGCGTCAGATGGGACTTGTCAAACTTCGTAACTTTGTTATTTAAAATGCTTGGCTTGGGTTTCCAGTCAGGGTTTGGTGGGGCGGGCCGTGTGGCCGGCCCCTTGACTGAGGATTGATTTTGAGACACCTGGCTTGGGTTTCCAGTCAGGGTTTGGGGGTGCGGGCCGTGTGGCCGGCCCCTTGACTGAAGGTTGATTTTGAGACACCTGGCTTGGTTTTCCCACTGGCCAGGGCATGGTGGCGGGCGGTTTGGCTGGTCTCTTGACTGAAGGTTGATTTTGAGACACCTGGCTTGGTTTTCCATTCAGCCAGGGCATGGTGGGGTGGCGGGCCGTGTGGCCGGCCTCTTGACTGAGGATTGATTTTGAGACACCTGGCTTGGTTTTCCCTCCGGGCCAGGTTGGAGGGTTTTCCCCTCCATTGTTTATGTTTTCAAGGGCTTGGTTATTCCCATTTCCGGGCTCTTGGTGGTTTATTCTGATGGGCAGGGTTGTTTCATTTCCCTGCCCCCTTTTCTCTTGAAAGGCGGTGTGTTATGGACAAAAAGGTAAAAGAAGAGGTGAGACGATTTTTGACCAATAGGGTTGGGGATGTTTTAAATGAACACCCCGACTGGACTGTTGAGGACTTGAGGAAACATGATACTACAGGGCTACATAATGAGGTTTTAAAGTTCCTTTATACAGAGCCTTATACAAATAAATTTTATTATCAATTATGGGGTAAAAAAAAGCTGAAAGAAGTTTTTGATCAGTTAATAAAGGACTAAGGGGGTGCGTTATGTTCGGAAACAAAGAATTAAAGAAAGCTATGGAAAAAAGAGAAGAGGCAAGGAATGATTTTATGGAAATAGCAAACAATAAAAAGACTTCAGAGAGCGAAATAACGGCTTTTTATAAAAAGTATAGATCGGCAAGTGATCATTTAATGGCTGTATATGAAAAGTATCAAAAGAAAGAAGGGGGAGCTTGTGACCAAGCCGCCTAACAGAGATAATCTTATGCTCCAGTGGAAAAAGGACTTTATTTTTATTGAAGACAGGCATTTCAAATCACTGATAAAGCAATCCGTATCTTTAAAAATGCCAGTCGGCTCTAAGAAATTCGTGTTTTTGGGAGTGGTTGGTATAGTTATGAGCAGTGGTTTTTTTGTAAAGGATAATAAAACAGCAGAGGACAATGTAAAAAATAGAAAAAGAATCATTGCTAACACTTGTTCTGACCTAAAGAATGAGATAGAACTTGCCAAAAGAATAACAGGCGATTCAAAGAAACTTCATAAAGCCTTAAAGAAAGCGGAGGAGAGTAACCAGAAGAACCAGAGGAACATTCCTTAAAGGCGGTGATTTATGAATTATTGTGAGAGTGATTTTTATTTTATACCATCCTCTAAAGACAAAATGTTTAAGATTAGGGAGGAGCTTGAACCCGCTGATACAATGGGCAACCGATTATATTTTTTTATAAGAGAATATGCTGGTGCAACAGCACCTGGCCAAAAGAGACAGATTGAAGATAAGGTGCGGAAACAACAAATGGACTTAATAAACAGGGTAAAGGCATGCGATCCAAAGGGGGAAGTGGTGGATCAGAGCGATATAATATGGACAAATGAGGGCCTCCCTTGAGGCTCACAACATGGAATTGACAAGGCTAAAGCTTGGGCGGAGGGTGTTTGAGTTTTACAGGCTCAGGTGCTCAGTCTGTGGCAAGCCCTTCCCAATAAAAAGCTTTTTCAGACAAAAAGATTCAAATGCACTTATTGCCATAGGTTCTTTTTTAAAATTGATCTGGCACTTGAAGTATTAGACGGGCTTTTGTCATCCTTAACATTTCATAAATTGTCATATATTTTATCCCAAAACCAATACAAACATTTGGAATCTTGATCTTCTTTTTGGAATCAGATGGTTTTTCATGCGTAACAATAGTATACTCTCTTGCTTTTGCTTGAGCTATCAGATAGTAATCTGCACCCTGAAGAAATATTTTTTTGGCCCCTGTTTCATAATCCTTTTCATTTATCGAACGGCTAATCTCCACCAATGCAGACAAAACAGATTCATCAGGTTTTAGAAAAAACTGTGAATCTCTTTGTTGTGTCCATTTTGACAGATCATCATCTATAGCCTGTAACTCATCTTTTACTTTTTCAATACTGTATAATTGATTCTCTTTATTTTGTTTAACCAACCAGTCCCAAAAACCCGGACAAAAGTCCATACCATAATACAGATTTTTAGCTTGAATAAAAATATTGGAATCCAGTAAATAGGGCATTATAAATTCACCCCCAACTTTTCTGCTGTTTTTTTGAGAGTGGTCATTTTTTTTATTCCCAATAACTCAAGGGATTCTTTAAACGCCGTATGGCCTTCAAAAGCACTGATTATCAAATCCTTCGCAAATTGAGGACTGACTCGCTTGTTCAAACTCCTGAAAAAATCTCCACCTCCCTCCTTCTTCTCGCTGATACTTTGCATTTTATATATTTTTTTTAACTCCTCACTGTATTTTTGTTTAAGCTCCTGGGCTGTCAGTTGCCTTATATCATGGAGCCTTCGTAAAATCACCAAAGAGCTGACCTTAAAATAATGGGCTAAATGTTGCACTTTATCAGAAAAGTTTAAGTTTTTGTCCATATTTTTTACTTCTTTTTTAATGAGATTAAAAGGCACAAGCAATTCAGCTGACACCTTGTTACACCAGCTTTCAATATGATGATCCGAAGTGCTTAAGGCCTGATCATCAGAAAGGGCTGTTTGAGCAATCCACAAATGTGCCAGCTCATGGCCTATAGTAAACATTTGTGCTGATAAAGAGTCTGCTGAATTTATAAAAATCAATGGAGCCAAAGGATCAGAAAGAGCAAAACCACGAAATTCTTTTGGATTGAGTTTTCTGCGAGTGTTGTTGCCAGCAATCCCACTGAGCATAATCAGGATTTGTGCTGAACGTCCTCTTTCAATCAACCGATTTAAAGCCTCTTTCCATGTGGGTAATTTACTCCGCTCTTCAATATCAAAATTCAGAGTTTTACGGATGTTTTCAGCCGTTTTGACAATATTGTCTGATCGTGGTTGAACAGAACCAATAAATCCAAGGGGTTGCTCCCTTTCCAGCTGTTTATGCTCCCTATACCAATTTTGCCTTCTTTGGTAAATATACAAAGTGTCCATAAGTTCAGGGCTGGGATTGGATTTTTTGTCTGAGTCCACTGTTTTCCGAAAATCAGGAACGGGAATTTTTTCCACAGGCAAGGTGTCCAAAAAAAGCCAGCCAACAGGCACAAAAACCGCTTGAGCAAAGCTTTCCAATTGCTTAAGTGTGGGCCTGGATTCCTGTTTTATCCATAAACTCAGCTTGGGAAATCTTTTGGACAAATCTTGAGAGCTTTTTCCAGATCGTTTTATTGACCACTTCAAAAGCTCCGGTTGCACAGCTACACGACTCATTATAATCATCCTCTTTGTGTTATTCTTCGGGTTGACTATCTTTATTTTTGAAATTCAAGCCTGTTGCCTGTTCTTCTTTTTTGAGTAACTTCCTTAAAAACCATTTTTTAAATTGTTTCTGCATTTTCCAATCAGGCCATCTAAATATACTAGATACCACAAGAAATGAACTTACAATCAAAGCGTATATTAAAGCGTATACTAATAGCAATTTAAAATATATACTGATAAAAACAATAACAAATTGAATAACAAATAGAGCTATAATAACCAAACCAGTTGAAATCCAGGAATAATATTTTGCTGTTTTATCACAGTGCCAATATAAACGATTTTCTGTTTCTTGTCTCTTTTTTTTCTCTTCAGCTAATTTTTTCTGTGTTGCCTGATGTTGTTTTTGTTCTTTAGTCAGTTTTTCAACTTCCTCTTTTTTGATTTCACTGGTCACTCGGCTTAATGTTTCTTTTATAGTTTCTTCAGTTAAGGCCTTTTCATCCCCCATTGTCATATTCATCAGCTCTTTTTGTGCATGGAGACTGCTACGCAAAAGTTGGTGATATTTTTCTGTAATTTTACCATCTTTTTCAAGGTTCTCGATTTCTATTAGATATTTATTAAGTAGTTCTGTAGTTGGGCGAAGAGCTGAATATGAGAATGCTAGTACTTCTATTTCTGGCAAATTGTTTGCTCCCATAGGAGCTTTAAGCCATGCCATATTGGCCAAACTAAAACTTGTAATCACACTGGATACTTGACGCAACTCTTCATGTGTTCTCCCATATTTCCATGCTACTTTTGCGAATTTTTTATTGCTACTCACTAAAATGGCTTTAGATCTTTCCACTGTATCAGGAGACATTCCTTTTCTTAAGACATATATACTGCGGACAGAATTTATATCATGTTTTTTGGCTTCAGGATTAATATAAAAAACTTCATCTTTCAACATATCATCCAATATAGATTCATCAATTTGAAAGCGGTATTTGTCAGGATCATATCTTGGAGTATTTTCCACTTGAATCTGAAATTCCAATAACTTATCATCAATTTGTTGTGCCAGTAATAATAAATCAGATTTTGTTTTGCCACTTTGGCGAGCTTCTCTGACAATACTGCCTCTGCCTGTTTGCTTGTTTATATATTCAGCTGAGCTTTGTATAGCCCATTTCAGCTCATCCCTTGAATGAGAGAAAACAGCAATTTTGCCATTAAGCCGTTTTAGCAGTTCTATCAGGTTTTCTACAGCCCGTTTTGCATAATCGGTATCCAGCCCAAGAAGTTGTATTAATAGAGGGGTATCAAAATAAAAGGTAACATTTTTATATGTATCAGGAATTTGTGTCAGATCCGGGCATGTTAAAGCATTGGCCAACATGTGACCTTGCACCAAAATCATAAAGCTCTCAAATCTTTCAGGACTTGTCTTCTGTAAACTTATAATATATTTACTCACTAAAACAATATCCCTTTTGTAACTTTGTTCAATATTAGGAAGAGCAGTGCCACGCAAGTAAGCTTTCAGGCAAGGAATATTAAATTTGGACAAAAAATCCAGTATAGCTTTCTTTGCTCTTTCATCAGAATTGATAGGTGTGACAGTGGATTGAGAAAAAGTCATCAATCCGGATATAACAGCTTGAATATGTCTTTTTGCCTTGCTTTTTTGAATCTCAATATTAATATTTGGTTTTAGATCACCAGTCACTTTATAAATATTATTTTGTTTTTTAAGAGGATATTTTCTTGCTATTCTTTTCAGAATTATCTGTATAGAGCGAGGAGGAATGTACAAGCCAAATTTTGTTAAAATCAACTGATGTATTTTTTCATCAGTGACTCTGTCTAAATTTTCATGTGCGAGAATATTCAAAACAAATGGCCTTAGATAATCCAAGTAATCCCGATCATGATCTATATTGACTTTCAATATGGCTAAGCTGGTAAGAGTAGTGGAATAAGACATCAAAAGGTCTCCTTTAATTGCCTCAACCAAGTCAAATCACTCATCGACACATTGTCAAACAAACCCATTGCCTTGGTCATGTCCTCTCCCTTTGTAGATAGTAATTTTGCCTGTTCACGGCTCATTCGCCCTGCCCGCGAGTCGAGGGGGACAAAGTCGACGCGACTCTCATCTCTGATCGTGACTCTCAGCCTGAATAAGAACCCTGATTTCCTACATAACACCACTGGTCACGCAAGTCAAGCAAATTATTAATGGCTTTCTTAAAACGGTTCAGCTCCACAAACACCATCCGTAGCTGGTCATTCAGCACAAAATGAGGGTGCTCATCCGACTTAAAAGTCCTGTCTTTGGTTAAATCCCAAAAATGGCGTTTTTCTGGTTGTTCTTTGTCCATATTGTCTTCTCTTTTTTTTTGGGGGGGCAGAGTAATCCTGCCTTTGTTTGTTAAAAATCTTTTGGTCAGGAACACATGCAAAATCTGGGCCAAAGCGATGGCACAGTGCATAAAAGCACCAGTGCCTGCATTCCATATTTAAGAGATGCAAAAGGGGATCAGCTCAAAACAGGCTTTTTGGAGGTGTTTGGAGGCAAAAAATTCGGGAATCCGAATTTTATCTGGTGGCCACCAGCCCGGACCCGGCACATTATCAGTCGTCCTGGAAACTTAATTTTTTGTTGTGGACCGCGTTAAAAAAGTGGACCAAAAGTAACAGATTTGTTCACAGGCGATTAAAGAACCACAAGGTTCCCAGCCCCAGGGGCCAAAGATAAAAGGCAAAAAAAGGAAAGAACACTTTTTGTAAGGAACGCATGAGGGCTTTCAGGGCCACATAGCCAAAAAACCAGGAGCTTGAGAAGGCCAAAATCAGCCGGAGAAAAGAAAAATCTTCGGGGGCGGGAGGGTGGGACAGGAGCTCAAAGAGCATGGCCCCTGTTATGGCCGGAATAGCCAAAAGGAAACTGAAAAGCATGGCCTCCTTGCGGGAAAAGCCCATGAGCAGGGCTGTGGCAATGGTCCAGCCGGAACGGCTCATCCCAGGAAAAAAAGCCAGCACCTGAGCCAAGCCCACCAAGAGAGAGGTGGTCACCATGCCCCCGGCTATACCCCCGTCACCGGGCTTTAAGGAATCAGGGGTCTTTCTCTTGGTCAGTGAGGTTTTTCGGGTCAGGATAAGGCAAAACCCGGTGAGGATAAAGCCCCAACCGGCCCAATAGGGATCGGTCAGGCTTTTTTTGACCCACTGGCTCAAAAAAAAGGCCCCGGCCACAGAGGGAAGAGTGGCCAGGGCCACCCTATAAACCCATTGGCCCGGCCCTGCCGGCCCCAAAGGGTTTTTCCCAAAATCCTTCAGAATATTCACAATATCTGTTTTGTAATAAGTCAGGATCGCACACAAAGTGCCCAAGTGCAAAATGAGGACAAAGAACAGATCCAGCTCACCCAAAAACGGGGACAGCAGGACCAGGTGCCCGGAGCTGGAGATGGGCAAAAACTCCGTCACGCCCTGAACAAAGCCCCAAAAAATTGCCTTTATTCCTTCTGTCACAAACCCACTTCCTTTGTCTGCCACAATTCTTCCAGACGGTAATATTCACGGGTGTAGTCGTAAAAAACATGCACCACCATATCCCCATAGTCCAATACAATCCATTCCCCATTTTCGCTTCCTTCTGTGTTTTGCACCCGCAAACCAAAACTCTCTCTTAAAGTTTTTTTGAGGTATTCCGCCAAAGCTTTCGTGTGCCTTGTGTTCAGGCCCGACACCACCACAGTCCAGTCAAAGGGAAAGCGGTCCTCTGTTCTCAAATCAAAGAGCCTGATTTTCTTTCCCAGTTTTTCCTTTATCGCTGTAAGAGTACCTTTGAGAAAAGCTGGTTGGCTCTCATAAGCAGAGGCTTTGGTGCTCGCCGGAACAGCACTGTTTTCCGGTGCTTTTTTCCCCGCTTTTGACTGAGCCTGGCCACCCACAGCCAAGGCGGGACTTTCCAACCATTCACGAACCCCCTTGGGCACAAGTTGCTCAACAGACTTTCCCTTTCCAAAGCGGGCACGCACTTCAGAAGAGGAGATATCCCAACCCTTTAAATCCAGGTAATAAATATCCCGGCCATAGGTGCGATGGTTTTTTTTGAGGGAATAAGTTTGCAAAAAAGAGGCTTTTTCATGTTGTGTTTGTCTCTTTTTGTTGGTGGCCACCGGAACATCCTGGTTTTTTTTCAAACACATCAAGCTCTTGATAAAGGGCGGTGTGGACTCAGGCCACTTGTGGCCTTGTCTGTTGACAACCACCATGTGTGCTTTTTTCAAAAGGCTTTTAAAGTTTTTCCACTGGTCAAACACGGCCCATTGATCCAGGCCCATAATGATAAAAAACCGGTCTGTTGGGTTTTCTTTACTTAAAGACTTTAAAGTGTCTGTGGTCCAGCTTATGCCGGCTTTTTTGATCTCCCGATCCTCCACCTCCACATGGGGCACATTTTTAAAAATCTTTTGCACCAATTCCAGACGGCCCGGAGGGAGATCTGTCTCAGGCGACAGAGGATGAGTGCCCACGGGGATGACTTTTATCACATCAAAGCCAAAATATTTTTGCACCTCCTGCAGTAAGTGCAAATGCCCTAAGTGGGGCGGATTAAAGGAAGAACCAAAAAGAGCTGTTTTTTTCATAAATACCCCTTATAAACTGTCTTTGTTTTTTGGACAAGAGTTTGTTTATACTAATCGTGTTTGAAAATTCATGGTTCAAATTTCCCCGGACAGGAACAAAAAACCTTACAAGCGGCACCTTTTTCAAAACCAGTTTGGTTTGAGAAAAGACAAGAGCTTTTTCATATCCTCCGGATGGTCTTCTGTAAAAAAAGAAAGTTTTTTCATCTCTTTGAACATCTTTTCTTTTTTTTCAGTGTCCGGGTTTTTAGGGCCTTTCAAAAGCAAAAGCCGGGGCTTTTTCGACAGGCTGGTTTTTTGTTCCTCATCGTAAGAGAGTAGTATTTTTATCAAGTTCTGGTAGGAGGAGAGAGGATTTTGGGACTCAAGCGAAACCACAAACAGGAGGGCTTGGGCTTTTTCTGCCTGCTGTAAAAAATTTTGACCGGTTGGGTTTAATCCCGGCAGATCGGCCACCTTCAGGGACATATAAGAATCCGGCCATTGGAGCACGAAGAGCCTGGGGCCAGAGGAAGGCTTTTTTGGCAGGCGAAAGTGGGAAGTTTGGGCATGGTTTTGGTCCTCTGTCCCTGGCAGGCGAAAGTGGGAAGTTTGGGCATGGTTTTGGTCCTCTGTCTCTGTCGTTGACATCGGCTTGTCCTCTTTTGGTTTTTTTTCTGCCCGTGCCCCCTCTTTCACCAAGTCTGCCAAATAAGAGTGAAAAAGGCCAATCAACCGGCTTTTCCCCACCCCCTTTAAGCCAATAAGGGCCACATGACTGGGCCATTTCATTTCCAAAATGACTTTTTTTGTTTGGGCTTTTTCCCCTGCCTGTGCGGTGCGGGGGGCCTGCCGGCGGGCGGTCCTGAAAAAGGCATTGCCTTTTCCGCCTTTACCCCCTTTGAGAAGTAAAACCGGCTCATGGGAGGTTTTTTTAAGATTCAGGGGCGAAACAGGTTTCTCTGTTGGGCCTGAGGGGTATAGGAGCCGGCCTGTCTGGCTGTAACAGCAGGTGTGTAGAGGGATGGAAAGCACGAGGTTTTTCCCCTTCGCCCCCTTTCTTCTGCCTCCCTCTCCGGGCTGTCCGTCCTCTGCCTTAAAGGAAGGGCGTTGAAGGGAGGACAGGTCCCAAAGCCTTTCGGATGTTTTGAGAAACAGATCTCCGCCATCTCCTCCATCTCCCCCATCCGGGCCACCCCGTGGCGATCGGGCACTGCTTTGAAAATGCACAGCCCCACGGCCCCCCTGACCACCGGACAGGGTGACAGACACTCGATCCACAAACTTCTGTTTCATCTGACTCCATAATTATTTTTTGGACAAGCCCCACTCCTTCTCCAGCCTGTGAAATATATTTTTTAGCTCATTTAAGGTCCGGCTGATGAGCCGGGCCAGAGGGGGAAGCTCTTCCGGCCCCAGGAGCAAAAGGGCCAGCACAAACAAAAGCAACATTTCCATAAATCCTGTCCTTTCAAAAAGGGGTGCTGGGGGTCCAAAACACCTGATTTTCCTCCCGCCCATTTAATGGGAAGAGGGTTTTTTGTTAAAGGGGAGGCTGATACCCTCTCTGATCAAGTCTCTGGCCAAGTGATCGGAACCGGTTTCCATATATTGATCCAAAAGAGTTAACATGTCACTGTGTTGTTGAAAGGAGCTTTGTTTTCGAATCTGCAACAGCACACACACCAGGTCAGAAAAACGAAAAGCCAGCTCCTCAAAAACCGCCCCTTCCTGAAACTCAGAGAGGCTTTGATACGCACTTTTCCCCATGCTCATGTAATAGTCCACAGAAACTCTTTTTTTGGTTAAAGATTCCCGAAAAAAGCCACTGATATAAAGACTCATATCCCCCATTTTCTTTAAGTTGCCTTTAAGAGAGGCCGGAAAAGAGTGGCTTTGCAGATAAAGCTCTGCCAGGCTTTTCAAGTGCTTTTTGCCAGAGGGGCTTATGGAAAACAAATGGTCTGAAGCCACATAAAACATTAAAAGCCGGGAAAGGTAGTCCCCCACGGAGGGCGAGACCTTAACCTGAGCCGATTTCAGGCCCTCTTTGACCAAAGCTTTAAAAAAAGCCGGTGAATCCTTCAAAAGTGTCAGTTCAGACATCAGGCCACTAAGTATAACATGGTTTACGGGCAAAAAGAAAGCCAAAAATCCTTTTTTTCCTTTTTCCACCCTCAAAACCTTCAGAAAATGGCCCGGCCCCATAAATGGGGGCTTGACCTTGAGCTGAAAAAGCACGACAATTTCCCTGTTATGATCTGAAAAAGCACGACAATTTCCTTTCTTTGATCTGTGATTATAATGGTTTATTTGCGGTCTGTTCTGAGCAGAACTCTTTCTGAAAGGTGAGGGCGGTGGCTGTATTTTTCAGCTGAAATCAGGTCCCAACAGTGCTTTATATGGGCGGGTCTTTTGTCCCATTCCTTTTTATAAGACAAAGACTGAAGGTGATAATAACAGGCCCCTTCTTTGAAAACCGCTTTTGTGAGATCAAGCCTTTTGGAAAGGGAAAAAAAGGCTTTGGACACCCCTTGGTTCAGGCTCTTTGGTTTTTCCTCCTGAATGGGCATGTTTTTGATTTTTATGTTTTTAAGATTCATCTGGCAGGCCATGTATTCCAAAAAACCTGTTTTTTTTCTGTTCACTTCATAAAGCCAAAATTCCCTGTCCAGGTCCAGGAGGGCCAAAACAAGGCCCGGAAAACCGGCCCCCGATCCAATATCCGCCATGGGTCCGGGCCGGGCTTTTTTCAACAGGAGCTGGCCCGCCACCACAGAGTCCATGAGGGCTGATATTTCTGCTGAAAGGGGTGGGGCCTGGTCCGGAGTCGCGTCGACTTTGTCCCCTGCGACCCGCCGGCGGGAGATGAGGGAAAATTTTTGGTTAAAGTGTCTGAGTTTCTGTATATACAAGTCCAGCTTTTGTATTTGATGAGGCTTGAGGTTCAGTTCCTGGAGTATTTTTAAAGAAAACATTAAGTTGGTGCTTCTTGTGGATTGAAAAATGCCACATTGGTTTTTTTCTTGTCACAGTTGAGTTTCTCCTCCCATTTCATGCGGGTGATCTCACTTGGGAGAGAGAGAAATCTCCGGCCGGCTGGGGAACGGCCAGCCAAAAAATACTTTTGGCCTCCTGTTTGAACTTCAAGAGTTTCTATACTTTTTTTCCCTTTCCAATTGATTTTTAAGGATTTTTTATTGGTTTTGAGCATTTTTTTGATGTCCTGGTTAAAACGATCCAGTATGTGGGCATTGCACTTTTTTCTTTTCAGGCTCAGGTCCATCATATAGCCTTTAATGGCCACTTGTTTTCTGTTGTAAGTGAGGGTGAATTTTTTGAGAGTGGTCTGGACAATGAGAGTGTGGGGTGTCCCTGCCCTTCGTTTTTGAGCTGGAGCATGGGTTTTGTTTTTCTGAGTCTGGTTTTGGGTCTGCTGATTTTTTATGGCGGAGGCAAAAGGCAAAAAAACCAACATCAAATACAGCAAACAGGCAATGGGTGTTTTCATGGCCTGAGTATAAAATGGAAAAGGGCCTTTTGTCCATGAAACATCAGGACTTTGGTTTTGAAAAGGGGTTTTTGTCCATACAGGGCAGACTTTTGGCCAGCCCACCCTGTAGAATTACAAAAAAAGTGTGAAATTGTTGTTGACCATACCCAATATTATTCGTATAAATATTGGATATGGTCAACAGATTAACCAAATTGTCCCGCTCAAACAGCTTTTTTATCTTTGGTCCCAGGGGGTCTGGCAAGTCCACTCTTCTCAGGCAAAGGTATGATAAACAAAGCTTTTACATGGATCTTCTGGACCCTGTGGTGGAGGATCAATTCAGAATTCAGCCCAACAGCCTGAAACAGGTCCTGATTGGTCAGCCTTCTTTGAAGTGGGTGATCATTGATGAGGTGCAAAAACTGCCCCGGCTTTTGGATATAGTTCATCATCTGCTGGAAAGCACAAAGCTGAAGTTTATCTTAAGTGGTTCTTCTGCCCGTAAACTCAAAAGAGGTGGTGCCAATTTGTTGGCAGGGAGGGCTTTTGTCTTTCATCTGCATCCTTTTACCTCTGTGGAACTAAACAAGTCATTTTGTTTACAGCAGGCTTTGCAATGGGGTTTACTGCCAAAACTCACTCAGATTAAAAAAGACAGCGACAAAAAAGAGTATCTTCGATCTTATGCTCTCACTTATTTGAAAGAGGAAATTCAGGTGGAGCAAATTGTGAGGAAAATTTTTCCTTTTCGAAAATTTCTGGAAGTGTCAGCTCAAATGAATGGCAGGATCATTAATTATTCCAAGATAGCCCGTGATATAGGGGTGGATACCACCACAGTGCAAAACTATTATTCTATTTTGGAGGATACTCTTATAGGTTTTTATCTGCCTCCCTGGCACACTTCACTCAGGAAAAGCCACAGACTTTCCCCCAAATTTTATTTGTTTGACACAGGGGTTTGTCGTGCTCTCAAAGGGACTTTGGATATTCCCCTTTTGCCACAAACTTACGATTTTGGGGAGGCTTTTGAGCATTTTATTATTTTGGAATTTATAAAGCTCAGGGAATATGGCAGAAAAGACTGGAGCTTTTCTTACTTGAGAACAAAAGATGGGGTGGATGTGGATTTGATTATAGAAAGGCCAAGCTTAAAAAAAGTGGCTGTGGAAATCAAGTCCTCCACTTTTATAAGAGAGGAGGATGTAAAAAGCTTGAATCGTATTGGGAGAGATATGACCAATGCCTGTTTATATTGCCTTTCCAGAGATCCTCAACAGAAGAAAATCGGCCAGGTGCATTGCCTTCCCTGGCAGAAGGGCTTAAAACAGCTCTTTGAGCTGTGACATATTCTCATGGTTCAAAGTGTCTTCAAACCGTTTATTTTTTGTCCAGGTGTCTTTTTTTTAAACACACATGACACATGTTCAGGGCCTTTTGTCCATACAGGCCAGACTTTTATCTTGTTTGTTGAGTGTCTTTTATGCAAAGCGTCAAAAAAAATAATACCATAATTTCATACACTTACAAATCCACCCTCCACCCTGCCCACGAAGGTGGGGATGAGCCATATTTGTTATTGACAGGTGCTTTTTTAAGGTGTATGGATCAGTATACTTTTGGTGAAAGCTCCAATGGTGAAAGTCCCAACATG
Organism: Bdellovibrionales bacterium; assembly: GCA_965242635.1. Classification (GTDB taxonomy): domain Bacteria; phylum Bdellovibrionota; class Bdellovibrionia; order Bdellovibrionales; family UBA1609; genus JANQSP01. The sequence continues at coordinate 841,499 of OZ251471.1, read as the reverse complement.
CACTTAAAAAATTTTCCACTTTTGGTCCTCTTTTTGTTGTTTTTTTTGCCTGCCTGCGAAAGAGCAGGCAAAAGCCCGGCTCTTAAAAGCTCCAAAACACAAAGCTTGAAAAGTCAGGTTTTGTTTCGAAATCTGCCCAAGGAACCGGAGAATTTACACCCCATCCGCTCTGTTGGTCTTTATTCCGCCATAGTGCAATCTTATGTGATGGAGACACTTCTCACAAGGAACCTCGAAACCTACAAATGGGAGCCTCATCTGGCAGAAAAATGGGAGGAGGGCCCAAAACATATCACCTTCACTCTCAGGGACTCTGTTTACTGGCAGGATGGCCAGCCCCTCACAGCCAAAGATGTGGTGTTCTCCTTTAAGGCCTATAAAGACCCTTCTTTCGGAGGGGCACGCTATCTGGCTTATTATGAAAACATAGAGTCTGTTGAACAAGTGGATAACAAAACCATCCGGTTTAAAGTGAAAAAAATATATTTCAATAACTTTAATGCTCTGGCTGGCTTGACTGTTTTGCCGGAACATGTCTATAAAGACAAAGAAAAAAAACTCAGCCGAAAGCTTTTGGGTTCCGGCCCTTATGTGCTGACCAATTATGAAAGAGGAAAAAAAATCCAACTGACTCAAAACAAAAACTGGTGGGGGCGAAAAGTCAAGCCTCTGACCCATCGCGTTCCCAATATTGTGTTTCGCTTTATTTCAGCTGAAAGCAGTCAGTTGATTCGCATGACAGCAGGCGATCTGGATTATCTTTCACTCACCCCGGAGGCTTTTATCAAAAAAACCACCAAAAAACCCTGGGGGCAAAGCTTAATCAAAAAAGAAATAAGAAATAAAACCGGGAGCGGTTATGGCTTTGTGACATGGAATTTGACAAACCCTCTCTTTCAAAGTCTGAAAGTGAGAAAAGCTTTGGCTCACTTAATGAACCGGGAGCTGATGAACCAAAAATTCGAGTATGGCAAAGCAAAGCTGGCCACCGGCCCCTGGTATTCCTGGAACGATTTTGCCGACCCTTCTGTTCTCCCCATTTCCTTTGATCCCAAAAAAGCCCATGCTCTTTTGAGAGAAGATGGTTGGACAGACAGTGACAAAAATGGTGTGCTGGAAAAATCCATAAAAGGCAAAAAAACAGAACTGAAATTTACTCTTATTTTTTCCAGCAAAGATTTTGAGAAATACCTCACCATGTATCAGGAGGACTTGAAAAAAAATGGTATTGCCATGTCTCTTCGCTTAATGGACTGGAGTGCGTTTTTAAAGGTTCTGAATGAAAAAAAGTTTTCTGCCATCACCCTGGGCTGGAGTGGATCTGCCGTGGATGTGGACCCCAAAGCTGTATGGCATTCTGAATCCGACAGAGAGGGAGGTTCCAATTTTATCTCTTATAAAAATCCGGAGGTGGATCGCCTTATTGACCAGGGCCGGGGGGAACTTAATCGCCAAAAGAGAGTAAAAATTTTTCAGAAGGTCTATCGGCTGATTGCTGAAGATGTACCTTATATTTTTATGTTTAATCAACCTGTTCGTTTTTATGCTGTCAGCCAGAAAGTGAAAATGGAGAGAGACACTTACCTTTATGGCCTGGGGGATGAATTTTGGCAACTTCAGCCACAATAGAACCTTAAACAAACCACCAAGTTGGGCCTGAAAACCCTTGTTTTTGGGTTTCCTGGAGAACATTTTAAGTCTTTCACAGGAATGAGGATAAAAAAACAGGAACAAAATAATGTGGCTTTATACTCTTAAAAGGCTTTTGGCCCTGGTCCCCACTTTTTTTGGCATCACCGTAGTTTGTTTTTTTATTATCAACCTGGCCCCCGGCGGGCCGGTGGAGCAAAAGCTCTCTCAACTTAAGTTTTCCGGTGCTTTTGCCGGGGCCGACTCAGTGGAATCCTCTCAAGCCCTTTCTGATGAAGTTTTAAAAATGCTCCAAAAACAATATGGCTTTGACAAGCCTGTCCATGTTCGCTATCTTCTTTGGCTTAAAAATATATTCCTGTTGGATTTTGGAGAAAGCTTTGTGTATGAGGAGCCGGTGGTGGATGTGATTGTTTCCAAGTTTCCGGTTTCTCTCCAATTCGGCATCATCTCTTTTATCCTCATTTACCTCGTATGTATCCCCCTGGGTATCCTGAAGGCCGCCAAAGAGGAGAGCCGGTTTGATATGATCAGCACTGTTATTTTGTTGATTATGTATTCCGTTCCCCCTTTGATGCTGGGCATTTTGCTCAAAACTTATTTTACGGGTGGAGGCTTTTTATCCTGGTTTCCAGTGGGGGATCTTTATTCTGATGAATATTTTTATAAGGACTTTTGGGGAAAAGTGGGAGATCGTATTCATCATTTTGTTTTGCCCCTTGTTTGTTATATGATAGGAAGCTGGACCATACTTACTTTTCTCACCAAAAATTCCCTGTTGGATGTGTTGCGACTGGATTACATTCGCACTGCACGGGCCAAGGGCTTGACAGAAAAGGCTGTTGTTTACCGGCATGCTTTAAGGAACGCTCTGATCCCCATTGTGACAGGCCTTGGTGCTTTTTTGGGTTTTTTCCTGGGCAGTTCCATTATTGTGGAAAAAATTTTTAGCCTGGATGGTATGGGACTTTTGGGTTTTAACTCTGCCCTCAACAGGGACTACCCTGTGCTTATGGCCTTGATTGTTTTTCAATCTGTTTTGGGGCTTTTAAGCAAACTCATATCTGATTTGCTTTATGTGGTTGTGGATCCAAGGATTGACTTCTCATGACAAAAAAATATTTTTTTAAAAACCCGGAAGCCCGGAAAAGATGGCAAAAACTTAAAAAAGACAAAAAAACAGTTTTTGCCGGATGGGCTTTTTTATTTTTGTTGTTTTTAAGCCTCACAGCAGAATTTTGGGCCAACAGTAAACCTTTGTTTTTACTCCACGGTGGAAAGCTTTACCTGCCGGCTTTTGTTCATTACACCCCTGCCGAATTAAATTTAAAAGCCGATCAATACACAGTGGATTATAAAAATCTGGACCTTTCCACCAAAGGTTTTGCTCTTTGGCCTTTGGTCAAGTGGGACCCTTTTGAATCCAACAGGCAAGTGGATCATTATCCCTCTCCTCCTTCCCTGACCAACTGGCTGGGCACCGATGACCGGGGGCGGGATGTTCTGGCTCGTCTTATTTATGGCTTTCGCTACAGCATCGGTTTTGCCCTTTTGGTTTGGATTTTTTCTTATATAACAGGCACTTTTTTTGGGGCTGTGATGGGTTTTGCGGGTGGAAAAACAGATCTTTTGGGCCAACGTGGAACAGAAATTTTGGAAACTTTGCCTTTTTTGTTACTCTTGATTATCTTGGTGGATCTCACAGGCGGGGTCAGTTTTATGCTTTTGGTTTGTTTTATGGTTTTTTTCAGGTGGTTTAATATTTCCCATTACATAAGGGCTGAGTTCTTAAACCTCAGAAAAAGAGAATTTGTGGAGATATGCCGGGCACAGGGCATGGGGCCTTTAAGGATTATGTTCAAACATGTTTTGCCCAACTCCCTCACCCCCATTATTACCTTTTCCCCTTTTTCGATAGCTGTCAGTATAGGCTCTCTGACGATATTGGATTATTTGGGCTTTGGCCTTCCGCCTCCCACCCCCTCCTGGGGGGAGCTTTTGAACCAGGCAGAGCAGTATTTCACCACCGCATGGTGGCTGGCCCTGTTTCCCTCTCTGGCTCTTTTTATAAGCTTGGTATTTCTTATTTTTATAGGGGAGGGCCTTAAAAAGGCCTTTGATTCCCGAAAAAGTTAATGTTTTTTCAGAAAAACCTTGCTTTTCGCATATTTTTGCTCCATAAAGTCACCCAATGATATACATCGGCTTGGGATCCAATGTAGGGGATCGCCTGCAAAATCTGGAAAAAGCACTTAAAGAGATGGCCCAAAGGGGACTTGAAATTCTTAAAATCTCCCCTGTGTATGAAACCCCGGCCCTTCTTCCCCCCTCCGCCCCGGCGGAGTGGAACAAGGATTTTTTAAACGCCGTATGCGAGATATACTGGTCTGGTTTGCAAATTCACGGTTCAAATTTCCCCGACAGGGCAAAAAAACCTCACCAGCGACACCTTTTTCAAAAGGCAGACCCTGCCCCGTGCCAGTTTGGTTTATATCCCTCAATATCCAAGCCGGAAAAAGGTAAATCCGCTCAAAACCAGTTGTCGCCGGAAGGTCTTCTTAAAATTTTAAAAAATATAGAAAACACATTGGGTCGAAAAGCCTCTCCCCGCTGGTCACCTCGTGTAATAGATTTGGATATTTTGCTTTTTGAAGATCAGGTTGTCAACACTCCTCATTTGCAGATCCCGCACCCGGCTCTTACAAAAAGAAATTTTGTGTTGGCACCCCTGAAAGATATAAAACCTCTGCTTAAAATCCCTCTTCCTGAAGACAGTGCAGAAACTCTTGAAAAAAGAGAGACAGCCTTGTCTTTGTTCAGAAAGCAAACAACACACACTTTGTGTCCCGGCGGCACCACACCCACACCCACACCCACATCCACACCCACACCCACATCCACACCCACACCCACACCCACATCCACCTCCATAGCCCTGCCTGCCTTAATGCAAATAGTAAATCTCACCCCTGATTCTTTTTCCGATGGCGGCCAGGTAAACTTAAAAAATTTTACAAGTCTGTTAAAAAAAATACATAAAAAGCCTGTGGCTTTTTTGGACTTAGGGGCGGAGTCCACCCGCCCCGGTGCCCGTCCCCTCACCCACGAAGAGGAATGGCCAAGGCTTGAACCTTATATAAAGCTTTTTAGGGATTTTTATGGCCACAAGCTGTTCAGGCCCCGCCTGAGCATAGACACCCGCCATGCCACGACAGCTGAAAAAGCTTTGTCTTTGGGTGCGGACCTTATTAACGATGTGAGTGGTTTGTCCTGGGACATGCTGGAATTTTTACAAAACAGCTCAGTGGACTATGTGTTGACCCACAGCCTCACTGTCCCTGCTGACCGTGAACACACTTTGCCTTTGGATAAAGACCCTGTGGAGGAAATAAAACAATGGCTTAAGAAAAGAATAAATATTTTGGAAAAACATAATATTTCTCCTGAAAGAATTATTTTTGATCCAGGTATCGGATTTGGAAAGACCGCCGGGCAATCCCTTGAGATCTTAAAAAGGATAAGGGAGTTTTATGTTTTTCCCTTAAGAATTATGGTAGGGCATTCTCGCAAATCCTTTATGAAAGGTTTTGCTCCGGCAAAAGCAGAGCAAAGAGATATAGAGAGCATGGGCCTGTCGCTTAAGCTGGCTTTGGCCGGGGTGGATATTTTGCGGGTGCATCGGGCCGATCTCCATGCCCGTGCCCTCAGAGGCTGGGACCTTTAATCATCCTGCCCGTGCCCTCAGAGGCTGGGACCTTTAATCAAAACCAGTTTGGTTTAAAAGTGGGTCTGTTACTCCATAAAATCAAAAATACCCGGCAAAGGGGGCATGAGATCAGATTGCAGTTTTTGATAAAGAGTCAAAGCACGATGAAACACATGATTATAGTCCTTCAGCCAATCAGGAAAAGAGTTTTCAGACAAGTTTTGGGCAAAAGTTTGACTGTCCTCTGCCTGCAACACTTCCCTGACATTGGTCACTGTCCAGGCCTCTTCTGCCAAAGCCATGAGGTCCAGCCCTTCCTCCTCAAAGGGCTTTATAAGGCCATTGAGCTGTCCAAATATATCCTGATATTCCTGAATACCCTGTTCAAACAAAAACCTTTTTTTGTGCAAAGAGGATTCTGTTTTTGCCAACTGTTGATTGATGTCTTGCAACTTCACATACAAATCACCCTGAGGGTTTTTGTCTTTATATATGTCAAATTGAGGGCCATACAAGTCCTGACCCGCTTTTTGATACATGGCACTGTCGTATATATTTCCTATCTCCCCCTGCAGTATTGCCTGAATCACCTGCCTTTGAACATCTTGCCTCGCCTGCTGATAAGCCGACAGGGCTTTTTTGTCTTCACTTATGGCCTGTTGATGAGAGGAAAGCAAATCTTCAAGAGTGGAAGTGGAAGAGCCTGACAAAACAAGCCGGGGAGCTGTTTCTTCAAACATGGCAATAAGTTTTGCCCTTGCCTGCTGAGCCTGATCCCGGACCCTCTTGAGTGCACCAAAACTTTCTTTTAAGGCAGGTGGCCATTCTTTATCTGCCTGCTTTATGGCTCTCTCCACGAGGAAAATAGCGTCCTCCACTTCTGTTTGGGCCAACTTTTTCTGCTTAACCAGTTGGTTTTTTCGATTGTTTAATGTTCTTATTTCTTTTTTAAGGGAGCTTAAAGCTCTGCTTTTTTGGGCCAGCTGGGCAAGATAACGGTCCACTTTTGGACCATCCCTCTTTGCATTCACAAGGCCCCGTTCCAAAAGGGCTGTTTTGGAAGGCACATACCTCAAATCAGCTATGCTTTTTAAATCAAAATAAGGGGATTCCCGGATAGCCTGATTGATTTCATTTGACATATTTTCCGGCAGTTCCATTTGACGAACAAAATCGAGAGCCTGCTCTTTACTTTCCATTTGCAAAACACCGTTGATTCGTTTTTTAATTTTGTTTTTTTCCATCATGACAGGTTGATGGATTCTATCCTGCAAATCCTCTTTCTCTGTTTGCAATTTTTTCCTCAGTTCATAAGAGAGATAGGCTGTTATTGACACCTGCTCAAAATATTGGGGCAAAAAAGCACGAAAAGTCAGGTCATGAGAAAACAAAGCCATAGCCTGCACAAAAGGGGGTGGAGGCGGAATTTTTTTCACACTCAATGGCACTCCCAATTGCCTCTCTATAAAAGGCCGGGCCAAAGCCAGTTGAAGAGGCTCGCCTGACGCTGGGTCCTTGTAATTTCCCAAATCATGCTCCACTTTCTCCCATCTGTTGGTTTTTAAAAGAGGTAATTTTTCTAAGTAATGTGTTTCCATATTGCTTAATTTGTCATAATATCCATGAAAAAGATCTTTTGGGAATCCTGCCCATATAAGAGAATCGTTTGTGCCCAAAGCCATAAGAGCAGGCACATATTTTGACCCTTTGTGATCGGGCACATGGGCGTCCCACTGGACAATGTTCCACATAAAATAAAGCTCCCCTACAGGGTTTTGACTTTCAAAGGGCTGGGGTGAGAGCAAACTGTCATTCTCCACATTTTGTTGAGCCTCTTTAAGACCTTTTTTTTGCCCTTGAGAGAAAGCTTTGTATTTTTCCAAAGGGGATTTGCCGGGGGCGGAATCCACAATAGGAGAAAAAAGTATTACACCTTTTAAACTAGGATGAAAGAAGGCAGAGCCTGCCCCGCTGGCAGAGCTTGTCCTGTTGGCAGAACCAGCCTCGCTGGCAGGGCCTGCCCCGCTGGCAGAGCTTGTCCTGTTGGCAGAGCCTGCCCCGCTGGCAGAGCCTTCAGGGCCATCTGTCATGCTCATCAGTTGCTCTGCAAATACTGTGCCTCCGCTATGGGCCATCACAACAAGAGGCACATGAGGAGGGATGTATTTTTTGGCAAAAGCACTGAGGGCCAGCACCTCCTCTTTTAAATTGTTTAAAAAGGAACGTGGGCCTTCCCCATGAAAGGGAAGGTCCAGGGCCAGCACCTCCACCCTTTTATAATTTTTTTTAAACTGCTTTCCAATATGCATGGCGATATGAGCACCAGCTGTTTGCCTGCCCATCCCATGTAAAAACAGGATCACCGCCTGAGCGGAAGGGCTGGCCAGCCACTTTTCCCCCTTGGGGTTAAAAATATTGCTTAAGAGAGCTTTCGAGCTGAACAGCACATTGGTGTGGCGAATTTTGCCTGCGTATTCATAAGAGGCCCGGACCAAAGGAGAGCCGGGAATGCCTTTTATTTTGACAGATGTCAAGCTCTCTGAATGGATAAGCCTGTGATCTATAAAATGCACACCTTCTGGCAAAAACCTGTTGAAGCTCGCAGGAACATTATCTGGTTTTTTATTCCACTGTGCCTGGTTGTTTTGTTCTTCCAAAGGGTCTCTGAAGTGAGGGTGAAGGTGCGAATCCTGCAGACTTTTTTGAACGGCGATTTGTTTGAAAAACAGGCCAGAAAAATCAAAAGCTGTTTCACAAGTGGTGGCCCCCGCCCGCCCCATTAAGAAAAAAACAACAAGCCAAGTGGACTTTAAAAACTTTAACCTCATACTGTTTACTCTGTTTCAGCCTCACTCTTTTCCCATTTCAGGGATTCAAGCTTTTCCTTTGTAAGGCAATGCCGGCCTTCTTTGACAGTCAACACATCACATGCTCTGAATGTTTTAAATTGGAATGTTTCAGTATGATTCAAATAATGAAAAAACACTGTTTTTAATTGTTGCTCTATAATAATAACATTATTTAAATTAATTTCATAGCATATTGTATCAGCCTTATCATGGCAGGTAATCCATCCAGAATCCAGCTCGTCGGAAGATGGGGCTGTTGTCTGTGCCCATGCAGAGCTGAAAAAGACCAGACTCAAGGCAATAACAAAAATTTTCATTTTTCCTCCTTTTGGTTTACCTGTCACGCAGGCAGTTTATTTTACTATGCCATTGGCTGAAAAAGCCAATATGCGATTTGTATATCCTGTTTGTATACCCTAAAGATGTGAATAAATCCACTTTTTTACAAAATCCACTGAATCCTTTTAAAAGGGGTGTAAAAATTACATCCCTGTTGTCCAATTTACATCTTTTTTTAAAAAATTCAGATTTTTTTGTCCAACCCTTGACTTTTCATGAAGAACCATTATTTTTGAGTCTCTTGTGTCCAAAGTCCGCCCCGTTTCGGACTGGATAACAGAGCAAGATAAAAAAACATAAACAAGGAGAAAAAACAATGAAAACAATACTTTTTTTATTAACTGCTTTTGGCTTTTCCATGCCTGTGCATGCGAATCCAAGTCCATACGATGAGCTATTGAATGCGAGGCCAGAGGATAAGCTGTCCAAGAGAAGACAGCGAAAACATGAAATGGAGGTTGTTCTTGGTAAAAAACCTGTGCACTGGGGTCCAATTCTACCAAAGTTTGTAGGTGAAGGTGACCCAAAACCCACTTCTGAAGAACTGCTCAGAGATTTTTTAGGTAACGGTCCACCAAGACCTATTCCTCCAGAACTACTCGATGAAATTGTCCCTGAACCCAAACCCATTCCTGAGGAAAAACTTGCAGAGTGGGATAAAAATCCAGCACTGGCCGTTCCGGAGGTATTCGAGAGAAAGATTTACGCAGATGTTCAGCCTGCTGACTACCTTGGTGATTTTTTTGAAAAATATCCCCACCGGATTATGAGCGAGTCTTTTCAGATGGCTTTACTGACAGAACTCAATTCTGATAGAGTAAAAAATGAGTTGAAATTGCGACCAGAGTACTTGTTGGGTCGTAAACAAACAGTTCCCACAATTCCTGAAATCATCTCCAATATCAAATCAGATAATCCAAAATTAATAGAGCAGTTATTGATCTTGGCAAAAGATCCTTCAGGCAAATTCCCGCGAGAAAGAGTCCCTTATCGGGTGGTGGCTGTTAAAGCTTTGGCACAAAATCAGGTGAGCGATCCCAGTGTACATGAGAGGTTGGCCCGTATTATTACAAACGAAGCGGATACAGCGAACGAGCATGATGCAGATTTCAGAGATCGACAGGAGTTGAACAAAGCCAAAACCGGAGAATATGGTTGGTGGGGAGGCCTGAAGAGAGAGTGGGCAATAGAAAAAAGACTTAAACAACGGCGGTCTCCTGACGAGTTCCCTTATGGACCGCTCAAAACATTGGATTCTTGGGAGGTTTTTTTAGCTATAGAACGAGCTCTTTTGACAGATATGCCTGTTTCCGATCAAATAAAAACAGAAGTTCAGCAGGCGATGTCTCAACTGAAACCCCACTACGCTCAACATTATCAGAAGTCCCATGAGAAGTATATGGATTTGGAAGAAAGGATTCGCAGTCGTTTTTCCAAGCCTTCTTGTCGAAAAACTTTTGGTAGTGACTGGCTTGTTGCACCGGGTCTGATTATGTTGTGAGCCTGTCAGGCAGGCGGGGAATCCAAACTGGTAAAAAAGCAAGCTGGAATGTTGTAGACTTTTTCGGACCATGTTCCTGAAAAGTTCGGACTTTTTCGGACTTATGTCCTAAAAAGTCCATTTTGGGGCAGGGAATTTTTTGAGATCGCCACCCTTTTTTAAAGGTTCGGTTTTTTTTGCCTAAAGCTTGACTTTTGTCCAAACCCTGTCCAAATTACACATGGGCAAAAAAAATCTGCTTTTTTTGTCCAAAACTTGACTTTTGTCCAAACCCTGGCCTGAACTGATAATATGACTGTTAAAGCCATTTCCACAGCCTTGTTTCAAAAAAACCAGGACCTTGTCCACTTTATCCTTACATACGCGGGAAAGCATATCAGGGAAAAATCTGTTCTCTGTGTCACCTCCAAAATTGTGAGCCTGGCAGAGGGCCGGACCCGGCCCAAAAAAAGCCCGGAAACACATTATCAGGACAAAGCAAAGCTTGTCAGGCAGGAAAGCGATGTTTATGTGGGGGAGGTGGGCTATGGCACACATCTCACCATCAAGGAAGCTCAGCTGATCCCCTCTGCGGGCATTGACGAGTCCAATTCCCCGGACGGGGAGTATATCCTGTATCCCAAAAATCCCTTCAAAACGGCAGAAAATTTAAGAAAAACTTTACAAAAAAAACTGTCTTTAAAACGAATGGGGCTGATTATCACTGATTCCCGCACTTTGCCTTTGCGAGCAGGCACAGTGGGAACAGCTTTGAGCTACAGTGGCTTTAAGGGGGTGAAAAACCTGATGGGAAAAAAGGATCTTTTTGGCCGGCCCTTCAAAATGACCCGCATGAACCTGGCCGACAGCCTGGCCACATCGGCTGTTGTGCTTATGGGGGAGGGGGCAGAAAAATGTCCTTTGGCCCTGATTGAACAAGCCCCGGTTGTTTTTACTCAAAAAACAAACCCACAAGAAATTCAAATCCCCTTAAAAGAAGATCTTTACTATCCCCTGTTCTCCCAGTATATTAAACCAAACTGGTTTTGAAAAAGGTGTCGCTTTTGGGCTGTTTTCCTCCCACAAGGCAAATATGAAACATGCATTTTCAAACAAGATCAGTATAAATAGTGGGGTGTGAGAAACTGCCTTTCTCACACCCGACTCCTGTGGATGACCACTTTGTCAAGGGGAAAAATGAAAAACACAGTCCTGATTTTTTTAATTGTTTTTATGGCCAAAGTCATGGGGGATTTTGGTTTGGCCGGCTTTAAGGGGCTCCTGCAACAGTATCAAAACAGCTCAGGTGTGCAGATGGTTTTTAACAAGCAGGCTTATTTCCCTCTGCTCAAAAAAAGAAAAACATCCCAGGGGGAGATTTTTTTGTCCGGCAAAAAAATATTCCTTAAATTAAAAGACCACCTTAAAACACAAATTCTTTTTGATGGCCAAAAGTGGTGGCATATTGTCTCTCCTCCCGGAGAGCAAAAACAAGTAAGCCCCATCTCACCGGATCAAAACATATCCCTGTTGTTTCATCCAAGGGCTTTTTTCCAGAGTTTTCGCTTTGTTTCTCAAGCCACAAAGGGCCGGACCCATATTCTTCACTTTGCCCCACAAAGCAAACAATCCTCTCTTCAGTCTCTCTCTGTTCAGGTGGAACAGGATCGCATTTTGAAAGTATGGCTTAAATGGCATGGTTCCGGCAACGAAGAGATATTTTCTTTCTCCAATATCCGGTTTAACCAAAAACTTTCCCCGGCTCTGTTCAGCAGACCGGGCAGGCAAAGCCGACAAGACAGCAGGAACACACAATGAAAAACTTTGATGTGATTGTGGTGGGCAGTGGCCATGCAGGGGTGGAGGCCGGTTATGTTTCGGCCCGTATGGGGTGTTCTGTTCTGATGGTGACGGTCCACTGGAAACACACTGCTTTTATGAGTTGTAACCCCTCCATTGGTGGCCTGGGCAAGGGCCATATTGTAAAGGAGCTGGATATCCTTGGGGGCCTTATGGGGCGTATGGCGGATCAGAGTTGTATTCAGTTTAAAAGGCTTAACAGCTCCAAAGGGCCGGCGGTCAGGGGTTCCCGTGCCCAGTGTGACAAAAGTTATTACAGCTTGTTTGTGCGACAAGAGCTGGAAAAACAAAAAAATATTGCCACCTTGTCAGCGGAGGTGAAGTCCCTCCTTATGGAAAAAGGCCATTGCCGGGGAGTGGTGACCGACAAGGGCGAAAAAATCAAAGGGCGAACAGTGATCTTAAGTGCCGGCACTTTTATGAAAGGGATTTTACACATAGGCGATCGACAAAAAGAAGGTGGCAGGGAAGGGGAAAAAGCCACCTTTGGCCTTTCCGATCAGTTAAAAGACCTTGGTTTTCCTGTTTATCGTTTAAAAACCGGCACCCCCCCAAGGCTCAGGAAGGAAAGTATTGATTTTGGTTCTTTGCCGGCCCAGGAAGGGGACTCGGTTTTTCGCCCTTTCAGTTTTTTCAGCCCCCCTCTGCTTAAACTGCCACAAGTGCCTTGTCATATCACCCGGACCAACGAAAAAACGCATGATATTATTCGAAAAAATTTAAAACTCTCTGCTCTTTATGCCGGGGGCATTGAGGGCAGAGGCCCTCGCTATTGCCCCAGTGTGGAGGACAAAATTGTTCGTTTTGCCGACAAAGAAAGCCACTTGAGTTTTTTGGAGCCGGAGACTCTTAAAGGGGATTCCATTTACCCTCAGGGGCTTTCCACCAGTTTGCCGGCAGATATTCAGCTCAAGTTTTTAAGAACCCTTAAAGGTTTGGAGAAGGTGGAGCTGTTAAAGCCTGGTTACGCCGTGGAGTATGATTTTATAGATCCCACCAGTCTTCTACCCACTTTGGAGACCAGGATGTTCCCCAATCTTTTTTTTGCCGGGCAAATTAACGGAAGCAGTGGTTATGAAGAGGCGGCCGGGCAAGGGTTGTTGGCTGGTATCAATGCCACAGCGAGGGTGAAAAATCTTTCCTCTCTTGTGCTGAAAAGGCATGAGGCTTATATTGGTGTTTTGATTGACGATTTGGTGACCAAAGGCACCAAAGAGCCTTATCGCATGCTCAGCTCCAGGGCCGAGCACCGCCTTTTACTCAGGGAGGACAATGCTGTGGAGAGGCTTTTTCATATCAGTAAAAAATACAAGTTACTTTCTCTTCAAAAGCTTTTGCTTTTGGAGAAGGAAATAGAGCAAAGACAAAAGCTTTTAAACTTTTTGACTCAGACACAAATTATTCCTGATGAATCCACTCAGGCCCGTTTAAAAGCCATAGGGGCACCTCCTTTAAACCGCCCCATGAAACTTAAAAAATACTTGAGCCGGCCGGAAATGAACTGGACAAAACTTAAATCTTTTTTATTTGATACTGCCCAATCAACAGCTACGATCAGGGAAGGGGGCCACGTCGACTTTGTCCCCCCCGACACGGGGGCGCAGATCTCCAAGCACAGAGTCACGATCAGAGAGGGTAGCCGCGTCGACTTTGTCCCCTGCGACCCGCAGGCGGTGGAGATCGCCATTAAATATGAAGGTTATATTAAGAGGGAGAAGAGTTTTATTGCCAAAAACCAAAAATGGGAGAGGCAAAAGCTGGATAAGGTGAACTACGATCAAGTGAGGGGTCTTTCTTTGGAGGCTTTGGAAAAACTGAAAAAAATCCAGCCTCAGACTTTGGGGCAGGCCAGTCGTATCAGCGGGGTAAACCCTTCTGCCATCCAGACTCTTCTTATCCACCTCAGAAAAAGATCCGCCTGATCCATAACAATTAATGGGGTGTGAAAAATCTGTTATTTGAGTCTCTTGTGTTTTACCCTCTTTGGGCTGTGTCGCGGGCAATAATGTCATGGCCTGTGTAACAGAGGGGCCTTGTGGGCTGGGTCATTTCCTGAAAGATCAGTCGCCCGGAGCTGGCAAACACCTGCTCACTTAAAAAAGGGGTGATACTTTCTTCCCCATCTTTGTGAAGAGCAAAGAGGGTTTTGGAAAGTGTCAGCATTTGCTCCATTCGCTCAGGGCTGTTATGCTGGGGCCATTTTTTAAACCGGGAATTTTTTTGGACAGCGGGGGATTCAAAATACTTTTTTGTGCTCTCCATGATAAAATCCAAGGCCCCTTCTTTCATTTTTCCAAGGCAGGTGTCCACTACAGCCTGTCCTTTTTCTCCGCCCTCTTTTTTGAGTGCACCAAGGAGGGTGTAAAGGGGTATCTCCACACCCGGAAACACTGAGCTGGAGCGGGTCAGTATCTCCGGTACATTGAATACACAGGTTTTTATTCCTTGAGCAAAAAAGTCTTTTGAGATATTTTCCAGCTGTATCTTGGCAAAGCCCTGCAAATAAGGGGAATAGCTTTGCCATTGATAATTTTCCCCCATTAGGACTTCTGTTCCGTGATAGCTGTAAGCGGTGTAAAACACAGTGTTTCCCTGTTTGTGTTGTTTTTCCCGGAGGGTTTTGGTGGCTGTTATCAGGGTCCTGTAGGTTTCTGCCGTCACCTCATGAAAGTTTTGTTCGCAAAGCTGGCCCAGGTCGGATTGCCAAAACACTTCGGAGGGGAAAAATCTTTTGCCCCGGCCTTTGAGCACACGGTTTAAAACCGGCATAAAAATTTTGGAGCGAGGCACTCCTCCTGCCATAGTGTGGGCTATCAGTATATTTCCTTTTTCCGGCAAAAGTTTCTCCAGCCTGTTTGTCCATTCCTGCACACGGCTTTCAAAAGAAAGTCGTGCTCTTTTTCTGGAATCTGTTAGCACCTCCTTATCCAAAACAGCTGACTCCCATTCATTTAATTTGATGTTTTGGCAAAGATCAACAGGGCTTTTTCCGGAAGAGGACGGTTCCATATCAAAACCTGCGGACAGGGGAACATTTATAAAAACAGGAGGCTTTTTTGATGTGGAAGGGGGAAAATAAAGCTCTTCCACTGAAGTGGGCTTGAGGACTCCTTCTGAATCCTGTCGTCCCATGGTGGAATAGATAATGTTCATTCCTGTTTTTTGGGCCTGACGAATCAGGCCACTCACATAGCCTCCTTTAAAGAACTCCCCAAAAATCACCAAAGTGTCCTGAGGACCAAACTTTATGTCTTTGATTTTTCTTATAGCCGGTAAATTCATTGTTTTATCCTTGTTTTATCCTTGTTTTATCCTTGTTTTATCCCTTTTGTGTTTTGTGACCTCATCCGTGAAATGCTTTATAGCCCCTGTAATCTGTGGCTGTTCACAGCCCGGAAGGAGCCCGATAGTGGATGAGGGGATGTAAAGATTTCACTCTTTTTATAAGAAATCAAGAAAAAAATCAAGAAAAAATACTTTTTTTCTTGACATGGTGCTTATTTAGTGTTTTTTTGTGAGAGATGAAAAAATTCAGATCTTTGTGGCTGGTTCTGGTTTTCCAGCCGACCGTTGGGCTATTTTTTTGGCCTCTTGTGGCACAGGCCGAGGTTTGGTCCATTTATCACAGAGAGAATAATATCCATATTGAATACAATGCAAAACAGGAGTTTTCTGCGAATCATTTGTTGTCTGCTCTGGAAGAGGAGGAAAAAAAAGTATCAAAATTACGTCCTGATCTAACCAGTTTTGTCAAAAGGCGGTGTGTTATTTTGCCGGTTTGTTCCAAAGAGGACCAAGCCTGTCTGAGTTATGTCCAGGAGGTGAATCAAATCCGAAGAGAGATCAAAGCGGGTTTTCAAAAAGAGAGGATTTTGCATGAGCAAAAACAGGCCAGCAGACAAGAAAGCCGCATGCTGGAAAACACCTCCAATCATATCAAGGCAAATATGGAAATGAGCATTTTGGAACTGCAAAATATTGATAAAATCAAGGATTTTTTGCAAGCTCTTATGGATAATCAGGACAATGTGCTGAATATTTTAGAGCGATTTCAGGAATTTCATCCTGATTTGGAAAATGAAAACAAGAGCAATGAGCAAAAGATAGCGGAAATAAGAGAGTGGGTTGAAGAATATTACCTGGATAACACAGCATTCCTTGGTATGCTAAATACAATTGAAAAAATTCTTGAATCCAGAATTCTGCCAATTACACAAATAGTATCTGACTTATACACAGTATTATTGGATGGCAATCATGAGGTATTAAACATTTTTTGGCAACTGATGGATGAACTGGAACTTTCAGTCACAGAGCGAATTGACTTGTTGCATGAACGCTATAGACAGGTGACTCAAAGAATGAGCGACAATAGAATACAGCGACAGGATATAGAAAGGGAAAGAGAGGAATTATGGGGCAGGCTTAAAGCCAAAAGTGCCCGACGTGGCTCCATGGAATCACAGGGCTATTATCAGGCTCTGCCTTCTTGTCACAATTGCCTTATCCCATAATAAGGCTTTATGACAGGGCCGGCGGGAGGGATGGGAATTAGTATAATTTTAGCCTTAAGAAAAAAGAGGCTCAACCAAAACAGGAGGCTTTATTATGAAAGGCAAGAATATAGGGATCACAGCCAGCTTGGTGTTTTGCTCCATTATGGCCGGTGCGAAAGAAGGCCCCATTCACAAAAGCGATATTGATCTCTTAAAACAACAGAGGCAATTTAACAAAGAGCATTTTCATTATGCCATAAAAGACCTTCAGGATTGTGTGAGAATGTCGAAAAATCTGTCTTCTCAATTGGCCAATTCCACGCATGAATATCAAAAGAAGGTGGAGGAAGTGCAGAACAAATGCCACAGCCGGAGTATCACCAACAAAAAAGAGTTTGATGATTGCCTGTCAGCTCAATATTCTTTACGGGCACAAATTGAAAGTCTTATTTATATTTTGCCATCTTTAAAAGGGCCTTGCTCCCGCACCCAGTATCCGGAGCTGACACCCAATCTGAAAGCCTTATCCAGAGAACTGGAGGAACGCATTGCCATTACAAGAACAAAATATCTCGCCTTTTTCCGCAATCAAAAAGACCTGGAGACAACAGAAAAAAGAAGGAAAAAATACCCCAATTCCATTAAAGCAGGCTGTTATATAAGTTTATTGTCTTATTTGGAACGAATGCAATGGTGGAGTATAACAGCTCTTATAAATGCTGATGTAGGTGATATTTATGATGTGGAAAGAGCATTAAAAGCCATTAAAATATTAAAAGACGACATGGCCACAAGGACTGATTTATGCAAAATCCATGAGAGAATGAAAGATGCTATAGCCAAAAGTGAGGAGATCCTCAAGAAAACACAAAATTACAAAAAACCTTTTGAAGAAATGGCTCAAAAAATATGTGGCCATTTGGATCAAAAAAAACCAGTTCACAGGGAGCTTTGCCAGGAACCCTTAAACAATGATTCCTGGAAATATTCTGCCAGCCAGGCTCTGGAAAAACAAAGAAAAGAAAACAAGGAAAAACGTTTAAAGGAACAAAGCCAATCAGAGAATAAGGATCATTAATTGATGCGAATTTTTTCCATATTTATACAGCTCACAACAGTATTTTTTGTTGGTTTCTATTTGTTGGCAACCGCTCAGGAACCTCTTCCTGATTCTTATTCCGGTGATGTTATTTATGAAACAGAACCTGAAAATGGCAGTTGGAATATTACAGTGAAATCAGGACCCCCTCCAATCAGCCCCTCTGGTCCACCTCCCAAATCCGAACAAACACTGATACACGAAGCGAACGATTTTATTGAAGAAGAAAGTGAAAGAATAAGTGTGCAATCAATTGATACTGGCGAGGAGATAACGGAAGCTTTTCATCTGAATTTGAATTATTTTTTTTCAGAAGACCCGCATGCCGACTGGGCCCTTCATCTGGATTTTTCCACAGAGGCCATTGAGTCCCGTATCCACTCTCTTTTCAATGATTCCATTTTGGTGGAATCACAGGAGGAGGATTGGGGAAAATATGGATGGAATTGGTTTGAGCGGAGATGGTCTTCTGTTCAGGTGGAAACAATAAAAGAACATTGGACTCCTGAGCAGGTGGAGTATCTTATTCAGGATCATACTTTAAAGGCGGAATACCACCTGCAAACAAAGGCTTTTCAGGAGGTCAACAGGTATTTTAATCAATCTTGGCAAGGTGTTCAAAATAATGTGGAGGACTTGCAGACCGTGGTCAGGCAGTCTTACCCGGTTTTGGAGGCCCCTCACGCACCTTTGAAGGAAGTCCAGCAGACTTCCCTTTCGGAATATTATGATGAGCATGTGACACAAATAGCACAAAAGGTGTTGGAGTCCCAATACAGCCCCCATGAATTGGCTTTGATTCAAAAACCCAAAGAAGTTTCTTTAAAGGATGTCCCTTATAAATTTAAAAGTCCTGAAGGGGCTTTTTTGCAAAAAAATCAGGCTCTTTACTTAAAACTGTATGAGGCACGTCCGCACCATGAACAGGGTAAAAACGCCCGGATTTTGGCTCTTTCAGCTTTGGAGGTGGCGGATGAGGAAAGCTCCTTGGGTGATGAGTCAACAGGCACTTTGGCTTATCAAGTGGGGGAAGCCGGGGCGGACATAGCTTTGGATGTAACCCCTTATGTGGGCTTTGGGAAGGATGTGTATGAGGCTTTGACAGGCCGGCATTTATTGACAGGGCGATCACTTACTCACTTCGAGAGGACCATGTCGGTGATGGGGATAGCCCTTTCCACGGTGAGTGGAGGAGCAATCAGTTCCGGGACTCTCAAAACCGCGTTCAGTGCGACGAGCAAAACATTGGGTAAAATTCATCAAAAAGCCTGGGAAAAAGGAGGCCTTTTTGCCCACAGGAGTTTTGAGGCTGTGGTGGACAGCTCTCACAGGCTTTTGGATTCTTTGCAGAGGGCGGGTTTTCACACAAAAAAAGGGATTAAATCGGCGGGGTATTTTCTCAAAAGAGCTTTTGGCCAGGACTCAGCTGGCATGGAGGAGCTGGCCCGGACCATTAACATTGTGCAAAGGTCTGGTATTGAAAATTGGACACATTCCTTGGAGGAGCTTTCTTCCTCAGGTATTGTTCTGCCCAAAGAGGGAGAGGAATTTTTGGCCCGGCAACTGCGGTTTGGTCAAAAATTGGGGTTGGAGAATATAGATCAGGCCCATTTGGTGAGAACGGGGAAAGTGTACGCTGAGTTTTTCGAAAATATGGATGAAGTTCAGCCAGCTGTGGTGGAGGGAACAGTTTGGCGGGCTTTAAGAAAGAGGGGAGCCAGAGAGGGCCAGCTTTTTTCCAACAACCCGGAAAATTTGTTTAAGCCGGTGCCGGGTGCAAAATACACCAACCGTCGCTATTCTCTGCCGGGGGAAGAGGCTCTTTACACTTCCTTAAGCCGAAAAACAGCCCTCAAGGAAGTAAAAGTGAAGCCCAAAGGACTAAACTTGACAGATCAACGGGTGGAAGAGCTGTATCATATTGGCTCCAAAGATATTGAAGTGGATCAAGTGTTGGATTTGACCAACAAGAACACCAGAGAACTTTTTAAAGTAGGCAAAAACACTTTAACAGAAAAAGATATTGCAACAGAAGTAACCAGAAATAAAACTGAGTATGAAATACCTCAAATCATTGGTCATATTGCCAAACGAAGAGGGTTTAAAGGGATAAAAGCCCCATCAGCTCCTGATAAAGGTGGACAGAACCTTATCCTGTTTAAGGAGCTGAAATGAAACTGGAAAAATTTATAGATATTTTAGATAAATCTAATGATAGAATAACCAATTATTTTAGAAGATATGGAAAAGATATTTTTACAAATGATCGATTACTATCAGCTTTATTGGAAGAAAAGTGGAGTAAAAAAAAATGGCATAAACTTATTGCTTTGAAATGGATTATCAGGTTTAATGATGAAATTTATAAAAAACCTATTGATATAATATCTATTTATGATTATTTTTATAATTACATGAATTGTGGTTGCTGTTTTTTTGGAAACAAGCATGTTCCGTTTAAGGAATGGGAGGGTCTGGCCAAAGAGGAGGTGGATATTTTAAAAATTTTAGTCCAGGAGAATAAATTAAGAAATTTTGAAAAAGACAAGCGATATCAAGTTTTTTATGAGAAGTACGACAAAAGGGAGGAAGAATTGGTTAAAAAAGGCTATGACCAGCTTTGGGACGGAGAATATCAATGAAAAAGGATTTTCTGCCCTTTTCGTGCTGTAAACAGCCAAGTTATGAGGAAGAACTGAATTTAGGAGCAAAAAAGAGTGTAAAAATTACATTTCTTCAAGAAAAAATACTTTTTTTCTTGACAGCTGAGCTGGATGGGATTATTTTCTGGCTTGCGAGCCCATAAGTGACCAGATTCCCAAGGGACACTCTGTGTTTTTACAAGGGAATAGCACTAAGTTAACAAAGCTCTTTAAAAGAACTTGCCAAACCGTGGAGGAGTAACAAAATGAAACTTTACATTATAACAATCGCTGTCGGCTTTTTGATGTCAAGTGCCTGCACAAGGGAAAACAAGCCCAAGGGCACAGACTCAACTCCACCAGTGGCAACACAGGCGGACCTCAACAAAGCCCAAGAGCAGGTGGAAAACAAAATAAACCAGCAGTTGGAGCAAAATTTTAAAGGGTCAGCCCCCATTGATCAAAAAGCGAGCAGAGCTATGGAGATCACCGGGTCAGCTGAGCCGGAAACACATTCCGCCCTGAACTCATTGGAAAAAGAAAAGAGCCTGACCTTTTCAGAAAAAGAAATTTTACCCCTGATCGCTGAAGTGGAACAAAACACCCAAAAGCAAGCTCTTCAGCTTATGGAACAGGAGTTTGACAAAGCCCAAACAGAGCTGAACGGACACACAGCCACTTTAAATCAAAAGGTAAAGGCTTCTTATGCTTTATTGGAAGTGCCGATCCAACCCCTTCAGGAACCGGACACTCAAACACTTTCAGAATACCATAAGGAGCATATCGATAAACCAGCTCAAACAGCCCTTGAGGCAAAATACCTGCCCCATGAGCTGGCCCTGGTGCAAAAGCTTCAGCCTGTGGCCTTGGAGGGCACTCCTTCTGTTAAAGACCAAATTCCCTCCTTCGCAGGAATAACAGAGACAGACACTCTACAGATAGTCTTGGCAATTTATATGAAAGTCCATAATGCCCAACCCTACCATGAACAAGGACAAATAGCCCGTGCATTGGCTCTTTCGGCTTTGGAAATAATGGATGAGAAGGCAGAAAGCGGTGTGGAAGACTCAGCTACAGCCACAGCCACAGCCACAGCCACAGACTCAGCCATAGAAAAAGAAACCCGGGAAAAACAGGAACTCTCTTATCAGATAAGCTTGGCTCTAATGCTGAATATGGGGGCTGATGTTTTTGAAGAATCGGAGCTTTCAAATAAAGAAAGCCGGCGAAAGTGGGGTGAAAGTATTTATGAAATTTTATCCGGCAGACATTTTTTGACTGGTCTTTCCCTGACCGATGACGAAAAAGCTGTTCGTCTTCTGGATTCAGCTTATGTGGTTACAAAAAACAATTGGCCCACTCTGACAGCTGTGGAGGAACCAGCTCCAGGAGGGAACATGAAAGAAAAAGCTTTGGAAAAGACACTGACAAACTTAAGTGCCGTGCTCACTCAAATCCACTCCCACGCCAAAGAAAAAAGCTCTTTGATTGAAGGGGACTCATTGGCAGGCATTGGTCCTTCAGCACACAATATGTTGGCTGTTATGGCCACACAAGTCCGTATTGAGAATATGAGGCAAAACATACTGTTTCTGATAAAGCACTTCAAACAACAACAGCAACAACAGTCCCCCTATGAAAAAAGTGGCTTGGGCCCTTATTCTCCTTAAGCCAAACCTCCGGTGGCAGAGCTGGCCTCGATTGAAGCATCATATTCATCGCATGGGTCTTAAGCCAAACTCCCGGTAACAGAGCTGGCCTTGGTGGCAGAACCAGCCTCCTGGTCAGAAAAAAGCCGGGCATAGTTTTTTTGTGTCTGTTCAGAAAGCTCTGAAAGAGGCACTTTGTGCAGATCCGCCACCACTTGTGCTGTGTGGGGCAAAAACATGGGCTGATTTTTTTTGCCCCGGTGGGGGACAGGTGTCAAATAAGGAGCATCTGTCTCCAAGTGCAGACGATCCAAAGGGACTTTCCGGCACACTTCCCTCAAGTTCTCTGCGTTTTTAAAGGTCACAATACCACTGAAGGAGATGTCAAAGCCCAAGTCCAAAGCTCCACGGGCCAAAGCCCATGAACCGGAAAAACAATGCAACAGGCCCCGCACCTTCCCTTTAAAGGATTTTAAGATCTCCAAAGTGTCCTCCTCAGCAGAGCGGGTGTGAATCTCCACAGGCAATTTTTTTGTGTGAGCCAAAAGCAGTTGACGGTGAAAAGCCTCTTTTTGTTTGTCCCTTTCAGAGTGTTCATAATAATAATCCAAGCCTATCTCACCACAGGCCAAAATCCCTTTTTCACCCAAACCTTTTTCCAACAACTTTTCCACAGACTCATTATAAAGGTGGGCGGAATGGGGGTGCACCCCCAAAGCCCCTTTCACCTGATGGGGAAAGTGCTGGCAAAAATCCACCACCTGGCCCCAGTCTGAAGGTTCTGTACCAATGGTGACAACTCTTTTCACCCCACAGGACTGAGCACCGGCCAAAGCCTCTTCCACGGGCATGTCCAGCATATTCAGGTGTGTGTGCACATCCGTCCAGAGCACGGAAACAGAAGACTTGGATTTTATACTCATGCTTTTCTATGGCTGGTTTTTGGCATGCAAAACTTGATTGAGCATTTCATTCATTGTTTGTATATGTTTATTGGTATATCATGGCTGTTTTTGAATGGCAAATAAAAATTTCAGGGTTTTTTCGGCTTTTTTACTGGTTTTATCTGCTTTTTTTGATTATATCGGCCCTAAGAGGCTTTAAGAGGTTGAAAAATGCCATTACAACAAAGGACAGCAGACCAGAGAATACAGCAGGCCAGTGAGGCCCTTTTGGCTTGGTATCAAAAATATAAACGGTCCCTTCCCTGGAGGGGTGTGGCCGATCCCTATCGTATTTGGCTGTCAGAGGTCATGCTCCAACAAACCACAGTCAACACAGTCATCCCCCATTACAAAAGATTCTTAAAAAAGTTTAAAACCATAAAAGCTTTGGCTCAGGCTGATTTGAAAGAAGTTTTACCTTATTGGTCTGGCCTGGGTTATTACTCCCGCGTAAAAAATCTGCACAAGTCTGCTCAGAGGATTAAAGAAAACAGATATTTTCCAAAAACTTACAAGGAGCTGTTAAAATTGCCGGGGTTTGGCCCTTATACGGCCAGGGCTGTCAGTTCCCTGACTTTTGGGGAAAAAACAGCGGTGCTGGACGCCAATGTCATAAGAGTCATGGCCCGCTGGACAGGATTTAAGGGGATTTGGTGGAAACAAACCGGCCGGGATTTTTTGCAAAAAGAGGCGGACAAATGGGTTCAAAAACACCCTCCGGCTCTTGTCAATCAGGCTTTAATGGAGTTGGGTGCTCTTGTTTGTGGAGCAAAAAGGCCCTTATGCCTGTTATGCCCCTTAAGTGCACACTGTCAGGCTTGTCAACACAATCAAACAGGCAGTATCCCTCGTCAAAAACAGAAAAGGAAAAAAGAGATATGGTTTTGGGAGCCAAAGGTCTGTATTAAAAAAGATCGTGTGGCTTTGACTCAGGCTCATTCTCTGCCTGTTCTCAAAAACTACCCTTTGTTTCCGGGCAAAGCCTGTTTGAGAAAGACGGCCCCCCGGCGATACCATTTTGTTCATTCTGTCACGCACCACTCGATTTATGTGCGATTTTCCCCGGCCCCCCGGCTTTTGGAACAGGGGCTTTTTTGGGTGAAAACAGGGGATATGAGAAAACACAATCCTTCCAGCCTGATTCAAAAAATCCTTGGGGATTCCATGTTTGCCAAGCCTCCCTTACCCGGTGTATAATAAGCTCCAAGGGTGGCGTAGCTCAGCTGGATAGAGCAACAGCCTTCTAAGCTGTAGGTCGCAGGTTCGAATCCTGCCGCCATCACATTTTGCTGTCTGCGAACAAACAAAGCCAGCTAATCCTGCTTACTGTTCTGCCTGTGAGGGAGGTTTTCTGCTCTCAGAGGGCGAAATCAGGTCCCGGCAAGGGCGAAATCAGGCCCGGCAAGGGCGAAATCAGGCCCGGCAAGGGCGAAATCAAGGCCCGGCAGGACAATAAAAGTGCTTGAAACCAGTAAAATCTTATGGCAGAGTTAAGATATGACTGATTTAAAAAGGCATTGTGCCCAAAAAATTAAAACCCTGTTAAGGCATTTCCCGGCGGTGGTTGTGTTAGGGGTGCGTCAGTGTGGCAAAACTTATCTTTCCCGTGCCATTCGTCCACAATGGAAATATTTTGATCTGCAAAACTCAAAGGACAGGGATTTTATCAAGAGGGATTTTGACTTTTTTTTTCAGGAATATCCCCGGCATGTTATATTGGATGAGGCTCAGGAAGTGCCAGAGCTTTTAAAAAATTTGAGAGGAGTGCTGGATCGGAACAGAAAAACCAACAACCGCTTTCTTGTCACTGGTTCCAGTTCTCCTGAGCTAATGGCTCATGTCAGTGATTCTTTGGCGGGGCGGGTGGGTGTTGTGGAGTTGGGCACATTTAAATGGAGTGAAGCCAAAAAAAAGTCTCTCTCACCTTTGTTTAAAATTTTTCATTCCCAGCTGAAAAAAAGCCATTTAAGTGGTTTAAAAAAAGAATTGGTCAAGTGTGAAATTTCTGACCCTGTCCCTTTTATTTTAAAAGGGGGGTATCCGGATCCTTGTCTGTCGAAAAAAAAAGAATTTTTCTCCCTCTGGATGCAAAACTATTTTGACACTTATGTTAACAGGGATATCCGAAAACTTTACCCCCGGTTGGATATTTATCGCTTTCAAAGGTTTATATCTTTGCTTTCGGAACTTTCCGGGGCCATCATTAACAGGGCGGAAGTTGGGAGAGCTTTGGATATTAGTGAAGTGTCTGTCAAAGATTACCTGAATATAGCGGACAGGACTTTTATTTGGAGGCAGATTCCTGCTTTTGCTCACTCTCAAAAAAAATCTCTTGTCAAAATGTCCAAAGGTTATTTAAGGGACAGTGGGTTGATCACTTATTTGATGAATATCAAAAGTAGGGAGGATTTGATAAGATCACCCAAAGTGGGCTTGATATTTGAATCTTTTGTAATAGAGGAGATTTTTAAGGGCCTGAACAGTGATTTTTTTGGTCGCTGGCGTTACTCTTATTACAGAACCAGAAACGGAGCAGAGGTGGATTTGATTTTGGAAGGGGATTTTGGTCTTTTGCCGATAGAGATAAAATTTTCCTCTGCTGTCCGGGATCGTTCTTTAATTTCTTTGGAAAAATTTATAAAAGAGTATTCAGCTCCTTTTGGAGTACTTGTCAATAATGCTCAGGAAGTTAAAATGTTGACAGAAAATATTATCCAGGTCCCCGTCTCTTGTGTTTAAATGAAAGTTATTCGGGAGGGCTGTCTTTGAGCAGGGTTTCCTGCTCTTTCTGTTTTAAAGCTGTTATCAGTGGGTTCAGTTCCCCTGCCATAATTTGTTCCAGATTATATAAAGTGAGTTGGATACGATGATCGGTGACACGGGACTGGGGGAAATTATAGGTTCTGATCTTTTCAGAACGATCCCCTGTGCCTATTTGAGCCAGCCGGCTTTGCGATTCCTCCTTTTTTTGCTTTTCCATTTCATAATCATACAGGCGGGCATAGAGCACTTTCAGGGCTTTTTCCTTGTTGGCATGCTGGGATTTTTCATCCTGACACTGGACAGTGATTTTGGTTGGCAGGTGCACCACCCGGATGGCACTGTCGGTGGTATTCACATGTTGACCGCCTGCTCCACGGGAGCGAAAGGTATCCATTCTTAAATCAGAAGACCGGATGCGCACTGCCTTGGCGTCCACGGAAGGTAACACCACCACTGTCACGGTGGAGGTGTGCACCCGCCCTTGCGTTTCTGTTTTGGGCACTCTTTGCACTCTGTGCACACCACTTTCATACTTTAATCGTCCGTATACGGCAGAACCGGAAACAGAAAAAATAATTTCCTTAAACCCTCCCAAGTGGCTTTTGGAAGAGGAGATAATTTCCTGTTTCCAGTTGTTTTGATCGGCGTAGTGGGAATACATGGAGAACAGGCTTGCACAAAACAGGCTGGCCTCATCCCCTCCGGCGGCCGGGCGAATCTCCATAATGACATTTTTTTCATCCAGAGGGTCTTGGGGAATTAGGGCTGTTTTTAATTCCTGGAGTAAGGTGTCTTTTTTGGTGTTTAAAAGTTTCAGCTCTTCCTGAGCCAGAATTTTCATCTCCTGATCCTCTTTTGTGGAGGACAGCATATTTTCGCAGGCATGGATATTTTTTTGTATTTCCTGATATTCTTTATACATGGTGACGGTTTTCCCAAGGGAAGAAAATTCTTTCATGAGCCCGATCCTTTCCTCCCGGCGGGAGGGGGCCGACCTGTCCCCCAACAGCTTTTCCAGCTCCTGATAACGCTTTTGCATATCTTCCAGTTGTCCCTTCATTTGCTCAAACATCCCCTCCCCCTCCCTTTCACAGAGGCCTTTGTGCAAAACCTCCAATTTGTCAGTTCCTCAGGCATCATTTTATTCTCTCACCACAGAGGTTCGAAAGTCCACCTCTGCGTTCAAGTGAAAGCAAACACGGGCAAAAGTCCTTAAAGTCAAGTTGCGTCCATCTGACAAAAGCTCTGTTACATGGGCTTTTGACTGGTTTAAAGCTTTGGCCAGTTCTGTTCTGGTTGTTCCACTATTTTTCATCAGCTCAGCTATTGTGTCCTGTGCCTTCAATATGGCCAGTTCTTCATAAAAGCCAGGGTTGTCCCTAAAAGTTTCAAAACTTTTGGGATAAACCGACTTTTCATTTTTTTGAGACATTGGATCCTCCTTCCGCTTTGTTTGTCCTGCCTGCCTTGCCTGTTCTTTCTCAAAGCCCGTCATCCTTCCCCAAAGCCTGTCATCTTTCCCCAAAGCCCGTCATTCCCGCGAAAGCGGGAATCCAGTCAAAAAAACAAACTTATTCCCAAAGCCCGCCTTTTCTCAGAGCTTGTCCTTCCTTCAGGGCCTGTCCTTCCCCACAGCCCGTCATCCTTCTCCAAAGCCTGTTGTCTTTCCCCAAAGCCCGTCATCTTTCCCCAAAGCCCGTCATTCCCGCGAAAGCGGGAATCCAGTCAAAAAAAACAAACTTATGCCGATTAAACTGTCCGACTTTCATGACCGATTCATCACCAAAATATCCTATTTGTCACAGCTCAGGAATAAGGCTTGCAAAATCTTATAAGTCAGTATATACAAGGCATTAGAGGATAAATCAAGCAGAAAAAGTTAGCATTTTTCTGATAAAATCCAAAGATCAGTTATAAAATGTTATAATTTATAACATTTTATAAAAAACTTGACAAAATCGCCTTGATTGTTTTATATCCAGAGGCTGAGCCAGCCTTAACAGGGGGGTGGCAGGGTTTTTGTCCCACAGTTTAAGGAAAATCGAAGGGGAGGCTTTTTTAAAAAAGCCCCACCCTCAAAAAAAGAAAGGATAAAATTATGGATTGGAAATGCGTAATATGGCAAACACCCCTTAAAGGTGTTGAAAGACATTATAATACATTTTCTTTTAAAGATATTATTAATGAAGGGCCTTGTGTATGGGAAATAGAATCGGACCGTTCTGGGCCTTTATATAGAATATACAACCCACGAGCTGGAGGGAAATATCGGACTAACCATCAATCATTCTCTATAAATTATTTTACAAAAAAGGAAGAAAAAATACAGCTTTCTGCTCATATTGCCAAAGAGAATTTAAAAAACAGAACTCCTGCTTTGGATTCACTGATGAAAGATGATAATTGGCTGGAAAAACTGCCTCCTGTTCCTGACAATCCAAGTAAAAAAGTAGAAATTCTTCTAAAAGGATTAACAACATTATATCCAAAATCAGGGGAACGAATACCTATGGATTTAAGTTCCATTTTAAATGGACACTCTGATCCAATAATATTGTTTCTATATGCCTTGGCTTACTGTTCTGATGAAACAGAGTTTAAGTTTTTAATAGACAGTCTAAAAGACTCAAAGGATGTTAAAATTGAAGGTGATTATATTGGTGGTCAAAATGAAATGAGTATCACTGAAAAAGGTTGGCAAAGAATCAAAACTGCTGAACAAAAAACTCCTCACAAGCAGTCAAATCAGGGTTTTATTGCCATGTGGCTGGATCCTGTTATGGATGAACTCAACGAGAGCATAAAAAAAGCTGTCAAAAATGCTGGCTACAAACCTTTAAGGATTGACGAAAAGCTACACAGCAATAAAATTGATGATGAAATTTTATCAGAAATAGAAAAATCCCGGTTTATTATTTGTGACTTAACTTCATCGGGAATAAATGAACCAAGAGGCAGTGTCTATTTTGGGGCAGGCTATGCCAAAGGGAAGAGGATACCTGTTATTTGGACTTGCCGTGATGATATGGAAAAAGCTCAAGCTGAATCTTTTGACACCAGACAATACAAGTGTTTATTTTGGAATAAAGATAATATGAGGGATTTTGAAAAAATCTTACAAAAACACATCGAAGAAAATAAAAACATAGGCAGAGGTCCGCTATGACAGATAAACAAATAAAGAACCTTATTTTAACTGGTGAAGGATATCGCATTGAATTTAAAAGTGCTTTGGACAAATCCCTGATCGATGAGGTTTGTGCTTTTGCCAACTCATCCGGCGGGTATATTTTAATGGGAGTGGGTGATGACAAAACCATTAAAGGCATTGATACAAGAAGTATGTTTTATACCGTTATTTTCAGGAAAAAGGGGTTGGCAGGAACTACCCAGAAAGGGTTGGCAGAAACTGCCCAGAAAGGGTTGGTAGAAACTACCCAGAAAGGGTTGGTAAAAACTGCCCAGAAAGGGTTGGTAGAAACTACCCAGAAGGGGTTGGCAGAAACTACCCAGAAAGGGTTGGTAGAAACTACCCAGAAAGGGTTGGCAGAAACTACCCAGAAAGGGTTGGCAGAAACTACCCAGAAAGGGTTGGCAGAAACTACCCAGAAAGGGTTGGCAGAAACTACCCAGAAAGGGTTGGCAGAAACTACCCAGAAAGGGTTGGCAGAAACTACCCAGAAAGGGTTGGTGGAAACTACCCAGAAAGGGTTGGCAGGAACTACCCAGAAAGGGTTGGCAGAAACTACCCAGAAAGGGTTGGTGGAAACTGCCCAGAAAGGGTTGGTGGAAACTACCCACAAGAAGCCAATAAAAAAGGATGAAAGCCATTCTCAGGATATTTTCGGTGTCCATGTGGATCAGTTTCGGTCTATTTTCGGTGTAAATGTTTTGAACACAGCTTGTCTTATTTATAGTAATCCACACATAAAGGCTCAGGAAATAGCTGATAAACTTTCTGTTACAAAAAGAACAGCTGAAAATTATCTTGCCAAATTGAAATCAGCTGATTATATTGTTCGAGTGGGTTCTGATAAAACCGGACATTGGAAAATTGTTAAAAAAAGGAGGAAAATATGACAGTTAAAGAATTGAGGGAATTTTTGGAAAAATACCCGCCCAATATCCCTGTAGTGGTTAGTGGGTATGAGGGAGGTTGGGATGATGTGGAACCAAGAAGCATATCCAAAAAAGAGATGCTTTTAAACTGTGGTAAAGAAACATACTATGGACAGCATGAGGAGTTGTTTTTTGTTAAAAAAGAGGATATTGCAAAAGGAAAAACAGCTGAGGTAGTGGCTATTGCCCGATCCTCCCACTAACCTTCAGAAGGTAATAAAATGAGCAAAGTAAATTTTAAAAGATTTTTTTTCATTCCTGCCGTCATTCCCGCGAAAGCGGGAATCCAGAGAACCCCTTTACCTGAAAACCCACAGCTTCTTGACTTGAAACAAGGGAGTATAAAAGTGGAAAATCATCAAAAAAAGAAAAAAACTCTTGAAGAGCTGTTTAAAACCATGTTACATAAACTCATGACTGGCCAAATTCCAGCTCATGATATAAAGCTATAACCACTTTATAGGAGTAAAAGAAATGCCTAATATAAAAAACAGAGGATCAGAGTGGAATGTATGGGACTTACACATCCATACCCCAGCATCATTCCATTGGAATGATGGACCTCAATTCAGAAAAATGAACGATCAGGAGGTAGAAAAGTCCTGTTATAAAATTATTGAAAAAATAAATGATTCGGAACCAATTGCTTTTTCTGTTGTGGATTACTTTACTTTTGATGGAATTTTGAAAATCAGGAAATATTTAGGAAAAAGACCGGATGAATTGAGAAAACCACTATTTCCAGGGATTGAATTAAGACTTGAAGCTCCAACAGATTTTAGGCTTAATATTCAGGTTATATTTCATGAAAACATCACAAATCAAGAATTGACTGATTTCAAGTCTACATTAAAAATATTAGGAATCAATCGCTCTCTATCTGATGATGAGATAGTAAAATCTGCAAGAACATTGACTCCGGATAAAGCCAAATTGCATAACATAAAAGATTATAAAGAAAATAGAGAATCTGCGTATCAGTTAGGATGCAATATTATTAAAATAACCAGGTCGTCTTTTAAAGAAGCCATAGATTATTTAGGGTCAGACAAATGTCTGGTTGTTCTGCCTTTTGAAACTTCAGATGGAGTTGGAAAATTAGATTGGAAAAGACATCCTACAGAATCCAATCACTATTTTGATTTGGCTGATTTTTTTGAATCCAGAAAACCAGCAAATATCGATTTGTTCTTAGGTAAAAAAACAGAAAAAAATAAACCTTTTTTTGATAATTTTCAACAATCTATTGGAGGAAAACCCAAACCTGTTTTATCTGGTTCAGATGCTCATAAAATAGAAGACTATGGTTGTTTTCCACATCAGAAAAAGACTTGGCTAAAAGCAGAACCCACTTTTAAAGGTTTAAAACAGGTAATGACAGAACCAGCAGGAAGGTGTTTTATTGGAGAACAACCTGAGAGGCTACAGATGATAAAATCAAAATCCACAAAGTTTATTTCAAAAGTTGAAATTAAAAAACAACCAAACAGTACTTTCACCGAAAAATGGTTTGATAACACTGTTTATTTTAACTCTGAATTAGTGGCTATTATTGGTAATAAAGGATCTGGGAAAAGTGCCTTAACTGATATTTTAGGATTACTCGGAAATTCAAAACAATATGAACATTTTTCTTTTTTAAATAATAAAAAATTTACAGAAAAAAATGGGCATAAAGCCAAGAATTTTCAAGGTAATTTATATTGGGAAAATCAATACATTCCTCAAAAAACATTAGATGAATCTATTAAACCGTTCGAATCAGAAAGTATAAAATATATTCCTCAATCCTATTTGGAAAAGATATGCAATGATATTAATGCCAAAGATAATTTATTTGACAAAGAGCTGAAAAGTGTCATATTTTCCCATATACCCCTTAGAGATAGATTACAAAAAGAGGATTTGGATTCTTTGTTACAATTTAAAACAGAAGAAATTGAAAGTGAAATATCAAATTTAAGAACAGAATTACAGAACATCACAACTAAAATATTAACTAATAGAGGAAAAATCACTAAAGAGTATAAAGAAAAAATAACCAACAAACTGTCAGCAAAACAAAAAGAACTTGAAGCTATAAAAAAAACAGAACCAGAAGAAGTGAAACAACCATCAACCAATGTAGATCCTGCTATACAGGAAAAAAATACAAAACTGAATGAATTACAGTCTAAAAAAGAAAAAATAACAGAGCAAATTTTATCAACAGAAAAAGAAATAGAGACTCTTTCGCAAAAAAAAGCTAACTTGGATAAAATGATCACTCAAATAAAAATGCTTAAACAAGACACTGAAAAGCGTATCTATGAAATTAAAAAATCATTAAATGATATTGGATATGGTGATATTGATGTTTTTGATTTTAAAATTTCATTATATGAATTAGAAGAAAAATCAAAAGAACTACAAGAAATATTAATTCAGAAAAAGAAGCGAGTAGCTGATATTGATCAAGTAGCTGATATTGATACTGAAGAAAGCTTAAGAGTGGAAGAAAAAAATATTCAACTTCAAATTAATAAATTAACTAAAGAAATTGATGAGCCTAATAAGAAATACCATGACTATGTATCAGAAAAAAAGCAGTGGGAACAACAAGTCGCTGGCATTCAAGGGGATGAGAACAAACCAGATACGGTAAGTTATTTGAATGCCAAATTGAGTGAGATTAGCAATATTCCCACTGAAATCACTGCACTTGAAAAAGAAAGAAATGAAATTGTTAGAAAAATTTATACAGGAATAAAGCATCTATCTCAAATTTATAAAGAATTCTATGCACCTGTGCAAAAATTCATTAAAACCAAGCCTTTTGAAGAAGAAGATATATTTAAAATTTCTTTTAATGTATCTATTGTAAATGAAGATTTTAAAGACAATTTTTTTAAATTAATTAATCGAAATAAAGCTGGAACATTTTATGGAACTGAAAATAGTGAAATACAAATAAGAAAATTATTGGAATCACATGACTTTAACAATCCAGAACAAGTAATAAAATTTGTTGATAAAATTTTTTATTTATTGGAACACGATTGTAGAGAGAATAATGTTAAGGAAAATGAAAAAAAAACCAGATTTGAATTACAAGCACGTAATCCAAGTAGTCCAGAGGAACTTTATAATATGATTTTCAGCTTAGAGTACCTAAAGCCACGGTATTTTTTAAAATTAAATGATAAAAAACTTGATCAATTATCACCCGGTGAAAGAGGGACCTTATTATTAATTTTTTATTTAATGATTGATAAAGATGACAGGCCTCTGATATTGGATCAACCAGAGGAAAATTTGGATAATCAAACAATATTTAAAGTGTTAGTCCCTTGTATTAAAAAAACTAAAAACCGCAGGCAGGTTTTTTTAGTTACCCATAATCCTAATTTGGCTGTAGTATGTGATTCTGAACAAGTAATCACAGCTTCCATTGATAAAAAAAATAATAATGCAGTTGATTACCATTCTGGAGCGATTGAGAATCCAGAAACAAATAAAAAAATAATGAATATATTGGAAGGTACAAAACCAGCATTTGAAAACAGAGAACTTAAATACCATAAAGATGAATGAAGGATAAGGTTTAAGAGATAAAATGAAAGAGCAAATTATAACACTTTACAAGCAGTGGGAGGAGGCACAGCCACTGCCACCAGAGCACCACCAAGCCCTCTGTCAGTGGATTCGTATGCACTGCAACCATTTGTCCAATAACTTCGAAGGCAATACCCTAACTTATGACGAAACCCAGTTATTACTGCTCCATGACAGAACCACCGGGGATCATACACTCAGAGAATATGAAGAAATGAAAGCACACGACACTGCCTTTAAATACATCCAAAAACTGGCCAAAGAACCTCAACCTGTCAGAGAAACCGACATAAGAGACTTAAATAAAATCTGCCTCAAAGAACCTTTTTATAAAAAAGCACAAACACCCACCGGCGAACAAACACACAAAAAAATCATTCCCGGAGAGTATAAAAAATACCCCAATCATGTTCTCACTAAGACAGGGGAAGTTTTTCATTTTGCCTCACCGGAAGAAACACCTCCCCTTATGACAGAACTCACAAAATGGATTCAAAAATGGATGGAGCAAACAACAGAAGAAAAACAAAAAAATGTTGTTTCTTTTCTGGCTGAACTCCATAAACGATTTATCCTCATCCATCCCTTTGATGATGGCAATGGCAGAGTGATAAGACTATTGATGAATTATATCCTGATACGACTTGACTTTTTGCCAATGGTGTTGACAAATAGAGAGGAATACATTAAAGCCATTCAGTTCTCAGATGCAGGCGATAAAAGCCAGCTTGAAAAGCTGTTTGAAGACAATATAATTTTTATGCTGAAAAAAGGCCTTTATGCCAAAACCCATAAAATGAAACTTACCGATCCCATTGATGATAAGGTGGTTTGAAAATTTATGGTTCAGATTGACTGGATTCCCGCTTTCGCGGGAATGACGGAGGAGGTGGAAAGGGCGAGCTATAAGGGAAGAATGGGCTGGACGGATAAGGATGGGGGCTGGACGGATAAAGATGGCAAAGGCATAAGGGAGGAATTGGTTTTATGCCATGAGTAACAAACCAGACAATGGTCTGATATAAAAAACAGGGCTTTGTTTATAGGCAATATTTCAGTAATCTATTGGAGACAAACCCTTTTTGTAGAGGTGAATACTATGCAACAAAATCTTGTATCAATGGAAAAATCTTTGAGAAAAAAAGTAAAAAAAACTCTTTGTTCTCAAGGCTATTCTATTCAAAATCATATATTTCACTTGCCTCCTCTTGAAAAAACAGAGATAAGGCAAATTCATCATCTGCCAAGAGAAAAGAAAATCAGTGATAATATCCACTTTATAGAAAAGTTTGCACCACAAGCTGAGCAATTTATGAGGGATAACTCTGAGATAGATATTCAAAAAATCAAGCCAACCCTGCATCAAGTTCAGGAAGGAACTCAAGAGGCCCACTTGTTCAGATGGTGGAACTTGGTATGGTGGAGCCTTCCTTATGAAAAATTTTATGGCCGGCAAATGAGATTTTTGGTCTGGGATGAGTATCATTCAGCACCTATAGGCTTGATTGGCCTGCAAAGCCCTATCCTTAAATGGAGTGTCCGGGATAAATATTTAAATATAGCACCTGAAATGAGAGATATACTGGTAAATCAATCCATGAATGCCCAAAGGCTTGGTGCCCTGCCTCCATATAATAAATTTTTATGTGGAAAACTTGTGGCTTCTCTGATGACTTCAAATTGTGTTAGAGAATCTTTTAATAAAAAATATAAAAACTATGAAACATTGATACGCAAAAGAAAATTACCTTCCAAGTTATTGTTTATCACAACCACAGGGGCTTATGGGAAAAGCAGTGTTTATAACAGGCTCAAAGACAATTATGGAAAAATCTCAGAATTTATCGGTTGGACCAAAGGAAGTGGGTCTTTTCATATTCCAGACAGCATTTATGAAGAGCTTATTATATATTTAAAAAAGAAAGGATTGAAAGCTGGCAGGGCTTTTGGAAATGGTCCTTCTGTTAAAATGAAAAATATAAGCCAGGCTATGAATTTATTGGGTTTTCAAAATGGGTCTCATCATGGAATTAAAAGGGCTGTTTATCTTTTTCGTTTTGCCAAAAATCTTGATAATGTTATTAAACATGGGAAACAGCCTCTGTGGTATAACAGGAACATTGATGATATAACTGAATACTGGAAAAAAAGATGGGCTGTCAAAAGAAGTTTATTAAACTGTCCGGCAGAAAAGCTTTATTTCTCAA
The DNA here is from genome assembly GCA_965242635.1 of Bdellovibrionales bacterium. Taxonomy (GTDB): domain Bacteria; phylum Bdellovibrionota; class Bdellovibrionia; order Bdellovibrionales; family UBA1609; genus JANQSP01. The sequence goes on along the minus strand of OZ251471.1, from coordinate 806,102 downwards.
AAAGAGAATTTATTGCTCATGTCCAAAAAGATATAAATAAGTGTAAAAATCTTATAGAGAAACCATAATGAAAAAAGAACATAAAAGCTACGCTTATTTGCCGGAAGATTTGCTCAGCCGTATGCTGGAGCAAGCACCTCGAACAGCAGAACAACTGGCTGAAACCATTAAAATTAATGATGAAGAGGTGAACACAGGAAGAAGGATATTGGAAAACAATAATCTGATAGCTGTGTGTGCTGAAGGGGAAATATCAAATTCTATTATGGCTTCTGACGGTGCCAATATCGTGGAAAAAAAAGAAAGTGCTGACTTTATTTTGGCTATCGCTGTTGGAGTGGACGGTTTGTCAGAAAAAGACTCCACTACATGGCCAAAAAAATCCGAACAATATCAACAATGGCAATCCATATTGCCCCATCATGTGGCCAATCCCAGACTGGCTCAGGGTATTATGTTTTTAATGGAATTGGATATTTTAACAGGAAATGACAGAGAAATCAGAATAATGGACGGATCCCATATAACCATGATACTGAAGATTAACAGCTTGTTGACAGCCAATGATCAGGATTCAGCAGATGCCCCTTATGTCAAGGATCTTACTGATTTTCTGAAAACCAGCTATGAGAAAATAATACCGGATATCCCTGATATGATTAAAAATGCCTTTTCAAATCCAGCAATTATCAGTCTGATAAAATACTCCTCCTCCCGTGAAATCATTGACAGTTACTTGAAAGATCTTAATATAAAGGCAGATGATAAAACATTTATGGCCAAGCTGTTAAAGGAAAATGAATACACCAAACCTCTGCCTGTAGGGCAAAGTGAAAAAGACAAAGCTATGTGGAAAAAAATTCACATTGTGTGTAATCTCTCTATAAAAGGAGTCAATAATGACAAAAAGTTAAACCCTTTGTTGAAACAAGCCATTGAACCTTTTAAAATTACAGACGATCATGATTCTGAATTGTTTTTCTGTTATTATAAACCTTATGCTCAATCTTTGGTTTACCGTCTGGAGATAAAAAAATCATTGGCAGAAGACAAAGAAAAATTCCAGAAATTTTTGAACAGCCTTAAAAAGCAAATTATTGTCCCTGAAATAAGAGAACCTTATCCTCAGTATCTGGCAGACATGATTGCAAAAAACATCTCTTTTGGAATGGACGCAGTTCGTCAAGCTGTATATAATAACCCTTCTTTAAATACAGAACAAAATTTTAATCTTATTGCTGATTATAGAACCCGTTAAAAAGGAGAATGAAACAATGAACATACTGCAAACTATCAAAAAAGAACAAGATCTTGGAACTATTGGATCACCCAGTAGCTCTTTTGAAGTGGTTGTGGATATCAGGGAGATCAGTGAAAAAAGCAAGCTTTTAGGTGAATTGGTGTGTTTTCCGGTAAAAGAGGGGGAAAATACCGTTTTGGTTATTGGACAAATCACAGAAATAAAGACTGAAAATCGCTGGCATGAGGAGCCAGCTTTTAAAGGCATTATCAAAAGACATGGGAAACTGCCTAACTTAAGTGGCATTGCTGACAATCGTGTTGGTATTTTAAATGTGCAATCCAGTTTTCTACTCAACCAAACAGCCAGCCCTCATAAATTGGCCAACTCCCCTTCAACAGGCACACAGGTCAAAAGAATGAATAATGAAATAATGCAAAAGCTTATGAAGCTCTATGACAGTAAGAGCGATTTGGTAACTATTGGAGTGGCTTATGACACTAAAGTCAAAGTGCCTTTTTGGTTTAAGCACTTTGGAAACAATAAAGAAGGTGGAGCAGGGGATTCTTATCATATCGGAGTGTTTGGAAGAACTGGATCAGGTAAAACCACCACCGCCGCCAATATGATTTTAGGCTATGCCCGTAACAAAAAACACATGAGCATTTTGATTCTGGATCCTCAGGAGCAATTTTATAATGATAATAATGTTCTTCCAGAAGGTGCAAAATTTCAGGATAAGATAGAAGAGGCAGGAATGAATTTTAATAAATACAAAGTCCCGAAAAATATTGCCTTGCCAAACAATGCCAAGCTCTTCAGTCAGTTGCTTTTAAATTATGATTTTATTAAATACGCCTTTAATATTTTAACTCAGCAAAAAGCAGAGGAAATGGCAGAAGCTATAGAAAGATATATTGAAACTCGTCTGGAACAAGATCAACAAAGTTTGAACAAAAGTTATCTTTTTAAACAGCTCTTGGAATATTTTTTAAAAGAAGAAAATTTAAAACGGGTGTATTCTACAAAAAATAAAAGACAGGATGTTCAAGATAGTATAAATGCAGTCTTAAATAACTTAAACCATAGAGCTAAAAATATTTTTCATCAAATTGTTGATCTGTTTTCTGCTACAAATAAGACTCCACTAAAAACTATTGTGGATAAGATGGTTTCAGAAAAAGGCAATGTAATAGTATTGAATATTTCCGGTCGTGGAGCACCCAGAGGAATGGACGATCTGGAAACATTATATGTAAAAATTATCGAAGATGCTATAAAAGAAAAAGGGGCAGAACTGTATGCTCAGGGAAAGCAAGCCAACTGCCTTGTGGTGTTGGATGAAGCTCATCGCTTTATAAACACCTATTCATTTAATGATAAAATCAAAGAATTAACCACAAGTATTATTGACGCTGTTCGGACGACCAGAAAATACGGCATTGGCTATATGTTTATCACACAAACCATTGAATCTTTGCACGAAGAAATAAGAAGACAAATCCGAATATTTGCCTTTGGATACGGTTTGACAAGTGGTTCTGAATTTGTAAAAATCAAGGATATTATAAATGACGACGCTGGAGGTAAATTTTATCGCTCTTTTATTGATCCTGCCAGCAACAATAAATTCCCTTTTATGTTCTATGGCCCTATATCTCCACTGTCATTTACAGGAGCCCCTCTGTTTTTGGAAATGAAAGGAGAGCTGACTCAGTATGATGGCAATGATTCTCATTCTGAGTGATTTTTAATGCTGGATTCCCGCGTTTGCGGGAATGACGGATTTTCCAGTTGTTGGGTTTGCTGGATTCCCGCGTTCGCGGGAATGACGGGCTTTGCGGGAATGACGAGCTTTGCGGGAATGACAGACTTTGCAGGGATGACACACTTAAGGGATCAGCCGCCCATGTTGTCCAGGAACTCCTGGTTGGTTTTGGCTTTTTTGAGCTTGTCCAATAAAAATTCCATGCTGTCCACCACATTCATGGGGGCCAATACCTTGCGCAAAATCAAAAGCCGGTTCAGCTCATTTTCCTTAATCAAAAGGTCCTCTTTTCTGGTGCCGGACTTGTTGATGTCCATACAAGGGAAAATACGCCTTTCCATAAGCTTTCTGTCCAAATGAATTTCCGCATTGCCTGTGCCCTTAAACTCCTCAAAAATAACTTCGTCCATGCGAGAACCTGTGTCCACCAAAGCCGTGGCAATAATAGTGAGACTGCCCCCCTCCTCTATGTTCCGTGCCGCACCAAAAAACCGTTTTGGCTTGTGAAGAGCACTGGAATCCACCCCCCCCGAAAGAATTTTACCGGAAGGAGGCACCACCGTATTGTAAGCACGGGCCAGACGGGTAATGGAATCCAACAAAATAACCACATCTTTTTTATGCTCCACCAGCCTCTTGGCTTTTTCAATCACCATTTCCGCCACCTGAACATGGCGGGCAGGTGGTTCATCAAAAGTGGAGGATACCACCTCCCCCTTCACGCTCCTCTGCATGTCCGTCACCTCCTCCGGACGCTCATCAATAAGCAAAACTATCAAAAACACCTCTTCATGATTTTTGGTTATGGCCTTGGCGATATTTTTCAGCAGGACTGTTTTTCCTGTCCGGGGAGGGGCCACAATCAAAGCCCTTTGCCCCTTGCCCAAAGGAGCCATCAGGTTCACCACACGGGTGGTCATCTCCGTAGGCTGACACTCCAAACCCAGCCTCTCCTCCGGGTAAAGAGGAGTCAGGTTGTCAAAAAGAATCTTTTCTGTCGCCTGCTCCGCACTTTCAAAATTGATGCTGTCTGTTTTTAAAAGAGCAAAATATTTTTCCGTGGACTTCGGTGGCCGAATAGTGCCTGTGACACTGTCCCCCGTCCTCAAACCACAACGCCTTATTTGTGAATGACTGACATAAATATCGTCAATACCAGGCAGATAGTTGTAATCCGGTGAGCGCAAAAATCCATAGCCATCCGGCAGTATCTCCAACACCCCTCCGCCGTAAATATCCTCCAACTGAGCGGCCCGCTTCAGTATCTCAAAAATCATGTCCTGTCTTTTGAGACCAGCCGCATGCTCTATCTTCAGTTTGTTGGCCAAAACAAGGACTTCCCTTATATCCGTGGATCGCAAGTTTTTGAAGTCCAAACGCTTTCTGTCCTCCTCTGTCAGATTGATGTCAGAAAGGTCCACTTCCGGGCCAGCAGGACCAGCAGGGCCAAAAGGGATGTTTTCATGAAAAGAGCGGGGAGGCTGAGAGTAAGAAGGTCGGGGCTGGGAGGAAGGCCGGGGCTGGGAGGAAGGCCGGGGCTGAGACGAAGGGCGTGGGGGTGGGGCCGTCCGACCCGGCTCTTTCATGCCGTTAACCGGATGATTGTTGCTTCGATACCTGGGACGCATGTTGGGCCTGCGATTTATTTTTCTCTCTCCGGGAGAAAAGCTGTCATTTCTTCTTTGGGGATACATTTTTTTCTTTTCCATTTCATTTGTGCTCATATTGATTTTTCCTTTGATTTAAAAAAGATTGTTTTTTGTTTAAATACCTGAGTGGGTTTGAAAAAAGAAAACTGGGTTTACTTAGTCCGTGAAAAAGTCTTTTTTTTGACCAAATTCCTTCTTTCGCAGGAATGACAGTCCTTGGAAACAGACTATCCAAAAAAAAGACACTTGCTTAAATAATAAACTGTTTCAACCCCGACCAAATAAACACAAAACAAACACTATGAGGGGCGGACAGAGGTCCATTGGAGTCCAATGAACGGACACTATGAGCACAGGTTAACTGCTGTTATTTTGTTTGTCAACACTATTTTTTTATTTTTTTTGCTTTTTTCTCAAAAAAAGACACCAAAACAGTTATTTTGGAGTCCTGTGAGACCAATATTGAGGGTTTTTGGTCCGGCGAAAAGGCTGTTTTTATTCATTTATCTCATAATTGACGGCTGTATAGTCAAAATCCGCCTTTTTCTTCCATCTTTTTCTGATGATGGAAAAACCCAAAATCAAGGCACTCAGGGCCAAAAGTCCAGCTATAGCCATATCGGTCTGGGAAAACTGAGAAGACACCTCAGCCTGGTCCCCCTCATCCGCAGAAGGCATGGCGTCCGCTGTCATATCACTGTCCCCGCCCCCTTCCGGTGGAGCTGGTGCCGACCCCTCCTCTTCCAAGGGCATGCCTTCCTCCACCTGTGGCTCAAGCTCCGGCTCTGCCGGGTCCCCCCCCACATCGGTAGAGGCTGGGGATACGACTTCTTCCGGTTCTTCCGGCTCCTGAGCGGAATCTGGAGCAGAATCGGCCCCGGCCGGCCAATATTTAATGGTCCGGGCCTGATTTAAGGCCCCTTTGGATTCCAACTCCGGATTGGTGGCCCATACCTCCTTCCAACTGTCCTTATGTCCCAAAAGAGAGGAGGCCACTGAACGAATATTGTCCCCCGCCTGAACCTGATGATAGTTGGGAGGGATTCCCCTGTCCTCAAAATAAAACAACAATTGCCCCGAATCCTGAGGGCGCTGGGGAGAAGGATAATAAACCTTGTCCCCCGTTTTCATATTTCTGTGCTTTAAATGAGGGTTAATGGCGTATAATTGGCCAGTTTGATCAGAACCAAAAATCTTTTGGCTGATACTCTGCATACTGTCCCCCTCACGGGCAATATAAACCGCATTGATGAGAAATCCAGCAGAATTATAAGGCTGGCTTTTGATTTTCTTGTAAGAGACCCATTTTTGGGCAGGGGCCGTCACCTGTGTGCCGGCTGGCACCGAGGCACTGGAATCAAAGAAAGAGGCATCACCACCGCCTTCCTGGCCCTCCTCCGGCAAAGCTGTGTCATCCATGTATGCTGTATCATCGGTATAGGCTGTGTCACCGTCCTCTTCCACCACCGCATCTTCTTCTATAAGATCTTCCTCCTCCTCATCAATATAGTGGATGTCCTCCTCTGCGGAAGAGTCGCTTATGGAATCCCCCTCCTCCTCCGCTGTCCCGGCCTCTTCTGTGCCTGTATCACCCTCGTCTGAAGGATCTTCCAATCCTTCACCTGCTGAGTCGGCATAATAATCCTCCCCCTCCCCCACATTATCCTCTGCTGAACCACCACCAAAAATAGTGCAGGACGGGAGCAGACAAAGAGCACCTGAAAAAAAGAAAGCCAATAACAAATGTTTTATCATGGACTTGGTTTTTTAGTTTTGTTGTCTTTTTTTGCCAGTTTTTAAACCTGTTCTGTGAAAAAATAGTGTATTTTTTTCACACTGGCTTATGTAAATTATTCCACCCTTATAAATTGACAGGACAAAGGTATAAACGGCAATAAAAAAAATAATAAACTGGACTATAGTTATAAGAGGGCCTGGCTTGAGTTTTGGGGGTTTTTAAAGAAAAACACCTTGGCAGAGAGGGGATTAAGCTTGGGAACTTTTATTAAGCGGTGCGTAAAATTGACATAGCAGGCCATAACGCAGACCGGTCATGGACACAACGCATTGCTTCCAACAAAACCGGTGCATTATTTGTTTCAAAACGCTTAAACCGGCGGGCATGACATCGGCCCGGTAAATGGGCAGGCCTTTGAGTTTTTTTCTTTCCTCCAAAGGCAGACAAAACAGGTTCTTGTGCCATTCCTCCACCTGTTTCAGGCTGAGTGTTGTGCCATGGATTTCATGGAAGGCCGAGGAATCAGGACTTTGGTTTTGCATAAAGGCCAAAGTGGTGGGGATTCCGGCGGTGGCCACCAAAATGCTTTTTTGTGGAAAGGAAAAGGGTATTCGGTGGATTTCCTGTTTAATGTGGTGTTCCAAACGCTCTGTTTCCTGTTCTGTCGGTGGATCTGTGGGCAAAAACCTTTCTGTCAGATTGACAGAACCCATTGGGAGGCTGAAACAATCCTGCTCTGAGCTGATTTCTGTGGAGGCCCCCCCAATATCCAATACCACGGCGGTTTTGGGGAGAACAGGGAGTTTAAACAAAGCCCCTGTTCGGCCTGACCGGGCCTCTGCTTCCGGAGAAATAATATTCACACAAAATCCATACTGCCGGCCCAGGGCGATTAACTGCTCTTTGTTTTTTGCCTGACGGCTGGCCGCCGTGGCCACGCATTTAACCTGCTGGACAGAGTAATGACGCACCAGCTCACGAGCCTGCTCAAAAACCCGGCCCTGCCGTTTTAAAGCTTGGGGCTGAATATATCTTCCCGGCCCCTGCTGGCCTTTTTGGCCCGTGGGCCGGGGGCGGTGAAACCCTTCTGCCAACCGGGTGTAAAACAATCGATCTTCCAGTATCTCCACTTTTTTATTGGAAAAAAGCCGGGCAATAAGCAGAAGGGAGGTGTTGGACCCTATATCCATCACCGCCACAGTTTGAGTGTCTTTGGCCATATTCTAATTATGGAGTTTTTGCTTTAGGACAATATTCAGTTGTTCCGGATCCGCCTGCCCACGGCATTTTTTCATAATCTCCCCCACAAAAAAACCAAAAATTTTGGTTCGGCCATTCTTGTAATCCTGAACTTGTTTTGGGAATTGGTTTATTGTGTCCTCCACCATGGAGGATAAAACCGCCGGATCACTGATTCTCTTCAGGCCCAGTTTTTTCACTATATCAGAGGGCTTTTGCCCGGTTTGCCACATTTCAGAAAACACCTTCTTGGCTATTTTGCCGGAAATGGCTTTTTTCTCGATCATTTGAATCATCTGGCTTAAATCCTCTGGTGCCACGGGGCAGTCTTCCATAGTGGTTCTTTTTTCCTCATTAAAGCGGGCCATCACCTCGTTGACAAGCCAGTTGACCGACATTTTGGCCCCGGCCCCCGCGGACACTGTTTTTTCAAAATAATCCGCACGATCTTTTTCCTCTGTGATGAGCAGGGACTCTTCCTGAGACAGGCCGTACTGCTGTTGAAAACGGTCCGCTTTTTGCAAAAAAGGCTCCGGCAGTTTTTGTTTTTGCTCTTCAATCCAGCTTTCCGACAAAATCACTGGCAAAAGGTCCGGGTCGGGAAAATAACGGTAGTCACTGGCCTCTTCCTTGGAACGCAGGGGAAAAGTCTTGTTTTGAGCGGAATCATACAGCCGGGTCTCCTGCACAATTTTACCCCCTGCATTCAGCACCTGAACCTGCCTTTTGATCTCATACTCAATGGCTTTTTCGATAAAACGAAAGGAGTTGATGTTTTTTAACTCTGTTCGTGTGCCAGGCTGGGTGTCTGACACTTTTTGCACACTGACATTGCAGTCACAACGAAGGGAACCTTCCTCCATATTGCCGTCACAAACCCCAAGATACTGGACAATCTTTTTTATGGAACGGGCCATCTCCCCCGCTTCCGCCGGATGGTTCATGTCCGGCTCTGAAACCATCTCCACCAAAGCCACCCCGGCCCTGTTAAAATTCACCAGAGAGTAAGGCCCTTTGTGATGAAAACGGCCCGCGTCCTCCTCCACATGCACCCTTTGAATACGCACTTTTTTTTTGGTTCCCTCACAGTAAAACTCCACATGACCGTGTTCACAAAGAGGCTGATCATACTGGGATATTTGATATCCTTTGGGGAGATCCGGGTAAAAATAGTTCTTGCGGGCAAACACGGATTTTTTTGCTATCCGGCAGTTAAGGGCCAGGCCCACCCGCACAGCATGCTCTATGGCCTGGCTGTTGAGCACAGGCAAAACCCCCGGCAGGCCCAAACTCACAGGGTGAATGTGCTGGTTTTCCTCTTCCACAAAATGGGCCGGGTCGGGAGAAAACAACTTGCTTTTGGTCAAAAGCTGGGCATGAATCTCCAGACCAATAACCGCCTTCCACCCCTTGAGAAAAGAGGGGTCACTTTTGCCGGTCGGTTCGCGACTTTGGCCTGTCGGTTCGCGATTTGTCTGTCGGTTTGCGACTTTTTTTGTATTCATGGTTCACCTGTCGGGCTAAGCAATATATCCTTTTAAACATGGTCCGTCAAGATTGACACACTGCATATTAGTTCAACATTCAGAAAAAGTCCTTAAGAATCTTGACTTGGGCCGAGCTTTTTTGTTTAATGGCTTTGGCAGTGAAACCGGCAGGTGGCAAAAATGGCGAATGTGACAGAGGTGCAAACTATCCAAAGGGTGCTGTCGGCCTATACAGCAGGCAACCAAAATGGCGAATGTAATAGAGGTTAAAAACCTGTTTGTCTCCTTTAAGTCCAAAAGAGTGCTCAGGGGCTTGAGTTTTGCTCTCAAGCAGGGGGAGTGCCTGGCTCTCATTGGCGAATCAGGGGAGGGGAAGTCCACTTTGCTCCGCTCCATTATTGGTTTGGAGGAGCCTACCAGCGGAAAAATACTGTTTGAGGGAAACAATATTTCCCGCTTTAGCGAAGAGCAATACATGTCTGTCCGAAAACAGGTGTCTTATGTGTTTCAGGGCGGGGCCCTTTTCGACTCCATGACAGTGTATGAAAACCTGGCTTTTCCTTTGCGGGAGCACACCGACTGGAAAGAAAAAAAAATCAGGACAGCGGTTTTGCAGGAATTGAAGGAATTTGAGCTGGAGGGGGCAGAAAACCTGTATCCGGCCTCTTTGTCGGGCGGGATGCACAAAAGAGTGGGGATTGCCCGTGCCACCATCACCAAGCCAAAGGTGATTTTATATGACGAGCCAACAACAGGCCTGGATCCGTATAAAAAAAGGAATATGCAGAATATTATTATCAAGTTGCAAAAAAGAGGGACCAGCTCCATGATAGTAACCCATGATATGACCACAGCTTTAAGGGTTTCTGATCGTGTGGCCCTTTTGAGGCGGGGGGAGATAAAGGCCATAGGCGAGATTTCTTTCCTGAGGGAAAAACATGACACACTTTTAAATAATTTTATCAAAGGAATTAAACAGGAGGAGTTTGATGAATCGGCGTAAAAAAAAGATAACAATCAGGGTGGGTGTTTTTGTCCTGACAGGCATTGTTTTGTTGTTTGCCTATATTTTGCTGTTGGGTCAAAACCGGACTTATTTTAATTTTGTCACCAAATACAAGATAAAGTTTAACAAAGTCAATGGTCTTTTTACAGGAAGTGTTGTGACAGTAAACGGGGTGCCGGCGGGCAATGTGTTTTCCATTGATTTTTTGCCGGACACGGGCGAAATAAAAGTGGTGGTGTCTGTTTTACGGAAATTCACTCCAGCGGTCACGGACAGGGCCTTTGCTTTTCTGGCCACCAAAGGGCTTTTGGGGGATAAATACATTGCCATTATCAGCAAGGGGAAAAAAGGGGAAAGACTGCCCAAAAACAGCTACATTCCCAACCGGCCGGTGCCCGGCATGTTGGGCTTTTTAAGCCATCAAAACACAGGCCATAAAATATCAGCCATTTTGGATGAGCTTTTGATCTTCACCCGTGATTTAAACCAGGAGAAGACAGTCAAAAAAATCAGTTCCGCGGTGGACAAGTTTTCGAATATGGTTTCGGCCAGAGAGTGGTCTGAGATTTTACAAAAGTTCAACAGCATATTGACCAAGATAGATGATGGGGAGGGGACAGCAGGGGCTTTGATTAACAACAAAAATGTTTACCATCGCCTGTTAAGCCTGTTGGGCCAGCGACCTTACCACAAATACCTGCCCTCCCTTTTAAACCAAACTGGTTTTGAAAAAGGTGTCGCTTTGGGGATGTTTTCCTCCTCAAAGGAAGATGTGAAACATAAAATTTCAAAAAAGAGCAGTATAAAAGAACAGGAACAGGAATCTCAGGAAGAATAAAAGCTTTACTCAAAGGCATGAAAATTCAAACAGACAGAGACATATATCCAGACAATTTTACCCCTTTGGCCAGTTCTGCTGAGAGCATGGAGATGGATCGTCTGGCTCAGCAGAAATATGGCTTGGGTGCGGAAATACTGATGGAATCGGCAGGGGCTTTGTCGGCTGAGGCCATTATCTCTTATTTATTGCGTGCAAAAAAACAATTGCAAGGTGACAAGGCTTCTTCTGTTATGGTGCTTTGCGGACCGGGCCATAACGGCGGGGATGGTTTGGTGACAGCCCGTCACTTATTGTCTGCGAATCTAAATGTGGATGTATTTTTGCCGGATCATAAAATCAATCAACCAAAACAAAACACAGATTCCGAGGAGAACGACACAAAAAATCAGGAGAACCTGCATGGATCAGGTGACATACCACTTTATGAACGGCAAAAGCAAAGGCTTTTGAATCAGGGAGTGACTTTTAAATCCTTAAACGACCTGTTAAATGGCCAGTCAAATGGCTTGTCAGATGGCCAGGGGGCTGTTCGGAAAGCGGGGGCCGGGGCTTGTGTTATTGTGGATGCCCTTTTTGGTGTTGGGCTTTCGAGGGATGTGAAAGAGCCTTATGCAAGCCTTATTCAGTGGATAAACCAGACGGGTCAATTTGTGGTGTCTTTGGACACCCCTTCCGGGTTGGATGTGGACACAGGGCATATAAGGGGACAGGCTGTTCGGGCAAACCTGACTCTCACTTTTGGGTTGGCCAAGCCGGGTTTTTATCTTATGCATGGGCCGATGCAGGTGGGGCAAATAAACCAAACTGGCACGGGGCAGGCAGAACCTGCCCTGAGGGGTCTGCCTTTTGAAAAGGGTACTGCTGTTGGGCTGTTTTCCTCCAACAAGGCAAATGTGAAACATGCATTTTCAAACAAGATCAGTATAAAAGTGTTTTCTCTTGGTTATCCTTCTGTGCTTTTGAGGAAAAACAAAAAGCACTTTCTGATAAAAAAATCATGGGTGTCGGCTCAGCTTCCCCGTCGACAGCCCACTGATCATAAAGCTCAGCATGGGCATTTATTGGTGTTGGCGGGAAGTCCCGGCTTTTGGGGTGCGGGGTGTTTAACGGCAGAGGCAGGTTATCGTATGGGGGCCGGCTATGTCACTTTGGTTTCGGTTGGGCAGGAAGGCTCTGTTAAAGCAAAATTGCCGGATGTATTGACACAGGATATGGATGATCCGGATCTGTTAAAGAACAAGACAGCGGTGGCCATAGGTCCGGGCCTGAGTGTGGGTGAAAAAACAAAGCAGTTGTTGTTAAAATTAAAAGAAACAGACTTGCCTGTGGTGGTGGATGCCTCTGCATGGACTGTTTGTGTCAGGGAAAAACTTTTTCCTTTGCCTTCCCACTGGGTTGTGACACCTCATAGTGGGGAGTTGGCCAGTTTGTTTGGTGTAACTGGCCATAAAGTGGATGAAAATCGCTGTTCTTATGCCATGAAGGGCAGTGCCACTGTGGGTTGTCTGGTATTGTTAAAGGGTTTTTATTCTGTGCTGGCTCAACAGGATAAATGTTGGATTATTCCCGCAGGCAACTCTGCTTTGGCCAAGGCGGGCACAGGGGATGTGTTGACAGGTTTTATTGGGTCTCTTATGGCACGGGGGTTGTCGGCTTTTTCTGCCTCTGCCACCGGGGCTTTTGTGCATGGGCTTTTGGCGGAGGAATGGGTGAGGTCCGGCAAAGACCAGGAGAGCCTTATGGCTCAGGACCTCAAAGATATTTTGCCTTTTGTTTTACAGAAATTAAAAAAAAGCAACACTAAATGATCAGCACTAAAAAACCATGTTTGTCCTCACTGTCATTTCCGCCTTGAGCGGGAATCCACGCTTAAACCAAACTGGCACGGGGCAGGCAGAACCTGCCCCGAGGGGTCTGCCTTTTGAAAAAGGTGTCGCTGGTGAGGTTTTTCCCTCCTATCCGGGAAATTTGAACCATGAATTTTCAAACACGATCAGTATATTTTAGGGGTTATCAGCTTGGTTTGCAAAAACAAAAAAAACTTTTTTCAGAGAGGACTGAATAAATGAAGTTAATAAAAAGTAAAAAAGAAGTTTGTTTGAAAGATTTGCCTTTATTGGTCGGGGAATTAAAGGTGTTGTTTCAAAAACCGCAAGTATTATTGTTGGAGGGGAACTTGGGGACGGGCAAAACCACTTTCACCCGTTTTTTACTGGAGACCTTTCTTTCCCGTGGGGCAAGTCCATTCAAAGAGTCAGGTTCAGAGAGTCAAGTGGCTTTATCTTCCAAGGGGCAGGATCGAAACACGACCCGCCATCCCTGCACAGAGTCACAGTCGATAGAGGAAAAGCGGGGCACTTTGTCTTATTTTGTGGCGGGGTCGCCGGCCTTTTCGATTCAGCATGTTTATTCCTCTTCTTATGGGCTTATTCATCATGTGGATCTGTATCGTTTAAAGGACAGTGAGGATTTGGAATCCACGGGCTTTTGGGATATTTTCGCTGACAGGGCAAAAACTTATTTGGTTATTTTGGAATGGGCCGATCGTCTTAATCCGGACTGTTTGCCTTTGGGTTGGAACTATATTAAGTTGCGTTTTTTGTTTGGCAAGACCAACAGTGCCCGCGACATAACAGTCTGGACGGGCAGAGGCTGAGCAACAGGGCCTTTCTTCACTTGGAAGGTAACAGGTTCTGTTAAAACCTGCTGTTTTTCCTGCACAAAGCCTGTTCTGGCAGAAGTTTCTGACTCTGGCAAAAGCTTTTTGATTGACAAACAGGCGAAAAGCTTGTTTTCTGGAAGAATGTTTCAGGTTATAGTGGGCGGGTTGTTTTTATGGATGGTTCAGGGGGCTTGGGCCAATACCTGTGTTCTGGAGGAATCAGCTCCCTCTTTTTTGCAGAGCCTTCAGGAGATAACAAAGCCGGAATTAAACCAAACTGGCACGGGGCAGGCAGGGTCCTTGGCACAGGTTTCGCCTTTTGAAAAGGGTGCTGTTTTTGGAGGAGTCACTTTGAGCACACATTGGGAGAAGGCCACTTTTGCTGGCGGTTGTTTTTGGTGTGTGGAGGCCCGTTTTGAGAAAGTGCAGGGGGTGAGGGAGGCTGTTTCTGGTTTCGCGGGCGGGAGGCAGGTTAATCCTTCGTATAAGGAAGTGTCTCAGGGCAAGACCGATCATGTGGAGGCCGTGCAGATTGTTTTTAACCCGGAGGTGGTGAGTTACGAAAATCTTTTGGATGTTTACTGGAGCAGTATCGATCCTACGGATTCGGGTGGGCAGTTTGCCGATCGGGGGGCGACTTATCGGCCTCTGATATTTTATCATAATGAGGCACAAAAAAAATCTGCTGAAAAATCCAAAAAAGCTTTGGCAGAGTCTGGTATTTTTGAAAAACCCATTGTTGTGGAAATTATCCCGTATACCACTTTTTTTAAGGCTGAGGAGTATCATCAAAATTACCACAAAAAAAATCCTGTGCGTTATTACTTGTATAACAATCGATCGGGCCGGGTGGACTTTTTGAAAAAGAAATGGAAAAACAACAGTTTAAAGACTTCTGTCAGGAAACCTCAATCAGTTCCCTGGAGAGTGTCTCTTTCTGTTATGAGCCGGAGAAAACAAAATCTGACTCCTTTGCAATATAAAGTCACGCAGGAAGAGGGAACAGAAACACCTTTTAAGAATGAATACTGGAATCACAAGGAGGAGGGTATTTATGTGGATATTATTTCAGGTGAGCCTCTTTTCAGCTCCAAGGACAAATACGATTCCAAAACCGGCTGGCCTTCTTTTACCCGCCCTCTTGTGGCAGAGAACATAAAAACAAAGACGGACAACAAGCTTGGGATGAAAAGAACAGAAGTGAGGTCGCGTCTGGCTGATTCTCACTTGGGTCATGTGTTTGCGGACGGGCCTCCTCCCACGGGTTTAAGGTATTGCATCAACTCTGCGTCTCTTCGGTTTATCTCCAGGGGCAAACTACAGGAGGAGGGCTATGGGGAATTCCAAAAACTTTTTTCCACAAATGACAACAAAACAAAATAAAAAACAGGATTGTCGCTTATCCACCCGGAAATGGGGATGAGGATGGGAGGCGGGGGTGAGGAAAGGGAAAATGAGGCCAAAGTGGCTCAAAACCTGCCCAAATGGCTCCAAAAACAGGCTAAAAAGGGTCAAAACCTGCCCAAAAGTGAATACAAGAGGTCCAAAAGAAGGGGTAAAACAGGCCAAAAGTGGATACAACAGGCAAAAAAAGGGGATTTTAGACTTGATTTAGATGTCCACAACCGTTAATATTAACTTAATTCACTCACAAAAGCAGGACAAATATAAAAGCCAAGGAGCACAAAATGGGCACACAAGATGGTATTACCCCTTCAGCTGAATTTATAGAAATTAAGGCTGAAATAGAGACAGTCATCCATGAGGTTAAAGATTTAAAAAACACAGTTCACAATCTTGAGAAAAAAGTTGAAAACGATCTCAGAAGCATGGAAAATACAGTTGGCAGTATGGAAAACACAGTGAACAGAAGAATTGGTAATCTTTGGTGGCAAGTTGGCCTTGGGCTTATTGCTGGTTTTTATTTAATACTTCATGTTTTTGATGACAAGCTTGATTTTATGAATGAACAATATTCTGATCGATTTGGCAGAATGGAGGCAGGAATTAGTATATCTTCACCTGATGTTTTGGTTTTAATAGATAAAATAAAGAAAGATTATGAAAATAAGCTCGCTTCTCAAAAAGATAAATCAAAACCATTGAAACCAAAAAAGAAAAAATAAAAAGCAGGATAAAACCACAAAAGAGGGTAAAAAATGCAAATTACACAGATCAAGTTAAAAAACTTCAGGGCCTTTCAAAATGTGGAAATGAAGGATATTCCTCATTTTGCCGTTCTGGTTGGAGCCAATGGCACAGGAAAATCCACACTTTTTTCTGTTTTTGGCTTTTTGCGTGAAGCTATGACATCCAATGTTACAACTGCCTTGGCAAAATTAGGAGGTAGCAGAGGCTTTAAAGAAGTGGTCAGCAGAAACTCAAAAGGGCCTATTGAAATTGAGATCAAATTCAGGGAAAAACCCACCAGCCAGCTGATTACCTATACTTTGCAAATTGCGGAAAAACATGGACAAGCTGTGGTCAGTAAGGAAATCTTAAAATACCGTCGGGGGGCTAAAGGTGCACCATGGAAATTCCTGGACTTTTCCAACGGAAAAGGCCAAGCCGTCACCAATGCATTGGAAGAGGTGGAGGATGAAAGTCAGTTAAAAAGAGAAGAGCAAAAACTTAAATCCCCTGATTTGCTGGCTATAAAGGGCCTGGCACAATTTGAACGTTTTCCGGCAGTGGTGGTTCTTGGTAATTTAATTGAGCACTGGCATATCTCTGACTTTCATATCAATAAAGCCCGCCCGGAACAAGAGGCTGGTTATGCAGAACATCTGTCCCGCACAGGAGAAAATTTATCTCTTGTGGTGGAATATTTATATAAAAATCATCACCCGGATTTTGATAAAATTATTAAAAAACTGAGTGAAAGAGTCCCCGGAATCACGCGTGTGGAATCCAAGCAAACAGAAGAAGGGCGCATTTTATTAAAGTTTCAGGATGGAGACTTTGAAGATCCTTTCCTGGCCCGCTATGTGTCAGACGGCACAATTAAAATGTTGGCCTATTTGGTTTTGCTTTATGATCCCAAACCTCATCCTCTGCTGTGTGTGGAAGAACCGGAAAACCAGCTGTATCAAAGTTTGTTGGAAGAATTGGCAGAGGAGTTTCGTTCTTATGCCAATAGAGGAGGACAGGTTTTTGTTTCCACCCATTCACCAGACTTTTTAAATTCTGCTGAACTGGATGAAGTTTTTCTAATGGCAAAAAAATCCGGCTATACCGTAGTCCAAAGAGCCAAAGACAATGAAGACATTGCATCTTTTATGAAAAACGGGGCTAAAATGGGTCACCTCTGGAGAGAAGGTTTGTTTAAAGGAGTGGACCCTGAATGAAAAATCTGGTTCAAGAGCTATTGGCCCTCAGCTTTCTTTGGGGAAAAATAAATCCAAAAGCTTTAGAGTGTTTGTTAATGGAATAAAGAGGCTCGTTCAATAAAGAAATGAAGAGTACGAAAAAGTTTAATGCGGTGAGTTAAAACAGGCCAAAAAAGGGCCTTTTTTTCAGGTTTCAGCCCAAATTTAGGGCTTGATTTCCACAGCCCGGGTGACTCAAAGGGTTAAAACAGGCTCAAAAGGGCTTTTTTTCGGGTTTCAGCTCAAATTAGGGCTTGATTTTCACAACCTGAGTGGATTATACTTTTGTGGCTATGTCCAATCAAAACAGGGAGAATATGATGGAAGATTTTAAAAATCAAGAAAAAAGCAAGAGCATAGACACAGCAAAACTGATAGAAATATCAAGGGAGGTGTTGCGGGTGGCTCGTCGATTAAGGGAGGAAGAGGAAAAGAGAGAAAAAAAGCCTTCCAAGCCCCTGACTCCCTATGAAGAATGTGTTAAAAACAACCTTTATATTTCCAACTGGGATAAAATTTCTTATTATTGATGAGGTAAATATACGATGTCAGAGAATAGCAATAAACCAACTCCAAAGTATTGAATGAATTATATTATGCTGAAAAATGCATGGAAAAAGATTATTTAAGAAGGCAGTAAAATGATATTTGTTGTTGCTATAGGCACTTTATTGGTTGCTATTATAATAATGAGTTTTTTTAAAAATCTCACAACATTTATTTCATTGCTGACAGCTATTAGCACTTTAATTCTCTTGGGACTATAGAGGATTTTTTGAGGAAGGAAAAAGGTTTTTTATTCCAGATGGAAGTGGTAATATATTTTACCTGAAACAAGAATCAGTGGATGCTATAAAAAAAATATTGAAGAAGTATGAAAAGGAGGAATCTGATGCAGGGTAAGATGAATTTGTTGGAGGTGGAGAAGAGGGAGGTCCTTAAGTGTATTGAGGAGGGCAAGCCCCTGCCGGATAAATACCGGTTTTTGCTGTTTGAAGATAATAAGCCAGTGGAATTAGTGTGGCCAGGCAAAACCACTGATGTCACCAATATTGTGTTGCCCTTTCAAACCATCGAAGTGGTGGATGAACCACGCACTGAAATGGCAAAAGCTACAAAGTCAGGCACAGCCCAAGAACAACTGGGTTTTTTTGATGAGCGGGGCCGGCAAATGGCTGGCTGGACCAACAAACTGATATGGGGGGATAACAAGCTTATTCTCTCAAGCCTTAACAATGGCCCTCTTCGGCAGGAAATTGAAGAAGCTGGGGGACTTAAGCTTATCTATATTGACCCACCCTTTGATGTGGGAGCAGACTTTTCTTATCCTGTGGAAGTGGGCGAAGATAGCCTCACAAAAGAACCCAATGTTTTGGAAGATATTGCTTATCGCGACACTTGGGGGGAAGGGACTGATAGCTTTATTGCCATGATCTATGAGCGACTTTCTTTGATGAGGGATTTAATGGCTGAAGATGCACTTCTTTTTATTCATTGTGATTATAGAATGAATTCATATATCAGACTGATAATGGATGAAGTGTTTGGGAGTAAAAATTACAGGAATGAAATATTAGCAAAAAGAAAGACCAAAAACATCCAAAATCAATTCGAAAAAGTTAAACAACTCAATATATCTTCTGACAGCATATTGTTATATTCAAAAAATAGATCTACTAAAATAAAAGTCCCAAGAAAAAAACAAAACACAAAAGAATCTTGGAACAATTTTTATAACAATGCTGACAGACCAACTCTAAGATATGAATTATTAGGGATACAACTGAACAAAGGACAATGGAGGTGGAGAAAAGAAAGAGCCATAATAGCCGTTAAAAATTATAAGGAATATTTGAAAAAATTTCAACATAGAAAGACTTTGTTTGAATACTGGAAAGACACAGGAAAAACAAAAGAATTTATTAAAAGGGACCCTCATTCAACAAGATGCTATTATTGGTTACCTCCAAAAGATACGGTTTCCCTCTTTACAGATTGGATGGATATTTATGCGTATAATAATGCAGGAAATTATCCTACTGAAAAATCAGAAGCTCTGCTGGAAAGAATCATCAAAGCTTCCTCCACTGAAGGGGATTTGGTGGCTGACTTCTTTTGTGGCTCCGGCACCACCTTCGAGGTGGCCGAAAAACTTGGAAGAAAATGGATAGGTGCAGACCTTGGCAAATTCGCTATCCATACCAGCAGAAAACGCATGATCTCTGTCCAAAGAGAAATGAAAAGCCAAGGCCAAAACTTCAGGGCTTTTGAAATCCTAAACTTGGGCAAATACGAACGGCAACACTACATCGGCGTAAATATGAACTTAAGAGAAAAAGACCAACAAAAACAACTGGCCCAAAAGGAGGCAGACTATGTCAAAATGATCCTTCAAGCTTATTCTGCCAAACCCGTAATGGCAAGCCTTGTCTTTCACGGCAAAAAGGCCGGCAGAATGGTGGCCATAGGCCCTGTCAATCATCCACTGAGTCGCCTTTTTGCAGAAGAAGTTATCATAGCTTGTAAAAAGCAAGGCTTTACTAAAGCAGATATTCTGGCCTTTGAATTTGAAATGGGCTTGTTTCCCAATATCCGGGATGAGGCCAAAAGGCAAAACATTGACCTCGCCCTCAAGTATATTCCAAAGGAAGTTTTTGACCAAAGAGCAGTCCAAAAAAACCAAGTGGTTTTTGCTGATGTATCCTATATTGATTTTAAGACCCACATTAAAAATAGGAAAGTGGCCGTTACGCTTACAGATTTTTCCACTTATTATTCTCAAGGGGAATCAGAGGATCAAATAAAGCAGATTCTTAAAAATGGAAAGCAAAAAATCACAGTCCAAGAGGGAAAAATTATCAAAATCACAAAAGACCAAAAAGGCACTGTAAAAACAGAAATTTTAACTAAAAAATGGACCGACTGGATCGACTACTGGGCTGTGGACTTTGACTTTGAAAGCAAAAAAGAGATCATAAGGATTAAAAATGACAAAGGGAAGTTTGTAGAAAAATGGACCGGGGATTATATTTTTGAAAATGAATGGCAGTCCTTTCGCACCAAAAAAGATCGCTCTATTGAATTAAACAGTGCTTTTCATCAATGTCAAAAAAAAGGCCATAGAAAAATAGCCATTAAAGTGATTGATATTTTTGGTAACGATACAATGAGAATCAAGGAGATTAAAATATGAAAAGGCAACAGGCACTCATCACCCCTTCTGTTATTAAATGGGCCAGAGAAAAATCCCATTATTCTCTTGAAGTCGCCGCTAAAAAGGTCGGAGTCAGTCCGGAGAACTTAAGAGAATGGGAAAGCGGAAAAAGCCGTCCCACCATGACACAAGCAAGGAAGATGTCTTTAACTTACAGGAGACCATTTGCCACTTTTTACCTCCCTCACCCACCAAAGGATTTTCCTTTGCTCAACGATTTTCGGACAGTGGAAGGTAAAGCTCCAAAATACAGCCCACCTTTGTTATTCCTTATGAGGCATATACAGGAACGCCAAGCCTACATTTACGATTTGATCAAACAATTAAAAATAGAATGGACAGCAAAAATAAGGAAATAAAATGGCTATTCACAAAAACTTTCCCTCTTCTCCGCATGTTATCTTACAACCTGAAATGAGGTGGATTCCCTCTGATGACCTTTTAAAGGAGTCCTCTTATGAAAAGCTACTTCCACCTTTAGTTCATAAATTGAGAAAGGCGGTTTATGAGTGGCGACAGAACCATTATGCTGGAGCTACAAAGACAAGCAAATCCTTACTGGATTGGTGGTTTAAAAAGGAACATATCCAAGAATCTGGTGAAAGCCTGGAATATTTTCAATATTATTTTGCTCAAAGAGAAGCTGTAGAGACTGTGATTTACCTGCATGATGTTGCTAAAATCAAATCACCACAGGATTTGATGAAGTTTGACTCTTCAGGTGCAGTTTCACATCAAATGTTTGAGGAGGATTGGCTAAGATTTGTGATTAAAATGGCCACCGGATCAGGAAAAACAAAAGTCTTGAGTCTTCTCTTGGCTTGGTCTTATTTTCACAAGATCTATGAAACAGACTCCGATCTATCCAGAAACTTCCTATTGATTGCACCCAATATTATTGTCTTGGATCGCCTGCGGGCGGATTTTGAAGGCCTTAAGATATTTCGTCAAGACCCTGTCCTGCCCATAAACGGTTATCATCAAAAAAACTGGAAAACAGATTTTCAATTAAGCCTTCATATCCAAGATCAGATCCATAAGATAAATCCTCATGGGAATATTTTTTTAACAAACATTCACAGAGTATATTCCAGCTCGGATACCCTTCCCTCTTTTGAAGATGAAAATCGAGCGGAGTATTTTTTGGGTCCAAAATCTGTCACTAAGACAATAAACTCAAAAACAGACTTAGGCTTAATTATTCGAGAGATTGACGAGCTGGCGATCTTTAATGACGAAGCTCATCATATCCATGATGAAAAACTGGCTTGGTTTGAGGCTATTCAGGATATAAACAACAAGCTGAAAATGAAAGGCGGTTTTTTGTCTCTTCAGTTGGATGTGACGGCCACTCCAAAACATAATAACGGATCGATTTTTATCCAAACTATTTCCGACTACCCTTTAGTGGAGGCCGTTGCCCAAAATGTAGTTAAACATCCTGTTTTGCCTGACAAAAAAAGCCGGGACAAACTTCAAGAGAAAAAAACCATAAAATTCACAGAGAAATACGAAGATTATATCCGTTTAGGGGTTTTAGAATGGAGAAAAGCCTATAATGAAAATATCAAGTTGGATAAAAAATCCATTCTTTTTGTGATGACAGATGACACCAGAGCTTGCGATGATGTAGCTGATTATTTGGCAAAAACTTATCCTGATTTAAAAAATGCCATTCTCTCCATTCACACAAACAAAAGTGGGGAAATTTTAGAAAGCAACAGGACTTCAAAAAGCCGGGAAGAGCTGGAACATTTGCGACATCAAGCTAATACGATTGATAACTTAAACAATCCATATAAAGTTATTGTATCTGTGTTAATGCTGAAAGAAGGATGGGATGTGAAAAATGTCACCACTATTGTGGGCCTCAGAGCTTACTCGGCCAAAAGCAATATTTTGCCAGAACAAACCCTGGGCCGGGGCTTAAGGTTGATGTATCAAGATACAAGCGACATTCAGGAAAAAGTGAGTGTCATAGGAACGGAGGCTTTTATTGAATTTGTGGAGAGTATTCAAAAAGAGGGGGTTAAACTGGAATATGAAGATATGGGGGATAAATCTCCACCTAAAGCACCTTTGATTGTTGAGGTGGATTTGGATAATCCAGCCAAAGATATTTTACAGCTGGATATTTCTGTGCCCATTCTGACCCCAAAATCTTATCGGGAATACAAAAACTTATCTGCCTTGAATGTTTCAAAATTTCAGTTTGAAAAGCAGGATTGGAAAACTTTTCCTTCCTCTAAAAGCCGGCGAATTGATTTTAAATATATGGTCCAAAAAGAGACCGATGAAAATGGTGATGGAGAGAAAGAGAGCTACTCCCACAGTGTTTTTTTAGATGATTCAAACACCATTGACCTTGAGAATGTGATAGGTTTTTTTGCAAGAACAATTAGAAAAGAGCTAAAATTGTTGAGTGGTTACTATGTGCTTTATGAGAAAGTGAAAGAGTTTGTTCAGGGTCATCTTTTTCAAGAATCGATAGATCTTAAAAATGAAGAAATAATCAAGAATTTGTCGGAACCTCATGTGACCCGACTGATTATTGACACTTTCAAAAAAGAGATTAATGCCTTAACTCTACAAGAACGATCGATGGCAGATCTTAAGAGTGCATCCTTTAGCATTATGAACACAAGGCCCTTTAGAGTCCAGGAAAGAGGGTTTCTATCTCCCAAAAAGAGTGTTTTTAACCGCATTGTTGGGGGCAACAATTTAGAGCTGGAGTTTGCTCAATATTTGGATAATTGCGAGGATATTGTTTCTTGGACAAAAAACTATTTTGTTGCTGTGGGGTTTAAGCTGGACTATGTGAATCATGAGGGATACTTGAAAGACTATTATCCTGATTTTTTGGTGAAAAAGTCAAAGAACGAATTTTATATTGTAGAAACAAAAGGTCGAGAGGATTTAAATGATCCTCTAAAGATGAAACGACTTAAAGCTTTCTGCTCTGATGTGTCTCAAAGTAATCTGCCTGGAAAATGGGCTTTTGTGTTTGTAGATGAGGAAGGATTTAAGAAATACCGCCCCAAAAATTTTCAAAGCCTTGTGGACACCTTCAAAAAATACAAATAAAAATTCGAGTATAGATCTGCGGTTTTGTGTTTGTACTCATTAAAAAATTGCTCAAGCTTTTCTTTAATCTCACTCTGCCCTTCTTTAAGGGCCTGAATATCCTCTTTTATGTGAGCTAAACCAAACTGGTTTTGAAAAAGGTGCCGCTTTTGGGCTGTTTTCCTCCCACAAGGCAAATGTGAACATGCATTTTCAAACAAGATCAATATATCTCTGTCTTTACTGGAGCAAAAAGCAAGCTAAAGACAAAACCTAAAGTGGCCAATAAAGTGCAAAAAGCTATGATTGCCTGAAAAAGCGGGGAAAAGGTTTTTAATTTTTGCATAACTGTATCTGCCATTCTGGACCTCCTGTTTTGGGTTATTATTTTACATGGAGGTTGAGGGCTGTTTTTAAAAGTTTTTCTTTGTCTGTTATTTTTTGCTCCAACTGAAAATCATAAAGCCACTCCAACTTGTGAGCCATTGTTTTGTCTTCTGCAAAACCCAAGCCTTTAAGGTCATAACCTGTGACCAAAGGCCGGGGCAAATGGCCAGCCACTGCACGGGCCCTGAAGGCCAGCTCTGTTTTTTCCATATCTTTCAATATTTGAGCTGGATTTCCGCTCCACCACAAAGGCCGGGTTCTGCCAGCATCACTTGCCCTTTCTGTGGTGGCTGGTTTTTTGTGAGGCTGGCCTGCTGGTTTTTTCATAAGCTCCTGACTCTGCAAACACACTCTGCATAAAAAAACCACATGCCCGGCCAACGGCGAATCCCATACCCGGAGCTTTTTTCCCAAGGAAGCTTTTTTCATGCTCAATATAAAACCAGAATCATAACAAATGTTTTTTATCCCCCTTATCACCACAGAAGGGAATTTCCACTTTTTTAAATTCTCCTGTAACAAAGGCAAACTCTCAGTAAAAAGAGCCGGCATAACAAGAGGGAAAAAAGCCCTTGCCCAAAGAAACACTTTGTCCTGTAAAAGAGCTGAAGGAGGAGCCTGACTTAATACACCCTTGGTCACCAGCTCCCCTTTATCCTGTAAAAGAGCCGAAGGGGGAGCTTGACTCCAAAATCGCTGGCAAAAAGGCCAGTCATAAACCTCCTCTGAAAGCCCTGTAAACTCCTGTAACAAACCCAATTTGTGAAAAGCCGGCAAAGCCTCCGCAAAGTTATTCAGTTGCAGGATTTTAAGACTTTCCTCATACACTCTTTCTTTGGATATGTTCAGCAAAGTGCCTTTCATTTTGAAAAGGCTGTGTTTGGTGTTTGATTCTATGGGAAAGCCAAATCTCAGGCTGAAACGCAGGGCACGCAAAATTCGCAGGTGATCCTCCTGAAAGCGGGTTTCAGGGTCGCCCACAGAGCGAATCACTTTTTTTCGGAGATCCGTCAAACCCCCCACATAATCAATCACTTTCTGTGTTTTTAAATCATAAAAGAGGCCGTTTATGGTGAAGTCCCGCCTCAAAGCGTCCTCTTTGTCAGACAGGAACTCCACATGCTCCGGGTGCCGGCCATCCCTGTAAGGGCCATCTTTTCGGAAAGTGGCCACCTCCACTCCAGGCCCACCCTGATGGTCAAAAACCACCACCACACCAAAAGCCTTGCCCTGCTGGTTGCTGTTGGGAAAAAGACTTAAGATTTTATCCGGCCGGGCCGAGGTGGCTATGTCAAAGTCCTTTGGCACATGGCCCAAAAGAGCGTCCCTCACGCCACCTCCAGCCAAAAAAGCCTTTTCTTCAGCCCTGTTTAAGCTCAGGACTATTTTCTGCACCAAAGGCCACCCGGCATTTTGCTCAAAAAGAGAAATTAAATCAGACATGAGGGGCATGACCTCCAAAAAAAAAGGAATATGAGATGATAGTATGATATACTTTTTAAGAAACTTCAAGGAGGACAAAGGCAAATGGCCGGACCAGCCAGCCAGGCCCAAAAAAAAAGCTTGACTGCCCGTTCGCACAGGATTATGATTGAAGACAAAGGGGACTTAGTCCGAAAACAGGCCAAATGGGTCAGGTAAAGCCATGTTTAAGCTAAAAAAAGGTTTTTTGGGTGTTGGGAAAGGGACTGTGCAACAGGAGGACATCCCTCCCAAAGAAGGGAGCTTGAGCCTCAACAAAGGCTGGGAGCTGAATATTGGTATCCCGGAGTCGCAAAGACTTCGTGTCGCTGAGGGGCTTTCTCATTTTTTGGCTGATACCTACACTCTTTATTTAAAAACCCAAAACTACCACTGGAATGTCACTGGTCCCATGTTTCAAACCCTGCACCGTATGTTTGAAAAGCAGTATACGGAGCTGGCCAAGGCCGTGGACCTGATTGCAGAGCGGATTCGGGCCTTGGGCATTTATGCCCCCGGTTCTTATACTCATTTTAAAAACTTAAGCAGTATACAGGAGGAGACAGAACTGCCCAAAGCCATGCGTATGGTGGAGGTTCTGACTCAGGATCACGAAACCCTTATCCAAACCGTCCGTTCTGTTCTGCCAGCCGCGGAGGAGGCAGGGGATGAAGCCACAGCCGATCTGCTGATTCAACGACTTCAGGTGCATGAAAAAACCGCCTGGATGCTGAGAAGCCTCCTGGAGGAATAAGCCGAAACACTGCTTTCCTGTCCTCCGTGACTGACTGATTTTTAAACAACTGTTAAAAAAACAGACAGTTTTTTGTGCCTTGACCAGTGCACACAAAATCAAAAAAACTTTATTGATTTCAAGTATTTACACCTATTTTTCCCTCTATTCCCCTTTTCTTGCATTATAAATGGTAGGGGACGAAAGAGGTGGGGAGGATGACCGGGCATGAAAAGCATAAATGGTATTCCACCGTTGGTGGGGTGTTTTCAGGCCCTTTATTGATTTGGAGTTGTCTTTTTGGATAATGCGTAAGTTGGGAGCAGGATAAAAGGGATATGAGAGGAAAAACAATGTTTCAAAAAAACTTTATTGTATCGGTTGGGCTTGGAAAAAGGCTGAAAAAAGGGCTTATGGTCTTAAGCCTGATTTTAGCCAGCCATGTTTCCCTGGCCAATATTCACCAGGAGCATAAAAAACTGCTGGCAAACCTCAAAAACAATCCCACCCCTTCAGCTGAGTTAAAAGAATTCAGACCTACCGAAATATTAAAAGACCCACAAAAGTATATTCATGTTCTGGAAAAAATAATATTTTTTTGGGGTGATCCAGCAGAACATGTGGATGCCATGCTTTTAAGAAACCTTCTGCCTCCTGCGGACCGGGAAAAAGTGGAAAGGATGTATAAGGAAGGAAAATTTGGTTACACAAAAGAGTCAGAGGAACGTCTCAGGGGCCGTTATTCCAAGTCCCTCGGTATAGGCCTGAGACTGGGTGTGGAATCTTATAATAATTTCAGGGCACATAATCCTGCCCCTGTCGGCTTTGTGCCCAGAATGGCCCACACCATTAAAGGGTTTCCCCTGGAGGCTTTGATCTTTTATGCCGCTATTGGGGCCTCCATGTGGACCAAATCTCTTTCTCCCACTTTTGCCACATTCAATCCCGGAGTTCAAAATGGCCGTGAGGATCCCCGATGGGTGGATAATTGGGTCCATGAGTTCACCTCCCCTATAGGGATTGTGAGCTTTTTGGCTTTTGTGATGGTCAGTCAGGTCACTCAACATTTTTACACCAAGTGGCCTGCCAGCCATGTGGCCATGAAAAGTCTTAAACACAGGCTGATTGAAGTCATACATAAAGATGGCACAAGAACATGGCGATATGAATTGCCACGCACGCCAAGCCACAAGACGATGAAATTCCTTGGACTCCTTGGTGGCCAATTGGGGATGGCTTTGGGTATGACAGCCTCCAATATTGTGCATGAAGCTTATAATTTTTGGACCATGAATCCCTCTTTTGAACAATGCTGGAACAAGGATATGAGGCTTTTGAACAATCAACAAAGTGCCCTCGCCTGTGATATGGCCTTTGAGGAGGGTATTCGAAATGCATGGTCATGGGCCCCAATGATAGGCTCCATGTTGACAGCTTCCATGATTTCCGGCTTTTTGGTGAGCCAAACCATAGTGATGAGTCGAGTCTTTATGAGCCGGGCCACCCGCGGGTCCTTTGGACGAATAGGCTCTGTGGCTTTTGGCTGGATTCCCCTGGGACGGGCATGGAACTTGTTGCTTAATATGCCTATAGCCCGCTGGCTCAGCAATCATAGAATCCTCTCCCGCCTGGCTCACCTTTGGGCTTTTATGGAGACAGATCAACGGCTCACAAGCCCCCTGTTTGACAAATATGTTACAGAGGGCATGAAAGCAAGAGAAGTGACAAAGGGGCTTGGCTCTGCCACTTATAATACATGGGGACTTTTTGACAAAGGGTGGGGAGTCAGAGGGGGTATGGCTAATTTTGTTAAATACCATGATGTGGATTACTCCACACCCGCTCTTTCCTGTGAGGAAACAACAGAAGAGGAGTGCCAGTATCATCCCAGTATTCTTTCCATGCACAAAACAGCCTCTTATTTTGATCAATGGCGAAGCTATAAAATGCAAATGGCCCAGATGGCTCATCAGAACTGGATGTCCCATGTTTCCAACACTTTGAGCCTCTTTGATTTGAGCAGGGATTTTTACAAAGACCTGTTTTCAGCCAAAGAAAGCCCAGGCTCTCAGCTGAATCAGGTGAGTTATTTTGGCAATAAAGTGCAGGATGAGAGCACAGCTCTCATGGCCATTCAGAAAATGCGTGACATGATTACGGATTATATAGAGGATCGCCCTTCACATGTTTATAAAGATAATCCTCTGCCCTCAGAGGGCCTGATCTCTTTGTCCCCCTCCCGCTTTTTGAAAAAAGAGGTACACAGGATTGTTCCACAGGAGGACCAGAAGCTTTTAATTCTCAGGTCCCTGTTTGATGTGGCGGATTTGAGCAGTGCTCAGGAACCATCTGAATTGGATGGGAGCCGGTATGTGTGGGATCAGGCATTAAAACCTCTTTATGGATCGGAATGGGAAAAAGCGAAGGAAGTGGAAGAAAAAAAGATAACCGTCCGGAAAGAGCAGGCATTGGAGGGAGAGCTTAAGTGGTTTAAAAAATACCAAAAATATCTCAGTATAGAGCAGTATTTTGTTACCTTAAATGAGTTGATCCAAAACACAAAAGCAGAGGCAAAAAAGCAAAGGGAAAAAGGGGACGGATACGAGACACAAACTTTTAATATCAGTATCACAGACGAGTATGGAAGCATAACAGAACAAAAAATAGAAAATTGTGCTGTGGTGCTTTGTGGTTTTTCATCTGCACTAACAGGATTGACAGAGCAGTATGTGCAGAAAAAGGTGGAGGATTTAAAGGCTGTCGTTCTCTCAGCAGAACCTCTTGAGGAGCGGTTTACCCGGCAACAAAAGGAGGAGCTGTTTGCTCAGCAACAACATGCTGAATCCGCTTTGACAGACTATTATCAACGCGTATTGCTTGCCATTAATGCACAACAGATGAGCATAATCAGTTTTCATAATAAAGAACAGGCCCTTTCTGCCGATTATAATTTGGATGATCTGTTCGATAACTGGTCCTCTTTTGTTCAGGAAGAAAAAGACACCCTTTTTGCTCAGGCAGGAGAAGTGATTAAAAAACTGGAGGCTAAACGCATGGAGATAGCGGAAGAAATAATTGAATCAGAAAAGCAAAAGCTGGCCGTGGGCACAGCAGGAGAGGTGAGAAAAAATTTAAGAGACAGGGCTTTGTCTGCCGGGCTGGAATATCTCCATCACCTGGTCCATCAACAGACGGTTCAGCAGGGCAGGGGAGGCCTTTTTTCCCGTTCTCTCCTGACAGAGAAACAAAATAAATACAGGGAAAAAGTGTCAAGACTGCTGGTATTGACTGAGAAATCCAAAACAGGCACAAGCCCGCTCACAGAAAAAGAAAAAGAGGAATTGGCCCTTCTCACTTTAACAGTGGGTGCGAAGGATAGAGAAAGGATTTTTTATATTGTTGAGCTTAAGGAAAAACAAAAAAATGGGCAGAAGGTTAACAGTCGTCTGATAAAAACACAGGAGGATCAGCTTGAGAAAGCCGTTATGCCTCCTGAGGTTCTTAAGGTTTTTCATGTTCTGGGACCGGATAATATTCTGGCCAAATCATACGAGTATGGTGCTCATCTCAAGCCCCTGAGTGAAGGGATGGACACTATAGTCGGAATCAATAATATAGGAGAGAATATAGAGGAGGTTTATCAGGAAGACTACCATCCTGAAAGCCTGAAACTGTTGAAAACCCCCGGAGTGATGGATTTTCTTCTGGTGTCGGCCCTTTGTGGACCGGATCTGGAAACAGACAAAAAAACAACAGCCCGCCGGAAGCAAAACCAGGATGAAGGGGAAGTGGGCCATGTGGCTCAGGGCCTGCTGGACCACAGGAATCAACTGGAGGAAGGGTTTAACGAGGTCAGGACAAAAGATGTTTTAAAGGATGAAGATAAAAGCATTATGGAAAAAGCAGAGAGTATTTTGAATGAGGATATTCCTGTCTTTAAAGTGACAAGCGGGCGGGATGGGACTTTTTCCCCTCCTCGTATAACGAACCTGAATGAAGAGGACCGGCAGACTATATGCTCCAACTACCAAACAGTGGACAATATTTATGACAGCTCTTTCAAAGTGGGGGGCAAAGAATATACCAGCCTCCTCCAAGTGGTAAAAGATCATATTGGAAACAAATCTGTTTCCTCCTCCTCCGATTTTGACCAGTGGTGGAAGGACAATGTGAACACTTATCAGAACATTTTTAAAAAGACGGCAGACCTGGAGCATCAATATGTGGTGCAGGACCGTTTTATAAAATCTTTTTTTCAAAATGACATAAATACCTCAGCGACTTTGGAAAGTGAAGTGACTGATGGCTTGGGACAAACAGAAAATCAGGTTTTGGACGATACCACTGAACCATGCCCTTCCCATAAGAGGCAAAACAGCCAATATGTGTCTGTATGGGATAAAATAGCCTGTTTTTCCACAAAATGGTTTAACAAAAGTGGTGAGACAATAAAAGTGGAACGCTCCGTCCCATCCATTGGTATTGTCCCCCGTAACAGACAATATTCCGGTTCTGCCAAAAACTCTCCCGGACTTGTAAAAGAATATGAGCTGAACCTGCCCAGGGGTTTTTTTCATAATGTTTATTTTGAAGCACATTTTTGGGCTGATGTTATTTTGCACTTTGCCAAAAAGAGAAAACAGCACTGGCTGGATCAGGCTTGGTCCTGGGAAGACACTCCTGACAACCCGTTTATGAACCGGAACAGGTTGGAATCCGGGTTGCAGAATCTGATCGATCAATTTAAGGTGGATTCCGAATGCCTGAGTTCTGAAGAGGGATTGAAGTGGGCAGGCAAAATCAAGTCTTGCAGAAAATGGAGTCAGGATTATATTGCTCAGGCTGTTCCATTTGCAAATATGGAGGATCAGGCTCTAATTTTTGAGCGGGGTTGGGACTCCATTGAAAAGCCACAGAAAGAAGCCCTTTGTTCTGCCAGCTCAGAGGCCCCTTCCTCACTGGAACATTTTTGGCAAACGCTTTGTCATGATGTGGCTGGAGATGGCTTGAATATGAGCATGATTGATATTGTCCATGGAAGTCAGCAACAGTTGGCAGGCAGGAATGAATATGCGGATTTGGAAAACCATTTGAACAAACTGGCTTTTTTCACCAAAAATTCGGATCGTCCTGATGGCATAGAGCGGTCCGAAGTGGCTCCACTGCCTGATCAGATTATCAATTATGCTCTTCTGCGTCTCTATCAGTTGAGGGAGCAGTCCCACATGCAGGCCCTGACAGTGGTGCGATATATCTCAGAGCACCCCGACTTTAAGGCCCGGCAACTACGCTACTCTCCCATAAGTCCTTAAAAAACCAAAGGGCAGAGTCTGTTGGGCGGGCGGAGCACATCCGCCCCACCTGCCTCCACTAAATGCCACATGGTGGCTTGCGATCAACCACAAAGCGGCCGGCAATCAGCTACATGGTGGCTGGCAAAAAGTTCTTGCGTCCATAATCAGCTTATGTTACATCCATGCCTTGAGAAAAGGCTGGGCCAGCCCCAAAACAGGCAGGCTGGGCCAGCCCTCACTCCAACAACCCTTTTTGTCTGATGAATCCTCTTAAAATTCATATTAAAAAATTTGGTGGCACCTCCGTTGGCTCCATAGAAAGGGTGGAGCGGGTGGCCGATCGCATCGCCAAAGCCCAAAGTGAGGGGCAAAAGTTAGTGGTGGTGGTGTCGGCCATGTCCGGTGAAACCAATCGTCTCACCCACTTGGCCCGGCAAATAAGCCCCCACCACAAGGGTCCCGCCTACGACATGCTGTTGGCCTCCGGAGAGCAGGTGAGCCTGGCTCTGCTCAGCCTGGCCCTGCAGAAAAGAAAAATACAGGCCACCCCCCTTTTGGCCTATCAAGTGGGCATCAAAACAGACGCCCTCTTTTCCCGTGCCCGTATCAAAAGCATCAACACCACCCCTATCAGGCAATGCCTCAAAAAAGGCCATACCCCCCTGATCGCCGGCTTTCAGGGGGTGACCAACGGCAACACCATCACCACTTTGGGCCGGGGGGGGAGCGACACCACCGCCGTCGCTTTGGCCGTGGCCTTAAAGCAAAAAGAGTGTGAGATCTGGACGGATGTGCCAAAAGTATACACAGCCGACCCCAATATGATAGAACAGGCCCGGCCCATTGCCAAAATCAGCTTTGAGGAAATGATGGAGATGTCCTCGCTGGGTAGCCGTATTTTACATTGCCGATCCGTGGAAATGGCGGCAAAATACAAAATCCGCTTGCATGTGCGCTCTTCCTACGAGGAGGGAGAGGGCACCTGGATTGTGCCAAAGGAGGAACTGATGGAAACACCCCTCGTGTCCGCCGTGACACATGATATGAACACGGCCATTATAAAAATGCACCCCGTCCCCAGGGGAACAAAATTTATTGCTGAACTGTTTAACCAACTGGCGAAAAAACATATTTCTGTGGATGTGATCTCCCAAAGCTATAACAAGGAGGGGCAAAGGCTGGCCTTTTCCGTTTCTGAGGAAGACCTTGAGGAAAGCCAAAAATTGGTTCATCAAATGCTGAGTCCCGGAAAAGTGCAGGTGATGAAAAACCTGGCCAAGCTCTCTGTGGTGGGGGTGGGCATGGCCTATCATCCTGGGGTGGCCGGGCGATTTTTTAAAGCCCTTAACCGGACCGGAACAGATATACACCTTGTGACCACCTCAGAAATAAAAATCAGTGCCATTATTGACAGAAAACAGATTTTGCCGGCGGAGCGGGCGGTCCATAAGGAATTTAAACTGTAAAAGCCTCTTTTCCCGCGTTTTTTGACACAAGGAGAAAAGCCATGCTCTATCAATACAAAAAAAATCAGCTTTATTTTGGCGAGGGCCCAAGGAAACACAAGCTCCTCTCTCTCGCCAAAAAACATGGCACACCAATTTATGTATATGACCTGAAGGCTCTGAGGAAAAGGCTGGGCTTTTTCCAAAAACATATATCGCCGGCCCATGTTCATTATGCCATGAAAGCCAACTCCCACCCGGACATACTGAAAGTTTTTTTGCAGGCGGGGGCGGGGGTGGATGTGGTGTCCGGTGGAGAGATAAAGCTGGCCCTGAAAGCCGGGTTCAAGGGCCAGGACATGGTGTTTTCCGGTGTGGGCAAAACAAAAGAGGAGATGGAACTGGGTTTGAAGGTCCGTATTTTGCAATTTAATGTGGAAAGTGTGTCGGAACTCAAACGGCTGGCTCAAATCAGCCGGCAAAAAAACAAAAAAGCACCAGTGGCTTTTCGTCTTAACCCCGAAGTCAATATAGAAAGCCATCCTTATATAAGGACTGGCCTGGGGGAGCATAAGTTTGGCCTTCAGGTGGAGCAAATCCCCCTCCTGAAGGAGGTGTTGAAAAAACACCCCTCTCATTTGGAACTGAAGGGACTTACCACTCATATTGGATCGCAAATTCATGATCTCAGCACTTTAAAATCAGCTGTTTTAAAGCTGAAAAGCCTCTACAAAGGTCTGCAAAAAGAGCATGATTTAAAAACCTTTGATGTGGGGGGAGGGCTGGGTGTGGACTACAAAAGCCCTGACCCGAACAGGGATCTGACAATAATAAAAGAATACGGGGCTTTTTTAAAACAGGTGTCCAAAGGCCTGAAGGCACAGATTCTGACAGAACCGGGCCGGATACTCACTGCCCGGACAGCCTGCCTGATAGGCGAAGTGCAATACCTGAAAAGCCATGCCCACAAAAACTTTGTGATTCTCAATACAGGTATGCACCATTTTATGCGTCCCGCCTTCTATCAGGCATGGCATAATATTTGGCCTCTGCAAAAAAGGGCCGGAGAGAGCAAAATGTATGATGTGGCCGGGCCGGTCTGCGAATCCGCCGATATAATCGGAAAAGAACGGGTGTTCTCCGGCCTCCGGGAAGGGGACTTTATGGCCATTTTGGACACCGGGGCCTACGGGGCAGTGCTGATGAGCCACTATAATGCCTTTCCCCCCGCCCGGGAAATCAGCCTCCCATGAAGTTTCAGTGATATAAAGAAGATCAAATCAGGGGGTTCATGAGTAAAAAAAGAGCTGATTTTGTGCCATGCTCCATAAAAGTGTGAAAATTTTTCACACTTTTTCATAAAAAAGCAAAAAATTTTAAAAAAAATAAAAAAAAATTGGACAGGCAGGTTTTTTTCCCGTATAGAAAAGGCTATGGTTTTGCCACAGGCCCAACCAAAAAAGACAATAAACCAATAAAAAGGAGTAATCGTTATGAAAGCTTATTTGTTTAAAACCAGCATACTATCTGCTCTTGTTGTGGCCTTGGTTCCACTGGCCTATGCCAAAGGCAGAAAGTCCGTTGAGGGTATTCGTTCCAAAAATATCCAGCAGAGACTGGACACCATGGAGATCACCAATCCAGAGCTGGCCCGGTTTTTAAGAAATTACCAGAAACAGGGAGAGCAAGGCCAGATCACAACCCCGCAACCGAACAGTCTGTTGAGAGTGACCACAGCAAATGCAGTGAATAAAGAGGAAGTGGTTGAGGCGGTACTCACACTTTCAGAAATGTCCGGTGTTGTGAACGGCACAGTCCAGGCCGTGGCCGATTTTATGAATAATCCCTCCAATGTTCGTATTGCCCAGGAGCTGGTGAGTATGTCCAAGGCCCACCCGGACACTTATCATCCGCAATCTGTTGCCAACAGTGTTCGATATGTGGCCAATATAAAAGGCACAGCCATCTCTCAGGGAGGCGTATCCACAGGAAATGTTCTTCGGGCTGTGGGAAACCACCTGAGCAAAGTGGTTAATTGGGGAGCCAAACCCAAAGCTACCTATAATACCTTTATGTCCACTTATAATCAGGCCATACAGGCGGGTAAAAGCAAATCCCGTGCCCTGGACCTGGCCATTGCAACAGCTTTTGGTCTTAAAGGGGAGGCTATCGCCCGCAAAAAACAGGAGGTATTGCAGTATTGCCGTGCGTAAAATCCTGGCCCGGTTTTAAACACAAGCTTTTAAACCAGAAACATTAACAATATAAAAAAAGAGGGCTTTTCAAGCCTTCTTTTTTTTTGCTTTTTGCTGAGATCTGGATTATACAGGCAGGACTATGTTTGCAAAGAATACTCAGAGCACGGCACACGCAGACCGGCTGAAAAAGGCCATGGCCGAGGTGCAAAAAGTGATCGTGGGCCAGCAGGAGATGTTGGAAAGCATTTTCACGGGCCTTTTGACGGGTGGGCATATCCTGATCGAGGGCCTGCCGGGCCTCGCCAAAACTTTGACTATCTCCTCTGTGGCCAAAGTCACTTCACTGGATTTTAAGAGGGTGCAGTTCACGCCAGACCTTCTCCCCACCGACATTATTGGCACCATGATATTCAATTCCATGAGCCAGGCCTTCTCCATCAAAAAAGGCCCTGTTTTTACCAATATCCTTTTGGCCGATGAGATCAATCGCTCCCCGGCCAAGGTGCAAAGTGCCCTCCTGGAGGCCATGGCGGAAAAACAGGTCACCATAGGGGATAACAGCTGGCCTCTGGAAGATCCTTTCTTGGTGCTGGCCACACAAAACCCCATTGAGCAGGAAGGCACTTATAATTTGCCGGAAGCCCAGCTGGACCGTTTTATGTTCAAAGTCAAAGTGGGCTACTCCAGCCGGAGTGAGGAAATGGAGATTTTAAATCGTATGTCTTCACTGAAAACCCCCCGCATTCAGCCCCTGCTGTCCGCTGTGGATATAATGGCTTTCAGAGAGCAGGTGGATCAGGTGTATATAGACGAGAAACTGAAAAACTATATCGTGGATTTGGTGATGGCCACCCGCCGGCCCAAAGATTATGGCCTTGTGGATCTTCAGCATTTTATTTCTTATGGGGCCTCCCCCAGGGCCACTGTCAACTTTCCCAGGTCCGCCAAAGCTTATGCCTTTATAAAAGGCAGAAATTATGTGTCCGCTGATGATATTCAGGCCGTGGCTTATCCTCTGCTCAGGCATCGTCTTCTGCTTTCTTATGAAGCACAGGCCGAGGAGCTGGATACCGATCAGGTGATTGATCAAATTATCAGAAGAGTCCGCCTCTCCTGACCCCCAAAGGGACAGTTGACGCCAATGAAAAAGACACCAGGTAAAGTTTATAAACAGGCCCGGCTGATTGAGTTGCAACTCAGGCAAAGAGTGAGAGATCTGTTTGCAGGGGGTTACCAGTCCGCCTTTAAGGGGCAGGGGATGATTTTTGCCGATTACAGAAAGTATGTGCCTGGTGACGACATAAGGGCCATCAGCTGGCCCCTGACAGCCAAGATGGGTGCACCCTATATTAAAATGTTCGAAGAGGAAAAAGGGGCCACTTTTGTTATAGCTGTGGATGTGAGTGGGTCTTTGGACTTTGGCACCAAAGGCTTTAAAGGGGAGTCTGTCTGTGAACTGGCCTCCCTCATTGCCTTGAGTGCTGAGAAAAATCAGGACGCAGTGGGGCTTTTGCTTTTTTCTGACAAGGTGGAGCTTTATATTCCGCCGGCCAGAGGACTGAAAAATGCCATGCGTTTGGTGCAGAGGCTTTATTCTGTCAAAAGAAAGTCCCGCCAGACAGATATTTTGCCTGCTCTGGATTTTTTAAACAGTGTTTTGAAAAAACACTGCCATATTTTTTTGTTCAGTGATTTTATCACCTCCTCCGACTTCACTGTCCAGCTTAAAATCACCGGCAAAAAACATGATGTGGTGGCTGGTCTTGTGTGTGATCCTTTTGAAACTCAATTTCCCCCACTGGGCCTGATGGAGATGGAGGATATGGAGACAGGTCAAACACAAATGGTCCACACCTCTTCATCGGCCTTTCAAAAAGCCTACAAGGAGATAAAAAAACAGGGGACACAAAAAGCCATCAAAACCCTGACCCGCTCCCAAGTGGATTATTTTCTTATCCGGACCGAACAAGACATATTTCGCCAGTTAATGCTTTTCCTTCAAAAAAGACGAAAGAGATAACAAACAACAATATGAGACATAAAACATGGAACAGCAACAGGAACAGGCCAAAGCAATATGCCGGTTTGAAAAAACAAAAGAAAAATGGACTGTGGGCGATGTGTTTGACATGCACTGTGAGTGGCCCTCTCACCTGGCGGTTTTATCCGCCTCGGTTCGTATTGCATTTTCAGGCCAAAAACAACAGGAGCTTTCCCCTTACAGTCTGGTGCTTTTGCAGACCAAAAGTATTTTGCCGGGCAAAGGGATTTTTAAAGTCACTTCCTATAAGCCCGGTTCTTACAGCACAGGGTTTCAGATTCTGAGTGATCAGGGGGGGGTGGAGGTTCAGCCTCTTGACTGGAAAGTGGAATCGGTTTTGCCGGCCGGTCAAAAGGTTCAGCCTTATCCACCTTATGGTCCCTGGAGGGACCCTTTGCCTTTTTGGTATGGGCCGGTGGTCGCCCTGCTGACAGCAAGCCTTTTGACTTTTTTGGCCCTTAAAATCCGGCTTTTTGTCAGGAGAAAGAAAAAAATCAAAGAAGTTCAGATCAGGCGAAAAAAAGCTCTGTTGAAGGCAGACAATTCACAGGATAAACTGTTGGCACAAAAGAACAAAAAACCGCCCCTGGCTTTGGAGCCTTATCAGGAGTTTATCAGCCAGTTGAACCTGCTCAGCTGGAAAATACGCGACCAAAAATCGCCTCATTCCCTTATGAATGAGGTGGAACAGGCTTTTCGGCTTTTTTTGGAGGATGAGTTTTTTATTTACGCTCTTGATAAAGAG
The DNA here is from genome assembly GCA_965242635.1 of Bdellovibrionales bacterium. Classification (GTDB taxonomy): domain Bacteria; phylum Bdellovibrionota; class Bdellovibrionia; order Bdellovibrionales; family UBA1609; genus JANQSP01. Next base: position 768,523 of record OZ251471.1, on the reverse strand, counting down.
TCGAAGGGGATTGCCCGGCAGTTAAAAAGATATTACCCTGCTGTTTATCGAAAGCATGGAAAAAGTATTTTGGATTTTTTTGCAGAAATGAAACGGCTAAGTTTTGAAAAAGCAAAGCCGGAGGATTTGGAGCAGATTATGGGCATGGCCCGTAAAACTGTCTCCTCCTGCCGGTTGTCAGGAGAACACTAAAGATGGCTCAAGTATACCGATCGTGTTTGAAAATTCATGGTTCAAATTTCCCGGATAGGAGGGAAAAACCTCACAAGTGGCACCTTTTTCAAAACCAGTTTGGTTTAATTTTCTTTTATTTCTTTCTTTTCCTGTGTGGCCTGCCGGCCCTGGCCTGCCCTTTGGCCTGGACACCCAAAAGCTCTCCGGCAAAAAACACAAGACCTCCTTCAGGTGAAGAGGTGCGAAAAGATCTTTTGCCGTCTCAAAAAACCGCTTTTTCCGCTTATGAAAAAGCTCTTCGGTCCAAGGCCAAAAGCTTTCTGCACATAGCTCCTCTTTCAGACAGCCGGCTTATGGCCCATGCCCTGATGGAACGGCTCATAAAGACCAAAAAAAGAGGTTCCAATATTGCCATAGTGGTCGTCAGCCGGACCCAGTGGATAGATCCACTGCTCGATGTGATGAAAAAAACCGCGGAGGAATATTCAGCCATTATGAATATTGATGTCATGAGCTGGCACAGGAACATATCTTCTGATCTTGCCGGTTCTGATTCTGCCGGGTCGGCCGTTATGATGACTTTTCAACAGTTAAAGCAGATTTTGAGGAACCCTGATTCAGAAAGCTACGAACTTCTTTTGCCATCTCTTTCAGCTGTGTTTATGCACCTCACCCCTCCATTGGAAAGGGAACTCATTGGGGATATAGCCCTCTCATTGCAGGAAAAAAGCTCTGCTTTTGTTTATGGCCAGTCAGGGACCTCCCTTCATCCATCAAACAGCTTAAGCCATCTGTTTGAAAAAACACATTATTCTTACCTGAACACAGAAAAAGATTTATTTCAGGATCCTGCGGTTTCTGATCCTGTAAAGGGCCTGTTACGGCAATTCTCTTTGGGCGTTCAACAGGGGGAATTGACTCACTTCAAGGGGCCGGCTTTTATGGATTTGTCCAAGGCACAAATACCAAACCGACCTCTGTTTGTCTTTGAAAACCAGAGGAAAGTGTTAAACCCTTTTTATTATCTGGAGCTGGTCAACAGATTATCTGTTGTTTTTAAGCTTCATTCCAGGGGAGTGTTATTGACAGGGACCAAAGCCTCTGCAGAGAATTTAAGCAGTGTTTTAAACAGTATTTTTCCAGACAGGAATTTTGATCCTTATCATTATGGCCTCTCAGCTGAAGAGAGGCAGGATATCTTAATGGATTCCCGTGAAAGCAAGTATCACTATATTGTGGCGGTCCGAAGCTTTGACGAAGTGGTTCGTCTGCCTCATCTTTCGGTCCTGATTGATTTGAATGTCCATGCACCGGTGAGAGATCGACTGGAGATGGCCGGGCCTGTATTGAGCCTTTATCCGGGCAAGCAAGAATCCCAAATCATATTCCTTCTGGATTCAGAAACAGCTGAAGCGAATGGCTTTGTTGCACACAAGGCAGAATCGAGTTCAAAACCTGGCGTGGACAATGAAAAGAACAATTTCGATCAAAGACAGTCTCCGGCCCTCCCTGTTCCAACACAGAGTGAGGGATTCCAGTTGGGAGACAGAACAGACACAAAAATGGCCACTGCTGTAAAAAAAAAGGTGAGGGGTAAAGGGCGGGTACAGAAGTTTTTGCCGTGGGCGGAGGCTCTGGCAAAAGTGAGAAAGGCCAGGCTCAAAAGTGCCAGAGAGTATTACCGGTGGCAAAAAGCTCATCCGGATATGTATTCCCATCCTCCCCAATATCCGCCTTATGCGGAGCATTGGATCGATTGGCCTCACTTTTTGGGAAAAGCGGGTTGAGTGGTGAAAAAGTCATAACAGGGCAAATCTTTTGGTTCACTTATCGAACACTGCCTGTGTCGGGAATCGAAGAGGGAGTGGAATTAAAGAGCCCTCTTTCGCCCGTGGATGAGTTGGCAAACATATTAAACACATCCTGCCCCTGGCATTGCTGGCTAATCATCGTGCTTCTGCCTTCCTTGGGCACAGCCTGAGACCTTCTCATCAGGTGGTTGGCCTGTTGTTTTTTGATTTCCTCGATCTGTTTGATCGTATTTTGTGAGCTGGTCTGGTAATTGGTGGTCAGGAGTTCATGATTTTGGTTAAAAGCCTGTAAGGCCTTCTCCATTTTTTCTTTGAAACGGGCCACCACCTCAGCTTTATCCTGTGTATTCAATTTTTGAATCTGTTGTTTCAATTCCTCTATTTGTGCCTGGGTCCTTTCTTCCTCCCGTGCCAACTTCTCCACAGTGAGCTGGTATTCGTTCTTCATGTTTTGTTTTTGCAGTAGGGCTGATTGATTATTCAGGCAAAGATGCAGGTAGCTGTTGAACTGACCGGAAAACACAGCCTTGTTTTGCTGTTTTCCTCCTGTCATAAGCTGTCCCATGTTTTGTCGTCTGGCTCTTCTGTGTGTTTTTTTCTTGTAAAACTTGGCTCGTTCTGCCTCTGCCTGCGTAAGGGCTTGTCCAAAACATTGGCTGTAGAATTCATTTTGCTGTTTGCGCCGGGCATAATAAGCTGTAAGTCTTAAATCCTCCACTTTTTCCAGTTGTCTGTTCAGGTCTGCTATTTTTGCTGACACCTGAGCCACTTGTGCGTCTATGTTTTTCATTTCCTTGCCCATATCATCTTTTAATTCCTGAACATTCCTGTTGGATTCCTGTTTCAGTTTATCCAGGTTTTCTCTTATTTCCACTTGTTGTTCTGAATGCTTTTCCTCCAGTTTGGTGATGTCTTGTCCCGCGTCGTGGAATTTTTCCTCCCACTCCTTGGCCTCGCCTTGTGCGTCCTTCAGCTCTTCTTCCACATCTTTGTTGGCCTGCCTGCATTTCTCCTCCAGGTCCTTTAAGGCCTCCCTCTTGGCCTTTGTTGCTTGTTCTGCTTGTTCTGCCTTCCCTCGTGCCGCATCACCTGCTTGCTGTATTACAGCCTGTATTGTGGCCCTTGCCTCTGCTTGACATCTCGACTTTGCTGAATAGCCACTATCACCTACGTCTGTACTAAGTTTTTTATCGTCATTGTCACTGTCACATTTACATGTTACATAGTGTGCTATTGCCTGAGGATCATGAATATTTTCTGGCAAACAGTCATCTCCAAAAGAAGAGAAAGAGAGTCCGGTTAAAACAAGCAAAAAAGCAAATTTGATAAACATTTTTACTACTCCTTAGTTAGATAGTGTTTCTGAAAAAATACACTTTTTACAGACCACTATTAAGATGTTCGGCTGATCCAGCCCAATCCTTGAGTTTTTTTTTGTTTTTTTCTTGTTTTGAGAGCATTCATGGGGGATAATATGGGGGATAAGGCCCAAAAGGGGTCAAATCGGGGGGTTCAAAAGGAGTGCCCAATGCTGAAATTTCTCTCTTCCAAGCAAATTTTGGAGCGTCTGCTCACCAACTCAGACAAATTAAGAGCCGAAATGAAGGGCCTGGCTGGCACCATGGACGCCAAAATGGAGGGTTTGGCCAACACCATGGACGCCAAAATGGAAGGCTGGACCAGCCACATGAAGTTGGAAATGAAGAATTTGGCCAGTTCCATGGACGCCAAAATGGAGGGCTTGGCCAGTTCCATGGACGCCAAAATGGAGGGTTTGGCCAGTTCCATGGACGCCAAAATGGAGGGTTTGGCCAGTTCCATGGACACCAAAATGGAGGGTTTGGCCAACACCATGGACGGCAAAATCAGTGAGGTTCGAGGGGAAATAAAAGGCTTGGCGGGCACCATGGACAGCAAAATCAGGGAGATTCGGGGGGAAATAAAAGGTTTGGCTGGCACCATGGACGCCAAATTTGAGGGTTTGACCAACACCGTGGACGCCAAATTTGAAGGGGTATCAGCCAAGTTTGATGGCATAAACAAGCACTTCAGGGGTATAGATGCTCAATTTGAATCGATATCAGCCCGATTTAAGGCTCAGGACATGCAGTTTAAGACTATAGAAATTCATCTGACCAACCATGTGACAGAGACCAAAAAAGAGCTGGAAAAAGTCCATAAAGAACTGAAAGAGCTGAAACAGCTTATAAAAGAAAAAAACGCAAAAAAACCAAAAAAACCGGAGGCAGTCAAATGATACATCTTTTAAAATGTCGGACTTTTAAACACAAAAAAGCCCCATCAGGGTTAAAGAAGGTGGTGGGCCGGTGGCCTGTTTTGTCTGTCCCAGCTCTTTGCTTTGCCGTTTCAGGCCTGTTTTTGTCCTGCAATCAAAATTATGGAGGAAGTGGTGCTGGAAACACCACCGGGAGCACCACACAGGGTGCTGGCACATTAAACCCCAATAACTACAACAGCCAAATAACAGGAGGAGAGTGGGGAGGGGTCACATGCCTTAGTGGAGGCACCGATGATCCGGGCTTTATGGAGTATATTTCCAATGGAACAGACACAAGAGAGGACTCCAACAGTATAGGATTTATACATTGCAACCCCAGCAACAGTGGGGGTATTTTATTTAAAATGAAGGTGAGCCTGAACGCGAAATTTGACCCCAACGGCTCCAACAAAAATTTAAGCATGCAGATAGCCTCCTCCTCTCTGGAAATGCTTATAATGGATGACAGATCCAAATTACCTGACGAGGTGAGAAGAGATTTGGAGGGGACACCCAATATTGGGGCGTTGTTTCAGGGCTTGAACGGGGAGGTGAATGGCAACAGGGCGGATTTGAACTTTATTTATAATGGCAGTTCAGGTTGGAAAAAGCTCCGGCTGGAGGGCACATTTGACGCTCAGTCTTTCTCCGGTAAAATGTTTTTTGACAATGAAAAGCGTCTTATCCCTCCTGAAACAGAGAAGGACCCGATAAGATACAGCACCCCTGGGGCCAGTGGCACCTTGGGCACCTTTCGTATCCCCACCACCCATGTTTTTGTGTCCAATTAGTCAGGCTTATGAAACTGTTTATTTATGATCACTGTCCTTATTGTGTTAAAGCACGCATGATCTTTGGCCTTAAAGCTCAGCCTGTGGAGCTTGTCACCCTTTTAAACGACGATGAAAAAACACCCCGCTCCATGATTGGGCAAAAAATGGTGCCCATTTTGGAGAAGGAACCGGGGCACTTTATGCCGGAGAGCATGGATATTGTGAAATTTATGGATGAACAAAACCCGCCGGCTCTTGTTTCAGAGTCAGAAGATCCTGCTTTGCTGAACATATTGGACGAGGCCAATGAAAGTTATTACGGCCTCACCATGCCCCGGTGGCTTAATTCCGGCATGGAGGAGTTTAAAACTCCTTCTGCCAGAAAGTATTTTCAAAACAAAAAAGAGGCCATGATTGGCCCCTTTGATCAGGCTTTAAGCAACACCCCTCATTTTAAAAAAGAAATGGAGCGGGTACTTTCTGAGTTGGAAAAAAAAATGCCCGGCAAAAACCAATGGTATGGGGGGAAAAGAACAAGTTTTAACGATTTTCATTTGTTCCCGTTTCTGAGGGGTTTGACTGTTGTCAAGGGCATGGTTTTTCCGCCTTTGTTGGACCAATACGCCAAAAGAGTTTCAGAGCAAACCAAGGTCCCCCTCAGTTCTTCCATCGCCCTTTGAATGAGAAGAGGACTCTGCCTGCCTTGTGCCAGTTTGGTTTAAATTGTCAGGGGCAGGTTTTTTTGCGGATGGTGGTTTTTTCTGCCGGAGGAAAAGCCTGGCCGGGTGGGGGCACCTTTTGTCTCATGTAAATAAAATGGATTTTTTTGACCTGCCTTTTCCTGTTCTTTTTATTCCATTTTCTGCACAGCCATTCCAGATAATTTCCACTGTATCTTTTATGATCCAATACTAAATTTTCCATCATCTTCCGAAGGCGAAACACAGGAAAAGTCATGTCGTATCGCTCCGGCTTGTTCCAAACCACAGGCTGTCCCCCCTGCCACAGATCTATACGCTCCCCCTCTTTCTCTGCAACAGCAGGCTCAGCAGAAAGAATAAGCCAGCCCGTTGTGTCCAAAGGCTTGGGGGCAAACATGTTCCAGTATTGATGCAGATGAAAAAAAGCCCCCGGCCCGTTCCAGCTCCTGGGCATAAAACGGGAATAATAATCAAAATTCAAAGTGCGAATATTCCACATCAGTGCGTATATAAAACATAAAAGGAAAAATCCAGCTGTGATCAGGGAAAGAAGGGATTCCCGCTTTCGCGGGAATGACGGTTCTTGTGGGAGGGGGGGGGCTTTTATCCATTTCAAACAGTGTCCCAGACTTTGCCTGTTTTTTGCCACCTTTTCATAAAGAATGTTCCCCCATCGTGCCACCACCTTCCCTCTCAACAAAGGGGCCAGCCAAAAAAACAAAGAGGAACGGGACACCAACAACACCCCTGCCTGCCAACGATCATGCCACACACCTCCCGGATCCCAAACCAACCAGGAATTTCGTTTTTCCATCTCTGACAGAGCTTTTTTATTCGACTGTGCCTCCTGAAAAACAAGATGAGGCAAAATCAAAAACTCCCTTGCCAAAAACACCATTTTCCGGCAAAAAGAACAGGCACCGTCATAATAAACAGTGATCCCCTTCTGCCTCCGCTCAAGCCACCTGTTTAAACCATCCCAAAACTCTGCCGGCAAAAAAGCCAGCCACCCCACCATGCAGATCCATGAAAAAAGCCCAAGGTGTAAAAACATGCCCAAAGAAAAATGAAATCCGCACATCATTAAAATCAAAAAAATCCGGAAGCTCCCCACAAAACCAAAAAAAATAAAAGCAAAAGGAACAAAACTTTCAATCATATAATAAGTCACAATGGACAAAACCTTCATAAGCCCCGGATATTGCAGTAATATATCCCCCCACACTGTCCGGAAATTATCCAGCATCAGGGAATAATACACCCCCTGCCCACTCTTCCATATATGATCTGTCTTCAGCAAATAAGTAAAATAATACACAAACAGGAGCTGAAAAATGAGAGCCAGGGAATTGACAGAAAACACTGCCCGCTCCCTCTTTCCCTTTAACACACTGTCCAAAGAAAAATACTCCCCCAAAGGCAGACGCAAAGCCCAAAACAAAATAAGACAAAAAAGAGTGTCTCCGGAATTCAGGATCAAAAAATTCCGGGAGTGAAAGGACACCATCAAAAGCCAGGACCCCAATAAAGCCCACCGGGTTTTATATCCCAGGAGCAACATGGTAAAACACAGCAAAGCCATTATAAAAAGAAAAATCTGATACGGGGAACTGGAGGAAACAAAATTCAAAGAACTGGTGGTGGCCCAAAAAGAATTACTCCCCATTAACTGTTGTAAAGGCAAAAGCCCTTTGTTTGTGTAAAAAAGATCAAAATAAGGGAGACGAGTCCAAAGAAAATCAATCAGCAAAATAACAGCGATACCCACTCTGAACAAAGCCAGAGAACGCAAATCCAGTGAAAAGTTTTTTTTGATCAGTTTAAACATGAAACCAAACTGGTATGAGCAGGCAGAACCTTTTTAAAAACTTTTTGTCTTTTTTTTGTGGCAGGGAGGGGAAGGGGAAACCACAACTCCACCCTGCCACTCTTTGGGTGTTAAAGTTTTTTGTGAAAAAGCATGCACCGGCCCACTTAATTCCTCTGCCAAAATCCGATACACTTTTTGATGGCGCTGAACTGTGCTCAAACCCTCAAAATCCTCAGACACCACCAATACCCTGAAATGCGTCTCCGCATGGGCCGGCCCCTGATGAAAAGCACTCTCATTTATCACCTCCAACAGGGCCGTATTCAAATGAGAATTGAGTTTTTGTTTTATTTGTTCTTCCACACTCATATTGCCTGCTCCTTATTTTTGACTGGAGAGCATTTTCTCCGGTTGGACAACACGGTCAAACTCCTCAGCGGAAATATAAGCCAACTCCAAAGCAGACTCTTTTAAAGTTATGCCCTTTTGATACGCCCTTTTGGCGATCTCAGCCGATTTGTCGTAACCAATATGAGGATTTAAAGCTGTGACCATCATCAAAGAGCGATCCAGATTTTTTTTAAGCTGTCCTCTGTTGGCTTTGATACCCTTCACACATCGCTTTCCAAAACTCTCTACAGCCGATGAAAGCAAACGAAGGGATCTCACAACATTAAAAATAATCAAAGGCTTAAACACATTCAGTTCAAAATGCCCGCTGGCCCCGGCCTGAGACACCGCCACATCACAGCCCATCACCTCCGCACACACCATTGTCAAAGCCTCACATTGTGTGGGGTTGACTTTTCCGGGCATAATGGAAGAGCCCGGTTCGTTGGCAGGGATGGTGATCTCGTTCAAACCCGCCCTCGGCCCGCTGACCATAAGGCGAATGTCATTGGCTATTTTCATCAGGGAACAGGCTGTTAATTTAAGTGCCCCGCTTAACTCCACCAAACCGTCGTGGGCTGAGCTGGCCGAAAACCGGTTCTTCACCACTTGAAAAGGATAGCCCGTCTCCTCCGCTATAAAAGCCACTGCCCGGCGGGCAAAATCACTGTGTGCATTCAAGCCCGTTCCCACCGCCGTCCCGCCCAAAGCCAGAGAATACAAACGGGAAAGACTGTTTTTAATAGAGACCTGGTTTTCAGAGAGCTGGTGTGCATAGCCGGAAAATTCCTGACCCAGGGTGAGAGGGGTGGCGTCCATCAAATGCGTCCGGCCCACTTTGACGATGTCTGAAAATTCCTTCACTTTGTCCCTCAAACAGCTCTCCAAAAAAGTCAGGCTTTTTAACAAAGAGGAACTCACCAAATCCACGGCCACCATGTGCATGGCTGTGGGAAACACATCGTTGGAGGACTGACCTTTGTTCACATCATCATTGGGGTGAAGGCTTTTGGCCTTTAGTCGCCCACCGGAAAGCTGAATGGCCCTGTTGGCTATCACCTCGTTCACATTCATATTGCTTTGCGTGCCACTGCCTGTTTGCCACACCGGCAAAGGAAAGTGATCATCCCACTGGCCCTGCCTCACCTCTTCTGCGGAGGACATGATCCACCGGGCTTTTTCCGAATCCAACAAACCCACTTCCTGATTGGCCCGTGCCGAAGCTTTTTTCACCAAAGCCAGGGCATGGATAAGCTCCACAGGCATTTTTTCCGAAGGCCCCCCTATTGGGAAGTTTTCCAAAGCCCGCTGGGTCTGTGCCCCCCAAAGGCGATCCTCTGGAATACGCATGACACCCAAGCTGTCTGATTCTTCACGAAAAGCCATAAACACCACCTTGTATTTTACTCGGCTTGGGAGGCGGATTCTCTCAATCCCCTTCCCAGAGGAGCTGTTTTCTTTATTTCCTTGTCCAACTCCAAAAGAAATTCCACCGGATGCCGAACCCAGCCCTCCTGCCCCGGATGATAACGATAGCGGGCCAAAGTCCTGAGTGCCGAATTATCCAAAACAGCATGGCCGGAAGAACGTTTAAGCTGAATCTTTTCCACAAAACCCGCCGGATCCACATAATAAAAGATCTCCGCTCTTCCCTCCCACTTGTTTTTTAAGGCCTCCTCAGGATACACTGGCAAAGGGTTACCCTTTATCTGCCTCAACTGAGAGTGTGCCCGTGCCTTTCCCATATCCAAAGCAGGAATGGGGCTGTTGCCAGCCACATTGCCCGGAGAGGGAGGGAGCTGGCCCCTCGCCTTAAGGCTGGCCCTCTGGCTGATGGGGGTTTTTAGGCTTGTGTCAAGGTCCGTGGCTTTTATATCCTCCTCATCCACCCACTCCTCCTCTGCCAGAGGGGAGGCTGGCTGATGGCTTTGGTTCTGGACAGCCAAAATCTCTTCCCCTTCGTCCACCCATTCCTCCTTCTCTTTGTCCTCTTTGGAGATCAATACCCTTTCCTCTTCATCCACCCACTCCTCTTCTGTTGTGGCACTTGAAGGCGAGGTTGGGTCCTCTGCTGTTGTGGCACTTGAAGGTGGGGCTTGTTCCTCTTCCACAGGCCCTTTCCCATCCATAACCACATCTTCTGCCCCGGCCTCTTTGGGATTTTGCTGTTCAGGGGATTTGGGTTTTTGAGGAACATCTTCCACAGGCTCAGCAGAGGTGGGAGGCTTTGTGTCTGCTGGTTTTTCCTTGGAAGGAGATTTGGCCGGGGGGGCCGGTTTGGGGGCCGGCTTGGGGGCCGGCTTTTTTTTCTTCTGAACTTTTTTAACAGGGACAGGCTTGGGCGGTTTAGCGGGTTTTTTGGGTTCAGGTGAAAGGGCTGTTTTCTCCTGTGCCTGGCTTGTCTCTTCCCCTGATTCTTCTGTTTCCTCACTGACATTTATCAAAGTGGGAGGGGCCACCAGTTCTTTTTCCCCCTCCACGGGGGCTGTGGCCAAAGGATCTGTCAAGGCCGGTTCCTCCTCTTCAGAGGGCACCTGGCCCATGTCACTGATGTCCGCACTGCCTTCAGCCTGCCCGCCAAAAAAACCTGTGCGAGACAACAACAGAGCGCCCATAGCTATATGGACCAAAAAAGAAATAAGAAAAAAAAGCAGAAAGCGATTCATGAGCAGGCCTTTTGCTTGTATTTTTTGTTGATGGCCTTTGCCACCGGTTCCGGTATCCAGTCGCTTAAATCCCCTCCGTGTAAAGCGATCTCCTTAACCACCTGAGAGGATAAGTGCGTGTATTCCGGGCGGGTAAAAGCAATAAAAGTCTCACACTCTGTCCAAAGCTGTTTATTGGCCCCGGCCATGGTCAGCTCGTACTCAAAGTCCGAAACAGCCCGCACGCCCCTGATAATGGCTTTAATACCCTGTTGTTTCATATACTCCACCGTCAGTCCACCAAAAGAGGATACATTGACCCCTTTTATGTCCTTCAGGCAAAGACGGGCCAGCTGAACTCTCTCCTCCAGAGAAAAAAGATACTCCTTGCTGGCGGAAGTGGAAACCAACAGGACCAAAGGATTAAAAAAACAGCTCAGCCTTTGGACCAAGTCCACATGGCCCTTTGTAATGGGATCAAAACTGCCCGGATAAACAGCACCCCGGCTTAATTGGGGAGGGGAATGGGTCATAAGCTGTTGTTGTTCCTCTTTATCATTTATACACTGTTGCCTGTAAAGAAGCAAGCCGGTTATCAAGGAAATTTGCTGTAAGCCGGATTCTGTCTTCCTCCGCCGAACCGGTGGCAACGGAAGGAGGTGAGCATTCATCTTTGCGATCAACCCGAAAGCTCGTCATGGCTTGACTCAAGTGCTTTCCTATTTGATCTTGCTCCACGCAGAGTTTAGCTGATTTCACTCCAGCAGTTTTTTGCATAAAAGCAAAAAACCCGGACATACTTTCTGTTCCACTGGTCCTCACCCCTTGGGGCTTGTAGCCCCTTAAGGTGGAAAGGCTTTCACCTTTTGCGTTGCCATTTTGGAGTCCGGACTTTCCTCTGATTCAAATCCCGCCCGCCGTATAAATACAGCTGGCTCTTCCCCCTTCCTCCAGAGCCTGTTCAGCTCTCTCAAAAAGGGGCTGGGAAAAATCAGTGTTCACCCGCAAATTCCCCAAAACCCACTATCTCACTCTTTTTCCCCAAAGTCCACTTGGAAAGTGAGAAAATTTTACACATTTTACAGGTTGTGGAGCTGAGGGGGATCGAACCCCTGACCTCAACGCTGCCAGCGTTGCGCTCTCCCGATCTGAGCTACAGCCCCTTTTTTTACTTCACCTTGCTACCGTTGTGCTTGTTAAGCCCCATCAGACCCGCTGTGACCATTTCCAGTAACAGATATACTGACCTTGTTTGAAAATGCATGTTTCACATTTGCCTGGTGGGAGGAAAACAGCCCAAAAGTGGCACCCTTTTCAAAACCAGTTTGGTTTAGCAGATGATCCATGCCTGCCCTGTGCCATTCCAGCAAAAGATCCTGTATCAGCACAGGCTTCGCAAATACCCGGCCTGGCCCCCGGATAAAAATAAAATCAATGTGCTTTTCCCCCCGCCTTTTTTTATCATGCCCAAGCCTGTAAGGCAAGGTCCGGGCAGGTATTTTTTGCAACAAGACACTTAAGTTTTCCGTCCCCCTCATCAATAAAGCTGTTTCCTTTAAAAAAGAAGGAGACAAGCCAAAACGGCGGTGACTCCACGCCAAAGCAAAACGCAAACCGTATAATACCGCCTCCCCATGCGGCAAAGCCAAACAAGATTCCAAAACATGCCCCACAGTATGCCCCAAGTTCAATAAAATCCTTTGCCCCTTTTGCTCATAAGGGTCCTTTTCCACTATCCTTATTTTGGAATAAACCACCGGTGGCAAAAAAGGCCACAACAAAGACTTCCCCCTCTCTTTATCCTGAACAAAAGATTTTTTTTTATTCAACACAGGTTGCTCTGTATTTACAGCATAAGCACTTAGAAAATTTTTATAAAGCCCTCCCCCCTCAATCAGGGCCATTTTCACCATCTCACCATAAGCCGATGGGGTCTCCTTTTGACGACAAATCAGGTTTTTGACAATAAATACCGCCTTGGGAAAACAATAAGAGCCCAATACATTTTTCACTTTTTCTGCATTCAGGGCCGTTTTGCCCCCATGTGCTGAATCCATGGCCGAAAGCCATGTCGTGGGAATATGAACCAAAGGTCGCCCCCGCTTATACACACTGGCCAAAAAGCCCGTCCAATCCCCCACACTGCCCCCACCCACACTGATAAAGCCAGAAAGATCCTGCCCATTGCTTTTTTGCAAAACACCCTTTACATGCCGGGGAAAGTTTTCCAGATCTTTTAATTTCTCCCCCCCAGGCACATAATATATCAGGTTTCCCCCCCCCCAGGCCTTAAGCTCTGGCCAGGCCCTCAACTTTTTGTCACATACCACCATCGCCGGCCGGCCCTTGCGTCGAGGCTCCATAAAACAATTTTTCACAATACGGTTCACAGAGGGCAGTTTGTATGTAAAAAACACCCCCTTTTTTTTGAGCTTGGCTTTAAGAGCACCTTTGCTTGACATAATGCCTGATTCCTTTATTATTTTAGCCTCTGTGTCAACCCGTTCCACAGGCAAAGGCTATGCGATGAGGGTCCACCTATGGAAAAAGTAATGTCAATGCTTAAGTTTAGTGGTTTGGTTTTTTTTCTGTCCCTGTCCCTAAGTGCAGGCCCTTCTGACAAGGCAGGGCAAAAAACCAAAGCCCCGGCCCCCCCCAACAGCACCAAAGCCCAAAAGGCCACCACGCAAAAGGCTTTGTCCCGCCCCCTGCAGAAGGCTTTGGAACAAAGCTCCCTCCCCCCCCGGCACCTGGGCCTGATAGTGGCCAGCCCCTCTCAAACACTTTATCAGTGGAATGCGGACAAGTCCTTTATCCCTGCCTCCCTTATAAAAATATTCACTGCCGGTGCTTTGCTGGAACTGCTGTCGCCCTCCCTCATTTTCCCCACCCGCTTTTTGGCTGTGCCAAAAATACAAAATGGGACTTTAAAAGGGAATCTGTATCTGAAAGGAGGAGGGGACCCGGCCTTTGTTTCTGAAAGCCTGTGGAATCTTGTCAATAATCTCACCCGCACAGGATTAAAAACAGTCACAGGCCATTTGATAGTGGACGAAAGCCTTTTTGATCAGGAAAAAAAAGGACCCAGATTAAAATATCCCTCCCACTCCAGCTATGATGCCCCCGTCAGTGCCCTCTCCTTTAACTGGAACACAGTGAATATTTACCTTCGTCCAGGGAAAAAGGGCCAGCCCCTTCGCCTGAACCTGGATCCCTCCCCCCTTTATTTTGACTCTGTTAAAAATAAAACCCTGACCGTTCCCCGTGACGGAAAAACAGGACTTTTTGTGAAACGCAACACAACAAAAAACGAAAGGGAATCCCTTGTAATAAAAGGGCAAATGCCTCTGAAAGCTCCGGAGACCAGGCTCTATAAAAATATCTCCCACCCGGCAATATGGACCGGGTGGAATGCCATAGCCTTCCTCAAACAAAGGGGCATGGAGGTTCAGGGGCAGGTCAAAAAAGGCCCAACACCCCCTAAAGCCCGCGTGCTGGCGGAATGGGAAAGCCGGCCCCTGACAGATCAAATCAGGCTGATGATGAAGTATTCCAATAACTTTATGGTGGAGATGCTGGTGAAAAACCTGACCGTTCAGCTCAAAGGCCCCACTAAAACCGATCATTTGAAAACAGGTGTCCAAATAATAAGACAGTATCTAAGGGAAACAGGTATCCCCGAACGGGAATACACTTTAATTCAGCCCTCTGGCCTCAGCCGTCACAACAAAATAAAGCCCCGGCACCTCATGAAGTTTTTAAAATATTGGGAGGACCACCCTCTGCAACCGGAGTTTGCAGGTGCCTTCCCCCTCGCCAATGAAGATGGCACTTTAAAAAAATATTTTGACAGTCCGGCTCTCAAAGGTCGTATAAGGGCCAAAACCGGAAGTCTGAACGGGGTCACAGGCCTGGCTGGCCACCTCATCACCCAAAAAGGCGAAAAAAGGTTCTTTGTTTTTATCTTTAATGGCCCTCCCCGGCTGAGCAAAAAAGCAGAAAAACTTTTTCGCACCTGGGCAAAACTGATTTTTGCACCCTAAACCTCTTTATTCCGTGCCCTCGCTGGTTTTTTGATGAGAATTTTAACGCGTTGCTTCATTATATTATCCCCATTTATACTGAATCTTGCTTGAAAATGCATGTTTCACATTTGCCTTGTGAGAGGAAAACAGCCCAAAAGCGGCATTCTTTTCAAAAGGCAGACCCCGTGGGGCAGGCAGAACCTGCCTTGAGGACTCTGCCTGCCCCGTGCCAGGTTTTGGTTTAAGTGTGGTTTCGGACATACGTGCCACAAATTTTATCCTTTCAAAAAAAAACTTACTTTTTCACTTGCTTTTTTATAGGTGATTGTGTAATATTCAGCTTTCAAGTCCAATCCATCAGTATTTGGAGGAGTGGCAAAATGGCTACAGCAAAAAAAAGAATTAGTGTCCATGTGGATGACACAACTTATTACGAATTGAAAGCTTTGTCAGGGAAAAGGCAACAAAAGGTGCCGGATGTCAGCCTGTATTTGATTCAAAAAGCTTTGGATTTGGAGGAAGACATGTATTTTTCCAAAATAGCTGACAGGAGGTTATCTCAAAAGCAAAAACGTATTTCTCATAATAAATTTTGGAAATAATGTTTAAAATTGAATACCTTGAATCTGTTTGGACTGATGATCTTCCAGGAATTTCAAAAGCCGACAGGGATAGAATCAAACGGGCTATAGAAGAGCGATTAGCTCAAGATCCTGTCTTTTTTGGAAAACCTTTGCGTTATAGTTTAAAGGGTTGTCGCCGAATGAGAGTGGGGTCTTATAGAGTTATCTTTAAAATAGACAGTCAAAAAGTTGTTTTAGTTTTAAAAATCAGCCATAGAAAAGCAGTTTATAAACTAAAGTCAAAAAATATCGAGTCCAATCCAAAGAAACCAAGCTTTGAAAGTATAAAAATCCAAGGCAGTCGATATCGGGGGAAAAACCATGCTTAAAAGATACACTAAAGAGGAAATGGGCCGGGTATGGACATTGGAAAACCGTTTCCGGCAAATGCTGAAGGTGGAAAAAGCCGTGGCCAAAGTGCAGGGGGAGATGGGCCTTATCCCTGCGGACGCCAGCCAGGCTATTCAAAAAAAAGCAGACTTCGACCTCAAAAGCCTCCTGGAAAAAGAAAAAACAACCCGCCACGATGTAACAGCCTTTATAGAGGAGGTGGCAGAACATGTGGGAGAGCCGGCCGGCTCCTACCTGCACTGGGGCCTCACTTCCTCCGATGTGCTGGACACCGCCTTAAGCCTCTCCATAAAATCAGCGGGAGAGGTCCTGCACCGATCTTTTGAACGGTTGGAAAAAGCCCTTATCGAACAGAGCCAAAAACATGCAGGCACCCTTTGCCTTGGCCGGACACATGGGATGTGGGCCGAACCCCTCACCTTTGGCCTTAAACTGACCGGCTTTTTGCTGGAACTCAAAAGAAACCAAAAAAGAGTGTCCCAAGCCCTTGAGCAAGCCATGACAGGCAAGATAAGCGGGGCGGTGGGGGCCTTTGGCACACTTCCGCCGGAAGTGGAAAAAAAGGTGTGTAAAATCCTCAAACTCTCTCCGGAGCCTTTGGCCACACAGGTGATCCCAAGGGATCGCCACGCCGAAGTCATTTTGTCTCTCAGCCTGACCGCCAGCGGGCTGGAACGGCTGAGTCAGGAGATTCGCCACCTGCAAAGATCAGAGGTGAGGGAAGTGGCCGAACAATTTAAAAAACTGCAAACCGGCTCCAGTGCCATGCCTCATAAAAAAAATCCCATTTATTCGGAAAATATCACAGGGCTGGCCCGTCTTGTTCGCTCTTACACCATTCCCGCTCTGGAAAACATAGCCCTCTGGCATGAACGGGACATTTCCCACTCCTCTGTGGAGAGGGTGATTTTTCCCTCCTCTTTTATTTTGTGCGATTTTGCCTTAAACCGCATGGCCGAAGTGATCCAAAACCTTGAGGTCAATAAAGATCGCATGCAGAAAAATCTGAAAGCAGGTGGGGAGACGGTTTTTTCCTCGATCCTTCTCAAAACCCTTGTGCAAAAAGGCATGCCTCGCTCAGAGGCCTACCGGCTTATTCAAAAAGAAAGCCTGCAACTTCTGCCGGGAGAGTCTTTTTTCCACCGTTTAAGCAGTAAAAAATCTCTTTTAAAATACATAAGCAAAAAAGAGCTGAAAGTCCTTTTTTCCCTCAAAGAAAGACAAAAGCACATGCTTGAACAGGTCCAAAGCCTGCTGAAAACATGGGCCTGCTAAAAAGGACCTGCTGAAAACATGGGCCTGCTGAAAACATGGACCTGCTGAAAACATGGACCTGTTAAACCAAACTGGCACAGAGCAGGCAGAGTCTGCCTTTTGAAAAGGGTATATCAGCAGGCAAAAACAACACAAAAGGTGTTTTGTATGGAATGGACAAAAGGGGCTTTTATCAGTGAGGGAAAAGGCAAAAAACTGTATGCCGTTCAGGGGCAGGCAGGTTTGATATGGCTGGAATTTAAAGATGAGCTGACCGCCTTTAACGGCCAAAAAAAATCCTTTTTTGAAGGAAAAGGAAAAATAAACAGGGATTTTTCCTCATTGGTTTTTCGTTTCCTGACCAAAGAAAATATAAAGACCCATTGGGTGGCGGATGTGGGGGAAAGAGGCATGATTGCCCGGTGCTTAAAAATAGTGCCCCTGGAGGTGGTGGTGAGAAACCGCCTGACAGGCTCCACCGCCCGGAAATTTCGTATCGCCGAGGGAAAATCTTTTTCCAAACCCCTGCTGGAGCTTTACTACAAAAATGATGAACTGAAAGACCCATTCATCAGCACCGAGCAGGCTTTGGCCTTTGGTTTTGTTTCAACAGAAAAAGACATAGAGATGTTAAAAGAAAAAGCCCTTCTGGTGAACGAAAAAATGAAAATGTTTTTTGAAGGGACAGGGCTGGAGCTGATAGACTTTAAACTGGAACTGGGCCGGCCACCGAACAAGACACAAGACCCTGACACAAAAAGCAGGGAGAGCACAACAGAAACAGCTGAAGAGAACAGGCCCCACCAGGAACAACATGACTTGTTTGTCCTGGGGGATGAGTTCTCCTGTGACACCTGCCGTTTGTGGGACAAAAAAACAGGGGAAAAACAGGACAAGGACCGTTTTCGCCTCGATTTGGGCGGAGTGGACACCGCTTACAAAAAAGTGTATGAATCTTTATCGCAAAAATGGAAAGGCAAAATTTAACAAAAGGTTGTGTTATGTTTACTTTGGCCCTTAAAATATTGCCCAAACCGGAGGTCCTGGATGTGGAGGGCCGGGCCATTGCAGAAACATTAAAACGAAAGGGCCATGCCCTTGAGGACTGCCGTTATGGCAAATGGCTGATACTGAAAATCAAGGCAAAAACCAAAAAAGAGGCTTTGAAAAAAGCAGAGGATATGGCCCGGTCTGTTTTATGCAACAACTTGGTGGAAAATTATGAAGTGGAAGTGTTGAAAGAAAGTCCCTGAATAATCTTGTGCTGGGTTTAAAGCATGTCCAAAAAGTCCCTGAAACCACACTTATATGTAAGTGCAGGATTCAAAGTCCCGGCACAGATCATTTATTTCCTTTATATTGAGATTATACTGGCTGGCTTTTCTTTTTGGCCCGCAATGCACTATCAAATAGGAATCAGAGCAATATTTCCCTTTCCCGTTTTTGTAAAAAGCCTGCACTGTCTGTGTGTAATAAGAACAATCACCGGGACAATACTTCCATTCCAAAGCTGTATTGGACATAAGCAGATCCTGTGACAAAGAGGCAAAGTCCTTCATGGAAACACACAGAGAGGGACCGGACGATTTGGCCCCCTTTTTGTCCAACTCCTCACAGGACGGGGACAGGCTTTTTTTGCATTTGGTATAGGTGGCTCCCTTTTTTTCCGGACCGCAAAAAGAGCTGAGCCTTTGGCTGTAATCCATGTCTGTCTTTTCACACATGACCCACTTTTTTTTGTATCGCCGGACATGAAAAGAACGGGGCGTTTTTTCCGGCAGGGGAGTATAATGAACCAAAAGCGGTTTGGATTCCCCTTCCTCTTCCCCTTCATCAGATTCTGCTTCATCATCATCACCAAACAAACTGAAACCCGTCAATTTATCCTCCTTTGAGGCTGAAGGATCGAAGTCAATGGTTTTTTGACGGGAGCAGGTGCCTTGCTTGGCTTGAGCTGGGTAAGAGGCAATGCTGAGAGTATAGCGGTTTGTGCCCGATTCCTGGTATTGCTGGTGTGTTTCCTCAATTCTGTCTTTTAAACTCTGGTTAAAAAGAGAAAGAGATTCCTCTGAGCGGACAATATCCTGAGCACTGACAGTGGCAAAGGGGTTTGTCTGACTGACTTTTCTCAGGAGATTGTCCCGCTGAACTGCCTGACGCAGATCCGATGTGGCACAGGTGACCCTTTGCATACCCTCAATAAGAGGCACTTTGTGCAAACAAGTGGACAGATCAGAGGCTCCCGCTCCCATAAAAGCGAAAAATAAAACCAGGGAGAACAAAATCCGCCTGAAGATTAAACCTATGAAGATCGAAAGTAAAATCCCAAAACCATTTATCATCTTTTTCCTCCCACACCCTACTAAAATAATCGCCCCTGAATAAAAACTTATAGACTGGATGGCCTGTCCAAAAAGCCGTGCCGTGAGGGTCCAAGCCATGCCACGCAGAAAGTATCTGTTCCGCCGCTATGTTGTTGTTCAATGGCACCGCGTCCCCTGTCCACCGGGCGGGCGTCCCGAAACGGTGCGGACTTTTTGGACAGGCTTAAAACCAAGCACAGGGTTGTTCAGGGACGATTAAACCCAAGCACTCCCTGCCATTGTGGCACAGGATAAGTTCCAAAATCAAGCCGGCAGGGCTTTGGGCCTGAATTTGGGCGATTTTGAGGCCACCCTGGCAGGAAGGCGGAACGGTTTTGCTGAGAGATGGGTATATACCGATCTTGTTTGAAAATGCATGTTTCAAATTTCCCAGAAAGGAGGGAAAAACCTCACAAACGGCACCTTTTTCAAAACCAGTTTGGTTTAAATGAAAATGAGTGTCATTTTTATTGACTTTTTTGAGGACAGGCTTTATACAAAGGGGTATGAACATACCAAAACTTCCCAAAGGGCATATAAAAGATGAGCTGATTGAGCCACGTGCCCGGCTTTCAGAGGACAACCTGAAATCCATGCTCAGGAGCATGAACCTGAAGGTCACCCCTCAAAGGCTCTCCATTCTGGAAATACTGAACAAAGGGCCCAAAACCCATATTACAGCCAAAGATGTATTTGAAAAAGCACGTCTTAAGGATCCACATATTGGGTTTGCCACTGTGTATCGTTTTTTAAAGGAGACCTCCCGGTTTGGCATCACTTCAGAACTCAGGATCGGGCATTTGCCGGCCCGGTATGAGCTTAAAATCAGAGAACACCACCACCATATTGTCTGCACCCAGTGTGGAAAAATCGTTGAATTTCAAAACAACATCATCGAAAAACAAATACAAAAAATCAGCAAGGAGCACTCTTTTTCCATGGAACACCATATTTTTGAACTTTACGGAAAATGTGCCACATGTCGCCCGTCCAAAAAATAAGCCTTAACCCTTTGAACTGCTGTTTTATGAAACACAAAGCTTTTTACCAGGAGTTTCAAGACCGCCTGCATGCACAATACCCCTCCACAGCTCAGGCCCCCCTGCCTCCCGTCTCCCCCTTCGTGGTCCCACTTCCGGCCCCCGCTTTCCACAAAATCAAAAGTCTGGTTCAAACGCTCTATAAAATGGCTCGACGAAAAAGCTATCAACAGCTTGTCAAAACAGATCAGGATTGTTACCTGAAGGGCCCTTTGCCGGATTCCTCCCTTTTGATGTCTTATGATTTTCACATGGATGACAAAAGCCATCCCAAGCTGATAGAGGTGAACACCCATGCCTCCGGGTATTTGGTGTCTGAACTGGTGGATCAGGTGCATTTTTCAAGGCATAAGGGGCCACAACCAAAAACAGACACCGCCCTTGCCCACTTAAAACAGTCCTTTGAAGAGGAATGGAAAAGTTTTTCCGGGACCAGCTCCCCCCCCCGCCAGACACGAATTGTGGATCACCGGATTCCACAGCAAAAAATGTATGTGGAATTTTTAATGTTCCAGGACCTTCTGAATCATCAATGGCATTGGCCCTCAAGGCTGGAGGAAATAAGTGAGCTGAAACTCAGCCCCAAAGGCTTTTTGCAGGATTCCCGAAAAGAAAAAACAGACATGATCTATAACCGCTCCACCGATTTCTATCTGCAAAAATGGCCCCTGTTGAAACAGGCTTTTCTGAAACAAACATGCTGTATCTCCCCCCAACCCAAAGAATACCTTTTGCTGGCCGACAAGGCCCGGTTGACAGAATGGTCCTCACCTGATTTTTTAAGCAAAGTGGGTTTGGATGAAGAAAAAAAACACTGCATACAAAGTGCTCTGCTCCGGACCGCTTTTGTCCAGTCCCTTCCGCCGGAGGAGCTTTGGCAAAACAGAAAAAAGCTTTTTTTCAAGCCTTTAAGGGGCTATGGAGGGAAGGCCGTGTACAGAGGGAAAAACATCTCCCGCAAAATGTTTGAGAGAATAATCAACACCCCTGCTGTTTTCCAGAAAGCTCAGCCTCCCCCCATGTGGACAGACCCTTCAGGCACCCGGTGGAAATACGATATCCGGGCCTACGTGTATCGGGATAAAGTGCAACAACTCTGTGCCCGAATTTATCAGGGACAGCTCACCGGATTCCAACAACCCCTTTCCGGTTTTGCCACCATAGATTTGCAGTAAATGGACTCACTATTTATGAGGAGTATAATAATGAAACCAAAAACAGGACAAAATGGGACAACAGCCCATTGGAACCAGGCCATTTTCAGGAAAAATGACATAAGAGGCATTTACAAAAAGGACTTTGACCTTAACTTTGTTCAAAATCTGGCTTTTGCCTTTGTGGCCTTTTGCCAAAAATACAGGCCCCTTGGGAGTTCAGCAGAGCCTGTGCCCCATGCCACTGGCAAAAAGCTGATGGTGGCGGTGGGGCATGATGCCCGGTTAAGCAGTCCGGAAATAGCCCGGTGCTTGATGACAGCCCTGAAACAAGCGGGGGCGGATATTTGTTTTTTGGGGCTTGTCCCTTCTCCACTTTGTTTTTTTGCCTCTCATTTTTTTAAGGAAATATCCGCCTCCATTATGGTGACAGCCAGCCATAACCCGCCGGCTTTTAACGGCTTTAAAATGATGGTGAAAAAAGACAGTGTGTGCGATGAGAAAATAAAACAACTTTATCAAACAGGCCTGAATCTCCCGCTCAAAGGAAAACAGCACTTTTGTCCAGATCAGACACCAAAAAACCAGGCCCCGGCCCTTAAGCCAAAGCCTCAAGCCGGTATAAACAGAAAAGAGCCTGCCCGGCCGGGGACAGCTCAAACCATTACAGCCTGTGAGGTGGAACAGGCCTACATAAACTCCCTGAAACAAAAATATGCCCCTCTGCGACCCAGGCCCGGTATTTTGGATATAGTGGTGGACTGCGGAAATGGGGCCAGTGGCCCTTTGGCCCAAAAAGTGTTTCAGGCACTAAAGGATTTTCCGGTGCGGGTGCATTGGCTTTATGCCCGGCCGGATGGGCACTTTCCCCACCACCATCCGGACCCTTCCCTCCCTCAAAACCTGAAGGACCTGAAAAACAAGGTACGGGAAAGTCACAGCCTCTTTGGGGTGGCCTTTGATGGGGATGGGGATCGCCTGGTGGTGGTGGGCGGAAACGGAAAAATCCTGGAAGGGGATGAGTTGATGTCTGTTTTTATTTCTGATATTTTGGAAAAACAGGGCTTGGGTGGCCAAAGAAAGACAAAAGCTCTCTCACAGCACAAAGCTGGCCGGCCTGTGGTGGTGGCCGATGTGAAATGTGCCGACTGGTTTTTTGATTTTTTAAAAGGAAAGCCTGTCCGGACTGTCATGTGGAAGTCAGGCCACAGCCTGATACGGCAAAAAACCATAGAGGAAAAAGCTATTTTTGGCGGGGAGCTGAGCGGGCACTTCTTTTTTTGTGATGATTCTTTTCCCATTGATGATGGTTTGGCCGGCCTCTTGCGTCTGCTGGACATAAGTCTCAAGAAGGGCCGGGGACCGGAAGAGCTGACGGCCCCCAAAAGCACAGTGGAAAGCCCGGAAATACGACACCCCGTGGAAGACGAGAACAGGGCATACGACAGGCTGAAACGGCTTTCAGCTTTTTATCGAAAAGAGAAAACAGCTCAATGTGTGTTTACGGACGGGGTGCGGGTGAGCTTTCCGGGCCGATCCTGGGGGCTGGCCCGCTTTTCCAACACACAAAGGGAATGGACTTTTCGCTTTGGAGGCTGTAACTTAAAGGAAAAGAACAAAATACAACAAGACTTTTACCGGGTATTGGAAATAAGGATAAATTGATTATGTTTTGGACTTATATTTTGCCGGGAGGGATTCTTTTGGCCGGGGTGGCAGATGATCTCCGCTCCCGAAAGATTCATAACTGGCTGATTTTGATCCTGCTCGCTGTGGCTTTGCTCTCCATCTTTTTTTTGCAGGGCTACGGGGGGTTGTTTCGTGCTTTGGGCAAGGGGCTTGTGGCCCTGGGCCTGAGCCTGCCCTTGACTTTGTTGAAAGTGATAGGGGGAGGGGACATGAAGCTTTATACTGTGCTGGCTTTGGTCCTGCCTCCGCAAGCGGTGATTTCCAGCCTGGTGTGCTCTTTCTTCTGGGGGGCGATTTTGGGGGTGATCAAGCTGATTTTGGACAAAAAAACAGGACTTGTGTATGTGAATCTGCTTTCTTTACTCAAGTTTAAAAGACTTCCCGCCGATACACTTCATACCTTCCCTTTTTCCGTGAGCTTGTTTTTGGGCTGGCTCAGCTCTTTTTATTTTACTGATTGGATATTATAAAAAGGTGGTTTTGATATGAAACATAACAGAAATAAAATCAGCTCAAACAAAGGGCAGATGACAGTGGAAATGGTGCTCATTATCTCCATTTTGGTTGGTGTGAGTATTTTTGTCAAAGACAGCGAACTGTTTAAGAATCCAAACACAAACCCAATTTACCAGTTTATTTCCGGGCCCTGGACGGCAGTGAAAGTGATGATGGAATCAGGAATCTGGATGACCGATCCAAGATCTGCCAGAGGAAAACACCCCAACCATTTTACATGGATGTATTCTAAACAGGGCAAGGAGCCAAAATAGCTTGGGCAAAGGGACCCATATCAGAGGGCATAAATTCCCCAAAAGTCGGGGTTTTCGGTTTTTTTTGGCTGTTTTTTTCAGGGAAAGCTTGACAAAGCCCAAAAGAGGCAGAAAATAAACAGGAGTGGCCCGCGAAAAAGCTGTGGTATGAGGGATAAAAAGCCGGGGTCAGCCTGATATTTCTTTCAGATCCAGGCTTTTTTGCAGGTCACGAAACAGGAAAACAACACAACAAGGAGGATACGATGAAAAAATTTATGATTATGGTTTTGGCTTTTTTTGCCATAGCTCTTGTGGGCTGTAGAGGCGACGATTCCAAAGACGACCCACATGCAGAGGCCAAAACGGCCTGCGAACAAAAAGCAGAAACACATGTGTGGAATGAGGAAACCAATAACTGTGCTCCCAAGTCCGAACCAGCAAAAGAAGAAGGAGAACTGGAAGTGGCCAATTATACAGTCACACTGAAAGCGGATCTAAGCTTGAGTGCAGGTGTAAACATTATCCGCCTGGAGGCCAAGTCCAAAAATCTTGTGTCCACTCTGTTTGTCGAAGATAAATGTATCCGGTTGACAGAAAGTGAGTTTGCCATCCTAAAAATCTCCACCAACCAGGGCACTGATTTGGTCAAGGCTTTGTGCGACAGCACAGATGCGGGTTCGGGGGCACAGTCCAGCCCAGCTCCTGTGGCCGACTGTGAACCAGGCCATTATATTGTTCAGTTTGATGCTGTGGAAGGTGGTATTGCTCTCCAAAAAGTTGCCGAGCCAAATGAAAAGATAGAGGATTGTGAACGATTGGCCAGCACAGAACCCAATCTTTAAAAGCTTGTAAGGATAGAAGACATTTTTTAAAAGCCCCTGATTTCAGTCAGGGGCTTTTTTGTTGTTTCTTCGATTGTCCCCCCCTGAACCTACGGGTTTTATGCCATTCCTGTAAGTGCTTTATAGCTTTATACTGCTCACGGCCTGTTCCACAGGTTTCTGTTTCAGTTGACTCAGGTCAGAAACCATTTATAATAAGTCCCCATGAATCTGATAGAAGTCAAAAATCTCTCCATTTCCTTTAAAACAGAGGAGGCCTGCATAAAAGCCGTGCGGGGTGTTTCCTTTAACATTCCCAAAGGGAAAACAGTGGGCCTGGTGGGGGAATCCGGCTCCGGTAAAAGTGTGACAGCTCTCTCCCTTATGCGACTGATATTGGAGCCCCCAGGCCAGGTGACAGGCCAAGTCCATCTGAATATGGACCAAAAATCCAGCCCGTCCCCCTCTCACCAGCCTCCCACTCAAAAAAACCATCCCAAGGACCAGGAAAAGCCAAACCACAGGGACCAGGTCTCACCTTCAGCAAAAAACCAGGATCCGGATATTTTAAAATGGCCGGAAAAAGAGATGAGAAAGCTCAGGGGAAACCGCCTTTCCATGATATTTCAGGAGCCTATGTCCAGTCTCAACCCCGTGTTTACAGTGGGCAATCAAATAGCCGAATCCCTGATTTTGCACCAAAACAGCACAAAAAAACAAGCTTATGAGCAAACACAGGCCCTGCTGAAACAGGTGGAGGTGGACCCGGACAGGGCCAAAGCCTACCCTCATCAGCTGTCCGGCGGACAAAGGCAGAGGGTGATGATCGCCATGGCCATTGCCTGCCGTCCGGACCTTTTGATAGCGGATGAACCCACCACCGCCCTGGATGTCACCATTCAAAAGCAAATTATGGAACTGCTGAAAAGTTTACAAAAAACATACGGCATGAGCATGCTCTTTATCACACATGACCTGGGCTTGATCGCAGAGATAGCGGACGAGATACTGGTTATGTGGGAGGGGCGAATAGTGGAACACGGATCCGTCCAAAACCTTTTTAAAAGCCCCACCCACCCTTACACCAAGGGCCTTATGGCCTGCCGTCCCACTTTGGACCGGGACAGCCGAAGACTGCCCGTGATGAGCGATTACATGGATAAAGAGGGAAAAGAAAAACTGAACTCAAACGAAAAAGCACAAAAATCGGCAAAACAAATTAAAAATCTGTCCTCAAGGGATGTTTTGCTGGAAATTAAAAATCTGAAAAAATATTTCCCCTTGAAAAAAACTTTTTTTGGCAAAACCCTCTCTTATGTGCGGGCGGTGGATGATGTGTCCTTCACGGTCCGAAAGGGGGAAACGTTGGGCTTGGTGGGGGAATCCGGCTGTGGCAAAACCACCCTCGGCCGGGTGATTTTACGGCTCTTTCCCGCCAGTGAGGGGGAGATTGTTTATCAGGGGCAAAATATCACCCACTTTTCCCGAAAGGAAATGAGGTCCTTGAGAAAAAAAATGCAGGTGATTTTTCAGGATCCTTATGCCTCCTTAAACCCACGCATGACCATAGGTTCCTCCATTCAGGAGCCTATGCTCATCCACCATATAGGGAAAGACAAAAAGGAGCGGACAAAAAAAGTGGAACAACTGCTGGAGAGAGTGGGCCTGACAGGAGATATGCTCAACCGCTACCCGCATGAGTTTTCAGGAGGGCAAAGGCAAAGAATCTGCATCGCCCGTGCCTTGGCCATGGAACCGGAATTTATGGTATGCGATGAATCTGTATCCGCCCTGGATGTCTCCATTCAGGCCCAAATTATCAACCTGTTGATGGATTTGCAGGAGGAAATGGAGCTCACTTATATTTTTATATCCCATGATCTTTCTGTGGTGAAGTTTATCTCTGACCGGGTTTGTGTGATGAATAAAGGGAAAATCGTGGAGCAGAACACAGCCTCGGATATCTACAAAAACCCTCAGGAGGACTATACCAAAAAGCTGTTAAGTGCCATCCCCTCCAGCCACCACGCTTTGGGCGGAACCTTTTGAGGTTTTTTGAGAATACCTGCATTATTGGCGACCCATTTCATAACATTTTGGGTTATACTGATCTTGTTTGAAAATGCATGTTTCATATTTGCCTTGTGGGAGGAAAACAGCCCAAAAGCGACACCTTTTTCAAAACCAGTTTGGTTTATGACAGCCAAAATATCCGAAGTCAACTTTTTTTAAAAAAAGGTGGTTTTATGAAAAGCTTTGTGTTATAGTGGGAGTCATAATGAAATATGTTGTGTTTTTCACTCTTTTGCCGGCTTTCTCCATGCTCTTTTCAGGGGCTGTTTACGCCAAAACCAGCCTAAAGTCCAGTGCAGGGCCGACCGGTTTGCAGGAGGCAGACAGCCGATTAAGCAAGAGGGAAGTGTCCGCCGGTAAACCGGGCATGGCTCAAAACAGGAGGAATTCAAAAGCCCTTTCAGGCCAAAAACAAAAAGCTCGGCGACTGGCAAAAGGCCAAAAATCAAAAGCCCGGCGACTAACCTCAAGGGGAGGGAGCAACAAAGCCAAAAAGCCAAAATCAGCCAAGCGGGGCCTTTTGCCCGGTGCCAAAGGCAAAAAACAGATCATTATCAGTGATAAAACCGGCCTCCCTGTCCGGACCATCAACGCTGAGAGTTTAAGGATCCAGGTGAGTGAGCAACTTCAGCCTCTGTTCCAAATTTGCGAATTGAGAGGAAAAACCACACGACAAAAAACCACTTTGTTTATTGAACAACTGCATAAAGTAAGAGAATACGCCATAAACAATGAAGATGATTTTATAGGGGAGGACAGAAGGCTTTTACTGGCCATTCAGGCCCATTTGGACCATTTTTTGGAGTATATGGGGGACTGGACCAAAAAAGCTGGCCCCATGAACACATCAGAAATGCGTGATCAGTTTGAGCACACTTATCGTTATAGATATAAAATCCCGGAAAATGTGCCTACAGAGGCAGTGGCCCCTTGGTGGATCAGGCAAATATTGGCAGTTATGTCCTGTTTGAACCGGAACCAAAGTGCTGTTAAAAAAGAAACCTAATCGTGAAAGCTTTGTTTTATCATCATGTCTTTATTTTTCACCCTCTTTTTATTGCTTATGTGTTGTGTCATGGACAGTTCTTTTGTTTGGGCTGTGGATATTCCTTATGAAAAATGCACATGGAAAAACAGGGATTTCACCGACAGGCTGGTGAATGAAGCCGGGGATTTTGAAACTGAGGCCGACTCCCCCTGCACGAGCTGTGCCCCAAGAAAAACAGCCAACAATACCGGGAGTGCTGACGACAACACTGTTATTAAGCCATCGAAAGAGGCCACCAGTAAAAGTGTTCCGCCGGAATGTTTTTTTGCCAGTGCTGTTCGCTCCATGCAAAAAGAACCAGGTTATATACCAAGTAAAGAAAGGCCCAAGGCCTCCACAAATTATTACCATTGCAACAGCATGAAGGATCAAAAAGCCAGGAAGTGGGCAAGTCCTGTTCAACCGGACGGAAAAAAGGAAAATATTTTCCCCCAGCCCCCCTGCCTCAATGAAGATTATATTATGATGACCTACCACTCCTTTCACAATGTGGCGGATTGTTTTGGCTTTGATGGAGAGGACAAAAAAAAGCTGTTTCAGCTGTTTAACCATGAATCCAAGTTTATTTTGAATCAAAAAAGTGACACAGGAGCCAGATGCTATACTCAAGTGGTGGGGTGCACCTTAGAGGAAGTGAATAAACAGATTTATGTCAGCAATGTCTCTGACTCTCCAAAGAGTCAGATATATAAGGACTTTCGTGATAAATGTCCTGGTCTGTTGGATCAGGTGAGGATACCGGATCAAATCCGATCCGGCTCCACAGAAGGAAAAAAAGGAGTAACCTCAAAATCTGACATGTTTGATGAGGATTACAAGGGCGTCAAAACCGCCGCTCGTAAAATGAACTGTGCCGTTACACAGAACGCGGACACCTGTTTTTTTTACGGCATGTATAACATGAAACTGAATCAAATTCAGTTTCAGCAAACAATGAGCCGAAACAGCTCCCCCTTTCCCGCCAATGTGGAAACGGAAAGTAATACACCGGCCAGCCAAAGGCTGAGGCAGGTTATCAAGGATTTTAAACTGCCCTTAAAACTAAACGAGATGCTTATTGTCCGGGGGCCTGTCACCAAACACGGTGTCAGAGAAGATAAAACCTGGCTTATGAGAAGTGACGGGGAAATATACGATGCTCTCCATGATGAAAATGGAAAAAGAGATGTCACATATAATCGGAAGGATCTGAAAATTCAAAAAGTGACTGTATTTGACATGGATGATAAGGAAACCCAGTGGGATCTGTTGTATCAGGCCTATAATGGAGGTATATCTGTTGTTTCTTCAGAACACCTGAGGGGTTTTATAAAGGACGAAAAATATTACATGTCTCTCGGAAAGCATTGCAGGGAAGACCAAACTATGCGGGACTGCCGGAAGATTTGTAAGGAAAGTCCCAAGTCCGGAGACTGTGGGAACTGTAAGAATAATCGACATTTTTCCGCTTGCCAGAACAGAAAAATCCTGATGGCCGGGAGAACAAAATTACCTTTTGATGTGAAAAAGTTTGGAAGGGCCGAGAAGCTGAAGCTACAAGCCAGAAAATTTCCATCCCAGATTAGAAGGGACCGGGATTACTTAAGTGATAAAGGGGCTGGTCTGGGCAACCCCACACCCCTCACCAATCATCTTGAAAAGCTGGCCAAAAGAGGAGCTGGCGACAAAAGTGGGTCTGCTGACAGCACCATTGCGGAGTTTGTGGATTTTGTCAAAGAAAGATGTGTCTTTTGAGGGCAAAAAAAAGCCTTGACATAGCTCCTGGCCAATGACACAAGGCAGGTGAGCACGAAAAAGCAGGCAGGCAAAAAGAAACAATAAAAGAGGTGGGACAATATGGAAAACCCGAATTATGAGGCCGTTTTGGTGATGGACCCGGCTTTGGATGAGAAAGCCCAAAAAAGCTTTTTTCAGAAAGTGAGAAAGGTGATCAAAAGCTTTAAGGGTCAAATTCACCACATAGACAGCTGGGGACGGCGTAAACTGGCCAATAAAAACCGAAAAAAGTGGTCTCAGGGCCTGTATTTTCACTGGACTTTCAGTGGGGCAAAAGGAGTGATAGAGGAGCTGACCCGGCAGATCCGGATGGACGAGAAAATACTTTACCACCACTTCGAAAAGTTCAAAAAATCCCCGGAAGAGCACCTGGCCGACTTTCGCTATCTTGTGGAAGAGGCCATCCGAAAGGAACAGGAACGGCAGGAACGTCTTCAAAAACGAAGAAGCCTGTCGTCATCGTCGTCCACCGGCTTGGTCAGGAAAGTGGCACCAGCCTGAAAAAGAGGCATGATTTTGAAAGTTATTTTAAAAAAAGATCTTAAGAACATAGGGCAGGCAGGGGATATTGTCTCTGTCAAAAAAGGCCATGCCCGAAATCTCCTGCTGGCCAAAAAGTGGGTCATCCCTTTCACAAAAGGTTCTGCGGACTCCGCCCGCCACCGCCAGCAGTGGATAGAGGCCAAAAAGAAAAAGGCTTTGGCCGATCGTCAGTCCCTGACAGAAAAACTCCAGGGCCTGGAACTTGCTTTTGTCCGAAAGGTCTCCGACAAGGGCCATTTGTTTGGCTCCTTAACCGCTTTGGATATTGCCAAAGAACTTAACTCCAAAGGCTATGAAGTGGATAAAAAAGTTGTCCAGCTCAAAAATCCTCTGAAAGAAACAGGGCAGTATCAGGTGCTTTTGGATTTTGGTCCCAATATGCAGGTGGAGATTGCTGTCCACATATCCTCACAATGAATATACTCATACTTGGAAAAGGAGGGCGGGAACAAGCTATCTCAAAAGCCTTGTCCGAATCCCCTTCCGTCCAAAACATCTTAGCCGCTTGGAATAAGGCTCAGGCCCGCCAGCTGATAAGCACCAAAAAAATTGATTTGGTGGTGGTGGGGCCGGAAAAAGAGTTGGCCGAAGGGGCAGGGGATTTTTTTCGCTCCCTGAATGTGCCCGTGTTTGGCCCTTCCCAATCCGCCTCCCAACTGGAGTCCAGCAAGCTTTTTGCCAAAAACTTCATGCTCGAAGAAAAAATCCCCACGGCAGAGTTTAAAGAAGTAACCTCCGTTCAGCAGGCACAAAAAATCCAGTGGGATTTTCCCTTGGTTTTAAAAGCCGATGGCTTGGCCGGGGGCAAAGGGGTGTTTATCTGCCACAATAAAGAGGACTTACAGCAAAAAGCCCACAATTTGTTTGAAAAGAAAGTCTTTGGCCCGGCCGGCGAAAAAGCCCTGATAGAGCCATTTCAAAAAGGCTGGGAGATGTCTGTGTTTGTCCTGCTCAGCCATCCCCCCTCCACCGCCTTTCACATATTGCCTTTTGCCAAAGATTACAAAAGACTGAAAGATCAAAACCAGGGCCCCAACACAGGGGGCATGGGGGCCTTTGCCCCCCATTTTATTTCCTCCGATCTTGAAACAAAAATAAAAAACAAAATTATTTTGCCCACTGTTCAGGCCATAAAAAAGCAGGGGCTTTTTTACAGGGGAGTTTTATACATGGGGCTTATGATTGTGGATAATGAAGAACCTGTTGTTTTGGAATACAATGTTCGTTTTGGCGACCCGGAGACGCAGGTTCTCATGCCTTTGCTGGAAGGGGACTGGGCACAGGTGTTTTTCTCTGTGGCTCAGGGGCAACTTCCCCATGTGCAGTGGAAAAAAGACCAATTTGCCTGTTGTGTGGTCCTGGCGGGAGAAGGCTACCCGGAAAAACCTTCCCCCTCTCTTCCCATTCAAGGGGATATGGAATGGAAAAGTACAAATTCTTATTTTTTGCCCGCTGGTGCTCACAAAACAAAAGAGGGCTGGTTCACAAAGGGGGGAAGGGTGGTGAACGCCATTGGGCTTGGGACCACCAAAGAGTCCGCCTGCCAGCGGGCTTATGAGCAGGCCCGCCGTATTCGGTGGCCCGGCCTGCAAAAAAGATCCGACATCGGCTCTTAAACCAAACTGGCACGGGGCAGGCAGAACCTGCCCCGAGGGGTCTGCCTTTTGAAAAGGGTGCTACTTTTGGGCTGTTTTCCTCCCACAAGGCAAATGTGAAACATGCATTTTCAAACAAGATCAGTATAACTTGTTTTATTTGCAGTCGATTCTGTTGGTTTTGCACATATATTTCATACGATCGCCAATTCTTTTGAATATATCATCATGGGGAGAGCCAAATTTCCCTATCTTGTTGTTCAGCTGTTTTTTGGGAAAAAGCTTTTTCAGGTCCAAAGAGGCTGTGCCTCTTGTTTTTTTCTTGTTGTTTTTGCGAAACCGCCCTCTTCTTTTGGAATCACGGCTGTTCCCGCCCCCTCCGCTGTAACCGGTGAATTTACCGCCCTTGTGGCCCAACAGAATCTTTCTTTTTTTGGGGTCTCCTGCACCTCCCCGGCCGGGACCTCCGCCGTCATCACCACCGCCTCCACTGCCGCCGAGGCCGGGGGCACCGCCGCTACCACTACCGCCTCCCACCAGCCCACCAAAACCGGAAGGCCCGCCTTTGTCTATCTCCGGCCCAGCCTCCTCCACGGTTGGGTCCATAGCAAAGGGGTCAGCGGCGGTGGACATGGGATCTCCTCCTGGCAGAGAACGGTTTTTTTTGGTATCACCACCACCTCCTGTCCTACTTGGTGTGGGAAGTCCTGAAGGGGGAGTGGTGGGATTGGGGTCCGGGGGTTTCCACTCGGGAACAGGAGGTGGCTTCCATTCCTGTTCCGGAAATTCTTGCTCACATTCTTTGACGGAGGCCATAAGGGCCGCTCCCATATTGTTGGTCATATCCTGAATTCGGCGATTGGATTCTTTGCCGGTTTGTTTACAGGCCTTGGCGGCTTTACTGATATTGATGTCGTCATAATCGGCATTATCATGATTGCTGGTGGTGATTTGTTCTCTGTAGTGGTTAAAAAAGGTGCGTGTGCAGGAAACAGAATCGTCGTGTCTTTTGGTTTTGCGGGGGTCCACTCCACAGGCGTATTTAAAGACTTTCGCGGCCTGGCTCACTTGCTCTGAACAGGTGGACTGGCATGCATTGGCTTTTCTGATACATTGTGCGGCCATAGTCCCTGTCATACCGCTATAGAGGCCAAATGTTTGTTTGGTGGCTTCGCACACTTTTTTTTGACCTTGGAGGGAGGCTATGGCCATGTTCATTTTGCCGAGGCTGTCCAGAGCTGTGGCCAGCCCCCCTCCCACGCAGGATTGGGGTTCGTGGCAACATTCCATGGCCTCATGTCGGCTTTCGCCACAGGTTTCTATGGCCTCTTCCACGGCGGACTGCACTCTGGCCTCACATTCCATACCTGCCCCTTTTTGACACTCCACCCACCACCTAAAACCTTCGTCTTTTCTTGCTGGTAGCAAATTGTCTTTATCGTCCACAATCTTTACTTCCTCTTCGACAGCCGGTCCTGTTACTTGATCGATATTATTTTGAGTGGCCAGTGCATAAGCAACAGATTCAGTTCCATTTTCATTGAAATAATGTTTTGGTATATTTTGTATGTCGTTTGACACCTTGTCTGTCCAATACTCATTTGCCTTGTCATTGCACCATTCTTCACACCCTGTGTCTTCTTTTCTGCCATCTGGATGACATATAAGGGTGGCATCGTCTTTAATATCATTTATTTTACTATCACATTTTCTTTGAAAATCATCTACAAATTTATTTTTTATTTCTGTAACGCAAGAATTTCCTTTTTGACTTTCAATTTGTTGAAGAAAGTTCTGGTTATAAAAGTTATTGGAATCATCCAGTCCTTGATTTTCACATAATGATTCACAATCATTATGTGAAGTACTGTCAGGGCATCCTCTTTGAGTCTGTTTAAGGTATGCCCCACACACACTTTTACATGCTTCTTTTTTTGCGTTGGCTTGTTCAGTTGTCCTTGCTACCTGTGCATTTGTCTCACATTCCTGTAACTGTTGTTCATAGTTGTATTGCTCTCCAGGTACTTCAATACTATGTATTTGTTCACATATTTGTTTGCAAGGCTCAGGTACATCATCACATATATTCTTACAATGAGCATGAATCTTACTGCAATCAGGTTCAGCTGAAATGAAAAAAGAGAACAGCAGTCCAAAAATCAAAGGCAGAAAGCAGTGATCTGGCCTTCTCAATCGAGGCAGACCCTGCAACAACTGCTTGAATGATTGTCCTGCTATCCCAAGCCACAAAGAGATTCCTGCTTTCGCAGGCCCGCAAAGCGGGTTACTTTTCGACGCGGCTTTCTTCTTTGATCTTGACTCTATCCCAAGCCACAAAGAGATTCCCGCTTTCGCGGGAATGACAGTGCATGCGGGAATGACAGATCGTGCGGGAATGACAGATCGCATGGGAATGACAGATCGTGCGGGAATGAGGGCTTTTGTGATCCACCTCCTCCTTGTGGGGGTGCGGAGTGAGTTCGCCTTTGGCGATATTTTGCGTCCTCTGCTGAGCCGATTTCTTAAGTTAAAAAGCAAGCTGTGTGCAAAAAAGCTGATTTTTACGTTTACATAAGACGCATTTTTAAATAAAAAGCTTCTGCTTTTAAACAAAATGTCGCCAAACGGCGATGTTTGAACGCCCGTGCCCCCACAAGGAGGAGGTGGGCTTTGCCACAGCTTGAGTGATTGTTCTGCTTTGCCGTTATGCTGTTGTTCAATGGCAACGCGTCCCCTTTTTACCGGGCGGGCGTCCCGAATAAGGCAAAGCTTTTCCCTCTCATAACCCTTTTTCCCAAAAATCAAGGTATTCCGTCCCGAAACGGTGCGGACTTTTTGGACAGGTAGTGCTGATGTCAGTGGATTACTTTTTCCATAGGAAACGCCCGTGCCCCCACAAGGAGGAGGTGGGCCTTGCAACAGCTTTTCCAATGGGTGAGTGCCCGTGCCCCTACAAGGGGATGGCAGGCTACGCAACAGCTTTTTCGCTGAACCGGCTATGACGCGGTGCGGGGGGGGGGGGGGGGGGTGAAAATCCTTAATAATTTCAATAACTTATAAGAATTTCTTAAAATATTTTTCATAATTTTACCTCTTTTTTCCTATTTTTGCCTGCCAAGCTTTAAAGGACTTGAACACAAGGGCTTTGCAAGCCCTACTCTTTCCTCATCGGCAGATCCAAAAAAAAACTTTAATTTTTTTGCTTTGACCCTACAGCTGAGGGAGGATTCACTATAGCAGGGACGGAGGTCTGGGGGATTTTTTCCAATACTGATATAATTTGACGCTGTGTATCCAAAAATTGTTGCATTTGCTGGGATTGATGATTTTTGTTTCTATGGCCCAAGTAGCCTATATAACCTGCCAACAGGAGAAAGCCAGAAAAGACCATACCCCCCAAGCGAACAGTTAATGAATATTTTAAAATTTCCATATCTTTTTTGATGCCCACCACATCTTTTTTTAGTTCTGCCACATCTTTTTTTAGTTCTGCTATGTCTTTTTTGATGCCCACCACATCTTTTTTTAGTTCTGCCACATCTTTTTTTAGTTCTGCTCCATCTTTTTTTAGTTCTGCCACATCTTTTTTTAGTTCTGCTATGTCTTTTTTCAATGCCAAAGTGTCGGTTTTTGTGGCCAAATGGGTATCTATCTGGTTTTTATGAAAAAAAACCAGTGTACTGGCTTGCTGTTCAGAAAAACCGCCTTCCTTTAAATAAGCCACTTCTTGCAGTAAAGCATTTGCCATAATGTCAAAAAATAGACTGAAAATCTTAAAAAGTCAAGAAATTTTTTGAGAAATACCGTTAATTTGCTTTATTTGCAGTCGATTCTGGGTTATTGGCAGTCGATTCTGTTGGTTTTGCAGTCAATTCTTGTTTTTTAAGGGGCCGGTTTGGGTGACCTTGGCCAGAGCAAAGCTTTGGGCAAACCGGATATGAATCTCCTCATGGGGACGAAGACCATCCGCCTCCTTTATCACCTCTCCCTTTCGGCTCACCAAGCCATAGCCCCGTGCCAGCACTTTTAAGGGGCTTAAGCTCTCCAGCAAAGACAACAGCGACTTCAGCTGTTCTTTCCTCAGCCTGTTTTGCTGATTCCAGTTCTGCCTCAGACTCATGTTCAGCTCATCTATATATTGCTCCCTGTCCTGTATCTGCTTGAGAGGGTTTATAAGGGTCTGATTGAGCCGGTGGAGATTTTGTTTTAAGTTGTTTATCTCACGCTGAGCACTCTGACAAAGCTGAAACCGCCAGCCTTTAAGCTTTTCCAAAATATCAAGCACATTTTGTGTCACCAATTCGGCAGAGGCGGAAGGGGTGGGTGCACGCAAGTCCGCCACAAAATCGCTTATGGTGAAATCGGTCTCATGCCCCACTGCGGAAATGACAGGCTTGGGAAAGGCAAACACAGCACGGGCCAAAGCCTCATCATTAAAAGCCCAAAGATCCTCCAGACTTCCGCCCCCACGGGCCAAAATCAGCACATCTGCTGTGTGCAGTTTTTGGGCCTTCTCCAAAGCCTGTATCAGGCTCTGAGGGGCCGACTCCCCCTGCACCAAAGCAGGCACCAAGGTGATCTGCACCCCTTTGTATCGTCTTTTTAAAATGTTCAAAATATCCTGAATGGCGGCCCCGGTGGGGGAGCTGACAATAACAATGTGACGAGGCAAAAAAGGGAGTGGGCTTTTTTTTTCAAACAGGCCCTCCTTCAGCAGTTTTTGTTTGAGCCGTTCAAATTCCTCCCGCAAAGCCCCTTTTCCGCTTTTTTCCATATCCTGACAGATAATCTGATACTCTCCCCGTGCCTTATAGACACTGAGCTGGCCATGGACCACCACCTCAAGGCTCTCCCCCCGCCGGGGCTGAAAAGTCAGGCCCTGATTGGCCGAACGAAACATCACCGCCTTAATTTGTGATTCCGCGTCCTTTAGAGTAAAATACCAGTGACCGGAGCTGTGGGCGGTAAAATTGGATATCTCCCCCTGAATTTTCAAGGGGGGAAAAGTGGATTGCAGACAATCCGACACCATTTTGGTCACTTCCGACACAGAAAAACAGGTTTTTTCAAAGTCGGCGGGAAAATCATGGCTCATATTGAAACATCAAAACCTTTTTTTTTGCCAAAGTCAATAAAAGGCTTGCTTTTTCGCTCTTTGCCCACTACAGTTCTTCTGATCCATCACTATCCTCTTGTTTTTTACCCACTATGGAATATTCTTGTCAAAAAAAATGGGCTGGCCTTTACTCCTATAACCCAAAGGAGACCAGAGAAAACACTTTTGTTATTGACACACCCCCGCCCACCATCTCCGGTGCCCTGCATATTGGGCATGTGTTCAGCTACACACAAACAGATATTCTGGCTCGCTTTCAGAGAATGAGAGGCAAAAATGTGTTCTACCCAATGGGCTGGGACAACAACGGCCTTCCCACCGAAAGAAGGGTGCAAAATCTATATAAAATCACTTGCGACCCCCGCCTTCCTCCAACCCAAAACCCCCATTTTATGGAGGATTTAAAGCAGGGCACAAAAAACAAAAAAAGATCTGACTTCCGTCCCGTGTCACGGGCTGATTTTGTTCATGTCTGCTCCATGCAAACCAAAGAGGATCAAAAAAATTATGAAAAGCTTTGGCGCCGGCTGGCTCTTTCTGTGGACTGGACACAAAGTTATGAAACCATATCCCCCCATGCTCAAATCATATCCCAAAAATCCTTTTTGGATCTTTATCAAAAAGGTTTTGTGGAAAACCGCCGGACACCGGTGTTTTGGGACACACAGTTTAAAACAGCTGTGGCTCAGGCGGACATGGAGGACAGAAAAAAACAAGGGGCTTATCATGATATAAAGTTTCGTGTCTGGAATGGTGAGTTCAGTTCCTCCAAAGAGGAGTTTGTGATTTCCACCACCCGCCCGGAAATGTTGCCGGCCGCGGTGGCGGTGGTGGCTCATCCCGAAGACAGCAGGTATAAAAAATTTTTTGGCCGGAAGGCGATAGTGCCTTTGTTTGGCTCTTTGGTGCCAGTTTTGCCTTCTCTGCATGCAGACCCGGAAAAAGGCACAGGTATTTTAATGGTTTGCACTTTTGGGGACATGGAGGATGTTCGGTTTTGGGAAAAACAAAAGCTCCCTTTAAAATCCATCATCAGTCCGGAAGGTCTTTTTAAAAGAAACTGTTTTGTGCCTTTTGTCCCTTTTGTCCCTGAACAAGGACAAAACCCTTCTGTGGATCAAAATGGAGGCTTGAACCGGAAAAATTCTGATGAGGAATTTTTCAGTGTTCAGCCGGCCCTGGCCAATCAATATTACAGGGAACTGGAAGGGCTGAGAGTGCCTCAGGCCCGCAAAAAAATAACAGAGATTTTAAAAAGCAAACAATATATAGTGTCTGAGCCAAAGCCGGTGGAGCATTCTGTTAAATTTTATGAGAAAGGGGATTATCCTTTGGAGATTCTGCCCGCTCGCCAGTGGTATGTCCGGATACTGTCTTATAAAAAAGAGCTTTTACAGCATGGTTTTCAGCTCAAGTGGCACCCCCCTTCGATGTGGAAAAGATATGAGCAATGGGTGGAGGGCCTTAATCAGGACTGGTGCATTTCCCGGCAAAGGTTTTTTGGTGTGCCTTTTCCCGTCTGGTATCCTTTGAATCAAGATAAGGCACCGGATCACCAAAACCCCATTTTGCCGTATTCGGCTTTCGAAAAGCCCCTTCAGCCTGTGGATCCTGTGGTGCAGGCCCCTGTGGAAAAAATGGGAAAAAAAGCTCCCTACACAGAAGATCAGAGGGGCCAGGCCGGTGGTTTTGTGGCAGAGGAGGCGGTGATGGACACATGGGCCACCTCTTCTCTCACCCCTCAGATCAACAGCCACTGGGGCCTGAACGCCGAAAGACATAAAAAGCTTTTTCCCGTGGATTTGCGTCCGCAGGCCCATGAAATTATCCGCACCTGGGCTTTTTACACCATTGCCAAAGCTTTTTTTCATTCTTCAGCTCAGGGGCAAAAAGCCCCTGCCATATTCAGGCATATTGCCATCAGTGGCTGGGTGATGAATCCTGAAAGGCAGAAGATGAGCAAATCCAAAGGGGGGAGGTCAGCTCTCTCGCCGGAGGAGCTGATGGACAAATATTCTCCGGACGCCATTCGTTACTGGGCCGGGAAAGCCCGACTGGGCATGGACACAGTGTATGATGAAAATGTGTTTAAAGTGGGCAAAAAACTGACTGTCAAAATGAGTAACAGCTTTAAGTTTCTTAAAATTCAGATTCAGGGTATGGAATCTTTTTTTGAAAAGCACAAAAACCTTTTGCATGATATCTACGGGCAGGGCACTCACTGGCCTGCTGTCCAAACAAAAAAGAACAATCAGACAGAAGACACTTTTGTCATGAACAGGCTTTCTTTGGTCTCTCAGGCTTTGGATCGGGCCTGGCTGATCCAGCTGTTGAATATTCACCGCCAGGCCACCACCCTCTTAAATGACTTTCATTATGCCCAGGCCTTGGAG
Source organism: Bdellovibrionales bacterium (assembly GCA_965242635.1). Lineage (GTDB taxonomy): Bacteria > Bdellovibrionota > Bdellovibrionia > Bdellovibrionales > UBA1609 > JANQSP01. The sequence continues at coordinate 729,325 of OZ251471.1, read as the reverse complement.
CTGATGGAAAAAAGCTTTTGGCTGTTTTGCGACAATTATATAGAGCTGGTCAAGGGGAGGGCTTATCAGTTTACCCGGTTGGATTCTTTATTGGAAAGGCAGGAAAGGCGGGAACAAATCAGAGAGGCCAGCTCCGCTGTTTGTGCTTTGGACCTGAGCATGTATTTTTTTGTTAAAATGTTTGCCCCTTATTTGCCTTACACAACAGAATTGATATGGGAGCAGAGAAAGGACTGGAGTCAGCAGAAGGTGTCTGTCCACTTAAGCAAATGGGGGGAGGCTGAGCCTGTTATGGCCTTTTTGGAAAAAGAGCTGGAAAAAAGTGTCCGCAAGGCTTATACTGATCTTCAGCCAAAAAAGGATTCACCGGAAAAATCCAGCTCTTCAAAGGCTGAGGAAAGCCCCTCTTTGCTGAATTTGGCCTTTTATTTGTTGGAGAAAGTCCGAAGGGACAAATCGGCGAAGGGGATAGGCCTTTCCGCCCCTTTGAAAGGAATGAAAGTGAGTATGAATCAGGAGGATCAGGCTCTTTTCCCGCTTTGTCAAAAGGACATGGCCCGTGCCATCCATGTGCCTCTGGCACATATTGAGACAGACACAAAAGACACTCCCCGGCCGGAAGTGCTTGTGGTGTGGCTTGAGCAGGAATGACAGTCTGAATAAGAGCTGATAAAGTGATTGTCTGTCCAAAAAATCCGTGTCGTGAGCGGTGTTCCGTCCCGAAACAGGGAGGACTTTTTGGACAGGCAGTGATTCTGTCAGCAAATTACTGAACACATACAGGGGTAATATAGTGAGCAGACACAGAAGACAGAGGGGGCGGAACAGCTCTTCATTCCAGAGAGGGGGGACCTCGTCATCCAGACGAAGGCGAACCTCAAGGCCTTCCCATGCCTCTGTGGCTGAAAGGCCCAAAAAAGCCACCACAAACAAAAAATTTTTTGTCTTGTTGGTCCTGCTGGGGCTTGGGCTTTATGGCGGGCGTCACTTTTTGGTCTGCCTTTATAAGGAAAAGCCCGGCAACTATGCCACCCATTGCCGTCTCTCCGGCCGGAAGGCCGGGCAGGAAACAGATACAAATGTTTCAGCCCCTGTCTCCACTATTGCCGATCGTGTCCAGCAAAAAAAAGCCACACTTGATTTTCAAAAGGCCCGGCAGAAACAGGAAATGATATCAGAAAAATTTAAGGAACCTTTGGGCAAAATATCTGCTCTGACCCCGGAATCGGCCAACCTGGACCGGGGGGTGCATTTTCCGGAAGACGATTCCATGAAAGCCGTTTTTGAAGATCTGAAACAGCAACCTTATGAAAATGACCTGTATGAAGATCCGGAGCACCTGGCCCGCAAGCAAATGGAACATCAAAAATGGATAGACGAGCACTTAAGGGAAAAAAATGAAAAGGAAAGGGAGGAGTTTATCAAAAAATTTGTTCAGATAGCCCAGGAACAAGGGTATAAGGTGCTTTGGACAAAGGATATGAAAGTCCTTTTGGAACCCATAGAGCCCAAAGAGCCGAAAGAGGAAGAACCTGAAGAAATCAAAATCATTTATGAATAAAGAGGGCTGATTCACCTGACAAAATTGCCGATATGGTAATCCGTCATAAAATTGATGTCTTCCCCTTGGTATAAATGGCTTTTTGCCGGAGGGCCAAAACAAAGCTGGTCTGCAAAACAATAAACACCACTGCAATATATATCCACATGCCAAAAGAGCTTAAAGACCAGCTCAGCTCCATGCCCTGATTTTCCATAAGGGGCCGGAGGACATTCATCATGTTCAGCCCTTTTTCCCACAACCAGTTGACAAAAGGACGCAAAAAAGGAAAGGGGACAAGCAGGATAGACAGGGGCAGGATCACACCCCCGGCCAAAGGCACCACCAGCCAGTTGATAAGAATGCTCAGGGGATGCAGGGCAGACCAGGCACTGATCACCGGCAAAACGAGCAAAAAGGTTATACAGCAGGATTTCAGCCGGGACATATAAGGGTTGGACATGCCCATACTGGCTATCCAGCTCAACTGAAGAGACATGGAATGAAACCAGGCCCCCTGACACAACAAACACAGCATGCCGCTTATCTGAACACGCCAGTAAGGACTCCAAAAAAATTTGAATTTCCGGTTAAGACGGCTCAGCAGAAGAGAAAACAAAGCCCTTAACACTGGCGGTTTAAGCCCCGCACTGAGAGAGTAAGTGAAAAGAAACAAAACCAGAATGAAAGTTTTAAAACGAAAAGCCGGTAAAAGGCTCCACATTCTTTCCAAAAAAATCAGGTGTGCACCAGAGATCACCATTAAATGAATGATCCCCAAAGCCATAAAGGTTTTTTTTATCTCCCCTTCCGCCAGCCTCTGGCCACACACCAACGCCGAGTATATGGGCGTCCATGCGTCCTCTGCAGTCACCCTTTGCAGGCAAAGTTGGTGCAACACCTCCCCCACCGGCTCCATAAAGGAGAGCAGGGAAAAAGGATTAACGCACAATATAATAATTATCATCAATAAACCGGGTAGCATTGTTTCTCCTTCCCTCCTTCAAAAAAAGCGGTTTCTAACTGATTGCGTCATCCCTGACCTGGACTTTTTTCCCTTTTTTCCATCTTCATGCAAGAATAGGGCCAGGACTTTGTTTGATTTGTCAAAACAGGTCTGATATAGTGCATGATGTGTTAAAAAAAAGGAGTCATCTGCTTTGAAACGAACTTTTCTTGTTTTCTTTTTTTGGGCTTGGGCCGTTCTCATGGTTCCTGTGGTGCACTCAGTGGCACAGGAGGACGAGGATATATGGCTGGACGATGAAGAGGAAATGCTGGAGGAGAGCGAATCCCAGGCTGTGTCAGTGGAAAAATCTTCAAAGGGCCAATCAGACCCCGATGACAAGCCTCCCGCAGGGCCCTCTCAAGCAGAGCTGGATATGGCAACAGCAGACGCAGAATCGGCCCCCTTGGCCGAAGACAGCGGAGGCCAGGCCGACAAATCTGATTCTTTATCCACAGAGGCCACCACCGGTGCAGGGGGTTCAAGTGCTGATTTTGATGATTACGAACAAAATTTATACGACACCTATGTCCGGTATTACAGCAAAAAAGTGTCTGTGGAGGAGTGGGACAGTATTGCAGGCAACAAAGACACTTATTCCATTCAGGAAAAAGACACTTTATGGGACATCAGTAAAATGCTGTTCGATGATCCTCATTACTGGCCCAAGCTTTGGGCTGTCAATCCGGCTTTGGGCAACCCTCATCTCATTCAACCCAGGGATATGCTGGGCTTTGTGCATGGCACAGAGGGGGCACCCCCTTATATGACTCTGATTCAGCCGGGAGGTAAAGGTTCTGCCCCTTTGCCGGACTTTCTGAAAGGAAAAAAAATCCAGGTACCGGGTCGCCAAAAACTCAAGCCGGTCCTGAGAAACATTCCCTCCAGCCTGCCCCCTCTCCGGTTGGCGGAGAAAAAAAAGAAACAGCCGGATATGACCATGAATGTTTCTTCCCGAAGAGAGCAGTCCACCATGTCTTTTTTGCCCTATTACATGGCGGAAGAGCCTTTGTCCGCTGTGGGGGTGGTGTCTGACAAAAAAGAATACGGCTCTTTGTTTCATGCCGGGCAGTCTGTCCTGCTGGAGCTTAAGGAATCGGCCAATCCGGGAAAAAAGCTGACGGTGGTCCGGGACATGGGCAAGCTTTATTCCTCCACTATGGGTGTCCGGGGGCCTTTTGGTTACCAAATGCAGGTGCAGGGGGAAGTGGAGATTGTGGGCCGGGTGCCGGACTCCTTTGATTTGTATGAAGCCAGAGTGACAAAATCCTTAAACCCTCTTTCCCTGTCGGCCCTTGTGTTGAACAGGGGACTGGTGGAATTTGATTACAAACCCACCTCTGCCACAGGCACTGGATCGGCACAGATTATTGGTGTGCCCACGGCCTTTTCCTCTGAAAAACAAACAGTCTCCCCCTTTGATTTTGTGTATCTCAACAGAGGAAAAGCCAATGGCCTGTCTGTGGGGGAGATGTATCAGATTACGGCCAATTCAGACATTAAAACCAGAAAAAACAAACCGGGTTACGATATTAAAGTGGGGGAGGTGAAGATTGTCTACACGGAGGATCGTTTTGCGACCGCTTTGATTACAGCCATGAACCATCCTGTGTATGTGGGGGATTATATCAGTGCTTTAAGTGAAGGCCTTTCCAAGCAAAGGGATTATGATCCTTTTGAGGATATGGAGGAGGTGAAGGAGCCAGACCTTGTCGGGGAGGAGGGAGATGATTTGAGCTTTGATGATTTTGGATCGGATCAGGAAACAGTGACAGCTCAAAAGGCCCCTGCCCCAACAGCTCCGCCGGAAGAAGAGGAGGATGTTGGGGATGAAGATGATGTTTTTGAGGCTTTTGAATAAAATTTTGTTGCACCCACCACAACAGGCAGAATCCCATTGTCTTTTCTTTACAGCACCCTGAACAGAAAGCTTTTGCTTTTTATTTTACTTATGACCGGGCTGGGCTTGGTGCAGGTGTATAGCTCCAGCTATATTTTTTCCATAGAAAAATATAATGACGGCCTTTTTTTCTTTAAAAAGCACTTGGTGTTTTCGGTTCTGGGTTTGATGGGGCTTTTTTTTATAGCCACTGTTTCGTGGAGATGGGCACGGTTTTTGGGAATCTCTTTGTGGGTTTTGTCTGTTTTATTGCTCATGGCCACGCTCATTCCCGGTATAGGGGTGTCTGTTGGTGGTGCTCAAAGGTGGTTGAATCTGCCTATGGGCCTGCGTTTTCAGCCGGTGGAGCTGTTCAAGGTCACTTCCCCTTTTGCCTTTATGTATATGATGGCTTTAAAAGAGCAAAGTTTTTTTCATGAGAGGCCTCTTCTCTTTTGGGTCTTCCCTGTGTTTGTCTTTGCCCTGCCTTTGTTCATTTTGGCTGAACAGCCGGATTTTGGCAGTATTTTTTTGTTTTTGTGTCTTACTTTGAGTATTGTGTTCGTGCTGGGTCTCAAGTGGAAGTATATTGTCATGGCTTTATCCCTGATTGGCCTGACCATGTATCTGATGATTGTGTTCACCCCCTATCGGATGGCCCGGATAAAGGCCGTGATGGATCCCTGGTCTGATCCTCTTGACACCGGGTTTCAGGTTATTCAAAGCATGATAAGTTTTCACTCCGGGAGGATGTTTGGCGTGGGTTTGGGGCAGGGCCAGGGAAAGCTTTTTTTTCTGCCAGAGGCACACACAGACTTTACTTTGGCGGTTTTTGGAGAGGAAACCGGCTTTTTTGGTTTTTGTATTTTGTTGATTTTATATGCTGTGCTGGTTTACTGCGGTTTGCGTGTGGCTTTGAGGACCAAAGATCTTTTGCAAAAAATTCTGGCTTTTTCCTTAAGCATGGTGTTTGCCTTTTCCACCATCATTCATATTGGGGTGAACTTGGGCTTGCTCCCTCCCAAGGGTTTGACCCTGCCCTTTATGAGCTACGGAGGAAGTGCCTTGGTATGCACTTTGCTCCTTTTTGGCTGGCTTTTGAATGTGGAAAAACACAACCACTTTATGTTTTAACCTCTTCATGGGAATGTGTGGTGTCAGTCAGTGATTTTCATCTGTGCTCTGCCTGAAAATTCAATCACAATCCACAATCCTTTTTTGCCAGCACATGATAATCATGCGATTGGTGATTCTTTGAAAAATGTTGTCGTGGGGCGAACCAAAAGGATTCACTAAAGCCTCACTCACACTGCGGGGGGAACGCCCCAAATGAGAACTGTTATTTGTGCCTTTGGCACCGGCCCCTTTCACCTGAGTCAAGCCCCCCTGGCTTTGGATCGCAGACAGGGAAGAGGGCTGGCGGGTGTCCTTAGGGGCCAATTTGTCGGCAGAAGAGCCTTGAGCTGAACCTGTGGCCATAGCACCGTTTAGAGGGCTGGTGCCGGTGGCCCTTGCACCAGCAGAACCAGACAGCCCGGTCCCACCCTTTTTGCCGGTGAATGGGCCTGTTTTTATGGCAGAAAGCTCTTTTTTTGAAGAAAGGGCTGGAGCTGTGCCAAAACCCTCCTCCAATCCGGCTCTTTTGCCAGAAACACCTGATGTGTTATCCGATGAAACCTCCACCCCCCCCCGCACCGCGTCATTTTCTTGCTGTGTGGGGGAAAATTTGGCAGATGAGGCTGTGGGGAGCTTGGTATTATGGTCACTTTTTGCAGAAAAATCGGATTTATGGTCTGTTGGGGCGGAGTTCCTGCTGAGGCCGGCACTGGCCTGTTGGTGGCAGGCCTGGGCTGAAAGGGCACTTTTCAACAATCCTTCTGCCATTTGGCTTAGATTTTGTGCTTTTTTTCCTTCACCAGCACATTGAGTTATGAGTGGAAAAAGCTTTTCCTGATACTGGCGGGTGTATTTTTGTATCATCAGCTTGTCACAGGTATGGGTGGCGGGGTCATATTCTGTGGGATCATTCAAGTCGAAGGCACAGACCTCATAAAACTGGCTTTGGATACCTGTTTTTATGGCCTGGGCACACTGGCTTTGGCAGTGGGAGGCACTTTTAGCACATTGATCCGCCATTTTTTGCCCCACTGCTCCTGCCTGACTCAGTTTTTGCTCCAACTGCCGGCAGGATCCGCTTATGGAGCCGGTGGCTGTGACATGATATCCGGCAAAAAGGGCTGAGCTTTGGTCGGACTGGCATTTCAGGGGGTCTGAGCAACAGAGGCTGGCTTTTTGCTTGAGCTGTTGGCATTGGTTGAGGTTGGTTTGAAAAGCATGGGCCAGGGGTTGCTCACAGGAGGGCATGTCCAGGGCACAATTTTGGAAGGAAAAGCCTTTTTGAGCCAAGTCCTGCAGATTGCGGGGCACATCCCGCTCCATACGGCTTGCCAGCTGTCTTTGACATTCGTTGAAACCTCTTTTGCTGGTGATGCCATCATTGTTTGCACATGAGTTGCGTGTCACTTTTTGGGCGGAATCTTCGCAAAAATCATCACAGTTGGGGTTGTGTGCAGTCCCATTGAGGCATATCAATCTCCGCCCTTGGGCCAGGTCATCCAGTTGTTTTTGGCACTCAGCCTTTAGGTTTTTCTGTATTGTTGCCTGATTTCGAGAGATGCACTTTTGTTTGACGTTTGCTGATAACCTATCCGGGTCAAAAATCGGCAAATCACCAGTGCACCCCGCACTTGCACAAGCACTTTCATTCAAACCACATGCAGACAAGTGGTCTCTGATATATGCCCTGCATTTCTCTTCTATACACTTCCTCTTCGCACAATTTATTAATCCTTGTAAAGCTTCACGATCATCTTCACCAAGACATCTACATTCATCGTCTTCGAGTACTTTATCGTCTTCGAGATTAATCTTAAGATCATTACAATCAGAAATCGCCTTTGCTCCCCATGATGGAACAAAATAAAAACCAGCCAATAAGATAAAGTATAGAAAACAGTGCATATAAAGCTAATCGGTTAAAATTTTAAAGCTCTTTAGAATTTTGCCTCTTTTTTTGAGCCGGGTGCTCATAAATGAAAGGGGTTAAAAAACCTGTTTTTGAGACCAAACTGTCCGGCCTGTTTAAAAATCAGTCACCTCTGGACCTGTTTTGAGCCAATAAATGTGTAAAAATTACATCCCTAAGCCATTGATTTTGGGAATATGGGCTGTTTTTTCAAAAAATCCTTGTCATTGGGAATCATTTTTGCATAGTAAACCATTAAAAGCTGAGCTTTAAATGAGGAAAAGCCACAGCTCAAAAAAACCAAAAACTTTTAACCAAAAGGGGAGGAAAACCATGAACCAAAAACTATCAGAAAATGTAATGGCAAAAAAGCACAGGAGAGGCCCTGCCAAGGCTCAGCTGTCAAAATGCCTGCTCCGGTTTTTTACCAAGACTTTTGTCTTGTGCGGTGTGTTTTTATCTCCTTCTTTTGTGGGTGCGGTGGGCGATACCATTGGATGTTCAAGCCGTATGACTCCAGAGAGATATGACAAAAAACTTCGGGGTATTCAAAAAAGGCCTGATGACAGGATACGAATATATATAGCCGGCATTTATGGCTTATGTCTCAACAAAATACAGGAAGGGATGGGCCACATACAAAGAGCGGCGGATATGGGGCACATTCAGGCCAACAAAGTAATGGCGGAATACTATCGCACAGATAGTCATTTGGATGGTGTCCGGGATCGCCATCGCATAACAACAGATCAAAACAACTTTGACGGTGCCGTTCATTATTATGAGCAAACCGCTCAGCTCATTGAATCGGCCCCTGATTATCCCAAAGGGGTCAATAAGGATCAACGTATTCTGGAAAACAAGTATCTCAGTAGTGCAGGAGTGTTTTATTGGCTTCCCTATCTTTACTATACAGGATACCAAAGAGCCTTGGATGAGGTTTTAAACAGTGCAGTAAAAATACACTATGAGGATTCATTGGACATTTTAAACAGTATGCTGCATATTTCCCAGGCCTGCCTGAACAGACCAGCTCTTTCCGCATGGAAAGAAAGACAACAGCAGGTGTATGGCCTTTTACAGGCAGGTTGTTCCGCCATGAGAGATTTTGCCAATACTGTTTTTGTGTTGGAACAAAACCGTATAAATGCCAGTGGAAAATGCTCTGGTGCCTTGAGGGAATGTGCCCAGCATCAGGCAGTTATGGATCAAATTCGCCAGGCGGAAAACAGAATGCTGGATCGGCTGTCTGCCACACCTCCTATTTTTTAAGCCACAGAGTGGTTTGTTCGTGCTGAATGACCACCCCTTTTGCAAGGCCAAAGCGACGGACTTGTGCTCCACCAAAAATAAACCTTGGAGTCTCCAGTCCATTCTTGGGTATTCTTGGAAGTCTGTGTATCTTATTCAGCAGGCACCATTTTTCAGCTTTTGGATTTCCTCTTCAGACAGGCCTGTCACTTTGCAGATAAGAGAAGTGTCCAAACGGCTTTTCAGCATATTTGATACAATTTCCCTGTTTCTTGCTTGCATGCCTTGTTGCATGCCCTTCTGTATGCCTTTCTGCAAGGCTTCCTCTCTTATGTGTTCTCTGATATCCATATACCCTCCTTTTGTAAATATACCACGATTAACAGCCACCCTCTCCACTTTGTTCCATAGCTCCCTACTCATCCCAGGCACCACGGACCAAAGGTAATTCCCCACATTTAACAACAAATCAGCTCTGTCACCAGGCCAGTTGTCAAATAAAGAAAGAGCCTCGTTCAATACCCCCTCATCCGCCCTCAAAGACCAGGACCTCTTCAGGGCATTCAAAAAACCCCGACTCTTAAACTCCCGGTCCTGAATGGCCAAATCCACCTTCGAATCATGGGTGTCTATCACCCTCAAGCCATAGCTTGAGCATATCTTTTCGAATGGACAAAGGTATTTTTGGCAAAATTTCCCCCAAAAACCCCTCCTGAAAGCTTTTGGGCCATTTCCAGGGCCGCAAGTCAACCAATTCCTCTATGGACTTTTTCTGAAAACGGCTCAAATCCACAAACACCATCTGTAGCTGACGATTCAGGGCCACATGGGGCGGTTTATCCAACCGGATGGAAAAAGGACTCACCAAGTCCAGGTTCTCTCCCCTCAGCAGAGGAAAAGTCGTAAATATCAGGGAATAAGTGGGGTGAAGCCGGTCATAGTCCTCACCTCTGTTTAATCCTGTGGCAAGGAGCCTGGCCCAGTAGAATACCGACCTTTTTGAAAAATTGGCCTGATTTTGGGACCAAAAAATTCGGAAATCCGAATTTTTACCGAATTTTCTGACCGTTTTGATGGCTTGCTGACTTTATTTTTAGGTTCTGGTGGACACAAGCCGATAGGCATGATATAGTGAGAAAAAAACAACATTAACCTTTTGGAGGTATATTATGAAATTTATCTTAAGTGTGCTATTGCTCTATAGCTTTTCTGTTGATGCTGGTCCTTGTGACAGGTGGCCCGATTATTGCGACAGAAATGGTTCATCACCAAAGGGTTTTAAAGAAGGTAAAGGGACAGTTATATGCGAAAACCTCCCTTGTAAAAATATGGGTGGTCATGTTATTTGCGAGCTTGAAGTAAAACTATACCGCTTTTTAGTTGAAGGTGTTCCAGCATTCGATCAACCTCGAAACATTATAAATGCTTTATCAAGGTCTTGTTTTCACCATAAACAATGTTCCAAAGACTTTAATTGCTCCTACTATCCTGAACCTGATCGGACACCTGATCGGAAAACTGACCGGAAACCTAAACGGAAATAACTTAAGAGAGACAAAAGATTGTGGTGGAATAGCTTTTTTTAAGTCCCTATGGCCACCAGCCGATAGGCATGATATAGTGAGGAAAAACTTTAACTTTTTGGAGGTGTATTATGAAAGTTCTTATAATTTTTCTTAGTTTGGTGTTTATGGGCTGTGTGACCGCCAACACCAGAGATTTGTCCGCTATCAATCCCAAGACAGAACCAGCGGAAAAAAGTTTTATTTTACCCTCCCCTCTTATGTTGGTTGATGATTATGAAGATTGTATGGTTGTATGTAAAGAAGAGGGGGGAAATTCCAGGGGATGTCATAGTGAGTGTGGTTTTGCTAAATTTGAAAATAAAAAGCCTCTAAAAGTGGCGGATTATGCCACATGCATGCAAAGCTGTAGAGAAGACTTATGTGGAGGAGGACATCGAAGTGATTGTGATAACATTTCAGATAGTCTCTGTAGCAAGTATTGTAGTGATGATTGATGGCTTTAACCTTTAGGAAGTGCATTATGAAAGCTCTTATAATTTTTCTTAGTCTGGTGTTTGTGGGCTGTGTGACCGGAGGCTCTACAAACCGAGCTGTGGCCGCTTACTATGGGTCTGAGACTTTTTTAAATGTTTGCACGCAACATAATAGTTCCACTGTATGTTTCGAAGAATTTAAATACATAAAAAGAGCAATGAAACACATTAGAGGGGGAAGAGAACAAGTTTATCGGTGTATTCAGAGGGACTGTCCAGCTGGTCCTAACTTTTTATCATGTGTTGGTGATTGTGTTAATGCCGTCCGCCGTAGAAATAACTAAAGCTTTACTTTGAGGGATGTTTTGAGCTGATGAATTTTGCGACCGCATGCTGGTCCTCTCATTTTTTCTGCCGGAAAAAATCAAGACTTTAGCCCAAGTGAATTTACAAGTTCCTGGTTTCATGGTCCATTATCTCTTTTTCAATCTCTTGGGCCAGTTTTTCATTCCCCTGGCATGGAGCCTGGCCCAGTAAAATACCGATTTTTTCAACCAAACTGGCAAAGAGACTTCCATTTTATTCGGTTTGAGGAGGCTTTGTGCAGGCGATTCCATACAGCTGACCAGGCCCCTCCCCGATGTTTGTCCTCTCTTTTTATGACATAAATAATATGAGAGGGGTTTTGAGACAAAATGTTTAGTTCATGGTAAAGCCGGCGGGCACTCAAAACCGGTGATGGGTCAAGCTTTAAAGGCTTGAACAGAGCTTTTTGCAGTGGAAATTTTTGTTCCATTGACTGCCAGTGGTTCAGCCGGTCTTCCACCTCTTTTTGACTGGGGTTTTCCCCTTTGGAGCATTCTATTATCACCAAAGGCTGGGGGGGCCGGTAATGCCTCTTCAGCTGGCCCGGACTGAGAGTCGATTCACAGAAACGAATATTCCAGCCTTTAAGCTGTTCTTTCCTGAGCCATTTTTTCAAATCCTCTTCTGATATCAGCCCCGGCCTCAAAATGCTTAGAACCCGGTTTTTAAAGTCCGGTTCCACCACAGTGGATTCAATCCCCCCTTTGCAGGCCCCACCATCCAATACCGGCACCTGGCCCTTAAAAGCTTTTTCCACATGTTCCGGCCGGGTGGGGCTGAGCCGGGTGGATATATTGGCACTGGGGACGGCGAGAGCACCGGTGTGCTTTATCAGCTTCAAGGTCAGAGGATGACGGGGAATTCGAAGGGCCACTTTTGCCTGCCCGGCGGTGATCAAAGCCTTCACTTTTTTGCTTTTGTTTAAGACCAAAGTCAAAGGGCCTGGCAAAAAATGGGCCACTATTTTATTCAAGTGAGGAGAGCGAACATTGTGAAAACACTGCATGTCCTCTGCAGAGGCACAATGCACAATCAGAGGATTAAAAAGGGGCCTTTTTTTAATGTGAAAAATTTTTTTTAAAGCTGTTTCTAAAAAAACAGAACCAGCCAGGCCATAGACAGTTTCTGTGGGCACGGCCACCACACCCCCTTTTTTTATGATCCGGCAGGCGGAATCAAAAGACACATACGGTGGCATAGTATACCTTTGCTTACTCAATATCCTGTTTCAGAAGACGATAAACAGGGGGCACGATGACCGTCAACAAAAACACAGCAAACAAAACAGCTAAAATCAGTGTGGCTGTTTTCAGGTTTTCCATAATGGCCTCTCCATAGTGAGAAACCAGGAGCACCTGTGAGGGCACCACCAATAAAGCCACTCCTCCATTAAACAGTATGAATTTGAGAATGGGAATCCGCACCACTCCACAAGTCAGATAGCCTATAAAGCGGAGGCCGGGCGTAAACCGGAAAAAACCTGAAACAAAATACCCGTATTTGGTGATCCAGAGATCAATTTTTTCTTTTCTTTTTTGTAATATTCTTTTTTTAATCAGAGGGTGGTTGATGATTTTTCCCCGAAAAACAAAACCCATCATATACACCATAAGATCGGTCAAAAACACAGACAAAAAACATACAAGGGCGGTGGTCAGGGGTTGAACAGGGCTGAGGGCTGGCCCCACAGCAGACACCGGAGGAGGATAAAGCTCCGGGTGGGCCCCCATGTATACAGCCAGCCCGGCAGACACGATCACCACTTCTTCGGAAACAGGGAGGCCAAAAGTGGCCAAAGCCATAATGAGGACAATCAGGCTGTAAAAAGTGATCGGATCGTATGCAAAGAAGAGCAGAAAATTCAAAAGGGATTGTTCAATATGTTCAAACATGGGGACCTGTTTTGTCAAAGGTGAAAAAAAACCTGATTTCCCCTGGCCCTTGTGCTCTCTTCCGAGGGGTGTGTTCCGGCCAATGGGGTTCTTTTTTGGATAATAGCATGGGCATGTGGACATTTCAAATACAATCGGTATAATGGGTGGGCCAAGTTGGTTTATACAATCAGGGGGATGAAGATATGGCGAAAATGTTGTTTTCGGCCGTGGAGGGCAATGGGCAGTGTCTGGATGGAGGGGCCATGTTCGGGCATGTGCCACGTCCGCTTTGGTCCCGTTGGGAGAGGCCTGATGAGGAAGGTCGTATCCGGCTTTCCTGTCGCACTCTGCTCATTGAGGCGGACGGGCTGAAAATCCTTTGCGAAACAGGTATTGGGGCTTTTTTTGAGCCAGCCCTGGCCCGGCGATATGGTGTCCAAAACAGCGACACACATGAGTTGCTAAAAAACCTGAAGGCACTGAAGGTCCGGGAAGAGGACATTGATTATGTGATTTTGTCGCACCTGCATTTTGACCATGCAGGAGGGCTTTTACCTTCTTTTGCGGATCAGAAAAAAGGACAAACTGCCCTTTGTTTTCCCAAAGCACATTATGTGGTGGGAAAAACAGCCTTTCAGCGGGCCTGCCATCCCCATTTAAGGGATAGGGCTTCTTTTGTTCCCCATCTGACAGACAAATTAAAGCAAAGCAAAAGATTGATTATTGTGGAAGAGGACAGACTGAAAGGTGTTTTGGAAGGGCATTTGTCTTTTGTCCGGACGGAGGGGCACACACCGGGGCAAATGCACACTTTATTTCAGGATCGGGAGGGTCAAAAAATCTTCTTTGCCGGTGATCTGATTCCAGGAAGGGCCTGGGTGCATCTTCCGGTGACTATGGGCTATGATCGCTGGCCGGAAAAGCTGATAGAGGAAAAACAACATATTTACGAGAGGGCGGAAAAAGAAAATTGGATTTTGTTTTTTACGCATGACAAAAGCATGGCCACCGCACGGGTCCGGCAAAACCACAAAGGGGGATACGAATCTTATGATGAAAAGCCGGCTTTCAGCCGGGGCCGGCTAAGCTCTCTCTGAGGGCTGTGGTTCAGAGTATTTTGAGGAGGCGGGAGAGAAAAGGCTTTAGCTCTGAAAAAACAAAGGCCCCCGCCTGCTTTTTCACCATACTTCTTTGAGCAGACAAAATAAAAGTCTCCGGCCACTTGGCCACATGGAATGTTCCCGACAACTCAAATTCCCTGTCCCATATAATGTAAATATCTTGTTGATCCCATTTCACGCCCGCTTTTTTCATGTCGTTTAAAAAGGCCCTGATATCCTTCAGGGAAGAATCATTGGATACAGCCAAAAGGGCCAGCCGGCCCTTTGACCACCGGACAGCGGAGATAAGCTCCGGAAATTCCTCACGACAGGGGGCACACCATGAAGCCCAAAAATTCAACAGCAAAGCCTTGCCCCTCCAGGCTTTTCATGGACAACAGGTTGCCCCTTATACTTTTTATTTTTCTCCTTTGGTTTGTCTCATTTTTTTGTTGTTTTTTTGCCCTGTCTGAGCTGTTTTGCCCTGTCTGAGCTGTTTGATTGGGATCCGGCCACAGATCCATCACTTTCAAAAAACGACATTCCTTTGCTTTGCCAAAACCTGGCAAAGGCAGACAGGCAAAATGCCCTCTTATAAGTTCTGCCCCGGCCGGGCCTTCCGCCGGAAAGTCTTTATCCGGATCGACCAAAACACTGTCTTCCTCCTCTGAACCAAACCAGTCCACAAAACCTGTGTAATTCAGGCCCAGCAGGATAGTCACACCCATAAGAAAAAAAACCAATAGTTTGATCATATTTAGTTGTCCCTGAAAACCTGCAATACAACCAGCCCGGCAAAAAACAACATCAGCTCCGCCCCGCAAAAGGCCAGCAGAGCATAGACCGGGCCAGTGGCAAAACCATAAGAATGAAGGCCTACCCCCAACAGATTGACACCAAACCAGGACAAAGCCACGGTAATATTACTTAATATCAAACCCAGGGCCATGCCCTGTTCCTTAAATAGCCTGCCCTGCCGGCCATGGAGTAAAACCAAAAACCATATCACTATCAACAGTGCCCCATTTTCTTTGGGGTCCCAGCCCCAAAACCGGCCCCAGGACTGATCGGCCCATATTCCTCCCAGAATGGTGCCAAACAAACAAAAAAACAAAGCCACAAAAAAACATATATTTATGTTTTTATAAAGACCGGCCAAAGATTTTTTGGTTTTCTGTCCCAAACATTTGAGAAATATATAAATATGTGCCAGCACACTGCTCAAAATGGCAAAACCATAACCCGTGGTGATGCACACAACATGGGTGGCCAGCCAAAAGTTGGTGTTTAAAACTGGCACCAAAAGCTCCATGGCTTCCAGGCCCTTGTATTTAAAGGAGATCCAGGTTAACATTGCCCCCGCGAGGGAGCCTGTCAAAAGGGCATAGCCCTCTTTGTTGGCTTTTTCCATAATCAGGGATATGAGCACAATGACAAAAGCCACAAAAATAATGGACTCATACAGGGTGGCCACCGGCGGGCGGGCCATAATCACAATACGAAACAAAAGGCCTGTCATTTGCAAAAACATCCCTAAGGAGAGCACAAAAAAAGCCCCCAAAAATAAAAACCTTTTCCAAAAAAAAGCCCCTGCACACAGCAGTAAAAAAGCCAGAATATAACAAAAAAAACTTTTGGAAAAAAAAGCCAGCCTGTTAAATGTTTGCTCCATGTTCAACACAAACGGTTGGACAAAATTTTTGGAAAGGGCCACAGCCGACTGGTAAGTGCTCTCGCCCGATATTTTTTTTTGGGCTTTGTAATTTTTGGCCATACCCTCCCATTGTTTTAAATAATCGGCACTTGAGGGGGTGCCCCGGCCGGCCCTGACAAGGCCCCAGGGGGAATGCCACAGCCTTTTGTTGTCTTTCCACTGAGGTGGGACAATTTTAAATAAATCGTTGTTTTCATCTTTTGCCACCTGATCCAGACGAAAAGACAAAAGCACCAACTGACGCTCCTCAGCCGACAAATCCTCAAAGCTCTCTATTTGGATTTTTTTGATTTTGTTTTTTATTCTCTGACGAAATTTTAACATCTCCATGTAGCTGTAGACTTTGTTGGGAACCATGCCTTCCACAGGGGAAGGGGAAATATCTGTGGAAAAAAGAGGCAATATCATGGAAAAAGATCGGGACAAATTTAAATACACATGAACCTGAGCATACAGATTCAAAAGTTGCCTGTCCAAAAGGCTTTGTTCTTTTTCTGGTTGACTTCGGGCTTTGTTCAACAAAGGCAAAATGGTGTCCAGTGCTTTGGAGACCTCTGTAAAAGAATAAAGCCGGCTTTGGGATTTCTTTAAATTTAAAATGTCCTTCATCTCCGGGTGAGGCAATTTAAATATTTTTCTCTGGTAGGCGGTTTGAGGATCAAACAACACTTCGACCAGCCAGTCTGTGGCTTTGCTTTTGGTGTGAGGGGAGGGGAAAAAGTTTGTTTTGCCAGAAAATGCCAGCAGATGCTCCTGGGCAAAAGTGCCAAGAGGTTTCACCCGCCCTGCATGCAAAACAGGAATGCGGGAAAAAAACACCCCCTCCCCTTTGGGCCAGAGGGCAACACAAGCCACTCCCCCTGCCAACAAAAACGCCAACAAAAGAGATCCGTAATAATAAAGCTTTTGTTTTTTCATGGTTTGGTTTTTTTGGGGAGGGCAGGGGAGGGGCGAAAAACGGCAAACATGTAGATCAACAGGCCAAGGCAGATAATCAGGCTGGAAATATAAGGAAAAGCCCGCCCGCTGTTAAGGACCACAGCCAGCACACTTGTTTCTTTTTCCTCCTCCACAATATAAGAGGACTGATAAAAAGTGTAGCCCCTGTGCCTTAAGGGCCGGTTCATTTTAACAAGCCTTCTTTGCTCCACATCGCCCTCCACAATATGCACCAAAGAGGAATAGGATTTGACTTTGTTTCCTGCCGGGTAATATTCCTTTTTAAAATCCATCAGTTTTATGGAAAAAGGGAGGTCGGTCTGAACAGGCCGTAAAGAAAACA
This sequence comes from Bdellovibrionales bacterium, assembly GCA_965242635.1. Classification (GTDB taxonomy): domain Bacteria; phylum Bdellovibrionota; class Bdellovibrionia; order Bdellovibrionales; family UBA1609; genus JANQSP01. The sequence goes on along the minus strand of OZ251471.1, from coordinate 712,289 downwards.
TATAGTTGTTGTTTTCCATGGAAAACAACAGGGGGATGGGTTCAAAAAGAACATGATCTGTCACTTTCCCTTTGGAGGAGACTGTTTGAAAAATCAGGCCGGCCTGATTTTCCTCATTGACTTTTTCCCGTTTCTTTTTTTTAAGCCCTGTCACACGGGGAAAGGGCACAGCCTCTTTCTGAGAAGGCTTGATCATCCCCAATGGGGAGGAATTTTTCATAAACTCACCGATACGCACAGAAAACGGCAAAGGGATATTATTTAAACATGGTGGATCCAGGGCTGGGTTTTTGGTCAGGTGTTTTTCATGGCATTTGGTCAGGGTTTTCTCTTCATGTTTTATAACCAGTTCCACTTCATGGTAGTCTGACACTAAAGAGGTTGTTTCCCCTTCCTTTATGGCCATATATCCCTCCTGACTGAACAAACCGGTGATAAAAGCCCCTGTCAAAAGCAGAATAACCCCCCCATGCATAATAAAAGAACCAAAAGCTTTTTGGCTTTTTTGAACAGAAATAATTGTTTTCAGCACAAGGCTCATTAAAATAAGCCCCATGGCCGTTCGTGCCCCCGGCAGGGGCAAGCCATAAAACCAGAACACAAAAGAGGAAAAAAACTTGAGACGGGCCTGATAAAGCCCAATATATTTTTGTGAAAGTGTGCCTGCAACAAGCAAAACCATCATCCAAAGGCCACAGTAAAAAAAAATATCAGGCCGGGCAAGCCTCTTACCCACTTTCAGCAGAAATTTTATCATAAGCCTCACCCTCGTTTAAAAATTCTCTTTTTAAAAATTCAGAGAGATAAAAATTTTTCTCCATCGAAATGAATAATATGATCAAGGTTATCTGCTGTCCAAACTTCTGTTTCCCATGCTATATCATTTATATGCCGGCGAAATTCTGTCATATTCATAAAAGCGGAAACATATATTTTATTGGCAACACACTTTCAGTTATACTGATTTTGTTTGAAAATGCATGTTTCACATTTGCCTTGTGGGAGGAAAACAGCCCAAAAGCGGCACCCTTTTCAAAACCAGTTTGGTTTAATAAACAGCCTTTTTTCATTTACACTGGACTGCAAAAATCCATTTTTTCAACCAAGCATATAATAACATAGTAAAAAAAAGTGTCATTCATCAAGTGGATTTAAATTCAGACAGAAGTTTTTCCAGCTCGCCACTTTCAAACTGCTCCTGCACTATATCACATCCCCCTATAAACTCCCCTTTGACATATAATTGGGGGATGGTGGGCCACTGGGCATACTCCTTGATGCCTTGTCTTATTTTGTCATCCATCAGGACATCAAAATACTGAAATCGCACTTTCATAAAATGTAAAATGCTAATCACTTTTGCGGAAAAGCCACATAAAGGGGCTTCCGGCTCACCTTTCATAAAAAGCATGACCGGATTTTCTTTCAGCAATGTTTTGATCTTTTCTTTTGTTTCCATTTTTTCCTCCTTGGTTAGGACTCAGAAAAACTCAAGGTTTAACTGGTCCAATTATTTTTTTCCAGCTCCTAATTTTTATTTCATAAAAGATACGAACAATATTGGCAAGAAACCAATTAAAAAATCATCAAATAATCCAGCTAAACCATTATATTGTAGGTGACAACGGCCCCTGCATAAGCCAGCAGGTTAAAGCTTGCCAGCTGGGCACCGGCCCATTTCCAGGAGCCTGTCTCCTTATATACAATAGCTGTGGTGGAAAGACATTGCAGGGAAAATATAAAAAACACCAACAGGGCCATAACCCCTGCTGTGGAAAACAAAGGCCGGTGGTCTTTGCGCCGGACTGTTTTCATTGTCTTCAAAAGGCTGGTATCCTTCATGGCCGGGACGGATTCCCCCTCTTTTGTGTTTTTCAAAGTCACTGCCAAAACAGACACAAACACCTCGCGTGCCACAAAAGCGGACAAAAGGCTGACCCCCACACGCCAGTCCCAGCCTGGTTTTTCAAACACCGGTTCAATCCACTGGCCAAACCGGCCGGCATAGCTTTGCTCAATTTGTTTTTCCGGTGGCAGATCTGTTGCACGCGGGTAGTGGGTGGCCAGCCACATCATCAGGGAAAAGACAAAAATCACCGGCCCCGCTTTGGAAATAAAATGTTTTGTGCGGGACCAGGAAACAGCCAGCACACTCCTTAAAACCGGCCGGCGATATAAAGGCAGTTCAATAAAAAAAGAGGACTTTTTGTCTTTGGGGATAAACAGACTCATCAGGCCTGCAAAAAAGGCCCCCAAAAACAAGGATAAAAAATAGAGAAAAGACATCAAAAGCCCTGGTTTCCAGGCCGAATCCCCGTAAAACAAAAAACTCAGCAGAAGGGCATAGACCGGCAAACGGGCTGAGCAGGTCATAAAAGGCAGAACAAATATGGTGATCCACCGCTCTCTTTTGGAGGAAATGGCCCTGGCCGATAAAGTGGCGGGTATGGCACAGGCAAAGCCGGACAAAAAAGGAAAGAGGGACTTGCCACTAAGCCCTATCCGGGAAAAAGGTCCATCCACCAGGGAAGCCGCACGGGCCATATAGCCACTGTCTTCCAAGAGACAAAGCCCTGAAAACAAAATAAAAATCTGTGGCACAAAGATCAAAAAAGAGCCAAAACCGGTCAAAACCCCCCCACTCAGAAAATCTGCCCCTGGCCCATTCCACTGTTCAAGAGCCTGGACACCCCAGGCCACCCCCCAGTCCACCCAATTCATCAGAGGCTGAGCCAGCCAGAAGATGGCGGAAAAAAACACAAACAAAATAACAGACAAAAAACCAAAGCCCCAAACCGGGTGCAAAAACAGGGAATCCAAACTTTTTGTTTTGTGGCCCACAAGGTTTTTTCCGGGTTTCAGCAGGACCTTTTCCACTGTTTTATGTGCTTGGTTCAGGTAAGAGGACTGTTTTTTTTCCGGAGGGGCACTGAGAGGGAAAGAGGAAAGCGGGCAGTCGGCCACAGAGGAAAAGTGGGTGTGTGCCTGATCTATCAGTTCTCTCACCCCACCCCCCAAAAGGCCCTCCACAGGACAGACCGGCACCTTCAGCAGACGGGAGAGCAAAGGCAAATTCAGTTCCGATTCTTTTTTTTGAATATCATACATGCTTAAAACCAGAATTAAGGGGAGGCCCGTGGATTTCAGCTGAAAAAAAAGAGGCAGTTGTCTTTTTAAGCGGGTGGCGTCCAGGACCAGCAAAACCCCCCTTAAGGCCTGGTTGTTCAGAGAATCTTTTAAAGCTTTTCTGGCTGTTTCACCTTCGGGGGAGGGGGAAAAAAAACCATAAGCACCGGGAGTGTCTATAACAGTCCAGGAGTTTTTTTTTCCTTTGATGAGGCCAAAAGACAGATCGGCTGTGGAACCAGGGTAGTTCACTGTCTGCCGTTTACAGCCTGTAATCCAATTAAAAAGGGTGGTTTTTCCACTGTTGGGAGGCCCCATCAAAAGGAGGCAGTTGTTTTTGGACATAGAAGAATATCTTATACTCGATGATGGACAGTGGTGGTGACTTGCAGGCACTGGGCTGTCTGCTTTCTCAGCACCAAACGTTCATTGCCCACTTCCACAATATAGTTGCTGTCAAAGAACAATTTATCAATAAGGGTGATAATAATATTGCTTTGAATACCCATATCCATGAGGTGCTGATTCAGGAAAGGCCCCCCACGCAAAGACAGAACACGGGCACTTGCTTTTTTTGGTAAGTCTTTTAAACTGCAGGTCATGATGCTCCTAACTATAAGCACAGATCAGGGCCAAAGCCAGAAAAATCAAATAAAAAAGCTTATTGAAAATCAATCAATAAAAATCAGGGCTTTGGAGGCGATAAAGCTGTTGCCTTTGTGGCAGGGGATGTTAAACTGGGGACCAAAGGACAGGGGCCGTTCCATGTCTCACTGCGTCAGTGGAGGCACTTCCCCATGTCGGTCACTATGGAAGCCCCAACGCTCAGGGCTCTCAAAAATATTAAAAAAAGTGGAGTTTTTTCTTTGACTTTAAAGTTTTGCCCATGTTATACTGGGGGCATGATGGAATTTTTGGATAGTTTGTCCCCTGTGGTGACTGTTTTATCTCTTTTGATCGGTTTTGGCATTTTGTTGACCGCTCAGATAAGTCTCTTTTTAGCCATAGTCATAGGCCAGACAAGGCCTTTGAGGGAAGAGCTGAAAGAGGTCAAGCTGGCCTTGTCAAACCATATTACGGACACAAACAGGAAAATTGATGTCTTGAAAGATGAGGTGTCTGGCCTCAAAACGGATGTATCCGGCCTCAAAACGGATGTATCTGATTTGAAAACGGGCCAAAAAGCTCTGGAAACGGGCCAGAAAGCTTTGGAGGCGGATGTATCTGATTTGAAAACGGGCCAAAAAGCTCTGGAAACGGGCCAAAAAGCTCTGGAAACGGGCCAAAAAGCTCTGGAAACGGGCCAAAAAGAGATAAATGGCAAGCTGGATCAACTTCTGAGACAAAAAGCCTGACACAAATACAGGAAGGCGTGTTGGGTTGTCCCGGGTTAAAAAATTAACCACTTTATCAAAACAGCCAAAACGAGCAGAGAGAATATTATGAGCGGACAGGCCAGTGAAATCAGCAGAATACTGAAAGAGCAAATCCAAAATTACGACAAAGCCCTTTCCGTCAGGGAAGTGGGCCAGGCCATGTCTGTGGGGGATGGGGTGTGCCGGGTCTATGGCCTGGAACAGGCCATGGCCGGGGAATTGGTGGCTTTTTCAGAAGAGCTTTTTGGCATGGTGTTTAACCTGGAAAAAGACAGCCTGGGCGTGGTGATTCTGGGTGATGATCAGGCTGTTCACGAAGGTATGGAGGTGTGCCGGACCCAAAAAATTGTGCAGGTGCCGGTGGGGGAAAACCTTTTGGGCCGGGTGGTGGATGTTTTGGGACGCCCTTTGGATGGCTTGGGGGCCATCTCATCAGAGCATTTTTTGGAGGTGGAAAGACCAGCCCCCGGTATTATCAGTCGCAAGCCTGTGTCTGAGCCTCTTCAAACGGGCATTAAAGCCATTGACGCCCTTATTCCCATTGGCCGTGGGCAAAGGGAGCTGATTATAGGGGACAGGCAGACGGGCAAAACCACCATTGCCCTGGACACCATTATCAATCAGAAGGGCAAGGATGTTAAATGTTTCTATGTGGCTATTGGTCAAAAAAGGTCCACAGTGGCGGGGGTGGTGGAGACCTTAAAAAGTGCTGGTGCCATGGATTACACCACGGTTATTTCCGCCACCGCCTCGGAGCCGGCCCCCCTGCAGTTTCTGGCCCCTTATGCGGGCGTGACCATGGCGGAGTATTTCAGGGACAAGGGCCAGCACAGCCTCATTATTTACGATGATTTGACCAAGCAGGCACAGGCCTATCGTCAGCTCTCTTTGTTGTTGAGGAGGCCACCGGGCCGGGAGGCTTTTCCAGGGGATATTTTTTATATTCACTCCCGTTTGCTGGAGCGATCAGCCAAGCTGAACGACAGCCAGGGAGGGGGGTCTCTCACCGCTCTTCCCATTATTGAGACACAGGCGGGCGACATTTCCGCTTATATTCCCACCAATGTCATATCCATCACGGATGGCCAGATTTTTTTGGAAACAGACCTGTTTCACAAAGGGATTCGGCCGGCTATCAATATGGGTAAATCCGTCTCCCGTGTGGGTGGCTCAGCACAGATCAAGGCCATTAAACAAGTGGCGGGGAGTTTGAAGCTGGAGCTGGCCCAGTTTCGTGCTTTGGAGGCTTTTTCCGCTTTTGCCTCTGATTTGGACAAAGCCTCTCAGGCCCAGCTGGCGAGAGGGCGACGGCTGGTGGAGATATTAAAGCAGGATCAGGGTGTGCCTTTGGATGTGGAGATGCAAATTGTGCTTGTTTATTCTGCCACCAAAGGCTATTTGGACGATCTGCCGGAGGGGAAGGTGCGTTCTTATGAACAACAGCTCAAGCCCTTTATAAAAAACCGCTATGCCGACCTGCTGAGGACCATCAAAGAGGAACAAAAGATCACAGAGGAAACAGAAACACAGCTCAAAGCCCGGCTGGAGGAGTTTAAAGCTGTTTTTCAGGCTGAAAAACAGGATTGAGGCGGTGGATTGGTCTTGATTCTCCAAAAAAACTTGATTTTTTGTGGAATTCAGACGATAAACAGGGAAAGAGGGGGTTTCTGAGAAACAAACTGTGCTTTTATAATGATATAATGGACAAAACAGTTGTGGGTTCAAAAACATTACACTTTAACAGGAGGTTTGGTATGATGAAATCAGGAACAATGGTTTTGGTGTTCTCTTCTTTATTGTTTGTGGCTTGTCAGGGAGGCAACCAGCAGGGAGGAGGCACACAAACCAGCGGGAGTCAAAATCAGAATGTACAGGATAGAACAGTGGAGGATTTAAAGCAGGAGGTGCTGGATACGGCCGGTGCCTGCAGTGAGGGCTTGAAAAGGCAATATGAAAAGCAAATAGAATTACAAAGTGCAAGGAATACGGAGGCTGAAATGAAAAACAGCCTCAGAAACATGAAAAACAAAATAAAATGTTAATGAGGATGTCATTCTCGCGAAGGACAAAAAGTATCCCGTGGGAATTTGGTTGTCCAAAAGACTTTTAACAGAGCACTTAAGTAAACTTAAAAACAAGGAGGTGTGTTATGAAATACTTTTTAATACTTGTTATATCCATGTGGTCTTTGCCTGTCATGGCAAATCGGGCCTTTGTGGGGGTATGGGAGTGGTCTGGTTTTCAGTGCAGAAACAGTAATTTGGAACCAGACAGTGCCAGAAGTACGGAATGGGAGCCCGGAGGAATCAGTCCAGCCTCTGCTAAAATCACTTTGGAAAGTGATAATTCTGCCAGTTTTACATTTACATACCAAGATGCAAATGTGGAAAAAAAGAAAAGAGAAACAGGCACTTGGGAAGTGGAGGATAACACCCATGTGGTGATAGGAGATGCCAAAGGAGGATTCACGGCCTGGCTCATTGATGGGGATCTGGTTATTTACGGTGACCACGAGGGCGTTCGTCACGACAGAGAAAGTTGTAGTTCTGGTGAATCATTTGTGTGGATTTTTAGCCGGGTGGATCGATAATTGATCTAAAGAGAGATGTTCAATGAATAAAGTTCTGCCGGCTTTGCTGTTTTTTGTTCTTTTGCTTGGGTGTGCTGTCTTTGTTTTTCTGCTCTCCACCAATAAAATAAGCCTGGCTTATAACGATGGCTATCAACCGGATCAGCCTCTGCCTTTCTCCCACAAAGTGCATGTGGCCGATCATGGCATGGATTGCCGGTTTTGCCATACCTCTGTGGAGGAGGGAAAGCATGCCGGTGTGCCCAGTCTGGATATTTGTATGAGCTGTCACTTGACAGTGAAGGCCGACAGCCCTCATATTCAAAAACTCATCACAGCTTACACCGATAAAAAGCCTGTTGTATGGGAAAAGGTGCATTTACTTCCCGATTTTGTCAAATTCAACCATGCTCTTCACATTAAAGCTTTAACTGGCGGAACCGGAAAAATCCCCCCCTCCGGGGACAAGGTGAAAAGGGCCTGCACCACATGCCACGGCCGGGTGGAGGACATGGGTGTCATGTATCAGCATAATTCCCTTTCCATGGGGCAATGTGTTCAGTGTCACAGGGAGAACAGGCACAAAGGGGCCTCTGATGAATGCAGTAAATGCCACTACTGACCCACCCCTTCTCATTGCAGAGGCTCCAAAACAAACTCAGTTTGTTTAAAAGGGCAGGTGGCTGAGCCAGTCCACAGCTTTTCTGATCTCCACTCCATTGGGAAAGGTTTTTTCTCTCTTCAGTTGATGGACAATGGGCTGAACTGGCATAGCAGGGCCCGGTGGGGGCTGTCAAGACTAAAATGACCTGAAAGTCTGTTTAGTCGCGACTTTTCGGACCTGTGCTCCCTTTTGGCCAGCCCAAAGTCCCCCTGATTCTGGTATTATGCAGTGCATAAGGCTCATCATTTTAATACTTCTCAATGTTTTTCTGGTTGCCAGCAGATGGATAATCTTTTATAAATAAAGGGGGGGCAAGTGCTTCACTTGTAGGTATACAACTAAACTAATAAAGGATAAAAATTGGAACAGTTATCTTTTACTCATTTTCCTGTTCGCGTCAAAAAGCCTGCTTCTGGCACTTTTGTTCACAATATGAAATTGCCTGTTCATCGTTGGTTCCGGTATTCAGCTGGGTTCAGTGCTGAATGGGTAAAAAAGGAGATACACAGTTACCGTAGTAAATTGGGAACAATCCCTAATGTTGTGGACCCTTTTACAGGATCGGGAACTGTCTTATTGGAAGCGGAAACCGAGGGCTGTCCATCTATTGGCATTGAATCTCATCCTTTCGTGTCTCGTATAGCAAAAAGTAAGTTACTATGGCGATCAAATGTGGATTCTTTTGGCTATTTTGCACTTTCTGTTTTGGAGAAAGCCCAAACGATCAAAGAAAAGGAGACGGCTTATCCCGATCTTATAAGGAAGTGCTTTGCACAGTCAGCTTTGCTAAAGCTACATCAATTAAAAACAGCTTTTATATCTATGGCAGATAAAAGTCCTGCCAGTCAATTGACTTGGCTGGTTATTACAGCCATATTGAGAGATTGTTCACATGTGGGCACGGCTCAGTGTCAATATATACAACCTAAGAAAAGAAAAAAGGAGGCTATGGAACCTTATAGTGCATTTTGGAAAAAGGTGTGTGAGTTTAAGCAAGATATGATTTATACTCAAAATTTCCAGTTAAACCGTCCTCAGGCCAAAATAATAGTGGGTGATATGAGAAATAAGTTGAATCTGCCAAAATACTGGGGGGATTTACTCATTACATCTCCCCCTTATGCGAACAATTATGATTATGCTGATGCGGTTCGTTTGGAGCTTTCTTTTTGGGGGAAGATTCAATCTTGGAAAGATTTGCAAACAGTCATTCGCCCTCATCTTATTAGAAGCTGTACACAACATATAGCAGGCTGTAGATCAGAAACTTATAAATGGCTAAATAATCCATTTCTTCAACCAATCAGAGATGAGCTAAGCGATATTTGCAAACAGTTGGAATTGATGAGGGAAGAAAAAAAAGGAAAAAAAGCTTATCACACTATGCTGGTGGCGTATTTTTTGGATATGGCCAGGATATGGCATAACCTGCGTTATATAATGAAGCCTGATTCAACAGTATGTTTCGTGATTGGTGATTCAGCTCCTTATGGGATTTATGTGCCTGTGGATAAATGGCTTGGGGAGTTATCTGTATCAGCTGGATTTAAAAGGTATCACTTTGAAAAAATTCGGGATAGGAACATAAAATGGAAAAACAGAAAACATAAAGTGCCTTTACAAGAAGGTTATTTATGGATAAAGGGTTAAAATATGGCAAAATCACCTTCTCATAAGTTTGGACAGATTATTGGCCACTTAACAGAGGATATTATTTATCCTTTGCTTTTAAAGTATTGTAAGAAAAATAACTTATACTTGGATAAAAGCGGACCTCGCCCGGCCAGAAAGGGTAAAACACTCTCATGGATGGATAAATATGGGAACACCCATGATCTGGATTTTGTTATAGAAAAAAAAGGTACAAGAGAAAAAAAAGGAATACCTGTGGCTTTTATTGAATCTGCATGGAGACGATATACAAAACATTCGCGTAACAAAGCTCAGGAGATCCAAGGTGCTCTACTACCTTTATTTGAAACTTACAGTGACAGCAAACCATTTATAGGTGCTATTTTAGCTGGTGTGTTTACCTCTGGTGCTTTAAAACAATTAAAGTCACATGGGTTTTCTGTTTTGTATTTTGAATATGATAAGATCTTAAAAGCTTTTGCCAGTATGGGAGTGGATGTGTATTTTGATGAAAGAACTCCCATTAGTGTTTTTAACAGTAAAACAAAATCAGTAACAAAATTAAATCCCAAGCAATATAATAAAGTTATTCAACATTTAATCAATCAAAATAAAAAAGAAATTGATGACTTTTTTAAAGCACTCGATGCTTCTGTTTTAAGACGAGTTTCTTCAATAAGGATATTTAACTTATATGGAAAATATAATGATTATCTTGATATAAAATCTGCTGTAAAGGCTGTTCATAAATTATCGTTAAAGGCAGGTCAGATGAAATTTGTAAAAATGGAGATTATTATCAAATTTGATAATGAAGACAGAGTAGATGGTTCGTTTTCAAGTAAAGAGTCGGCTTTAAAGTTTTTACAATTTTTTGGCCATTGAGAAAAGTATGGATACGAACGAAAATGGCCAGAATCATAAAAAACTTGTTTTTCCAGTTGCTAGCAAGAGGGTCTTCTTTTATAAACCTTATTGACATTTTATCAATCCCAATCCCTTCCACTAAAGCTATACATACATTTGGTTATCCTTTTTCCATTTGGATCCCTTTGCACATGAGCTGTGCTGATAATACCCTCTTCAAGCCACTTTCTGGCTTCTTTTTTTATATCGTCTATATCTTGAAAATGGAGATATGAGTATATAAATTTTATACTCTTTTAATGGAAAAACCTTAATTTTAAAGATATGAGTATGTAAATTTTACACTCTTCTAAGTCCAATCACCCTGAGTTCTCTTTATTTTTGGTGTATATCCTTGTTTTATTATATTCCTTCCTTCAAACTGGCACGAGGCAGGCAGAACCTGCCCCGAGGGGTCTGCCTTTTGAAAAAGGTGTTGCTTTTGGGCTGTTTTCCTCCCATAAGGCAAATGTGAACATGCATTTTCAAACAGGATCAGTATAAAGGGGGGGGACATGTTTCGGAATATTTATTACTTCTTTTTATTAAACTTGGTTCTTATCCTGAGTGCACCTGTGGCACTGGGTTGTGAAGATGTTTTTTCCTCTCTAGGAGAGGTATTCATTTCTTTTGTTAAAAGGAATACGCCCAATAATTCAGGTTATGGAGTGGCTTGGGAGAGAAAAATAAGCGAGGCTTTGAAGAAGACGGGATACTCGGTGTCATCCGCCAAACATTTTTTAAATGAGTTGGAAAGCAGGTTGGGTTCAGAGGAGACCATTAAAAGGATAAAATCCACATCTTATTTCCAAACAATGAGTTACAAGGGATTTAAAGAAAGGTTGGCTTTATATGAGAGTTATATAGGGAAGGAGGGTGTGACTGAGAGACTTCGGAGCAGTTTGGGCGGGTTTCATAGTGGTGATGTTCATAAAATAAGGCTTGTTATTAAATATGTTCAGGATTACTTGGGAGGAGAGAAGGCTGAGCCTGTTGTTCGAGGGATGATAGAAAGCAATTTTCTTGCTTTTTCCAGAGCCAGGCTCAGTGAATTGAAGAAGGTTGTGGAATATGTGGAAAATTTTACAGGCAAGGATAAAGTTCGGGAAAAACTTAAAAGAGAGCCCTATAGTTTTGTGGTCATCAAATTAAGCCAGCTGAAGAAATTGGAACAATATATGGGAGCGAAGAATTAAGCAAAATCCTTATGGAATACAATTTACAGTATTTTATCAACAGTCGGTCTCACATTTTAAAACAATCAGGTTAAACTGATCTTGGTTTAAAAGGGCAGGTGGCTGAGCCAGTCCACAGCTTTTCTGATCTCCACTCCATTGGGAAAAGTTTTTTCTCTCTTCAGTTGATGGACAATCTGTATTTTTTGAGCTGTTTTAAACTTGGGAGCGAAAAATTTTAAGCTGTCTGACAAATTATCCTGTGTTGTTTTAACCTCTATCAGACATTTTGGCTTACTTTCTTTTGTGATCAAAAAGTCCACTTCTTTCCTGTCTTTATTTCTTAAATAAAATAATTGCCATTCCTCTCCTCTCACATCCTCCCGGAAATGTAACTCTTTGCGTAAAGCACAGGCGGTTATATTTTCCAAACAGGCCGGAAAGCCACGGACCTGAGCTGAATCATAAAAATAATACTTGGGAGACTTAATCAGGGAGCGGGCCAAATTTTTATGATAAGGGGTCACTTTAAAAACAATGAACAGATTTTCCAAAATACTCAGCCAGTGCTTGACCGTTTTGGGGGCACAGTGCAGATCTTCCGCCAAAGAGGTATAAGACAAAGGAGAACCCACCCGATCTCTTAATAATTGAACCAGAGTTTCCAGTGAAGAAATGGACTTCAGGGATTCCAGTTGAAAAATATCCTGTCGCAAAATAATATTGAGATGACTTTTCTTCCATTTGCCGTAAAAAGAGGGGCTGGCTTTTAAAAAAGGCTCTGGAAAGGGGCTGAACTGGCTTATCCTCTGCAAAGCTGTTTCTGGAGAGCATACCTTCAGCCGGCTTATTTCCTTTAGATCAAAAGGATGCAGGCGAAAATGAAAAAACCGCCCGGCCAGCGAATCCCCTGTTTTCCTGTAAGTATCCAGCCGGGCACTCCCGGTCACCACCATCCCCGGAGGCAGGCCTTCTGTATCGTAAAGCCCCTTAAGCCACAGCTTCCAGTTTTTTTTCTTGTGCAACTCATCAAAAATAACATACTGCTTTTTTCGATCCCAGGATTTTTCCAAAAAAGCTTTGTTATGGTCCTGTTCATCATAATTCAGATACTCAAAAGAGGGACCAAGCTCCTTTGCCAAAGTGGTTTTGCCACATTGCCGGGGGCCTGTGATCAACAGGATTTTTTGCTTCAAATCCTTTAACAAAAAGGGGCCTAAGTACCTTTTTAAATAAGTTTTCATACACCACAGCATGACAGGGCCCGGTGGGGGCTGTCAAGACCAAAATGACCTAAAAGTCCGTTTAGTCGCGACTTTTCGGACCTGTGCTCCCTGTAAATTTTACACTCTTTTAAGTCCAATCACCCTGAGTTCTCTTTATTTTTGGTGTATATCCTTGTTTTATGTTATATTCCGGACATGTTTCGGAATATTTATTACTTCTTTTTATTGAACTTGGTTCTTATCCTGAGTGCACCTGTGGCACTGGGTTGTGAAGAGGTTTTTTCCTCTCCAGGAGAGGTATTCATTTCTTTTGTTAAAAGGAACACGCCCAATAATTCAGGTTATGGAGTGGCTTGGGAGAGAAAAATAAGCGAGGCTTTGAAGAAGACGGGATACTCGGTGTCATCAGCCAAAAATTTTTTAAGTGAGTTGGAAAGCAGGTTGGGTTCAGAGGAGACCATTAAAAGGATAAAATCCACATCTTATTTCCAAACAATGAGTTACAAGGGATTTAAAGAAAGGTTGGCTTTATATGAGAGTTATATAGGGAAGGAGGGTGTGACTGAGAGACTTCGGAGCAGTTTGGGCGGGTTTCATAGTGGTGATGTTCATAAAATAAGGCTTGTTATTAAATATGTTCAGGATTACTTGGGAGGAGAGAAGGCTGAGCCTGTTGTTCGAGGGATGATAGAAAGCAATTTTCTTGCTTTTTCCAGAGCCAGGCTCAGTGAATTGAAGAAGGTTGTGGAATATGTGCAAGACAAATTGGGAGGAGAGAAGGCCAAACCTGTTGTTCAAGAGATGATGAGCCGTAATCTCGAGGCTTTTTCCAGAGCCAGGCTCAGTGAATTGAAGGAGGTTGTGGAATATGTGCAAGACAAATTGGGAGGAAAGCAGGCTGAGCCTGTTGTTCGAGGGATGATAAAAAGCAATTTTCTTGCTTTTTCCAGAGCCAAGCTCAGTAAATTGAAGGAGGTTGTGGAATATGTGCAAGACAAATTGGGAAGGGAGAAGGCTGAGCCTGTTGTTCAAGAGATGATGAGTCGTAATCTCGAGGCTTTTTCCAGGGCCAGGCTCAGTGAATTGAAGGAGGTTGTGGAATATGTGCAAGACAAATTGGGAGGGGAGAAGGCTGAGCCTGTTGTCCAGGAGGTGATGAGCCGTAATCTCGTGGCTTTTTCCAAGGCCAGGCTCAGTGAATTGAAGGAGGTTGTGGAATATGTGCAAGACAAATTGGGAGGGGAGAAGGCTGAGCCTGTTGTCCAGGAGGTGATGAGCCGTAATCTCGTGGCTTTTTCAGAGACCAGGCTCAGTAAATTGAAGGAGGTTGTGGAATATGTGCAAGACAAATTGGGAAGGGAGAAGGCTGAGCCTGTTGTTCAAGAGATGATGAGCCGTAATCTCGTGGCTTTTTCCAAGGCCAGGCTCAGTGAATTGAAGGAGGTTGTGGAATATGTGCAAGACAAATTGGGAGGAAAGAAGGCTGAGCCTGTTGTTCAAGAGATGATGAGCCGTAATCTCGTGGCTTTTTCCAGAGCCAGGCTCAGTGCATTGAAAGGGGTTGTGGAATATGTGAAAGATTATATGGGAGGAGAGAAGGCTGAGCCTGTTGTTCGAGGGATGATGAAAAGCAATTTTCGGGGTTTTTCAGAGGCCAGGCTCAGTGAATTGAAAGGGGTTGTGGAATATGTGAAAGATTATATGGGAGGAGAGCGGGCCAAGCCTGTTGTTCGAGGGATGATGAAAAGCAATTTTCGGGGTTTTTCAGATGCCAGGCTCAGTGAATTGAAAGGGGTTGTGGAATATGTGGAAGATTATATGGGAGGAGAGCAGGCCAAGCCTGTTGTCCAGGAGGTGATGAGCCGTAATCTCGAGGCTTTTTCCAAGGCCAGGCTCAGTGAATTGAAGAAGATTGTGGAATATGTGCAAGACACATTGGGAGGAGAGCGGGCCAAGCCTGTTGTTCGAGGGATGATGAAAAGCAATTTTCTTACTTTTTCCAGAGCCAGGCTCAGTGAATTGAAAGGGGTTGTGGAATATGTGGAAAATTTTACAGGCAAGGATAAAGTTCGGGAAAAACTTAAAAGAGAGCCCTATAGTTTTGTGGTCATCAAATTAAGCCAGCTGAAGAAATTGGAACAATATATGGGAGCTGAAGAATTAAGCAAAATCCTTATGGAATACAATTTACAGTATTTTATCAACAGTCGGTCTCACATTTTAAAACAATCAGGTTAAACTGATCTTGGTTTAAACCAAACTGGCACGGGGCAGGCAGAACCTGCCCCGAGGGGTCTGCCTTTTGAAAAAGGTGCTGTTTTTGGGCTGTTTTCCTCCCATAAGGCAAATGTGAAACATGCATTCTCAAACAAGATCAGTATAAAAGGGCAGGTGGCTGAGCCAGAGGTGTCAGGGACATGATGGGCCTCTGTATCAGGATTGGCTCTTCACAAGTTATACCCAGCCGGAGAAAAATTTTTCATATCCCATAACTCTGATATTACAAACAGGGTGTTTTTTTTGCCTGTTTTTTCTGCCTGTTTTGTTCCTCTGGCTCAATTCCTCCCTTTCATAATTATCAGCATACTGATAATTAGTTAAGTCCACTTATCATTATGGTGAAAGAATTTTTGAGCCACCCTGTTCCTGTCTCAGGATCGGACCTGTGCTCCCTTTTGGCCGGCCCAAAGTCCCCTGATTCTGGTATTATGCAGTGCATAAGGCTCATCATTTTAACACTCCTCAATTTTTTTCCAGTTGCCAGCAAGGGAATTCTCTTTTATAAACAAAGGGGAGGGCAAAGGGCCCTGTGTTATTCCAAACATATTAAAGACAAAAGGAATGCCCAATGACGACAAAAGACCCAAGACCAAAGTATTGGTTAAGCCTTGAACAATGGGCCGATGACCGGACTTTTCAAAAGCTGGCCGGGGACCGGGAATTTCTCAATCCCCTGCCTCCGGCTACACATCAGGAGCCAAGGGCCTCTTCTCCTGCTTTTGCTGGTGGGGACGGGTCAGGTCAGGCTGGGCTTTGGGAAAGGCGGGAGTTTTTGCAGTTAATGACTGCCGGCATGGCCTTGGCGAGTTTTGCCTGTGTGCGTCGTCCTGCAGAAAAAATTGTCCCTTATGTCCAAAGGCCGGAGGATATGATTTTGGGTGAGCCGGACTTTTACTCCTCCTCTTACCATGACGGGGAGGAGGGCTTTGGCCTCCTGGTCAAAACCCGTGAGGGCCGGCCCATTAAAATTGAGGGCAACCCGGACCATCCTGTCAACCGGGGCAGGCTCTCGGCCAGGGCCCATGCTCATATAATGAGCCTCTATGACCCGGAGCGATTAAAGGCCCCGCAGGAGAACCTGTTTAACAAGGATAAAACCAATCGCGAAAAAATAAGCCTTTCTTATGCCAAAGCGGACCAGCAAATAACAGAGAAACTGAAAACAGGCAAAACAGCTTTTTTGACAGGGGAATGGCCTTCCCCCTCTTCAGAAAAACTGCTCAAAGGCTTTTGTCAAAAATTTTCCTGTTCTCACTTTGTGTGGAATCCTTTAAGTCATGCCCCTTTGGCGGAGGCACAAAAACTTTGTTATGGCCAGGCTCTTGTCCCGCGTTTCGCACTCCATCGTGCCCGTCTTATCTTAAGTGTGGACTGTGACTTTTTGGGCACCTGGCTTTCCCCCACAGAGTTCAATCGCCTCTATAGTGAAGGGCGAAAGGCCAACCGGAACATGAATCGCCTTGTGGTGTTTGAGTCTTTGCTGTCTCTCACCGGTTCCAATGCAGATGAACGGTTCAGGATAAAACCCTCTCAACAGCTGGACCTGATTTTGGCCCTTGTTCACTCTCTTATTCAAAAAGGTTTGGTGAAAGCCCGGTGGCCCTCTCATTTAAAAGTGCCTCAAGCACCCTGGAAAAATTTTTCCATGACGGAGGAAAAGTGGAACAAAACAGTTCAGGCCCTTTGGGACAACAGGGGTCAAAGCCTTGTGTTGGCGGGAGGCCCTGCCACACAGAACGGACAGGCCAAAAGCCTGCATATTGCCACGGCATGGTTAAATCATCTTTTGAAAAATGATGGCTGGACAGTGGATTACCAAAACCCTTACAACACATGGACCTGGGCCAACCGGGATATGGAAGAGCTGATTCAAAAACTGGAGCAAAAAAAAATAGACACCCTGATCATTCACAAGACCAACCCGCTCTATACTTATCCTGATCGCCAAAGGCTCAAGTCAGCCATTAAAAAAGCCTCTTTGGTGGTTTACACAGGGGACAGGGAGGATGAAACGGGCCAGTTGGCACATTATATTTTACCCGACCCCCATGATTTGGAAAAGTGGTCTGACTGGGAGTTTCAAAAAGGGGTTTTGAGTGTCGGGCAACCCACCATTCGCCCTCTATACAATACAAGAGCTTTTGAGGATGGCCTGATGAAGTGGGCTGAAGAAGGGGGGCAGGGGGCCTTGTTAAAAGGGGCAGACTCCTGGTATGGATACATGAAACAGCAGGTTATGGGTCGCCTGAGGGCCGGTTTTTCCTGGGACAAGTTTTTGGAAAGGGGTGTGTTTATAAAAAGCCCTTCTCAAAGGGAAAGTCGTTTCCCTGCAAGGGCTTTTAAAGTGTCTGCCCTTTCCTCCGTTAAGTTAGTGGCTCAGCCTCCGTCCCTTCCTCTGACACAGGGGTTTGAGCTGGTGCTTTACACCACCACGGGCTTAAAGGATGGCACTTTGGCCAATGTGCCTTGGCTGATGGAGTTTCCCGATCCGGTGACCAAAATCTGTTGGGACAACTATGTATGTGTATCGCCGGCCACGGCCCTCAAGCTTTCTTTAAAAGAGGGGCAGGTGGTTCAGTTAAACCAAGTGGATCCTGTTTCTGCTGATGAGGAGGGGTCAAATCAAGTGGGTGTAAAAGTGCCTGTTCATATTCAGCCGGGGCAGGCGGATGGAGTGTTGGCTTTGGCCTTGGGCTTTGGCCGGGAGCGGGCGGGAAAAGTGGCAAACCATGTGGGTGTGAATGCTTATTCACTGGCCAGGTGGAACAGCAAGAATCAAAGTCCTGTATTTTCTTCTTTGCCAGTAAAGATAAGTCCCACTTCCCAAAGTATCCCTTTGGCCAACACACAGGGGCATCATTCCATGGAGGGCCGGCAGATTGTGGTGGAGACCACTTTAAAAAAATATTTAAAAGATCCAGGTGGGGCCATTCATCGTCATAAGGTGTTCAGTCTTTGGTCTGATCACAAGTATCCCAAGCACAAGTGGGGCATGGTGATTGATCTCAACTCCTGCACGGGTTGTTCGGCTTGTATTGTGGCCTGTCAGTCGGAAAACAATATTCCCACTGTGGGGAAAGGCCAGGTTTTGCAGGGGAGGGAGATGCACTGGATCAGGGTGGATCGTTATTACAAAGGGGAGCCGGAAAAGCCGGAGGCGGTGCACCAACCGGTGGTGTGCATGCACTGTGACAATGCCCCTTGCGAAACAGTGTGCCCTGTGCTGGCCACAGTGCATAGTGACGAGGGTACAAACGATATGATTTACAATCGTTGTGTGGGTACCCGTTATTGTGCCAACAACTGCCCTTACAAGGTGAGGCGATTTAACTGGTTTAACTACACCAAAAAAATTAAAAAGCCTATGGACATGGCTTTAAACCCGGAAGTGACGGTCCGGTCGCGGGGGGTGATGGAGAAATGCACTTTTTGCATTCATCGTGTGCGTTCGGCACAGGCCAAAGCCAAGCTTGAGGGGCGTGATTTAAAGGACGGGGATGTGAAGACAGCCTGTCAGCAGTCCTGCCCCACGGGGGCTATTGTGTTTGGTGACCTGAAGGACAAAAGCTCTGAAGTGTCCCGTCTGTTTCATCGGGAGGACAGTTATGCTTTATTGGAGGAGCTAAACGCTCAGCCGGCGGTTCGTTATCAGGTAAAGGTGCGTAACAAAGAGGATGAGGATACGGACGACCACTCAAAGCCTTCTCATCACGGATAAACTCAAGAACATAAGGTGTGCTTTCTTTTATAAAAGTTAAAGCTCAAGGGATTTGTCGAATGAAAGATACAGGCAAAAAAATGGTGCAAAGGCCCATCACAGGTTTAAAAAAGGGGCCTCTTGTCCTTGGGAACAAGTCTTTTAAAACCATTACAGACGATATTTGCTCTTTGACGGAAAAATGGCCGGGCAAGGCTTATTTTGCGGCCCTGTTCAGTGCGAAAGCCCTCTTTTTGTTCTATATAATTATTATGGGGGCTATTACAGCTATTGGTATGGGTCTTATGGGGGTCAACCACCCGGTGGGTTGGGGAACAGACATTATCACTTTTGTTTTCTGGATTGGCATAGGCCATGCGGGCACTCTTATATCCGCCATTTTGTTTTTGTTTCGTCAAAAGTGGCGCACCTCCATTGCCCGAACAGCTGAGGCCATGACGGTTTTTGCTGTGATGACGGCGGGTATCTTCCCTCTTCTTCACACGGGCCGGCCCTGGCTGGCTTATTGGTTGCTCCCTTACCCCAACCAGAGGGGCCCTTTGTGGGTGAACTTTCGTTCTCCTTTGGTGTGGGATGTGTTTGCCGTTTCCACTTATGCCACCGTCTCCCTTGTTTTTTGGTATATTGGGATGGTGCCGGATATGGCCACTTTGAGGGACAGGGCCAAGGGCTGGCGACGGCAAATTTACGGCATATTGTCCATGGGTTGGCGGGGCACAGCCCGAAACTGGAGTCATTATGAAATGACTTACATGTTGCTTGCGGGCCTGTCCACCCCTTTGGTTTTATCTGTCCACAGCATTGTGGCTTTTGATTTTGCCACCGCGGCTTTGCCGGGCTGGCACACCACCATTTTCCCACCTTATTTTGTGGCGGGGGCTATTTTTTCCGGCTTTGGCATGGTGGTGACACTTATGTGTCTTATTCGGCTTTTTGTTCCGCGTTTCAAGGATTATGTGACCATCAACCACATGGAGCTTATGAACAAAATCATTATGTTGACGGGTATGATGGTGGGCTATGCTTATGCCTCTGAGTTTTTTATTGCCTGGTATTCCGGTTCTCACTTTGAAGAGTATGTTTTTTTGAACAGGGCCATGGGGCCTTACTGGTGGTCTTATTGGATTATGGTGAGCTGTAATGTGTTTATCCCTCAGATCTTTTGGTTTAAAAAGGCACGTCGGAGCATTATTGTCATGTTTATTATTTCCATTTTTGTGAATATTGGCATGTGGTTTGAGAGGTATGTGATAGTGGTCACTTCTCTTCACCGTGATTTTTTGCCGGCCAACTGGGGCATGTTTGATTTGAGTTTTTTTGATTTTGGTGCACTTATAGGGAGTTTTGGCATGTTTTTCACTTTGTTTTTGCTTTATATCAGGACCTTGCCGGCCATCTCTTTGTCGGAGGTCAAGACCGTCGCCCACGACCACCACTAAGGTTTGGATTTTTTAAGGGTTTTTGAGGGATTTTTGGCTTGCAATCCATTAATGTTGAGGATACAATGACAGAAATGGTGAATAAAAATTATTCTTATTTTCAGTCCCAGCCACCCTTATCCCAAAAAGATGTTAAGCTAACCTCATAGGATTTGGTAGGGGGTGCCGGACTTGAACCGACGACATCCACCTTGTAAGGGTGGCGCTCTACCAGCTGAGCTAACCCCCTACCAATTGTTTTGCCAGACAATCGTCCAATCCTTTGCGGATTGTCCGCCCTGCACTAACTGCTCCCTTTGGTCGCAGTCACCGCAGGGGACTTTGTTTTTAGCCATCGGAAAGCCTGACACTCCACCAAAAGAGCTAACCCCCTACCAAAGGGCCCCTTCTGTTAATATTTGTAGTCCTCTGGTTTGTAAGGGCCATCTCTATCCACTCCCAAATACTCTGCTTGTGTGGGGGAAAGCCTGGTGAGCCGGGCCCCTGTATGGCCCAAATGCAGACGAGCCACCTTTTCGTCCAGCCTCTTGGACAGGCGATACACCCCCGGCGAGTAAGAGCCTTTTTTTTGCCACAGATCCATTTGTGCCAATACCTGATTGGAGAAAGAATGGCTCATCACAAAAGAGGGGTGGCCTGTGGCACATCCCAAATTGACCAGCCGTCCCTCCGCCAGGACAATAATTTCTCTTCCATCCGGAAAACAATGCAAATCCACCTGTGGCTTGACCACCTTTTTTTGACTGTTTTGGTTAAGCCAAGCCATATCCACCTCCAGATCAAAGTGCCCAATATTGCAGACAATGGCCCCTGCTTTCATTTTTGAAAAAGCCTCTTTTGTAATAATATCCCGACACCCGGTGGCTGTTACAAAAATATCCGCCCGATGAGCCACTTCCTCCAAACGCACCACATCGTAGCCCTCCATGCTGGCCTGAAGAGCACATATTGGATCAATTTCCGAGATCAGCACCCGTGCCCCATAAGAGCGAAGGCTTTGTGCCGAGCCTTTTCCCACATCGCCATAGCCGGCCACCAAGGCGGTTTTTCCTGCCAGCATAATGTCGGTGGCCCTTTTTATGCCATCCACCAAAGATTCCCGGCACCCATAAAGGTTGTCAAACTTGGACTTGGTCACCGAATCGTTCACATTGATGGCCGGTGCTTTAAGCTTTCCGGCCTTGTGAAGTTTTTCCAAATTCCGGACCCCTGTGGTGGTTTCTTCAGAAATACCCACAATGTTTTTCATAAGGCCAGTATACCGGGGGCTGTGCATAATATTGGTCAGGTCCCCCCCATCGTCCAAAATCAGGTCAAAGCCGGCCTCACCCCAGCCTTTTATTGTGTTTTCAATACATTGCCAATACTCCTTTTCTGTCTCCCCCTTCCATGCAAAAACTGGCACCCCAGCCATGGCCATGGCCACCGCCGCATGGTCCTGGGTGGAGTAAATATTGCAGGAGCTCCACCGGACACGAGCCCCCAGCTCCACAAGGGTTTCTATCAGGACCGCTGTCTGAATGGTCATGTGGAGGCAACCCGTGATCCGTGCCCCCTTAAGAGGCTTTGCGTGGGCGTATTCTTTCCTTAAAGCCATAAGGCCCGGCATCTCCCGCTCCGCCAGGCGAATCTCCTCCCGGCCCCACTGGTTTAGCTCCTCCCGGCGACGGGAGCTTTCCATAGCCTCTGCACACACCTGATAGTCCCTGACCTTGCTTATTATTTTTGGCTCACCCATAACTTTCTCCTTTCGTGTATTTTACTGAGCTGTAGTATAAACAAAGTGGGAAGAAGGTGTCAAGCCCGTCAGCTGTGGGCGGGTGAGGGATGTTTCAGGCAGGAGATGGCGGTTTTGTAATCTTTGTGGCCAAACAAAAAGTTTCCGGAAACAAGCACATTGGCAGAAGAAAGGAGAGCTTGTGTTTTGTCGTTTACGCCTCCATCCACATGTATTTTTATGTTATTTAAGCCCTGCCGGCTTATTTCCTTCCGGATAGTGGCCATTTTACTCACCTGATCCGGCAATAAGGTTTGCCCGCCAAAGCCCGGCTCCACAGTCATAATCAAAACCAGATCCAGGCAGGGCAGGAAAGGAAAAAGTTTTTCGACAGGTGTGGCAGGTTTTAAAGTAAGCCCGGCCTGCTTTTTTTCCTGCCTGATTTGTGCCAGCACGGCTTTTGGGTCTGAGGTGGCCTCTATATGAAAGGTAATGGAATCCGCTCCAGCTTTGGCAAAAGAGGGGATCATTTTTTCCGGTCCCTGCACCATAAGGTGCACATCCAAAGGGAGTCGGGTTACAGCCCTCAGGGCCTGCACCACGGGCACACCCATGCTTAAATTGGGCACAAAATGCCCGTCCATGACATCAACATGCAGGCGATCAGCACCCGCCCTTTCCATATTCAGCGCCTCCTCCCCCAAGTGCAAAAAATCAGCGGATAAAATGCTGGCTGAAATCTGTTGTTTCATTCAAACTTATCCCCCACTTTCAGGCCATAGCCTCTTGTGTATTCCCCGGCACTCATAATATTTTTGGATTCAGGTTGCAGTGTTAAAATGGATAGAACAGATTGGTTTCCACAGGCCACTTTAAACTGATTTTTTTGAATATCCACCACTTGCCCCTCTGGGATTGTGTTTTTTTGTGCCGGTTTTTGTGTTTTGCCATTCGAGGATATCATGACAGCTTTATCACAGGCCCGGCCTGAATCCAACTCTGTTTGTGGCAAAGGTCCCTGGGCCTTATAAATTTTTATTCTTTTGCCTTTCAGCATGGTCCAGGCCTGAGGTCCTTTGTCCAAAGCTCTTATTTGGTTAAATAAGGTCATGGCGGGTTTTTCCCATATTATCCGTGTTTCTTTTTTGTCGATCCTCGGTGCGTAAGTGGCCAGGCCCTCTTCCTGTGGCAAAGGGTTTTTTTGGCCTCGCATATAGGCCAGCATATCTGTTAAAAGGTCTTCCATCAAAACAGCCATTTTGTCAAAGACCATGTGGGCAGACATATCCTGTGTCAGTTCAAAGGACCTTGCTCCTGTCACGGGGCCTTTGTCCAGCCCCTGGGTCATCACCTGAAGGCTTAAGCCCAGTGTTTTGTCTCCGGCCATGATGGCCCTTTGCACAGGGGCCGCCCCTCTCCACCGGGGCAAAAGGCTGGTGTGAAAGTTCAAAGCTTTATTTGGGAACAAATTCAAAAAAGCAGGAGGCAATATTTTGCCATAAGAGAGTAGCACGGCCCACTGGGCCTTCAGGGCCTGGACTTGAGACAAAAAGTCCGGGTCTTTTAAATCGCTTGGTGTGAGGACTGGAAGGGAGAGGGCCTTTGCTTTTTCCTGGACAGGGGAGGGGAGGAGGTGCATGCCTCTTTTTTTTTGCCGGGCGGGTTGGGTGATAACCCCTTTTACCTCAAAGTCTTTATGTGCCATTAAACAGTTCAGGCACTTGAGAGAAAAATCATCTGTTCCCAAAAACACAACAGAAAAACTCATAACATCACCTTTTATCAGGGGCTTGAGAAATAAAGTTCTTCCAAAGACTGTATTAAAAGTTTTATTTCCTCTTTGGTGTTGGAGGGGGCTAAGGAAATCCGCACACAGGAGCGGGCGTAGTCCAAGGGGGATATTGTTGGAATTTTTAAGCCCTCCGCCGTCAAAAAATAAGGAGGCTCAGGTTTTGTGGATCGGTTCTTTTTAGTGTATGCAGGGTCATTGAGGGCAACAATAACATGGGAGGGTTCAGGGGAGTTGGCATGGCAGGCTGAACCAGTGGACACACAGATTCCTTTTCGGGCCAGATACAGTAAAACCTCCTCACTGCTTTTACCTTCACAGTAAATATTGGAAATATTGGACAGACGTTTTGCCTGTTGGCAGTTTATTTTGAAGGGTGATATATCTTCATGTTGTTTACGCCATTTAAATATTAAATAATGTTCAAAATATTCTCTTAATTTCCAGACATGTCTTTGTTTGCTCAGGTCCATATCCTGCATGGCCAGTTTTAAGGAGTAAATGGCGGGAAAGTTATAGGTCCCGGATCTCATTTCTTTTTCCTGCCCGCCACCGTGGAGAAGAGGGAAGAAAGGTTTGTTGGTGAACAGCAGGCCCACCCCTTTCATGGCACCAATTTTATGGCCGGAGAAAGAGGCAAAATCCACTCCCCAGTGGCTTAATTTCACTGGCTTTTTTCCCAAAGACTGAACGCCGTCCACATGAACAAGGCAGTTATTACAGTGTGCTATTGCACTTATTTCGCTTATGTTTGTCATCACCCCTGTTTCATTATTGGCACTCATCAAAGAGACCAAAGACCGGGGATTTTTGGAACACAGCTCTTCCAGATCCTTCAGGTTTATTTCCCCTTCCTCATTATGCAGAACATAGTGCACTTTAATTTTTTTATTGTTGTTGGTTTTAAGGCAATTTAAATATTCTACTTTTTTCAAGGTGGCCTGGTGTTCCATTGGGGAGGTGATAATACTAATTATGTGGTTGAGCTTTAGAGTTTCCGGTGACAGCACAGTGTTAATGGATTCTGTGGCACCACTGGTGAAAAATAAATTTTTTGGAGCACAGTGGAGTTGCTCTGCCATCTCTTTCCGGCACTCCTCTATTTTTTGTTTTAGAGCTTGTGCTGTGGGATACATGGCAGAGGGATTTTGCCAGTCTTTCAGGAAATCTGTTTGCAAGTACTCCTTCACAGAGGGCGAATAAGGAGTAGTGGCATTATGATCAAAGTATATCAGTTTTTCCATTGTTTTTCAATTTTTTGTAATCTGTTTAAAACAGCTTTTTTAATTGCATCAAATCGGCTTTCTACAAAATTCTCACATAACTGTTCCATTTCATCAGCATTGGCGTTTTTGATTTCTTTGTTAAACTGATCCCAGGTGGATTCATCAATTTTTTCAGGCATTAAAATATTTTCTTTTTTCAAGTCTTTCTGATTCCATTCATGCCAGCTTTTACTGCGATCAAATTGATTTTGTGCTTTTGATAAAAAAGCCAAGTTAAAAACAGAGTTTATATAGTGTTTTTTGCCACGTTTTATTTTATCATTTTCTTTTAATTTTTTCTTTTTGTTATAATCATCCAAAGAAATTAAATGAGATTCCTCAAAATCCTTACTTTGTAATTTAGCTGTCACTTCATCATAATTACTTAAATCATCTTTCAAAATACTATTGATAAAAACGAATTGTAAAACAGGATATTCCAATGATTTTGTTTCTCTATTTTTTAATGATTCAAAATCACTGTAATCTTTATCTTCAAATATTTTATCTTTTAGTCCATTTATTTTATCACTATTTTTATTTTTTAAAAAATTGTATAGATTATTTATATCTTCTATTGATCGAGGGCTTTGTTTTTCTCTATACCGGCCTCCAAAAATAGAAATCCAATACCAATAGAAAATTTTGCGAATCTGCATTGGGTTAACATTTTTATTCTTTTTATATATGTTGTATAAATTTTTTGCAATTGGAAGAATCATTAGCTGATAGGAAACATCAGACATTTTTGACACACCACAATAACCGGATAAAAATCTAAAAGCCAAAGAGATAGATGTTACTGCCTTATCTGTGTGCTTGTCAATATCCTCTTTGGTTAGGTCTAATTTCTGTTTTTCTTTAATACAATCTGCATTTTCTGAATCTTTGGAAAAGATGCTCAGCATATTTAAATACAAGTTATAAAACTTTTGATTATCTTGACTTTTATCTGGTGAAAAGTGATCGAATATTCTGTCAGTATTAATTTGTGGTAAGCCTTTAATATCTTTTTGACAAATTTCTTTAAATTTTTCCTCTATGCGCTGTTTTAACAGCTTATTTTTTTGTAAAGCCGCGTACTTGGCCACAATAATGTCAAATGTGCTCAAAGGCAGTCCACCTTTATTCATAGCGGTAAAAGCTTCAACAGATTTTGAGAAGCTGTCTTTGTATATTATAGTAAAAAGCCTTCTTTTTTCTGTTAAAAAATATCTCAAAGCCTCATAAAGCTCCGTTGCCCATTGTCTGGATTGCTGTTTTATTTCTGCTGTGCTATCCCAATTAACAGTCACTTGATAATTATCTTTTAAAATTTTATTAAATTTGGTTTTTAAAGCACTTGTTTCTTTAATTTTTTCAAACCATTTTTCTTGAAATATTTTTTGAGTTGGTTCCACTAATAGATCTTTATATTTACGAGCTAATAGGGAGCCTTTTTCTGTAGTGGAAAAAATTAAAAATAAAGCCAAGTATTGGTTTTTTTCCAAGTAACTCCTAAAATCTTCTGGATTATTTTTTATACTATAAGGATGAAAAGGATCTTTTTGTTTTTTAGTTGTTACAATCTTTTGTTTTTTAATCAACTCTTTCACATCAGATAAACTTTTATCATCAGTTATTTCTCCTCTATATATAAGATCTAAAATTACTTTTAATTTGGATTCTTCAATATCTTGATTTTCATCAAGGATTTTTAAATCTAAAAACCATCTGTTTCTTAAACGAGAATACAATTTATCAAATAAATCTGCATCATCATCTTTTTTAAAGAAATCATCAAAAACCCCTTTAAGAGTGGTTAATCTTTGTTGCCCATCCATTAAGTAAAAATCTTGAGATTTTGTTAGTTGTTTTTGAGAATTTGGTTTGTTATGTCCAATCGTTTTTGTAATCATATCCGTTTCGGATTTTAGAAGAAGTATGCTACCAATAGGAACATCATATAAAAAAGAAGCAATTAAATCTTTTTGTTTATCTGTATCCCAGTCATAATCCCTTTGGAAATGAGGTAATAACAATTTTTCTTTGTCTATATCTTCCAGTATTGTTCTGACTATTATGTTGTCGGATTCCATTTCTATACTCCTTTTATTTGGATTTTGGTTTTACATTTAGGTTTAAAACTTTTGGGACAAAATCTTTTTTGTTAATAACACTAATTTTATCCTGTTCTGCATGAACCAAAAACAGCCCTTTTTTCTCTGCATAAGAGATAGCTGGTGAATCTGCCTTCATAAAGGCTATAGCTCCATACATCTTTGTTCCTTCCAACCACTTTGCTTTAAATGTCTGAATCCTGTTTATCAAGTTATCCACATTCTTCATATCAAAATTCTCCAGTACATCAAGAAACATCACTTCAGATATATTTCTGGCCATCATATCAAAAATCTGTCTATTATCCTCTATAATACCATTATTTACACTGGTAAAATGGATATTATAGTCCTTAAATAAGGTCCGTATATGTTTATGCCTCAAGTAATCACGCAACCGTGTTTCAGGTGTTTCAAAACTCCACTTTTCTTCCAGTCTTTTCCGCTCTTCTTCCGTATATTCTATATCCCACCATATTGGCTTTTTATCATTTTCCATTTGCCTTTCCTCCCTTCAATAAACCGTTATATCCAAAAACATAATAACAGGTCAAGTTATAAATCGCAGATGAGGCAGGCGGATTCCTGCCCATCCTCATTCACTACATCCCGGAAAGCATCTTCAATGTTTTTGCCTTTTTGTCTTGATTTCGCTTTTTTCATACGGCTTTCGTAATCCTGTTTGATTTTTTCTTTGTTTTTTTCCACTGCCTCCAAAGGCATTCCATCGACCCAGGTAAAACTCACCTGATCACCCCTGTAATTTTGTTTTTCATACTGTTTGGCCTTTTCAAACAAATTGGGGTGTTTTTCCAATAAACCCACCCATTCAATTTTCCTCTGAAAAAAGCAAAAATAACACCCTGATCTGGCCCGCCATTCGTAATATTTTGGAAGCCCAATGCCCGATTCTGCCAAAATCCGGTTCACGCAGTCAAGATCTATTCCCTCCTCTTTAAAAGGATAACGGGGCAAAATGGTCTTTTTTGTGGAAATATAACCTCCTCTTTGTTCATCCGCCCGGATCCCAATATAGCTTTCTATTAAATCTTCCCCAATATACCTCTCAAAAGACTTGATTTTCATCTCTATTGTGCACCAACGGGCACGAGGGGAAGGCAAATAATCTGAATGCTGTTTCAATAAATAATCAAAATTCTTTTCACTGTTCAAACGAACAACAGGTCTTCCCAAAAAAGCCTCCAATTTGTCCAAATATTGATATGTTTCCGGCAATTCACTCCCTGTGTCACAAAACACATACTCCAAATTTGGCACTTTGTCTTTAAGGAAGATAGCCAATGCCGTGGAATCCTTGCCCCCGGACAAAGGACAAACCTGCCTCCTCTTTTTATCATACTGGAAATAAGACACTTGATCCTGCCCCTTTCTTTATGTTATGTTTCATGCCATCTTAAAATAGATCACCACAAAATCAAATATAAAGTTCTGAATTTTTTTTGTTCAACTGGTTCTCAAAGTTACTTCCTTCATCCCTTGACGAATGAGAAATATTTTTCTCAAAAGATTCCAAAACAGATATAATAACTCTTCTTTTGTCCATCTCATCAAGAGAAGATAAAACAAGTTGAATTTTTTGAACAGAAAGATTTAATGGTTCTTCAGTGCCTTTTTGTTTTTTTGAATCTTCTTTTATACCAGAGACACCCAATTTGACAAAAGTTTTTTTATCTGCCCCCTTGTCTATAAAAGCCAAAACAGACTGGCCCTTAAAAGAAGGATGAGCCACTTCACAAGCCAATTCCAGCTCTGTTTTGATTTTTTTTAAGGCAAAATTAAATTTATAATAACCTTTGCTGTCCCAATGCCTTGGAGAGGCCCCTGTCAGGACATCAGCCATTGTTTCCAAAAAATATTGAAGAAGACTGCTGGAATCAAAACCCAAAGCTCGCCCCACAAAGTGCCCGGCCCCCATGCTCAAAGGATAATGTTTGAGCCTTGTCAATACATTTTGAAAATCCCTGATAAATTGATTGCTTGCCTGAAAATCAACTTTTAATGGTTTTGCAGGAGGTTCTTGTTCCATAAAAAGTTTGTCAGTCCAAACCATAAAAAGCTCCAGATCCTGTTTTATTTTTAAAAGAAGATTTTTATATACCTGATCAATTTCTTCCTTTACTTTTTTTGTCCAATACAACATTTTATGGACATGCTCAATGGAAACCTGGCTGTCAATAGCATAACCGGTAACAGTTGAGGTGGCAAAACATTCCGGTATCTTCTTAAAAATCAGCTGATCTGGTTCTTTGGAAGAATCAATCTGGATAAGTATTTTCCGTCCCTCTTGAGACAAATCAGAAGACAGTTTTGTGGATTCTGGCACAGTTTTTCTCCATTTGAGCAAAGCTGAAATAACAGAGTGAATGGATTGCTCTTTGGACTTGAATATTTTCCTCAAGCCATTTAGGAATTTTTGTTGCCTGTGACTTATGGGTGTCCAATGAACAGTTGTTTTTCCGGGGTATTTCATCATAAGATCATAGTGATCCCCTCTTGGATCTTTTACATACATGGAATCAAAATAATGACTGACCGGCTGTTTAAAGCACAGGTCCGCCAAAGCCATAAACACAGGAATAACCCCCAGCCTCAGCCCGTAAGGAGGGGCCACCAATATATCCATCAACTCTTTTCCTGTCAGGCCCTGTGAATGTTCAGCAAGCATTTTTGTATATTCCTTGAAAAAGAGCTTATAATCTGATTTTGCAGAAACTTCGTAAATGTTTTCTTTCCTGTTGAATTTAAAGCAGGAAAGTTTGTTGATTACATTAAAAATAGCGTAATCCGGCCCGTGACCTTTAATTGAACTCTGAATAGGTCTTGAAGGGTCTTTCTTATAATCTATCAGCAAATCAATAAATCTTTTGTAGCCCAAAGTGACAGCTCCGGAAACACGGTGGCGATTGACATACTCCAAGTTAAAGCGAATGTATTTGCTGTATTCCTTCTCAAACAAATCACCAAGAAACCTTTGCAGTTCCTTAAAATGAGTAATATCCCTCCACAATATCTTTTTTTCATTGGACAAAGACCTGGAATAACCAATGGTCACCGACAAGGCCATGTAACCAATAAGAGGTCTCAGTAAAGAGCGTAAAGAAGACAATAAAATATCTTTATGCCGATCCAGCTCTTTTTTCACCAAATGGCTGGCTGACAAAATCTCTTTATTATTTGACAGGCAATCCACCGCATTCAGTTCCTCAATATCTTTTTTACATTCCATGAATTTTTTTGGCAAAACAAATACAACAAGGGGAGAAAGTTGGTTTTGAATTTCTGATTTTGCATAAACCCACTCATCATAACTGAATGGGATAACATAAAAAACCCGGCCATCCTCTTTGTAAAAATCCACCTGGCGTTTTTTCCCAAGGCTTTTTAATTCTTCAACGGAAATGACCTCCGTTCTGTAAAAACGGGTTATAGCCTGATCAAAGTTATATTTCTTGGGAACAATAAAATCAGGCTTAAAGTATCTCTTTAACACCTGCACAAGACTTTTTCCGGTTAATTTTGTTTTTTTAAGTTTGGCTATTTCTTCATCAATATCAACAGGAGAGCCTTCCTGTAAAAGGTATTGCCTTGCTCGTCTGTTGTAAAAGATTACTTTTTTGTGCCGCAACATTTTGAGAGATTTTTTAATTTGCTTTTCAGAAAAAATTTGATTAAAGCATGCAGTGATAAATTCCTCTGTCAAAGGGGCAAAGTGAGCA
The DNA here is from genome assembly GCA_965242635.1 of Bdellovibrionales bacterium. GTDB lineage: Bacteria > Bdellovibrionota > Bdellovibrionia > Bdellovibrionales > UBA1609 > JANQSP01. The sequence goes on along the minus strand of OZ251471.1, from coordinate 681,571 downwards.
TTTTTAATAACAGAGCAAAGAGCCATCAGACTGATAATTTGTTTTGAAACTTCATCTTTTCTGTCTATTTTTGTCCATGCGTCCTCTGCCATAAGTTGAATCTTGTAAGAACCTCCAATGCCAACATCTTTTCCAATAAGAGGCTGAAAATACTGATAAAGATCATAGGGCATCAACAGAGTGGTTTCATTTTTAAATTTCTCATCCAAAAAACTTTTGAAGGAACAATTTTCATCCCGTGTTAAAAAGGTGTAAAGGGTTCTTTCATTTTGAGCCACCTTCATGGACAAATGAGGCAAAAGGGACAAAACAGAAGGATGAAGGGGAAAACAATCCATCAGTGCCTGTTCCGCCTCTTTTGAATCCATAAATCCAAAAAAAGCCTCTGTCTTAAATCCCAATCTGTATTTTTTAATATAAGCTCTGTATTTGCGGGCCATGGCCGGTGCTGTTCTCTCTATGTTTTTTTTAAAAACACTGGATATCATTTTATAATAATCAAAATTTTTGTCATAAAAAGCAGATTCTGGAAAACGGCCCTCAATTTTAGCCCACTCCCTTTGAACATGGAAAGGCAGTTGACAAGCATATTGAGAGATGGATAAATGGGTGACAAGTGTCAAATGGCATTGATGAGCACCAGAGCGATCACAAAACTCAGCAAAGTTCTGTAAAAACTGAATGTTCAGGCTGTCAGGATTGTGGACAGCCCTTTCCAGATATTTTCCAAATTCGTCATAAACCACAAAAATCCCCCCGTAGCCCCTTTTTTTCAAAAAATCAATGGATTCCTGATAAAATTTCATAGCGTTCATGGTCTTTTGGTTTTTAGTGCCTGGATGTTTATGAAAGCCCCACTGTTCAAGAGACTGACAAAGCTTTTGAATAAACACCTCCTCTATCTCCCCTTCATAACCGTTAATGAGGACAGGTAGAAGTTTTGTGGTGCCTGATTTTTGAAAGTTGTCAAACAACTCTTTTAATGGTCTGTCTGTATTTTTTAACAACTCCCTGATAATTTTTGGATGTTTTTTGGATACAGTTTGAGTGGCAAATAGAGCAAAGGTGGATTTGCCGAGTCCGGGAGAGCCACTTAAAACACGAACCCTGTGGTTTGAGTTGGTTTCCAAAATAGAGCTTAACACTTCTCTCAATCCTGCCTGAAATTTTGCAGACAGATAAATATTTTTTAACCGGCTGGAATCCTTAAAATCCATCTGGAGATTTGTGGATCTGTTATAGCTTTCAAAAAGCTGAATAAGTTTATGATCATGTTTTTTCATCAGGTGTTTATCCTTTTACTTTTATAATATGCCATCTTTAAATTTTTCCAGCTCCATTGGCAAAAAACATATTCAACAATCAGCCGATGATTTGTGCCACCTCTTTCAGTGGGACTGTCGTGGCAGGTTCGAGATGCCCTGAACCAGTTTGGTTTCCCTGTAATAATTATTTAAGGCTTTCTTTAAATTGGATTCGTTGGGATGGATAATAAAATATCCTCCTGTTCTGGAATAATCAAGATAATCTGCCTTTGAGCCTGTATCCATCAAATCGCTCATTTCCTCCATAGAAAAACAAAACACACGTCCCGGAGAAAGCTCTTTCAGAGTCAGGTCCTCCAGCTGGACGGATTCCGGTCGGCCAAGGTTTTCTTTCCAGAATATATAAAGGATAAAGGCAAAAATATGTTTGTTCATATCAGCCACATTTAAGGTGTTTCTGACAAAGTTTGTCCCTCTTTTTTCCACCCAGCTGTATTGTGTCCAGGGAGAGGGGATATCGGTTTCCGGGTTGTTTCGCCCTGTCCAGTCCATTGTCTGATACATTCTGAGCAGGCAGTTTAAATCTTTTTCCAGAGTTTTGTCTGTTATTGTTTTATTTGTTTGTGTCTGAATATAGGCAGAAAATTGATTTTTAAGCGATTCCATGTCAAATTCCCTGGCAGAGAAATGATTGAAAAACCAATGCCAGGCCATTCCCTCCTTCTTGTTTGTTCCCAGCAGGTAATGAATGAGGAAAAGAGTGCCGTCCAGTTCAAAGTAAGGATCTTTGGTTTTGATTTTTTGAGCTAAATCTGAAAGAGAAAGAGCTGTTCCCTCGCTTTTTGCCAGTTTTGTCGCCTTGAGCCAATATTTTATGGACTCCACCATATTTTTACCGACCCCCAGCTCTTCCATGGCTTTTCCGGTATTTGTAAAATGATCCGGCGAGGACGCCACATAATTCAGCCCCTTGCTTAACCATTGATCCCTCAAATGAAAGCTCTGGTGTCCCCCGAACTGCACTGCCAACCCCCTTTTGGGTAAAGTATATCCTGTTTCCCCAAAGCCAATCAAGCTCTATTTCATCTCTCCCCATCTTCGTGGGCAGGGCAGAGGATATATTTATAAATATATGGAATCATTGTATTATTTTTTTGACTCTTTGCATAAAAAATACTCAACAAACAGGCCTTTGGACCGGCTTTTTTTAAAGCCGGCGAGGAGGGTTCTTATTGACATCATTTTCCATCGATGGTGGTTTGGAGGTCTTTTTTCCAGCTTTCTTCCATTAGGATTTTAAACACCATTTTTTCCTCTTCCGGAGTTTTCAGAAAAATACAAAAGATAAAAGGATCATTCCATTTAAATGCCACAGTGCATTATGCACTAAAAAAATTCTCTCTCATAAAATCAGTCACCTTCTCTCATTTTTAAACCAAACTGGCACGGGTTCTGCCTCTTGAAAAAGGTGGGGTTGAGGAATGACGGGGGATGTCAAAAAACTGTCTCATGGGTGTTCGGTTTTTTGGCTCCTGCCACCTGCTGAAGCAGGATTCGGGCCGTTTTCAGAGGGTTTTGACCCTTTCACCTGCCCTAAAGCCCAGTGGCCCCTATTTTGCATACTTAATTCAATGAGAGGAGGAAAAGTGTCTGAGCAGGCCCCGTTGTTTCATTTTGTTCCGGAAGAAAAGCCCCCCCTGGCAGAGAACACAGAACGCCAGGAAAATCGTGTTTTCTTTGTTAACCTGATTTGTATATCAGTGTTGTCTGCAGGATCTGTTTTTGGGCTGTTTTCCACATCTTATCCTGAAACACACAAGCGAAACATACAAAGCCTCACTCCCACTGATTCCGCTCTGTCAAAGCAGATTGACCTTAGATCTTTTGTGGTTCGTCTGAAAACAGAAAAGGGGTTTCGCCTGAGCCGAGTTCAGGTCACCCTTGGTGTCAAAGCTTCTGAAGCTCTGAGAGAGGAGATTGATGGCTCTTTAAATGAAATACAGGACCACTTGCTGTTTATTCTGTCTGACAAACAAAGTGTGGTTTTCCAAAATCCAGAGCAGTTGGAACTGTTAAAAAAAGAGATCATCTCTCATCTTAATTTGTTTTTGGTGGCCGGAAAAATTGAAACCGTTGAATTAAAAAAAACCTTTTTACAGTAGAGGACACAATGAACAAAAAAACCAAAAAAGAAAAAAACCCAAATCAGACCAGTATAAAATCACCCATGTCAAAAGGAGTTGCCATGTCACAACAAAAATCCATAACAGAAAACAAGCTCGCACACCCGCGGAATCAGAAACAACAAAACACAGCCATACGGCAAAAAAAGAGGATAAGCCAAAAGGTCCACTTAAAGCCAAAGGTCGAAATAAAGCCGGAAATTGAGGCAACATGGCTTGTTTATTCTGAGAGGTCTGATTCCAACAAATGGTCCGGTACCCGGCAAAAACTGATCAGGGAATACGCCCCTCTCATCCGTTTTATTGCCAAAAAAATTTCCAATCGCCTGCCAGCCAATATTGATGTGGATGATCTCATCTCCAACGGTGTCATTGGCCTGATGGACGCCATAGACAAATACGATCCCACAAGAGACAACAAGTTCAAAACTTATGCTGAGTTTCGAATTAGAGGGGCCATACTGGATGGCCTTCGGGCACAGGACTGGGTGCCACGATCTGTCCGGGATAAAGCCAAAATGCTGGAACGTGCCCATGCTCAACTGGAATCCAGGCTGAACAGAACCCCCACAGACAGAGAGACAGCCAACCACATGGGCCTGACCATTAAGGAATTTTATAACCTTTTAAATCAGGTTCAGCCTGTGAATGTGCTGTCCATAGATGAAGCCGACGCTTTTAACAGTGTGGATCGAAAATCCTTTTTGAATCTGTTACATGGGGAAAGTGATCCTTTCTTTCACCTGAATGTGAAGTCGGTCAGGACAGAGATAAAAAAAACGATAGCCGAGCTACCGGAAAGACAGAGGATTGTGCTGTCCCTTTATTATTATGAAGGTTTTAACTTGAGAAAAATTGGTGCTATACTGGGTGTGACAGAAAGCCGTGTGTCCCAACTGCATGCTCAGGCCATTCAACGGCTGAAAGTCAAGCTGGAGCAACAGTTCCAGGAGCACGAACTGAAAGTGGCCTGAAGAGCCAGCTCGTTTTGGTGGCTTTGCAGGCCCGGCCGGGGGCTATTGACACGACAGACAAGAAGCAGGTAAAATCCCCATTATGGACTCACTCACACCTGTCTTGATTTGTATCCTTATTGTGGCCACTTTTGGGGCTTTTTTGCTTTCCTTGGCCTGGCTTTTGTCCTCCAAGGCCAAGGCCCCTCTCACCACCGCTAAAAGCCTCCCTTATGAATGTGGCCTAAAGGAACAGGAAAAGAAAAGCTCACGGGTCCCCGTGCAGTTTTACCTGACGGCCATTTTGTTCATTCTCTTTGATATTGAAATTATTTTTCTTTATCCTTGGGCTGTGGCTTTCAGGGATTTCCTGCAGGAAGGGCAGGGGGTGGAAGTCCTTCTGGCCATGACGGTGTTTTTGCTTGTTTTTGTATACGGGCTTTGCTGGGAGATAGGCTCCAAGGCCCTCAAGTGGTCCCGTGAGGTCTGAAGGAGGAATGAGGGTATTGAAAGCAGGAAAAAATGGGCAGTGATTTTTTGGAAATAGCCATCAATTTTATAAAAATGGCTGTTATTTTTTTGCTGATGGTGCAAATGGTCCCTCTCCTGGTGTGGGTGGAGAGACGTGGTTCGGCTTTCATTCAAAACCGCTTTGGCCCCAATCGCATTGGCCCTTTGGGCCTCCTGCAAAACCTGGCCGACTTTGTCAAGTTTTTGTGCAAGGAGGACTTCCTGGGCCACAAAGGGCGAAAGGCTTTTTTTTATTCTGCACCGGTTCTCTCCCTTATTCCCGCTGTCCTGGCTTTTGGTGCCATCCCTCTTTCCGCCCCTGTTCAGGTGGAGGCTTTTGAATGGATGGGCCGGACCTTTGGGCCTTACACTTTTTATTTTCAGTCTTTTGTCATGAACATAGGCATTGTGTTTGTGTTGGGTGTCAGCTCTTTGGCCGTGTATGCCCTGTTACTGGCTGGCTGGTCTTCCGGCAGTAAGTTCTCTCTTTATGGTGCTCTGAGGGCCAGTGCACAGGCCATAAGCTATGAGCTGGCCTTAAGCCTTTCCGTGGTGGGTGTTATCCTGCTCTTTGGGACTTTCAGCTTTGCGGAAATGATAAGTGCACAAAATGGCCCTTTGAGCTTTGTCTTTTTTGGTCGGGAGATCACGGTCCCGTTTTTGCCCAACTGGGGGATTTTCTATCAGCCCTTGGGGGCACTTCTGCTTTTTGTGGCTTTGTTTGCCGAAGCCAACCGCCTGCCTTTTGATCTGCCGGAAGCGGAAGCGGAATTGGTGGCCGGCTACCACACAGAATACGGAGGGGTGAAAATCATCATGTTTTATATGGGGGAGTATGGCCACATGTTAGTGGCCTCCGCCCTCATGGTGACTTTTTACTTTGGAGGCTACACCCTTTGGCCCTTTTTGACACCGGAAAAGCTGAACACCCTTTTAAGTGGTCTGTCCCCCACAGCCAACAGCCTGTTGAGTGCCCTGATTTTGCATGGGGTGTTTATGATGAAAATGCTTGTGTTTCTCTGGGTGTTTATATGGGTGCGCTGGACTTTGCCCCGCTTTCGCTATGATCAGCTCATGGACCTGGGATGGAAAACCCTTTTGCCTTATGCTTTGGTCAACACCACCGTCACCGCCGGCCTTATTTTCCTCACCCACGCTGTGTCGTTCTGAGGCCTCTCATTTTCACAAAGAACAGGGTTCACAACCCTCTGATAGTAGGCCTGTGGGATAGCAAGTAAAACGCTTAATTCATGCAATTCAGGGTTTAAAGCCCCCTGATGATGGGCCTGTAGGTCAGGGAAATATTGCTGTTCATTTCGTTGTAGTCTTCCTCTGAAAAATGCATGTCCAGCCATTTTGTTCGCCAGTAGCCCAGCCGATCTCCTGCTCCGTTTCCCTCCCTATACACATTTAAAATGGGATCATTGTAATCGAACTGGGAAGGTTTTTGAAAACATCTTCCGGCCCGGAACAACAGACTTCTCAATTCCTGCATACCTCGATGATTGACCAAACTGGCACTGGAGAGGATGGAGAAATGAGGATCGTCCTTAAAGTCGGTGGTGTTCAGTTTTTGCACTGTATTTTGCTCTGCCAAAGGGGGCAATTTATCAGAAACCAGCTGAGATATATTCAGCTCCGGGTATTCAAACACTGTGCCTATCCAGCGAACAAAACGTGCACCTTTGTACTTTTTTCGGACATGACACATATACGGCACTTCATTGAGTATAACAGATAACTGCACATGGGAATGAGCTTGCATGGTGACAAGGGTCCCTTCCCTTGTTTCCCTTATAAGAGCCTCCCCGGCTTTAATTTCCAGCCTGTTCAGGCTGAAAGAAACTGTATCATCGTCATAATGGGTGTAACCAGCCCATCCAATGGGACTGCCTTTTTTGGTTTCGTGGCTGGTCTGATAAAAGCTGTAAGATGGCAGGTCTCTTTTTTCCTGATCCTGAATAAAAATGGACACCGGATACAGATTATGGTTGGATATTGTTATGGAATAAAGTGGGGTGTCCGGCGGATTTTTTTTTAATTCCCCATCAGAATCCACCATTTGAGCATGAAAAAAATCTCCATTATAGGTCCATTCAGGGTTATTGGTCTTTTGGATGTAAATGGGCCTTTTGGCCGGATAGACCAGTTTGAAGAAGGCAGAAACCCCCTTGAGAGTGTTGTTGTTATAACCCAGTATCCGGCAATCCTGGAAGGGATTTTGAGCCCTGATTTTTGTTATCGTCTCTTCTGACAGGGAATTAAACGGAAAAGCGGGAACAGGGATGAACTGTTGCTGGCGGGTGAGCAGAGGGAGGGAAAAATCATCACATACAAAGTCCAGTTTTTGAACAGGGTTCTCCGGGCCTGTGTTCAGCATGTAGTGGGTCAGCCGATCAGAAAACAAATGCACCAAAGGCTCTTCTGACTGTTCAGACACATTGATCAGGCTGAAAGAACGGGCGGAACTGTAATCCACTATGGGGAGCTGAGGCAGTTCAAAATGATGGGCGGAACCCTCTTTGTTCGTGGCTTTAAAGGAGAAGCCACAGGTGGGCGGGCTTGTCCCTTTATGCCTTAACACCTCCACGGGCAAAATCTCAATAAGAGGAATAACAGCAGTCAGTTTTCTGTCATACTCCCTGATAACCACTTTTTCCTGTTCTTCTGCTGTGTTCAGGATACAGTGGGATTTGATTTTCATACTGATTTCATCAAAAGGGACAGTGATCTTTTTCTCTATGCCGGAAAATATAATGTTCTCTGTAATTTTAATGAATTTGTCATTGATGGCAGAAAGCTCTGTCAATTTAAAACGGGAATCTGTTGGAGAGGTGTTGGCCCCCACAGAAGGCTCCGGCAATTCCACCGGTGGGCTGGGGTCATTCGCTTTTGTGATATCCACCCGTTCCCTTTGTCTTCTCTGATCGGGGTTTTCACAGGCCACAAGCCCTGCCAACAAAATCAAAAGGATGATTGTTTTGTAACTGAAGATCATTGAGTCTCTTGTATCTAAAAAGTTCATTTTTTGGCCCTCTCTCTATTGGAGTGAGGCAAAAAATGGCATAAATAACAAGGCATGTCAAAAAAAATTACAAAAAAAGCTTTTTTGGTATGTAAATTATTTAAGATGGAATGAAAAATTTACACACCACCTCCCAACTTTATATTTTTTCGTAGGTGATAAAGGAATAAGGGGGATCCCCTTTTCTGTCTGTTCTCTCTGTCTCCTTAAAAAGTTCTTTGGGAATCTCCGGGTAAAAGGCGTCCCCTTTGTATGTTTTGTGGATGCGGGTCAGGTAAATACGGTGCACCAAAAGCAGGCTTTGCTTGTAGATTTCGCCTCCCCCTGTGATAAACACCTCTGAGCCGTATTTTTGCTTTATTTCCTTTTGGGCACAAAAAGCCATGGCCTCTTTGAGAGAGGGGGAAAGCACGACAGACAAGGCTTTTTTGAGAGCCTCCAAAGGGTCGGCTGTTCCACCTTGAATATGGGAAATCCCCCCAGTCCAGATGGGAATATAATTCAAGCCGAATCTGGGTTGAAAGTTTTTTTGCCTTGTCACCACCACATGAAGGCGATGGGGAAGAGCTTGCCCCAGGGATTCAAAGGTCTTCCGGCCCATGATGAGGGCCCTGCCCTTGGTCTTCTGATAAAAAAATTTTAAATCTTCCGGAATACGCCAGGGGAGCTGGCCTTTAAACCCTATGGTGTTGTTTTCAGCCACAGCAGAGATATGAGAATAAAAAGTGTCCATTTCCCTTATAATATAACATCCTTTGTCACAAAGGCAAAGGATTTTTTGCAAAATCAGCTCTCCTGTTGACAGGCCCCTCCTGTTCGGTATAAATACAGGCTGTTATGCAAAAAGGAAAACTGACACCTCTGATGAGGCAATATTGGCAGATCAAGTCTCTTCATCAGGACAAACTTTTGTTTTTCCGGATGGGGGATTTTTTTGAGATGTTTCATGAAGATGCGGAACAGGCGGCCCCCATTTTAAATATAGCCCTCACCATGCGAAACAAAAAAGCCTCTGATGAGACCAAAATGTGTGGGGTCCCCCACCACAGTATAGCCGGGCCGGTGGGGAAGCTGTTGTCCGCGGGTTTTAAAGTGGCCATCTGTGATCAGGTGGAATCCGCCTCTCAAGCCAGTGGGCTGGTCAAAAGAGAGGTGACCCGTATTCTCACCCCCGGCATGGTCTATGATCCGGAGAGCCTGGACCAGCTCAGTGCACACTACCTTTGTGCTTTTGATGAGGGGTCTGTGAGTTTTTTGGACAGCTCCACCGGCGAGGCTTTTTTTTATTTCGTGGAGAGGGAACGGGAAAAAGAGGATCTGATTCGCCTGCTCAATCCAGTGGAGCTGGTTTTAAGCCTCAAACAAAAAGAAAAAGCTTTTTTAAAAAAAGAATGGGAGCATGTCCACATCAGTGTTTTTGAAGAGCTAAAAGAATCTACCTCGCCCGATCCAGCCCATAAAACAGAAAAAGGGCCTTTGAGTGCCTACAGGCTTTTGGCTTATGTGCGGGCCCAACAGGGGGAGGGGGCACTGAAAATCGTTCAGCCTTTTCAACAAAAAATCCTCACAAAGGAACTACGTTTCTCCCGCCAGGCACCGGAGCACTTGGAGCTTTTTAAAAGTGCCAAAGGGGATAAGGCCCACTCTCTTTTTTCTGCCATTAACCGCACCAGGACTCCTGCCGGTGCCCGGCTTTTAAAGGCTCGTCTTCGTGCCCCCTCCACAGACAAAGAGGAAATAGAAACCCGGTTGAATGCTGTGGAAAAGTGGGTTCAGGCCCCTGACACAACAGAGGAGATTCGGCAGAAGTTGTCGGAAGTAGGGGATATGGAAAGAAAAGTGGGAAAAATCCCCCACCCTCAATGCCGTGGACAGGATATTTTGAATTTGGCGGAATCCATTAAAAAAAGCCTGGCCCTCAGTGCTTATAATTTGTCCTTTTCCTTTTCTGAAACTTTTTTGGAAAGCTTGAGCGGGCTGGCACAGGAGATGAGCCGGACCATTCGCCCGGACGCACCGGCCGGTATTCAAAATGGCCATATCATTCAAAAAGGGGTGTCTGAAGAGCTGGACAAGCTTATCCATGACACAGAAAAAAAGCAGTCTCTCCTTCGCCGTATGGAGGAGCAGGAAAGGATAGAGACTCATATTCCCTCCTTAAAAATTCGTTACAACAATGTGTTTGGTTACTATATTGAGGTCACCAAAGCACACTCCAAAAAAATCCCCTCCCATTATATCAGAAAACAAACTCTGACACAGGCGGAGCGATACACCACACAAAAACTGCAGACTCTGGAGGGGTATATTCTCTCCTCCCGTGCCCGGCGGGTGGAGATGGAACTTCAGATATTCGAAAGCTTGAGAACAAAGATCACCCAATTCCTGCCTGATCTCATTTTACTTTCCCGTGCCATGTGTGAGCTGGATCTGCAAACAGCCCTGGCTCACCTCAGTATGGAGCAATCTTATACACGGCCCCGTTTTTCCTCTGACAATCAGCTGGTTTTGGTAAACAGTCGCCACCCGGTGGTGGAGCAAAAACAAAGCCAATATTTTGTGCCCAACACCATTCGTCTGAAAAAAGGGGAATGTCTTTTGCTCACTGGCCCCAACATGGCCGGCAAATCCACCCTGATGCGTCAGGTGGCCTTAAGTGCCATTTTGGCCCAGGCCGGCAGTTTTGTCCCCGCAGAGCAGGCCCTTTTGCCTTTGTTTCAAAAGCTTTTTACCCGTATTGGTGCCAGTGATTCCCTTTCTGAAGGGCTTTCCACTTTTATGGTGGAGATGAAGGAGGCGGTGGAGATCCTGAAGAAGGCGGATGGGCATGCCCTGATTATTCTGGATGAGATTGGCCGGGGCACAGCCACTTACGATGGTATGAGCCTGGCTCAGGCCATAGTGGAGCACCTGATCGAAAAGAAAAAAAGCATGGTGTTTTTTGCCACCCATTACCATGAACTGACAGCTTTGTCCAAAACTTTGCCTGCTGTCCGGAACGCCCACCTGAGCGTGAACGAAAAAGAGGGCCGGATCGAATTTTTATACACCTTACAGCCTGGGGCTTTGGCTCAGTCTTACGGAGTGCATGTGGCAAGACTGGCCGGCTTTCCCCTGTCCGTGGTCCGAAGGGCGGAGGTCCTGCTTGAGATGAGGGAAAAGAATCAGATCCCTCAGCAGAAGGCTCTTCCCAATGGCACTGGCGATTTTTCCTCTGTTCAACAGAGCTTTCCTGTTTCGTCCGTGTCAAAAAATCAGGCCCGGCCACAGGAGGAAAAGGCTTTTCAGGCTTTAGTGCAGAACATAAAGAGCTGGCCTCTTCAGGAGAAAAGCCCTTTGGAGACTTTGGGGGCGGTGGAGTCATGGAAAAAAGCTCTTGCGGAAACAAAGTGAACAGGCACGGTTTAACATGTCTTTTGTGCTTTACAACAGTTTGACAGGGAAAAAAGAACCATTCCGGCCCCTCAATCCCCCGCAGGTGAGCATGTATTGTTGTGGCCCCACGGTGTATGATCTTTTGCACATAGGTAACTTCCGTGGAGCAGTGGTTTTTAATTTTTTGTGTCAGTGGCTCAAACACCAAGGCTATAAGGTGACTTATGCTTATAATTTTACCGATGTGGATGATAAAATCCTTAACCGTGCCCGGCAGGAGCAAAAAAGCATGAAAGAGGTGGCCGATCATTATATTGCCGAGTTTAAAAAGGATTTCAAGGCCCTCGGCCTTGAAGAACATGATCATAATCCCCAGGCCACACACTTTATTCCCGATATGATAAAACTGATATCCACTCTTTTGGAAAAGGGAAAAGCCTACAGGGTGGGAGGGGATCTGTTTTTCTCTGTCCAAAGTTTGGCCGGCTATGGTAAATTAAGTGGCAGAAAACAGGAGGAGCTTTTAAGTGGTGCACGGGTGGAGGTGGATGAAAAAAAGCGGTATCCGGGAGATTTTGCCTTATGGAAGTCCTGTGGGGAGGAGGAGCCGGGATGGGATTCCCCCTGGGGACGGGGCCGGCCCGGCTGGCACCTGGAATGCACCACCATGATATTTTCTCTTCTGGGGCAAAACATTGATATTCATGGGGGGGGTGTTGATCTCCTGTTTCCCCACCATGAAAACGAAATGGCACAGGCCGAAGGGGCTATGGAAAATCCAACTCCTTTTGTAAAATACTGGGTGCATAACAATATGTTCACCTTTGGTGGGGAAAAAATGGCCAAGTCCACTGGCAATGTGCATATTATGCGGGACTTTTTGAAAGAATACAAGGGGGAGATTTTTAAATACATGGTTTTGTCCTCTCATTACCGTTCACCGGCAGAGGTGTCTGAAAACAAAATCCTGCTCTGTGTTCAGGCTCTCTCCCGTATTTACACTTTTTTAAGGACAGCTGATTCTTTGTCCGGAGCTACTGCTTTGTCTGGAGCAAGTTCTTTGCCTACAGCAAAAAAGGGGCTCTCTTCTTCGGCAGAGGAACGGGCCTTGGGGCCGGCCCACCAGGGGGTCAAAACAGAGGACCATCTCACTTTGGCTGAAGAGGCCATCCTCCGGCATTTGAACGATGATTTAAACACCCCGGCTGTTTTGTCTGTGCTGTTTACTCAGATTCGCCGGTTTAATGAGGAGCAAAGCCGAAAAAAAATGCCCCACAGGGAGTTGGCTTTTTATGCTCAGGGGATTAAAAATCTTATTTTGAAATACGGTAAAATAATGAGTTTGTTTCAGGAACCGCCCGTGGCTTTTTTGAAAGAGATGGACGATATTTTTCTAAAAAAACATCAAATCAGCCGAAAAGAAATTCAAAGACTGGTGGAACAAAGGGAGAAGGCCAGACAAGACAAAGACTTTAAAAAAGCGGACCAAATCCGCCTTCGGCTTTTGGACATGCATATTGAAGTGCAGGACAGGCCGGAAGGCACAACATGGGAGACCAAAAAATGAACCTGATCACCAGCCTTTTGTTATTGTTGATATGTGCCCGGCTTTTTGGACGACTGTTCAAGACCCTTGGGTTTCAGGAAATCATAGGGGAGATTTTGGGAGGGCTGTTGATTGGGCTGACGGGTCTTGTGGGGCCCAACAAGGAGCTGTATGGCATTGTGGAGCTGGCTGTGTTTTTGTTGATCTTTGCGGCCGGTTTGGAGATGAATCTGAAGGATATTTTTTCTGCCATGCGGAAAAAAGCCCTGATATGTGCCCTGACTGCCTTTACTCTTTCTTTTACGGCGGGGACGGTGACAGCCCATTTTATGGGCCTGACCCTTATACCGGCTTTGATGGTGGGGCTTTGTTTTGCCATAAGTGCCCTGCCCGTGGTGGCGGGTTTTTTGCAAAATCTGAAAATTATGGATACTCAGGTGGGGCATCTGATTATTGGATCGGCTGTGCTCATGGACATTGTGGCTTTGTTGTTTTTGGGCATTGCCTTTGATATGGGCAAAACCTACACGGCCCTTGAGTTTATCAGGACTTTTTCCATAAAAATAATCAAAATGGCTTTTTTCTTTACAGCCATTATGTTGGTGAATAAGTTTTTGCGATCCGAGATCGCCCGTGCCAACAGGACAGAGAAGGCTTTTAACCGGTTGATAAGTTATTTTGGCAAAGAAGCCATTTTTGGCATAGGGGTTTTGTTTGTGTTGGGTTTTTCCACACTCAGTGAATCTTTGGGCTTTCACTTCATTATTGGGGCTTTTTTTGGAGGTCTTCTTTTAAACAAGGACATTATAGGCACAACGGCCTTTCTCTCCATGAACCGGACCCTGGGGGCGGTGACCAATCACTTTTTGACACCAGTGTTTTTTGCTTACATTGGCCTGCATTTTTCCCTTCAGGCTTTTAACAACTGGAGGTGGCTGTTGATGGTCATGGGCATTGCTTTTGTCAGTAAAATTGTGGGGTCCTGGTTGGGCAGTCGCCTGGCCGGCTTTACCAGCCGGGAGGCCTGGCAGGCGGGCATTATTCTGAACAGCCGTGGGGTTTTGGATCTGATTGTGGCCAACCTGGCTTATTCCAAAGGTTATATCAATGCCGATATTTTTTCTGTTTTGATTTTTCTGGGTGTGAGCAGTGTCGTTATCAATCCCTTTCTCTACCGGCGCTTTATCTCCTCCTGAGTTTGGTTAAGATCAGTATATGGTGGCAGAATGAAATGGAAACAGTGTTTGCAGAAACCAACCACCGGCATAGTGGTTTGTGGAGGGGTGGCCTTTGTGGTGTCTCTTGTTTTGTTTTACTTTATGTCCACTCTCATTTCCGGGTCAGTGGAATTAAAACAAACAGAGGACACAGGGGGTTTGGTTGAGTTTATTCGTGTCAAGCCCCGCTCTTTTTTGGACGAAAAAAAGAGGTCTTTGCCCCCCAAAAAGCCCAAGCATAAAAAGCCTCCCAAAATGCAGAAACGGGTGGAGGCTTTGCCTCAGGCTCTTAAAATGAACATGAACATGAAACTTCCGGACATCAGGTCTGTCTTGAGGTCCGGTGGGCCGGCGGTGGGGGGACTTGGAGGCCAGGGCCTGGGGGGAGATGTCATGCCTTTGGTGCGTATTGAGCCTGTGTATCCCCGGAGGGCGGCCCTTCAGGGCATAGAGGGTTATGTGTTTTTGCAGTTTAATATCACCCCGGCGGGCACAGTCAGCGACATAAAGATACTGGACTCACGGCCTCCAAGGATATTTAACCAGTCGGCTGTCCGGGCTTTGCGTAAGTGGAAGTATCGTCCCAAAATGGAAGACGGAAAGGCTGTCGCTCAACCAAACAAACAGGTGCAGTTGGATTTCTCTCTGGAATAACAAAATATTCCAGGGACTGTCATTCTCATGAAAGCTTACATTACCCACCTCCTCCTTGTGGGGGCACGGGCGTTCAAACATCGCCGTTTGGCGACATTTTGTTTAAAGACAGGGGCTTTATTTAAAAATGCCCTCTTACTGACCGTAAAAATCAGCTTTTTTGCACGACACTTGTTTATCAGTTTAAGAAATCGGCTTATCAGGGAACGCAAAATATCGCCAAAGGCGAACTCACTCCGCACTCCCACAAGGAGGAGGTGGGTACGAACTTTGGACACAAGTGCAAGAAGATCCTTTTTTTTGACATTGCTTTTTTTTAAAACAATTTGTTCCCAAGAACTGTCATTCCCGCGAAAGCGGGAATCTGGTTGTTCAAGAGGCTTTTTCACAGGCTATCAGTTAAAGCAGACGGCGTTGCATCTGCCTTAATATTCCACAAAAATAGAACTATCGTATGCAAATAGCATCGCAACTTCCCCAACTGCATCCGCCCTTCTCTCCTCTCTCTCCTCTCCATGTTCCATTAGAACCCTGTAGAACCCTGCAATAAAAATTAGTGCCTCTACATCTACCTCCAATATCCATTCGAGCAAGGGCACAAAAGTTATGTGTTCCAAAGTTATGGTTTCTACCGAAATCAGAATAGTAGGTGACGGAGGGGGCTTGGCAGTAGATACTGCCGTCACTGTTAAAACCTCTTAAAAACTGCCCGGCAGGGCAAGAACCGGAAGGAGAATCGGGAGCTGGTGGTGGGGTGGGAAGATTGTGGCAGATGCGGTTTCCATTACTGTCAAAACCTTTTAGGTATTGATTTGAACCGCAGGAACCAAGTCTTGGAGTGGTGGGAGTGGTGGGCAAGGCCTGGCACCTTCGTCTTCCACTGTTGTAAAAACCTCTTACATATTGCCCGGAGGGGCAGGAACCTCTGAAGGGCCAGGAACTGCACCTTCGGGTGCCATAGCTGTTAAAACCCCTGACATATTGACTGGAGGAGCATGAACCAGTGAAGGGCCAGGAACGGCACACTTGGTTGCCATTGCTGTCAAAGCCACCCGAGTATTGAGTTGAGTTACAAGGTTGACTGGCCTTGGCCACTTGTTTGCAATTTCTTCCATCGGTGTCGCAGTCCTGCAAAGTCCCCAATGCCCGGATATGATTTTCCGGCACATTGACATCCAGTATAGTTGTGCGATGGAGCGGGTTTTTCATCAAAATCCGATCGCTTATATTGGTGACACGCTCAAGAGTGCCCATATCGCTCTGACTCCCTGTATTATAGCCTATAAAAGTATTGTAATTGCCTGTCCAATTATTGCGTCCTGCAGAATCACCTAAACAAGTGTTGTAATTGCCTGTTGCATTGCCAGAGCACGCCATATAGCCTATAAAAGTGTTGTTACGACCTGTTGTATTATTGGATCCTGTAGCATAGCCTATAAAAGTGTTGACCGAGCCACTTGTATTGTTTTGTCCAGCCGCTGAACCAACAAAAGTGTTGCTGGCTCCACCGGTATTTTTTTGTCCTGCCTGTGTGCCAACAAAAGTGTTGCTGACTCCTGTGGACTGAGACCCCGCCTCAAAGCCCAAAGCTGTGGTCCAGCTGGCCTGGTTATTTGATGTGCCCCCACAACCCACCAAAGTCCGGGCTTGGCCTTTACCTGATATGTCATCATTTTCTGTATCCGCTGTGTAACAGGCCACAGTGCCCCCACTCCCACCACTCCCGTAATTCACGCAATCACTCACACTGCAGGAACCTTCATTGGGCGAGGTGGTTGGATCATCCTGCCGATACTCTATCTGACACTGATTGAAGTAACAGCCACTTTGGTCTGTGTCGGTGCAGTCCTTTCCACCCAAAGTGCTGTAAGCCCCCATCCTCTCCTTTTTGTAATAAACCAAAAAACTGCGAAAAGCCGTCTGTTTGGTGAGCTTGGTGGTGCCGTCTTTGGGGCTTGGAAGTGTGCCCTTAAGCTCCATTTTCACAATAGTCAGGTCCCCCTTGAAAGCCACCCCTTTTTTCAAAAGAGCTGTGTCATCGCTGTTATCCGTGTTGTCCTGAGTTTTAACCAGGCGAACAATTTGCCCCACCCCCCATTCCCTGTCTGCCCCATAAAGGCCAATGGAGGAGGCCTGCTCCGGGTCAGAGGGGGCTGTGGCCCCTGTGGGCTTGAAGTTGGCCAGACAATCGGCTGAGTTGTTTAAGACCTGGCCAATGGAATGACGGAGATCGGACTCAGAAAGAGAGGATTTGACCACTTGAGCGGACTGAAGGGAGAGAGAAAGGGACTTCATGGAGCCGGCGATGATGACCCCACCCACAGCCCCTGCCACCAACACCTCCGCCAACCCCATCCCGCCGTGTCGGCGGAGATAAAGTTGACGCAACTTTCTGCTCTGATCGTGACTTTGGCCCAAGTTTGAAGAGATTCCCGCTTTCGCGGGAATGACAGATCGCACGGGAATTATGGGTTCTGTGCTCCACCTGTGACGCAGTGCGGGGGGGGGGGGGGGGGGGGGTGATTTTCTGCAATAATTTCAATAACTTATAGTAATTTCTTAAGGAAAAACCAAGTTTATTTTGTCTCCGCCGACTCGGCGGTGATTTCAATAACTTATAAGAATTTCTTAAAGTATTTTTCATAATTTTTACCTCTTTTCAGGTGGGCAACACAATTGCTTTTCAGGCCCGGTTTTCGGGCAATCATGTATATTTATCGGCAAACCCCAACAAAACTTTAGCCTCTTTTTTCAAATTTCTGCCATTAAGGCAGTCTGCTCCGTCCCAACCAACCACACGAACCAATGATCCTGTTATTCCCGTTTTTGTGTATCAGGGAAAAGACAGGAAGTGGAAAGGGCCTTTGGACTTTCACGATTATCTGAACTGGACGGACAATCTGAAGAAGAGATTTGGAAAGAATGTGCTGAATTTTTGTCCCAAAGTGCTGAATATTCAGGATTTGGATATGGAAAAAGACACAAAGGGCTTGACATCCCGGCCTGTTTTGTTTACTTTAAAGCATATATGGCGATTGGATGAAGCCAAGGTCCGCAAGCTTTTTATTTTGGGGCAGGAGCTAAGCCATGAGGAGAGGGAGGCTTTGGTTGGCCGGGCTGTGGACTATATGCGGAGATATGATCGAAACTTCAGTTGGAAGATGTTGCGGACTGTGGAGATTAAAACAATAAAAAGAAAGGGGGGAAGGATTATGACTCCAGTATTGCAGTATTCATTGGATGAAGCACAGGAAAAAGGCATACAAAAAGGCTGGAAAAAAGGCTGGAAAGAAGGCATGCAACAGGGCATGCAATAGGAGCGACAACAAGTGGTGCTCAATATGCTGAAAAGTCGCTTGGACACCAACCTTATCTGTAAAGTGACAGGGCTTTCCACAGCAGAGATCAAAAAGCTGAAAAATGGCTCTTGATATGGTGGTGGTTGGCCAGCTTATTTTTAAGAAAGCTTGCCTCCTATCGCCAGGCGGGGGAATTGATAATTTTTTGCGACGAAAAAACCGAAGAAAAGGAGCAAAAATGAAAAAAAAAGAGCATGTTCCAACACCAGATGAGATTTGGAAAATCTTAAAGGAAGTGTCCCTAAGCCAGAAAGAGACGGATCGCCGTATGCAGGAGACGGACCGCCGTATGCAGGAGACGGACCGCCTTATCCGGGAAAGCAAAGCGGAAACAGACCGCCAAAAAAAAGAGACGGACCGCCGTATGCAGGAAAGCAAAGCGGAGACGGACCGCCTTATCCGGGAAAGCAAAGCAGAAACAGAGCGTCAGATCGAAGAGAATCGCCTTTTTATCAAGCAAATAGACAGCCGTTGGGGCAACCAGTGGGGTGACCTGATTGAAGTCCTGATAGCCGGCAGTCTCGTTCATGTCCTCAACAAAGTGGGCATTCCTGTCAAAAGGGCTGTGCCGGGTCATAAAGGAGCTTATCAAAATAAAACCCAGGAATTTGATGTGCTGGCTTTAAATGGCGAGCAGATGGTGGTGGTGGAAACCAAGTCTTTTTTGAACAAAACAAAAGTGAATGCTTTTTTAAGTCTGATGAGGGATTTCAAGAATTACTGCCCTGAGTTTAAGCATTTGACGGTCTATGGTGGTGTAGCCTGTTTGAATGGAAGAGAGAAGGTGTTTGAATATGCTGAGAAAAAGGGCTTGTTTGTTTTACAGGTGGAAGGGAACAAGAATGCCGTGTTGCGTAACAAACAGTCCTTTAAGCCTGAAGTCTTTGGTCGCAAACCGACAGGCAAGGAGTTGCCAACCGACAGGCAAAAGTCGCAAACCGACAGGCAAGGGGTCGCAAACCGACAGGCAAGGGGTCGCAAACCGACAGGCAAATAGTCACAAACCGGCTGGCAAAAGTTAATAATCAAGCTCTTTTTTTCTT
This sequence comes from Bdellovibrionales bacterium, assembly GCA_965242635.1. Taxonomy (GTDB): domain Bacteria; phylum Bdellovibrionota; class Bdellovibrionia; order Bdellovibrionales; family UBA1609; genus JANQSP01. The sequence continues at coordinate 662,441 of OZ251471.1, read as the reverse complement.
TTTGTGGGCATAGTTTTTTGGTTGGTTTTTACGAGACATACGGGACACGCTTTTAGCAAAGTAGTATCGGTACTATTCTTTTTAAATCGTATCCAATTTTTCATGCAAAAAAAATGAGAGGACCAGCATGCGGTCGGGGAATTTACTGTTTGAAAACATCCCTCAAAGCTATTCCACAACAACAAAACCACCAATATAGCCCTTTGATCTTAAATAATCAGCTTGTGCTTTTGTGACTTTTGCACCTATTAAAACCGCTCTGTACAAATCCGCCCCTCGCAAATCCGCCTTATACAAATTCGCCCTGTGCAAATTCGCCCTGTGCAAATTCGCCCCTCGCAAGTCCGCCTCTCGCAAATCGCACTTATGGACACCTTTCTTATTTATGAAGTCTCTATAATTTTCAATATCACACTTGTCTTCGGCTTGAGCAAACAGGCTTAAGCTTAAAAATAATAAAATAAGTATTGTTTTCATAAAAAACTCCTTTGTTATTGTTAATCAATAAAGGCACTATAAAGCATTTTGTGAGAATAACCTAAGAAAAAGTGAAAAAAAATCCAAAGGGTGAAAGTTTTACACACTTTAGACAAAGTTTTTGCATATAAACCAAACTGGTTTTGAAAAAGGTGTCGCTTGTGGCCAAAATGGCCCAAAAATGCCCAAAAATGACACTTTGCACTATTGATAAACTTAAATCTGAGGGGTATTATAAAGGTATGGGCTTAAACGAAATATTGGTTTTTGGTGGGTCGCAAACCGACAGGCAAGGGGTCGCAAACCGACAGGCAAGGGGTCGCAAACCGACAGGCAAATAGTCACAAACCGACTGGCAAGGGGTCGCAAAGGTGGATGCATTTTCAAACAAGATCAGGTTAAAATTCCAGATCAAAGGTGTGCACCTTGTGTGTTTTGTCCACTATGGCCAAAAGAATTTGCACCGGTTGGTCACTTCGCTCGCAAAAAGCTGAAAAAGCCCTTGAAAGCCTCTCCCTCTGACGTCGGCTCATGGGCTGTTCCCTTCTCCATGCGTTGTCCGATTTCACCTCCACCAAAAGCCAACTCTTGGGCTTTTTCATTATGAGATCTATTTCCACCCCCACCACCTTTTGGTTCCGGCCATGCAACTGCCAGCCCTGCTTTTGGAAAAAAGCCAAAGCAGTGTCCTCACAAAAGGCCCCTTTTTTTTGATTGTCCCCGGACCCGTTCTTTTGTGCCGTGGCACAGATATCAAGATATTTTTTGGTCACCCTCTCAAGCCCCTCATAAAGGGCCTCACAGACCAAGGCATGACCAATGGACACCTCTTTAATTTGAGGCACATTTTTTAACAGCCAGCTCAGGTTTTTCAGGTTCAGATCATGCCCGGCATTCACCCCTATCCCTCTTTGAGCAAGAGCTTTTGCCGATTGTGCATATATACGGGTGACCCTGTCCCTTTGCTTTGTGTCATAAGCCTCTGCATAAGCCTCTGTGTAAAGCTCCGCTCTCTCTGGTTGGAGCCGGCTCAGGCTGTCCAGCTCCCCAACCCCAAGGGCCTGAGGATCCACAAAAAGAGAGGTGCGGATTTTTTTCTGCTTTAAAAAAGTCAGGCTGTTTCTCAAAAAATCAAAATTTTTTTGAATCTCCCAACCCGCATTGGAAGTTAAAGCCGAAGGCGGATCCGGCACCAAAGTACACTGATCCGGCAAAACCTCCCCCATAAGCTGAAGAAAGTCCGGAGAAGGATAACCCTCCACATTCAACTCCTCCCCAAAGGGAGGTTGCAAAAAACGGGAAATTTGACGCACATCCTCATATAAAATATGACGGCCATCCGGACGAGGGTGCAAAGTGATGCCCCGCACATCAAAGGATATGAGCTTTTTCACAGCCTCCATCAGATTTGGCTGGTTTTTCCCACGTGCGTTCCTCAAGGTGGCTATCTTATTTACATTCACACTCAGCCGGACCATAAAAAATCTCCCCTGAATCAGACATAAAAACAGAACAACTTACCAAGCTTCTCTATATACCCGAATGGACCGACAAAGGCAAACCCCACCCTTTGGAGGAGGCAAACCAGCCCAGCCCCTGTCTTCCTGTCTCATGTTTGAAGATTTCTGATTTCACTGTTACACTTGATTTGACCTGAATATTAATTAGGTCATAAATTGGACCACAAATAGGCAGGGCTGAAAAAGGGACTGGTTTCATGCACTTGTGTCCAAAGTCCGTGCCGTGAGGGTCCAAGCCATGCCACGCAGAAAGTATCTGCTCCGCCGCTATGCTGTTGTTCAATGGTACCGCGTCCCCTGTCCACCGGGCCGGCGTCCCGAAACGGGGCGGACTTTGGACACAAGAGACTTAAATAACAGGGCCACTAAAGGGCCACCAAGCCCCATAAAGCTGAGGATGAACTGAGGATGAGCAGAAGATGAAAACACCGGACAGAAGACACAAACCTCTCCAAAACAACAGGGGGATCGCCCTGATTATGGCCCTTTCCATGATCGTTTTTGTGATTGTGCTGGTGCAGGAAACCGTGTTTGACACACAAATAGCCTATCGCTCGACGGTGGCCGATCTGAACGCTGTCAAAGCCTATTATTCCGCCAAAGCTGGCATGGAAGTCAATATCTTGAGAGTAAAAACCTATTTACAGCTCGCCAAAAGCCACGGAAACAAACCAGAGATCAAAGCCCTTGTTCCCTATATGAACTTGATATGGCAATTTCCCTTTGGCTGGCCCCCCGCCCTGCCGGAAAACAGCACCTCCCCGCAGGCTCAGGAACTCCAAAAACTCATGGAGAATTCTCTGATGAAAAACCAGTTTATCACCTCTGTTAAACCGGAAAACAGCCGTATTGATGTGCAGGACCTGGCCTCCCCCATCCCCTCCCTCCGGCAGTGGACCCTTGCTGTCCTGTTCCGGCTTATTCGTCACCTGCAATCCGAAAATCCCGCCCTCAAAGAGAGCCTGAACGCACAGGAGATCATGGAAATTCTGAACAATATAAAAGACTGGGTGGACATGGATCAGCAAAAAGGCCAGAGCACCCTGTCCGAAACATCTCTGTATGAACAGGAGGGCCTGCCTCCTCATCGCTCTTTTGTCAGCCGGCAGGAGCTGAGGCAGGTGGCGGGGGTAAGCCCCCTCCTTTATAAGGCCCTGGATCCCTTTATCAGCATTTACGGTGAAAAAGGCCTGAATATCAATACCGCACCGGTGGAGCTTTTAATGGCCCTTCACGAGCAGTTTCCAAAAGAATTGGCACAGGAAATAGTGGACCTCCGGTCCCACCCGGTAAACCCCATGCTTTGGAGCGAAGAAAGCTTCATGTCCTTTTTAAATGAAAAAGGCTTTGGCTACTTGGGACAGGCCCTGACCACCAAAAGGGAAAACACAGGCCAGGCCACAGCCAGCCCAACCACAACAGGCACAGAACCTGCCCCCGACATCAGCTACATCTATTTTGATACACCGCATAATTTTACCATGCAAAGCACGGGCTGGGCCGGTGAGGTTCGAAGGACCATTACAGCGGTTTATTTTGACACCCCTTTTGTGGTTCAGCGCTTTCGGACCCTTTTGCAGGACGAAATAAAGCGGGAGGAGCAAAAAATCAAAGCTCAACTGGCCCAAAGTCAAGTAAGAATGCCCACTCCCCACCCTTCCGATTCGCCACAGGAGCTCACAAACTCCCGCCCCCCCCCCCCCATCAGACCAATGATAGTTTACTGGAAAGAAAGCTTTTGATAGTATATATTAAACTAAATTCATCGGACCTGAAAAACCCTGTTGCTATAGAAAAATTTTAACCTTTTTCAGGGATGACTCATTCATCAAGGGAGGTGTGGTTTGATTTTCGTGGGTGTGGATACAGGTTCTTCGGCTGTCAAGGCCGTGGCCATCAAAAAAAACAAGAAAAGCTTTGATATTCTGCGAACACACTTTTTTCCTCTTCAGGAAGAGAATAAAAAAGCCCAGACTTTAAGCCATTTGAAGTCGCTTAAAAAACTGTATCCGGAAAGGGACACACAGTATATTTTTTGCCTGCCTCAAAATGAGGTCAGCACAGAGCTGATCCGCTTTCCTTTCAAAGAGCGATACAAGATCATCAAGAGCCTCCCTTATCAACTGGAAAACAGGCTCTCTCTTTTTGACTATGAAAACATGATTTCGGACATTAAGATGGCCGGCTTTTCAGAAGGGACAAGGGATGTTCTGGTTTTCTCCGGTTTCAAACAAAATATCGCCAATGTATTAAAGGATCTGCATGCCACAGATATCAAGCCTGTTATTCTGACCTGTGAGGCCTCTGCTGTGGCCAATCTTTTTGAGTCGCCACAGGAGAACAAGTCTTCCCTTTCTCCGGCGGAGGGGGAAAAAGCGGAAAAAGAGGCAGAACCCACCCCCGCCCACATGTATCTGAAAATAGGGCACACCCATACCATGGCCCTGATTTGGGCCGGCGGGCAGGTGAAGAAGGTGTATAGTTTTGAATGGGGCACAGCCTCCTGCGTCCGGAAAATAGCCCTCAAATATGAAATTCCCTTTCAAAAAGCTCTCCAAAAATTTTGTGAAAAAGCTTTTGTGATCACCCATACGGATGGATACACAGGGAGCCAGATAGCCTTCTCCAGGGCCATTCAGGAAGGCTTTACCCATTTGATTGATAAAATTCGTCTTCTTCTGCTCCAACTGGAGGGGGAAAATATTTACAGTTGCAAAAAAATATTTATTTGTGGGGGGGGGGCACAGGTCCGGAATTTACAGGCCTTTTTTTCCTTTCACCTGAACATCCCTGTATCCCGTGTGGACAAACCCACTGGGGTCCCCTTGTGGGATTTAAGGAACAACCAGGACAAACAAAACAATTTTATCACCGCTTTGGGGACAGCCTTGGAAGGTTTGAAAAAACCCAAAAACCCGGCGGTCAATTTCCTGAAAGGGGAGTTTGCCATTAAATGGAATCCTTTTTCCATTTTATTCAGCAAATGGCGAAGACCCCTGCTTTGGGGGGCCACGGCCCTTGTTCTGCTCTCTTTTTACTCTGCTCTCAGGAATCATCAGACCCAAAAATGGGCCGACAAAACCCATGAGATTTTTCAAAAACAATCTGCCCGCCTCATGAAACTGAATCGCAAAAAAGTTCATCCGGACAGGGTGAAAACCTTTATTGAAAGTAAAAAAGCAGAGGCCCGGCAAACAGAGTTGACTCAGGTGCTTTCCAAAGTCCCATCTGCTTTGGACACCTTAAAGAACCTCAGCTCGTCCATTAAAAAACAGGAATCCTGGAACCTGGAGATTCAGACCCTGAACATAGAGGGGAACAGAATAGAAATACAGGGCACAGTGGATCGCCAAAGCTTTGCTTTGCTGAAAAAAAATCTGATGGACATCTCTGTCCGGGGCAGTTTAAAACAAATTCAGCCACAGCTTTTAAACAAAGAGGTTCAGGCAAAAGGGCCGGAGGTGAGCAATGAGGAGGTGACCAATAAGGAGGTGACCAATAAGGAAAACAAAAAATCCTCTTCCCTGACCACCAAAAAACCACAACCTGGCCAAAAGCCGGATCAAGCACCAGATCAAAGGCCGGATGAGGATATTGTGTCCAAAACCACTCCACCGGAGCCATCACAGATGTTTAAATACAGTTTTATTCAAAAACAGGGTTAAGAAAATGGACTTAAACAATATTAAAGAGGAATTTGTCAATCTTTGCCGGAACCTTTACAGTTCCATGATAAACAGCCATGCTTTTTATTTTGTTCAGGACAAATACCATCATCTGAATCCTCTGTATCGAAAAATCCTGCACGGGCTGTGCTGGGTTGTTCTCACCATTTTGCTTTTATATTATCCTGTTTCTCTTCTGTACTCTTCTCATGGTCATATCAGGGATTCCAAAACAAAGCAGGAGCTTATGCAGGATCTTATGGCTTTGTCCTTCAGGAGTTCTGCCAGCACCTCCGGGTTTTATTCCTCCTCCCGGAATCCAGTCCCTTTAATCAAACAAAAAATGCGGGCGGTTCAAATACCTCAAAAACAGATCCGGAGCATAAGGAAAATTCGAAATAACACCAAAGGCATAAAACGGCCACTTGAAGGGGCAGGCCTGTTGGATAAAAATGGCTTTGCAGACAAAGGGCTGAAAGGGCAGGCCAAAGCCACAGCCGTGGAGGTGAGCATGCAAAACCTGAACTTGAGGGAAGTGGTGCAATATGGCCACCGGATGGAACAATTTTCTGACAATATCAAACTGGCCGGCATTCAAATCAGGGAGATCCCCCAGTCGGAAAACTATTTTAATGTTTCTTATATTTTAAATATTTTTCAGCTGGTGGATTCCAAAAAAGTAAAAAACCAGAGCCAGGCGGGCCCTCTCAACAAGATCCGGCTGTCCAGGGCCAAGCCGGCCCCTGCCTCTGCCCCTGCTGTTGCCTCTGCCTCTGCCCCGCCCCCACCCCCCCTTCCCTCCAAAACAACAGCGGGGCCAAAACAAGTCCTGACAGGGCTGAACACAGAGCCAAAAACAGGGCTGAATACAGGGCTGAACACAGGACTGAACACAGGGCCAAAAACAGGGCTGAACACAGGGCAGGCAGGAGGAAAGTCCAGCCTCTCTGGTGGCCACAGCCAAAAACAAAAGCCAAAAGAGGAGACGAAAAAATGATCATGCACATGATAAAAAAAATTCTTATGGCAGTGCTGTTGTTTTTTAAGACACACAAGAAAAAGTGGTTGTTGTTTTTTTTATTTTCCATTTTGTTTTTTCTCCTTCGGTTTCCTTATGAATCCGCCATGCTGTATTTGATAAGCCATGTGCAAAAAAAAACCGGGTCGGCGGTTCAGATCAAATATGAAAGCTTTTACATCAACCCTTTAAATCCCTCTCTTGTTTTTCGTCAGCCGGAGATCACCATAAAAAAATATCAGAGTGTGTTGAGGGCCAGGCAGTTGCAAATCAGCCCCTCATACACCTCCCTTCTCAGGGGAAAGGCAGGGGGGACATTCACTTTAAAATGGCCTTCTTCCAGCTTGAAACTCACTTTCAGACAAAAAAGCATGGGAAAAAACAAAAAAGGCTGGTTGGTGCAGGTGAAAAGCCAAAATACAGATCCTTCTCTTTTGGGGGCTTTTGTGTCTGTTTTGTCTCACACCAAGGGAAAAATAAACCTTGATATGGAATTATGGGTGGATCCGCTTTTTGAAACACAGCCGGAAGGGTTTTGGCGTCTCACCGGCCGGGACTTCCAAAGTCAGGCCCTGTCTTACACTTTTCCGGGCGATATGGGTGCCATCAGTCTCCCTCACTTTAAATGGCTCAGCTTGAGTGCCGAGGGTCAGATAAAAAAAGGGGAAATAAGCCTCACAGACATCTCCTGTGGCGACAAAAAAGACAGCTTTCAGATTCAGAGCAGGGGAATTGTATCCCTTAACTTCACAAAGCAGACTTTTTCCAAACGAGTTATCTTTAACTTGAAAAGCTACAGTTTGGGGGTAAAAGTTTTGGTCCGGGAGGAGCTACAGCACAAGTTGCGTTTTTTGGACTGGTTTTTGGAGGAAACCAAAAGAAAAACACCGGAGGGTTGGTTATATATGGCCCATATAAAAGGTAACAGGGCTATTTTTGATCCTTCCCCTGTGGATAAACTCCCCACCTTGAGTGAAATCAAACAGTCTCCCACTGAGGGTTTGTCTGTTCTGTAGTGGCGGGGGCTTTACCGGTGGCGTGGGCTTTTTACCAATGTGGATGTGGGCTTTACTTGTTCAGCCATTTTTTGGCTATGGAAAGCAAAGCCAAAAAAACCTGCTCCGTTTTTTTGGAAAGTGCACGCTGAAGGCCTGTCAATTCCTCTTCCTTTAAGCACAGGCGATAAACTTTTTGGTTTTTCTCCAACAAAGAGAGAATATAATCATCACTGACCATAATCTCATCCACCAGGCCCAGCTCTTTGGCTTTCGTCCCCAGCCAGTGCTCTCCGGTGGCGATTCGGGCAAGATCCACTTTGGTTCTGTATTTGGCCACATAATTTTTGAAATGGCTGTGGATTTCTTCCAGTTGTGCTTTCAGTTTGGCCCTTTTTTCGTCTGTGGCTTTTCCAAACACTGTTAAAGTTCTTTTGTGTGGGCCGGCGGAGTGCTCTTCATAATCCACATCCTTTTTTTGCAAAAACCGGTGAAAGTTGGGCATTTGTGCCAACACACCAATGGAACCGATCACAGCAAAAGGGGCGGACAAAATTTTATGAGCCACACAGGCCATAAGGTAACCTCCGCTCCCGGCCACTTCGTCCACGCACACAGTTAATTTAAATCCCTTGTCTCTCAGCCTTTGCAGTTGACTGGCCGCCAGGCCGTGGCTGTGCACCATGCCCCCGCGGTTATGAAGACGAACAATAATTTCGTCCTTTTTGGGGTCAGCTGTCCGGATAAGGATGGAGATCTCATCCCTCAGGAAACGGACCTGGCCGGCCTCCAAATCCCCTTTGAAATCCAACACATAAGCTTTTTTAAGGCCACTTTTGTCCACTTTTTGCTGTTTTCGGATGGCTTTTATTTGCTTGTGGACTGATTTTGCGGAGTGGGTGACGGCCTGTGCTTTCAGACCATAGATTCGAAAGTTTTCCCCCATATCCTCCACCTCCAGCTTTTTTTTCTTTTTCCCCCTTTTGTGTTCCGACAAGGCAGAACCAAAAACCGCCCCCAGGCCCCCTATCAAGGTGAGGATAATCAAAGCCTTGCCTGCAAAAGTGCCAATATCCCAAAGAAATTCTGTCATGATTTAAATCCTTTCTTTCTTTCTTTGTTATATATTTAATCACCCTAAAAAAACCTTTTTATTTATAAGGGCAGGGCCAAAAAATAGTCTTCTTAAGCTCTTGTGTCCAAAGTTCGTGCTGTGAGGGTCCAAGCCTGCCACGCAAAAAGAATCTACTTTGCCGCTATGCCGTTGTTCAATGGCACCGCGTCCCCTGTCCACCGGGCGGGCGTCCCGAAACGGTGCGAACTTTGGACACAAGAGACTCAAAAACAAGGGTTTTTCAAGCCCGACTATTTTATATAATAAATCTTCAAAGGTTTGTCAATGCCTGTTATAAAGGATTTTTCAGGGGGAGGCCCAACAATGTCACTGAATATTCAAAAAACGGCATTTTCGCCCAATTGTGAGCAAAAATCCATAAAAGTGGAGTTTTTGGTGCTTCATTACACCTCCACCTCCCTGTCACACACTTTGGACCTGTTTTCTGCCCCCCAATCCCGTGTCTCCAGCCACCTTGTCATAAGCTCGACCGGTCGGGTTTATGAAGTGGTGGGCTGTATGAAGGGCATGTGTTTTAAGGCCTGGCACGCGGGCGAAAGTCATTGGACCACAAAGGAAAAACAGTGGAAAAATTTTAACAATTTTTCTGTGGGGGTGGAGCTGGTCAACAAAAATGGCAACCTTTTTGCCTACCGGTGGGAGCAATACAAATCCCTGAAAGCTCTTCTGACGACATTAAAAGAGCACTACCCGGCTTTAAGGGATCCGGACCGGGTGGTGGGGCATGAGCATATTGCCGGTCACCGGGGCAAGGTGGATCCAGGGCATTGTTTTGACTGGCCCTTGTTTTTTAAAATGAATTACAAGGGGCCAGTCCCTTTAAGAGAGCCAGTTCTGACTCAAGAGCTGAGAAAACACTTTTTTGATCAGGCGAGGAAAAAAACACAGCCTCAAAAAAAGGAATACTGGATGAACCTCAACAGGCAGATGGAGCACATGGCCATGCAGGGGCCGGCAGGTCAGTTCAAAGCGGGCTTGGGGAAAAATTTGGGGGATTTTAAGAAAAGACGACAAAAATATTAAGTTTGCCCCTTCTCTTTGCCGAAAAATAAAGTATGAATAAGAATGAAACACTGACTTTGTGGCTCAGCATTGGATCGGCGGTGTTTGCTGTCATCCTTCTCTACAGCTACACACAGGAAAAAAGTGCTCAGGTGGCTCAAAAATTTGGGGCCATGACTTCCGTGGTGACGGCGGTCAGGGAGATTGGGGAGATGGAGACCATCAACGATGCCATGGTCCAGCTGAAAGAATACCCCAGCCATTTTGTTCAGCCGGAAGCTCTTCTCACCATGGAAGAGGCCATAGGCCTGGTGGCCCTGGCCCCCATCAGTGAAGGGGAGCAGGTGCTGAAAACCAAGATCACCCGGCCCGGTCCCACCACAGGGCTTTCCCTGCAGGTGGCCCCCAGCCGGAGGGCCCTCACCATTCCCATCGATGAAATGAGAGGGGTGGCAAAGCTCCTCAAGCCGGGGGACAGGGTGGATGTGATTGCCGCTCTGGATGTCAAAGAGGGGGCCTCCCAAAAAAAAGAGATTAAAACCATTATGGAGGATGTGGTGATTCTGGCCACCGGCATTAAAGTGGTGAATGAACTGCCCCGTGTCCATGAGGAGATCAGTGGCAGTAACTATATCAGAAATATCCGCTCCGCCACCAACTTCAATTCCATCACCATCGAGGCTTCCCCCAGGGAGGTGCAGAACCTGGTGTATGTGTTGTCCACCTCGCCGGGGGCGTTGTTTGTGTCCCTCCGGCACCCCAGCGATCATGCCCCCAATGGCCGACTCCCCACCTCCAACCTGCAAACCCTCCTCGGCCAGGCCCCAAGTGCCCGCAAACCCGCCAGCAAGAAAAGCATGTGGAAAAAACTCAGCAGATAATAAAAGGCTTAAAGGAAGAAAAAACATGAAACAAAATACATTAAAAGCCCTTTTTCTCATGGTTCTGACCATGTTTTTTTCCCCTTTCGCTATGTCAGAGGAAAAAAGAGTGGAAACACTTCCCCTCTATGTGGGGATTCAATACGATTACAGCTTACCCAAAAATTTAAAAGGCAAAAAACTTACTTTTGAAGGCCCGTACAGGAGATACACGGGTCTCCAATACAATGCCTCTGCCGGGATTTTGCGTTTTACCCCCAGAAGGGCGGGGGTCAGTGCCCTGAATATTAAAAGCACCGGTGGCCAAATATTGAAAAAGCTGACTTTAAAGGTGGGCAAAACAGCCCTTCAGCAGGCGGCCACAGAAATTCAGTCTCTGTTAAAAACCGTGGATGGTATACAGATTAAGATTCTCAACAACAAGGTGGTTGTGGATGGGGAGATTGTGGTGCCAAGGGATATGAGGCGGATCCATGAAGTGGTCCGGGAGTATGGCAGTAAAGCCACCTCTTTTGTCACCTTAAGCCCTTTGGCCCAAAACAAGGTGGCCAAATTTATTGAAAAGGAAATAAACAACCCCAATGTCACTGTCCGGGCCACCAATATGACTTTTATTCTGGAAGGTTTTGTAAAGGACAAGGCAGAAAAAAACCGGGCAGAGGAGCTGGCCCAATTATATTTGCCGGACTATATCTCAGACAGGGCTGTGGCGGAAAGAAAAGTCAAGGTGTGGAACCGTGTACCTGTTTTAAACTATATCAAGGTCCGGGAGCAAAAAACAGATGGCCGGAGCAAGCTCATTCAGCTGATTGTGCATTATGTGGAGCTGAACAAGGATTACGCCGACAGCTTTCGCTTTCAATGGACACCACAAATTAACGATGGCACCAAGTTTCAGTTCAACTCAGGCACAGTGGGCCTGGGACAGACCTTTGGCATGATCGCCGGCACGGTCAGCAACTTTTTGCCCAAATTGAACTGGGCCAAGTCCTTTGGCTTTGCCCGTATTCTCCACAGTGCCAATGTGATTACTGAAGAGGGCAAAAACGCCAGTATCAGAGCGGGAAAAAACATCCCCTACCAAACCACCGGGCCCAAGGGGGAGCAGATAGTTCAACTGGCCCCAACAGGTATAACAATGAGTTTAACACCCAGAGTGGTGGGTCCAAGAGGGGACAGCGTGCAACTCACTGGAGTAAACTTTGAGGTAAATAATGTTGTAGGCACGGCCGGAAACAGCCCCATTACGACCACCAGGAAACTCAGCACCAATATTCATGTGCAAAATGGCTTGAGTGCCGTTATGGGGGGCGTTATCAGCAACAAGACTTTTACGGATTACAACAAAGCCCCGCCCAGCTCAGCTCAAGGCTCGCCTTTGTTTTCCTTTCTGGCCTCCAAAAATTTTAACCGCTCCCAAAGCCAGTTTGTGGTGTTTGTCACCCCCATTATCAAAAGCTCTGCCAGTGCGGGTGTCAAACGGATAAAAAACAAGTTTAAAATTGCCAACAAATAAACAGGAACAACCATTATGTCTTTAAATCCCAAATGTCATCTTATCGCTGTCACCGGTGGCAAAGGCGGTGTGGGAAAGAGTGTGCTTTCCGCCAACCTGGCCTTTGCTTTGCAAAAGGAGATGAGAACCCCGGTTTTGCTCATGGATCTGGACGCCAAAAGCTGTGGCGATCAAAGTGTGATTTTGGGGCTGAGGCCCCAAAAAACCGTGGTGGACATGGCCCGTTTCTCTGGTGTGGTGACAGAAAAAAACATAAAAAGTTTTTTGTCTTATCATAAGACAGGGCTGGCTTATTTGGGGGCTGTCACCGGGCCGGAGCAAAGCCTCTCCGGCGATCCTGCCCTTTTCGGCAAACAACTCTATGGTTTTTCCCAAAATTTTAATTATATCGTGGTGGATGTGGGCTGTTTTTTAAGTCCTTTGCAGTTTTCTGTTTTGGAGCTGGCGAGTGCGATTTTGGTGGTTTTGACACCGGAGATTTTGGTGGTCAATCAAACCAAGAGACTGCTCAATGAGCTTAGCTCCGCCACTTTGCCCTCTGAGCTGTTTCAAATTGTGATCAATCAGGCCCGCCATGGACTGCTTTCCACCAAGGCCATTGCCACCAGCCTCCGACTCCCTGTGGTGTCTGTTTTGCCTGAGGATACAGTCACCAGCTCTCAGGCCCTTCAGTCCTCTCTGCCCTTTGTGCTGTCTCGCCCTTCCGTGCCCCTTTCCCAGAACTACCACGACATGGTGCGCCGTCTGGCCGGGGGCATTTTACAAAAAAACAAAGCCCTTATTCGTCCCAAAAAAGTCAGTGCCCTTTCCACCCCTGCGGATTCCTCCAAATCAGCGGACTCTGCCTCCCCTCAGCAGGGGAAAGTCAGACAGCTCAGCCCATTGACCATTTTGAAAATGCAAATTCACACTGAGTTGATAAAGGAGATGGACTTGAAAAAAGACCTCACACAGGCCAAGGATGAGGCCTCTCAAAAAGAGCTGAGGGGCAAAACACAGATTGTGGTGGCCCGGCTCACGGACAAAAGGGGGCAGGGCCTGTCGCGGCAGGAGAGAAGTCAGGTCATCAAACAGGTATTGGATGAGGCTTTGGGCCTGGGGCCTTTGGAGGAGTTGTTGGCTGATTCGGCTGTGACGGAAATTATGGTCAATGGCTGTGATCAGATTTTTTGTGAAAGAAGGGGCAAGATTCAGTTGAGCCAGACCACCTTCACCTCCAACCAACAGCTCAGGAATGTGATCGAAAGGATAGTCACTCCCCTCGGCCGGCGGATTGACGAAAAAACCCCTTATGTGGATGCTCGCCTGCAGGATGGCTCACGGGTGAATGCGGTGATTGAGCCTTTGGCCATCGATGGCCCGGCGGTCACCATCCGAAAATTCCCGCAGGATCGTATCACTATGGAGGACTATGTGAACCGCTTTGGCTCACTGACCTCGGCTATGGCGGACTTTTTTAAGATCTGTGTGGAGCAGGGCCTGAATATTGTGATCTCCGGTGGCACAGGTTCTGGTAAAACCACTTTGTTGAATGTGCTCTCCAGTTTTATCCCCACCAACGAAAGAATTATCACCGTGGAGGATGCGGCAGAGCTTCAGCTGAAACAGGAGCATGTGGTTCGTCTGGAGACCCGTCCCGCCAATATGGAAGGCTCTGGAGAGGTGACCATCAGGGATCTGATACGAAACTCTCTTAGAATGCGGCCGGATCGGATTGTGGTGGGGGAGTGCCGGGATGGGGCGGCTTTGGACATGCTCTCCGCCATGAACACAGGCCACGATGGCTCCATGACCACCGTCCACGCCAACAACCCCAGAGAGGCCTGCTCCCGTCTGGAAACTCTGTGCCTTATGGCAGGCATGGATTTGCCTGTCAAGGCCATTCGGGAGCAGGTGGCGGGGGCGGTGAATTTAATCATTCAGATTGGAAGGCTGAGTGACGGCAGCCGAAAAATAAAAAATGTGGCGGAAGTGGTGGGCCTTCAGGGGGACACCATAACACTTCAGGAAATTTTTCGGTTTAAAGAGGAGGGATTTGACAAAAACCGAAAAATACTTGGACAGTTTCAGGCTATGGGTATGATACCCACCTTTATTGAGAAGTTTGAACAAAGGGGCCTGAACATACCCCGCTCTCTTTTTACCACCAGTGCCCCCTCCAAACAAAGTGAGAAAAAATCCCTGCTCTCCAGCAAGGGAGGCAAACCAGGCCTGGCGGTCAGACGCCCCGCCCCCGGCCCCCGCCCCCTCAAAAAACCCGCCTGACTTGTCCTTATGTCATGTGTTCCAAAGAATCATGGATCAAAAAAATCACAAAAGAGGCATGTCTTTGTTCAGGAATTCTTTGTTCAGGAATTCATCCAGTGAGATATAGATCAGATTTTTTATTTTAAAAGAAGAGGGAACAGGGGCCATGACAAAAGCCTGATCCGGTTTGATACTGTTCACCAGATGATGAAATCCTTTGGAGACTTTGGGTGCTGAATTCAGTTTCATTTCAAAGAACACCGTTTGCCGGCCTTTGCTGAGAACAAGATCCACTTCTGCTCCATTGGAGGTTCTGAGGAAGGAGGGAGTCCACAAAGGAAATCGGGTCAGGATGTTCTCCATGACAAAACCTTCAAAAGAGGCCCCACACACAGGGTGCCCCATAAGTTCTTCTGTCCCATCTATATCCAAAAGAGCATTCAGCAAACCACTGTCTCTTATGTATACTTTGGGGGACTTTATCAGACGGCTTTTCAGGTTGCGATGATAAGGTTCCAGCAGACGAATAAGAAATGTTTGTTCCAGCAGGGAAATATACTTTTTGACGGAAGGCACAGAAAGCCCTATAGACTGGCTTAATTTGGACACATTCAGCACCTGCCCATGCCAATGGGCCAGCATTCTCCAAAGACGGCTCATTTGAGTGGGAGGCAGTGAACCAAAACCCAATAAAGGTATGTCCCGTTCCAAAAAAGTCTGAATGTAGTTTTTTCTCCAGTCAAAGCTGTCTCTGTCATTTCCGGCCAACAGACTGAGTGGCAGTCCGCCTCTTGTCCAATGGGATGAAAAATCATAAGTGGTTTTGACCTCTTCTCTCTGAAAACCCGTGATTTCCATATAGCAGATCCGGCCAGCCAGAGTCTCTGAGCTTTGCTTGATCAGATCCCGGCTGGCAGAACCCAAAACCAAAACCCGCCCATTTGTTCTGTTTTCATCAATAATGCTTCTTAGCAGTGAAAAAAGCTCCGGCATTTTTTGAATCTCATCCAGAATGATGAGATGGTTTTTATGCCGTTCAAACAAAGCTATAGGGTCCTCCAGCCTCTGTTGATTTCGTGGATCCTGCAAGTCAAAATAAACCGCGTTTTTAAGATGGTTCTGAACGGCCTTGGCCAAAGTGGACTTTCCCACCTGTCTCGGGCCTAAGAGGGCTGTCACAGGGTATCTTTTTAATTGGTAAAGGAGGTGGGGAAAAGCCTGTCTTTTTATATAAGCATTCATATTTAAAAGCTTATTTTGGATTTGCATTGTTGGCAAGTTAAAAAATCCTTTGTTTTATCTGTTTTTGACGAAAACAGGTCAAAGGCCCATGTGTCTGCCGTTTTACAGGGCTTAACTTGTGGCCGGTTTTGTCCGATACATAATTATAATGTTAAAAGCTTTTTTTCTGCATCCTTTTGTGTTGTCTCTGGTGGTGGGCCTGTTGGTGTTTGTGTTTTTTTACATTCGCTGGCCGGGCATCTTGCGTTTTTTAAGGAAAAGACCCTGAATTCGCAAAAAGAGGTCTTGAAAATTGTAGACATGATGATGCTGAAAACCCCGGAAGAAAAGGTGATTTTGTGGCTGTGGGGTCTGGGGCTGGGCTTTGGTTTTCTGGTCTTTCTGGCCTCCTGGCCTCATGTGGCCATAGGTCTGGTTTTGGGTGCTCTGGCTTTTTTGTTTTCCTGGATAGGGGTGCAAAATATTATGCGTAACCTTTGGGAGACCCGTGCCAATCAGGTGGTCAGTCAAATGGTGGAGGGCCTGACCATTATGACCAATGCGGTTCGTGTGGGCCTGAGTGTGACACAGGCTATGGAAAGGGTGATAAAAAACATGAAAGGGGGGCCTCTGGCTCAGGAATTTCAGTTGGTTTTAAATAAAACCCACTTGGGTATGAGCGTGGAGGAGGCTCTGGGGGAGATGGAAAAACGGATCGACCGCCCGGATGTCACCATGATGGTGGTGGCCATCAATATCCTGAAAGAAACAGGAGGCAATATTGCCGAAACCCTGTCTGTTATTTCCGAAACCATCCGGAGCCGGCAAAAAGTGGAAAATAAAATTAAAGCCTTGACAGCTCAGGGGACCATGCAGGCTATAATTATCTCAGCCGTGCCCTTTGTCATGCTTTTGATGATGTTTTTGATGAACCGGCAATACGCCAAACTGATGCTGGGCACGCCTTTAGGCTGGGTAACTCTGTTAATTATTGTGGTTTTGATAATTTCAGGTGGATTTTTGATGAAAAAGATTGTTACAATAAAGGTCTGAACGAATGGACAACTGAACAATTAGACTTTATGGAGGGATAACTATGAAAAACAAAACAGGAATGATGTTGTGGGTGCTATTATTTGTTTTTCAGGCTCATGGCCTGATAGACACCAAGAACTCCAACTACACCAAAACTTTTGTGGATGTGGCTTTGCCGGGGGCAGGTTTGCCTCTGACGATAGAGCGCACTTATAACTCCCGTTCCCTTTATATGGGGATGTTTGGCTATGGCTGGTGCTCCAATCTGGAAACCCGGCTGGAGGTTATGCCGGACAATACTCTTATGGTGGTGGAATGTGGCGGGGGTGTGGAGATTCCTTATGCCTCCAAAAAGGTCCAGGGGGATCGTGCGGTTTTGCGGGCCAAAATCATGGCCGAGGTGAAAAAGAAAAAAGGGCTTTCCCACAAATACATAGCACAGGTGGAACGGGATTTGAAAAAATCCTCTCTTTTGCAGTCGGAGCTGATCAGGGCTTTTGGCCTGAAAGGCAAAGCCACGAGCGGGCAAACTTACCATGCGGTGGGGAGGCAAAACGAAAGCATCCACTTTAATGGCCGGCAATACAGAAGATCTATGGCCAGTGGGCGTGTTCAGATTTTTGATCAGGAGGGGCATTTGATTCAGGAGTTGGACAAATCCGGCAACTGGATCAAACAACAAAGAAAAAATGGTCGTCTTGTCAGAGTCCTGGACAACAAAGGCCGCCATCTCCGTTTTAAACACAAAAAAGAGGGGGTGTTGACGGTCAGTGGCCCCGGCAAGCTCAAGCTGACTTATGTCATAAAGGACGACAATCTTGTCAGTGCCACCAACAGCAAAAGGGAAAAATACCGTTATTTTTACGACAGCTACCATAATATGACAAAGACTCGTTACCCGGACGGCACTTCCACAGCCCTTACTTACAACATCAAAAAAGACTGGGTCACATCCTTCAGGGACAGAAGAAAGTGTGTGGAAAAGTATCAATACGCCACCAACAGGAGAAACAAAAATCATTACTGGACCACAGTCAGAAAAACCTGTGGTCGAAGGGTCACCAACAACAGCCGATACGAATTTTGGAACAAAAACAAAAAAGACGGTGGCAAATACCTTTATCGTGCCCGCCAGGAGGTGAATGGACGGGTGTCAGACATCACTTATGATGAAAATACAGGTTCTCCTCTTTCCATCACTCGAGACCGCTTTACCATTCGCTATGCTTACTACCCCAATGGATTTTTAAAATCCCGTTCTGAACCGGGAAAACAGGTGTTGTTTTCCAACTACAGCGGTAAATGCAAAAAACCCAGTCAGGTGGTTGTGAAAAATATTCGGGGCCGGAAGGTGGTTCGTCAGGAGAAAACCCAGCTTTCTTACGATCCGGATAAATGCCATCTCGTCAAGGCCACACAGAGCACGGGTCGTTGGGTGATTGTGAAAAGGGATCATTTGGGACGCATTGCGGAGATGCATGATCAGAGCAAAAAACGGATTATTGTGGCTTATAACGAAAAATACAGCAAACCGGGCCGGATCACCCGTCCGGGCGTGGGTTCTATCAATGTGGTTTATAACAAAGATGGGCAGGTGGACACCAGCCGGACCCGATCAGATCCCACAGTGGCCGCACAGGTGGCCAATGTGTTTAACGGGTTTTTGGAGTTGATAGCCCCTGTGGCCACAGACATCACCATTTAGTGGCTCGTGAGCTTTTGAACTATTGGCTTTCCGCAGGCACAGGCTGAGCTTGTTCGGGACGGAATACCTTGGACCCTCACCGCATAGCCTTTGCCTGCTGGACAGGATAACAGGAAAAATTTTCACGAGCCAACTGTTTAATAAAGAGGATAATAGGATGAAGTGGGTGGGTTTTCTTTTTATTGTGTGGTTTCTTTTTGTGCCTTGGTCGGTTTCAGCTCAGGTGGTGTGCCCCTCTCCTGGCACAGGGGATTCGGCCACCGAAGGAACAGATATTAATGCCATCTGTCATCCGCAGGCTGTGTCCGGGTCGGCTGTGGACAGAGATGTGGCTGTTCAGAATATTGTCATGAGTGTGACGGACACAAAAAGTGCCGAACCTGATGCCTCATCCGGAAGTCGTTCCGGTGGAGGCTCCGGTGCCACCCGATAATATTATGGATATACGATCCCATTGATCCCGCTCCTCCGTCCGCCTCCTCAAGGCCTCCAAATCACGAGCAGATGCAGTGTCAAACAAACCAACCAGTTTGTGGCCCATTGCCAGCCAGTTTGTGGCCCATTGCCAGCCAGTTTGTGGCCCATTGCCAGCCAGTTTGTGGCTGATTTGCTGGTCAAAAGTCCTGAAAAATGAATTTTTTTTAAGTCAGGTGGTGATTATGACCGATAATAATAAAGATAGGAGGGCACTTGCTGTGGCTTTCCACAGGCAAAGGCTGTGCTTGTTCGGGACGCTCGCAAATTTGAACACAAGGGCTTATAAAAGATTCCTGTTTTCAAGTGCTTTAAAAATTTGGCGGACAAAAATAGGATGGATGAAAACAGGTTTTTTTTGGAAAACAGTCCAAGAGAGGCTTTAAAAGGATAAAGGTTTAAGCAAATGAAAATGAACCCAAAAAACTTCTTTTTCTTCTTTTTAAGGAATTACTGTTTGTTATTAAAATCACCGTCGAGTCGGCGGGGGTCGCAAACCGACAGGCAAAAACTTGTTTTTTCCTTAAGAAATTGCTGTAAATACTTGAAATCACTTGTAAAAATCACCCCCCCCCCCCCCCCCCCCCCCCGCACTGCGTCATAAGTGCCGTTTTCCCTACTGGAAATCTTCATTTTTATTATTCTTAACAAATCAAGCTTTTAGTGTCACTTGTGATTATGTGTCACCGAATCCTCGTGCAACTTTAGGTAGAGGACAGGTAACATGTGCAGAAGGTGAAAACAGTGCGAGTGGTTTTGTCCAACCTTTAACAACCTCTGTCCAGAGCATGAGAATTGTTTTGACGAACAGAAGTGGAAAACCATTTTATTACACTTTTAATTCTAAAGATTTGGAAGGTAAAACTCTTGCCGATTTTTCTGACGACAATCTTGAAAGCACTATAGCAGACATCGCTATTAAAGCAAACATTCCTCTTACATGGGGAGATAAACTTGAAGTGGCAGAGATGGGCTATCAGCTTGATCCCTCTGCCAAACTTTATAAGGACAGTCAATCTTCAGACCATCAATCCCTTGGATCGGCCATAAAGGGGCCGGATAAAGGGGACTCCATTATTTGTGACTATGAGGAAAGTCCCACCCTGTTCTATCAGGCAAATTGCCAAAACAAACAAATATGTTTTGGAAAAATAAAATGTATGAACCAGGGAAGGGAAGAAAAAAGTTCCCCGTATTGTTCAGCTGTCAAAAAAGGAGATAAGTTCTTTTGTCCAACAGCCACAGCTTGCTGGACTGAAGAATCAAATCTTGCTGGATATCCTGACCAAGCCACCCCTATCCATGGCAAAACTATAAAACAAAAACAAGAGCAGGGCTATCAGGGAGAATGGTATGAAAAACCCGGTGGTGCTGTTCGATAAACAAAAGGTGTTTAAATTATGAAAACCTCACTTTTTTTATTTGCTCTTTTTTTCTCTGTTATGGTTCAAGGAAAGGGAATAGATGACGATTTTCCTGTGCCATGTGAGTATTTTTCAGCACCAGGAGGCAACAGATGTGGAGGTGGTTGCATGGGTATGGTCACTTGTTCAAATCAAGAGGCTCTTGTTATGGGTTATTTAAATGAAAATGACACTCTCTTAAAAGGCCTCACAGTAGTGGTTACAGACAAGGCTGGGACAACCAAAAAACATTACATTCATTTTCACAGGTTCAGTCAAAACAATTCTCTTGCC
The DNA here is from genome assembly GCA_965242635.1 of Bdellovibrionales bacterium. Taxonomy (GTDB): domain Bacteria; phylum Bdellovibrionota; class Bdellovibrionia; order Bdellovibrionales; family UBA1609; genus JANQSP01. Next base: position 641,853 of record OZ251471.1, on the reverse strand, counting down.
AATTTTGTTGGATCTTCAGCTGAGGCAAATATGGCAGAGGCTTTGGAACAACAGGGTATTCAATTGAAATATGGCGATCGTATTCAAGTGGCTCTCAGTGGATATATATTTCCCAGTTCAGCCACTCTTTACAAAACTCAAAATTTATTGGGTAAAAACCAGCCTTTGGGTTCTGCTGTCCAATCAGCCATAAACAAGCCAACACAAAACAAAAAAACAAGAATAATATGTGAGTATGCAGGGATCATGGCCCCCATAGTCATTTACGACAAAGGATGTCGCAACAAAAAAATATGTCATGCAAACTTTAGATGTTTGGATACAGAAACAGATATTATGTTTGAAATAAAATCTGCTTGTCCCATAGAGGGAAAGGCTTGCCCAAGAGAAGCCACCAGTTGTGTAGTCAATCAGATTTCTTATCAGGACAATGGGGATGGTGTGCCCATTAAGTAAAATGTTTTATTAAGAGGTGGATCGATCCTGAAAACTGGGCACTTTAATTTGAAAATAAATTTTTAAGGAATTATTTATAACTGGACAACATAAAAAGGAGAAGAACATGAAATATTTTTTGGACAGGAAGAAAACAGTTTTACTGTGCTTTGGTTTTCTTTTTTTTGGCTACACTGTGGGGTCATGGGCCAAATTGTCTGATCTCACTTTGGAGGGGGTGATTGTGGCTTATGACAAAAAAACAGTCACTCTTTCTCATAGGGGCAAGAGAGTAAAAGTGTCTCGAAAGGCCATACCCAAGGGCATTAAGCTTAAAACCGGAAAGCTTGTTAAGGCCAGGATGAGCAGTAAAGCTTTTATAAAAAGGTTGAGAGCACAGGAATCAGCCAAAAAACAAAAATAAAGGATAAAAAAGTGCAAAAAAAGATTCAAGCCATGAACAACATTACTTCAACAGCCACCCTCTTTGCCGGTCGGTTGGTGGGTGTTGTGATTTTGTGTTGTGTGCCTGCTTTTTTAGAGCAGTCATCCAATGGGGCTGGAAGGCTGGAACCTGTAAGTCTATCAGTCCTTATTCCCTCTGCAGAAGGGAAAACATCTACTGTTAAATGTCAGATAGGGAACAAAGAAATGTTAATCAAGAGTACTGAATGCCCTTCATTAAATACAGGAGCTGTTCGATTTTATAGTCAAGAGTCAGCCAGAGAATGCACATCAAACATCAGAACCAAAAGACAACAGATGGGACTTGATTTTTCTACACCACCCCAAGGAACAGGTTATTGTGATGTCGATCTTGGGGCTGAAAAAATTCCACAGGCTTATCATGTTTTTCTCTCTCATCTTTATTCAGAAGAAGAGATAAAAGCGGCAAATACCCCAGAAGAATACCAAGCACTCTTCTCAAAAATCATAGAGAGAGCTGAAGGAGAACAAATACCTGAAGAAAAATGGAAAGAAATACAAAAAGATTTGAAAAGTTTTCAGGATAGGTGTGAACAATATGGGGATCAAGGCCCTGGATTTTCTTGTCATGCAAGAGATTTCTCTTCAATAAGAAGTGTTGCAGAGCTCTTCCAAGGCCGTTCTTCGGATGGCAATCTCAAATTAGCAATGAAGTTTAAACACGGTCCAGTGGGAGCATTTAGCACATCAGAAGGCATAGATATAGACCAAAAACCAATAACAATAGAACATATCATCCTTGATTATGACAAACCCCTTGACCTTGAAGGCTTGGTATATACAGACAAATCTTTTCCACCTAATAAAAACAGAGGAAGAACCACCTTTGATACTCACTCTGCTAAACATATAAATCTCAAAAATTCCGAGTTAACAGGGGTAACTATCGGTATAAAGAATTTAGACAGCATTGATTTAGAAGGTGCCACATTAAAGACTTATGTATCACCTCCCCCAGACCGCCGATCCAAATATGTAAAAATCGGAGGGTATAGAGAAGATGATGGGAGGGGTGAGTTTGAATACTCTAACATGAAAGTCAAAGGCAAAGCGAATTTTAAAGAAGTGACGGCCCATTCAATGACTATGGAAAAAGTGGATTTTGAGGGAGAAGTGGATTTTCAAGAAGGAAAAGCCAGTGGCATGTCCATGGAAGAAGTTACTTTTGGGGGAAAAGTGGATTTTCGGTCAGCAAAAATCAATGGCATTCGCATGAATGAAGAAGTTGGTTTTATATATAATAATAAAAAGGTAAATTTTACAAAAGCTGAAATGGTGGGGGCAGATCTACGAGACTTGAATGCAGGTCAGGTTTATGAGCCAGGAACACATCCAAAGAAATTTAATTTTACTGAGGCCAATTTAACCAAGGCTGATTTAAGAGATGGCCAGTTTTATGATGAGGCTATTTTTAAAAAAGCCAAATTAGTTAGTGCAAAACTCGATGGGGCAAAATTATTTAAAGCCGACTTCACTTCTGCAGATCTAAGATTTGCGACTTTAATAGGTACAGATTTAAGAGAAGCAGATTTTACAAAAGCCGACTTGAGATACACAGATGTTAAATATGCGGATTTAAGAGGAGCAACATTCCGTGGTGCTGATATCAGAGGTATGAAAAACTTGGACAAAGCCAAGTTAACAGGAGCTGATTTTACAGGGGCCAAGTGTTGGCCAGAGCAATACCTGATGCTACAAACTGAAAACGCAGGGGAGTGTGATTTACAAGGTGGTTGCAGATATATCGGAAGCCCAACCGTTATTGATATAAAACCAGAACATATAAGAACATGTGGCAGAGGTTATTGTTATGCTGTTGTCAGGTGTGTAGACAAGGATATACCAGAGACCACATTTAGAGCTTTTTGTCCAACTCAAGATGATGGTGGACGTTGCCCATCCCCAAGAGAGTGTGCAGAAGTGGATCTGCCTGAAGAATATGTGAAGTATGTTGGAAAAGAGCAGGAACAAGCTGGTGGTGGTGATGTTGATGCTGTTGAGGGTGAGTCTGGAGATGCGAAGGGTGCAGGAGCTGTGCGATAAAATGGAGGTTATCTTGAATATACTGATTTTGTTTAAATCCCGATTTGGGTTGAGATTTGGGGTTAAATACATTTTTTGCCTGTTTTTGGTTTTAAGTCCCCATGTTTATGGGGAGGATCAGAGCTATATTGAGAGGCATAAGGATAATAAAACTTGGGATCACTTTGAGTTGATAGGTTTATTGCAATCAAAGGGTCCGGATCGGATAAAGACGGATGATTCAGGAAACATGGTTTGTAAATATATAAGTGATCCTATTATTATAAAGATGAAAGGGAACTGTGGCAATTATTGTTATGCTGGAGTTCAGTGTAGGCTTAAGACTGCAAAACAATATGAAGAGACATTTTCAGTAGGATCAGGGGCTTTCTGTAAAACCGACCACTCAAAGAAATGTCCAGATCCTGTAACCTGTTTTCGCCAAAGTAAAAGTCAAAGTCCAAAAATTCAAAATGTCCAAAGGGCAACGGATCATACAGCCGCAATAACGAGTTATACCAGCGCAGACATTGAGGCCAAAGAGTTAACGAGAAGTGATGACATGGTGGCTCCTCATGGCACTGCAAATGAGCAAATTGAACTTGCCAGGAAAAACGAAGCAGCTTATGAGGCAGATGTTCAGGAAGCAAACATGGCAAACGAAAGCAAAACAGAAACAACCTCCAAGGGTTCTAAAACTAAAAAATCAGGAGGAGGGGGGATTTTTGGTGGTATATTCAACTTTTTCAGGTGTTTGTTTGGCAGTGACAGTTGCAAAAGATCCACGAGCAGTGGTAGTTCTGGCACCAGTGGCACTCCAAAAAGAGGAGGCTACGATCACATGAGCGATGGAAAATAATATGTGGCCTGAAGTCACAAAACACAAACAATAAAAAGGAGGAGGAAAATGAAATTATTATTAACGGTTTTAGTTTTAAGTTTAGTGTCTATTTCAGCTCATGCTTTTATTGTGGGGCCTGTCAAGGTTAAGGGTGTGGTGGTGAGCTATAACAAGAAAACAGTGGTTTTAAAGAGTGCAGGCAAACAAGTCCGTGTCCCCCGAAGCTCCATCCCCAAAAGATTTAAGCTCAGGACCGGCAAAAAAGTGTATGCTCTGTTGGAAGTGGAGCCTTTACAGAGCCAGATGAGAGAAGAGGCCAAAAAAAGAAACAAAACCAAAAGAACAAAAAGGAGAACGGCCAGTGCACGCTAAAAACCGGCCCCAAAAACAACCGAAAGGAGCAGGAAAATGAAAAAAATAAACCAAACTGGTTTTGAAAAGGGTGCGACTTTTGGGCCGTTGTCCTCCCACAAGGTAAATGTGAAACATGCATTTTCAAACAAGATCAGTATACTTTCAAACATGCTTAAAGCAGAAATGAGGATGAAAAATAAAAAATATAACAAAAAGAAAGGAAGGATAGTATTATGAAAAAATGGATATATAAAAATAATAACAGAGGAGGAAAGCTATGAAAAATAAAAAAACTTTAAATCATGAGCTGGATTATAATATGACAACCATACATAACAAAGGAGTGGTTATGAAAACAATACTTATTGGACTTGCAGGATTTTTATTTTTTCCTGCTTTTGCTCAAGCTGGATTTAAGATAGAAGCAGAACCTCCTTTAAAAGTGGGAGAGTGCAGGTGGGACGGTGGTGATACTTATTTCGGACCAGCTTTTTTAAAGACAAAAAGTTGCGGAGGGTTTTGTATGGGGAAAGTGACATGTAAATTCCGCGGTGGTATTATGGATACTGGAATAGTGATTGAGGAAACAGAGGTTTTTTGTAGATCAGTCGGAGATGATTGCCCTTCAGCCAGAGAATGTAGAGATGAAAAAAAACCACATAATGTGTTCTTTATGGGTTCGCTTGGAGATTATCAGTTTCAGCAGGCAGAAGAAAATAAAGGTCCTGGAGGATTGGAACCTGTTACCAAAGACAGTCGATCAGCAGGTGCAACACGATAAACAAGGAGGAAAATTATGAAAACTTTTTTGATTATTATTGGCCTGGTTTTTCTGTCCCACTTCAGCTATGGCATGATTACTGGGCCTGTGAAGGTGGAGGGGACTGTGGTCAAGTATGACAAAAAGAAAGTGGTTTTAGACCAAAATGGGCAGAAGATCACCGTTCCAAGATCAGCTATTCCAGAGGGATTAAAGATCAGGACCGGCAAAAAAGTCCATGCTTTGCTAAAGCCAGCAGATATAAACAAAAAACAGCCAAGCCAAAAGCCTGTTAAATCGGCCCGGAACAAATAAATCGCCCTCCCTGAATGAGGATGGGGCAGGTGGGGGTGAGGCAAGCGTGCTTTGCTTCCTGCCCTGTGCCCTGTGTGCCCTGTGCCCTGTGCCCTGTGCCCTGTGCCCTGTGCCCTGTGTGCCCTGTGTCCTGTGTGCCCTGTGCCCTGTGCCCTGTGCCCTGTGCCCTGTGTGCCCTGTGCCCTGTGTGCCCTGTGGTTTTGTCAGCCATTCAATAAATGGATATTTATATGAGTTCCATTTCTTTTTGTAATCTGTTGCTCTCTTTTTGTTGCAGTTGACTTAATGTAATAATTCGTTTTACCCTCCCGGCTATCTTTTTTTGAGTTTGTTCGTTGAGCAAAGGCACAATAACCTGATTTAAACTGGTCAATGAAATACATGGAATGGCATGACCTGTCATCATGCGTCTGACCTGCCTGATAAATATATCTGTTTTTAAAAATGCCAGTAAAAAATACTTGTTTATACTCTGGATATTTCTCAATACCGCAAAACCATTTGAGCATATTGCACCATCATAGTCCGGGCTGACAAGTGCAAGGGCCTGTCTCTCAGTGCCTGTGTTGGCTCCGGATACAGCCAATAAAATATCCCCTTCCTGAATTTTATAAGAAGCTCTTGAAGGAAGCTTTTGAGGATACAGTGTTTGATGTGAAACTATTTTCATCCCATGTCTTTCTATATCGGATATAGCCACATATTTTAAAGTAGAAGAGACAGTATATGAGTGAAAGCTCTCTTTTTTCCTCACTATATCCACAAAGTTTGAAAGTGCTTTTCCAGTATTTAATTTTTCTATCATTTGCATGTCTTTTAAAGAGTAATGTTCAGCATCCCAACGATCTTTGATTAAGTCTGGTTTCAAATACCAGGCAATGGAAGTTGATTTAAAACATTGTTTTTTGTTATGAAATATCTTTATTGCCTGATCTATATCACTGTCTTTATCCTGCTGGTTATGATTTTGCAATGTGTTGTTGACACTTTGCTGTTTATTGGGATACATGTTTTCATCAATATTTTCTTTTATATTGTAATCAATGGTTTTTATTTTTGAAAAAAAGACTGCTCTTTTTTGAGAACTTTTCTTTAAGAGCAATAAAGAGGTTTTTACACCTGTTCCAAAAGGCACAAAAGTTTCTTGTGGGAGGGATATAATCCCTATAATACTGGCCTTTGTTCCAATCCAATGCCGGACAAAAGAAAGAGAAGGATTTTGTAATAAGCCATCTGGCAAAACAATAGCCATACGGCCTTCTGGCTTCAGGAGGTTTAAACATTTTTCAATAAACAGGACTTCTGGAGGCTGAGGTGACAAAATAGATTCATTTTTATGCCATACATTATTTTGTGTCTTATACCATTTTTTTCCCAGGTCATATTTTTTAAGAATATCAGTGGCTTCCACTTTGCCTCTTCTGCCAAAAGGCGGATTCGTAAGCACTATATCAAAAGAACGATCATGGTCTTCCATATTTAATGAATTGGTGCAAATTATATTGGATTCCTGACCACCTTCTGCTGACAACAACAGCTTGGATGACCAGGCCACATCAGGGTTAAATTCCATGCCGTAAATATTGTTTGTCACATAGAAAGACATTTTGTTATGAGGATGTGATTTTTCAATATGCCTGATAGAACTTAAAAGAAAGCCCCCACTGCCACAGGCTGGGTCTATCAGTCGTTCATTATATTTGGGTTGAATCATTTGAACAGCCAGTTCCACAACGGGAGATGGTGTAAAAAATTCTCCTCTTTCCCCTCTTTGATGATGATGTATAAATGTTTGGAAGGCCTGTCCTGCCATGTCTCCGGATGTGTTATAAAGGCAGACTGATTGCAGATGATTCACTATGTAAGCCAAAGACTTTTTTCCCAGAAGAGGCTTTTCAATCCATCTTTTTAATGAGGAATTTTGAGGCAACATTTGATATAAACTGTTAATTCTGTCATCAAAAGCAGAGCATGGCCTGTTATTCAAAATATCTTTATACTCTTGTTTGGTGATTTTAAACAGTTGATTTTTTTTATCTGTATTTTTTTCAATATAAGTTTTTAAAAATAAAATTTTAATAATTTCCCGAAAAGCCTTTTCTTTTAAAATACCTTCATTGGCATAAATATAATTATGGCAATCTTCCAGAACAGATAAAATTCGTGGTTTTTTTAAATTAATAAAAGAACCTGATGTTTTGTCAGGTTTAAAAAAAGATATTTGTGTCATTGCCTCTCCTTTTGTGTTAATCAATATAGCGGTTGTCTATTTGCATGTCTTTTTCTGATATGGACTTTTTTGGATCCAGTTCTCTTAACGCTGTGCTTAGATTCTGTATCCACTCATCATCCAATGATAAATTGATTTTGCTTTGGTTGTCAGTAATGGCAAAACCTATGATATAATTTTGTTTTAAATGATTGCTGTTTTGCTCTGATGCTGGAAGATTATTAGGATCTGCAAACAAAAAATAATGCTTTGGATACCTTAAATAAATATCAACAGCCAATAAATTAAATTCATCAAAACAAGGAGTGGCTTGCTTTCTCTGGTTTCCACCAGAAATTCCGGAAACAAAGTGAGTTTCCAAAACAGAAATTTTGGATCTGATATACTGAACTCTTTCATTAATTAAATGACTTATTTCTTCCTGAGATTTTTGTTTTAATTTTGAGATAGCCTTGGCTTTAGTTGTGCTTCGTCCATTTATGCGATAACGTTTAACTTCATCAAAACTGTAAAGATTGGTGGAGTACTTGGTGTAAAAATCCGGCAAATGATTTTTTAGCCATTTTTCTATCTGAGGTTCAACAGGGCAATCTTTTTTTATCCAATTCAGCAGATTTGAATGTTTTATCAGGAAGTCAGTAAGAGCTTTTTTATTATATAACTTATGCCATATTTCTGAATTTGATTTGATCCCTTTTGCTTCAATAACATACCATTTTTTTTTATATTGAAAATAAAAATCCCCTCTATGATTTTTATGTTTACTGCCCTCCCATTTTTCGCGAATGCGATACACTTTTAATTTGTGTTTCTTTAGCTCTTTCATCACTAGAATTTCAGTAATGGAACCACCTACATAGCCCTGTGCATTGGGACTCATGCGTAAGGCCTGAAAAAATATATCCAATGTGGTTTTAAAGACAGTGTTTATAAACTGTGTCCACTTGTCAATAATATTCATATTAAACTCTTGTGTCCTTTAATGTTATTGTTCGGGGGAGAAGTCCAAGGGCTTGAATTCCCTGGGGTTGGTGATATGGGCACTGTCCCCTGTGGCTTTTATCACAAACAGGCCTTTTCTCATCGCATAAAGATGTGCCTCCTGATAAAGCTTTAAATAAGCCACTGCCCCATAAATTTTCCTGCCCTTATATTCCGGGAAAAACAAAGTAAACTGTTTTAAAGTTTCCAAAAAACGATTCACTTCATCCACCCCCAAAGTGGACTTGACTTCCACGGCCACTATTTCTTCACCATTTCGGGCAATAATATCGATCTCACACTGTTTTTTTTGCCCGGAGGGCAAAGTGTAACTGATGTCCATATTATAACCCAAGCCTGTCACTTTTATGTTTCTTTCCTTTAAAATTTTAAGAAGAGAGCCGGACACCAGGCTTTCCACCAATTCACCCCACTTGTTGCTGAACATGTTTTTGAGTTGGCGTACCTCCCGGCTGGTTTGTTTTATGTAATCTTTCACATCCTGCGTTTGACGGTCCGCCTCCTGTTTGCGGCGGTCGTCCTCCTGTTTGCTTTCTCTGAAGAGGCGATCCATCTCCTCCATACGGCGGTCCGCCTCCTGTCTGCGGCGGTCGTCCTCCTGTTTGCGGCGGTCTGCCTCCTGTTTGCGGCGGTCGTCCTCCTGTTTGCTTTCTCTGAAAAGGCGGTCTGCCTCCTGTTTGCGACGGTCGTCCTCCTGTTTGCTTTCTCTGAAGAGGCGATCCATCTCCTCCATACGGCGGTCCGTTTCCTTTATACGACGCTCTGTGGCCTCTTTGTCCTTTTCTTGGGCCAGGGACACTCTTTTTAAAATCTGCCAAATTTCATCTGGTGTTGGAACCTGCTCTTTTTTCATTTTTGCTCCTTTTTTCAGAGTTTTCAGCCCATTACTGGTCTTTGAGGTTGGCCCAACCGGCCTATTTTGAGGCTGGCTCAACCTTTTCTCAAGGCATAGATGTAACATAAGCTGGTTTTGGACGCAAGAGCTTTTTGACGGCCACCAAGGTGGCTGATTGTGGGCCACTTTGTGGCATTTAGTGGGGATGGGGCGGGTGTGCCCTGCCCTGTGGCTGATTGTGGGCCACTTTATGGCATTTAGTGGGGATGGGGCGGGTGTGCCCTCTGCCCCCTGTGGCAAGAACAGAAAACAACCTGCGGTTTTTTTAAAAAGTGTGTAAAAATTATCTATCTGTCCAAAAAAAGATCACTTTTTGAGTCACAAAAAAGCAGAATAAACCGTTGGTCTGGAGTAAAAAAAATATTTTTTTTGCCGATTTTTCAGTCCAAAATCCCCGTTTTCCCCCTTCCCTGCCTCAAATTATCCACCTGCTTGACCTGTTCTTGACAAAACAGCCTGTGGTTCCGGTTTTTGGCCCGGATTTTGCAGGTATTAAAAGTATGAAGCAGGTAAAAAAAGGCTCTGTCCATAACCAGAGCCAGAAAAAAAGAATTATTCAGTGGGAGATTCCCCATTTAATCTCTGTTCTGAAGAAAGAACAGGGTCTCTCCCTCATGCACATGGATTTGCCTCTAAATTTGCCCCCCGCCACCACAGACAGCTTTGTGTTTAACGGGCATATTGGTTTTCCGTTGTTTATGGGTGTGGAATCTTTGGGCTTTCTGGTTTGCTTTAACCGGCTGAACAGGGCCCGACAAAAACAAATTCGGCACTGGATCGACAAAAGCCTTCAAAAAGCCCTCCTGAGAACAAGCTCTGACTCTGCAGATATCACGCCCTCTTCTTTGGAACAAAGCCCAGCGAAAAAAACCAGCCCGGAACAAACAACCCGGAACAAACCAGGTCCTGCCTCTTCCAATTTTCCCATGCTGATAAGGGGCGAGAGGCCGGAGGAAATGTTAAAGACAGCTCATAAAATTTATTTAAAAACCCCGGCCTTTGCTTTTGTGAATGCAGAGGATCTGAAGTGGAAGGAAGGGCTGTTTCAAAATATGAAAGGGGTGTTTGTCTGTGTCCCTTTTTTTCACCGGCTCTCTTCTGCTCAAAGGCAAATTCTCAGGACAGCCCTTTCCTGTCCGCCTCTGCCCTGCCGGCTGGTGATGGGGGTCCGGAAACAGGACATTCTGTCCGATGAATGGCAATCCCTCTTCCATCCCCTCAGTGGATGAAAAAAAACCAAACTGGTTATGACAACCATACCTCCGCTGGTCTCCAATGATCAAGCCTGCCCCGTGCCAGTTTGGTTTAAACCAAACTGGTTTTGAAAAAGGTGCGACTTTTGATGTATTTCCCTCCTACAGGAAAGATAAGAAACATGAAATCTCAAACAAGATCAGTATAATTGTTTGAAAAAAGACCAGACTATAAGGCAAAACAGAATCGAAAAGGGAGAGGCCATGATAATCACCAAAAGCTCCATGGACTTCATGCCACCAAAATAAATCAGGGCCATGGCCAAAAGCCCCTCCAAAGCAGACCAACACACTTTGCTTAAACGGTTTTGCTTTTTATCCACCCCCTCCATCGGGTTGGTGTTTTTGTCGGCTGTTTTGTTTCTGGTTTCAGCCATCAGGTGAATCACATAGGAGGCTGAGTCAGAGGAGGTGACAAAAAAAACCACTACAGCCATCAGGGCCAGGCCTGAGACAAGCTTTGTCCAGGGCAGGTGTTGGAAAAAAGCAAACACCAAGCTGGAGTATTCCGTTTTCAACAGAGGCTCCAAATTCATGAGGCCCATTTTATGGTATTGAAGAGCTGTGCCCCCAAACACCACAAACCAAAGACAGGAAAAAACAGTGGGCACTAACAAAGCCCCTGTCACAAATTGCCGGATAGTCCGGCCTTCGGAAATACGGGCAATAAAAAGCCCCACAAAAGGGGCCCAGGCCAACCACCAGGCCCAATAAAGCGTGGTCCATTGAGAACGCCATTCCACCTCACCGTGAGAAAAAGCCATCAGCTTTGGCAGGTTTTTCAGATAAGCACCGCCATGCTCCACAAAAGAAGTGAGCAAAAAAGCCGTGGGGCCCACCAACAGGACAAACAACAACAGGAAAACACATACGATAATATTCCATTCACTGAGAAAACGAATGCCTTTGTTTAAACCGGAGAGCAGGGAGACGGTGGCCATTAAGGTCACCACCAAAACAAGGCCACTTTGAATGAGAGGGGAATAGGGGAGACCAAAAAGATCTTTCAGGCCGGAGTTAATCTGTAAAGCCCCCCGGCCCAGGGTGGTGGCCACCCCCAGCAGAATAACTGTGACAGTCAAAATATCTATCAGGATTCCGGTTTTTTTTTGAAGAGCAAAAGGCAACATATCGGATATTCGAAGACGGGCCTTTCCATGAAAACACAGATAAGACATGGCCAGCCCCATAAGGGTGTAAACAGCCCAGCCGGAAAAACCCCAATGCAAAAAAGTCAGCTGAAAGGACAAAGACAGAGCATGTTCTGTGCCCCTTTCGCCGGTGGGAGGATACACATAATGGTAAAGAGGTTCATACACACCGGAAAACAGCAGGCCTGTTCCCATGCCGGCACTAAAGAGCATGGCTGTCCAGGTGCAGATATTGTATTTGGGCCGGGGCCGGCTTCCAATTCGTCTTTTTCCATAAGGGCCAAAGGCCAGGTAGAGGCACAAACCAAAAGCTCACCAAAAACAACAGGTTGTAAAACCAGGAAAACCAGGTCACAAAGACATTTTGAATCCAGGACAGCAGATTAAAAAACGCCACTGGAAACAGGGAGGCCATTAGAAACAACAACAAAACAAAGAGGCCGGCCCCTGTGAATATCGGATTGGAAAAGATGGATTTTATGTTTTTCATTTCTCACACTCTTTGCTTGAAGTTTCCCTTTTTTTGGTGTAGCCTCAAAAAAAGGTTTTTGCCCTGTGACCAAGTGGGGCTATTGTGGCACTTCAGGCTCAAAAAAGCAAAAGCTTTTGAGCCTTGTGAGATACAAGAAAGGGGATTGGGAAAATGTTTCGTTCGCCGGAAGAGCAGTTAAAAGTCCTGCGTGCCCATGCCGTGGATTTTATCTCTGAACAGGAGCTTTTGAGCAAGCTGATCCAAAGTGCTGAGGATAAAAGGCCCTTAAGGATCAAGGCTGGCTTTGACCCCAGCCGGCCCGATCTCCACCTGGGCCATGTGGTTTTGCTCAACAGACTTAAGCTTTTTCAGGATCTGGGGCACAAAGTGCTTTTTCTGATTGGGGACTGGACCGCCCGCATTGGCGATCCTTCCGGTGTGGATAAAACCCGCCCGGTCCTGACAGAGAAAGAGGTCCGGGAAAATGGCAACACCTATTCCCGTCAGGTTTTTAAGGTCCTGGACCAGGATAAAACAGAGCTTTGTTTTAACTCCTCCTGGATGAACAAAATGTCTGCAGGAGAGCTGATGAAACTGGCCGGGCAGAGCACAGTGGCCCGCATGCTGGAAAGGGACGATTTTTCCAAAAGATTCAAGCAAAAAAAAACCATAGCTATTCATGAATTTTTATATCCTCTGGTTCAGGCTTGGGATTCTGTTGTTTTAAAGGCGGATGTGGAGTTGGGTGGGACGGATCAGCTGTTCAATCTGTTGATGGGGCGGGTATTGCAGAAAAGCCAGGGGCAGGCCCCCCAATGTGTGTTGACTTTGCCTGTTCTGGAAGGCCTGGACGGCAGGCTCAAGATGTCCAAAAGCCACAATAATTATATCGCCATTGAAGACTCCCCCAAGGACATGTTTGGCAAAACAATGAAGCTGAAGGATGAACTTCTGCTGAGCTATTACGGGCTTTTGGCTGGCACGACAGAAGAGGAGGGGGAACAGCTGAAAGCGGACTTAAAAGCCGGGCGTCTTCATCCCATGAAGCTTAAGATGGATCTGGCCTGTTTTTTGGTCCGGCACTTTCATGGGGCTGATTTGGCGGAAAAGGCGAAAGAGGATTTCAGGAGAGTGTTCTCCTTAAGGGAAGGGCCTCCAGCAGATATTCGGGAGCATATTATGGCACCGGCGGAGGGGGTGTGGATCTGTCATCTTCTGCGTTCCACCCAGTTGGCCCCTTCCAGTAATGAGGCCCGCCGCCTGATTGAAGGGCGGGCCGTGGAAAAGGACGGAACAAAAATAAAAGACAGTGCCCTGAAAGTGGACCTGAAAAAGGGGGATTCCTTTGTGCTGAAAGCGGGAAAAAGACGATTTGTCAGAATAAAAGTGGTGTGAGAGGCGAGGGGGGTTGCCATTTGGGATCTTTGGTATTATAAAGGTCTTGTTTGGGTTTAATGTTTTTTGTCTTTCCTGTCCGGGGAAACGCAGGAGGAGTTGCACCTTTTTTAAAATCAGTTTGAGGACAATGAAAGTAAAATTTTTACCTCAAGGTATTTCGGTACCTGCGGATTCAGACAAGAGCGTGATGGAGCTGGCCAGGGAAAATCAGCTGAGCATCAGCTCTTCCTGCAACGGCATGTGCTCCTGTGCGGAGTGCCGGGTGTATGTGGTGGAAGGGGAAGCACATGTTCTGCCCCCTTCTGTGCGGGAGACGGAACTGATAGGGGGTGCTCATTTTGTGGACAATCGCCGGCTTTCCTGCCAACTTTTTTGTTTTGGTGATGTGACTGTGGATCTTTCTGAACAGGTGGAAAGAAAAAAGCAGGGAGGAAGAAAACAACTTCCGATGTCCAAAGACCGGGAGAATATTGTGTTGGGGGATGTTCTGGTGGAGCAGGATCAGGACATGGCTCAGGTCAGTGCAGAAGAGGAAAAGAACCTGCCTGACAAGACCAAGGCTGGTTTTTATCAGAAAAAAAGGGGGGAGAATCGCCAAACAGGCAGAGGTGGCGGTTCTTTTTCTTTCAGGGGACATAGAGGACGCAGGAGACAGAGAAATCAAAACATCAGCTATAACAGGGGCCGGTCCCACCCCATCCAGGATAAAAAGCGAGGGACCACTTGATACAAGGTGAAGGGCCTCAACAGCTGCCCCTCGATCTTTCAGGGAGATGGGTTCATTTCCTGTGTCAGGGCCAAAACCGCCAGGTGAGCTATCCACCCATAGACATTTTCCATGGGCCGGCCTTCCACCTCCATCTCCAAATCAGACACGCAAAGAGAGCGATACACAGCCCCAGGGCTGTTTAAATTGTCCCGCCGGCCCTTTTCCCTGTGGGTGCGTAAAAATCCTCCTGTCAGTTTCCGGCCAATAAAATAGATCACCGGTTCGGCCACCGCCCCCTCTTTCTGCAAAGTGGAGGCCAGCCCCTCCTGAATAATCAGCTCAGTGACTTTATTTCCCCCTTTGCCTGCTTTCAGCTTTTTTTTTATTTTATAGTTCCAGCTGTCTATGTCTTCAGGGGAGGATATCACCGTCATCCCCAGGCCATAAGTGCCGGCATTGTTTTTTAAAAACACAAAAGGTGTTGTGCCTGTATTGCGTTTTTTATATACCACTTTCAGTTCAGACAAAAACAACGCCACTTCGTCTTTCAGTCTTTTCATGCATGAGCTGTCCTGCAAATCAAATTCCTTAAACTGCCTGGTTTTTATGTTTAAAAACTCCGGTTCTGTTTGAATAACAGAGGCAAACTCCTCTGCCAACAGGTTATATTCCTTAAAAAAGGTGTGCTTTCGTCTCCGGTGCCAGCCGGCGGAAACCGGAGGTGTGATGGCCTTTGTCAGGTTTAAGCCGTAATCCACAGAAAAATCGTTGTTGCTGATAATCAGGTCTGCCTGATGAACTTTGTCTTTGAGCAAAAAGATCTCCATAAACCGGCCCTGAGCACTTTGTATCTGCAGGCCTTTTTTGATGTTGTGGCCGGGGACAGAGATATAAACCTTTTCCAGCCCACTTTTTTCCAGCAGGTTTTTTAAAGAATATATGTTGTCCCAGTAAAAAGGGTTTTTGGTGTGCTCCTCTGCCAGTAAAATGACACGGCGGGCTTGGGGGAACCGCTCTTTCAGATAAGCCTGGCAGAAGGGGATGGCACTGTCCTGGTCCACAGCACAGATATTGTTAAAGCCGGCAGGAAAAAGGTTGGCATCCACAGGGCTTATCTTGAAGGTGGAATCCCGCAAATCAAAGCTGGAGTAAAAGGGAAACACCTGCCCCTGGCTTTTTTGCTCAAACCAATGCTGAACTTTATCATAATTTTGCACAATTTTTTTATGCAACAGCTCTTTTATCATGACCTGAAAGCTATACCACTTTTTCCCGGACTGCAAAAATAATATACGAAATCGTCTGTTTTTCTTTGCCATTCTCTGGATTTGTGTGATATAATGACTGCCTGTAAGGAACTTGGTTTGTCCTCACCGCCATTCCCGCCTTGAGCGGGAATCCACGCTTGTTTGAAGGGTTATCAGCTTGGTCTTGGGCAAAAAAAGAAGGGAGAAAGATAATGATGAACAGCCAAAAAGAATATAAATATGGTTTTGTCACCTCCATTCCGGCGGATAAAATACAAAAAGGTTTGAGTGAGAACACCATTCGTCAGCTCTCTGCCAAAAAAGCAGAGCCGGACTGGCTTTTGGACTTTCGCCTGAAAGCCTATCGCCACTGGCAGACCTTGAAAGAGCCTTCCTGGGCCGGCCTGAAATACCCCCCCATTGATTATCAGGACATTCATTATTATTCCTCTCCTGTGTCGTCCAAAAAGCCAATAAAGAGCCTGAAGGAGGCGGACCCGGAGCTGTTAAAAACCTTTGAGCGTCTGGGTATCCCCCTGAATGAGCAAAAAAGGCTGGCAGGGGTGGCGGTGGATGCTGTGTTTGACAGTGTGTCCCTGGGGGTTACCCATCAGGATACTTTGGAAAAAAGTGGGGTGATTTTCTGTTCCATTTCAGAGGCTGTTCAAAAATACCCGGATTTGGTTAAAAAGTATCTGGCTTCTGTGGTGCCTTACCGGGACAATTTTTTTGCCTGTCTCAATTCCGCGGTTTTTACTGATGGCTCTTTTTGTTTTGTGCCCAAAGGGGTCCGTTGCCCTCTGGATCTGTCCACTTATTTTCGCATTAACGAAAAAGACACAGGGCAGTTTGAACGAACCCTGCTTATAGCTGAGGAGGATTCGTATGTCAATTATTTGGAAGGTTGCACCGCACCCATGCGGGACTCCAAACAACTGCATGCGGCGGTGGTGGAGTTGGTGGCCTTGGACAGGGCGGAGATTCGCTACTCCACTGTGCAAAACTGGTATCCAGGGAACGAAAAAGGGGAGGGGGGTATTTATAATTTTGTCACCAAAAGGGGCAAATGCCTTGGCCAAAAGGCACGCATTTCCTGGACACAGGTGGAGGCTGGTTCAGCCATCACCTGGAAATACCCCAGCTGTATTTTACAGGGGGACGATTCCTCCGGGGCTTTTTATTCTGTGGCCCTCACGCACGACAAAATGCAGGCCGACACCGGCACCAAGATGATTCATATTGGCCAAAACACAAAGAGCACCATTATCTCCAAAGGTATCTCTGCCGATGGATCGGTGAACAGCTACAGGGGATTGGTCAAAATTTTGCCTTCGGCCAAAGGGGCCAGGAATTTTTCTCAATGTGATTCCATGTTGGTGGGGCAAAAAAGCTCTGCCCACACTTATCCCCTGTTAGAGATAAAAAACAAAAGTGCTGTGGTGGAGCATGAGGCCACCACCTCCCGTGTCAATGAAGATCAGCTGTTTTATCTGAGTAGCCGGGGTCTGGACTTGGAATCCGCCATCTCCCTTTTGGTCAATGGCTTTTGCCACAAGGTGTTTAAGAAACTGCCCTTGGAATTTTCTGTGGAGGCGGTCAAGCTGATTGAAATGAAACTGGAAAACAGCATTGCCTGAGCTTTTGGCTGGGGTCCAATGTCCAAAAAAGGCCTGAAAAAGTGGATACAGGTCAAAAAACTTGCTTTTTTTTCTGGTTATGCTATAGTTTATTGTCTTATGTATAGTGGCAAACCTGCCGATAATACAGTTGGGGGGCTTACAGTATGGAGGGTTTGGTGGCCTTAAGTGCCATAATGAAACTTTTGTAAAATCAAGTTTCTGGCAGGGGGGGTGCCGTGGACAACTTGTGGGTTCGCAGGCTCGCTGAAGTTTTCTGAAAAGGAGTGTGAGGGACAATGGAATTATTAAAACAGCAGGTGGAGTATCTTAAGGAAAATGGCTTTAATGAGCAACAGGCCAATACCCTTGTGCACTTTCATAAGGACAGCATAGAGAAAACTGTAGCCACCAAAAGGGATATAGCCGATGTTCGGAAAGAAATAGCTGATGTTCGGAAAGAAATAGCTGATGTTTATAAAGCGGTGGAGCAGTTGCGAGCGGACACCAAGAGGGATTTGGAGCGATTGCGAGCGGACACTAAGAAGGATTTGGAGCAGTTGCGAGCGGAAACCAAGAAGGATTTGGAGCAGTTGCGGTCGGACACCAGGAAGGATTTGGAGCGATTGCGAGCGGACACCAAGAAGGACTTGGAGCAGTTGCGAGCGGACACCAAGAAGGACTTGGAACTTTTGAAAAGGGATCTGACTTTAAGGTTGGGCAGTATTATGGTGGCAGGTTTGGTGGCCTTAAGTGCCATAATGAAACTTTTGTAAAATCAAGTTTCTGGCAGGGGGGCATCGGACAACAGCTCTCAGGTCTGTCCAACACAGTTTCATAAAACAAAAAAAAAGGCCGGTTGTCAAGATAACAACCAGCCCACTTTTACATTCATATCATCTTTTTAAAAAACCTCTTTTTTTGCCTTCTGCCTTTGTGACAATAACAATTTTTCGTTCCATACAGCTCAATCAAGCTCGCACCCCGTTAAAAGTGGTGGGTCAGACGGGCATCAATAGCCCGGCCACGGATGCTATACAAGGCAGAGTTAATATAACCAGCACCTCTGTAATCCTCTTTGTTCTCTGGCCTTTCTGTGTCAAAAATATTTCTCACACCCACAATCAAGCTGGTTTGCTTGTTTAAAGTGAACCCACCAACCAGATCCAACTGCCAATAGTGATCAGTTTCGTCTGTTTTTGACTCAGGAACTGTGCCTTGACCGGGAATATTATGCACCACCAAATCAAGCTTATGACCCATATTTTTGTTCATCACACTCAATATAGCTCTATTCCTCCACCGGGGGGATCCATAATAAGTCGCAGTATTGGGACGGGATGGATCAGCATTTTCCAGGCCCAGCAAATCTGTCAACCACTCGTGCCAAGGAATACTGACATCTACAGCACCTTCAAAAATACTCGATTCCTGATAAAGCATGTGGATATGTTCTATTGTTAAACCTAAATCCCAAGCTCCACCTACAGGCATTGAAAAGTCCACTGTTAAATCCAGCCCATGCGACTCATCCTGTCCATTAAACGGTGATGTTGTTATACTTTCCACTGAACCAGCTTGACTTCTTTTAAAAATAACACCATGTTTTGCAAGAGATTCTGCACCATGTTTTGATTCATATAATAAGATGTTTCTGGTAGCACTAAAAGGACTGATCAAAACATTTTTTCTTTTAATCATAAAATAATCCGCACTTAAAGAAAAAAGATCAACAGGCTGAAGCACAAGGCCCATGTTCAAGGATTGAAAAGTTTCTGGTTTTAAGGAGGTCACACCCTTTACTGTCATAGGGTGTTGACCCATGGCACAGTCATTGTTGTTTTTATCATATTTCTCAACAGGGCACAGCTTATAATCAATACTGAAAGGATAGGCTGTTGTTTCTTTTTGATAAATGGATTCCAAAGCAGGTGCTTTGAAGCCCAATCCCCATGAAGCTCTTAGTTTTACTTCCTCTATGGGTTGAAAAGACAAAGCCAAACGGGGAGATATGGGCATTACCCAATCCTCTGTAAAGGGCAATACCTGCTCAGTAAAACCAGAAGAATCCTCTGAATCACTGTAGTAATAGTAATCAGTCCGGGCAATCAAATTGGCCTCCAGCATATCAAAAGACATCAGAGAAAGTTCTCCATAAATACCTCCAAACCATCTGTCACCGACACCATCTGCAATAACATCACCACCGAGAATAAAGTCATTGTCATCGTTGTCTATGGCTTGTGATTCTTCATCCATTCCTGTCGAATATCTCTGCCAGGCACCCAATCCTCCCACAGCATAGGATAAAGACTGTGTTTCTGTTTGCACCATCTCCCCTATGAGCTTGGGTTCAAAACTGATAATATTGGAATGGATTCCTTTAAAAATAGTATGCGATGCTGTGGACATATCTCCTTTTTTATCTTTTGGAAGCTTGAAATTGACCTCTCCTTTTTTAACCAAATCAAACAATGGTTTTGCCTGAAGAAGCCCTTCTGATTCTGACAAAAAGTGAGAGCCGGAAAAGTTTAAAGCACTCTCCAACTCCATTGTGTCCATGAGATCAATCCCACCAACAAGCTGTAACTGATAAGAGTGAATATTCGAACTGGTTCTTCTGGGACCAGTGCCTTTTTCATAAAGTGGTCGATAATATACAGGGATGTCTTCTGTCCCTGTAGCAGGCAAGCCCATTTGTTTTGCTGTATCCACTGGTAACTTTAACGATACCAGAGGGGGTGGGGCCAACTGAGACCAGGAATTGGTGTAATCATACAAGGCTGTTGAAGACAACCGGATACGATCACTTATATTTGTTTCCGCTTGAGCAAACAAACTTCCTTGTAATATTCTGGGCATAAACTGCATATAAGGACTGAAATCCCACATACACCATTTCCCAGTCGATTTTTCCACTATACTCTCGGATGGACAATCACTCAGTGGCATTCCTTTTGCCCCTTCCACACTGTCTGCCCAGTTGCCGATGGGCCCATAGATGGATTGATGTTTTGCCTCCGGGCGACCAAAACCTCTGTCTGACAGATACATGGAGGAATTAAGACGCACCTGTGCTCCCACAAGGTAATCGATGTCGTTTGTGTTTCCTCCATAGCTCGCAGAAACACTCAGCTTATCCCCTTTGCCATTCCAGGCGTTTAGATCATCTTCTGCGTCCCAGTTCCAAAAATCAAATAAAGAGGCGAAAGAGGAAAGCTTGTTCCCCTCTTTTCTTTGAACAAGTGTGCCCTGCACATTCATCTGCCAGCCTGTTTGATTTTTTTTGGTGACAACATTAATTACTCCACCCACGGCATCTGCACCATAAGCAGGAGAACCATCTTTTAAAATTTCGATTTTATCCACTGCTGACAGAGGAACAGTATTTAAATTTACATAATTGTCCCCTCCCACAGGAGCCACTCTCCTGTAGTTTATTAAAACCAATATATTGCCACTGGTTTGCCCTCTGAGAGAAGTTGAGGATGTGGAAGCAGGATAGCCTAATGAGGTTTCTCTGCCACCGCCAAAAGAGGCTATGGGCAGATCACGTAAAACATCACTCAGAGAATTATAACCGGACATGTCAATGTCTTCACGTGTGATCACCAAAACAGGAGAGGGGCCTTCCACATTGGTTCGCTTGATGTGAGAGCCAATGACATCAATTTTTTCCACATCCCCTTTCCCTTCGCGGTTATCTGCCACCGCAGACAAAGAAAAACAAAATAAGAAGAGTGCCGACAAAACGCCCATAACACCCGTGCCAGTTTGGTTTAACTTCTTCATCCCTAACCTCCTTTTTGAACCTCAAAGCCAAAAGGCCATGAGGGGGTTTTATTTTTGAGTGCCCGCTGTCAGGCACTTCACACACGACCATGCGACAGAAAGAAGAAAAGCGAAGGTTCAAAAACCATGGCCGATCTGGCCCTCCCCCGCAACGGTCGCCCACACAAAAACACACTTTTATTTTTACGGCAAGCTTATTACGCGGTGGGACAAAAAATAAATTTTAAAAAACCCCCAAATTCAGCTTTTCCGCCTCCCCAAAGCCTCTTTCACAGGAATAATGCAGTGCGTTATTCACAAAAATCATGTGCAGAACAGGTTTTTTTCCATCCTTCAGGCCTCATCAGGCCATATAAAGAGGGTTATTTTTTGGGGAGGATTTGTTCCAGGGAAAGGCCGGTCAAACGGGACAGCCCCCTCAAAAACCGCCAGAAGACAAACACAGAAAACAAAGTCAAAGGGAGGCCAATGACCACAAAACCCAGCCAGGTCATATCCGCTATCTTCTGATTCATCTCCAAAGAATCGGGCTTTCCCGTGCCTTTGTCAGCAAAAATATAAAGGGCCAGCAAAAAATTCAAAACAGCACTCACAAAAAAAGAAAAAGAAAACCAAACAGTGGCTTTTTGGAACAAGGCTTTTAAAGCGGAGGCGGAGGAAAGGGCCTGTATTTTTTCCTCAATCAAAGTCCAGTTTAGAGGCATGGAACGGATAAGGTATTCAAAAAAATTCTTTCCCGTATAGGCAGAAAAAAGGACAAAAAGCCCTATCAGCAAAGGGAAAAGGGCCTCTTTGACCGCAAACCATATCCCGCTTAAACTCAAAAGGGCAAAGCCCCCTGTGAAACACACATTCAAAGCACCCAGAAGGGCAATAAAGTTTTTTCTTTTGTGTTTAAACAGATCAAAAAGGCCATAAAAAAGTGGAAAGGCCAGGGCCAGCAAAAGGGCCCACACTTCCGGCCTGCTGGAAAATAACAGATGACCTTTGTTTAAGATCACAACAGGGAGAAGGATATTAAAGGCAATATTAAAAAAGGGATTTTCTTGTTTTTGTTGTGGGTGCATCTTGACAACTGATTTAGTGAGGTCTATGAGGGATCAGGCTCTCCTGAAACGGCAGGCTTGTTATTATTATCACCACTGCAACCAAGAAAAAAAATACAGGCAACCACTACCGTTGTCAGTTTCATATCTCATATCCTGAGTGAAGTATTAACGGGTTTCATGCCAGTCCAAAAACTGAAGAGCCATTTTTTGATAAAGCTCGTCAATCAGGGATTTGGCGGAGGGATTTTCCGAATTGGC
Source organism: Bdellovibrionales bacterium (assembly GCA_965242635.1). Taxonomy (GTDB): domain Bacteria; phylum Bdellovibrionota; class Bdellovibrionia; order Bdellovibrionales; family UBA1609; genus JANQSP01. Next base: position 619,568 of record OZ251471.1, on the reverse strand, counting down.
CTTAAAAAGCCCGGAAGCGGAGGCCACACGAAAAGACCCTTCATAACCTTTGTCTGTTTTGCTGATGAAAGCGATTTTTCTGGATTCACTGGGGGCTTTGCCTTCAATACGACTGTAAACCTCTTTACAGTAGATTTTGAGATCGTCCGAAGGGTTAAAACCCTTGAACACAAAATTGTCAGCACTTGTATTTATCATGGAACACCCCCTTTTTTTAAGTTATATACCTGAACTATAACACACCTCCTTCAAAGATTTTTCGCCTTGTCCTTTGGTCAGGTTGTATTTGATCAACCTGTCCCTTCGGTCAGGCTGTCCATATCAGCCTGACTCTGTCAAGCTGTATCCATATCAACCTGATTCGGCTCCCAAGGCGGAAGAAAAATCACAGTTCAGCGTCCTTATAAACCGTATTTTTTTCCTTGTCAAGCTTTTTTTTAACAAATTTTGGTGATAATACCCCTCCCGCTCGTTGATTTAAGCCTTTTCGGGTGCAAAAACACGGAATTTTGGCCCCAAAGAGCCGAATCAGACCCTATAACGAGCCGAATCAGCCCTCGCCAGCGGGAAAAGGGTCACACATTGTTAAGATTTTGTTAAGAAAAAAGGAACCAGAGGGGAGGATATTTGGGCAGAGAGGGGCCATTTTTTCTTTTGACACAGCCCTTTCCTGCAAATTATACTGCTCCTGTTTGACCCCCGGTCAAGGCCGAGGGCATGGATTTCATGTTTCTGATTTTTCCTGTAGGTGGTCATCCATAGGAGGCAGAACCTGCCCCGAGGACTCTGCCTGCCCCGTGCCGGTTTGGTTTAAGCTTGCAAAAACAGCTGTGGTGGGGTTTCTCTGTGAGGGTGGGGTGATGGGCCTGTTATTTTCGAAAAAATACTGTTTTTCCTGCCTCAGGCAAGTTTGGCGGGCTTTGCTCTGTGGATTCATGGGCAATAATGGTTGCTATTTGGGTCTCAGTCAGGTTTGGCGGGCTTTGCTCTGTGGATTTGTGGTTCTTGCCGGCCACTTTGTGGTTTTTTCCGGCCATATTGTGGTGTTTTCCCCATTTGTTTTGGCGGAGGAAAGTCAGCTGAACAAGCTGATAGACGAGCAAATCAAGAATCATCAGGCGGGGGCTGAGTCTCAAAAAAAAGTCTCTGCCCTGGCGGATGAAACAGAGGACATTGTGGGCGATTATGAAGTCACCTTGCGTCAAATTGAGGACGCACGTGCCTATAATCAACAGCTGAAAACGCTTATAGAAGACCAAAATCAGGAAAAAGACTCCATTCGTGTCCAGATAAAGGAGGTCAAACAGACGGGCAAGGAGATTATGCCCCTGATGTTGGAAATGCTTAAAAATCTGGAGAGTTTTGTCTCTTTGGATATTCCTTTTTTAATGGAGGAGAGGCAAAAAAGGCTTAAAGAGCTTAAAACTGTTATGGATCGGGCAGATATCTCTGTTTCAGAAAAATACCGAAAGCTGATGGAGGCCTATCAGGTGGAAAGTGAATATGGCCGGACCTTGGAGGCCTATCAGGGTTTTCAGGATATAGAGGGCAAAAAATGGAATGTGAACTATCTCAGAATAGGCCGTGTGGCCCTTATGTATCAAAGCTTAAACGGCAAAAAACAGGCCTACTGGAATCAAAAAGAAAAAAAATGGCAAAAGCTCTCTTCCCGCTATAATCGGGCGGTGGAAACAGCTTTGCAGGTGGCCTTCAAGCGTCAGCCCCCTGAGCTGTTGATAACACCTGTGCCCGCCCCCCTCCCTTCCACACACCAACAAAGAGGCCATCCATGAAAAGGAACACATACAACTCCCGCCCCGCCTGTCACCGGAGGCTTTGTTTTTATCTGTTTTTGCTTTGTTTCACTCACATTGTCCCCACCGCCGGGGCCAACACTTTGGATGATCTTTTGAAAAAAGTGCTGGAGGAACGGGAATACGAATCCCAGGCATTTCAAAAAAGGGAGAGCATCTTTAAAAAAGAAAGAGACAAGAGAAAAACCATGCTCACTCAGGCTGAGAGGGAGTTGAAAAAAGAGGAGGCCATCACTCGTCAATTGGTGGCCGAGTTTGAAAAAAACGAAAAAGACCTGACTGTCCTGGAAAATGAGCTGAATATTGCCAAAGGCAATTTGGGGGAACTTTTTGGTGTGGTCAAGCAGGTGGCAGGGGACTTCAGGGGGCATGTCATGAATTCCCTTGTCTCCGTGGAAATACCGGGCAGGGAAAAGTTTGCCGAACAGATATCGGCCCGTAAAAAACTGCCCACCACAGAGGAGTTGAGACAGCTTTGGTTTGAACTGCAACAGGAGATGACGGAGCAGGGAAAGATCAGCCGTTTTTCCACTGAAGTGATTGCCCCGGACGGGAGCAAATCCCGGCAGGATGTGGTCCGGGTGGGGGCTTTTAATCTGGTCAGCCTTGGCCGTTATTTAAACTATCAGTCCAAGGGGGGGCAGGTGGTGGAGCTGGCCCGGCAACCGGAGAGAAGGTGGACCTCTTATATCTCAAAAGTGGAGAAAGCCAAACCTCAAACTTACCCGATGTTTGCTTTGGATCCCACCAGAGGGTCTTTGATCTCTCTTTTGATTCGAAAGCCCTCTGTGTTTGAAAGAATTAAGCAGGGGGGTTATGTTGGATTGGTTATTATATTGGTTTTGTTGGCAGGTCTTTCTTTGGCAGGGGAAAGAATATGGGTCATAATGCAGGAGAGACGAAAGATCCATGGACAGCTCAAAAACACTCAAAAAGCCCTGACCGACAACCCTTTGGGGCAAATTTTGAATATGTATGAGCAAAACAAAAATTTGGACATGGAGTCTTTGGAGAGGAAATTAAATGAGGTGCTTATTCAGTATTTGCCCACTGTGGAAAAACGGATTGGCATTATTAAGATTTTTGCAGGTGTGGCCCCGCTTTTGGGGCTTTTGGGGACGGTCACAGGCATGATTTTGACCTTTCAGGCCATCACTTTATTTGGGACAGGGGATCCGAAGCTTATGGCAGGGGGTATATCGCAGGCTTTGATGACCACTGCTATGGGGCTTTGTGCGGCTATTCCCCTTTTGTTGATTCACAGTTTTGTGGCCAGCCAGTCGCAAAAGTTGGTGCAGATACTGGAAGAGCAAACGGCGGGCCTTTTGGCCAAAAAAATACTCAACAGGCCCCATGAAGAAAAGAGGCAACAGCCATGAGTTTTTTTTATGATTTTTTTGAGGCCGTGCAAAGCTTTATGAGCCGGGGGGGTGGGGTATTGTATTTGATCTTCATGGTTGTTTTTACGCTTTGGGCTTTGGCGGTGGAGAGGTTTTGGTATTTTCGTTTTCATTTTAAAAAGGATTTGGAAAAATTTATCCGGGAATGGCAAAATTATTCCTTTTCTGATGACCCTCGTTTACTGTTCAGGATTAAAACGGCTGATATGTCCTCTTTAAGTGGGTTTTTAAACAAAAACACGCGCTTTATAAAAACCCTTATAGTGCTTTGCCCTTTGTTGGGGCTTTTGGGCACTGTGACAGGGATGATCGCGGTGTTTGAGGTGATGGCTCAGGTGGGGACAGGCAATGCACGTCTTATGGCGAATGGCATATCCATGGCCACCATTCCCACGATGGCCGGTATGGTGGGGGCTTTATCAGGCATTTTGGTTTTTCGGGTGGTGGAAAATCAGGTGAACCGGAAAAAACAAACAATAAGCAAAAAGTTTTCTGCCTTAATGGAGTCTGGAAATGGGGGCCATCCATAATAGGGAGCCTGGCAAACACAAAAGACAGTCGGGAGATCAGTAAAAAATGACAAGATTAAGTAAAAGAAAAGAGGAGGAAAGCGGTATTGATCTCACTCCCATGCTGGATGTGGTCTTTATTATGCTGATTTTCTTTATTGTCACCACTTCTTTTGTAAAGGAGTCGGGGATTGATGTCAGCCGGCCTTCGGCCAAAACGGCCAAAAAAAAACAAAGGGCCTCCATATTGGTGGCCATTCATCAGTCAGGGGAGATATGGATTCAAAAAAGAAAGGTGGATATTCGGGCAGTCCGGGCCAATATTGAAAAGCTCCATGCGGAAAGCCCGGAGGGCACAGTGGTTATTCAGGCGGACAAGCGGTCGGAGACGGGCCTTTTGGTGGATGTGATGGATCAGGTGCGTCTGGCGGGTGTGGAAAGCATCGCCGTCTCCGCTCAGGAAAAATAATTTTAAGACTTTTGGGGAGTTTTGGTCTCATGGGGGGCTGTTCCATACTTTTTTTGGAAAAATCTTGACCATACTCCCAATTTAGCGGATAAATTGGGAGTATGATCCCAAGATTTCAAAATTTGAACACAGTTCAAAGCTGTTTTTTGTTCGGGGCCAGGGGGACAGGCAAATCCACCCTGATGAAAAAGCTCTTTCCTGTTCAAAACACTTTATGGATAGACCTGCTGAATTACAAACAGGAATCCGCCTTATCCAAAAACCCGGACCGGTTGTCCTTTTTAATGGCTGGCGGGGCTTTTAAAAGAGTGATTATTGATGAAATCCAAAAAATCCCCAAACTTTTGGATATTGTCCATAAGGAAACAGAAAAAAGAAAAAACATTCAGTTCATTATGACGGGGAGCAGTGCCCGAAAACTCAAAAGAGGGCAGGCCAACCTCCTGGCAGGCCGGGCCATAGCCTGTTATCTTTATCCTCTTTCCTGTTTTGAGCTGGAAAATAAGTTCAAACTTGGACATTATCTTCAGTTTGGGGGCCTTCCAAAGCTTTTGAGTCTTCCCTCCCACAAGGAAAAGTGTTTGTTTTTGGAAAGCTATGTTCAAAACTATTTAAAGGAGGAGATTTTGCAGGAACAAATTATCAGGCAAATCCGGCCTTTTAAAAATTTTTTGGAGGTGTCGGCACAAATAAACGGGCAGATTATCAATTTTTCCAGATGTGCACGGGAAGTGGGGGTGGATCATAAAACCATCCAAAACTACTTTTCTGTTTTGGAAGACACCTTAACAGGCTTTTTTCTTCCGGCTTATCATCGATCGGTCAGAAAACAGCAACAAAAAAGCCCCAAATTTTTTTTGTTTGACACAGGTGTTCAAAGGGCCCTTGAGGGGAGTCTGACTGTGCCTTTGAGGTCCAACACTTATGCTTTTGGCCGGGCTTTTGAGCACTTTATTATTCTGGAATGCCACAAGTTAAATCATTATTTTGGCCAAAGGTATCGCTTTTCTTATTTTAAAACCAAAGAGGGGCAGGAGGTGGATCTTGTTGTTCAAAGGCCGGGCCGGAAAGATGTTTTGGTGGAAATCAAATCAGGCAGGGAGATGAGGGAAGAGCACATAAAAACACTGAAAAAGCTTTCCTCTGACTGGCCTTCGGGGGCCGAATCTCAGCTTTGGTCTCTGGATTCTGAGGAGCATAAAATCCAGAACATCCACTGTCTCCATTGGAAAAAAGCCCTGAAAAAGCTGTTTATCCACCCTGAGTCATAATGTTCTGTATAATCTTTTGTCCTGTGGTCTCCCATTTTTTGCCCCTTTTCATAAAAAATGGACAAGTTATTGACAAAAAACAGGATTTTGATTATTTTTTTGGAGACCGACAAAAATTTGTCAGCTGTCAAAAACTGATCTGGCATACACTAAAGAGCACTCTTCAGTAATTTTTGAAAAACGAGGCTGAAATGAAAACAAAATGGCTTGATTTTTTAATGCAGAAGGTTCCTTTTGGGGGGAACCTGGGCCTCACCCTGGCCCTCACTCTTTTTATATTTCTTCTGGCTTTTTTGCTTAGAAAGCCCCTGAACTTTATAGTCCGGAAAATCCTGCATACCGTGGGTCGGAAAAACCCCTTTCTTAAAAAATACATTGTCTCTCAGGTGGAAAAACCCCTGGAGATGATGAGCATGGCCCTGCTCTGGCTGATTGTTCTGCATTTTATGCCCCCTCTTTGGAAGGCTTTGGGGGGCATCCCCTTGTTTTTATCCAAGCCCATTATAGGAGGCATTAAAATTTTTGTCAAGCTGATTATTGGCTCCGGGCTGGTTTGGATCAGCTACAATCTGGTGGATGAAGGGCTGTCTCTTTTTCTGAACCGTTTTTTTAAAGAGCAAAACACTTATTTTAAAAATCATTTTTTTCCTTTTATAAATCGTTTTGTCAAAATTATTGTTTTGTGTTTTGGTTCTTTGCTGGTTTTGCAGAGCCTGGGTGTGAATGTGGTGTCTCTTATGGCGGGTTTGGGCCTGGGTGGAGTGGCTTTGGCTTTGGCCGCCAAGGATTCTGCCGGCAATATTCTGGCCTATATCAATTTAATGCTGGACAGGCCTTTTTCGGTGGGGGACTGGATTTGTTTTAGGGATATGGAGGGGACAGTGATGGAGGTGGGGCTTCGCTCCTCCAAAATCAAGACTTTTTACGATTCCGTGATAACAGTCCCCAATGCCACTTTGACAGCCAACCATATTGACAACATGGGCAAAAGAAAAGCACGTCGGACACGGGCTTATTTGGGGCTTGTTTATGACACCGATCCGGAAAAAGTGGAAACATTTATAGAAGGGGTGAAAAATATTTTGAAGTCCAATTCCATTGTGAAGCAGGATTACTTTCAGGTATACTTCACAGAGCTTGGGGAATCGGAGCTGAAAATTATCATGAACTTTTTTTTGCTGGTCAACAGCTGGGAAGAGGAGCTTAAGGAAAAACAAAATATTTTTATGGCTGTTTTAAAATTGGCCAAACAACAGGGCGTTCGTTTTGCCTTCCCCACCCAAAGCCTTCATATTGAAAGCCATAAAGCGGCTGGCAAAAGCCACCCCCAACCACCAAAAAACCCTGAATAAAGAGACAAAGTGCATAAAGGACACACTATGTGTGTAAAAAATACACTGCCTGTTCACAAAAACAATAAAATTTTGCAAAAAAAGAAAAAAGTGTGCTATACCCCACTTTGTAAATGATTGGCTTTTTGTCGCGGGGTTTGAACCCCCTTTTTCACAAACAATCAAAAGGAGGTTGGGTTAATGAAAAAAATATTTATCAAAATCAGTGTGTTGTGCCTGTTTTTTTCAGGTTTTTTGGCTTATGCCACAATAAATAAATCAGAAACAGCTACAGCAGGCGAAGAGGAGGCCAGAGAGGGTGCTCCAGCCAAGGCAGGCACAAAAAAGAAGACAGCCACAAAGAAAACAGCTCCTGCAGGTGGAGAGGGCACAGCAAACGAAGAGAGCACAGGCCCTGCCCAGCCAAAGAAGAAAAGAGTGGCCAAGAAGGCGGGCACAGCAAGCGAGGAGGAGGCCAGAGAGGGTGCTCCAGCCAAGGCAGGCACAAAAAAGAAAACAGCTCCTGCAGGTGGAGAGGCTACAGCAAGCGAGGAGAGCACAAGCCCTGCTCAGCCGAAGGGGCAAAGAGTGGCCAAAGCAGGCAGGAAAACAAAAAAGAAAACAACCAAAGCAGGCAGAGGGGGCACAGCAAGCGAGGAGAGGAGCACAAGCCTTGCCCAGCCAAAGAAGAAAAGAGTGGCCAAAGCAGGCACAAAAAAGAAGGTGGGCACAAAAAAGAAGGTGAGCACAAAAAAGAAGACAGCCAAAGCAGGCGGAGGTGGCACAGTAAACGAAGAGGCAGAGGCCGGTGCTCCAGCCCAACCGCAGAGAGACACTGACAAGACAGGGGCCGGCAGTCCGCCACCAAAAGCTCCAGCTGAAACCACAGATCAAACAAGAGTTGAATCTCCTCACACAACCCCTGACGAACAGCGAATAAAAAGCTTGATTATGAATCTCAAAAGCCTTACATCAGAGGTGAGATTGGCCAGCCGGCACCTTTTGGCACAAGAAATAAAGCACCACAGAAAGATGCTGGGAGATGGTACTGGGTATCAATTTAATTACAAGAGAACACTTAGGGATTATGTATGGACGGCTGATGTTCAACATGCCCTTGTGGAATTGGCATTGTCTGTACCGGCATTCTCGAGAGGTGATTCACTCCGCAAAGAGAGAAAAACAGCCACAGATATTTTGCGGAAACTGGGCCTGTGGGGTATATTACATGGGGATGTTCAACTGAGATTATTGCATATCACTTATCTCTCAGCCTCAGCAAAGCAATTTTCAGATATCAAAAAACAGAGCAACACAGCTTATGACATATTGCTTCATTTAAAAAAGTTCGCCCCTCAAGTGGAAGAACAGCTCGTTGAAATGATATTTAAATACCATAGTAATATCGGCCAGTTGCGCTCGATCAAAGAGCTTTTGACAAAGTCAAGATTCACAGCCGTATTTGAAACAAGCTTCCAGCCACAGTTAAGTGCTAAAGCTCAGGTGGCCCTTGTAACCACCCCTTTCCCTGTTGAGAAGGCTACAGGTGCTATAGACACAAATAGATCGATACTAAGCTCATCCGCACCAGTGTCTGCACTTTCATCAGTGATAGCTGATGTTTTAAACAATCAGCCTGAGCTTTCCTCTCGAGCTCTGGACGAATTAGGTAAAGGGCTTGTTTACAAACATGAGGACGAGCATTGGATCAACCGGAAAGATGTTTCTGCTATCATACTCCAACATTACAAACATAGGGATGACTTTAATGTGGGCATATTGGTTAAGGGTATTCTGGATCCGGAAGTGGACGATTCAGCCAAAAGACACGTGGCAAAAATTTTAAAGAAAAAAGCACGCTTTTTGTCATTCGCAGAGCAAACAGAGCTGGCTGAGGCTTTTCGAAAAGAACCCTCACTTCAGTTGGGGCAGATTCTGGCCAAAATACCTAATTTGAACCAAGGGGCTCAAGCTCAACTGTTGCATGCTCTGGAAAATATTCAGGATTCACGGTTGAAAGCCAATGTCGTTTTTGCCCTCAGGCCCAATAGTGTTCTCAAAACCTGTATGCGTGCTTTCAAATAATAATCGGTCCTGAAAAACCTGACATTTTGAGCAAATGGTCCTTTTTCAGACAGTTTGTTTCCAAGAACTGTCATTCCCGCGAAAGCGGGAATCTGGTCGAAAAAAAGACCTTTTTCAGGGTGGTCATCCATATCTTCTAAATATAGCAGATCTGTCCTTTGTCTCCAATATAAAGTGGAGAAAACTTATCTCCAGCATATACAGGGCCAAAAGATGAGTGAGCTTTAACACCACCGGAGAGAGTAAAACAAGATTCAACAGGCCGGAGAGCAAAGCAAAGCCGAGGCAAAGCAGAAGTGTCAAAAAAGGGCGGGGCAGAGGTTTGGGCCAAGGGCGACCCCAGAGCACATAAAACAAAATTCCTCCCCCTGTGACAAGGGCCAAAAAAGGGTGCCATAAACGCAAACGAATCAAATACGGGGATTCGGCATTAAAATCCGCCACAAGGCCCTGCCAAAGAGAGGAAGAGGGAAATAAAGTTCCTGCCAAAGCGGAAAAAGATCCCAAAAACGCTATTACAAAAAACAATAAAATCAGGCTTGTTGTTTTTTTGTTAAAAAGATTTTGCCACTCACAAAAACGGTTCAGGGAAAGACGCCAACAGATAAAAAGACTGCCCACCAAAATCAGGGAATTTAACAAATGCAGGCTCATGGTCAGGGCCCGGGCGGGAGAGCTGTTACTGCCTGTGAGACCCGCCAACACCAGTCGTGCCCCTATGAGAGCCTCTGTCACAGTGAAAAACAAAACACACAAGACGGTTTTCCGGACAGGATGAGGGGCAGGGTATTGAAAAAACACCAGCCCGCTTAACAACAAAACCATCAGGCCAAAAAGCCCGGAAGTGGCCCGATGAATCCACTCCACCCATGTTTTGCCCGATTCCGCTGTGCCAATAATGTATTTCCCTGAACAGTCGGGCCAATGGGGGCCACAGCCATCCCCGGAATGGGAGATACGCACATAAGCCCCCCACAAAATAACAAAGAGGCAAAAACACAGGGCCATCCCCGCCAACCACTTGGATAATCGGGGGGGATTGGATAAAAAGTTTTGTGTGTTCTCTGACATGGAATAAAGTGGGGCTATGAACCAATATGGCCAAAAAAGTTCAGGCCAAACACAACAGGTTCAGGTGTTGAGCTTAAATTTGACGTGCTCTTTTGTCCACATTCAGGGCGGCTTCCCGCATGGCTTCGGACAAAGTGGGATGAGCATGAAAACTTCGGGCCAGGTCTTCACTGCTGGCCCCCATTTCCATGGCCACCACCGCTTCCGCCAGCATATCAGAGGCCCTGGGGCCTGTAATATGCACACCCAAAATCAAATCTGTTTTGGCCTCTGCCAGAATTTTTACAAAGCCCTCCACACAGCCCAAAGCTCTGGCCCGGCCATTGGCTGTGAAAGGAAATCGGCCGGCCTTATAGGCTGTGCCTGCTTTTTTTAACTGCTCTTCCGTCTGGCCCACACTGCCGGATTCCGGCCAAGTGTAAATAACCGAAGGCAAAGTGGCATAGTTGACATGGCCTGCCTGGCCGGCCAATATTTCCGCCACAGCCACACCCTCATCTTCCGCTTTGTGGGCCAGCATGGTGCCGCCAATCAGGTCGCCAATGGCAAAAATATGGGACTGCCGGGTTCGCCATTGTTGGTTCACAGGCACAAAGCCCTGCTGGTTCGTGTGAATTTGTGCCTTTTCCAAATGCAGGCCCTCTGTATAGGGCGTGCGACCCACCGCCAGCAGAACATAATCCCCTTTTAGGCTGTGGTCCTGGCCCGCTTTGTCTTTGTAAAACAGCAGAACCTGTGAACCTTTTTTTTCCGCTTTCTGAATCGCACTCTCCAAAAGGATCTGTATGTTTTGTTTTCGAAGGGTCTTGAGCAGGGCGAGGGAAAGCTCCTGATCCATGTGGGGGCAAATACGGGGGGCGTATTCCAAAACCACCACCTCCGCTCCCAGGCGGGACCAGATGGAGGCCATCTCCAATCCAATATATCCCCCTCCCACAACGAGGAGTTTTTTGGGGACTTTGTTAAAGGAGAGGGCCGTGGTGGAGGACACAATTTTATCATCATCAAAAGAAAGATTGGGCAGAGCTTTTGGGACACTGCCGGTGGCCAGCATAATATTTTTGCCTTCCAGCACCTTGGCAGGGCCTGACTTTGCCTGGACTTTTATCTGGTGGGGCGAAACAAAAGCCCCCACACCTTCATAGCGGTCAATTTTATTTTTTTTGAAAAGATATTGAATGCCTCCGGTCAAGTCCTGAACAATTTTGTTTTTGCGGTTCAGCATGGTCTTTAAATCCAAAGCAACAGAAGAGGCTTTGACCCCATGCAAAGCCATTTCTGTTTTGGCAAAATGATAATGCTCAGAGGAATCCAGCAGGGCTTTGGAGGGGATACAACCCACATTGAGGCACACCCCACCCAGGGTTTTGTGTTTTTCCACCACAGCGGTTTTAAGGCCCAGCTGGCTGGCCCGGATGGCCCCTGTATAACCTCCTGGCCCGGAGCCAATCACTATCAAATCATAAGTGGTTTTTGTGTTCATTCTGATAAAACCCCTTTCACTTTTGTTTCCTCTGCCTCCGGGCATTGATCCATACAGGATCCGCAAAACAGGTGGGTGGTGGACGGGTATTGGCTTTTTTGCTGTTCCCACAATATTAAGCATTGCCGGGCACAGATATCGCAAAATGTTTCATCCATTTCTGTGGGTCCAAAGCATTCCTGCCCCCCGGTTTCCTTTTTTTTATGCAGTAAACCTTTGGTGAGGGAGGAAAAAACCCTTGTCAGTTTGGCTCGATCCAAAAACAACGCCCAATATTCATAGCCCTGCTTTCTGGTTATCCCGTGTATCCATAACTCTGTGGCGGCCACCCCTTTGTCCCACTTTGTCAGTGTGTCACTGGTGGGAAGAACCTCCTTCTCAATGGTATAAGCATACACATCCTCCACTTTATCATCCGATTCCTGGCAAATCAAATAAATAAGTGTACGGGAAATATATCCCTGAAACACCGGAAAAGCCTCCCATATTTCATCCGACTCCAATGTGAGGTTTTGATTTTTGTCATAACGGGTCATGGTGGTCTCCACAAAATAAAGAGCCATGATAATATTTTTTAAATGGCCTTTGCTCATATAAAGGGATTTTTGATATTGCTCCTCTGTTTCATAAGAAATGTGAATGAGAGCTTGGGCCAGCTCCTGTTTTTGAGCTGAATCCATTGTTTTTAAGACTGTTTGAAAATGAGGCATGTTTTGTGTGTTCTGCTGTAAAAGGGGAATGAGATGATTATGGACACAGTCCTTGTTATACTGGCTGTTGGTCCAATCCTGGTTCTCGTCTGTCTCATCTTCATTTTCAGCACAAAGTTTAAAAAGGGCCGGGCCCAATTCCTGAAGGGAGAAGGCAAAGGAAAAAGCATAAGCCAGGTATTCCACTATCTCATTATGTGTCAGGTACTCTTTCTCCTGCCAGTTGGGATTAAAGCCCTCTGCAGAAAAAGTCAGCACATTGGCCGCTATAAACTCCGCTTCCCCTTCCTTCAATACGGACTTTGGGTTTCTTTTTTCCAGCCAGCCCATATCCACGGCAAAAGGTCTTAAATCAATAAAAAACTCTGTCAGGTTTTCTTGTGTCATACCGGGGCTTTGGGTGGGGCTGGTGTGTGTGTCGTTTTTGTTGGTCACTTTGTGGCTTGGAGTGGGGTTGGTGTGTTCTGCCGTGTGGTTTTTGCCGGCCACTTGGTGGCCTGGTGTGGTGCTGGTGTGTTCTGCCGTGTCGCTTTTGTTGACCCCTGTGTGGTTTGGAGTGGAGCTGGTGGCGGTATGCGTGTTGTTTTTGCCAGCCCCTTGGTGACCGGGGGGGCTTTCGTATCCTTTTTTCATCATGTCAGCTATAAACCAGTAAAAACTGTAGATCTTGATATTTTTGTAATTCATGGTGTTTTTGGAATCATACACTTCTGTTGATATATGTATTTTTTTTCCTGTTTTATAGAGAGGTTTTAGTGACAGGATATCCTGAAAAGCTCTTGCCCCATATTGAAAAAGAGAGGGTGTGGAGAAAAAGGAAGGCACCAGTCGGAGGAGGAGGGGAGAGGTGGTCCGTGAGCTGTAAGTGTAATCTATAAAAGACTGTGTTTCCTTCCAGAGCTGAGCCATCTCCTGCATTTGGCTTATATGGCTTTCTGTGAGAATTAAACCCTGATAGGGATTTTTTTGCCTGTCGTCCCCATCGCACCGGGCCTCTTCTGTCGTCTCAGAATTCCCGACAGGCCCCATTGGTGTGGGGACACAGGTTCTTTGTGGTGCAAACACTTTGCCAAAAAGAACAGTCAAAAGGCTTTTCATGCCCTGGTCCCCCACTTTTTCCGGCATGATTTTCACTTGTTTTAAGTGTTGATGCAGGTTCAAAAAGTCCTCTGTTCTCAAGGGTTTGTTGGGGCGATTTTGCAGGGCAAGGGATAAGAAAAGGATCCCATTATTTATAACACGGTTGAGGGCTTTTGTCCCTTTTGGGGAAAGCCACTGATTTTGCCTTTTAAGGACGGTCCAGTTGACATGGGCGGAGATCAGGTAAGCACTGGCGGTAAAAAAGCCATCCCATTCCTCTGGTGCAATGTGGGGGTCAGAACGGCCAAAAACGAAACTCTTCAGAGCACCCATCAGGTTTATTTTTTCTTTTGGAAGGGATATATTGTAATGGTGATCCGGAAAAAAATCCAGTTCTTTGAACAGGGCCTCCATGTCTTTTAGGGGATAGGGCTTGGCAAAACTTTTAAAGAAAATGGATACCCTGTTGATGGATTTTTTTAAGTCCCGATCAATGGTTTTCAAAAGGCCCGGATCTTTTTTCAGGTCTTTTTGATTTAAGACATGGAGAGCCTTGAAATAAGGCTGAAAAAAGATAGCTTCTTTTTTTAAAATCTCCACAAAAAGGATGAATTTCTCAATATCCTCTTTTGTCAGGGTGTTTTCCTCACCTCCTATAATAACAGTTTTCAGACGAGCCAGTTGGTTCAGCAGGGGGTCGCGAATGACATTGTCCTGTAAAAACAGGTCCTGAATAAATTTTCTCAGCTCATAAGGGGTCCATTCCCCTCTTTTTTGTCCATGCACCTGGTCTTTAAAAATATTCAAGGCGGTTTGTATGCAGTTGGATGCAAGGGTGATTTGTCTCTCATCCAGCTGGCCTTTGAGATACAGGCTCACTTTGTCACCTATACCATTTAAACAGCCCACAGAAAAACCCTCAATACGTGGGGATGGAATTTTTTCCCCTGTATTGAGGCCACAGGCCGATATACTGAGAAAAAAAACAATCAAAAAAATATCTCTCAATTTAATCAAAAACATAGTTCACCTTGGCCTGAAATCGGTCGTTTTGTTTGTAAGAGTTGAAAAAACTTTTTACCTTTGGTTTGTCCACCCCCACAATGTCCATGCTGGCACTAAAACTCAAGCTGGAGGACATCTGCCATTTTATCGCAGTGTTCAGCCAGCCTCCCTGTTCCGGAATGGAATACCAATAGCTCAAGTCGAGGGAAAGGGCCTGCTGATTCCACTGAAAAGGCCGGCTTTTGGCCGAAAAGGCCAAGCCGTGGTGCATTTTAAAACGGTTTGTGTTTAAATCCAAATCCAGCTCCTGCTGTGATTTGTCTCTTTTTTGAGGGGTAAAATGGGAGTAAATAAAATCCAGGCTTAAGGATTCCACAGGCCACATGTATTTTTTGAAGTTTAAGGCGGTGTGGGCGGAAAAGAAAAGTGCGTTGGGCAATACCGGGACCAGCCCCTCTCCCGGTGATGGGGGCCGGTGGATAATCTCCTGCGTGATCGACAGGATGGAGTGGAAAATATTTTTTTTCATACCAAAATCCATGGAGACCAAAGAATGCCGGAAAGGTTGATAATGTATAACATTGTTGATGGCTTTTTTGTCTATGGAAAAGGTGCTGTCTATTTTAAAGTAAACCTGGTTGATGGGTTTGTAGCCGTAAGCCATGCTGAACCAGTGTTTTTCCCGGTCGCCAAACCGGAGCCGGAAAGCCATGCTTTCATTCATGATGATGTTTTTCAAATAAGGCATGTTGAGCCAATAAAGAGCCTCAATTCTCTGGTTGAAAGCTACAAATTCGGATTGGGGAGGGAGAAACCAGCGACTGTGGGAGCTGATTTCCCCCTCCTTGATATCCACCAAAGGCCCCGGTTCCGGAAAAAACAGGCCGGATAAGAAAAGAGAAAACAACCAGGATGGTCGTTCCAGGGTGAAAAACATGCCGGTCAGCCCTTCCTGCTTGGGCTGAAAATAGTCCCAGTTGATCCGTCCCTGCCACAATCCCATATTCCACAGCTCATCCATGGCACTCCAGGGCTCCTCCACCGCAGGGCCTTTTGTCTCATTTGGGCTTGAGGTGCTATCCACCTGTGGCGGGCTTGTTCTTTTGTGCCGGCCAAAAATGAAATTAAACCGGGTGCCTTTAAAAGAGTTTGTCCAGCCCATAAAAACATTGGGCACAGCCAGATGGTTTTGATAGCTTTTGTCCATGGGAAAACGAGCCTCCAGCTCTGAGCCGGAAAACCAGTGGTGAGAATGATGTTCCTGCTTAAAATTCAGGTCGATATTCATATAATGGTCGAATTGATTTTTCCAGCTGGTGGGGGTCAGGTAATAGGTATACCAGGTGGAGAGGGCCAGCCGGGCTTCCGCCCAAGGCCCAAAAAACAGCAGAAAAAGCAGAAAAAAGTGCATGAGACTTCCTCTTGAAAACAGGGGCTTGACTTGTGACAGAGCAAAAATCCTGCAAATAGTTGGTGAAATGGTCTTTTATTTGACCAAGTCTTATCACATGGCAGAGCAAAAATCCTGCAAATAAAGCAAAAGTGACTAAAAATTAGACTAATATGAAAAAAATACACCCCCATGTCCCCGGAAAAGCCGTTTAATAATATAAAAATTGGACAAAATCACCTTTTTTTTTAATAATAAGCCTGTTCCTGCCTGGATTTTGGGGCTTTTTTCATAAAAAAGGGATTTTTTATGCGGTTTTTCTATGTTTTTTGTCTTTTATTTTTGCCTTTGGTTCAGGTCTGGGCCTTCCCATGGCCGGAAAAAGCCCCAAAGCGGGATAAAAAGGCTTTTTATCAGTTCCAATTGGAAGGCCGTGTCATGCGGTTTTTGAATGAGGCCCGATTCCGCCCTTTTGTGGGGGCACATTTCAAAGCACAGGATCCCTTCTTTTATGTGGATACCAGCTACACTTACAGCGTGGCGGAACAGGCTCATTATTTTCGGCCAAAGGAGTTTTATGTCAACTTGCCTGCCCTCGAAGGCGGGGAGTGGATCATAGGCCGGAGGCGTCTGACCTGGAACCTGATGGATACTTTCTGGAACCGGAGCTTGTGGGAGCCTTCCTATAGGGATGACGCCTTGCGTCCGGAAGGGGCGGGGCTTATGGGTGTGTTCCGGGACTTTCACTACGATGAAGGCTCAGCCTCTCTTTTTGGCTCTTTTTTGTTTCTGCCCGATTCCTCTCATTCTTTTGAGAACGAACAAGGTCGGCTGACCTCCAACAGCCCCTGGTTCACTCCGCCTCCCTCTGGCCCCATAGGTTCCACGGCCATCTCGCCTTATTACATAATGAATCCGGTGGATCTCAAAAGGTTTTTGTCCCTGTCTTTGGGCGGGCGGGCGAATTATCAAAATTTTTATTTTGCTTATGCCTTTAAACCCATGAATAAAATAAAGCTCAAAAGTCAGGTATTGCTTGCTTTGTCTGAGGAGCTGAAAGGAAACCATAAAACAGGCTATTCCGTGGAAGTGCCTTTGGATCCGGTGATCCTCAACCACCATTTGCTGAGTGGTGGTTTTGTGTTCCGGAGCCGGCAAAAAGGGGAAAAGGCACAAAACATAAACTATAATTTTATCACCTCTTTTACCTATAATCATCCGGAAGAGCACACAGTGCAAAATGACACCTGGATTTTCTTCTCCTCTCCTCCGGAGTTGCATGTTTCCATCAAGGGGGAATTGCATGTGAAAGACCCAATGGAGGAGACCACTTTGCATGTCGCTTACACCCATCATTTTCCTTTTGAGGAGGAACCTTTAAGTGCCTTGTCCAAAGCTTTGCCGGAGGTGGAAAAGCAGTTTTTTCGTGCCGGGCTGTTTGAATTTTCCCGGGCTGTGAGTACTGGCATACAGCACCGGATACAAATGGACCAAAATTATTCTGCGGACATCAAAGCCCGTTTGATTTATAATGTTTTGCACAGCTACTTTTTGTTTTCAGCACATGGGGCTGTGAATTATAAAAAGAATTTTTCTGTTTTTCTGTCTTCCGATCTGTTGTTTTCCCGTTTTCCTTTTTCCACCGGCCAGACACGGGAAAACATTGGCATTTACACCAACAAGAGCCGTGTTTTTGGAGGTATAAGTTATGCTTTTTAAAACCATAAGCCTGATTTTAGTATTGGTTTTGAGTGGGGCACGGTGTGCCCGTGGCCCTTTGGAGCCGGAAATGGGCGTGTCTTCTCAGGAAGGTCTGGCCATCGAAAGCTCCTGTTTTAACAAAAACAAAAAGTTTTTGGCTCATTATTTTTCCGGGAAAAAAGTGAGGGCCACTCAGCTGGAAAATTTTTTTGACTGTCTGGATAACCTTATTCAGGCCCTCTTAAATCATACCCGGACAGAACACCAGGAATATTACACTCAGACAGAACTTCGCCGTTTTATCCAGTATATGGGAGGGGCCAAAAACTTAAACACAGAAAAGGAGGTCAGGGCCCGGGCGGAACAGATGAGTCAGGCTCTGCTCCAGCTGAAAGTGGGCTTTATTGGAGGCCTGCCCAACAGGCTTACTATCGATGAAATCACTCTTTGCCGGAAAATTCTGTATGTGTTTCGAGACAGAATGAGTGTTCTCAGTCCTTCCATGCCCTTGATAATACAGGCTTTTCGTGAACCCCGGACGGCTGGGTTGGTTCAGGCCATGAAATTGGTGAAAACCCATGCAGGTGGCCTGGCTGAAGATCTTTCCGGCCTTTCTTTTTCCTCTGATTTGTCTTTGTTGGTAAAATTTCCGGATCATATTCAGACTCTGACGGGGGTTTCCCAAAAAAGCTTAAAATACTGGGGCCCCTCTCTTTTGATTTTACAGCAATGGCAAAAGATTTTTGGTTCCTCCGGGCAGATAATAAAAAGCCCTGAGCTTTCCCCTCTTTTGGATTCTCTTGGGGAATTGTTTGCCCTTTGGCTTTATCATAACCGGTTTTTGACTGGCCAGTTTTATCTGCATTCCTCTGTGGTGCAAAACACCCAGTATTTTTTGTCCCGTTCTTTAAAGGTGCTGGAGCAGGCTCTTAAATCTTCTGGCAAAAAACATATTGCTCTGAGCGACATGGATGAACTGGCCCGCCGGGTATGGTTTTTGCCGGTGCTTTCCCGTCCTCTGTTTCGTCTGGGGCTTCGTTCTGTTTCCTGTTTTTTGCTCAAACCTTTGGCCAACAAAAAAGCCTGTGGATATACAACAGATTTTAAGGAAACAACAGCGACAGTTCGTTTTTCCGATCTCACTTTCACTGTGACAGATGAAAAGGAAATACAGGAATCTCTTTCAGGTGGGACAGAGGAACATATTAATTTTAAGGAACTGAAGGTGTTGGAGGAGTATTTGGATTCATGGTCCGGGGCGGAGAAACAAATAAGACAAACAGGTTCTTTGCCTTCTCTTTTTGGCTCACCGGGCCAGTGGCTGAAAAGAAAAATGGCCCTCACCCCCAAGGGGAGTTTGTCTTTTCAGGTGGAAAGAAAAGATAATGTTTCTTTTCTCAGTCAGTTGAACTGGCAGTCCCACATGATGAAATGGGTGAGCACCGCTTACACCAACCGGGGTGAGGGGCCGGTGAATCAGAAGTTATGGAACACCATGATAAGGGAGTGGACAACCCTGGCCATAGCCTTGCATAAACCTCTGAAGTGGGAGCAGTTTCAAAAAGCAGGTTTTCAGGTGTTTCGACATGGGGATTTTATGACCTCCCGGTCCAACGGAGATGGTGTTTTGCAGGAAGGGGAATTGCTGGAACTGTTTGCCCTGTCTGTATCCTCTGCGACTCTTTTGTTTTCCAGTTTAAAGCTCATGGCCCACTGTGAGGGTGCACCCCCTTATCATTTGCCGGCAGGTTGTATGTGGGCTTTGCTGGAGGAGATTCCCAAGGAGCTTTTTGCCGGTTTTCCTGTTTTGGAACAAAGCCTTTTGGCCCAAGAGGATAAAAAATCCTCTTATATTGGTGTCTTGAAGTCTTTTTACAACCAAGAGGATTTTATTCCCTATAAGGATCTTTTTAAAATTTTTCTTTTTATTCATTATCAGGAGAATATGCTGGAGCATTTGGATTTGGATCAGTCTTTTGATCTCAGTGTCCAGGAGCTGACAAAGCTCCTGCCGGTATTTGAGAGGACCATTATTGAGGATGTCCCTCTTTTTAATAACAGAAGAGAAGCTTTTGCCTTTATCACTTATCTTTTTTATTATGGTGAAATACCTGTTTTTAATGACAATGGTTCTGTCAGTGCCCCCCTTCGGTTCAGCCACTGGTTGTTGCATCCGGAGAAATGGCAAATCAAGGCAGACCACAAGGATATTTTAAACGCGGTATTGCTTGTGAGCCAGGCAGGCGAGTCCCCAAACCTGTAATTTAAACCAAACTGGCACGGGGCAGGGTCTGCCTTTTGAAAAAGGTGCGATTTTTGATGTGTTTCCCTCAGACAGGAAAGATAAGAAACATGAAATCTCAAACAAGATCAGTTCATGGATAAAATAGTTATTAAAGGTGGAAAGGTGTTGAAGGGGGAGGTGAAGGTGAGTGGCGCCAAGAACGCCGTTTTGCCTTTGCTTTTTTCCTCTTTGTTGGCGGAGGGCCGGCACCGCTTTTATAATGTGCCTTTTTTAAAGGATGTGGAGACCTCCTGTTTGCTGTTACAGCACCTGGGTTGCGAAATTCAAAGGGAGGGGGACCTGTTGGAGGTCAAAAAAGGCCGTTTAAAATCCTTAAAAGCCCCTTATAATCTGGTTCGGCAAATGAGGGCCAGTGCTTTGACTTTGGGGCCTTTACTGGCCCGGCATGGTTCGGCGGAAGTGAGTTTGCCGGGGGGCTGTGCCATTGGGGCACGCTCTTTGAACTGGCATTTAAAGGGCTTGAGGCAGATGGGGGCGGATATCAGGCTCAGGAAGGGCTTGATTGTGGCCCGTGTGAAAGGGCCATTAAAGGGCGTGCGTATTCTGTTGGACTACCCCACTGTGGGGGGGACAGAGAATCTGATGATGTCGGCTTGTCTGGCGGAGGGGGAGACCATTATTGAAAATGCGGCACGGGAACCGGAGATTGGGGATCTGGCTGAGTATCTTTGTCAGATGGGGGCGGATATTCAGGGGGCAGGCACAGATCTGATTCAGATCCGGGCGGGCCGGCCATTGAAGCCGGGGGAGCACAGGGTGATTCCGGATCGTATTGAGGCGGGCACTTTGCTCCTGGCCGGGGCCATCACCAGGGGTCAGGTGCATGTGTCGGGCTGTCGGCCGGTGCAGTTGGATGCTTTGCTTTTGAAGTTGAGGGAGGCGGGCTTTTCCATAAAAAGGGGAGCGGACTGGGTTAAGCTTTCCTCTCCTGCCTCTTTTTCTGCCGTCAATATGGTGACCGCCCCCTATCCGGGTTTTCCCACTGATTTGCAGGCCCAGTTTATGGCTTTAATGACACAGGCCAGGGCCGGCACAGCCTCTTCCTTAAAGGAAACCATTTTTGAAAATCGTTTTATGCATGTTCAGGAGCTGGCTCGTTTGGGGGCGGATATTCATTTGGATCCACCGGTGGCTTTGGTCAGAGGAGGGGCTGTTTTGCAGGGTGCACCTGTAACGGCCACTGATCTCAGGGCCAGTGCCTGTCTGATTTTGGCGGGCCTTGTGGCTTCAGGGGAGACCACTATACACAGGGTGTATCATTTGGACAGGGGGTATGAGTTTCCGGAAAAAAAACTTTCCGCTTTGGGTGCAGACATCCGGAGAGTGACATAGTCCTCTGACAAAATACTTTTTTTCACCGTCATTCCCTGAAAAGTGTGAAAATATTACACACAAAGATGTGGAAAAAGAAAAATATTGGTTTTTTTGTTGTTTTTTTGTGCTCAATGTGTTTTACGGCTGGTATGAAAGTGTTTAAAAAATGTTATGGGGTCTGTTTTTGGTTATACCGGTCTTGTTTGACACCAGCTCGCAGGCAGAGGCATGGATTTCATGTTTCTTGTCTTTCCTGTCCGGGGGAAACACATCAAAAGGGGTCTCTTTTTTTTGATCATAAGATCCCTGTCATCAAACTCAGTCATTTGTATATTTTTGGTCTTTTTGTTTTTGCTTTTTCCTCTTTTTCCGCTGAACCCTCTTCTGACACCCCTCCGCCGCCAGTCAATATGCAAAGAACCATATATCTGAACAGGCTGGAATCAGTCGAAACTTACAGGCCCCAGTCCAGGGAAGAGGCCCTTTATTATCTTCAGCTCCATGAATTCTTGAGCAAAAACAAAACAGCACAAGCTTTATTGTTTTCTGCACGGCATAACCCCAGCCACTACCGGTATCTTCTGGAGGAGTTGAATAAAAAGCATCTCAATCCCATCAATAATCTGAAATCTGTTGGTCGTTTGCTCCAGAACAATGTGGACCTGAAGGGTCGTGTGGATATTGGCAAGACAATAGCCGGCACAGGTGCTGTTATTGAATTGGAGGTGGATTTGGGTGGTGTGGCAAAGGATGTGGCCGGTGGTATCGCCAAACATTGGACCAGTGAAGAGGACAAAATAAAAAATTTGGAAGTGGAACAGACAGCCCGGTTTTGGACCAAAGAGCAGTATGCCTGTCTTGAAAACCGGAACTGCCTCATTAACACTTTGCAGTTGTTGAATAATGCTCTTGTGAATGTGGGGTATCATTTTGATAATATGCCTCAAATGCAGGACAAAACAACGAAGCAAAAATTAAGTTTTGAGGCCATGAAAGAGAGAAACCCGAGTCAGGCCGAGCTGGCACAGGACTTTTTTACACTAAGTCAGGTGGAAAAGGGGACAGAGCAGTTGTCTCAGGAAGAACAAGAAACCAGAGATAGCATTATTGGGAAAATAAACCAAATTCATCAAGAGCAGGAAAAAGCCAGGCAAAAAAAACTTGAGCAGGCAAAAGAAGAGGCCATCTCAAGGATTTTAAGCGATCCAGTGGAACAGCAGGACCCTTTGATTGTATCCGCACGCAACCACATAAAGGCCAAAAAAAATGACAAAACCCTTTTAGAAGGAAAATTGAAGAAAGGTGCTGTGCCTCAGGCAGAGAGGGCAGAATATGAGGAACAAATACAGAAGATAGATCAAAATATTCAGAAAACAGAAAAATCCATTGATGGTTATGAATTTAAAAAGGGTGTGCAGGAGACCAGGGCCTGGACGGGGGCTGTGGTTTCTTTGGCACAAATAACAGGTGCACCAAAAGAGATTCTGCAAGTGGGGACAGCCATCAATCATGGTCTTGACATCGCTGGGGAGGTGGGGGCGATGATAATAGCTGGTGCCCTGGACCCCACAGGCCTCACTTTGATAGCCAACAGTGTTGGGGCAGTGGTGTCCATTTTTTCTGGTGTTCCCAGCACAGATCAGGTGATTATTCAAAATTTAAGTGCTTTGCGGGAAGGCCAGGCGGAGATCATAAGCCAGCTTAAGGGGATGGACTCCAAGCTGGATATTTTGGATGAGAAAGTGGATGATTTGATAAGATATTCACAGATGAATCATGAGGAGGTGATGGGTGGGTTTGAGACCGTTCAAAACCAGCTCCAACAGATGGAAAGTGATATTTTAGTCGCTGTTGATGAAGCCAAACAGCTCACGTGCCGGGGATTCCAACAGGGTCTGACAGGGTATATTTTGGATGGAGAAGTGGCGGTGGCCACGGGTTTTAACCTGGATGAGTACCTGGCCAAGTGCCAGATGGACAAAAAACAGGATGAGAAGACACGAAATGTCCGCTGGTACCACGATTACAAAATGTGTATGCTCGAGGCCAACAGGGAATTTAGAGATGTTAACAACAAGCTTAATGAGCTTCAGATAAAATCATCAGCTCAATTAAAATCCGACACTTTTATTCAGAAGGAGGCACTATATACATTGAATGAAGAAACAACCAAAAACAAATTTGGTGTTGATGTGGAGGACAGAGCGGGACTTTTGTCTTCTGTATTTAATTGGCTGGATGGCCAATATAATAATTCCATCAAAAGTAACTTGATTATAAACGATCTCTGGAATGACCATTTTCAGCAAAAGTGGAATAATTATGGCCTGTTGTTGAACACAATGTCAGCTGATTCCGGCCGGCTTTATCACCCGGAAAGTTATGACGAGGCTTTTTCCGCTTATATCAAAAACAGTGCACGCCTGCCCAGCCCTGAAAGACTGGATTTTTTGTTTTCTGAATATCCCGAGCAGTCTTTTGATCAGGAGGGCCACAACAGGCAGTTGGAGAATATGTGCCAAAATGTGAAGAATATTGAAGAAATAGCTGACTCAAGCAGACAAAACCTGCCCTCAGCCTACGCGATTTATCTGTATTTTTTGGGTAAATTCAATTCGGAGATTCAAAAGTCTTTCAGTTCTTTGATCAGGCAGTTGGAAGATTCTTATGGCGATTATGTTGAGGCTCAAGAGAATATTACATTTGAACCAAAGTCCATTGAAGAGTGTGGAATTGAGTCGGCCTACAGCCATCAGCAGACAGATATTTTTCAATACATAGCCGATGAGGATTACACAGTATCTGATTTTTTAAGTGCCAATCCAAGGGATATGGCTGTTGTGGCCAGTTGGAGACCCTATCTCGACGAAGAATACCTTAAAAGCCAGGGTTTTTCTTATGTTCATCCTACTGAAACAGACTGTGAAACCCGTAATGGCTGGCCCATAGACAAAGGCCTTTTGGAATCGTCCTTCCAAGTGCAGGATTTGGAAAACACTTTGGAAAAGGTGCAAAAGGGAGAGCAGGGGGGCTGTTGGTTTTACGATGTCTATGGCCTCATAAGCGGTGTTAAAAAGCAAAAGATTCAGCTCTATCAAAAAGTCAATATTAACCCTGCAACGGGAGAGGATTATGGTTATTATCCGGATTTTAAGCCCATGTGTGCCGTGTTTGTGACAGCGGTCCAGGGGAAATGGTTTTTGTGGAACGATTGGGATGAACCCGATGAAAGAGCAATATGCCTGCAGGCGGATTTGAGATTTATTTATGACAGTTTAGGGACAGGTTTTTTTAACAGCAGGAATTTTAAGCACAGGCTTTATTATTTGGACGAAGATTCCATCCAAGCCGGCCAAGTCCCAAAAAGGGTGTCGGCCATTGAATATAAAAATCGCCTGTGGAATATCACGAAAGACAAATTAACAAGAGAGGAAAAGAACAGAATAAGGAATAACTTGGGTCATGTTCGATATGCGAATGAAGGTGTTTCAATAAGCCACCATTCCCATACGAACTGGTATAATACAGCTGTCCGGAAACTGGTGGATCAATGGGGCCTGACAGACCATTGGTATGGCTTATTTTCCATGAGGATCGACAACATCAATAATGCAAACAATATGGGAAAGCAGGAATGGGTTAACAATGTGGCACGGAACAGAGACAGCATTGGCACTTGCAGAAAGTATGCCTGCCTCAAACCCCGCCCCAAGATAGTGGCTAATTGGAATGGCTGGATCGACAGAGCCTCAGAGCAAATAAAAATGGCCCAGACGGAGCTGGAAACACAGTTAACAAACATGATGGGGCCGGGGTCCTTTTTATCTCTTCATGGCCAACTGAAGAAAGAGGATGGTAGACAGATACCGGGGGATCTGAGCTATCCGGGGCTGGTTCGTGCCATATTGTCTTTGGACACCATAGCCCGTGTGGGATACGGCCATCACCTGGAAGGCCAGCCGGAACTGGCAGAGCTTTTACAAAAAGCATTGACCCTCAAATCCAACTTATTGAATGATGGTTTAAGCCTGCCGGCAAAAGTGGAGGCGGTGATGGGGGCTTTTGATGAGCAAATCGTCAAGCCACTTAAGGCAGACGAAAATATTTTAAAGTTGCCTGTGGCAGAGGTGGCTCCTGGTTCTGCTCAGGGTTGGGGTAGGCCGGACCTTCGGCATGAGGCTTTACGGTTGGTTTCACGGAGAGATTACTTAAGCCCCCCTGCCTGCCATTTTTAAGCTTGTTTAAATCTCATAGCTCTGCTGTTTTCTCAAGCGGGTTGGGCGATGGGTTCAGGTTTTATGGGGAGGGAGCGGAGACGTTTTTGAGCTGTGGCATAATAACTTTTGTCTATTTCAAAACCGGTGAAATTTCTGCCCAATTCCAAAGAGGCATGGCCTGTACTGCCTGTCCCCATAAAGGGATCCAAAACATGGTCCCCCTTGTGAGAGGCTATTTCCACAATATGTTTGAGCAGTTTGACAGGTTTTTGTGTGGGATGATTGTATCTCTCCTTTCCCATGCATATTGGGCTTTCAAAAAAATTGTGCATGGTTTTTTGGGATTTGAAATTCCATGTATGGCCTTTGTTCCACATACAGCAAATCAGCTCACAGGCATTCAGAAAGCTGGTTTTCCTCAGTTTGGGTGGCGGGTTGGTTTTGTGCCAGACCATGACTTGAAAAGTGTCAAAGTCCGGATCAAAGAAACGGTGAAACTCGCCTATAAGATTATAAGCTGTGAATATAAAAATATTGCCTTTGGGGGCCAACACTCTTTTAAATTCTTTTTTTAACAAAGGGACTTTGACTGTGTTTCCATCCCATTCCGCGATATCGTTGTTAAAATCGGAACGCCAGTGGCATTTTAAGTTTCCGGTGGAATGGGGCCTCAGATTGTAGGGTGGGTCGGTCAATATCAGGTCCACGGACTGATCTGGTATTTTTTTTATCAGTTTGTAGCTGTCGCCCCGTTTTAAATGCCATTTCATCAGTCAGGCCTCTCTGCCGGCTTTCTCAGGGGCTGATCCTCCTCCGGACCCTGACTTTGGTCCTGATTGGTCAGGATCAGTGGCTCTGAAAAGCCTAAAAACAGCTCTGGATCCACAGCTTTAGGGAAAAGCCAAAGGCTGAACCCGATGACCAACAGACAAAAGGCCAGAAAAACATCCTTTTTTTTCATAAACAGCCCCATTGATAAACAGTTGGCCCTCAAAAACAAGGGTTTTCAGGTTCGCCCAAATAAGCCCCTTGTGTTCAGGATCCCCTGCACAGGGGGTGCAAAGTCAAACCGGAAAGGCTGTGATCCCTTCCAAAGTCTGTATACTTTTGAAAAAAACAGGCCTGAAGGCAGTTTTTCTTTTGTATTAAGCCCAAATAAGTCTATAATGGGGCTGGACATTCGGAAATTTTTATTTCATAATTTGTTCAATGGGGCTTTGTTTTGGCCCGGCGGTCCATCAAAATGGCCATCAAATATGGTGAGAGGGCCACGGGGACAAGGGCAAAATAGTGAAAGGTTTTATCATGTTTTCTTTTAAATATATTCTGTGGGGCTGTGCCTCTTTTTGTCTCTTTTTTGTGTCAGCTGGAGCAGGGGCCAAAAACTTGGCCACCATTTCCTATTCCGGTGCCAAAGGCCCTGTCACCATCTCCATTACTCTCAAGGAATTCACCAGCACCTATAAAAATTTGAGGAAGATAGCCCCCAATACTCCTCCTGCCAAGACTTTTTTTCAGGAATACCTGCGTTATCGCATAGGTGTGGAGCAGGCCTATAACGACAAAAGCCTGGTTAAAAACCCAGGCATAAGAAATATGTTTGCCGACCCCATGTTGAGGGAGGGGTTTGAGCAAATGCTCTATAAAACTCTGGCAGAAAAAAAGTTGGGCTCCCGTGTGGCAAGCATGGAGAAAAAGGCCAACAAGCTGTCCAAAAATGTTCTTTTGAAATTTTACAGAAAAAATCCGGAATTTGACATTAACTTTATTGTGATCGGTTTTCCGGCCAATCCCACGGATGGCCAAATTAAGGAGGCACAGGATCGGGCCAAAAAAATCCATGCGGATGTTGTCCAAAGCAAAAAGCCTTTTGCGAACCTGGTGGATATTTACTCTGATGATCGCATTGGGGGGCAATTGAGTATTCCCCGCACCCGCCATAATATTTACCCCACCATTTACAATCAGCTCAGGAAAATGAAAAACGGTCAAATTTCCTCTCCCATCCGGACAGCCACCGGTTTTTATATTGTCAAGCTCAATCGCCAAATCCCTTTTGGTTCAGCCAACAGGACACAACTCAAGGCCAACTGGTTTGACCAGCAAAGAAGCAGGGCTTTAAAACAGTATTTTGAAAGCCTTAAGTCAAAATACAAAATCAATGTCAATAAGGCTTTGCTCAATAAAATTCCTTAGTCTTTTTTTCAGACTTATGTCTTTTTTCATCTTTGGCTTTTTTTTTCGCCGGTATTGTTTTTTTCATGTGTTTTTTATTTTGCTGTCTCTTGTTTCCTGTTCTTTTTTTCATAAGGATCCGGTGGTTTTAAGCATCAACGAAAAAAAATGGACCAGCCGGCTTTTTGCCGGAAGGCTGGCCCAAAAAATAAACGATCTCAATGTCCAGAATGTTTCGGATCCGGCTTTTATGGCCCGCTTGAAAAAACAGCTCACAGGAGAGCTTTTGAGGGAGTATCTTGTGGAAAGATGGGCCAAAGAGCATGCTGTTTTTGTTTCGGCGGGGGAATGGACAACGGCCCTGAAAAAGATACAAGACAGCTACACAGGCGGGGAGGTTTTTGAGCTGTATTTAAAGAGAAAAAAAACCAACAAAAAAGCATGGGAATCCTCTTTGAAACGGCAACTGCTTTATGAAAAAGTCATGCACCACATGGCCTCCTCTGTTGAAAGGCCATCTGAAAAAGAGACAAAGGAATATTATCTAAATCATTCCCCTCTTTTCCGGCAAAAAGCCTCTTTACTTGTTTACCATGTTTTTCACCAGCAAAAAAAGCCTCTGTTGAAAATAAAGGGGGAATTGAACAAGGGAAAAACATTGTCTTCTGCTGTGGCAGACATTATGGGTGATTCCCGTCTTCTTCAAAAGCAATGGGTGACAAGGGGGGTTTTTAAAATTTTTGATCAGGCTTTTTCTCTCAAAGAAAAAGAAACAAGCCCGGTTTGGGCCAGCCCTTATGGCTGGCACATTGTGCAGGCAGGGGAAAAAAAAACGGCACGGGTGATCCCTTATGAAGAGGCTTTGCCCCGTATTCAGCAGAAGCTTGTGGATCAAAGGCGAAGGGCCTTTTTTGCAAAGTGGCTGAACACAGAGAGCCAAAAAGTGCAGGTGTTGACCAATACAGAGCTTTTGAAAAAAATCAAAGTGGAAATACTATGATGAAGGGCAGGAGCATTTATGAAATCCATTCATATCACCACGGGGGATCCGGAAGGGATTGGCCTGGAGATAGCCTTGAAGGCTTTGAATGAGTTGGGGCCGGTCAGGGGTGTGCGTTTTGTTTTATGGCGTGCACTGTCGGCCAAAAAAGATATGTTTCAGCTTATGGACGGGCGGTTTCAGCTGAGGACCGCTTCACTGTCCTCGGCAGAGGAGGCAAAAGCCTGGTTGACTTCTGACAAAACAGCTGTGGACAAGGAAAATGTGTTATATGATATGGCCCTGCCGGAAACACCGGCCAAGTGGGTGGAGGAGGTGGCCCGGCTCTGTATGAAAAACCCTCAAAAAGAGAGCATGGTCACAGGCCCTCTTTCCAAAACACAAATGCAAAAAGAGGGTTTTGAGGAGAGAGGCCACACAGGGCTTTTGAAAAAAACAGCTGGTGTGCCTCATGTTTATATGTGTTTTTTGGGGGACTGTTTTAATGTGGTGCTTTTAACCGGGCATGTGCCTTTAAAGAGAGTCAGGTGGGATGGGCAAAGCTTAAATCACTGTATAGAGCTTTGCCTTCAGTTCAAAAAATCTTTTGATATAAAGGGTGAAAAACTATGTGTATTGGGTTTTAATCCGCATGCGGGGGAGGGGGGTCTTTTGGGGACAGAGGAAACAGCTCTTCAGGAGGGGCTTGGAAAGTGGCCGGAGGTGGAGGGACCTTTGGTTCCGGACACGGCTTTTTTCAAAAAAAACTGGAAAAAATATTTTATGTATATTTGTTTGTATCATGATCAGGGCCTTATTCCCTTTAAAATGACACATGGGAGAAAAAGCTTTCAGCTGAGCCTGGGCCTGCCCTGGATGAGGGTGAGTGTGAGTCATGGGACGGCGAAGGATATAGTGGGGCAGAACAGGGCCGATCCGGAGTCCATGAAACGGGCTCTTTTATGGGCCACCCGCCACTTAAAGGACTGAGCACCGGGCTTTTGCCAATAAAATATGTAAGTAGCAGTGTGGGGATATTATTTTGAAAACTGATTTTCCAACCAATGGATTGCTGTTTTTTCATTTTTTTTAATAGCTGTTTCCACTGCCAATACACTGGACTTTAGTAAATATTTGGCTTGTTTTCTTAAACTTAAAACCTGAGAAATATATTTTTTTACTTGGGTTTGAATATTTATACTAATTTTGGGTAATATAATTTTATGAAATTGATCTGTATTGACAGCTGATAAAATCATACCACTACAGCCTTTTTTTAATTGTAGCTGTCCAATTATACTTTTCATTATCAAAAAAACAGTTTCAGCGTTCAATTTTTTTGAATTAATCACATAAAAACCTGTAGAACAAAGAGCATTATCATATTCTTGATCTACTAAAGCCACCCTTGACAGTGAACCTTCAATAGATGAAATAATTATATCTCCTTTTGATATTTTTCTTTTTGCACGGCTTGGTAAATTTTGTCCTTTTTTATTTATATGTTCAATTATTTCTCCATTATTTGAAATATGAGATAGTTCAATGTATTTGTACAAATGGTTTTTTTTGGGTTTAAAGTTGTCATCCTTTAAAGATGTAAGGTTTTCCAAAGTATCCCAACCTTCTTTATAATGTTTAATTTTATTGATCATTTCTTCATATTTTGGTTGAAAATATTCGGCATCCATACGCCGTGTTTGTCTGATATTACATAAATCTTTTATAAAAGTTAATTGATGTTTTGGTTTCCAACTGATTAAATCCAGTTCAGAAAAAAGAATCTTTTCAGCTTGCACAAATATATCCTTGGCTTCCACAATATAAAGGAAAGCTTTCCTGATATTTTTTTTGATAATTTTTCTCAATTTTTCAGAAGGAATAAACAGTGGAGTGTTTACAATATCTTCATTTGAAACAGCGGGATACATGGTTGCTTTATTTGCACGTACTAAGCAGTTAATAAAATAATCAGTTTTGCAAAAAACAAAAAAATATTCTGGCTCTATTTCACCATTTGATCTTAAAACAGATAAACCGCTACTGCCAACGATATTATTTCTGTTAATAAATGCCACTGCATTTCTGTTTGGCCGGACAGTGGAAACAACAACATCATTCTCTCTTAAGATGTAATGTGCTCTATCTGGTTCTTCCCCTTTTTGCACTTGTACTGTTTCATATATGGGATTTTCCAATGAGATTTTAGAAATTTCCAAATAATCAAAATTTTCGTTTATAGGGGAGGATTTTATATTGGAAATGTTTTGATTGATAAAATGTTTAATTTTCTTTTGTGTTGGAACCAATTGGCTGTTTTTAATAAAAGTGGACCGCCAGTATTCTGCATCCATTCTAATACCTGGACTGTCTTTAATATCAAAAAATGAAACAACAGAATACATCACTTTTTACCTGATTTTTTAAAAAAAATATAATTATCACTTTTTGCACCAATTTATATTATTAAATGTGTGTTTGCTTCCAGAATGACAACTTTTCTTTTTTTGCCCATTTAATAAAAGCTTCAGCTATTCCTTCAGATAACTCTCCTTTGTGGCAATGCAAATCATGTTGGACAATCAAATGTCCACTTTTATCCATCTTATATTGGCCTTTTTTGTTTTTAAGATAAATATAGTTTCCGGAATTATTTTTACCTCCTTTTTCAGAAACAGCAAAAAATACAGGATAATTGTCTTTTTTTGGGCACAGTGGACCGGATTTTGAATCATTGTTCCACTTTTGTAAGAACAAAATACTGGTTTTAGTCCCTGTATGTGGCTTGAAAGTATTTTGATGTAATCCAACTACTGCAAGGATACGGGCACGATCAAGAATAAACTCACGAATATATTGATCAGAGATGTTGTTAAACCGGCCTTGAGGCAGGACAATGGCCATACGTCCTCCGGGTTTCAAAAAATCGAGATTTCTCTCAATAAAAAGAATATCACGCCCAACCTGCTTTTGTGTTTTATTTTTTGATTTAAAACTCAGTTCATACTGGTGTAAAATACGACTTTCTTTAATATCCCCAGCAAATGGAGGATTAGCCATTAACAAGTCAAACTGAAACTTCTTATTATCTTCTGTTTCTGCTCTTAATTTTTTAAATCTGTCAAATCCTCTTCCATAAGTTTTAATCCATTTTGCATCATTTTCAGTTTTGTCCTTCCATTGCTTATAATCCAATGTATTTAAGTGCAGTATGTTGGTTTCTCCATCCCCAGCAATAAGATTCAAAGTTCTTGAAACTCTGACAGCCTTTTCATCAAAATCAATTCCAAAGACTTTAAGTATGTCATTTTTATCTTTATCAGATATGACTGTATTGGTGAAAAGGCGGCCTGTCAGATGAAAGATAGTATGTACTGGAAAACCACAACTGCCGGAGGCTGTGTCAATCATATATTCTGTTCTCTTTGGATTGAGCATTAAAACGCACATATCAATCACATGACGAGGAGTAAAATATTGACCTTTTTCCCCTTTAGCTGTTTTTAATACCAAATATTCAAAAGCTTCATCTATAACCAAAAGATTGGAATTAAACAGTTTTACATCTTGAAGATTGGATATACATACAGACAAATGACTATCAGACAGGTTAAAACTGGAATCCTCTGGAAAAACGCCTCTCCATTTATCTTGTGCCTTTTTAAATAAATTTTGTATTTTCTTTTTCAATTCTGAATTGGTTTGTCCGGTATTTCTAAACTCCATAACGCGAAATTTACTGTCATCCAATTCCATGAGACTGTTTTTCATGTTATCATAATCACCTTTTTCTTCCTTCTTAAGACTTTGGTCGAGATAAAAATCCATATTCCATTTATCTCTTTTACTACAAAATTCATCATAGAGCTTTGTAAATATCAATTTAAAAACCTCTTCAAAAACATCTACTCCAGCATTGGCCAAAACCTCATCTTCCATTTCCAAAATTATGTCTTTCAGTGATTTTTGTTCATTGGCTATTTTATCTTTAATAATTAAATCCTTTAAAGTAAAACGTTCACTGATTATATCTTGAAGGCTTTGTGTGGCTTTGGGAATATCGGTGATATTTTCAAAATAATTAGGATCTTTGCGGTGATAGTGGGATATTTGCCGGCCATTTGTCCATACACCCACAGGTGCTCCAGTAGCATTACAATAGGAGCGAAGCTGTTGTTTCCCTTCCTTTAATTTTGGTTTTTTTAGCTCAATAATTATATAGGGAATATCAGGATGATCTTTATCAAAAATAACAATATCAGCACTTTTTTTTTCTCTGCCAAAATTGACCGGATATTCAAAAGACAGTCTGTTCTTTGAATAACTATACCGATCAAGCAATTGCATTGTATATAACTGTCGGACAATTTCTTCTGGTTTCAACTGAATATCCTTGTCTCGGACAACACATCGGATATAAGGTGTTTGTTTTTTCTTTGTGATTTTAAAAGAAATTTTTTTCTTCAGGTCATCAATACTTTCTTTTCCAAACAAAGAAAGATGATAATCACTGTCTTTTAGTATGTTTTGGATAAGATCTGTTTCATTCATGGAATAATCCATTTTTTTATGCATTGTGTCATTAAAATAGTGCAAATCCTGAAAAAAAGGACTTCTAAGATTATTTTAAAACCTCTCTGTGATGGGTGTCAAGTCTAAAAAATAGAGCTTGACGCAATAAGAAAAGAACAAATAACCACTTTTTGGGGCTTGCCGGAGGGGGGGCTTGTGTTTATAGTGAGGCAATATGACAACAAAAAACCACAAACCAAGTCTCAGGCAGGGCTTTCTGATTTTGGACTTTGGTTCACAATACACTTGGCTCATTGCCCGCTCTTTTCGGGAAATGGGTTTTTACGCTCAGGTGGAGGCCTTTGATTTTCCTTTGAGGAAAATCCAGGCACTGAAACCTGCCGGTATTGTTCTGAGTGGCGGCCCGGCTTCTGTTTTATCTCCTTCCGCCCCCACCCGAAACTTAAAACAGCTTTTGAAGATAGCCCCTCTTATGGGTATATGCTATGGCCTCCAGCTTTTGTGCCACCAGTGGGGCGGAAAAATCACCCGCAGAGGAAAGGGCACAGCCGGTGGGGCTTATGGCTTGAGTGTGATTCGCTGGAAGACAAAAAAAATCATGGACAGAACAGGGCAAAAAGTGTGGATGAGCCACGGCGATCTTTTGTCCTCCCCACCGGGGGAGTTTGCTGTGCTGGCTGAGACGAAACAAAAAAAGCCGGCGGTCCTGATGGGTAAAAACATATTGGCTTTGCAATTTCATCCGGAAGTGGCCCATACAGAGGAGGGCAAAAAGATTCTGACTTACTTTGCAAAAAACATGTGTGGCCTGAAAAAAGGGGCATGGACGGCCAGGGCCCTCCTCTCCCTCCTGGAATCCCAGGTGGAAAAAGAATGGAGGGACAAAGAAAAGGAAACTGTATTGGCGGGGAAAACAAAGAAGTCGGTTGTTTCATCTGAGGAGCAAATACTCTGTGCCCTCAGTGGGGGGGTGGATTCCACAGTGATGGCCTGTCTTTTGACGAAAGTGTTGGGGCCAAAACGGATTCATTGTGTGTTTGTGGATACTGGCCTTTTGAGGAAAAACGAATATCAGGAGGTGCTTTCCTCCTATAAGCAGATGGGCCTGAATGTCAGGGGCTTGTGTGCGGAAAAGCGGTTTTTGTCTGCCCTGAAAGGCATGGAAGATCCGGAAAAAAAACGCAAAACCACAGGTCGTGTTTTTATTGATATTTTTAAGGAATACAAGAGCCGGCAGAGGGGCATAAAGTATCTGGCTCAGGGCACTTTATACCCGGATGTGATTGAGAGTGCTGGTGTCAGGGGGCCTGGGGTCACCATTAAATCTCATCACAATGTGGGTGGCCTCCCAAAAGATATGCCTTTTACTTTGATGGAGCCTTTAAGGCTTTTGTTTAAGGATGAGGTCCGGATTTTGGGCCGGCAGTTAAAAGTACCTGAATCCATGCTGTTGAGGCATCCTTTTCCGGGGCCGGGCCTGGCGGTCCGAATCTGTGGCCCCATTACCAAAGAGCGTCTGCATAAGGTCCGGGAGGCGGATGCCATTTTTATGGAGGAGCTGAAAACGGCCCGGCTTTATGACAAAATATGGCAAGCTTTTGCAGTGCTGTTGCCGGTGCGATCGGTGGGGGTTCAGGGGGATCAGCGCAGTTATGAGGAGGCCATAGCTTTGAGGGCCATCACTTCCAGAGATGGCATGACGGCGGATTGGTTTGCTTTTTCTCCTGATTTTTTGCATAAAGTTTCTGATCGTGTTACCAATGAGGTGAAGGGCATTAACCGGGTGGTGTATGATATTACCTCCAAACCTCCCGGCACCATTGAGTGGCTTTGAGTGGCTTTAAGTGGCTTTGAGTGGTCCTTGGGATCTGAAGAAACGGGGAGTGGCGCAGTCCGGTAGCGCATCTGCTTTGGGAGCAGGGGGTCGCAGGTTCAAATCCTGTCTCCCCGACCAGGTAAGGAGGAGGGGGTATGCCCCCTCCTCTTTACCTGCCTTGCAGGATTTGAAGGGAGGGAGCGACCTGTGATGACTGCGACTTAAAGGAGCAGTTAGCACAGGGCAGAAAATCATGGACGATTTTCTGAGCGACTGAGGGGGGCCTGCGCCGTGAGTGAGCTGGACGCGAACGAACAAAGCAGGCAAATCCTGTCTCCCCGACCAGGTAAGGAGGCACTTTATGACCGAATCCAGTCGTCCAAACCCCTCAAAAACCCCCAAAAACAGCGGTTTTGGAGCTTTTTTCAAGAAAAAAGCCCTGACGAGCTTGACTTTTTCAATTGCAACCACAGGTTAATCAATAAGGTGACGGATTGTAGCCGTCAAAAAAGTGTATAAAAAACCAAACCAAAAAGGAGGTTTTTATGAGCAAAAGATATGGTATTACCAGTGATCCGGAAAGGCGGGAACGGGAGCTAAAAAATCAGTTTGTTGGCTTCAGGGGCTTTAAGGTGGAAAAACCATTCCCAAATCAGGAAATGGCTCAAAAGTGGGAAAATACCAAAAGGAATCAGCATCCTGGAGGCCCAAAAACATCTGGCCCCGTTTATGGCTATTCCCACCACTACACCCGCCGAAAACCAAAAAAGTAAACCAACAGGGGTCATAAACTTATTTTTTTGATAAATTGGGAGATTTAAAATTATGTTAAATATTAACACTATTTTTATTAAGATCTGTGATAAACTGAATCTTTCAGAACCGTTATATCAAGAGCTTGAAAAACGCTATAAAGATGTATCTGAATACCTCAGTAGTTGTGATGAACTTGAAGATATAATAATATATTCTCAAGGTTCAGTGGCAATAGGAACTACAATCAAACCGATTGTCCAAGAAGAGTATGATTTGGATTTTGTTTGTGAAAAAGATATGTGTCCATTTCATCTATTTCAACTAATAAAGGACAATTTAAAAAGTAATGAAAGGTATAAAAATATTGTGGAGGAAAAGAAAAGATGTGTTCGCATCAATTACAAAAAGAATTTTCATCTTGATATCTTACCTGCTCGCCCAGACCACAACATAAGTCGAACTGGTATTTTAATACCAGATAAAGAATTAAACCAATTACTTCCAAGTGAT
Source organism: Bdellovibrionales bacterium (assembly GCA_965242635.1). Taxonomy (GTDB): domain Bacteria; phylum Bdellovibrionota; class Bdellovibrionia; order Bdellovibrionales; family UBA1609; genus JANQSP01. The sequence continues at coordinate 583,644 of OZ251471.1, read as the reverse complement.
CCCAAAGGATATGCTTTTTGGTTTAAGAACAAAAGTAGTCCTCAAGTTAGAGCAGACAAAGCAATAGAACCTCTGCCTCAGTATCAAAATACATTCCAAAAAAGCCATTTACAGCATACGGTTCAGTTAATGAAAAGGCATCGCGATATTTTTTTCAAAAACCAACCAGACCAATCCCCTCCAAGTATTATTGTAACCACTCTATGCGGGGAATATTATACAAATCAGCAAAGTATCTTGGACAGTATGAATTATATTATAGAATCCATAAGGACAAAAGATTCAAAGGAAATCTATAATCCGGTTAACCGTGAAGAGTTATTAAGTGAAAAATGGAATGAAGACCCTGGACTATATGATGAATTTACAAAGTGGATTAAAGCCTTAAGTACTGATTTAAAGATCCTAAAAAAAGAAGAGAACCTAAAAGAAACAATTATAAGAATGTTTGGAGAAAGCATTACACAACCTATAATTGATGAATTAGAGAAAAGAGAAAATATCCATTCAAGCAGAAAAAGTCTTTCTATATCATCAAGTGGTATGTTGTCTGCTTCTAACAAAAATACTATTCCTCGCAATACATTTTATGGTCAAAAAGAGGATTGCAATTAGAGAAATTAAAGTCCAATGGATGACTTTTACAATTCCAAATTTTTGTCTATAATAGATCAAGACAAAAGAATAAAAGAAAAATTTCCAAAATTTGTCCGTAGAAATAACTATAAGGAAGGCATTTGGATTGGTAACTTACAACCAACAAAATGGAGTGATGAATATAAAATTAAAATAAGATATATTAAAAAGGCCATAAGTATTCCGATAATATTAGGTCTAAAGTTGTGAAAAATGATTTTTTTTGTTTTATGTGAAAAAAAGTGTTGTTTTATTTTTGTGTGTATGATAAGGTGAGTTTATGAGAAAAAATGATGCACAATTAGCGGAAGTCACAAGGCTACGGATTCGTGGGATAGGCTCTTTTCTCTGGCGAAAATCAAAGGTAGCTGATTTCTTAGGTGTTAATCCGGAAGGTGTATAATTGGGCTGTTAGATTGCTTCTGGTCGTCCTCCGATTGTTCAAATTTGAAGTGGATTTATAAGATGGTGAATAAGAACCCTCAGCAATTAAGTTTTCCATTTGCTTTGTGGAATCGGAGGCGGATACAGGAAGCCATCCGGTTGAAGTATGGGATAAAGCTCAGTATTACATCTGTGGGTCGTTTAATGGGCCGTTTGGGTTTGACTTGTCAGAAGCCATTACACAGGGCTTATGAGAGGAATCCATCTCTTGTTAAGGGTTGGTTGAAGGAGGAGTATCCTAATATACAGAGGTTGGCTAATAAGGAGGGTGCACAGATTTATTTTGGTGATGAGTCTGGTGTGCGATCAGATTATCATAGTGGGACGACTTGGGCACCTAAAGGGAAGACTCCGGAGGTGAGGGGCACAGGCAAACGTTTTAGTTTGAATATGATTTCAGCTATTTCTGCTAAAGGTGGTATGAGGTTTATGACTGTGAGAGGTGGTGTTACAGGGAGGGTATATTTTTAAAGCGATTGATTTCAGATGGGAGTGGGCATTTGATTGTGGATTCATCCGGTGCATAGGTCAAAGAAGGTTGAGTTTGTGGATTCGACAGGTGGTTTGTTGAAGTTATTTTATCTTCCGCCGTAACCTGATTTGAATCCGGATGAGTTGGTTTGGAATCATTTAAAGTATCATTGTATTGGGAAGTTATTTATAAAGACGAAAGAGGAGTTGAAGGAAAAGGTTACTTATTATTTAAAGTCTTTACAAAGAAGGCCTGATACTATTAGGAGTTTCTTTTTAAAGCCTTCTTTAAAGTATGCTATGATATCGGAATATTTATGAACTTATCAATAAAATTAAAAAATGGCCCAAGGTAACTGTAATCAACCCCAAGCTATTGCTTGCAAAAGGAAGCAGTCAACTTCCTCATGTGTATCCAAAAAATGAACTATGCCTATTTTATCCAAAAAAAAAGGAGTGGACATCCAGTCAATTTATAGCAGATACAATTATACCTTGGACAAGTTTATGGCTTTTTTATTACGAAGATTGGCTGTATACTAGGCAATGGAAGGGAGGAGGGGAACATTCAATTAAAAAACAAAAAACAAGAAAGAAAAACCGAATCAAAATATAAGTTTGAAAGGCGTTCCAAAGGAATTCTGACAACAAGGAGAATTCCCAATAAATGGCCCCAAGGGAAGGATTTTCGAATTTTGAGCATAGATGGAGGAGGGATAAAAGGTATTTTTCCTGCCTGCTTTCTTGGAAATTTGGAATCAAATTATTTAAAAGGCCAAAGTATAGCCAATTATTTTGATTTAATTTGTGGGACTTCTACAGGAGGAATTATTGCTCTTGGTCTTGGGGCAGGAATGACAGCTGTTGAAATTGCAACATTGTATATCAAAGAAGGAAAAAATATATTCCCCACAAATCTAAAAAAATGGATATCGTATTTTTACAGTCCATATAAGAAACAGAATCTTCAATCGGTTTTAACAAAAGCACTAAAAGATAAAAAATTAAAGAACAGTAAAATTCGTTTATGTATTCCATCTTTTGAGGGGTTCTATAGCGAGGTGTATGTATTTAAAACCCCACATCATCCGGATTTTAAAAAAGATGGTGAGGAATCCATGATAAAGGTAGCTCTCTCTACAGCATCTGCACCAACCTTTTTTAAACCTTTTAGAGATAATGGCTATATATTTGTTGACGGAGGAGTATGGGCAAATAACCCTTGTATGATTGGTTTGGTTGAAGCCTTGTCTTCATTTGACATCCAAAGAGAAAATGTTAGAATTTTAAGTATCGGATGTGGAGAATCTCCGTATATTGTAAAAAATCAAATGATAACCAAAGGAGGAATATGGCATTGGAGAAAAATCATTAAAGGGGCAATGCACCTTCAGTCAATGAATGCTATTGGACAAGCTGGTTTGCTGATAGGAAGAAATCGTGTTTTGAGAGTTGATGTTCCTAATAATAGAAATATAAAAAACATGAAATTGGATGATTGGAAAAACAGCCAGAAACTTTTGCCATCTATCGCTGAAACAGCATTTTTAAAATGGGGAAAACAGGCAAAAGAGCAATTTTTATATGAAACAGCTTTGCCGTATAAACCAATTTATTGAATTTTTTTCAGCAAAGCCTATAGCGGTCATGAAAGTTATGCCACTTTTTTTAAAGCTCCTCTCTTTTCCATCTCATTTAGTGTAATCCACCTTTTTTGATGATCCTGTATTTGCCAAAAAGTCCAGCTCAGGGTGTCTTGCCGACAGGCTTTTGGTCGTGGATAAGACCAACCAGTCACCCTCAATAACAAAGAAAAAAAAGAAGTTGACAAAAGGATACAAACAGCTCAAGCTATCCTCTCAAAAATACCCAAGGAGCACTTTATGACCATAGAAACCAAAGAAACAAAACCAAAAAAAGCCAGTCATTTTGACTTGTTCTTCAAGTATATTTTCTCACATCTCCCATCGGCAAAAGAGCTGTTTGGGCTTGTTTTCTCCAAAGTGGAAATGGCCCTCTTTGACTGGGACCAGCTCCAGATGGCCAAAGACAGCTGGCAGGGCAAAAGAGCTGACCTGGTCTTTATGGTCCCTCTTACAAATAGTGGGATATATGCCAAGATCTACATCCTGCTGGAGCACAAATCTCAATATAATCGGGCGGTTTTTTATCAACTTTTGAGCTACCAGACCTTTATCCTGGGGCAGGTTTTTCAGGAAACAGGCAAGGCCTGTGTCGTGATTCCAGTGCTTTTTTATCATGGAAAAGAGGCCTGGAGGTGGAAAATCAGCTTTCAGGAGGGCTTTTTGGGTGATATTTTGACAAAAATCCCTGTTTCTCTGCAAAAAAATGTGTTAAACTACGAACCGAGGTTGTTGGACACCCATGATCCGAAAGTGGATAAGGTTATTGGGGACTCCAATTTTAAGAGTCGAGGTCCATTGAATGCTTTGAAATCGGCTTGGGATTTCAAGGCAGATGAGGGTATGCTGAGCGAGGCCCTTTCTCTGTTTGACAACTGGACTGGGGATAAGGATGATTTGCTTGTGAATTTGGGAAATTACTTTTGGTCAGTGGTTCCTGGGATGAACAGGGAGCTATGGACCAAGTTGGAGAGTTTGGCGGTTAAACGAGGTATATTCACAAAAGGAGGATATATGGACATCAGAGAACATATAAAGGAAGAGGGACGACAGGAAGGCTGGCAAAAAGGACAGCAGGAAGGCTGGCAAAAAGGACGACAGGAAGAAAAGCAGACTGTGGTGTTAAATATGCTGAAAAAATCAGCAGATATGGCCTTTATCTCAGAGGTGACAGGCCTTTCTGAAGAGGAAATTCAAAAGCTGAAAAACGGCTCTTGATCACTTGATTGTTTGCAAGTTCTTCCTGCATAACCTGCCATTTCTGCATACACTCAAAAGCTTATCAATCAGAGTATTTTTATTTGATCAGGCTGGGATTTGATGTAATTTTTCTTTTTCCAACAGCTCTTCCACCATCTGATTGATCTGTTTCCATATTTGGCCTCTTTGTCTTATGGCTTTTTTTATTTGCTGGCGGGCTTTTATAAAACCCCAGGAAGAATCCAATTCCACATTTTGAGCTATGAGCTTGATTTTTTTGGCATGGTTTACTATATCCTTATGCAAGGCATTAAGTCTAAGCCAAGGAGGATTGCCCACCACTACATCTGCTTTTTGCTTTTCTGAAGAAAGCCATATTGGGCGAGTCAGGTTTCTGGCCACATAACCCCAAATATGATTTCTATCTTCCCTTTGCAATTCCAGGTATTGGCACTATTTGCCCGGTTTCTTTAGCTCTGATGACAATTTTTGGACTTTAGGCTTGGCTGTGTGCCTCCAAAAAAGGAAAAATCATTCTAAAAAGGCCCTATTTGGTATATAAAATATTTTAATATTGCCATTTTATGGCAATATCCATATAATACATATACCATGAAGAAAATATCCGGCCTCGGTGGCAAATCAAGAAAGAGGTTGAAAGTGGCCCTTTCATCCTCAAACAGTGTATTAACAGCTCAGTTGGTTTCTCGTGCTTTGGCCTTATCCCGGCTTGAGTCGGCCCGCTTGTTGTCTCGCTGGCACCAGGCTGGTTGGCTCAAGAGAATCAAAAGAGGGGTTTATTGGCCCATTCAGCTGAATGAATATCCCGATGAAACAGCTATAGAATATCCCTGGCTGATTGCTGAAAGTCTTTTCGCTCCTGGCTATATAGGGGGATTTAGTGCTGTTAAGCATTGGGATCTTTCTGAGCAGGTTTTTGAACCTGTTGTATATGTAACAACCAAACCTGTTATTAAAAGGGAGTTGGTGTTTAGCGGTGTGAAGTTCAAGTTGAAGACCGTAAAACCATATAAGATTTTTGGCACAAAAACTGTGTGGCGGGAATCTGCCAAAATCAAAGTTTCCAGCCCTTCCAAAACAATTATTGATTTTTTGGATGATCCTGCTTTTGGAGGAGGGATGAGAGTGGTAACAGATTTTTTTATGGAATACTGGAATTCAGAGTATAAAAATATGGATTTATTGCTGAAATATGCAAGGCAAATGAACAATAAAACCATTTTCAAAAGGTTGGGTTTTTTATTGGAGATCAAAGGGCTTGCTGATCCCAAAATGATTGCCTTTTTAAAGAAAAATATTTCTTCTGGTTATTCGGAGTTTAATCCTTCCATAAAAGGAGTTTGTGCTCTCAGAAGATGGAATCTTAAAATATCCCCTAATTGGAAAAATAAATATGATCGAAAAAAAAGAAGTCCTTGAATTAGCTCATTCTCTTGATCTCAGACCGGAAACTGTGGAAAAAGACTATGTTCTGGGATGGATGCTATTTGGTATCAACACCAATAAGAATTTAAAGGGAAAGTGGATTTTCAAAGGAGGAACCAGTCTTAAGAAATGTTTTTTTGAAACCTTTAGATTTTCTGAAGACCTGGATTTTACATTATCTGATTCAAGTCATTTCAATAAGCAGTTTCTCTTGCAGGAATTTTATACAATAGCTGACCTTCTTTATGAAGAAACAGGCATTGAATTCAGAAAAGATAAATTCACCTTTAAAATACTTGACAAAGTTAAAGGAAAAACAGCTCAAGGGAAAATTCATTTTAACGGACCGTTAAGAAGATGGGAAAAATATGCTTCTATTAAAATAGATCTGACAAATAATGAAATATTAGTATTGGAAAAGGTAGTCAAAAAAGTTCATCATCCTTATTCAGATGAACCACAAAATGGAATCAAGGCATTTTGTTATGCTTTTGAGGAAATTATAGCAGAAAAAGTAAGAGCCTTGGCACAAAGGGCCAGACCAAGGGATCTTTACGATGTTATTCATTTTTTCAGAAACAGGCACATGATTTCAAACCCTCATTTAGTGTATGATGTTTTAAAGAAAAAAAGTGTTTTTAAAGATATAGAGGTTCCGACATTTCAGTTTATAGAAGAGCATGAAAAAATTGAAGAATTAAATGCTGAATGGAAAAATATGCTGGCTCATCAACTACCTTCTTTGCCTCCTTTGCTATCTTTTTGGGAAGACTTAAAACCTTTTTTTCAGTGGTTGGAAGGGACTATTCAGAAAAAGGAACTGAGACCTCTCTCAAAAGCACATGATGAGATAATTTTTAATCCCAATCGTATTGCCAGAGCGTATAATATCGATTCTATTTTACATAAAATCCAGTTTGCCGCCACCAATAGAGTTTGTATCAAGCTATTATATACGAAGGTAAGTTAAGAACGGTGGAGCCTTTGTCATTTAGAACAGCTCGAACAACTGGTAATCGCTTATTTTATGGATTTCACAGGGAAGACGATAAGGCAAAAGCTTTCCGGCTTGATAAAATTCAGTCTGTTGAAGTGACAAATGTTCCTTATGCAGAAAAGCGTCATCCTGTTGAAATAATTGCCAGTGATAAAATACCCATGCCACTTGTTAAATCAAGTATAAGAAAAAATCAGTTTTCTTACTCAGATCCGAAGCATGTTTATGAATGTTCTTATTGTGGAAGAAAATTTCGAAGAAAACACAGGAATACGGTACTCAATGCTCATAAGGATAAAGATGGAAATCCTTGTCTGGGAAGAACAGGATACTATTTGGGTTACGAGTGATTTTTTCATAATACACCACCTTTCAAATAGGGAGGTGGGGATGAAACAAACCCCGCCCCTCAAATTAAACAGTAAGGGTTGAATAACAAAAAGGAAAAGACAGCCCCAAAACCCAGCCCGGAGAGAATCGTAATTCCTGTAAATGTTCCTTTTTTTCGATCTTTTGCCTTCAAGTCCCTCAAAAACTGTGCTCAAATCCCCAAATCATAGCGGATCCTCAAAAATTGTTGGACAAAGGCCCTTTTTTCTGCCACTATCTGTCTGAACTGGACCAAGGAGTTAAAGGATAAATTTGGGGAGAATGTGATGAATTTTCGGCCTCGTTTGCTGAATATTCCGTCTTTGGACTTGAAAAAAGAGGCTGAGGGCTTGACATCTTATCTGGTTTTGTTTATGTAGCACATAAGGAGGCTGGATGAGGCGAAGGTGCGTGAGTTTTTTGTTTTGAGCGGGCTTTATCTGCAAAGTGACAGGCCTTTCTGAAGAAGAAATCAACAAGCTGAAAAACGGCTCTTGATCACTGGATCACTGGCCTTTCCTGAAAAATCGCTCAAAAAAGCCCAAAAATAGCCGGTTTTCGACTTTCACCTCCCCGATCCTTTGTTTTTCGTTCCATCTTCTGAAACAGCTGTTTTTTGGAAGATTAGGTCTTGAAACTTCCAAAATTGTCAGTCAGGCTGACAGAAAGCCCTTTTTCTTTTCTTTGGCATGGCTTTTAGGTTGTTTTTTTCGATAAATAGGACACAATTTAAAAAAAATTTTCTTATAACATCGAACAATACTATGCTTTTTTAATCGTGTCCAAAAAAACCTGCCGGGTCAATAAAAAAAAGCTATTCCACCACCACAAAGCCTTTTATGCCTTGTGCCTTTAAATACTCTGCCTGCTCTTCAGTCACTTTTACATACGGCATTTTCTCATTTAATATTGTTAAATCTATCTTTTCCAAATCAAACATTCTTAAATCTATCGGGCAACACTCCGCTCCCGCAAATGGAGCTGTAAAACGCATAAGAAATACTAACCTTTGTAGATCATCTGAAGTGAATCTTGCCTCTCTTAAATCTATGGGGACATGCCACGCTCTCGCAAATGGAGCTGTTTCACTTAAATCTGCAATGATTCTATTATTAAACTGCCCTTCACATTTCACCGCACGGGCCTTAACCCCGCTGGTCACACAGCCCATAAACACCAGACTAAGAAAAATTATAAGAACTTTCATAATGCACCTCCAAAAGGTAAATGGTTTTTTCTCACTATATCATGCCTATCGGCTTGTGTCCACCGGAAACTAAAAATAAAGTCAGCAAACCATCAAACCGGCCAGAAAATTCGGTAAAAATTCGGATTTCCGAATTTTTTTGTCTCAAAACCCACCAAAAAGCTCGTTTTGAGCCGATCCCATTTTGCACCTCCTTTTTTAATGAAATATCGTGCTGGTCCTTTTATGCACTGTGCCATCGCTTTGGCCCAGATTTTGCAGGGGGATAAACAAAGGCAGGGTTTTCCTGCCAAAAAAAAATTAGCAAAGGCAGGATTTTCCTGCCCAAAAAACAAAAAAAGAGGTTATAAATGGTGTTTGTGGATTTGAGTTGTTTTGAGAAGGATATAAGTGGTGAGGTGTTTCGATCGCAGAAACTTACTTTGTCTTGCCACCTGCACACTGTGGGTTATTTTTCAGATACGATGTAGGCCACCCATGATTCACATTCCTCTCCCTTTTTTCGGCGGGTGAAACGGCCATTGCCTTCCCCATCTTTGTCTGTGCCTTCCCAGTAAACATGCGTTTTTCGAAACCCCACCTCCCGCAACAGGTCTGTCAGCTCCGGCAAAGTCCAAAGTCGCCAGTCGTAAACAAATACCTTGTGTCGTTTTCTCTCCCCCCTTCTTTTGTAATGAATATAAAATCGGGCATGATGGGATATGGGATCAAAGTTATGTTGATCCCAGTAGTAAACAAAGCCTTTGTGGCTCACCCGTTCCTCGTTGGCGGAAAAGCAGTCACTTCCGCCAAAACAATCCAAAATCAAAAGCCCCTGGGATTTAAGTGATTTCAGGCAATTTTGAAAATATTTTTTCAGCTCTTTTCTTTTTTTAAAGGTAAAATAAGAAAAATTGACAGCACCAATAATATCCACCTTGTTTGTTTTTTTATAGTGCAGGACATTGGCCCGTCTGAGGCTTATTCTGTTTTGCTGGTCCTGATTCAGCAAAGGCAGGTAGTTGTCCTTTCCATACCGGAGGGGGGCACTGTCAATGTCCACGGCCACAGCCCTGTTCAGAGCATTCAACCGGACCCACTCACAGCTTAAGGCAAAAGTGGAACAAAAGTCCTCCTGAAACACATAAGGCTCTTTGTTTTTCAGCTCCCGATAGCATTTCCGCATAAAACGGACATCCACATCGGGGGACTGGACAGAATGACGATAGTGCCAATATTTATCAAAATTTTTTTTCATGCAGAGCTTTATAATGAAAAAAGTCCGGGGGCGTCAATATAAAAGTTGCTTATGAAAATAAAATATTTTAAATTGTCTGTGTGTTTTTAAAAATTCGCAGAGGCTCTTCCGATGAGCTTTTTCCTTTTCAGCTGAAACCTTCCGCAAAAATCCATATTATGGGGATATGCGGCACCGCCATGTCTGCCTTGGCCGGCCTGCTGAAAGAAATGGGCTATGAGGTGAGCGGGAGCGACCAAAATGCCTACCCTCCGGCGGGGGAAGAGCTTAAGCGGCTCCGGATTCCTGTGCTCAAAGGCTATACAGCCAGCCGTATCCCTCCGGGCCTGGACCTGATTATTGTGGGAAATGTGATCTCCCGCCACTTTCCTGCGACCCAGGCTCTTCTTCGTTCGCAAATACCTTATATAAGCCTTCCCACCGCCTTAAACCACTTTGTTTTGCAAGACAAAAAAAACATTATGGTGTGTGGGACGCATGGAAAAACCACCATTGCCTGTTTGTCTGCCTGTATGTTAAGGGATTTGAATGCCGGCTTTATGATAGGTGGGGTGGCAGAAAACTTTAAAAAAGGCTTTCATCTCAGCCCCTCCCCCTGGTTTGTGCTGGAGGGGGATGAATATGACACGGCTTTTTTTCAAAAAACACCCAAGTTTATTCACTATCATTTTGATTATGTGCTGTTGAATAATATTGAGTTTGACCATGCGGATATATATCAGGATATGGAAGCAGTTCAGCAGGCTTTCAGGATGTTGATAAAAAAGGTGGTCTCCACTGGTGCGGTCCTGATAGCTGGTGTGGAGTGCCCTGTGGTGGAAAAGCTCATAGCCCCTGTTCGGTCATCAAAAGTGGTGACTTACGGCCAACGAAAAGGGGATTGGCGTCTCCTTCGTCGAAGCCCTTTGCCGGGGTGGGGGCAAGTTCTGCTTGTTCAGCACATGGCCACAAAGGAAACAGTGGAAATAAAAGTGCCCTTGGCAGGGGAGCACAATGCCATGAATGTGCTTGCTGTGTGGGTTTTGTCCCGTGTGTTAAAGCAGGATAAGGGGGAGGTGCTTTCGGCCTTGAAAGGTTTTTTGGGGGCACGGCGACGATTTCAGGTCCTGGGCACATTTTCCGGCCGGACTTTGATAGAGGATTTTGCTCATCATCCCACGGCGGTATCTGCTGTTTTGCGTTCAGTCAGGGAAATGTATCCCCAACGCCGTGTTTTGGCCCTTTTTGAGCCAAGGTCCAATACATCCCAAAGAAACATTTTTCAAAAGCAATATGAAAAAGCTCTTTCTTTGGCGGACATGGTGTTTTGCTTGGAGGCACATAAATCTTCCTCTATTCCTGAAAAAAACCGCTTTTCTGCCCGCCAACTTGTGGATAATATAAGAAAACAACACAAACCGGCTTTTTATGCCTCTTCTGCAAAAGAATTGTCTGTTTTGGTCCAAAAACAGAGCCGGCAAAAGGATATTATTGTTATTATGAGTAATGGGGATTTTGGGGGCCTTATCCCTTTGCTTGAGAAAAGCTTGAAAACCGGAAAGTCTTGAAAGGGGATATTATTATGAAACATCAGTGCCCTTGTTGTCATAAGCCACTGGATTCTTCGCCTCCTGATCAGGGGCCGGCGGAGGATATGGACACTTTGTTTTCATGTGATCATTGCCAGTCTGTTCTGAAGTGGGAGGATCAGGCACTGAAAGTGGTTTTTGAATCGCAGGGGGAGGAAGGTGTTTCTTCAGAGGAGGAAAGTGCAGAGGCTCAGGCAGGGGCAGAGGATGAGGGGCTTTTGTCTGATGAGGGTGATGAGCTGTCCGGGGATGAGGGGCTTTTGTCTGATGAGGGGGATGAGCTGTCGGAGGCGGGTGGTGGTGAGCTTTTGTCTGATGAGGGAGGTGAGTTGTCCGGGGAAGTGGGTGGTGAGGGGCTTTTGTCTGATGAGGGCGTTTCTTCAGAGGATCCCATATCCGAAGAGGATATTATGGAGGAGCTTCAGCAAGCAGAGGCAGGGGCTCTTCAGGAATCTGTGAAAGAGGAGGAAATGGAGGCTGTTTTGGAGGCACCGGCACCTGAGGAGTCGGTGGCCCCATCTTCTGTGGGGATAGCCACCGATGGGGAGGAAATGGAGGCTGTTTTGGAGGCACCGGCACCTGAGGAGTCGGTGGCCCCATCTTCTGTGGGGATAGCCACCGATGGGGAGGAAGGGGGTGAATCGCCCCTGAATGAGTTGGCAGACCTGTCTGCTGGAGCAGACGAACCTGAATCGGTAGAGGCCGGGGCAGAGGTCGGGGCAGAGTCTGAGTCGCAGGCCGACCGGCAAAACTCACCAACCGACCGGCAGGAGTCGCCAACCGACCGGCAAAATTTGTTGGAATCAACAGAAGAAGGACAGGAGAGCACAGCGGAGGCCAATCCTGATTTTTCTGATGTGGAGAGTTATGGCAATGCCACAGCCACCTCTGACAAGGGTTTTTTACGCTACGACCTTTTTATTGAGGGGGTGGACTCCCATGAGATCAAAACACAGGTTTTTCATGTTTTGGAGGACCCTCGGTTTAACTGGTCGGCCAGGGAGATTTTGCAGTCGGAAAAAGAGGGTGTTGTGGCCATCAAAAACCTGAATCCTGTTAAAGTTATGGTCCTGTTGTCAGAGCTTTCTTTCCTGTCTGTTCAACTGAGCTGGAAACAATACAGGGCTTTGGATGGCCCTGCTGAGAGCTAAACCAAATTGGCACGGGGCGGGCAGAACCTGCCCCGAGGGTTCCGCCTTTTGCAAAAGGTGCCTCTTGTGAGGTTTTTCCATCCTGTAGAGGAAATTTGAGCCATAAATTTTCAAACACGATCAGTATAAATTCTCAGTATACATGAAAAAACTTTTTATTTCAAGGTCCTCTTGACTTGTGATCAGGGATCTTGTAAAAGGTTAAAAAGGGGTTTTTCATGGCTATCCATAAAAGGAGTTGGATCTGAAAAACCCTGTCTTTAAGTGAATTTATGTGCCTGTGGAGCTTAAAAAATACACTTTTTCAGGGCCGACTAATTAATTTTCCAAAAGGAGGAAAAATGACACAATGGACATACAGTATCGTGATTTTCCTGATGGGTTTGTTTATTGCAGGTTGTGGAGGTCCCAAGCGTGGGTCTGTTGAATCAACTGGCACATCAACAGGTTCTGCAAGTACATCGGGTGCTCCTGGGGCTGGCACATCAACAGGTTCTGCAAGTACATCGGGGGCTCCTGGGGTTGGCACATCAACAGGTTTTGCAAGTACATCGGGGGCTCCTGGGGCTGGCACATCAACAGGTTCTGCAAGTACATCGGGTGCTCCTGGGGCTGATTCAGCTTCAGAGGGAACTGGATCTGAGCCAGCGGTGAGCTTTGCGGAGGTCAAGCCCATTTTTCAAAATCATTGCATCACATGTCATTTCAATCCGCGTATCCCAACAGCTGTGGAGGTGGACTGGGCCGACTATAGTGCCACACAGCCTTATGTCCAGAACGGGAAACTTTTGGAAAGAGTATGGACTTTAAGGAAGGACCTTGTAAAAGGCATGCCTTTTGGCAACGGTGCAGGATTAAATGGTCAGCAGATGACAAATGAGGAAAGAGAGCTTGTCAAAAAGTGGATTGAAGGGGGTGGGCTTGAGTAAGATGTTTCTTATTTGTTCAGTAAATCGGTCCTGAAAATCGGGTGGTTTACAATGTTTTATCTGAAGGGCTTGATTATTGGTTTTTTTCTCATTTCCTGTTCAGGTGATCAGAATGAGGATTCTGAGGGGGGATTCGGTGAGTTCCCGAGAGAGAGAACTGAAAGCGAAGAAACTGAAGGAACTGAAGGAACTGCAGGCAGTGGAGTTGGTGGAGTCGGTGGGGCAGACAATATGGAAAACAGAGGCTCAGACCCCAATCATTGGATATTTTCTGTGCCTTTTCAGAGGATTGAGGCAGGAAGTTTTATGATGGGGAGTCCTGCAGATGAAAGTGGCAGGGATTCCGATGAAACTCAGGTGCAAGTCACAATAAGCAAACCCTTTGAGATTATGAAACATGAGGTGACCCAAAGCCAGTGGGTGAAGATGATGGGGGAAAATTCTGCACGGTTTAAATCCCAGAAACATTGTGATAACCATGAGCAGGACATGTGCCCGAATCATCCTGTGGATCAGGTTTCCTGGAACGATGTGCAGGCATTCATTTGGGATTTAAATGAGGCTTTGGACTTAAGTGGCTGTGATGGGACGCCAGGCTCTTCCAGTGGCTGTTATCGTTTGCCTACGGAGGCGGAGTGGGAGTATGCGACAAGGGCTGGCACAACAACAGCTTATTTTTATTCTGCTGACCCTGCCCATCTGAGAGATTATGCGTGGTTCAAGGGTAATGCTGGTGGTCAGACACAGGAAGTGTGCCAAAAACAGCCTAATCCTCACGGGCTTTGTGATGTTTATGGTAATGTATGGGAGTGGGTGCAGGACAGTTATGCGAAAACTTTACCGGGTGGCAATGATCCATTAAATATTTCCGGATCGTATCGCATTATTCGTGGCGGTGGCTGGTACCACGGTGCACGCTACTTGCGTTCCGCGAATCGCTACGAAATCCGTTCGGCCTTCAGGAGCTACGGCGGTATTGGCTTTCGCCTTGTGAGGACTTTGTGAGCCTTGCAGGCTTGAAGGTTCGTAGTTGAGATCAGAGGAGGCAAGTTCGTCTTGCGGCCCGCTTTGCGGGTTTTTACCCTTGGATCTTCTGGGTGACCTGCCTTTCCATACCCCCTCTTATCTTCAGGGGGCACATTTCAGACTGCTGTAATAAGCCGCTATGTTTTTTATATCCGCCTCTGTCAGGGGGGCCACCATTGGGGCCATGGAAGGGTCTTTTCGCACGCCTGTTTTAAAGGCCTTTATCTGCTTGATAAGGTATTCCTTTTTTTGCCCGGCCAGGTTGGGCCAGATGGGGTTACTGCTGACGCCCTTGGGGCCGTGGCAGGCGATGCATGTGACGGCCTTGGCCTTCCCTTTGGCTATATCCTCTTTGGCCCACAGAAAAAGCGGGGTCAAAAAACCAAAAATAGTGAAAAAAAAGATCGCTTTGTTTGTCATTGTGTTTAACCTCCTTTGTTCTTCCTGCACAAGGTTTAAGCTGGCCTGATGGCCAGGGCCTGACCTGCAAAGGAAGATGATTTTTTTTGTGAAACAGTACCTGAACCGCACTTTGGAAACTTTATTCAAACCACCTGTTAAGCTTTTTGAAAATGTTTACCCGCACAGAATACCCCGATGAGGGCAGTATTGTCAAGCTGTCTGTGACTTTTTTTTGAGCTTGGGCCTGTTTTCTGGCCCTTAATCCTTTAAAAATCCCTCAAAAAATCCAAAAACCCTGCTGTTCAGCGGCCGTCGGCCCCTTCAAAGGGCTTTTTATACTGTTTTTTTTGTTTGTTCAGCACGGCAAAGGGAATATTACAGCCCTGACTGTGGCAGATCTCCCTTATTTCCACCACATCGTCTGTGTCCTTTAAATACCGAAACAGGGAGGCGGTGGATACAAAGTTATACCAGCCACTGGACTTTTCCTCCTGTGTGTGATCGCTGACAGTGGCATTGGGCACAAAGGCAGAGAATAATCCTCTCAAGACCCCCACCTGCACCTGACTGGGAACAAAATCAGCTCTATACCAGTCCTGTGTCTGCTCTATGTGGCTCAAAGTTTGGCCTTGGTGGGCCTGAGCCTGAGCACCAGCCACCACACTGAGAATCCAGCCGTTGGAGTTTTGATAATCGGTGTGAAAAGGGTTGGCAATATTGCTGTATTTGGGATTATGCAAAGTGCCCGCCAGATCACTTTCCAGAACAGCCACTATTTGCTGTTGTAAATAAGGCGAGGGAATCAGGATATGAAAGTCGTAAAAATGAGGACCATCATTAAAAAACTGCACCAAGTTTTGGACAAATATGTCGGAGCTTTCCCCTGAGCAGACATTCAAAACATGTTTGAATAACCAGGGGCTTTTTTCTGTGCTTTTGTAGACAAAGCCAGCGTGGGTGTATTTTTGTTTGTCCGGGTTTCGAAAGTCCTCTGTGGAGAGGTCGCCACCGGCACGGGCCACGACAGCCAGTGTTTCCACATTGTTTTCAAGATAGTCCAGCAGGCTTAAGCCCGCGGACTGGGCATGTTTTCTGTGCGACTCCACATCATAGTTTGGTGAGGCATTGTTGTCACAGTCACCAGTGCTGTCTTCACTTGCCACCCCCGGAGCATAAGGCGAAAGGGCTGTCAGAAAAAATAAAACCAATATATTAAAACAGCGGGACATCTTTATTTTCTCCATGGTTCAGGGAAAAATCACTGGCCGTAAAGCTGTTTTCCCAAGTCATTTAAAACCATTAACTGGAGGGCTTTGTTGTCAGAGGTGTCCTGCCCGGACGGCTGGGGCTGGGAGGCACTTCCTTTGACAGTCAGGGTATGGCCTGCGAGCTTTTGTTCCTGCCCCACTTTAAAAGGCTGAACTTGGAGCGGGATAGGGTCCACTGGGATTTGGATGGTCTGGACCTCTGTTTTTTTGTATTGCATACGGTAGTCCCTGGCATGATCACTTATCAGATTGGCTCCATTACTTGAGGCCAAAGAGGCTGTTTGGAAAGCGGAACGGGGGGCTGTTAACACAAATTCAATTACATCCTGACCTGCCTCCACACCCTTTGTACTAACCTGCACAGTGATTTGAATCACCTCTTTCATAAGCGTGAAAGAAGTGATAAACATGTCTTCCCCTGTTTCTGCACTGAAGGTCAGGGCCTGAGAGGCAAGCTCCCCCACAGACTGAACTGAACCAAAAGATCCTTCCACCATTTCACCGGACATTATGGAGACCACAAAGGAAGTGGAAGGGAACATAAAATCGGAGCTTTCACTTGAGGCCCCACTGCTTTGGGCATGGGCTGTTAAAGTCAAAGCCCCAAGAACCAAAAGGCCGGCCACTTGTTTTATTGGTTTTTCCATTCTGCTTGTTCTGTTCATACTGCCTGTTTTTTTCATTTTGGACTCCTTATTGTCAGTTGTTTTTTCTTTCCCCGTGTCCCCTTTTGCCTGTTGGCACATAAACTCACCTAAAGAAGGGTTTTTCAGGGACGATTACGATATAATCAAAGGAAAGTGATCCTCCATTTATGGGTCTCTTGTCAAGTTTTTTTGTAAAAAAATTGTGGGATAATATATAGTGATGTAAATTTTACACACTTTTAAGTTTGCGAAACCTTGGTTTTCAGTCGCTGATTTTTATTGAGGAAAGCTCATTTTTCATTGGTATATCCAGCGGGCTTTCTTTTCATCAGGGCATGCTGGATGGTCCTTATGTCTTGCCTCAAACCTTGAATATCCACCTGCAAATCTTTCTTGAGATTTAGCGAGTCAAAAAAGGCCCTTTTTGAGCTTTTTTTGTTGATTCTCCCATTTCCCATTGTTATACCCAGGCCTCGCAGGGTTGACATCTTGAATAACAATTGATAAAGTGGCTGGCTGTCCAAAAAGTGCGTGCCGTTTCGGGACGCCCGCAAAGGAAGGTAAAACATGACAAAAAAGGACAAAAAGGCTGATACACGAAGAGATTCCCGCTTTCGCGGGAATGACAGTAAGGAAGCGAAAAATGCCTCCTCTCCGGCCAAAAGCCCGGCCAAAAACTCTTCTGCCCAAACAAGGGCCTCCTCCACGGCTAAAACCCAGGCCTCCTCTCCGGCCAAAAGCTCCCCCCGGCCTTTGAAGAAAAAACCCATGACAAGCCCGGCCAAAACAAAACCCCCCAGCTCAAAATCCACCAGTTCAAAACCAACCAGCCCAAAACCCACAAGTTCAAGAACGAGCAAGGCCTCCCTGAAAAGCAGAAAAATTCTGGAGCTGAAAAGAGAACTACGTCATCTGAATGAGAAAAAAGAGGAGGGTCAGCTGATAAAAGACGCCAAAGGCCGTCGCTACTGCCATGATGAGCATTGCGATCAGCCGGCGGTCACAGACATATATTGCCGATACCATTATCTGGCTTTGTGGAAATACATCCAACAGAGAAAAAAACTTTTGAGGGACAAGTATCTGCTTAAAACCACAGAGCAGTTGATTCAGTCTTTTGGAGCAGAGGCCCTAAATCTCCTGATCCGTGATATGAAAAGTGAAAAAAGCTTTGAGTCCGCCCTCCGGGAGATGAATTTCTCGCATTTATTGTTAAAAGAGGACAGCACTCTGTCCTCCACAGCAGAGAGGACAGACTTTTAAAATCAATAAAAACACAAAGAGAGAAACACCATGCCGGATTTTCACAAAAAAGTTTATATTTCCACTTATGGCTGTCAGATGAATGTCAATGACACAGAGAGGATGTATTCCCTGTTGGAGATGATCAACTATGCTCCCGCTGTCAGCCCGGATCAGGCGGACCTGCTTATCATCAACTCCTGCTCAGTGAGGGAAAAGCCAGTGCACAAGGTGCGATCCGAGGCCGGACGCTACCACGCCCTGAAGCAGAAAAACCCGAACCTGAAAATAGGGGTGGCGGGCTGTGTGGCACAACAGGAAAAACAAAAAATGCTGAAGGATATACCGCTTTTGGACTTTGTGTTTGGCCCGGACGCCATAGACAAACTGCCTGACATGGTGGGTCGCCTGCAAAAGGGCGAAAAAAAGGTGCAGGAAACCCGCTGGACACACTCTGAACCCTATCATATACAAACTCTTATTCGAAACCCGGAAGTATCCGCTTTTGTCAATATTATGAAAGGTTGTGACAATTTTTGCACTTTTTGTGTCGTGCCCTTTACGCGCGGGCGGGAGAGAAGTCGCCCCCTTCAGGACATAATCGTGGATGTGCAAAACTTGGTGAAAAGGGGCGTGCGGGAGGTCACCCTTTTGGGGCAAAATGTCAATTCCTACCGTTCCGCCTGTGGGGCGAACTTTGGAGAGCTGATGTTGGCCCTGTGTGAAAAGACCCCTGTCCGGCGGATTCGTTTCACCTCTCCCCACCCCAAGGATTTTAATGAGGAGTTGATGGATATTATGCGATCCCGAAAAGATAAAATCATGCCGGCGGTTCACCTGCCTGCCCAGTCCGGCAATTCCCGTATTTTGGAGCAAATGAACCGGGGCTACAGCCGGGAGGAGTATATTCAAAAAGCCCGCATGATTTTGGACCGCCTGCCAGGGGCCCTGCTGTCCACCGATATAATTGTGGGTTTTCCCGGTGAGACGGAGAGCGACTTTCGGGACACATTAAGCCTTTTGGACGAAGTGCCCTTTGACATGATGTATTCCTTTAAATATTCGCCCCGGCCTTTTACAAAATCAGCCCGGTTTGAGAACCAGGTGCCGGAAAAGGAAAAATCCTTTCGCCTGAGTCGTCTCAATAAAAAACATATTCAGTTTGCTTTTGCCCGCTGTAAAGAGTATATGGATCAGGTTCTGGAAGTCTTGGTGGAAAAAAAGGATCATAAAACAGGCTATTTGAGTGGCCGGTCCCGCGGAAACAAAGTGGTGCATTTTAAAGGATCTGAGCACTTGAAAGGCCAAACCGTGTCTGTTAAAATCAACAAAACCCAGCCTCAGGTGTTTTATGGGGAGCTGTTGGCCTGATTTTCAACAAAAGGGGGCGAAAAGGGGGCAAGGGGACAAAGAGGCAAAGGGGCAGGGGGGACTGTGTATCAAAAAAAACACAAGGAGAAAAAGATAATGACAGTAAAAAATACTCAGACAGAAAAACCGTTGGTCAAGGAGTCCTTCAGGAAAAAGGCCCAAAAAGCCACAAAAAGCCAGTGGTTGGAGGTGGCCCCTCATGGTTTGGTGGGAGGCATGGTGCCTGATCTTTGCCTGATGATTTTTAAGGAATTGGAAGGTTCAAAAAGGTTTGCCATCCCTTTGTCTCATCTGCAGGGGCAAATGGCTGTGCAGGAAGGGACAGACAAGGAAGACCCTTTTCGCTTTATGAATGATCTGCTGAATGCTCTTCATGTGCGGGTTTTGAAGTGTTATTTTTTAAGCTGTGAAAAAGGCCATATCAGCACTCAGGTGGTTCTCAGTGGCCAAACCAAATCACTGACAGTGAATGCCAGTGATATTATTCCCTTTGCCGTCTATTCCGGTTGCCGTTTTTTCTGCACAGAGGGGTTTATCAGGGACATGAGGGATCAAAAAATGGAACAGCCCTTAAAGCAAATGATGATCCCCAAACCCCTTTACCTCAATTAAACCAACAGAGGCTTGTGTTTATACACATAAAAATAAGAGCCTGAAGCTGAAAAAGTTTGCAGTGGTTTGAACAGGCCCTCTTTCGTAATATGTGATGTGAAGTCTGTGTAGTTGCTGTGATAGATCAAAAGGGCCTCCCGTGGATGGGCCTTTAAAGAGGCAAAAATATTATTCAGACAGACTTGGAGTATTTTTTCATTAAAAGGGTTAAAAAAATAAAAAATATTGTCCTCTGCCTGAACTGCATACTTAATCACATCCGTATGAATCAGCTGAAATGAGTCCTGTCCCCCCTGTCTCACATAAGATTTGATATTTTTAAGGGCGGCTTCACAAAGAGCATGGCTGAATTCCAGGCCTTTGATTTTATGAAAACGCCTGGTCTCTCCGGCCAGGATCATGGCCCGTGCCTTGCCCGCACCATAGTCGACAAACACCGGCTTTTCCGGCAGATCCAGGCCCTTTATCATGTTCAAAAAAGGGACAATGGGGGTGGGGGCGTAGCAGGTGGCATACTCCTTATTATGAAGATTGTGTTCAATAATATCCAGGTCCATTAAGTTGACAGAGCTGTTTCTGTGAAAACGAAACCCAAACCACTCTCTGAGGGAGTTAACGCTCAAATGTAAAAAAGACAGTGGCCCTTTATGACGCATGTATTGCGTAAACCAGTGAAGGCATTTTTGCCAATAACTTTTGGAAGGGTAGTGTGTTTTCATTGGGTCGGTAACCTCTTTCACCCTCATTAATAGCACAACTCACCACATAAAAACAAGCTTTTTTCGGTTTTTTTTGGAAAAAATGAGCTTTTCTGCCTTTTTTCCCGTCATGGGCTTGTCATGGCCTGATCAGGGTCTGATCAGGGCTTTTGTGGTCGGGGGTTCAAAAAAAAATTAATATTGCTGTGTTTTAAAGCCGAATAAAACAGTATGAAAAAATTATATAAGCTGATTTATGCTGTTTTTTTGCTTGTGCTGGCTTTTGCGGGCTGTGATCTGTCTTTTTTGGGGAGCCAAGGTTCCTATCAATACTCCTTGGTAAATGCGGATACAGAGATATCCCATATTCCCACAGAGGACTTTTTTTATGTAAACATCAAGTCAGCTTACTATACTGGCGACAGTAGCACTTTTGATCCCCTGGACTTTGAGCTGTATGCTCTGGACGAAGGTCCTGGCACGGACTGCAAAATCTCTGTCAATGAACAGTCTTCCACCGAGGACCTTTACTGCATGCTGGATGTGGCGGAAGGGGATTTATGGTATCATGAGATCAATCTGGAATACAATGTCCCACCTGGCATGTGCCCTTATTTGGGCTTTTACACCCACTGGCACTACAACCAGGAGGTGGGGGAAGGGCCAAGAAGAGTGGTGGAAATAGAAACAGAATCAGCAGATGGCGATACAAATATAACCTACTCTCCATGCACGGTCGATCCACCTTATTACTGTGAAAAAAGAACTAGAAGTGCTGTGGCTGAGGAGTGGGGAAATTGGGAAAGATACAGGACTTATTCCTGCCCCGTAGATGATAAAGAGGTCTCACAATCAGCTGAACATTGTATAGATGGCAGTAATGCTAAAGTCAGATATAAGGATGCAGAAACAGGGGGCACAACAGTACAAGAAGAAGAAACTGCACTGGCAGAATACCAATGCAAGAAGTTGGACACCAGTCGTTGCGATGGCACCTACAGAGAGGAAGAAAAAGTATGTGAATATAATAAAAGTGAACAGGATGGTAAGGGTAACTGTTGTTTAGGAAAGTATTTTTTAGTGAGAGCTGGTCAAACAGCAGAAGAAAAAGAGTGGAGTGGGGATATAAGTCAGTGTGTTGGGGGCCTGGGGCGATTGAGCTGGCAGACCTTCGATGATGATGGGTTCCCCTCTGTTTTGGTGGAGGAGGCGGGAAGCAAGGGCTTGAAAAAAGACTACAGGCTTCCTCAGCTTATTCAAAGCATAAAGACCAGAGTTTCTTTTCCCACCGCCAACTACTTTGAAGGGGTGGAGGACAAGGCGGGAGAGGGTGGAGAAAACTTTCCCGATTTTTATAATAGTAGAGATAAAGATGGAAATATTAATATTTGTGGCAGGAAGGAGGAGGACAAGGACGGGGACGAGGACCCTGAACGTTGCCCCACCGGGAATCCTTATATCACCTGGGCTTGCCTGGACCCCAATCAGGAAGAGTTGCACCGTATTCATCTGATTATCCGGGAATGGAACACCAAGGAAGAGTTGGATAGATTTAAGGAAAGTGAGGGGAACCAGGGGGATTCAGATATTGTGGGTGCTGGCGGTTCCGAGTGCGAATATTATGAAACGGAAGAGGATTTTCTCAAGCTCTTTGGCCCCTGTAACGATCTTTTGGATGCGGATGACTGGACAAGTGACTACCCCGAAATCAACTACGGCGGCAGTTCCGGCTCCTAAAATATCAACTATGGTATTTTGCCTCACCAAGCCTGCCCTTCCTCTAACCCTACTAAAGAGGCCTTTTGAGGCTAATGCCGGCGGGCAAGTTTCGTGCTCCAATTAAAAAAAGCCATATTTTGACGGGCATAAACCAGCCATTTTATGTGACTTGATAGCCAAGGCCCTCTATGTGGGGGCGGAGTGAGTGTGCAAACCGGCCAAAAAATTCGGTAAAAATTCGGATTTCCGAATTTTTTGGTCCCAAAACCCCCCAAAAAGCCTGTTTTGAGCTGATCCCATTTTGCACCCCCCTTTTTAATGAAATATCGTGCTGGCCGTTTTATGCATTGTGCCATCATTTTGGCCCGGATTTTGCATGGGGATAGGCAAGGCCACATAGTGGCTCGCAATGGGCCACAAAGTGGTTGGCGACAGGCCCTAAAGTGGCTGGCAGGAGTAACCCCTAAGTCCCTGCCACAAATAAAAAGCTGGATGGACCAACTGAACAACACTAAAGCAAAGGAGCTTGTTATGACACAACAACCGGAAAAGCGTCACTTTTTGGATTTAACCAAAGACGGACCTTTTAAATTCTTCTTCTCCCGCAGTAAACCCTCCCTGCTCTCTTTGCTCAGAACCTTCCTGCCTCTGCCAGAAAAAAAAGAAGTCCAAAATGTGGAAATCGTCTCAGATAAAAAAGAAACAACCCCCCCTCAACCACAAAGCCTGACCTACCAGGACAGTGCTCTTTACCCCTACTCCATAGAAGGAAAACAAAGCCTCCTGGACTTGAATGTTCAGCTCAATACAGGTGAAAAAGTGGATGTTGAAATGCAGGCCACAAATCAGGCCAATTTTTCAGCAAGATCGGTATTCTACTGGGCCAGGCTCCATGCCACAGGATTAAACAGAGGTGAGGACTATGACCGGCTTCACCCCACTTATTCCCTGATATTCACGACTTTTCCTCTGCTGAGGGGAGAGAACCTGGACCTGGTTAGTCCTTTTTCCATCCGGTTGGATAAACCGCCCCATGTGGCCCTGAATCGTCAGCTACAGATGGTGTTTGTGGATTTAAGCCGTTTTCAGAAAAAGTCCATAGAGGAATTGGTTGACTTGCGGGATCAATGGTGCTATTTTTTAAAGGAGTCAGGGCGAATGAGCCGTGAACAGGCAAGGTTACTGTCCACAAAGGGGGAGGATATGGCAAAAGCTGTGGGTTTGTTTGACAATGCGTCTGCTCGTGATTTGGAGGCCTTGAGGAGGCGGACGGAGGAGCGGGAGCACTGGGATCGTATATCCATGCAGGCAGAAGCCCGCAAAAAAGCTCTGAAAGAAGGCAGAGCTGAAGGCATGCAACAAGGCATGCAACAAGGCAGAGCTGAAGGCATGCAACAAGAAAAGCAGACTGTGGTGTTAAATATGCTGAGGGAAAAGGCAGATATGGGCTTTATCTGCAAAGTGACAGGCTTGCCTGAAGAGGAAATTAAAAAGCTGAAAAACGGTTCTTGATCACTTGATTGTTTGCAGGTCCTTCCTGCATAACCTGCCATTTCTGCACACACTCAAACCAAACTGGTTTTGAAAAGGGTGCTACTTTTGGGCTGTTTTCCTCCCACAAGGCAAATGTGAAACATGCATTTTCAAACAAGATCAGTATAACTTTGTGATCAAAAGTCCAGGCTTTTTCAAATTGTAAGTTCATACATTTTATCTGACACAACTGGCTTTGAGCCATACTTTCGCGGGAATGAAAACCTGAATCAGGATTGACAAAGTGACTGCCTGTCCAAAAAGCCGTGCCATGAGCGGTGTTCCGTCCCGAAATGGTGTGGCCTTTTTATGTGACTTGATAGCCAAGGCCCTCTATGTGGGGGCGGAGTGAGTTCGCCTTTGGTTTTAAGCCATGCTTTCGTGGGAATGAAAATCTGAATCCAGATTGACAAAGTGACTGCCTGTCCAAAAAGTTCGTGCCATGAGCGGTGTTCCGTCCCGAAATGGTGCGACCTTTTTGGACAGGTAGTGATTCTATCAGCGAATTACTGAACACATACAGGAATGACAGATTGCACATCAGGTCTTTAAACAAAATGTCGCCAAACGGCGATGTTTGAACGCCCGTCCCCCCATAGAGGGCCTTGACTGTCATGCTGTGGCCTTTTGTCAGCCACAAAGTGGGCCTCAATAATCCATTTTTTGGACTGTATCAAGAAAAATATGGTGAAATCGCGGTTTTTTTTGGTCCAGAAGTTTTTTTTTAAAAATTTCAAAAAAAGTCTTCAGTTATTTTCTGATCGGCCGATACGGGTATTTTAGTGTTTCAAAATCGGTCTGAAATAAGGAGTCTGAAGATGTATCTACTGTTGCCAGAGTTTGACAGGTCACACTTTTGCCGGCCACTATGTGGCTTTTTGCGGGCCACTTTGTGGTTTTTGTTGGCCTCACACACCACGCAGGGCCAAAGTGTCCAAAACAGGGAAAATACCCCTCCCACAGGGGAAGTGCAGAGGGTGCTTGCTCAAATAATGGAGCCTTGTCAGGATCAATATATCAGCAGGGACCAATATTCCACTGAGCAAAAAACAGAAAACCTGATGGCCTGTCTGCTCCATCAATCCCAAAAAAATTTGAACAGCCCGGAAACAGACAGTTCCACGGACCAGCCGGGAACAGAAAAGGCCCCTGACCCTTTTCCAAATTTGAACGAAAAACCAGAGAGGTCAGTATACCCTTACCAATACCCTTACCACAGAGAGTTGCAGGCTCAGCTGAACATGTTGGACAATCAATACACGGGTTCTGTGGAATTTGATGCCGTTTTGCCTCTTCTGTCTGCGGAGTCCCCTGATCGTGCCTTTTTTGCCCAGCCGGGATTTATTCTCTCTGTCCACAACCCCTCAGCGGATCAAAAACCTTATGAGCACAACCATCTTTTGTCTGCCAATTTGGGCCTGGTTTATCGGTTTACTTTTTATAAGGGGATTTTGGGGCTTAATGTATTTTACGATCGGCAGTGGGATTTGGACCACACTTCCTTTGTTCATGATCGTATGGGCTTGGGGATGGATTACCAAAGTCAGCATAATGTGTTTACCCTCAATCACTATTACCCTTTGCAGGGTTGGAAAGATATTGATGAATTTTATGAGGAACGGGCGACAGGGGGTTGGGACCTGAACTTTAAAAAGCTTTGGACACCAAGGGTGGAGAACACATTTGGTCTTTCCCATTGGGATCATAAAAACGGAAAAGACAGTTTTCTGGCCTCTGTAGGGTGGAATTACAAAATCAACTGTGGGACTGAGATAGGCTTGAAGGCAGAGCAGAATTTGTCTCATGATGAAACGATTCTGGGTTTGCAATACAAAGTCCTGTTGGGTTTGCCGGAAAGCCACAGGCACAGGGATTGTCTGCACCACCGGTATGAGTCAGCCCGAAAAGGTCTGCTGTATAAACCCGTTCAAAGAGAGAAACAAATCCGTTTGGAGCACAAAAGAAAAAAGCCGGCTTTGCTTGTGCCTGATCAATATATTGAAGTGGGGGAGCTGTTTTCTTACACTGTCTCCAGGACCCATTTTCGCTCTGTCAAAGCAGATGAAAAACCTGATATTGTGGTCACCTCCCTTCCTGACTGGCTGTCTTATGACAAAGGGAGTGACAGTTTTTCCGGGCAAGCTGATGTGTCAGGCACCTATACAGTGACAGGGGTTCTTTTTGTGTCAGAAGGTTTGAACCGCTCATTAAGCAATACTTTCCAGTTTCGCATTATTGTTCAGGAGGTTCAGGAACCTCTGATTGTGGAAAATCAGACAGTGCCGGTGGGAGCAGTGGGCACAGTGGCCTTCCAGAATATTACAGGGATCGAACAATGTGAAGTGCATGTGGATCCAGCCCCTCCCTCAGCCCCCATAGTAACTTACAGGCCAGCCCAACAGGATTTCAGTATTGACTGTCGACACATTGGGACTGCAGGGGACCATGTGGTGGCAGGGGCACTTGCCTGTGAGGAAGGGGACCTTGAGACTGTCAGCCGGTGGTCTTTTATAGTGGCTGTTGTTGTTCCAGAATCAGCTCCCCCAATGGACGCTAATCGTGATCCTGATTCTGGTTCTGATTCTGATTCTGATTCTGATTTTGATAGTGGGGATAACCAGGCCCCCCGGCTATTGGCTGAGGATCAAACTGTGCAAAAAGGGAACAGCCTGAATTATGTGCCACTGATTGATCAACTGAGTTTGAATGAGAATTTTGAGGTGACTGTGGACACTTTGCCTGTAGGTGCACCGTCTGTGACTTGGAATTCTGCCAACAACAGCTTTGTTATTACAGCAGTGGCGGACTCTGTCCAAATTAACACATATCACATTGCAGGGACTGTTTCAGATGAAAGTGGCAATACCAGTTCTTGGTCCTTTCAAGTTACTGTGACCACAGCTCCTGTCATAATAAATCCCCCACAGGATCCAAATGTGGAAATACCTCCTCCCATTGTCATCAATCCACCGGCCAACCAAGAGGCAAACCCTGGATCCACAGATGGTTCAACGGATGGTGGTTCAACGGATGGTGGTTCATCCACAGGCGGTGGTTCTTCCACGGATGGTGGTTCTTCCACAGGCGGTGGTTCTTCCACAGGCGGTGGTTCTTCCACGGATGGTGGTTCATCCACAGGCGGTGGTTCATCCACAGGCGGTGGTTCATCCACAGGCGGTGGTTCATCCACAGGCGGTGGTTCTTCCACGGGCGGTGGTTCTTCCACAGGCGGTGGTTCTTCCACGGGCGGTGGTTCTTCAACTGATACAACGGCACCCACCCTGACAGCCACCAATCAGGCATGTGTGGTGCATCAAAGTCTTACTTACAGGCCCAATATCAGTAATTTGAGATCGGGTGAGGGATACACTGTCACTGTCAGCTCCATTATACTTTCTGGTGCCATCGGAAATCCAGTGACCGTTACCAATGGTCCTTCGGTGGTTTGGGATTCCACCAACAACAGGTTTTCCATTGACGGAGGCACTGAGCCTAGTTCTTACATTGTTTCTGGAACTATTGCAGATGAAAGTGGCAATGTCAGCTCCTGGTCCTTCACTCTTATTGTGGATGTTCTGAACTAAGCCCTTGTCCAACAGGCCTGTTGCGAGCCACTATGTGGCCTGTTGCGAGCCACTATGTGGCCTGTTGCGAGCCACTATGTGGCCTGTTGTGCGAGCCACTATTCAATGAACTTCATAAATTGGACTAAAGCAGACTCAAAAAATTTGTTCAAATTCCGCTTTTTTGACTTGACGCGATAAAAAAAGTATAATAAACATGGAGAAAGCCTGCTCTGCGGGCAGAAACAGAAAATAAGGAGGTGCTTATGTCCGCTTCAAAAAACAGCCCTGTAACACAGGCGGACCTGGATAATTTTAAAAGTGAGATGAGGATTGAGTTTGATAACTTTAAAAATGAAATAAAAAGTATTGTTAATGGGATAGAGCATCTGCTCAATCAAAGAACAAATTACCTCATACGGATTATGGGTGCTCTGATTATTGGAGGCTTTTCCGTGGCCCCTTTTTTCATTATAGAAAACAGGAGAACTAGTGTATGGAACTGTTAAAACAGCAGGTGGAGTACCTGAAAGAAAATGGCTTTAACGAGCAACAAGCCAATACCCTTGTGTATTTTCATAAGGACAATATGGAGAAATTTCTGGCCACCAAAAGAGATATAGCCGATGTGCACAGGGATATAGCGGATGTTCGTAAAGAAATAGCGGATGTTCGTAAAGAAATAGCGGATGTTCGTAAAGAAATAGCCGATGTTCATAAGGCGGTGGAGCAGTTGCGATCGGACACCAAGAGGGATATAGCGGATGTTCGTAAAGAAATAGCCGATGTTCGTAAAGAAATAGCGGATGTTCATAAGGCGGTGGAGCAGTTGCGGGCGGACACCAAGAGGGATATAGCGGATGTTCGTAAAGAAATAGCCGATGTTCATAAGGCGGTGGAGCAGTTGCGAGCAGACACCAAAAAAGACCTAGAGCAGTTGCGAGCGGACACCAAAAAAGACCTGGAGCTGTTAAAAAGAGATATGATTTTGAGGTTGGGAAGCATTATGGTGGCGGGTTTGGTGGCCTTGAGTGCCATAATGAAGTTTTTGTGAGACTCAAAAAATGAAAACGCAAAACACAAAAGAAAACCCAGCGGGCCTTAAAGGGGTGGACTTCATTGAATACACCAGCCCTGAGCCGGACAAACTGGCTCAGCTCTGGCGATCCATGGGCTTTCAGCACAGAGGTCGGCACACAACAAAGCAGGTGGATTTGTTTGGGCAGGGCTATACTTACTTTATATTGAACAGGGAAAAAAACACTTTTGCGGAAGATTTTTCACGGCAACATGGCCCTTCCGTGTGTGCTCTGGCTTTTCGTGTTCGTTCCGCTCAAATGGCCCTCGAACAGGCGGTGGCCAAAGGGGCCAGAGCACTGCCCTCGGACAAACAAAGCCACAGCTTTCCTGCCATATATGGGGTTGGGGAATCCCTGATTTATTTTGTGGAGGAGGATCTTTCTCATTTTAAAAAAGAATTTAAAAGTCCCTGCCCTGAAGAGGCAGAGGAAAGCACCACGGCGGGTTTGTTGTCGGTGGATCATCTGACCCACAATGTGGGCCGGGGGGATATGCAGAAGTGGTGCGATTTTTATCAGGAGATTTTTAATTTCAGGGAAGAACGCTATTTTGATATTCAGGGAAGTAAAACAGGCCTTGTGTCCAAGGTTATGTGCTCCCCCTGCGGGACCATCACCATCCCCATCAATGAGCCGGCCCAGGGGGACAAAGGGCAAAAATCCCAAATTCAGGAATTTTTGGAGGAATTGAAGGGTGCGGGTGTTCAGCACATTGCCCTCAGCAGTCGGGATATTGTGGCTTCTGTTCAAAAGCTGAAACGACAGGGCATCCGTTTTTTGGATGTGCCGGACACTTATTACGACACCCTTTTGGAAAGAGTGCCTTCTCTGAAAGAAGATTTAAGCCATTTGAGGGAAAACAAAATACTGGCAGACGGGGATGATAAAAATTATTTGCTTCAGATTTTTACCAAAAATGTGATAGGCCCTGTGTTTTACGAAGTGATTACCCGTCAGGGCCACGATGGTTTTGGGGAGGGCAACTTTCAGGCTCTTTTTGACGCGATGGAAAGAGATCAAATCCAAAGGGGCTATCTTGATTAAGCATTGTCTTTACTCTGCCTTTGGGAATCCGTAAATATGATTCTTTCCCCCAAACAAGCCATGTGCCGGGCGATTAAAGAGGCTGAAAAAGGGCTGGGGTGGGTGGAGCCCAACCCTCCCGTGGGTTGTGTGATTTTGGATTCTGAAAACCGGCTTTTGTCTTCCGGCCACCATAAAAAATATGGCGGGGCACATGCGGAAGTGGAGGCCCTGAACAAAATCAGGGACAAAAAAAAGCTGAAAGGGGCAAAGATCTTTGTCACTTTGGAGCCATGCCACCATCAAGGGAAAACCCCTTCCTGTGCCGGGGCCCTGACGAAATGGCCTTTTCAGTCTCTCACTTATGGGGCTGAAGATCCATGCACACGGGGCCGGGGCCTGCACTTTTTAAGAAAACACAAAATAAAAGTTTCCCCTTTTTCTGATTTCAAACAGGAACTGGAAAACCTGATCGCACCCTTTAAGTTTTCTTTTTTGAATAAAAGAGCTTTTGTGAGCCTGAAGCTGGCCTCCAGCCTGAATGGGGTGATGGCCTTGAAGAGTGGGGAAAGCCAGTGGATCACAGGGAGCAGGGCCAGGGAGCATGCCCGGTTTTTAAGGGCCATGCATTCGGCGGTTCTGACGGGGGTGAACACTTTTTTGAAAGATCAGCCTCGCTTGAATATTCGCCTGAGTAAATTTAAGGGTAAACAGAACAAAGCCATTATCCTGGATCCGGAGGGGAGGGGCCTGCTTTTTTTGCCGGGCTCTCCTCTGTTAAAGGCACGCTCTCCGGATCAGGTGCTCCTGTTTTGTTCCAGTGCCATGAAAGCCAAAAACAAAAAAATAAAACAGGCTCAGAGTATGGGGATAAAGCTTAAGTTTGTGAAACAGCACATTGTCCAACAGCAAACGGCACAGAATAAAAAGGGGCTTTGTGATTTGTCGGCTCTTTTGTCTCAGCTTTATCAGGAGGAAAATATCCAGTCTGTTTTGGTGGAGGGGGGGGCTTTTTGTCTCTCTCAGTTTTTGAATCAAAACATGGCTCAAAGGCTGTATCTGTATATCGCACCCCGTATTATGGGGCCGGGCCTTCATTGGTCAGGGCCAGCTCGCAAGCTCTCTCAAAGCCAAAACCTTCATTCTGTGAAAATTCAGCCGGTGGGGGGTGATTTTCTCCTGTCCGGCTTTTTTTCGCATATATAAGGGATTCCCGCCTTCGCGGGAATGACATGGCAATCAGGAGGGTGAGCGACTTTTTTCCGTCCCTCCATCAGTCCCACTCCGGTGCCCACTCCGGATTGACCAGCCTTTGATTTTGAGAACTGAGGCCACTGAGCAGTAGACGATCCTCCGCACTCAATTTAAAGTCAAAAAGCTGAAAATTTTCTCTGATATGGCCAGGTCGGGCGGACTTGGGAATAACCACCACATTTTTTTGCTCTATCAGGTAGCGTAAAGCTATTTGCCCGGCACTTTTGCCGTATTTTTCCCCCATAGTTCGCAAAACCGGGTTTTTAAACACTTTGTTTCGGGCCAGAGGGGAATAAGCGGTTAAAAACATATTGTGCCTTCCCACCGCCTTTAAAACAGCCCGCTGATTTAAGAAAGGATGATACTCCACCTGATTGCAAACCAGCTCCGGTGCTGTTTTTTTGCCTGTTTCCATTAACTCCACGGGGAAATTGCTCAGCCCTGTCCACCTGGTCTTTTTTTGCTGGATCAGTTTTTGAAAAGCCGTCAGGGTTTCTTGTAAGGGGACCCGGACATCCGGCCAGTGGATGAGCAAAAGGTCCACATAGTCTGTTTTCAACTTTTTCAGACTTTCGTCCATACTTGAGCAGACCTTGTCCGCACTTAAGCAGGTTTTCCATACTTTGGTCGTAAGGAATATTTTTTTCCGATCGATGCCAGACTGTGTCAATGCCTCGCCCACCTGAGCTTCATTATCGTAAATTTGGGCTGTATCGATATGTCGATAGCCGGTGTGCAAAGCACACAGGACCGCCTGGACACATGAATTCCCCTTGATAAGCCATGTGCCAAAACCCACTTTTGGGACTTTTAGCCCCTTTTTTCCTGTATAGTAAAGCAATTTTGTTGCTCCTTGTCTGTGTTCTGTCTGTCCGACAGAGCTTGTCCAGCAGAATCTGTCCAGCAGAGTTTGTCCGACAGAGCTTGTCCGACAGAGCTTATCCGACAAAAGGCCTGATTTTGGCCTTTTTGTCCTTTATGTCTGCTTTTGTTTCTTGATTTCTTAACACAATACAACAAAATAAAGCCAAAGCCATTTTATTTTTTGACTTTTTGTATTTTTTTTAATTATTATGGAGAGAGCCACTTTGTGGCCTTGGTGGGGACGAGGTGGGTGAGTTTTGCCGTTTTGTTTTGCGGGCCACTTTGTGGCCTGTGGCAGGCTACCACCATGTGGCCTTGAAACAGGTTCAAACAGGGGAATATTTATGAAAAAAGCCTTTTTGTGTTTGATTTTCTTGTCTTTTGGCTGGTCTTTTTTGTTTTTGGTCAGCTGTGATTCTGCCAAATCTTATGTGCACTCCATTAATTTTAAGAACTGTTTTATGGATTACGCGGAAAGGGCGGAGTTGACACAGGCTTTAAATGAGATCAGTGCAAAGTCCCCCTCCACTTCCGTTATGGTGGCTCAGGGTTGTCTCAACTATCAGTCGGGCCACTACAGCCTGGCGGAGGAGCACCTGAAAAAGGCCTTTCAGGAGTCCGAAGAGGGATCGGAAACCAAAAACCTGTCGGCCTCCATTCTCTCCCTCATTTACCTTAAAGAGCGTCAAAAACAAAGTATCAAGCCTTATATCAGTTCTGCGAGCCAGAACGATTTTGGCCGGTGGATGCTGGCCCTTTACCATATAGACAACTACCGTGAGACAGGAAAAGTCCAGGATCTGCAAAGGGCCATTGCACAAATTCAAGTCAAGCACAATGTGGAGGGGGAGACCTCTGCTTCAGAACGGCTTTTGCACCACATGCTGTTCATCCAGGAGATGGAAGGACTTTGTGGTTCCTCTGCTGAGGAAGAGCGGGAGGCGAATGCACTGACACAAGTGGCTTTGGATCAAGGGGCCTCACCGGCAGGAAGTCCCTCCGGCCAAAGTCCATGTGAGCGGGCTGATTTGGAGGACGAAAAAAGATACCTGTTCAGCACAGCACATGGTTTTTTGTCCATGCTGGTCAAAGCCCCCCCCTTTAATCAGCTTCGCCCCCTTTCCGAATCAGAAGACAAATCAGCCTCTTCTCAAGCGATATAAAACAAAGCCCCTGAGCGGGGCACACACTATCCAAAAAATACACACAAAAACCCTGTCCCGCCTTTTTTTAAGGGTCTGTTTTTAAGACAACAGGGCTTTTTTGCATGCAAAAACGGGCACAGGCCTCAAGGCCTCTTTAAATGGTTAAAATGATTAGGGATTTTTAAAACCCCGGCCCAATAAAAGTGTCTTGTTTTTGTTCACCCCTGAAATATTTTTCACCCGCTGGAAGAGAGCCTGTTCCATGGATTTTTGACAATATGCGTCTGTCAAAATAAGGCCTTTTTGGCTTAAAATAAAGCAGTGCGTTATTTATGTAAACTATTGAAATCAATAAAAATATTGCTTTTAGGTCCAGTTTCTGTTTTAATGCTTGCTGTCTCATAAAAAGACTGTTTAAACTGAACTCAACAACAATCTTTCACAGGAGGGGCAAGGATGCTCATACAACACAACGAAAAGGATTTTTTGTTTTCTTCGTCTAATGTCGTGGATCAAATGAAAACGTACCTGCAGGATAAAGGGCTTTCCAAAAGAGAGTCCGAGGTGGTTATTCTGGTTGTTCAGGGGCTGACCAACAAGCAGGTGGCTGACAGGCTGTGTGTGGCTGAAAAAACAGTCAAGTTCCATCTGACCAATGTGTATAAGAGGATGAGAATATCCCGCCGGTCGCAGATTATATGGACACTCCCCATGGCTCAGTTTATAGAGAATGCCAAGGACACGGAGCCTTCTGTTCCTGCTCCGGGGGGTGGAGCGATGGAGACTGTGGATGAAAACACCATACCTATTGGTTCATCCATAGTCGGCTGAGGGGTTCTGTTCAGGATGGAAAATTTTGTTCCCCCCTCCCGTTCATTTGTCCAGATGACGGAGTTGATTTTGCCCAACCACATGAATGCTTTGGGCACGGCCTTTGGTGGTGTGATTGTGTCTTGGATTGACATATCCGCTTCCATCTCTGCCAGCCGGCACTGCTCCAGGAATGTGGTGACAGCCAGCATTGACGATCTGCATTTTTTGGCCCCTGTGCACAAAGGGGATGTGGTTTGCTTGACTTCTCAGGTCAATTACACGCATAAAACCTCAATGGAAGTGGGTGTCAGGGTGACGGCGGAGGATGTCCGGGCAAAAAGCCTGCGTCATACTGTGACAGCTTATTTGACTTTTGTGGCCCTGAATGAGGATCACAAACCCACTTTGGTCCCCTCTCTTTTGTTGAAGACGGAAGAGGAAAAAAAGCGATTTGCACAGGCGGAAGAGCGCCGAAAGTGGCGATTGGAAAGAAGACAACAACTCCTGTAAAGGCCCCTCTGATGCTTTACGATAATATATTGCAGACGGTTGGAAAAACCCCCCTCATTCGTTTGAATAAAATTGCTTCTCATTTGGATTGCTCTGTGTATGCCAAGTGCGAGTTTTTTAATCCCGGTGGTTCTGTCAAGGATCGCATTGCCTGTAACATGATTCGAAAAGCGGAAAGGGAAAAGCACATTAAAAAAGGCGACACCCTTATTGAACCCACCAGTGGCAACACCGGCATTGGCATAGCTTTGGCTGGGGCGGTTTTGGGTTACAGGGTGATTATTGTCATGCCGGAGAAAATGAGTAAGGAAAAAGAGATGGTTTTAAAGGCACTGGGGGCTGAGATCCGGAGAACCCCCACAGAACTGCCCCATGATCATGAAGACAGCCACATCGGCCTGGCCCGCCGTCTGACAAAGGAAATACCGGGGGCTTTTATGCTGGATCAATATTCCAATCCGGCCAATGTATCCGCTCATTATGAGGGCACGGCGAGGGAAATTCTGGAGGATTTAAATCAGCAGGTGGATATGGTGGTGGCTGGTGCGGGCACAGGGGGCACTCTGACTGGGCTTTCCAAAAGAATCCGGGAGGCCTGTCCGAAGTGTGAAATAATAGGGGTGGACCCAGTGGGTTCCATTTTGGCTGGGGAGGGCCCGGTGGGGACTTACGAAGTGGAGGGTATTGGTTATGATTTTGTGCCTCAGGTGTTGGATCGCTCTCAGGTGACAGAATGGGTCAAAACAGAGGACAGGGAATCTTTTTTGATGGCCAAAAGGTTGATACGGGAGGAGGGCCTTTTGGTGGGAGGCTCCAGTGGTTCTGCTGTGGTGGCTTTGTTGAAAGCGGCCCCCCGGCTGAAAAAGCATGCCAACTGTGTGGTTATTTTGCCTGATGGTATCCGAAACTACATGAGCAAGTTTTTAAATGAGGAATGGATAAAGGCCCGTGGGCTGGCCTGATCTCAAGTTTTCCCCACCTCTCTTTTATTGGCGGGTTGTCCTAATCAGGTGATATTGTCTTGACTTTGCCAAAACAGGGCAGTAAACTGATTTTGTGTGCCTGACCAACTTATGAAATCCAAAGGAGGATAAAATGACAGATTCAAAAACAGATGTAATCACACAGACCGACTTCGCTCATTTTAAAAAAGAGGTCAAGGATAACTTTAAAGATTTGGAAAATGCCATGTTTTTAAAATTATCCGGTGTCATTATAGCCTCTGTGACAGTGGCTTTTTTTGCTTTGGTCTGGTTATTTGATTACAGGTTTGACTTCACCAATGAACAAAACCAGGCAAAGATTTCAGAATTAAGAAGTGCTGTGTTTACACCTTCAAACGAAGCTATTATCAGGGAAATAAGGGAATTAAAAGTGCAGGTTTCTGCTTTGCAGAACCAGAACCGGACGGATGTTGTTCGGAAAAAATTTAAGAAAAAGCAACTAAAATGAGTCAACAATGGAATATTGAAAAAGTGCGCAATATTGGGATTTCTGCCCATATTGACTCCGGCAAAACCACTCTGACAGAGCGGATTTTGTTTTACACCGGACGTATCCATGCCATTCACGATGTGCGTGGAAAGGACGGCGTGGGGGCCAAGATGGACTCCATGGAGCTGGAAAAGGAAAGAGGCATCACCATTCAGTCGGCCGCCACCAATGTCACATGGGATGGCCAGGCGGTTAACATCATCGATACCCCAGGCCATGTGGACTTCACCATTGAGGTGGAAAGATCCTTGAGGGTGCTGGATGGGGCGATTTTGGTTCTCTGCGGGGTGGCTGGTGTCCAGTCCCAGTCCATTACAGTGGATCGGCAGATGCGCCGGTATAAAGTGCCCCGGATAGCTTTTATCAACAAGCTGGACAGAGCGGGGGCCAACCCCTTCCGCGTGTCTGACATGTTGAGGGAAAAGCTCCACCACAATGCGGTGCTTATGCAGATCCCCATTGGTCTGGAGGACAAGCATGAGGGGGTGGTGGATCTGGTCACCATGAAAGCGATTTATTTTGAGGGAAAAGAGGGCGAAAAGCCTGTGAGCAGGGATATACCGGAGGAATTTAAGGCAGAGGCCAAAGAATACCGTCTGAAGATGATAGAGGCTCTGTCGGATTTTGACGACACTCTTGCGGAAAAGTTTTTAAATGAGGAGGAACCCACAGAGGAGGAAATCCACCAGGCTGTGCGTCAAGCCACCATAGCCCTTAACATAACCCCTGTGTTTATGGGTTCGGCCTTTAAAAACAAAGGGGTGCAGGCGGTGCTCTCGGCGGTGATAAAGTATCTCCCCAACCCCGCAGAAGTGGAGAACAGGGCTTATGATCAGGCTCAGCAGGAAAAAGAGATGGTTTTATCCCCCACCAAGGACAAACCTTTTGTGGGACTGGCCTTTAAATTGGACAACACCCGTTTTGGCCAGCTGACTTATATGAGGCTTTATCAGGGGAAGGTGAACAAAGGGGATTTTATTCACAATGTGCGAACGGGCAAAAAAGTCAAAGTGCCCCGTATTGTGTATATGCATGCGGATGAGATGGAGGATATTGAATCGGCCTCTGGGGGGGATATTGTGGCTTTTTTTGGTATCGACTGTGCCTCCGGGGATACTTTTTGTTCCGAAGGTACAGAATACACCATGAGTTCCATGTTTGTGCCCAATGCGGTTATCTCCATGGCCATTGAGCCAAAAGAGCGAAACGCCACAGGCAACTTCAGCAAGGCTCTTCAAAAATTCAGCAGAGAGGATCCCACCTTCCGTGTCCGGAGGGACGAGGAATCGGGCCAAACGGTGATCTCCGGCATGGGGGAGTTGCACCTGAATATTTACATTGAACGAATGAAAAGAGAGTTCCAGTGTGAGGTGCAGGTGGGCCAGCCTCAGGTGGCTTACAGGGAGACCATCACAAAAGAGGTGGAGTATGATTACACACACAAAAAGCAAACAGGTGGGGCCGGGCAGTTTGCCAAAGTGGTGGGTACTTTTAGTCCGCTGTCTGTGGAGGAGGAAAAAAATTACGAGTTTGTGAACAAGATCACCGGGGGCCGTATTCCAAAGGAGTATATCCCGGCGGTGGATAAGGGCTTTCAGGATCAGATGCAAAAAGGCCCTCTGATTGGGTTTCCCATTGTGGGTGTCAGGGCTGTCTTGTCGGATGGGGCTTTTCACGATGTGGACTCCAGTGAACTGGCTTTTAAGATTTGTGCCATGACCGCCTTCCGGGAATATTATTCCAAAGCCCGCCCGGCGGTGCTGGAACCGATTATGAAGCTGGAGACGTCGGCCCCGGAGGAATTTCAGGGCAATGTTATTGGACAAATCAACCAAAGAAGGGGTATTATCAAAAACACGCATTCCCAAAACAGGTTTGTCACCATTGAGGCGGAGGTGCCTTTGGCGGAAATGTTCAACTACTCCACGGAACTGCGCTCAGCCACACAGGGCAAGGGGGAGTTTACCATGGAGTTTGCCCGCTATTCGCAGGCACCGGGTTCTGTGCAGGAGGAACTGGTCAAACACTACCAGAGTAGGAAAGGAAAAAAATGATACTCTCCGATGGGGGTATTCAGGCCCGGTTGAGCAAAAAAGAGCTTAAAATCGATCCTTTGGATCCAGCCTGTATTCAGCCCGCTTCTGTGGATCTCCGGCTGGGAAAGCAATTTGTCATAGTCCGGCATTGGGGTGGGGACATTCTGGACTTTAATTCCCAGCCCGATTATCAGACCGTTTCTGCCGAGGAATTTTTGGTGCCCTCTCATTCTTTTGTTCTGGCCACCACGGCGGAAAACCTTTGTTTACCCCATGATTTGACGGCTTTTGTGGAGGGGCGCAGTTCTGTGGGCCGGATGGGGCTTTTTATTCAAAATGCCGGGTGGGTGGATCCGGGCTTTGAGGGACAGCTGACTCTGGAGCTTTACAATGCCAATACGCTCCCCATTCGCCTTCGGGCGGGTCGCCGGATATGTCAGATAGTGTTTTGCCGGCTGGACCAAAAGACCAAAAAGCCCTATAAAGGCAAGTACCAGGGCCAAAAAGGTGCACAAGGCACCCGTATTTTTCTGGATTCGGAGAATTTAGTGCAAAAAGGTCAAAAAGTTTGATAGGACTATTATTATTCAGTGAGCTTATTAGTTATTTATTTTTTTTTGGCGGTGGTGGTTTCCTTTATCTGCTCTGTGATGGAGGCGGTAATGCTTTCCACCACACAGGTTTATATAAGGGCTGTTATCAAGAAAAAAAAGGCCTACGGCCTTTTGCTCAAGTCCCTTAAAAGTCAGATAAACCGGCCCCTGTCGGCCATCCTGACCCTCAACACTTTTGCCAACATGGTGGGGGCGGCTGGGGTGGGTGCTCAGGTGCATACTCTGTATGGCAACTCGTATGTGACTCTGGCCTCTCTTGTGCTCACTCTGGTTATTTTGATTGTGTCGGAGATTATCCCCAAGACGGTGGGGGCCAACTACTGGCGTACTTTGGCGCCCATAGTGGCTTATTTGGTGCGGGGCCTGATTTTTATCCTCTACCCGGCGGTGTGGTTTTCAGAAAAGCTCAATCGTTTGTTGACCAAAAGGAAAACGGCGTCTGTCACCCGTGAGGACATGATTGTGACAGCGGAGATGGGGGCCAGTGAAGGGGCTATTGGGCAAAAGGAAAGCCGGGTGATTAAAAATCTGCTCATGCTGGACACCCTCAAGGTGTCGGAGATCATGACCCCCCGGACAGTTATTTTGGCTTTTGACAAAAAGAAGAGCATAAAGGAGGTTATGGAGAACAGTCAGCCTCTTCGTTTCTCCCGTGTTCCACTTTATGAGGGCAGTTTGGATCAGGTGGTGGGTTTTATTCACCGCTATAAGATATTGGAGGCCTATTCCCACGATTTATTTGATATCACTTTGGAGGAGTATATGAAGCCTCTGCATTCCATTCCGGATCATATTTCGGTGGCGGCGGTTTTGGATCAGTTTATCAAAAGAAAGGAGCATGTTTTTATTGCCGTGGATTCTTATGGGGTTTTGACTGGCTTGGTGACTTTGGAGGATGCAGTGGAGACCCTGCTCGGTGTGGAGATTGTGGATGAATTTGATTCGGTGGCAGATATGAGGCAATACGCCCTGGAGAAGTGGCAAAAAAGAAAACACAACATGAACCACCGCAATTAAACCAAGCCCCGCTGGCAGACCCTGTTCCGCGGGAAGAACCTGCTCCCCGCTGGCAGAATCTGTGGGGCGGGCAGAACCTGCCTCGATGGCAGAATCTGTGGGGCAACTTTGCACGTCCTGATGGCAAAAAGCCTGCTTTTGCGGGCAGAATCCGCCCCAGTGGAAGAAATTTGAAAAAAAGTAAAGTTTTTTTTGGCCACAAGCCGATAGGCATGATATAGTGAGAAAAAACAACATTAACCTTTAGGAGGTGGATTATGAAAGCTCTTATAATTTTTCTTAGTCTGTTGTTTGTGGGCTGTGTGACCAGCGGGGTTAAAGCCCATGCTGTGGAAAAAGCAAGTGGTGAAGTTTGTAATAGTGAAAATTATAGAGACTTCATAAACAAAGAAGGTATCCATTTTTGTAATTTGCAAAAAGTGGATTTAGCCTATAAGGCGTCTTTGCGAGGAGCTAATTTGCGAGGGGCGGATTTGTTTAATAAGGATTTGCGAAATTTGGATTTGCGAGGGGCGGATTTGAGAGGGGCTAATTTACGATGGACGGATTTGCGAAGGGCGTATTTGGTAGAAGCGGATTTACGAGGGACTAATTTGCAAATGGCGTATTTGCGAGGGGCGGTTTTTTATGATGCGGATTTGAGAGGGGCAGATTTGCGAGGGGCAGATTTGACAGATGCAAAAGTCACACCAGAGCAAGCGGAGTATTTAAAATCAAGAGGGTTCAGTGGTTTTGTGGTGGTAGAATACAATGAAAGAAATAATACCCCACCTCATTATAAAACTTATGGGGAGCTTATAGATGACGGGCTATTGGAGCAATATAATAATAGGTGATTTGTGCGACCGCATGCTGGTCCTCTCATTTTTTCTGCCTGAAAAACTGGACACATTGATTATTGGCTGTTGCTGATCGGTTTGGGACCAAAGACTTCGGGCTTGAAGGATTTTTTGTTCAACATTATTGCATTCTTCCCCTGAACCCGCAAAACAAACAAACCCTTCTTCTCCGCATAAGCAAAAAGCTTCTTATTCTTACGCAAACAAGCTATACCACCATACACCACCCAAGGACTAAACTCAGGGCAATACTTCTTAAAATCCTTTAAAGTCTTTAAAAAATAATCCACATTCTCCTGAATAAAATGAGATTTCGCCTCCACCACCACCAACTCTCTGCCATCTATGGCTATCACATCAAATTCCCTTTCCACCTTCTGATAAGCACCCCTGTGATTGGTAACAGTGCGCTGAACATCTATGCCCCTGTCTTTAAAAACCTGAATTAGGCTTCCTTCTGTCATAGCTTCCACCAAAATACCCCACTGGTTGCCCCAACGGCTGTCTATTTGCTTGATAAAAAGGCGATTTTCTTTGATCTGACGCTCTGTTTCTGCCTTGCTTTCCCGGATAAGTTGGTCATTTTCTTTGATCCGGCGGTCTGTTTCCTGCTTGCGGCAGTCAGCCTCCTGCTTGCGGCGGTCGGCCTCCTGCTTGTTTTCCCGGATCAGACGGTCTGTTTCCGCTTTGCTTTCCCGGATCAGACGGTCTGTTTCCGCTTTGCTTTCCTGCATACGGCGGTCCGTTTCCTGCATACGGCGATCGGTCTCTTTCTGGTTTAGGGACACTTCCTTTAAGATTTTCCAGATCTCATCTGGTGTCGGAACATGCTCTTTTTTCATTTTTGCTCCTTTTTTCGGTCGGGTCGGTTGGTGACTATTGTTTAAATTTCCGGGCCACAAAGGCAGTATAACACAAGCCCATTTTGGGAGGCAAGTTTTTCAACATCTTATTGGTGGGCTTATTTGCCTGAAAGGCACAAAGCCTGTTGTTCTCGTGCAATCTGTCATTTCTGCCGATCTGTCATTTCTGCCCGATCTGTCATTTCTGCACGATCTGTCATTTCTGCACGATCTGTCATTCCCGCCCGATCTGTCATTCCCACACGATCTGTCATTCCCGCTCGATCTGTCATTCCCGCGAAAGCGGGAATCTCTTCAAAATTTGGGCCAGAATCACAATCAGAGGCGGGAATCGTGTCGACGGCCACCTGCCTCACAAGCAGAATCTGCCCCGGTGGCAAAAATTTCAAAAAAAAAAGCTAAAGTTCTGTTGGTGACCAGCCGATAAAGATACATGACTGCCCGAAAACCGGGTCTGAAAAGCAATTGTGTTGCCCACCTCCTCCTTTTGGGGGCACGGGCGTTCAAACATCGCCGTTTGGCGACATTTTGTTTAAAGGCAGAGGCTTTTTTAAAGATGCGTCTTGTGTAAACGTAAAAATCAGCTTTTTTGCACGACACTTGTTTCTCAGTGCAAGAAATCGGCTCAGCAGAGGACGCAAAATATCGCCAAAGGCGAACTCACTCCGCACCCCCAAAAGGAGGAGGTGGGGATGACAAAAAAGCTAAAGTTTTTTTTGAACCTGCCGATAGGTAAAGGCAGGGCAGGCAAAAACAGGAAGATAAAAAAAGAGGTAAAAATCATGAAAAATACCTTAAGGAATACTTTAAGAAATTCTTGTAAGTTATTGAAATTATTGAAGAAAATCACCCCCCCCCGCACTGCGTCATAGCCGTGGCCCGGCAACCGTAATTCCTGTGCGATCTGTCATTTCCGCACGATCTGTCATTCCCGTGAAAACGGGAATCTCCTCAAAATTTGGCACTAAACCACGATTAGAGACGGAAGTTGCTCAGAACCGCTGTGTTCATCAGCTCAAGTCTCTTTTTTGTGCCCCTCTCGTCTCTTCACGGGCAGGTATTGGCTTGGCCGAGGTTCTGGTCGCCTCTGTGTTGGGGAGTGTGCTCCTGATAGGGAGTGCTCAGTCTCTTAAAGTTTCTTTACAGTCTGCCCAGGTGGCCCGATCCATATTGACGGAAAATGACTTTAAAGCCTCAATATCTCAGGGCTTAAAAGAAGATTGCACACCACCCGGTACCCCCCCTGATCCTGCTGATTCTACATATAATCCTGTATTAAAAAAGGACAATTTGGAAACCACAGCTACAGACCGCGACAATGGCATTGGAAAATTAAAGGATTCTGTGGTTTTACCAGGTGGTGTTCAAAAAGGCACTTTTAAGGGTGATATTGAAGTGGTGAAAATGGAGTTAAGGGATGCCCCAGCCACCACAAAACCCGAAGACAGGGACTTGGTTGTTTACTATAAAAAGACAGGTTTGGGGGATCAAAACACTTTGAACGGTGGGACTTGTTCACCAACCGACACCAAAGGGTGCTTTTACCACAGCTGTTCGATCACTTATGACACTTCTCACAATAAGTGCACAGGTTTGGAAAACTGCCATGATATTTCAGAGGCTGTTTTGCTAAAAGTGCAGAACACTGTGACGACAAGAGTCACTGCTGAGCTTAAAACCAAAGATTGCACCCAGCCGGGGCAATATATAACGGGATTTGATGACAACGGCAATCCATTGTGTGCTGTCCCTGCCGGTGCCCCTTCCACCATACAGGAGGATTGCCCCCCAGGGCAATTTATTCGCGAGATAAGAACAGACGGGACTACTGTTTGTGCCCCAGCCTGTTCCGGTGGAAGACAGCTGTTACCTATACTTGAAGAAGTTAGCGACCCAGATGATTTTCTTCTTGGCCCTTCTGTTCCTCAGCTGTCCGAAAGACTAATTTGCCAGTGTCCCACTGGCTCAAATTGGGATCCGGATAATGAAGAGTGCGTGACTTGCATTTCACCGCAAAAGTGGGATTATGTTGAAAGAGGTTGCAGAACCTGTGGGGGAGGGGGTTTCTGGTCTTTACATAGTAATATTATAGGCTATACATGTAGATGTCCGGCTGGAAATAAAAAAAAAAAAATGGTTTAGAGATTTCTTGTGGTATGAATTGCCCCGCTGGACAGCATAATTCAAACAAAATATGTTGCCCCGCTGGACAGCATAATTCAGAAGGCAAGTGTTGCCCCATTGGACAGCATAATTCCAACGGTAAGTGTTGCCCCAACAATCAGCATAATTCCAACGGTAAGTGTTGCCCCACTGGTCAGCATAATTCAAAAGGCAAGTGTTGCCCCACTGGTCAGCATAATTCAAAAGGCAAGTGTTGCCCCACTAATCAAGAGAAAGTCGGCACACAATGCCGGATCAGATGCCCACCTTACTATGACTATGACAACGGCATTTGTTGCGGGTGGGGTAACTACAATTCAAATGGCAAGTGTTGTAGAAAAACAGAAGTTAATATAAACGGCCTTTGTTGCCGTCAAGGTTGGAAAAATGACAATGGCTTGTGTTGCCCTCAGAACAGCTACAATTCAAATGGCAAGTGTTGCAAGTATGGGAGCATAAGGACAGAAACTCCCCCCGGAGGGCCCAAAGTCATTACATGCTGTCCGGAAAACCACTATATCCCAGGGGTATACGGTATAAGGATTTCTCAAACACTGACCCGGATCATTTTCCCATGTTGTCCGAACGGGACAACATGGGTTGGTGTTGACCGCGACTCCAGAGAAACATTCAGCGGAGGCTCTTGCCAGTAGTCACCAGGGGCAAGCTGGCTGTTTATAAAATAGTTAATGGTTAAGTTTCATGGTGGGGTGGACGATAGGTGATATATGAACAAAAAAGGTTTTTCATTGACTGAGATACTGGTCTCTATCGGCCTTTTGGCTATTGTGGGCAGTATTGCTGTTATTGGCTATGGCTCTTATAGAGAGCAAACTTATTCATCGTCACTTAAGAGAAGGATCAGGTTGGTTCAGTCCGCTGTGATGCAATGCTTTGCCTTAAATAATCGTCAGTCCAAGCCTTATGATCATTGCGACACCCTGGCTGAGTTAGGCTTGGATAACCTCCCCACAAAAACAATACACGGCCATTTAAAGACCGCAAGCATGACAACGGAACAGGCAAACAAAAACAAATCAAATTCAGCAACCAGTTTTTGTTACCAGGCTTTTAAAGTTACCAGCGATAACACAGAAAAACAAAAATCAAAGCACTGTATTCAATTCAGTAAAGACACCGGTGAAACAATACAGACCCTGAACCAGGGGGGAAACCCCACTGAAGTTTTGAGCAATCAAAGAGCACAGTGCGGGTGGGAGGGAATTTGTAAAGTAGAAGGAATTCCAGGAATTTAAGGTGACAGGTGGCCAGAACCGATAAGGGTATTATGAAAACAA
The DNA here is from genome assembly GCA_965242635.1 of Bdellovibrionales bacterium. Classification (GTDB taxonomy): domain Bacteria; phylum Bdellovibrionota; class Bdellovibrionia; order Bdellovibrionales; family UBA1609; genus JANQSP01. The sequence continues at coordinate 539,253 of OZ251471.1, read as the reverse complement.
CACTTTTTATAAAAAACCAAAAGGGAATTTCCATAACAGAAATTTGTGTCGCCCTGTGCCTGGTCGGGATTGTGGCAGGGGTGGGGCTGGCCTCATTCAAAAAGACAATGAGCAGAGCTGACATGTCAAGTTTATGCGATAGTGCAAGGCTCTTTGAGGCAGGTGTCAATAATTGCATTAAGGCCAATGGTGGGTGGGAAGTTAAGCGGTATTCACAAACGGGCGACCCGGCATGCAAGACAGGGGAAACTGAACCTTGTCAAAAAGTAAAACCTTGTAAAGCCACAACCTCAACGGAGTTAAAGAACAAGTTAAACTTTAACTGTCCGGCCGGGGATTGCTCAGCGGTGGCCACAGATGACTATTTTTGTTTAAATATGAAAAAGGGTAAAGCCCAGGTTATTGTGCACTTTGATATTGATACAAGAGAGCATAAGGTATATTCAGGCGAACCAGCGACTTTTGAGGCAGTTACCACAGCCACCTGTATAAAATCCCCCACTTATACAATATCAAAAGATGAATTTTGCGGAACAGAAACAGAACCGACCACCGGGCAGACCACAACAGGAAAAACTTCAGGAGGGGAACAAACACAAAATACCCCTCAGCCCCCAGGCTGATTTTTTTAGTGCCCTGGGGGCAGAAATTTAAGTTTTCCGGTGGCCAGCCGATATGCTGGTCCTCTCATTTTTTCTGTCTAAAGAATTGGACACGATTTAAAAAGTATTATCCGACACTACTTTGCTAAAAGCGTGTCCTGCATATCGAAAAAGCCAGCTCCGGAAATATGCCCACTTCTCCGTTGGATAGCACAAAAGGTTTTAGACAGGCAAAGGGCCACAAACCTACACTCTCAAAGGGGGTTGGTTCGCGACTTTTGCCGGTCGGTTGGCGACTTTTGTGTGTTAAAGTCTTAACCGTTTTTCAGCTTTTTAATTTCCTCAACAGGCAAGCCTGTCACTGCAGAAATTAAAGAAAAATCCAGCTGTTTTTTCAGCATATTTAACACAACTTGTTGTTGTTTCTGTTGCATGCCCTGTTGCATGCCTTCTTGTCGGCCCTCCAGACGACCTTTTTGTCTGATCTCTTCACGGATGTCCATAAACCCTCCTTTTTTAAAGGTTCCCTCCAATACCAACTCTTTCTCCAATTCCTGCCAACTCTTGACCGTCACCACCTTCATTGACTCCAAATAATCCAACACATGCAATATAAAATCCTCTCTCTCACCCGACAGCTCTCCAAACAAAGCCACCGTCTTTTTCAGCTCCTCCGGCGAATCCCTCAAATCCCAGATCTTACCCATCAAATTCAGCACCGCACGGCTTTTGAGGCTCTTATCCTCCATCGCCCTCCTCACTTCAGGATCATGCGTGCTCAAAAGCTTTATATTGTAGTTTATCATAAAGTGAGTCAAATTTCCAAATTTTTTTAAAATATTTCCCCAAAGCCCTTCCTGAAAGTCTGTAGGCCCTTTCCAAGGCTCTCTGCCGTGGTAAAATACGGCTGGCACAATGGGCATGAAGGGCCAACCCTGTTTCCTCGTATGATCATAAAGCCCTGCCTGATAAAAAAACAGCTGAATCCACATCAGAGGGTCATACTGTGACTTATGCTCCAGCAGGATAAACAGCATAAATCGCTTGTCGGGATGGTCCTTAAAGGGAAGGGACAGGACCAAATCAGCCATTTTGTTGATCCAGCTGTCTTTTTCCACACGGAGCCTGGACAGATCAAATTTGATCAGTTCCATTTTGGAAAACATAAGACAGACCAGCTCTTTGGCAAAGGCGGGAATGGAGAAAAATCGCTTGAATATTTTGTCGTGGTGGTTTGTGGCTTTTATAAGCCTTTTGTCGTTATTTTGTTCTGTGTTTTGCTGTGATTCTTTTGTCATCAGTTACTCCTTAATTTTGAAAAGACTGACTCTTGCCTGTCGGTTTGGGACTATTTGCCTGTCGGTTTGTGACTATTTGCCTGTCGGTTTGGGACCAAAGACTTCAGGCTTAAAGGATTGTTTGTTACGCAATACGGCATTCTTGTTCCCTTCCACCTGCAAAACAAACAAGCCTTTTTTCTCAGCATATTCAAACACCTTCTCTCTTCCATTCAAACAGGCCACACCACCATAGACCGTCAAATGCTTAAACTCAGGGCAGTAATTCTTGAAATCCCTCATCAGACTTAAAAAAGCATTCACTTTTGTTTTGTTCAAAAAAGACTTGGTTTCCACCACCACCATCTGCTCGCCATTTAAAGCCAGCACATCAAATTCCTGGGTTTTATTTTGATAAGCTCCTTTATGACCCGGCACAGCCCTTTCAACAGGAATGCCCACTTTGTTGAGGACATGAACGAGACTGCCGGCTATCAGGACTTCAATCAGGTCACCCCACTGGTTGCCCCAACGGCTGTCTATTTGTTTGATAAAGAGGCGATTCTCTTCGATCTGACGCTCTGTTTCTGCTTTGCTGGCCTGGATAAGGCGGTCGGTTTCCGCTTTGCTTTCCCGGATAAGCTGGTCGTTTTCTTTGATTCGGCGGTCGGTTTCCTGCTTGCGACGGTCGGCCTCCTGCTTGTTTTCCCGGATAAGGCGGTCTGTTTCTTTTTTTTGACGCTCTGTTTCTGCTTTGCTTTCCCGGATAAGGCGGTCGGTTTCCTGCATACGGCGGTCGGTTTCCTGCATACGGCGGTCCGTTTCTTTCTGGCTTAGGGACACTTCCTTTAAAATTTGCCAGATTTCATCTGGTGTCGGAACATGCTCTTTTTTTTTCATTTTTGCTCCTTTTTTCTGTCGGTTTGCTCCTTTTTTCTGTCGGTTTGCGACTTTTGCCTGTCGGTTTGCGACTTTTGCCTGTCGGTTTGCGACTATTTGTCGGTCGGTTGGTGACTATTGTTTAAATTTCTGGACCACAAAGGCAGTATAACACAAGCTCACTTTGAGGGGCAAGTTTTTCAACACCTTATTGGTGGGCTTATTTGCCTGAAAGGCACAAAGCCTGTTGTTCTCGTGCGATCTGTCATTTTTGCCCGATCTGTCATTTTTGCCCGATCTGTCATTCCTGCCCGATCTGTCATTCCCGCGAAAGCGGGAATCTCTTCAAAACTTGGGCCAGAATCACAATCAGAGGCGGGAATCGCGTCGACGGCCACCTGCCTCACAAGCAGGACCTGTTGGCAGAGCCTGTAGGGTGGGCAGAATCTGCCTTGGTGGCGGAATCTATGGGTAACTCTGCCCGTCCTGATGGCAAAAAGCCTGCTTTTGCGGGCAGAATCAACCCCGCTGACAGAAATTTAAAAAAAAAGCTAAAGTTTTTTTTGGGCCTGCCGATAGAGATACATGATTGCCCGAAAACAGGGCCTGAATGGCAATTGTGTTGCCCACCTCCTCCTTTTGGGGGCACGGGCGTTCAAACATCGCCGTTTGGCGACATTTTGTTTAAAGGCTAAAGGTTTTTTTTAGGCCTGCCGATAGAGAATAAAGGACCACCTGAAAACCGGAAAAAAAGAGGTAAAAATCATGAAAAATACCTTAAGGAATACTTTAAGAAATTCTTGTAAGTTATTGAAATTATTGAAGAAAATCACCCCCCCCCCCCCCCCCCCGCACTGCGTCATAGCCGTGGCCCGAACACCGTAATTCCTGTGCGATCTGTCATTCCCGTGAAAATGGGAATCTCCTCAAAATTTGGCACTGAACCACGATCAGAGACGGAAGTTGCTCAGAACCGCTGTGTTCATCAGCTCAAGTCTCTTTTTTGTACCCCTCTCGTCTCTTCACGGGCGGGTATTGGCTTGGCTGAAGTCCTGGTCGCCTCTGTGTTGGGGAGTGTGCTCCTGGTAGGGAGTGCTCAATCCCTTAAATTCTCTTTACAGTCCGCCCAGGTGGCCCGCTCCATATTGACAGAAAATGACTTAAAAGCCTCCATAGCTCAAGGGTTAAAAGAGGAGTGTGCGACCCATTTAGGACCAGACAAGCTGACAAACACAGATACAACCAAAAAAAACAAAGGCATAGGAACAGTAACTGCCGGGTTACCGGGGGTAAAGGTGGGTGCTTTTAATGATGATATTGAAGTGGTGAAAATAGAGTTAACAGGTGATCCCGCAAATACAGACAGACACTTGGTCGTTTATTATAAAAAAGAGGGCTTGGGGGAATTAAACACTATAGGTGGTGGGGTGTGTTCAAACACCGACCAAGCTGGTTGTTTTTATCACCGCTGTTCGGTTGATTATAGTGGTATGTTTGACCCTAAAGCCGCTCCCTTAGTCCCAAAAACCGATGTCACACAACAACAGTGCACCTTAGACACCTGCCATAGTATATCACAGGAAGTTTTGACCGAGGTGGAGCAAAAAGTATCACAAACTATTGCAAACAAAGCTTGCCCGGATGGGCAGTATTTAAAGGGGTTTAATTCAAACGGCCAGCCTCAGTGTGAAGTGGCCAGCAGTGCCTCCCCCCTTCAAAAAAATTGTGAAAATGAAGGAGCTGGTTATTTTGTGAGAGAGATAAAATCAGACGGGACTGTTGTTTGTGCACCGGCCTGTTCCGGAGGCAGACAACTGTTTAAACAGAGAACTTATGAGCTTATATTTCATACTGTTAAAGAGACTGTTGGAATTGACGAGGACTTCCCCCAGCTCCCTGGCGGTATTTCCGTGACTTCAGAAAGCAGGATTTGTCAGTGCCCCTCTGATTCGAATTGGTCTTGGGATAGTGAAGAGTGTGTGACTTGCTCTTCCCCGCAAAAGTGGGATTTTGTCGAACAAAATTGCATAACCTGTTCCGGTAGATATGCTCATTGGAGGTTGGATTATTTTGAAGAGGCAAATCTCACAGCCTATGCATGTAGATGTAGTAATGGGAGAAAAAAAAAAAGAATGGTTTAGTGATTTCTTGTGTTTTGAGTTGTCCGCCTGGTCATTATAATTCAGACGACAAATGTTGCCCCAACAATCAGTATAATTCAAAAGGCAAGTGTTGCCGGAACGGCTATCACAATTCAGGGGGCAAGTGTTGCCCCAACAATCAGCATAATTCAGACGGCAAGTGTTGCCCCAACAATCAGTATAATTCAAAAGGCAAGTGTTGCCCCAACGGTCAAGAGCGAGTCAGCACACAATGCCTGCCCAAGTGCCCTGATACCCAAGATCGAGTCGGCACACAATGCCTGCCCAAGTGCTCTGATACCCAAGATCGAGTCGGCACACAATGCCTGCCCAAGTGCCCCACTGGTCAAGTGCGAAGCGGCACACAATGCCGATGTATTCGTCCTAAAGTGCAATTCGGCACACAATGCCTGACAGCTTGCCCCTCTACCTCAGTGCAAGTCGGCCATGAGTGCACATGTCCTGATACACGAGTGCCAGGGGCAACACAATGCGTCTGCCCCTCTGACCGCCCTCACTTCTATCATAGGGAATCTTGCAACCGAGAGATTTGTAATATTTGCCCAAAAGAAGCACCTTTTAGATATAATGATAGTTGCCACCGTTGCCCACAGTCAAAACCACAGGAAACAAACGGGCGGTGTTGTAAAACAGGGTGGATATATCGGTCTCCCACGGATTTCCCAATAATGTATGGATGTTGTGGTGATTCTGTTGACCCCAACAGTCCCCCAGGGCTTATCTGTGGGGTGAACATCCCTCTACCCCCTGGTGAGGAATATTATAAAGAGTACTGTCGCCGTTAGAAATAAGAATTTTAATAAACGAGTTGGTGATTGTATTAAAATTCATGGTGGGGTGGACGATAGGTGATATATGAACAAAAAAGGTTTTTCATTGACTGAGATACTGGTCTCTATCGGTCTTTTGGCTATTGTGGGCAGTATTGTGTTATTGGCTATGGCTCTTATAGAGAGCAAACTTATTCATCGTCACTTAAGAGAAGGATCAGGCTGGTTCAGTCTGCTGTGATGCAATGCTTTGCTTTTTTTCAGTCAAAAGAAGTTCATAAAGCTTGTCAAACCGATCATTCACTGCCTTAAAGCCTTCCCTCGAGGACAAAACTTAAGCAACCTCTTTGGTATTTGGGCCTTGGCCACCCGAAACATCTCCGCTGAAGCACTGGACCGCGTCAAAAAAGTGTGGACTCCTTAATAATCACCAAGGGCAGGGTGAAGTTAAAAGAGATTGTAAGCCCCCTTTTACAGGATTGCCATCTTTATCAAGGACTCCACTAAACCTGGCCTGACCTTCCGAAAATCCACCCCCTCTTTTGCAAGTGGTGCCTTTCAATGGGACAAAAGTGGATAATTCCTGATGATTGCACCAGATTTGATAATCAGCGGTGTTGTTTCTGGAAATACGGACCAGGACTTGAATTTTTTGGCCAGAAACTTCCTGCTCAATACTTAAGCAGTGGTATTGGTGACGAAGTTCGGGGTGTTGCTTTGAATGGGTTTTGCAAGTGGCTTTGGGCGGACAAGTCCAACCCAACTTTTTTTTCAAGTTATTTTTTAATGCCGTCAGGTCTGATGGTGTGGGGGAAGCAGGAGACAGGACTTCGCATGGGTTAAACTCTTTACAGGGTTCTGGTTTCCCTCCGCAACTTTCTGTTGATTTTGAAAACCGCTTTTTTTCCCACTTGCCACCGCTGGTTTGCACACAGCTATTGACAGCAGAGGCAAACAATTTTCCTGCATTGTTAAGGTTTTTCTTTGTGGAATCCAAAATAGAACCTTTATAGGAGACGGTGGCAATTCCACCTATAATGCCGATCAAGCTCAGCGTGACCAATATTTCCACTATGGTCCAACCAAGCCGGGAGTTCAGGAGCTGGTTTTTCATGTTTCCTCTTTTTTGGGTTTTTCAGAACCGATTTCAGAAAACTTTCTTAAAAAACCGGAGCATCTCACTGTAGCTTTCTTTGTCAGCGGATTCATTGTAGGCGATGGGAATATTAAACTTTTGTCCTCTTTCTGTGGCCTGGGGGTTGGTAAAACCATGTTTGGCAGAGGGGTAGCTGACAAACTTGTAATCCGCCCCTGCTTTTTCCATCTCTTTTTTAAAGTTATGGACATCCTGTTCAGGGATCATGGAGTCCTCATTTCCATGACAAACCAGTATTTTGGCTTGGATGGGGCTGGCATTGTCAGCGGTGGGGGTGAGAGGCGACAACTTGCCGTGAAAGCTCACCACAGCCGTCACATCCACTCCTTTTCGGGCCAGGTGCAAAGACAGAGCACCCCCCATGCAATAGCCAATGGAGGCTGTTTTGCTCTCATCCACCTGCTGGAGGTTCTTGAGAAAGGCAAGGACTTCTTTCAGCCTGGCTGAAGTGCTTTTCATATCAGAAAAAAGCTGATTCATTTTCTCAGTGGCGTCAGCGGCAGTCTCCCCCACAGAGCCTTCCCCATACACATCCAGGGCCAGAGCCACATAGCCATCTTCGGCCACCTGGCGGGCCCGGCTCCGGGTGACTTCGGTCAGGCCCCAAAACTCAGGGATAATCAAAACCCCAGGACGGGGAGTGTCCGTATTGGCTGGATAAGCCAAGTAGGACTTTGAATTGTGATCAGCCAATTTAATGGACAGGGATTCTGTTTGAATGGTGCTCATAAAGTTTTCTCCTTGATTGGGTGTGAAAAACCCCGTCTGGGGGAAAAGCAAAAGCTTTCCCCCTTTTTGTTTTCTTTTGGTTGTCCCTGCTCCTGTGCCTCCAAAGAGGTGGCACAAGCTCACGGGGCCTTACATCATGGGCATGCCACCGCCACCCATACCGGGAGCCCCTCCGCCTGCGGGCATGGGTTCTTCCTTCTTGGGCTCATCGGCTATCATGGTTTCCGTGGTGAGCATGAGGGAAGCCACAGAAGCCGCGTATTCCAGAGAACAGCGGACCACTTTCTTGGGGTCGATCACCCCTGATTTTTGCAGGTCCTCATACTGGCCGGTGAGAGCATTAAAGCCAAAGGCTTTTTGGTCTTTTTTCTGCTCATCCAGCACCTTGTGGAGCACAATGGCTCCGTCCATGCCGGCATTGGAGGCAATCTGGCGAATGGGGGCCTCACAGGCTTTTTTGACGATATTGACGCCAAAACGTTCCTCCTCACTCACTTTCATGTCGTCCAAAACAGCAGAAGCTTTGAGCAGGGCCACCCCGCCACCGGGCACAATGCCCTCTTCCACCGCCGCACGGGTGGAGTTCAGGGCGTCTTCCACACGGGCTTTTTTCTCTTTCATTTCCACTTCAGAGGGGGCCCCCACATGGATGACAGCCACACCACCTGTCAGCTTGGCCAGCCGTTCCTGAAGTTTTTCCTTGTCGTAATCGCTTGTGGTGTCCTCTATTTGTGTTTTGATTTGAGCGATACGGGCCTGAATGGCCTCTTTTTTGCCCGCACCATCAATAATGGTGGTGTTGTCTTTGTCTATCAACACCCTTTTGGCTTTGCCCAAGTGCCCCAAAGCCACATTTTCCAGCTTGTCACCGGCGTCTTCGCTGATAACACGCGTATTGGTGAGGACGGCAATGTCCTCCAGCATGGCTTTTCGGCGATCCCCAAAGCCCGGGGCTTTGACCGCCGCCACCTGCAGGGTGCCTCTGAGCTTGTTCACAACCAGAGTGGCCAAAGCCTCCCCGTCCACATCTTCGGCGATGATCAAAAGGGGCTTGGTGGCCTGTGCCACACCTTCAAGGGCTTTCAGCACATTTTTCATGGAGCTGATTTTTTTGTCAAAAACCAGGATAAAGCAGTCTTCCAAAACAGTTTCCATTCTTTCTGCATTGGTTACGAAATAGGGGGACAGATAGCCTCTGTCAAACTGCATCCCCTCCACCACATCTTTATAAGTATCAGATGTTTTGCTTTCTTCCACGGTGATAACGCCTTCCTGTCCCACGGCTTCCATCGATTCAGCAATAATTTTGCCAATCTCTTGGTCGTTGTTGGCAGAAATGGTGCCCACCTGAGCAATCTCTGTTTTGCCTTTGACGGGGTTGGCCCATTTTTTAAGCTCAGCCGTCACGGCCTCCACCGCTTTGTCAATACCCTTTTTGATTTGAGTGGGGTTATGGTGGGCGGTGATGTATTTCAGGCCCTCACAGTAAATGGACTGGGCCAAAATGGTGGCACTGGTGGTGCCATCCCCTGCCTCATCATTGGTTTTGCTGGCCACCTCCTTCACCATTTGTGCACCCATGTTCTCAAACTTGTTTTTTAGCTCCACTTCCTTGGCCACCGTCACACCATCTTTGGTGATAACAGGAGAGCCAAAGGATTTTTCGATAGCCACATTACGGCCTTTGGGACCCAAAGTGACTTTAACGGCATCCGCCAGCACATTCACCCCGTGGGCAATGGAATCTCTGGCTTTCTCTCTGAAAAGCAATTGTTTGCTCATTATCGTATCCTCCTTTTGGTTTTTTGTTTATACAGCTTCAAAAAAAACAGCTCCAATAATAACAACAGACAAAATAAAGGTTTGTGCCAAGGCCAACCATAACAAAAACTGCTTGTCTTTTTTGTGTAATTTCCTTGCAAAAAAATTTAAGGAAATAGCTGGTAAAGCCTGCAAAATTTTTTGTATTAAGTGCATTGGCTATCCTTATTACTGTTTAATAACTCCGTAAATATCGTCTTCACTCATCATCAAAAGTTCTTCCTCCCCCATTTTAAACTCCGTGCCGGAGTATTTGCCAAATAAAACCTCGTCCCCCTTTTTGACTTCCAGGGGCATACGTTTTCCTTCCTCTGTGGTTTTGCCCTGGCCGGTGGAAAGGACTTTCCCCCGCTGGGGCTTTTCCTTGGCCGTGTCGGGGATAATGATACCCCCGGAGGTTTTTTCCTCTTCCGGCAGACGCTTGACAATAATGCGGTCACGCAAGGGCTGGATATTGATGTTCATGGCTTTCTCTCCTTTCTTTAATATTATGAATTTGTGCCTAGTCTTAAAGCTGGGTAAATGTCCTAGCCTCTAAAACCACAGCTAAATAGTCCTTTTTGGCCGGGCCTTCTTTGACCCGACTTGTCAAAATATGAAACCTTGTGGCCTTTTGTCAAGCCCTGAAATGAAAAAAAATTTAAGAAAATAAAAATTAAATAATATTACATATTTATAAGATTTACTTCATGTATTTTCTATAGTTTTGGCCTGCCGGCTGTCCCTGCCTTGGGTGACTTTTATGGCGGGGATGGGGGGCGTGCTGGCGGGAATGAGGGGCGTGCTGGCGGGGATGAGGGGCGTGCTGGCGGGGATGGGGGGTGTGCTGGCAGGGATGAGGGGCGTGCTGGCGGGGGAGTTTCGTTTTGCCACCCACTTTGCGGGCTTGGTGGGGACGGGGCAGGTGTGGCTCTGCCTTGCGGTTTTGCCACCCGCTTTGCGGGCTTGGTGGGGACGGGGCAGGTGTGGCTCTGCCTTGCGGTTTTGCCACCCGCTTTGCGGGCTTGGTGGGGACGAGGCAGGTGTAGCTCTGCCCTGCGGTTTTGCCACCCGCTTTGCGGGCTTGGTGGGGACGAGGCAGGTGTAGCTCTGCCCTGCGGTTTTGCCACCCGCTTTGCGGGCTTGTCCTCTTAATTTTGTTCAAAAAATTATCAATATATATTTGACAAACCTTAATCCTTTGTTACAGTGGGGGTTATGGAACAGCTTTTGATAAATCTTTTATCTGCACAAACCACGGCCAACATTTTGGTCTTGGGCGTTGCTTTTATTGTGTTTTTTTTGTTTTTGAGACGGGAATTCAGATATGAGAATAAAGCCAATATGGATATTATCAGACAAGAGAATAAAGCCAATATGGATCTTGTCAAACTTGAGCTGAAATATATAAACGAGAAGCTGGATAACCATATCACTGATACAAATAAGAGGATAGACAATCTGAGAGCAGACACAAGCAAGCAGTTTGATGAGCTGAGAGCAGACACAAGCAAGCAGTTTGATGAGCTGAGAGCAGACACAAACAAGAAATTTGATGTGCTTGGACAGGGTATGAAGGAAATGTTTAAAGAGATAAAAGAGCTGAAAGAGATAATAAGAAAATAAATTTGCCACTTTTTCCATTATTTGTTGCTAAAACCTCTTTCATTCCATATACGGGATGATTTTGTGGAAAGGACTTTCCCCCGCTGGGGCTTTTCCTTGGCCGTGTCGGGGATAATGATACCCCCGGAGGTTTTTTCCCACTTTTGAGTCAAAAATATTGACAAAATCACAACCCCCATTTAGCTTGTAGCCCATAATGGAAGTCCAAAGAAGTTTTTTTGATACAGGGCCTCAGCTGTTTAAATCACCTTTTCCGCCGGGGGAGAGGGGGTTTGAGTTGCATAATCGCCGGTATATCGGAAATAAATACAGGCTTACAGATTGGATTTTTTGTATTCTCAATCAGGAATGCAAGGGCAATTCTTTTGCTGATGTTTTTGCCGGGACCGGGGTTGTGGGGGCTGTGGCCAGCAGGTATTTTGGAGAAATCATCTTAAACGATTTTCTGTATTCAAATTATGTGATTTACAAAGCTTTTTTTGAAAAAGGGGACTGGAATCATAAAAAAACAGCCGATTTAATAAATGATTATAATCATATCCAGGCTGACCGATTGGCGGAAAACTGGTTTTCCAGGCATTTTGGAGGAAAGTATTTTTCACATGATTCTGCCAAAATTATTGGATTTGTCAGACAAAATATTGAAGATAACAAAGCTGATTGGACAGAAAAAGAATATCATATCCTGATAGCCTCCCTGCTTTATTCGGCAGACAAAATCGCCAATACAGTTGGCCATTATGACGCTTATTTTCAAAAGCAATCTGTCCGGGATCAGCTGTATATAAGGATGGTCCAGCCTTTTGTTCCTGTAAACGCTCTTTCCATTTTCAGAGAAGACACAAATCAGCTGGTTCGAAGAATCAAGCCGGATATTATGTATATTGATCCTCCTTATAATTCCAGGCAATACAGCCGGTTTTATCATGTTTTGGAAACTCTTGTCCAGTGGAACAGCCCGCCACTGTATGGGACAGCACTCAAACCGGCACGGGAAAACATGAGCGACTATTGCAGGGAGAGTGCGAAAGCCACATTTTCTGAATTAATTGAGGATATAAATGCAAAATACCTGGTTGTATCCTACAACAACACTTATAACCCAAAAAGCAGTTCATCAAAAAACAAGATCACATTAAAGGACATAATGGATATTTTGACAAGGAAGGGGAGAACAAAAACTTTTGAAAAAAGTTACCGCTACTTTAATACCGGAAACACAAAGTTTGACGATCACAAGGAGTATTTATTTGTAACCAAATCCAATAACAAAAAATATATCAGGAGGTCACCTTTATTTTATGTTGGAGATAAATATAAACTTATGGGTCAGTTAAAGAGTTTTTTTCCAAAAAAAATAAACAATTTTTACGAGCCTTTTACAGGAGGAGGAACTGTCTTTATTAATGTTAAAGCCAAAAAATATTTTCTGAATGATATAGACAGAAACCTTGTCAATATACATAGAGTTTTAATAAAAAGTGCAACAGACCAAGAAGCATTTTTTGGAAAAATTGAAAGGATAGTAAACAAGTATAATTTATCTTATTCATATACAAAAGATATTGTTCCTCATTCTTTAAAGAAAAAATTTAAAAAAACTTATTATGCAAGATTTAACAAAAAAGGATATGAACTTTTAAAACACAGGATAAACAGAGCTGAGGATAAAGAGCCTTTAATTTTATATGTTTTGCTTATTTATGGTTTTAACAGAATGTTCAGGTTTAACAGTGGTGGGAAATTTAATTTACCTGTTGGAAATGTTGATTTTAACAGGAATGTGGCCAATGCCTTAAATGCTTATTTTTCTTTCGTTACAAAAGCAAATATTCAATTAACATCAATGGATTTTAAAAATTTTTTTAAGGATAAAATATTTTCAAAAGACGATTTTGTTTATTTGGATCCTCCTTATTTGATTACAGACAGTGAATATAATAAACTGTGGAACAAGCAACAGGAGTTATTTCTGTTAGATCTTTTGGATAACTTGAACAGAAAAAGTGTTAAATTCGCTCTTTCAAATGTAACTGATTATAATGGTAAAAAAAACAACATTTTGACTGAATGGGCACAAAAATACAATATTCATCCGATAAACAGCCATTATATTAACTATCATAACAATGGAAAAAAGCAAATCAAAGAGATTTTAATAACCAATTATTAGAGGGATGAGTTATGTCAAGACCAGCAAAATACAAGCCTCTTTTATTTACCACAACTCTTAGAAATCCTGAGAGGTTAAAAAGTTTTCTGTCTGTTTTAAAAAGATATAATGATGAAATTCTTGATACTAAGTTGGCTGAAAAAATATCAAAGGAAGTTATAAAATCTGGACTATACAAACCAACAAATATGTCTGCGGAAGTCAAAAAGAAAATTAAGGAGAGAAAAAAAATAACTTCTGAGGAGTTGTCCAAAATTCTTTTGAACAATCCTCAAAATCACAAGGAAGCCGGTTTTGACAGAGGCTGGCCTTCACGATTTGATACATGGTTTAAAGTCGCGAAAGAGTGGGGGTTTGTTTTCTACAGGAATAATGAAAAAATCAAATTTTCTGAGATTGGTTTAACATTGGCTGATACTGACAATCACCATCAATTTGAACAAACTGCTTTTTTAAATGCTTTTGTCAAATATTACAGGGATAATCCTTTCAGAAAAGTTTTAAATAAAAATACACCTTTTATACTTTTGTTGCAGGTTATAAAAAAAATAAATGCCGATAAAAATTTCAATAATACCGGTATTTCAAAATTAGAGTTACCCTTGCTGATTTATTGGAAAGATAATTCTGCAGAAAAGTTGTATTCCAGGATTAAAAAATTAAGAAATCGACATGGCCTTTCTCCCAGTTGGGAGGTTATCTGTGATATTTGTCGAAATGAAATTATGGAAGGAGAATATATCAAAAGAGATCATAAGTCCATCATGGTTGATTACCCTGATGAATTTATAAGAAAAATGAGATTAACCGGTTTAATTTCTCTTCGTGGCAATGGGAGATTTATTGATATCAATAAAAATGAAAATAAAAAAATCAAATATATTCTGAACAATTATTCTGATTATAAAAAACACAATACTGAGGAAGAATATTTTGATTATATTTCAAAGCTTGATAACAATTTAATCTTATTTAAACCAAAGCCCACCTTGGAGGCAAAACGAGAGAGCTTTTTAAAAAAATGGGTTGATTTTTACTCTTGGGGAACAATCAGGTCAGAAATATTAAAATTGACAAAAAACAGTCTGACAACGGATGAAGTTTTAAAATATCTTCCTAACTCTGTTCGCCTTGAATTTCTTTCAGCTTTGGCTATCAAATCAAGATTCCCAAATGTAAAAGTTATCCCGAATTACCCTGTTGATGATGAAGGGTTGCCCACTTCTACAGCCGGAGGTATTGGAGATCAAGGGGATATTGAGTGTTTTGAGCAAAAAAATGGCATTTTAGTTGAAGTAACAATGCTACAGGGTGCCATTCAAACCAAGATGGAAGTATATCCCATTGTGAGGCATTTGTCAAAATTTAAAGAAAAAACAGAAATGGCTATGTGTTATTTTGTGGCTCCCAGTGTGTTTATTGATTCAAAAAGAAAAATAAAGTTTGTGAAAGCAGATGAAAACCTGTTTATTGTGCCAAAAACAATTAAGGAATTTATGAATTATTTGGAAAACAGCAAGCACTTGTATATTTCCATTTAAAAGGAGGATAATCAAGGGAAGTGCTTATAAAAAGTCCTGAAAGAAGAAAAAACAAGGAGAATTTTAATTTCGGGCTGTGTCAATATATTTTATCAGGAGTATCCAATAAATGAATCAAAAAATTGGTAAATTAAATTTTTTTATGGAGCCTTTTCGAATTAAGGCGGTGGAACCTGTAAGGCAAAGCACCCGTCAGGAGAGGGAAAAGGCTTTGAAAAAAGCCGGCCTCAATTTGTTTCTCCTGCCGGCACGGGAGGTGATGATAGATCTTCTGACCGATTCCGGCACAGGGGCCATGAGCTATAAACAGTGGTCGGCCCTTATGCAGGGGGACGAATCCTACGCCGGGGCGGAGAGCTTTTTTCGATTGGAAAAAACAGTCCAAAACCTGACAGGCATGAAGCATGTTATTCCCGTCCATCAGGGCCGTGGAGCAGAACAAATCCTGTTTGGTGCTTTTCAGGGAAAAGGGGAGTGGGTGGTCTCCAATATGCTGTTCGACACCACCAGAGCCAATGCCACCCTTTTTGGGTTTAAAGTTAAAGATCTGCCCTGTGAGGAATTTTATGACACCAAAAAAATCGCCCCTTTCAAAGGCAACATAAACCTTAAACAGCTGGAGGCTTTTTTAAACCAAAACTCAGTGGCTTTGGTGATTATGACCATCACCAATAATTCCGCCGGTGGCCAGCCCGTTTCCATGGACAACATAAAAGCCGTATCCCACCTTTGCAAAAAACATCAAATTCCCCTTGTTTTGGATGCCTGTCGTTTTGCCGAAAACACCCACTTTATCAAACAGAGGGAAAAGAATTTTAAAGACAAATCACTTCTGCAAACAGCAAAAGCGGTTTTTGATCTCTCAGACATGGCTTATGTGTCCGCCAAAAAAGATGGCCTGGCCCATAGCGGGGGATTTTTGGCACTAAGGGATAAAAGCTTGAGTCAGGAGTTTAAAAATCGCCTCATTCCTTCTGAAGGCTTTCCGACTTATGGGGGCATGACGGGAAGGGACATGGAGACGGTGGCCGTGGGGCTTTTGGAGGCTTTGGACGAAGATTATCTGCATTACCGGGCAGGCTCAGTCGCCAGACTGCATGAGCAGTTAAAAAAAGGGGGCGTGCCGGTGGTCAGCCCTCCGGGAGGCCATGCCGTGTTTGTGGATGCCGGGAGCCTGCTGTCCCATATTCCCCCTTCAGCTTACCCGGCACAGGCCCTGGCCTCTGCCTTTTATGTGTTTTCCGGTGTCCGGACCTGTGAAATTGGTTCGGTGATGTTGGGTGGCTACCATGAGGGCAAGCCTGTTTATCATTCCCAGGAGCTGTTGCGTCTGGCCCTTCCCCGCCGGACCTATACCCTGTCTCACATGGATTATGTGGCAGAAAGCCTGATCACCTTTGCAAAGGAAGAGACACGAAAGCTGAAGGGTGTGCGTTTTGTGTTTGAACCTCCCCTGTTGAGGCACTTTACCGCCCGCTTTGAATGGCTTTGAATGGAGCTTGATGAAAAATTTTGTTTAAGGTGGCCACATAAAAAGCCGGCTCCTGTTTTTTGACCTTTGCCTGTAAGGATTCGGGACTGTCTTCCGGGGATACGGGAATCTCCTTTTGGGCCAGCAGAGGCCCCTGGTCGTATTCCTCAGACACAAGGTGGCAGGAGATGCCGGTTTTTTTGTCCCCCGCCTGAAGAACAGCCCGGTGCACATGCAGGCCATACATGCCCTGGCCCCCATGCCGGGGCAAAAGAGAGGGGTGAATGTTGATTATCCGGCCCTTAAAAAGAGACAAAGTGTGAGGCCCTATTTTCTTTAAAAAACCCGCCAGCACTATCCAAAAATGGCCTTGTTTGAAAATGGGCACAGAGGGACCATCGCTGGCAGAAAGCTTATTGGCCCCTCCTTCTTCCCCGACACAGGACTGGAATATTTTTTTGAGCTGAGAGCCAAGGGCCTGGTCCCAGTCCGCAAAGGAGGAAAACTTTTTAAGTGGGAGAACCTGGGAGGGCACACAAGCCTTCCGGGCTTTTTCCAACACCGGGGCTTTGGGCTGGCTGGTGAGCAGGACCAGCACCTCCGCGTTCAGCTGGCCTTTTTGACAGCTTTTCAGAATATGGGCAAAAAGAGTGCCCTGGCCGTCCGCCATAACAATCAGTTTTTGTTTTTGCACTTGAAACTCCCACCCTTTGATGTTATATCCGGAAAAGCACCATGATAAAGCAAATTTCCTCTCTTTTTAAAAGCTTTTTTTTGTGGCCGGCCAGCACCGGTCTCGTATTGCTTTTTGTCTCTTTGTTGGCTCTGGTCTGGGCCAACTCATCTCACTATGAGCTTTATTATAAAATATTGCACTACCCCCTGGGCCTGAGTGCCGGCAGTGGCTTGTTTGCCTTTTCCCTTCAGCACTGGGTCAATGATGGCCTGATGGCTCTGTTCTTTTTTGTGGTGGGCCTGGAAATTAAAAAAGAGCTGGTGGAGGGGGAGCTTTCCACTTTTAAAAAAGCCATTTTGCCTGTTTTTGCCGCTGTGGGGGGGATGCTGGTCCCCGCCTTTTTCTATCTGCTGTTTAACCAAACCGGGCCGACTCAGGCCGGGTGGGGTGTCCCCATGGCCACAGATATTGCCTTTGCCGTGGGGGTTTTAAGCCTTGTTTCCAAAAGAGTCCCTGCCAATTTAAAAGTATTCCTTTTGGCCTTGGCTATCGTGGATGATCTGGGTGCTGTCCTGGTGATCGCTTTTTTTTATTCCAAAAAACTCAGTTTTTTGTATCTGATGTGGGCGGCCTTAAGCACTTTGCTGGTTTTTGGTGCCATCAGGGCAGGAATAAAGAGCCGGTTTTTTTATATTTTGTGCGGGCTGGCCCTTTGGCTTTTCGTGCTGAAAAGCGGTGTGCATGCCACGGTGGCAGGGGTGATTTTGGGCCTGATATGCCCCGCAGGAGGAAAAGCCCTGCACCAAAAAACCGCCCAACAGGCCCTTTCGAGCTCCAACCAAAAGGCACTTAAGCCGGCGGCCCCTTATAAAGAACTCAAAAAGCAGGCACGTCTTATCCTCTCTGCCTATTCGCCGGCCTATCGTGGGATAAAGGACCTGGAGCTTTTTGTGAACAAATTGGTTATGCCCCTGTTTGCTTTTTTTAATGCCGGGGTGCGGATGGAATCTGGTTTTTCCTTTGTGGAATTTATGTCTCATCCTGTGTCCCTCGGCATATTTTTGGGCCTTTTTTTGGGCAAACCCCTCGGCATTTTGCTGTTTTCCTTTCTGGCTCTTCGTTTAAAGTGGGCGGAGTGGCCGGTGGGATTTAACTGGCAAAGGCTCACCGGGTTGGGCTTTCTGGCCGGTATTGGTTTTACCATGGCCCTGTTTATCGCCCATCTGAGCTTTGACTCTCAACCGGCCCTCTCCATTTACGCCAAGCTCAGCATTTTGGTAGCCTCCGGGCTGGCCATGTTTACGGGGCTGTTTTTTTTGCTCCTCCCTGAAAAGGGAATCGGCAGAAAAAAGCAATAAAATGTTTTTTTTATTGCCAAAAACTTGACTTTTTCAAAAAAAGACAGAGTTTAATACAGTCGCTCGTGAAAAAGGTCTTTTTTTTACGCCCGGCTTAAATAACAACCAAAAACAGGGAGTGGACTCATGAGCAAAGTGGTGGGTATTGATTTGGGCACAACCAATTCGGTGGTGGCGGTGGTGGAAGGAGGCAAACCCAAGGTGATCGCCAACTCTGAGGGCAATCGCACCACCCCTTCTGTGGTGGGTTGGAACAAAAATGGAGAGAGGCTGGTGGGCCAACTGGCCAAAAGGCAGGCGGTTATTCACCCGGAATCCACCATTTTTTCCTCCAAAAGATTTATTGGGCGAAAATTTGATGACATGCAGGAGGAAATTAAAAAAGTGCCCTATAAGGTGGTGAAAACAGATGGGGGGGACTGTGGTTTTCATATAAAAGACAAAACCTATACCTGTGAAGAGGTGGGAAGCTTTGTTTTGGCCAAGTTGAAAGAGGAGGCGGAGGAGTATCTTGGGCAGAAAGTGAGCACAGCAGTTATCACCGTGCCGGCTTATTTCAACAATTCCCAAAGGCAGGCCACAAAGGATGCCGGACGCATCGCCGGCTTTGAAGTCAAACGGATTATCAACGAGCCCACGGCCGCCGCTTTGTTCTATGGGATAGATAAAAAAGTCAATAAGAAGGTGGCTGTATATGATTTTGGCGGAGGCACATTGGATATATCCATTTTGGAGGTGGCTGATGACCTGATTGAGGTCAAGTCCACCAATGGAGATACTTTCCTGGGGGGGGATGATTTTGACACAGCTGTGATGAACTGGATGATTGAGGAGTTCAAGAAAAGCTCCGGCATAGATCTCTCCAAGGATAAAATAGCTCTCCAGAGGCTTAAGGAGCATGCCGAAAAAGCGAAAGTGGAGCTGAGCAGTATGCAGGAAACCCATATCAATCTGCCTTTTATAACAGCTGATGCAGGAGGCCCCAAGCACCTGGACATGAAACTCAGCCGGCCCCAGTTTGAGAGGTTGACAGAGAGCCTGGTTCAGCAGTCCATAGTGCCTTGCGAAAAAGCTTTGGCGGACGGCAATTTTGAACTGAGCGATATTGACGAGGTGATTTTGGTGGGGGGCACCACCCGTATCCCCGCTGTGCAAAAGGCCATAAAGAACTTTTTTGGAAAAGAACCCAACAAGACAGTCAACCCGGACGAAGTGGTGGCCCTGGGAGCCGCTGTTCAGGCAGGGGTTTTTACAGAGGAGATAAGAGACATTTTGCTTTTGGATGTCACTCCCCTCTCCCTTGGTATTGAGACTTTGGGGGGTGTGATGACCAGGCTGATAGAGAGAAACACCACCGTGCCTACAGAAAAATCCCAGATTTTCTCCACCGCCGAGGACAATCAACCAGGGGTGAATATTCGTGTCTTTCAGGGGGAGAGGGACATGGCTCAGGACAACAAATTGATTGGGGAATTTGAGTTAACCAATATTGCCCCCGCCCCCCGTGGTGTGCCTCAAATTGAAGTGGCTTTTAAAATAGATGTGGATGGCACCATTAATGTGTCGGCCACGGACAAAGGCACCAACAAAACCCAGTCCATTAAAATCAACAAGCCGGGCCTGAAAGAGGATGAGATTCAAAGGATGGTGAAAGAGGCAGAGCAATACGCGGAGTCTGACAAGCAGAACAAAGAGAAGATTAACGAAAAAAACAAGTTGGACAGCCTCATTTACCGACTGGAAAAACTGTTGTCTGAAAACAAAAGCAAAGTGGCAGACAATATGGCCAAAAAAGTGGATTCTGCCCTCTCTTCGGCAAAAGAGATCCTGAAAAAAGAAGAAGGCAGTGTTATGGAATTTCAGGAGGAATGTGAAAAACTGAACAAGGTGTCTCAGGAGCTGAGTTCCGCACTTTATTCTGCCTCCAAAGCCGGTGGTGGCACTGGTCCCGGTGCCGGCCCCTCCCCTGCGGACAGCTCAACAAAGAGCGACAATGGCAAAAAAGAGGATAAAAATGACACCAAAGAAGAGGGTGTGATTGATGTGGATGGCAAACCCGCCTGATAGCCGGGCTGTGGCTGGGCTGGTTGGTTAGGAACAGTCACTTCCTTCACAGGAAAAAAGCCTTCAATTTGATCAGGCTGTAAGGGCCGGGCGGGCTTTAATGGCTTTTAAAATTTCTGTTTTGGGGTCTTTGGTGTAATTGTGTAAGGTGGCACCGGAGGCATGTTTATGCCCTCCGCCTCCAAATATTTCGGCCAGTCGGGACACATCCCCTTTTTTACTTCTGAAACTGATTTTGTATTTATTTTTGGACAAATGCACAATCAGCACCGACAAACGGATGGAGCTCACTTCCAAGTTCATATCCAAAAAATCACAGGCATCCTCTATATCCAGTTTGTTTTTACTCAACAGGGATTTCTTAAACTCCAAAACCGCCACTTTTTTTTGGCAATAATATTTTGTCTGACGAATGGCCTGGGCCATCATGTCCCGTTTTTCGATGGAGTTGATGCCAAAAAGCTGATTGTAAATAAGGGCATTGTTTTTGATATAAGGAACAAGCTCTGCTGAAATCTTATGAGACATTTCTGAGTTTCTGATGAACTGAAACCTTTGTGTGTCAAAAACAATACTGACATAAAGGGCCTGGGCTATGGCCTGATTGAGCTGAACCCTCAGCTCTTTTATTAAAAGCCAGGCCAGCTCCCCCGTGCTGGCAGAAGAGGTGTCCACTATGGATAGGGGGGTGGGCTTGGGGCCGGTTTTCAAAATGGGATGATGGTCAATATAAATAATTTTTTGGCATTGGGTTTTCAGCTCGTTGTAAAAAGGTTGAACACGGCGGTAATCGTTGGTGTCCAAAATCAAGGCGAGGTCTGTTGTCTTGAGAGGGGGATTCAGCTGGCGAGCCTCTTCGATATGCTTTTGGGGGGACAGAAAAGAGTATTTTTTTGCCACTTTGTCCACGCTTATGGCCCGGACTTTTTTTTTCATTTGACGGAGGGCATGATAGAGAGCCAGCATGGCACCCAAGCCATCCCCATCCCCCATTTTGTGGGTGGTCAGGACAAAACTTTGGGCCTCACGAACAAGACCTGCCAGCTTTTTGATTTTGCTTTGTCTTTGAGACATTTATTTCTCCGTGTGACGGGGCGATCGACGGGGCGATCGACGGGACTTGAACCCGCGACAACCAGATCCACAATCTGGCACTCTACCAACTGAGCTACGACCGCCATATTTTGACTCTTTTCTAAAAAAAGGCCGAACCTGACTCACATTATATGCCAAATCAGGGCTGTTTTGCAAGTAAACCAGACTGGTCCAGTGGAATTTGGTTTAAACCAAACTTAAGTTTGACTTTCAGGCCTGTTCGGGTTCTTATGCTGAAAGTATGAGGGCCTTGATTCTGTTCTTTTTTTTGTTTTTGAGCGAGCCGGTGGAGGCTTTTTTTCCTGTGGCGGAAAGTGGCCGCCTGCTCTATCAGGAGAGGCAGGAGATCTCCGCTCACACCCATTTTGTATTTGTGCCGGGGGGCATGGATTTTAATGTGCTGGCTCATTTTGACGAGGGCTTTTTGCAACGGAAGGACACCACCATAAGATATGCCGTAGGGTTTGGATGGTCCGGCCTGACTTTGGGTTCTTTTATCAAGTGGATTCCCTTTCCGGACTATCGATATCAGCCGGCGGTGGGCTTTTCCACTGGTGCTTTGTATAATGCTCTTGATACAAAAACACATTATGTCAACCTGGTTTTTCGTCCTCTTTTCAGCAAAGATATTGAGACTGTTGTGGGTAAATTCACCCCTTATGTGGCTGTTCCTTTAAGTATCAGAGTTAAGAACTTTTCGGAATTTGACTTTCCTGTCCGGATGGCTTTGGGTTTGAGGGGGGAGTTGTTTTTTATTCATTTTCACAAGCTGGACCTGAATGTGGAATGGGGGATGGGTTTGACAGAAGGGGCTGTTTCTTATTTCAGTGTGGGCCTGATAACAGACTGGATGTTGTAGAAAAAGCCTGATTTTTGAAAAATCTCAAAATATTCCCTTGACTGGTCTTCCCCTTTGGACTTTAATTGGTCCATCTGTATAATTTTCGGAGAAAAAAATGAAGACACATTCCGGAGCCAAAAAGAGATTTCGCCTGACTGCCGGCGGAAAAGTGAAGAGGAAAAAACGTTATCTGCGACACCTGCTGGTGCATAAATCGGCCAAAAGGAAACGCCAACTGGGCAAAACCGCTTATGTGTCCTCGTCCTTTTTGGCAGAAACGAAAAAACTGTTGGGCCGGGCATAAGGAGAGAAAATGAGAGTGAAAACAGGAAGTGTCAGGCGAAAAAGGCACAAAAAAATTCTGAAAAGGGCCAAAGGGTTTTATTCCTCCAACAGCCGTTGTTTCACAGTGGCAGTGGAAAAAAGCGATCGTGCTCTGGCTTATCAGTATCGGGATCGCCGGAGGCTAAAGAGGGAGCAGAGGAGACTTTGGATTCAAAAAATCAATGCGGCGGTGCGTCTTAATGGCCTCAACTACTCCACTTTTATCCGGCTTTTAAAGAAAAAGGCTGTTGTCATGGACAGAAAAAGCCTGGCCGATTTGGCACAAAAGGACAGGGAAGGTTTTTCTCAACTGATCAAACAGGTTTTGCCTGAAAAGGCCAAAACAGGTTAGTGGATAGGGGTTGGCCCTGAAAAAGTTTGTTTTTCTATCCTCATTCCCGCTTATTCCAGGAGGAAAAAAGGTCCCTGGAAAAAATCTCAAGCAAAGCACTTTGGTTTTGAAGAGCTTGATTCATCTTGTTTTTGTGCTGTCTGTGACAGAGGGGCAGGCAAAACCCCCTTCCCCTTCCTCTTTGGGAAAAGAGCAGAGGGTGGTGGTGGCTTTGGGTTCTGCCCCCCGTTCTTTGGATCCCCGCCGGGCCACGGACGCAGGAAGTCAGCGACTGACAGATCTTTTGTTTCAGCCTTTGGTTCGTCTGGGGCCGGATCTGGAGGCAAAACCTGCTCTTGCTCAAAGCTGGAGTTATAAAAATAAAGTATATACTTTTGTGATTCCCTCTGATGTGTCTTTCTCTCATGGGCGAAAAATCAGCAGAGAGGACTTGTTGTTCAGCTTTGAGGAATACAAAAAAGGGCCTTTTGCCTCCTCCTTTGAGGTGGTGGAATCGGTCAAGGTGCAGAAAAAAGGGGATAATTTTGTTCTGAAAATCAAACTGAAAAAGCCCTCAGCCAAATTTTTGAGGGCCGATCTTCCCATTTTGAAAATTTTACCCCGGGACAGGGCCTCAAAAAAGGACTTCCATCGCCATCCGGTGGGCACAGGCCCCTTTCAGCTTAAAAAATTCAGCTCCAGCCAATTGGTTTTCCGGGCCTGGAGAAAAAAGGACTCCTTTTCCATTAAGGAGGTGGTGTTTAAAATCATAAGGGACGATGGGACCCGTTTTCAAAAAATGCTGAACGAGGAGCTGGACATAGTCCAGTCGGACATGCCTTTTTTGAAAATGGCTTACTTTGAGAATAAAAAGGACCGCTTTCAGGTGTTCCGGGGGCCTGGGCTTTCCACCACTTATATGCTTATAAATCTAAAGGATCCATGCCTGAAAAACAAGGACCTGCGTCAACTGCTTTCTTACGCCCTGGATCGCCGGAAAATCATCCAGTATAAGCTGAAAGGGCTGGCCCGCCCGGCCCGCACTGTATTAAGCCCTGCTGACCCTTTTTTTAACCCTCATCTGCCCCCTCCGGTTCATAATCTGAAAAAAGCCAAAGATCTCTGGAAAACTTTGCCGGAGAAGTGTCAAAAAAAGGTTTTTTCCTTTAAAAGCTCCCATGCCCGCTCGGCCGTGGATCATGGGAAGGTGCTGGCTCTTCAGCTGAAAAGAGCGGGTTTACGCATAAAAAGGGAGAGCTATGAATGGGGCCGTTTTTACAGCGACCTGAATGAAGGCCATTTTCAGCTGGCTTTATTGAAATGGGTGGGGATTATGGACCCGGATATTTATCGTGTGGCCTTTCATTCCAGGGAGTTTGCACCCAGGGGTCGAAACAGGGGTTTTTATCAAAACAGCCAATTGGACCAGTTGTTGGAGGAGGGGGCAGGCACAATGGATCCAGACAGGAGAAAGGCTGTTTATCATCGGGTGCAGGAGATAGTCCAGAAGGACCTGGCCTTTGTTCCTCTTTGGCATGAGGAACAGACAGCTGTTTTGAGGAAAAATATTGTAAACTACCGTTTGAGCCGGGCCGGGGATTTTCGCTATTTATTGCATATCAGCAAAACAGGCCGGTAAAAGTGCCTGACTTTAACGCAAGTTTTTATTGCATATCAGCAAAACAGGCCGGTAAAAGTGCCTGACTTTAACGCAAGGCAAAATTTATTCAGCCACACTCGCGTTTTCTCTTGGAGTGAATTTGGAAGTGAACTTGCCCTTCTTTTGGAGGTTCGCATTTTGAGCTGTCAGAATCTGGTCCAGTTTGGACTCTATACGGCCCATCCTTTTATCCAAGCGGTCCATCCTGTCATCCAGGCGGTCCATTCTGTCATTCAGTGTACTTTCCATGCGAACCTGGTTCATCTGGATAGGTTCCACCTGTGATTTTAGCATCCAGCTGAAGCCGGAGAAAATAAAAGCAGTGTAACCAATCAAAAGACCAATTATGGTCAATATGTATTTTGTTTCCATGGTTTCCATGTATATCACATTTAAAAGGGCTGTCAAGCTTTTTTTTGTCCGATGATTTGCCTTTTGTGCCTGAGAGCGGGGTGGCCACAGCCACCACCAAGTCCTGTGGGTGGCAAAAAGCCTCTGGCGGACTGGCTTTTTGGTCAAAAAGGGCCTGAAACCGCTTTTTTTTGAGCCTTTGCTCCCCAAAAAGCTTTGAACATATTGACATGGGGTTGGGATTTGCTGTATTATTGGCTTGGATTTCAGGCCGGCGAAAAAGCCGGTTTTTATGAAAAAGCTTGCCACAGCGATGGGGGCTTGTTACTTTCTGGATTCCCGCTTTCGCGGGAATGACGGGTATAGGTGGGAAGATTATTACTTTCTGGATTCCCGCTTTCGCGGGAATGACGGGTATAGGCGGGAAGATTATTACTTTCTGGATTCCCGCTTTCGCGGGAAGGATGAGCATGGTGGGAAGGATGAGCATAAGCGGGTGAGGATATGAAAAGAAAAGACTGGTTTATTGTCATTGGGGTATTGGTGGGGCTTTGTGCCTTTGCCCAGATCCTCTATTTTATAATGGGGCCTGATGGGGCTTTGGGGCAAAAGGCTTTGAACAGGGGGGGTCAGAATTTGGCCCTTTACAGGGTTTTGGCCATGTCCTCTTTTTTGGGGATTTTCTTTTTGTATATCTTTTTTCTGCTCAATTTTATTTTGATAAAGAGGGTTATGGGGTTCCGGCTGTCTTTGGCTGTTTTTACCGCTGGTATGATGGGAGACAGCCTGGATATTTTGTTTCAGGGGGCCGGGGCCGCTGAGCTTTTTCGTCTGTCTCATATCTCCTTTGGCCTCTCCGATGTGTATGTGGTTGTGGGACTGATATTGACCCTCTTTTTTGTGGTCAAAGACTACTCTGTTATTTTTCAAAAAGACAACTTGAGGAAAAAAATTCTGATAGAAAAAGAGCAGTATTCATTTTGTTTTTATGTTATCCTGCCTTATTTTTTGTTTGTGGTGGGTTTTTACATGTTTTTCCATGTGTTTATTCAAATGGTTTTGGGTTCCGCCCCCCGCCTTTCGATGAGCACACAAAGTTATATCATAAACACTTTTCTCACTTTGTTTTCTGTTTTGTCTCTTTGTTTTTTGTTGACTTTGGCCATTTTTGTTTTTTATTTTTCCAATAAGGTCTATGGCCCTGTGTATGCTTTTAAAAAATATATCAATGAGGTGCTGAAGGGGAAGGCGGATCGTCTTTTTAAACTGAGATCGGGGGATCATTTTCAGGATCTGGTGCCACTGGCCTCTGAGTTGAAACAGAAGATAAAGAAAAACGACAGCACAAAACAGGAGTGATGTAAAATGGTGGTTATTCGTTTGGCCCGTTGTGGTGCCCGTCATCGGCCTCAATACAGGGTGGCTGTGGCGGATTCGCGCCGGAGTGTCACAGGCCGGTTTATTGAAATTATAGGCCATTACAATCCTTTTGAAGAGGACAAAAAAAAGGCTTTTTGTTTGGATGTGGAAAAATACGAGGAATGGATCAGGAAAGGGGCCAAGGCCAGCCAGACCCTTCGTTCTCTTGCCAAAAAAGTTTACTCTTTATAGGAGGAAAATGATACTGACAGCACTTAAAAGATTTATGGAGTTTATACCTTTTAGATAAAAAAAAAACAACATACTACAGAGGTGTGAATATGGAAACAGCCATGGTGGAAATTATTGAGATGTTGGTTCGTGCTCTGGTGGATGAGCCGGATCAGGTGCGGGTGACGGAAAGTCAGGGGGAGAAAACAACTGTGTTTGAGGTGAGTGTGTCCAAGCCGGATATGGGCAAGGTTATTGGCCGGAACGGGCGCACCATTGAATCTTTGCGGACTATTGTGGGGGCCTGCGGGGCCAAAAGAAAGCAAAGATGTATTTTGC
Organism: Bdellovibrionales bacterium; assembly: GCA_965242635.1. Taxonomy (GTDB): domain Bacteria; phylum Bdellovibrionota; class Bdellovibrionia; order Bdellovibrionales; family UBA1609; genus JANQSP01. The sequence continues at coordinate 512,438 of OZ251471.1, read as the reverse complement.
AGATCATTGATGATGAGGAAGAAGCAAGGTAATTTTAGGTGCATGAATATTGCCTTGTCTGAAAAACTGATCCATCAGCTGGTTCACCTTTATTCTGTCAGGACTTTTTGTCTTTGCCCTGGAGGGCGAAACGCCCCTTTGGTGTCTGTTCTCGCTCAATCGAAGGGTTTGGAGATTCTTTCTTTTTTTGATGAGCGATCGGCGGGTTTTTTTGCCTTGGGCCGGATCCGAAGGGACCAAAGACCTGTGGTGGTGCTCACCACTTCGGGGTCGGCTGTGGCAGAGCTTTTGCCTTCGGTTATTGAGGCCTGGTATTCCAGCCTCCCTGTGGTTTTGTTGACGGCGGATCGTCCCTCTTCTTATCGTTTGACGGGGGCCCCCCAGAGCATGGAGCAAAAAGAGATATTTGGCCCTTATGTGGGCCGGGCTTATGATCTGGAAAACAGTCTGGATTTTGACTTGTCTGACTGGGATGGAACCAGCCCCTGTCATATCAATGTGTGTTTTGATGAACCTTTGGTGGATGGGGAAGTGCCTGCTCTGCATTTCCGGGACCAAAACAACAACAAACCGGATCCAGGTCCAAAAGACAAACAACGGGCCGGGGCTATGGCTGGCACCGGGCCGGTAGATAAAAAAGGGACTGGGAAAGTTTTGCCGAATCATTTTCCCAGCCCACAGGAGATGGAAAAATCCTTAAATTCTTTTTTTAAAAAAGTCAAAAAGCCTTTATGTTTGTTGGCAGAGATGCCGGAAAAATTTCAATCAGAGACGGAAAATATTTTAAGTTATTTTGGTTTTCCGGTTTATGCAGAGGCACTGTCCGGACTTCGGGAATCGAAGAAACTTTTTATTTTGAGGTCGGGGGAGGGGATTTTAAAGTGGATGGTTCAGAACAAAAAAGTGGATGGTGTGTTGCGTTTGGGCAGAAGGCCCGTGGCCCGGTTTTGGCAGGATCTGGAAAAGTTAAACCAACCTGGCACGAGGCAGGCAGAACCTGCCCCGAGGGGTCTGCCTTTTGAAAAAAGTGCTGTTTTTGGGCTGTTTTCCTCCCACAAGGCAAATGTGAAACATGCATTTTCAAACAAGATCAGTATAAACCCTCATTTGCCGGTGCTTTCTGTGAGTGATCAGTCTTATTCGGGGTTGAGCCGGGCGGGGCCAGCCCTGTCCTTTGAGGCTTTTTTTGAATGGGCCGGGAGGAACAGACAAAAAACACAGGCAAAAAAAGCATTAAAGTTTGAAATCTCAAACAAAATCAGTATAGCTGAAGAGGATAAAAAGCACCATGTGCGTTTACTTGATCTGCTGGACAAATATCCTCTCAGTGAGCCGGCTCTTATAAGGGATTTTTCCCAAAAAATACCTGAAGGGTCACTTTTGTTTTTGGGCAACAGCCTGCCCATAAGGGAGTGGAATGGGACAGCCGGCTTTGAAAAAACATTAAAATACATGGGGAACCGGGGGATAAACGGCATCGATGGACAGCTTTCCACTTTTTTGGGGGCTTGCGAACATAACAGGTCCAACTGGTGTTTGACAGGGGACTTGAGTGCACTTTACGATCTTTCCTCTCTTTGGGCCTTTCGCCAATTAAGAGAAAAGCCCTCCTGTTTTATAGTGGTGGTGAATAACAGTGGGGGTCGTATTTTTTCCTCTTTGTTTGCCGATCCTTTGTTTATAAATGAGCATAATCTGAGTTTTCAAAAGTGGGCTGAAATGTGGCACTTTCATTACTATTTTTTGACCCGGTGGCCGGATAAGTTGTCTTTTCGCTCTCCTGCCATTATAGAGCTGAAAGTGGATCCGGCCCACACCGTTCAGTTTTGGCGTTCAGCCAAAAAAGAGATTGTTTAGTGGAAAGCTCTCTGGCAGGAGGCCAGTTCCTCTTTCAAGTCCTCTGCTTTGGGGTTTTGCAGGAGTGCCTGCTGGACTGTGAACTCTTTGGTTCTGAAAAATCCAAACCGAAAGGCAATATCCGGAATGAGTATAAATGTATCCCATAAAGTCCGGTGAAACATGGGAACACCTTTTTGATACATGGCTTTGAGAGCCGGCAAATGCCCCCGAAGAGTGGCCAGTTCCGGATAAGTCAGCCCAAGCAGGGTTTCCCCTCTCAGAAAATCAGCTGTAACGGAGGGGTGGTTCATAATCAAATCCACAATTTTTAAATGTTCCTCATGGTTTTCCGGGTCGGGCAGAAACAGATCCCCCATTAAAATGGCTGTGGTGAGACTGTTTGTGAGAACTATGTTTTGTCTGCTGTGGGTGGGGTCCAGGCCTTTGGCCAAAAAGAAAGAGACAGACTCCAACTGGTTGGCCCTTATGGCTTCATCCAAAAAAGAGCCTACAGACACAGAAAAAGATATATTTTCTTGAGAGGGGAATGACAAAATCACCTGAGCTCTCCTCAGGAGATTGAAATGCAACAGGGCCTTTTTGTTATAAGGCTCAAAAGAATCGTATTGAGTGTAAAACAGAGGTTCTTCCAGGGAGGAAATTTTTTGTTTTGAAAAACTTTTTTGCAGTTGTTGAGTGTCTCCTCTGTAAATGGCTCTGATAGCTTGCACTATCCAGTTGTTTTTGTGGCTGTCATCCAGCAGTAAGGACATGATATAATTGTGTCGCTCCCGCTCCTCATGACTCAGTAAATATAAAACGGTCTGAAGTCCAAAATAATATTTAAAGTTCATCCATATTTGTGATGAGGAAAGGGATGTTTTACTCAGATCCAGGTTTTGAAATTCAGCAAACGAAGGCCGGTTTATGACCCAGTTCAGAGGCTCGGTCAATTTGTTCAGATGAATGCCTGCCTGATATTCCAGTTTAATGGCATTGTAATTTGCGTCCATATAAGAGTTTTGCAGACTGACATATTTTGGCGTGGGTGCACCATTGGCATGTAAAAAATGAGCCAGCTCCGGCTTATGGAGTTCCACAGCCAGCAGGGGCAGTGTCCTTCTGTAGTGATCCATAATATCCACTTTTATTTTTGGTTTTTGACTGAGAAGGGTTTTGACAGTGGGAAAAAAGCTATTGTCACTGTGGGCCACAGCATAAAAGAGGGGAGTCCAACCCTGAAAATCCGGAACATTCAATTTTATTTGAGGGTGCTTGAGTAAAAGGGAAAGATAAGTTCCTGTTTTGGTGTGGCTTTCCATGACTGCCTTGTGCAGAGCCGTTTGAGACAGATGATCCAGGCTGTTTATGTTGGTTTCGGGGTGTTGGCTTATTTCATGGAAGAGGCGGAGGCGGTTGGCTTTAAGGGTCTCGTGCAGAAGGGAAGTCAGGGGCTGGTTGTTTTGCTTTAAAAAGGACATACTTTTTTGCTTTTCATCACTTTGACTGTGAAAGGGGTTGTTGTGAACAAAATCATTGAAATAAGACTTATAGTCCTTAAAGTACACAATTTTGTTTTTCCCTCCATTCCATCTTTTCAGCAACTTTAAAAGCTCTTTGTCTGAAATGTTTTTATACAAAGCGGCTAAAAACAGGTTCCACTTTTCTGCCTCCGTATAATTGTATTTTTTAATGAGAGCTGTCAGTTTTTTGGCTGTCATGGCCTGTCCCGGTTCAAATAAAAAAAACACTTCATCCAGCATGTCTTTTGATATTATGCTTAACTCTCCGGCCTTTTTCTTATTCACAAAAACAATCAGGGGCAGACCTGTGAAATACCAATGATGAAAGTGGGCTGTTCTCTCTGTATGGGTTTCCTTTAATTTTTTGGTTTTTAAAACATCATGGATTTCTGTTGGAGAGAGAATGGAGTCATGCATGTCTTTATGGAAAGAGAGAGGGGAGGAGGTGAGGGGCAACACTGTGGGGACACGGGAGGGGGAGTGCCACACCATGGAAAGAGGGGGGAACTTGATGGGGGCTTTTTGGGCCTGTCCCCCAAAGGGCAAAGACAACAATAAAAGAGGCACTATTTTTGAACAGCTCATGTCGGGACCTGATGATGTAAAAACAAGGTGGTACCTGTTCCTGACCCTGTGGGGGAGGCAGAACCTGCCCCGTGCCAGTTTGGTTTAAAAAAGGGCATAGCAGGAAAATCAAGTCTTTTCAAGCATGGTATACCAAATATTTGTGTGTGGGTGAGATGGGCTTTTATTTGTCTCCGGTTGGGGGGGTCAGGGAGGGATCGGACAGGGCCAATATGCGGAGGGCCATCAGGCTGGCATTATGGGCGTTATCCACAGCCATTGTGGCCACGGGCACACCTTTGGGCATTTGTGCGATGGAGAGCAGGGAATCCAGCCCTTTGAGGGTTTTGGTCATGACGGGCACGCCAATAACAGGGAGAGGGGTGAGAGAGGCCACCATGCCGGGGAGGTGGGCGGAGCCTCCGGCCCCGGCGATAATGACTTTGATTCCTCTTTTATAGCATTTGAGGGCATAACTTTGCATTTTCCGGGGTGTTCGGTGTGCAGATACAATTTGCACTTCATAAGGGACATGGGCTTTTTTCAGGACGGGCACGGCTTTTTGCATGACGGGCCAGTCGGACTGGCTTCCCATGATAAGGGACACCAAAGGCTCTTTTTTGCCCTGCTTTGGGGTGGTTTTTTTTCTGCTGGTTTTTTTTTTCATATTTCAGCTTTTGTCTTGTGGTTTGTGGCTTTTTTATATCTCAGCTCTTTCTCATGGTTTGTGGTTTTTATCCTCTTTGGGCATATTATTATCCTCTTTGGGCATAAAATTCAAAAGGGTGGAGAGGGCTTTTTGTGGGGTGCGGTCCATATTGTTTATATGTCCCATTTTGCGTCCGGGCCGGCTTTCCTGTTTGCCATACCAGTGAAGGCGTGTCCCGGCGGGGATGAGCCATCGGCTGTGAGGCATTTTTTTTTCTCCCAGCAGATTGAGCATGGCAAAGCCTCCTGCCCGCAAAACGGGAGGCTTGAGGTCCATATTCAAAACGGCTTTTATGTGGAGGGAGAACTGATCTTCGCTCAGTGCGTCAAGAGAATAGTGGCCGGAGTTATGCACCCTGGGGGCGGTTTCATTCACCCATAAAGCCCCTTTTTGGGTTTCAAACAGCTCAAAGGCGATGGCCCCTTCATATTGAATGTTCTGGATCATATTTTTAAGTTTTTTGATAAGAGCCTCTTTTTTGGCATGGCGTGTGGGGCCTTTGACCCACCGGCAACAGGCTTGTTCCTGAAAGGTCTCCACCAGGGGCAGTTCCACGATTTGGTTTTTTCTGTTTCGGACGAGGATGAGGGCCATTTCTTTTTTGAATGGGACGAAGGGTTCGGCAATCAGTGGGGAGTTTTTTTTGATAAAAAGTTTTATTTTTTCCTGATGGGGTGGTTTTGAGTTGTTTATAATGAGGGTGCCCTGGCCATCATAGCCGGCATGTCTTTTTTTCAGCACAAAGCCTTTGGGAAAAAGCTTGAAGAGGGCAGAGCTTTGTGTTTTGGCATGTGTTTCCACAAAGGGGGCGGTGGGTATTTTATATTTTATCAGTAACTTTTTTTGAGTGAGGCGATCCTGCAGAAGGTGCATGACTTTGGGTGTGGGGTGGATGGGGGTATTGGTGTTGAGGGAGGCGGAGTGGAGCAGGGAAGGGTCCAGAAATTCGTTTTCAAAAACAGCCAGGTCCACTTGTTTCAAAAAACGGTTTAAATCTCTTTGGGAGAAAAGTTTTCCTTTGACAAAGTAAGGGGTGATTTGTGCGGCCGGATCGGTGGCCTGGGCACTTAACACATATGGTTTTATGCCCATTTCATGGCATTTGAGGGCCATCATCCGGGCCAGTTGCCCTCCTCCCAAGAGGCCCATTTTTACTTTTGTCAGGCGGTTTGTCATGGTGGTTTTCAGGCTTTCAACAGCGGGTCCAGTTTGTTTTGTTGTTCCAGGTGCATGAGGTCGGAGCACCCTCCTATGAGTTCCCTGTTGATAAAAATCTGAGGCACAGTTTTCATGCCGGTTTTGGCTATCAGCTCTTTCAGCTCCTCTGGTTTGTCGTCCATCAGGATCTCCTCGTATTCCACCCCTTTTTGCTCAAAGATATTTTTGGCCATGACACAGGCCGGGCAGGTGGTTTTGGAGTATATTTTTATTTCAGCCATAGTATTTTTCCTCCTTGTTATTTTGCTGGTTGGGATAGTTCGCTGGTTGGGATAAACGGACTCGAACCGTTGACCTCTGCCATGTCAAGGCAACGCTCTAACCAGCTGAGCTATATCCCACTGTAAAAACAGCTTGTCAAGGCTCTAATCAAACTGAGCTATATCCTACTGTAAAAGCAGTTTTTTTAAAGGTTCCTTCCAATACCAATTCTCTCTCCAAATCCTGCCAGCTGTCGGTTGTTACCACTTCCATATTTTAGTGGTTTTGGGTGAAAGTTTGGGTTGTTTGTATCCATTTGTCAACCATGTTTTTTCGATACTGGCCTGCGTGCTTTCCACCATCACCCTCATATAGGCACAATGCGTCAAAACCAAGCCCCAAGCCCTCGATATAATGATCTTGATGTTCTGTATGGAAATGGTATAATGGGCATGGGCGATTTGGAAGGAGATGGCGGATCGGGTTGCCGCTCGCCATTGGAAGGCCCCTTGGCAGGATTTGCAGTTTCAGGCATTGATTTTGACTGAGGGAGTAAAAATTATGAAAAAGTCCCTGATTGTCAAAAATATACATATCCAATTCTTTGCTGTAAATAAAGAGGACTTTATATCCCTTACAGATATAGCACGGTATAAAAACTTCGATGATCCAAGATTTGTTGTCCAAAACTGGATGAAAACCCGTTCAGCGGTGGAATTTCTGGGTCTCTGGGAGATAATCAACAACCCTAATTTTAACCGTATCGAATTCGACACCTTTAAGAATGAGTCCGGGAGCAACGTCTTTGTTTTAACGTCTCAAAAATGGATTAACAATACAAATGCTATAGGATTATTTCAAAATCAGGCAGAAATGGTTGTGGGGTAAGTGGACTCGAATCGGTGACCTCTGCCATGTCAAGGCAACGCTCTAACCAGCTGAGCTATATCCCACTGTAAAAACCGCTTGTCAAGGCAATAACCCCTTATATCCACCGTAAACACAGCCTAAGCTGGAGCTAAGAAAGTGGGATCCTTGTCAAGAGCCGTTTTTCAGCTTTTTAATCTCTTCTTCAGAAAGGCCAGTCACCTTGCAGATAAGAGGTGTTTCTATCTGATTTTTCAGCATATTTAAAATGACCTCTTGTTTTCCTTCCATACGGCCTTTTTGCCAGCCTTCCTGCTGTCCTTTTTGCCAGCCTTCCTGCTGTCCTTTTTGCCAGCCTTCCTGCTGTCCTTTTTGCCAGCCTTCCTGACGGCCTTCCATAAGACCTTTTTGTCTGATCTCTTCCCGGATGTCCATAAATCCTCCTTTTTTAAAGGTTCCTTCCAATACCAATTCTCTCTCCAAATCCTGCCAGCTGTCGGTTGTTACCACCTCCATCGATTCCAAGTAATCCAGCACATACAATATAAAATCCTCTTTCTCACCTGACAGCTCCCCAAACAAAGCCACGGCCTTTTTCAGCTCCTCTGGCGAATCCTTCAACTCCCATATCTTACCCATTAAGTTCAACACCGCATGGCTTTTGAGACTCTTATCCTTCATGGCCCTTTTCACTTCAGGATCATGCGTGCTCAAAAGCTTTATTTGATAGTTTATCATAAAATGGGCCAAACTTCCAAATTTTTTTAAAATATTCCCCCAAATTCCCTCTTGAAAGCTCAGAGGCCACTTCCAGGGCTGTTTTCCGTGATAAAACACCCCCGGCACAATGGGCATGGGCTGGCCCATCTTGCTCATTTGATCGTGAAGGCCTGTCTGATAGAAAAGCAACTGACTCCAAACAAAAGGATCGTAGGTGGACTTATGCTCCAGCAGGATAAAGAGTGTCAGTCTTTTGTCGGGGTGGTTTTTGAAAGGCAGGGAAAGGACCAAATCAGCCAGTTTGTTGGCCCATGTGTCTTTTTCCACCCGGAGTTTGGACAGATCAAAAATCTTCAGGATTGTTTTGGAGAACATAAGACGAACCAGCTCTTTGGCAAAAGCGGGGATGGAAAAGAATCGTTTGAATATGGTATCGTGGTGGGTTTTGGAGCGGGGAGTGTGTGTTTGGCGGTCCGGCTTTGTGTTTTGTTTTGGTTCTATCGTCATTTGTTCCTCCTTGGTGGTTTTGGGCGAGAGTTTGGGTTGTTTGTATCCATTTGTCAACCATGTTTTTTCGATACTGGCATGCGTGCTTTCCACCACCACCCTCACATAGGCACAACACACAGACAAAAAAGGAACAGCAGATGATTGGCCTTCTGCTGTCCTCATATAGGCACAACGCGTCAAAACCAGGCCTCCCAATTATCTTTAATTACCGCCCATGCACGGGTAAAACTTTACAACTCCTTTGCGAAGGCTTTGAAAAAAGTCCTCGCGGAGGGACAATTTTCTCATTTTTTTGGACAAAGCGACTCAAAAAAGGAACAATAGGCCTTTGGAATTTGATTTGTCTCTTTTTTTGGCATAAAGTGGCTGGAAGACAAATGGAGAACCGAGCGAAAACAGCTCCTTCCGTCCAGTGGGGCCTCTTGGTGAGGGCTGTGGTCAGAGTCAGGAAAAAGAGGCGATGGACCGGGTTGTCGCCCGCCAGTGAAAGGCTTCTTGGCGGGATTTTTGGTTTCAGGACAAAAAACAGGGAGCAGGTGGTGGTGCTTTATTTGAGGTAAAAAGAGAGCAGTGATTATGAACAAAAATTTTGACAAAAAGTTGGTAAAACTGCTTGAGACAGATTCCCGTTTTACAGACCAAAACGGGAGGCTCATCAAGAGGACAGTTATTGACAAAGCTTGGCAAACCGATCATCAGCTGGTCCGGCTTTTGCTTTCTGATCCGGAGGTCAAGGCAAAATTTTTTGATAAAATTGCCGGAGTTATGGTTTTTAATATCAATACTTTGATTAAATATATATCCAATAAGAATTTTTTAGGCAATTCCTATACCCGATTTCGAAATAAAATCGGCCTGAACATTGATGGAAAATTCCTGAAAGAACGGAGTGAGGTTTCCCTTGTCTGGCCCTATAAGGACTGTGTTTTGGAGGGAGGGCAAACCAAGGAGGAGGAGACAAGAAAAGAGATTTTTTTCAATGAACTTTTAGCACATGATGAAATCAACCGTTTGTTTGACCCGAAAGTCCTTACAAACTGGAAAAGACACACAGCCAAAGGTGCGGAGCAAGTGTCAGAAATCAAAAGAGACAAGAGCGGAACCATTCGGGAAAATCTTATCATCAAAGGAAACAACCTGTTAGCTCTTCATACCTTGAAACAGCAATTTCGAGGAAAAGTGAAACTGATTTACATTGATCCGCCTTTTAATACAAAAGGAGATGCCAACACATTTTTATACAATAATAGTTTCAATCATTCCAGCTGGCTGACCTTTATGAAAAATCGATTGGAAACAGCAAAACTTTTATTAAAAAAAGATGGTGTAATTGCTCTCTCTATTGATGATGAAGAGCAAGCCTACCTAAAAATTATATGTGATGAAGTGTTTGGAAAAGAAAATCATATTGGGACTCTGATAATACAGACAAAACCAAGCGGAAGAACTACAGATACTTATTTAGCAACAAGTCATGAATATGTACACTTTTACTCAAAGACTAAAAATTTGCCAAAGATAAATTTTCTGAAATTAACAGAAAAACAAAAAAGACAATATTCAGAAGGAAACGAAAATAATCTGTTTAAGTGGAGAGATTTTTTAAGAACCGGGGGGTATTCTACTCCTGATGAGCGTCCAAATTCTTTCTATCCAATTTATTATAACCCGGCAACCAAAGATGTCACTTTGGATAAAAAAAAAGATTATATAAAAATACTGCCTTTAGACAGTTCAGGAAACAGGCGAGTTTGGAGAAAAACTCCCAATTCTTTTATGATTCATTTAGAGAAAGGAGAAATTAAAATCGATAGAAAAAAGAACGGAAATTTTAAAGTAAAGCTTATTGATAAAATCAAACAAGGGATACGGCCAAAAAGTGTATGGACTGACAGTAGATATGATGCATCTGCTCACGGAACAAAATGGATAAAAAAAATATTCAAAGGTAAAAAAGTTTTTAGCTTTCCAAAATCTATCTATGCTGTAAAAGATATTTTAGAGATATTTACTGCAAAAGGAGGTCAAGATATTGTTTTAGATTTCTTTTCTGGTTCTGGTACAACAGCAGAAGCCGTCTTGTGGCTAAATCAAGAGGATAAAGGGGATAGGAAATTTATCCTCTGTGAGCAAATGGATTATATAAATAAAGTTACGGTTCCAAGGGTTTACCATGTGATAAAACAAAATCCCAGAGAAGATTTTCTTTCTTGCGAATTGATGAAATACAATGAAGCCTATATGGATAAAATCCAAGAGGCAAAATCTTCAAAAGAGTTGATTTCCCTTTGGAAAGATATTTCCAAAAACTCTTTTCTCAACTGGTATGTGAATCCTGAAGTCCCGGAAGACGCTTTGGAGGATTTTATAAAAATTGGAGAGGAAAGCACTACCTTGAATCAAAGCAAAGAGAAAGTTAGTGATTCCAAAACAAATCCTTCCAGCAAAATCAATGCCAGCCAAAAATCAATTGCAAGTCAAGAGAAACCAGAAGAATGGAAAAATCAGGAGTATATAGAAAAACCTTTGGCAACAGCTATCAAGGACGGAAAAACCGGGTTTGAGAGACAAAAAAGACTGTTGGCGGAGCTATTGAATAAAAACCAGCTCTATGTCCATCTGTCAGAGATTGACGACAAGGACTTTAAAGTCAACAAAGAGGACAAGTGCTTAAACAAGCTGTTTTTCAGCACAGACAAATAATACATTTATAAAACGTGGAGAACAGACCATGAGGAAGGTCAGGCATGATTGAAAAATTTTTATATGGAGATTTGGACACCCTTTTACAGCATGGAGTACTGTCAAAAGCTCTCCCTTCTTTTTTGAAAGACAACTTGAGATTCAAGCTCCGGCCTTATCAAGAAGAGGCTTTTGCCCGGTTTTTGTATTGTTTTGAAAAAGATTTCCCCGGCAAAACAGCTCCTCTTCACTTGGCTTTTAACATGGCGACCGGTTCCGGCAAAACCCTGATCATGGCTGGATTGATGCTCTATCTCTACAAAAAAGGGTATAGGAATTTTCTGTTTTTCGTCAATTCAACCAATATCATAGAGAAGACAAAAAGCAATTTTTTGGATCCTGGATCTTCAAAATACCTGTTCAGCCCAAATATCGCTTTTGGTGCAAAAAGAGTCTCCATTGCCTCGGTTGAAAATTTTGAAGACACAAATGAAAATGATATAAATATCTGTTTTACGACTATTCAGAAACTTCATTCTGATTTGAGCACAGTCAAAGAGAATGCCCTCACTTATCAGGACTTTGAGGACAAAAAAATTGTTTTGCTTTCGGATGAAGCTCATCATATAAGTGCGAAAACAAAACAGCAAAAAGAGTTTGTTTTTGCAGAAAAACCAACTTGGGAAAACACTGTGGAGAGGATTTTTAATCAAAACAGGGACAATTTATTGTTGGAATTTACTGCCACTTTGGATTACGCACACAAAAACATTTCCGGGAAATACAGGAATAAAGTTCTTTACAGATATGATCTTAAAAAATTCCGCTCTGAGGGCTGGTCCAAAGATGTTTGTATCGTTCAAGCAGATTTTGAGCAAAAGGACCGTATTCTTCAGGCTCTTATTCTCAGCCAATACAAGCAGGAGGTCGCCACAAAATACCGCATCCGGCTGAAACCTGTCATTTTATTTAAAGCTCAGAAATTCATCCGGCAAAGCAAGGAAAACAAGCAAGCTTTTCATGACATGATTGAGAATTTGACTCAAAAGGATATAGCAAGAATACGAAGCAAATCCTCTATTGTCCAAAAGGCTTTTGCTTTTTTCAAAGAGCGTAAAATTTCCGATTCCGGACTTGTTGAAAGATTGAAAGAAGAATTTCAGCCTGATAGATGCCTTTCCGTGAATGAGGATTCAGAAAAAGATAGAAATCAAATCCTCCTGAACACATTGGAAGATGAGGACAATCTCATAAGAGCCGTTTTCGCCGTGGAAAAATTGAACGAGGGCTGGGATGTTCTGAACCTCTTTGATATTGTTCGCTGTTATGAGACAAGAGATTCCGGCAGAGGAAAGATCGGAAAAACCACAATGAAAGAGGCTCAACTGATTGGGCGCGGTGCCCGTTATTTCCCCTTTGTTTTGACCTCAGCAGGAGGCCCCTCACCAAAAAGCTCTATTTCAGTGGAAAGTAGCCCTTACAAAAGGAAGTTTGACCATGACTTGGGGCATGCACTACGGATCTTGGAGGGGCTTCATTATCACAGTATAAATGACAACACATATATATCAGAAATCACAGAGGCTCTGATAGAGACTGGCATAATGGAAGAAAAACAAATGCCAAAACAGCTGAAATTGAAAGAAAGTTTTAAAAAGACGGATTTTTATAAAAAAGGGCTGATTTACATAAACAAGCGAGTAGAAAACCGGTATGAAAATAATTTGTCGTTGTTTGATATGGGAGTATCTTCAAAAAACCATCAACACACAACAGCCACTGGCAAAAGCATTGTATTGCGAATCCTGAAAACAAACGGCTCAGAAAAGGACAAACTGATGAAAGGGATCCCCGAAGGAAAAAGATGGGAGATTAAGCTAAGTGATCTGCCCTTTCATATTGTCCAAAACGCTGTTTCAGAGAATGATTTTTTTACTTTCCGATCCCTGAAACAATACTTTCCTCATATTCAATCCATCAGGGAATTTATTGAAGGAGAAAGTTATCTTGGAAGCCGGGCCATTACATTCCAGGGGAGCAAACCCTCAAAGAAGGATTTTTTAGAGGGTGTTTCGGGGTTGTTGGAGGAAATTAAAAACAAGATGAGGGAAAATATCACGGAATATAAGGGAACGGAAGAGTTTGAACGGAATCTTATCAGTAACATTTTCATTGATAAGGAAATCAAAGTGTCTGGTGCCAAGGCAAACGGCAATGAGGAGCTTGTGTCCGAAAGGAATTGGTATGTTTTTAAAGCCTTTTACGGGACTTCTGAAGAGCGTGACTTTGTTCGAATGCTTGACAGTCAAATGGAAAAATTAAAGAAAAAATATGATGAGATATATCTTATCCGAAACGAAAAGCATTTCACAATACACAATTTTAAGGACGGACGTGGTTTTGAGCCGGATTTTGTCTTGTTTCTCAGACAAAAAACAGAGAAAATGCTCACTTATCAAATGTTCATTGAGCCAAAGGGGAAACATTTAAAAGAACACGACAAATGGAAAGAGGATTTTTTGATAGAGATAAGAGAGAAGTTTAAAGGTCGGACATTGGAATTTACAACACCAGCGAGGTCTCAAAAATACAGGCTGACAGGAGTGCCTTTTTACAACAATGAAGATGAAAATCAGTTTAAAAAAAGCCTTTATTCTGCTTTGAGCAAAAACGATCCTGATTTATTTGAACAAAAGAAATTTGATTTTTAAGATTGTCTATAGCTTGCCTTGGAATCAGTGGACCACACTAAAAAAGTGAGTTCCTGGTCAAGAGCTGTTTTTCTGCTCCGGGCAGGTCTGTTTGGCAATGTGCCTGACTTTGCACACGAGGCAAGATCAACCCATGTTTTGAATTATAGGCTGTATTTTACAAAATACAACCTATAATTCAAGTTTTCTGGCAAGTTTCTTCACTGATTTTCTGTTTTTGAGAGCTATACCAGCCTCAAAGACGGGAAATTGGGTATGGATAAGCGGACTCGAAATATTGCCCTCTGCCTGTCAGGGCAAGGCTCCAACCACCTGTATTCCACTTATGTTTGAAAACTTTATTCCTGGTGTTTTTTAACCCACCCGGAGCCTCTGGTTGTTTTGGTGTAAAATGCTGTTAAACCAAACTGGCACGGGGCAGGGTCTGCCTTTTGAAAAGGGTGTCGCTTGTGAGGTTTTTCCCTTCTGTCTGGGAAATTTGAAACATGCATTTTCAAACAAGATCGGTATAAGTGTCATTTTTTGCACTACAATAAAAAAAAGTACTTAATTTTTTAAATAAAAGTGAGGTTCAGGGTCGGGGAGGGCACTTTGCCTTTGCCTGCCGGGGCTTTTTTCAAAAGAGGACGAAACCACTCAAGATGCTGGTCTGTATCCGCCCAATTTTCCACTGAACATGGTGGCTTTTTGATCTTTCTCTGGCGAACGGTGTGGCAACTGAGGGAGACACAGTGCTTTATTTTTTGCTCCTGAACAATGTTGGACAGGGTTTCCCTTCCCAATGTTTTTGAAAAATACAGCAGGGAAAAGCGTGGGCCGGACCGCAATGCGGCCTCTTTTTCCCATTGGTCACGGCTTTTATGGGAAGATCCCACCTTAAGGGGGGACTTTCTTTGATATACCCGGATGGATTCTGGTTCTGTTTTCTGCTCACAAATCAGCCGGATCAGGCTTTTTTCATGGTTTTTGACTTTTGCAGACACCAAAAGAGCAGGTGATCGGCCTATGAGAAACTCCGGGGCCCCCTTCAGCCGGATAAGACGATGATACAACCCCAGGCTGACCGCGAAAGACATTAAACTCAGGTGTTGAAAAGAGGAATCAAAACTCCTGCTTTTTTGTGGCAAACCAAACAAATAAGTCGGAATGGGAATTTTATACCTTCTGCATATCTCCCTGATTTTGACAATCTGCACCATGACATCCGGGATACGGGCACAGTGGACAAACATCTCTGTTGATCGGACGGACAAATCAGGAAACAGGACGGCCGTGGAAACAGCTTTGCCCGGCTTTGCTTTGCCCGGTTTTATTGTGCCCGGTCTGATTTTTAAAGTGGCTTTTTTCATAATAAAAACCACAATAAAAGCTTATTTATAAAAAAGCAACAAAAAATCCATTTTATTTGTCCCGGAGGGTATTTTTTATATCCCTGTGAAACAATTTCACACTGCAGGGGGCTTTTTTGGGAAAAACACAGGCCAAAAGTCCCGTTTTTTGCTGTTTTCTCACTGCTCCAACCAATATCATGAGAGAGAATCAGGTCCGGATAGATCCATTGGCATTTGCCACGGCCCTGACCTGATGTTAGTCTGATTCCCGATATGAAACACAAAATTTCAGGTGCTTTCCTGCGTTGGGGCACAGGATGGGGCAAAAGATGGGGCAAGGGGATTTTTCATTTCCTGACCAAAAGGAAATATGGTCTTTTTGTGCTTGTTTCCGCCTATTGCGTGGCTGATCTGGCTCTCATCAGCCTTCGTCCGCTTTTTTTGTCCTCCTCTCCTCAGCTTTTTTACGCCCCGGCGAATTCTCATGGGCAAAAAAACAGCTCTGTGGCCAAATACATGCCTGTGTGGGACTTCAATATTTTTCACAATGGGGACATTCCCCCCTCTCTTTCCGCCAAAGTGGTCCATGCACCACAGAATAAAATCCCTGTTTTGTCCCGTCTGCCCCTCCAGCTCAATGGTCTGGTTATTTATCAGGATCCAGCTTATTCTCTTGCCAGCATCACCATAAAAAGCCAAAATAAATCAGGGGCCTACCGGGTGGGGGACAAAGTGGGGGACATGGCCAACATTACACGGATTGAGGAGAAAAGGGTGTATTTTATCAACCTCAGTGCCAATGCGGAGGAATATATGGAACTGCCTGCTGTCCCCTCCATCAGCTCTCATATCCCTTCGCCGGCAGAAAAGGGGAAGGGCCGGAAGGCGGAGTCCTATATCAGGACTGTTGGGGACTTTCAGTTTGAGCTGAATCGCTCAGATGTGAACAAACGTCTGCGCTCTTTGCCGGATATTTTGCAGGAGGCCAAAGTGGTGCCTCATTGGGAAAATGGCAAATTGGCGGGCTGGCGTTTTGAATACATAAAGCAGGGCAGTGTATACGACCATTTTGGTCTCAAAAAGTCGGATATTGTGACTTCTGTGGCAGGGGAACTGCCTCCCTCCCAGATTCAGGCTGTTGAGCTGTTTCACAAGCTGAAAAATCAGTCCAAAATAACGGCCACAGTCAAAAGAAAAGGAAAAGAATTTCCCTTTTCTTGGTCCATAAAGGAAGATGTATCCATAGAGAGTCCGCCCGTCAGCCGGTTTTATTGAACAGGAGGTTGAGAGTTATGCGATTGCTTTTTTTGTTTGTTTTGGTTTTCACCTGGAATGTTCCCTGGAATGTTCAGGGTCAGGAATCCACCCCTGCTCAAGGATCTCAAACCCGCCGGTTTATTGGCAAAAAAACAGGGGTGGATATATCTCAGGCCCGGCCAGAAGACATCACGCCTGAAAACTACCCCTACACAGTCAAAAGGTTTGAGTTTTCCAATGCCTCCCTGCAGGATGTCATAAAGACCATGAGTGTGGACATGGGTATTAACCTCATCATGGATCCAGCTCTGGGAGGAAAGCAAAAAATCAACATGATCTCTTACGAACCCATCACCGTGGCAGAATATTATCAGGCTTTTCTTTCAGTTTTGGCCCTGCATGGCCTGACTGTGCTGAGAAGTGGCCCTTTTTTAAAGGTGGTGCAAAAAGATGTGGCTTTAAGAAGCAATGTAAAAGTTTATAAAGGGGATAAAAAACTTCAGACCGATCAGTTTCTGACCAACATTATCAAGCTGAAACACATTGATGCCGAATCGCTGGAACGAAAAATGAAACCTTTTATCGATGACAAAGCTGTCAAATCCCTTATTTTTTATCCCCCCTCCAATACAGTGATTATTTCCGACTATGGTTCCAATGTGAACAAGGTCCGGCAAATTATCAAAAGCCTGGATATCCCCAGTCAGGATTCCATTTTTGAGGTCCTGCCCATTAAATACGCTCAGGCCAAGGCTTTAGTGGATATTATCAACAAATTACTGCTCCCCAAGTCCCGTTCTTACAGCCGTTACAGGGCCGGCAAAAACAAAACCGGATCCCAAAAGGGACAGGCAGTGGATATTTCCGCCCTCTCCCATGATGAAAGAACCAATTCCATTATTGTCATGGGGAATAAAGCCGGGGTGGAACAGGTTAAAGAGGTGATAGGACGGCTGGATCAGCCCATGAAAAGCGGGCAATTTGGAGGAATATATGTATACAAAGTGAAGCATGGCAAAGCGGAGGAGCTGGCCGACACCTTAAACGAGCTTATGGGCCGGGGGGGTGGTGGGGGAGGCAAATCCTCCAAAAAAGGCAAAGCCCCTGTGATGGTTCACAAAAATATAAGCCCTTATGGCAGGGGAGTAAATCCCAGGGGTGTGGGCACAGCACTGGACTTTGAGGACATAAGGATTATTGCCGAAAAAAACACCAACAGCCTTTTGATTGTGGCCAACAAAAGCAATTACGACAATATTCTGGAGATTTTGGAAAAAGTGGACATCTCCCGCAATCAGGTTTTTGTCAAATCCATTATCATGGAAATGAGCACAGACAGAGAAAACGACTGGCAGATGGCCAACTACTTTTTTCCAAAGGAAGGGGGGGGGCTTTCGCGCATGGGCTATGGCTTGAAAGGTTTTACGGACATAACCTCCATCGGTGGGGCCACCCTGTTTTTTCCCATGTCTTTGTTTTTTGGCAAGTCTCTTGCCCAGGCCCAAAGTGAACGATCGAACATTAAAAACCTTTTGAGTATGAACAGACTTCCGGGGTTGCCGGAAAAAGTGGAGGTGCCCACTTTGTCCTCTTTTGTCAAATTTTTGCAAACCAATGTGGGGGCCAATATTCTCTCCACACCTCAGGTCATGGCTTTGGATCATCAACAGGCCACTGTTTCCATTGTGGAAAAAATACCACAGGCGTCCTCCACCACCACATCGATCAATAATCCTGCTTTCACCGGCCTGAACATTAGTGAAACGAATGTGGAAACCGCTTTAATCATCACCCCTCATATCAACCCGGATGTGAATTCCATTCGTCTGGAGATTGAACAAAAAATTGACGATGTGGTGCAATCGACCAATGTGCCGGAAGAGATCAGAAAAACCAATCTGGCCGTCAAAAAAAGAAATATCAAAACTTTTATCACTTTAAAGGATCAGGAGACGGCCGTGCTGGGTGGTCTGGTGAGAGAATCCAATGAAAAAACTGAATCCAAGGTGCCTGTTTTGGGCGATCTGCCCCTCATTGGCTGGCTGTTTAAAAACTCCAATATGAAAAGAAAAAAGACCAACCTTGTTGTTTTTATCACCCCTCATATTGTCCGATCGGCAAAAGAGCATAAAAACATTTTGAGCGACAAGCTGAAGGAGAGAATGGACTTCATCCGAAAGTGGACAGGCAAGGAAGACCCCTATCAGGAGTTGACAGACAAAATGTTGGACACCGAAAAACAGCCTTTATTGCCCGAAGATCCGGAACCAGTGGACGACATGGCCTCCCTTTCAGAACCGGAGGAGTCCTATGCACCGGAGGAGAATCTGGAGACAATGGAACCTCAGGGGGCTGAATGGCGTCCGTAACTCTGCCGGGACAAAAGGGCCCATTCCCTTAAATATTCTTTCATATCCTCTTCAGAGGGGCTTTGGCTTTGTGCCGGTTCCCTGTAAACCGATGTCATGCCATCCCAGCCCTTGAAGAGGGTGGCTTGTTCCTCAGTGCCGATCTGGCTCTCAGGGCTTAAGTCCACCTTGCCTCCTCCTCCCGGCAGATCCACACTGAGTCGTGGGGTGGCCAGGCCTGAAAGCACCCCCCACAAACTTTTTTGAATCCAGCGGGAATTTTTAATGGAGGTTCGCAAATGATCTGTGCCAAGAGAGGGATCACATTGAAACATGTAATAAGGCCTGGCTCTTAAAAATAAAAGCCGGCGGGAAAGAGCCTGCACCACCGCCGGGTGATTGTTCAAACCCCTAATCAACACCATCTGATTATATACAGGAATGCCATGATCAGCCAGGGCTGTCAGGGCACAGGCCGATTCTTTTGTTATCTCTGCCGGATGATTAAAATGGCTCATAATAAAAACCGGATGATATTTTCTGATCATTTTCATAAAAGAGGGGGAAAAACGCATGGGGCAAACAGCCGGCATCCGCGAGCCTATTCGTATAATTTCAATGTGGTCCATGGCTCTCAGATCCTTTAACACTTTTTCCAGCAAAATATCTGTCAAAGTCAGGGGATCCCCACCCGAAATAATTATCTCTCTCAGACCAGGATGGGTTTTTATGTAATGCAGGGCTTTTTGATACTCTTTTGTGGGGATGATTTTTTTTTCCTGGGCTGTGAATCTTTTTCTGGTGCAGTAACGGCAGTAAATGGGGCACATGTCTGTTATCAAAAACACCACTCTGTCGGGGTAGCGGTGGATAATATGTTTGACAGGGCTGTGGTTTTCCTCCCCCAGAGGATCTTTTAAGGCCTGACGGCCTTTTTGATTTTCCATCTCTTCCGGCAAAATCACTTTTTGCAAAAGAGGATGAGCACGGGCCAGCTCCGCATAATAGGGGGTGCTTTGAACGGCAAAACGGTTTTGTGACTGAAAAGCTTTTTGTCTGTCTTTGTCCAGCTGAAAATAATCCGTAAAATCCGCTTTTGTTTTGAGGGAGTGGCGAATCTGCCATCTCCAGTTCAGCCAGTCCTCTGAAGACACAGCATAAGGCTTTTGGACAGGTGAAAATAAAAATTTCATAAGGACAAATGTGCGTATTTGGCAATAAATTTTTTTACTTTTTGATTTTTAAACATGACACTGACCCTCAAATCCTCCCCTGATCCCTCTATTTTCTGAATTTTGCCGGATCCAAAATGAGGATGGTGCACCATGCGTCCCACCCGAAAAACCCCTGAGGAAGGGCTTTTTTCCATCATGGGGGCATACTCTTCTGAAAACGCACCACCATACCCTGCATGACTTTGTGAATACGGGGACCTGGATTTTTGATTTGGCTCTCTTCCATTGCCATGCCAAAAAGAGGAGTATTTTTTATATTTGTTTTTTCTTTTGGTTTGTTGGGCTTTGACAAAGGAGGTGAACACCATAAAAGGCTCCGGTATCTCCTCCAAAAAAGAGCTGGGCTGGTTGTGTTGGGTTTTGCCGTATTTTGTTCTTTTAATGGCATAAGAAAGAAATAAGTTTTGTTTGGCACGGGTCATGCCCACATAAGCGAGCCTTCTCTCCTCCTCTGTTTCCTCTTCATCTCCATTAAGAGGGAAAAGCCCTTCCTCCATTCCTGTTAAAAAGACGGTGTTAAATTCCAGCCCTTTGGACACATGCAAAGTCATAAGGCTGACACTGTCCTGCACCTCTGTGCTGGAATCCGAAGGTGACATCAAAGCCATCTCCTCCAAAAACATCTCCAGTGTGCTTTGTTCATTTTCCATTTCAAACTGCTTTATGGCGTTTCCCAGCTCCTGAAGGTTATCCAGCCGGCTGAGGGATTCCACAGAATCATTGGCTTTCAAAACAGCACTGTATTTTGTTTTTTCCAAAATCTCCTGATAAAAGTCACTTAAGGAGAGTTTGTCTTTTGCCTCTTTTAACTGATCTATTATGTGGACAAAATCCATGATGCCTGTCCGGGCCGGGCCCCTTATTTGGTTGGTTTCAGACAAATATTTCATGGTTTCGTAAAAACTTTTGTTTGTTGTTTCGCTGTTTTGGGCAATGTTCCGGAGAGCACCGGCCCCAATGCCTCTTCTGGGGCTGTTGATGATTCTTTTTAAGGACACCTCATCTTTGGGGTTTAAAACCACTTTCATATAAGAAAGAATGTCTTTTATTTCCAGGCGATCATAAAACTTGAGACTGCCGGTGATTTTATAGGGTATGTTTTGGCTCCTCAAGGCCTCCTCCAGCACACGGGACTGGGCGTTGGTTCTGTAAAACACGGCAAAGTCCTGGTAGGCATGGTTTTGATTTTGACTGTATTCCTCAATGATTTTGGCCACAAGCAGGGCCTCCTGGTATTCGTTCTCCACTTCATGGAGCTTGAGGGGTGTTCCTTCAGGGTTGTTTGTAAACAGCTTTTTGTTTTTTCTCATGGTGTTGTGGTTTATCAAAGTGCTGGCAGAAAAGATGATTTTTTTGGTGGAGCGGTAATTTTGTTCCAGCTTAATGGTTTGGGCGGAGGGGAAATCCCTTTCAAAATTAAGAATATTGGAGATATCCGCCCCCCTCCAGGAGTAAATGGATTGATCCTCATCCCCCACGGCACATATATTCCGATGTGTTTGAGCCAGGGTTTTTATAATCAGATACTGGATATGGTTGGTGTCCTGATACTCATCGATGGAAATATACTTAAACTGCTCACGGTATTTTTCAAGGAGTTCAGGGTATTTTAAAAACAATTTGTAGGTTTCCAGCAAAAGCCCCTCAAAGTCAAAAGCCCCGGCCCTTTTTAACTCTTTTTCGTATTGAAAATAAAGCTGTTGAAAACGATTGCCATAAGCAGGAAAGTTGTCACGATCAATATGCTCTGGTCCCAGGCCCTTTCTTTTACAAAAGGCTATCTGAGAGGCAAAAGTTTTGGGGTTGTATATTTTGTCATTGATGTTAAGTGTCTGCATGACTTTTTTGACCAGAGAAAGCTGATCCCTGTTGTCGTAAATGATGAAGGTGTTTGTTGGGCTGACAATGTTTTTATGCTCCTTTAAAATGCGGGCACAAAGAGAGTGAAAAGTGCTGATCCACATTCGTTCATTTAAGGGAATGTCCATGCCTGTGACAAGACTTTGCACCCTCTCCCGCATTTCCGAAGCCGCCTTGTTGGTGAAAGTGACGGCCAGAATTTGCCGGGGCAGGGCTTTTTTCCGCTTTATCAAAAGGGCTATCCTGTAGGTGAGCACCCTTGTTTTGCCCGATCCGGCACCGGCGGAGATGAGCAGAGGACCATCCAATATCTCCACGGCCTTCCTTTGAGCAGGGTTAAAACCATTTAATATTTTATCAATGGTGCCCTTGGGAGAAAAGCCGGCGGTTTTTTTTTCTTTGATGAGAGTCATAATTTTATTTTTTCCAATTTAACAGAGGAAAACTCTTTTTTGTTTTTTACTGACTGTTCCACAGCCTCAGCCGATTTTTTCAATGCCCAAGGCCCCATGTAAACAGTATAGGTTTTGTTCACTTTTCTGAAAAAAAAACGTCTCTCAGGGAACTTCAGCTTTAAATCGGCGGACTGCTTCATGGCCCTTTCCCTCGTTTCATGCCTCTGGACACGCAGAGCATACCTGATATGGGCGGGGTTTTCCAATGGTTTTGTTGTGGTTGATGGGTTGTCCTTTTGAGATTCAGGGGATTGTGCCTGCCCGACAAGAGTGCTTTTTTCTGTTTTTAAAGCTTTTTGGTGTTTTTCCCTGTTTGCAGGCTCTTTTGTCTCTATATAAGGAGATGATTTTTGGTGTTTTTCCCTGTTTGCAGGCTCTTTTGTCTGCTGTTTTTCCCACCCTTTTTTGTATTGCTTTACCCGCTCCCTTTGTGTTTGAGCAGGCAACTCATGTGGACTTTGGTCCAGCTTGAGTGAGGGGGATGGAGGCTCTTTTTGCAAAGGGGGGGTATGGACCAAAGCCCTGTCCTCTTTTTTTGAGGATTCTGTCTCTTTCAGGTGGCGGGCCAGAGTCACTTCTCTTCCCAGAAAAAAGCCCAGGGAAAAGGAAAACACGACCATAATGGCCACCAGACTCAGCTTGTAGAACTCTCTTTTCAAAATCCCCCCCTTTGGTCCGTCTGTTTCTATCCTGGTTTTCCAGAAAATTCAAGGCAATATTTTCCATCTCTTCGTTCCACGGTCACCCGCTTTGCTGGCCCCTGCCCGGCAGGCAAAATATTTCATTTTGACAAATCCGGTAAACAAAACTATAACTTCAGGCAGTGCCCAACCTGTTGTCTTGACACCCCAGCGGGAAAATCTGGACACTTTATTGTTAAACCAAACTGGTTTTGAAAAAGGTGCTACTTTTGGGCTGTTTTCCTCCCACAAGGCAAATGTGAAACATGCATTTTCAAACAAGATCAGTATAAAAGTCATGGGAGACAAGCCACTTGTCATGGGAGACAAGCCACTTGAACCTTATCATGAACCTTTAGAATAACACAACATGAGCCACAGACAAAATATTCCCTCTCTGGATCGCCTCATTCACGAGCTGAAAAAGTGGCCGGGGATAGGTCCCTTAAGTGCCACCCGTCTGGCACAGTATCTGCTTAAAGCCTCCAGAACAGAAATTCAGGATCTGTGCCAAGCTGTTCAGGACATAAAAGACCGCATCAAAAAATGCCAGTCCTGCCTGACCTATACGGAAACAGAGGGACTTTGCTCGCTTTGTGCCTCCTCCTTCAGAAGAAAAGACCTCCTCTGCATTGTGGAAAAACCTTTTGATATAGGGCATATTGAGGCCTCAGGGAAATTCAAGGGTCAATACCATGTTTTGCACGGTGCATTATCCCCTTTGAACAATATTCGCCCGGAAGACCTGAGTTTTCCTCTTCTGATGGAAAAAATCAAAAAAGGCCTTATAACAGAGATTATTATCGCACTCAGTGCCGACATGGAAGGGGATATTACCGCCTTATACATAACCAAATTGCTAAAAGACATCAACATTAAAGTATCCCGGCTGGCCCACGGTATTCCCTTTGGTGGAAATATCGACTATATTGATGAACGCACTTTGGGCCGTGCGTTGGAGAACAGGGTGGAGATGCTGTAACTGTAGGCCCAAACAGCCCACGATGTGATTTTTGCCGTGGCGGTGGGTTTTTGCCACGGTGATGGGTTTTTGAGGAGAGGCACATGTCACTTTTTAATTACAATGCCAAAGAGATTCACTGCAAAGTTATTTATTATGGCCCGGCAGGGGCTGGCAAAACCACCAATATCAAGTGGATTTACCGGCAGAGCCGGAACCAGAAAACAGATATTTTCTCTGTTCCTTTAAAGACCAAGCCCACCGTTTTTTTTGACTTTTTGCCTCTGGATATTGGCTCCATCCGGGGCTTTAAAACCCGGTTTCACCTTTATACTGTTCCAGGAAATCAGTTATTTGAACAGTCTCAAAAGCTTTTGCTGAAGGGTGTGGATGGGGTGGTTTTTGTGGCAGATTCTCAAAAAGAGAAAGAGCGGGAAAACAAAGAAGCCATGAAAAACCTGAAAGACCATTTACAGGAGGAAGGGCTTTCCATAGAGAAAATTCCTTTGGTGTTGCAATACAACAAAAGGGACCTGACGGATATTCATTCTGTAATACACATGCGAAATGCCCTGAATCATGCCAATCATCCTGACTTTCCGGCCTCAGCGGAAAAAGGGGAAAAGGTGTTTGAGCCTTTGAAAACAGTGCTAAAAATGGTTTTAACTGTCCTGAAAGGGGGCGAATTTCAATAAAAAGCTCTTTTTTTGGGAAAAATATTAAAGACTTTGGTCTGGCCTGCCGATTCATAATGATAAGAACAGGGCTTAAGTCGGGGTTTTTTGAGCCTTTTTCAATCTGTTTCAAGGACGAAAATTATGATCTTTATGAACAGGTTTATGTCTTCCAGACCCTCCAAAGGCTTGAAAGTGGCTGTTATTGCCCTTTCTCCGGAGGAAAAACTTGTTGTCAAGAAGGCTTTTGTTTCCGCTCTCAATCTCACTGGTTTCAAGCTGATTTTCCATAACAAGGATCTGGTTTCTGATTCCCTGAGACAGCCCTTTCATCTGAGGTCTCTTTGGAAAAAAGACCTTTATATGTATGTGCCGGACATGGAAATGAATTTGGAGGGGCGGGTTGTGGGTGCTCAGCATTTGGAAAACGGGAAGTGGGAAGTGAACATGGCCTTTTCCTCTTCTGCCCCCCGGTACTGGCGGGAATGCCTCTGCGATCTGTGGCCCAGGCCTCCAAAGCGGGTGGCCAGGCGGGCTTGATTTTTCTGATTGGAGCGTTGTGTCTATAAGCCCGCAAAAGACGGGCCTGATTCCTTGCTTATTGGCCGGAAAAGAAAAAGGGGATGAAGGCTTTTTCCTCTTTGGAATACTGATAGGGGTTTAGCCAAGCCATCAGCTGGCCATCAAAAGTGGGGGATAAAAGCTCCATGGTGCCGTCCCCATCCAAATCCACAACGGCCAACTGGACAGCCTGCCCCCGATGATCAAAAAAGCCATCTCTGGCATTGGGGATTTCCACCCGGCTGATAAGGCTACGGGATCCATTGGCTTGAATGTCCGTGTAAAACTCCAGGACAATGCCTTCGACTGTCTTGAATTTTTCGACTTTCACCATGGAGCCATCGTTCATCAGGTCCCCATGCACAACGGACAACAGCTCATTCTGTTGATCCAGCTGGTTTAAGACCCAGGTTCTGGCAGGAGAAAACAGAACAAAAGCCCCCGCCACGCTCAGGAACGAAAAAAACGAAAGCAAAGCCCACCAATATATACCGATCTTGTTTGAAAATGCATGTTTCAAATTTCCCAGACAGGAGGGAAAAACCTCACAAGCGGCACCTTTTTCAAAAGGCAGACCCCTCGGGGCAGGTTCTGCCTGCCCCGTGCCAGTTTGGTTTAATTTGTTCATCATCATGCTCCTCTTTTATTATCGATCGGACAGAATGAACAAAAAATAAAATTTTTTTTTGAGCAAAGCCAAAAAAAGCGGAAAAAAGGCTGATCCGGACCTCCAAACAGCCCCTGCTGGCCTAAAAACCAGATTTTTGACTGGACGCAGAAATATTTTTGAGTTATATTGCACTTGGTCAAAAATCTGGCCTTTTGGCCTCTTTTTCAACAGGATTTAATTTCAGCTTGACGGGTTTTCCAGATCTTATAATAATAAGAAAAAACCACTTTTTTTTCCAACAGGAGTTTTAAAATGAAGCTATTGTTTGTTTGTGTTCTTTCATGGACATTGCTTTCCTGCCAGGTTCTGAAATCCTTTACGGGTTCGTCCTCTGTTGATTCATCTGCTTCCACTGAGGAGGAGGGGGATCTGCTGAAGAGTCCGGCTTTGTCCTCAGTGGAGGGAACGAACCATAGTGGTTCCCGCTTTCGCGGGAATGACGGTAAAGGCGGGAATGACACCCCAAGTGGGATTAAGGGCTTAAGTGGGAGCAAGGGCCTGAGTGGGAATAAGAGCCTGAGTGGGAATAAGAGCCTGAGTGGGAATAAGAGCCTGAGTGGGAATAAGAGCCTGAGTGGGAGTAAAGGTTCAAGTGGGAATGAAGCCCCAGGCGGACATGCGGTCTCAAGCGAGCCCAAGGCCCCAGGGGATAAGGGCCACAGGGCCTCAGTTGAGGAGGCGAACCATCACGGCCTCTATGCCACCATTCAGATAGATGATAATGAAAAGGTGGATAAATGGATCAATTATTTTCAGACCGCCGGCCGGGACAAAATGGAGCTTTATCTCAGTCGATCCAGCCGTTACCTGGACCTGATGAAAAAGATTCTTCAGGAAGAGGGCCTGCCGGAGGATTTGGTTTATGTGGCCATGATTGAATCCGGTTTCAGCCCTTACGCACGCAGTTTTGCCAATGCCGTGGGCTACTGGCAGTTTATTGAAGGCACAGGCAGAAGGTATGGCCTGAAAGTCAACAGCTATGTGGATGAAAGACGTGACCCTTTGTTGGCCACCCGTGCGGCCGCCAAGTATTTTAAAGATCTCTATAATGTTTTTACTTCGTGGCATCTGGCCCTGGCTTCTTATAATGCCGGGGAGTATCGTGTCACCCGTGCTGTCTTGAGGTATTACACAAAGGACTTTTGGTTCCTGAGTGCAAAAAGAGCCTTGCCAAGGGAGACCATCAATTATGTTCCCAAGTTTATGGCCGCTTTGCGTATAGGCAAAAATCCTGAGCAATATGGTTTTGGCCAAGTGCAATATCAAAAGCCTCTTGAATACGATTCCGTTTCTTTATCCGATTCCATCAGCCTGAAAAAGCTGGCCAGCAGTTTACAAGTGCCTTACAAAGAACTCAGCCGCTTAAACCCCCGCTATCGTGGTGAATATGTACCTCTTTATGAGGAACAGACCCTTATCCGTGTGCCACAGGGCAAACACCTTGGCATAGCACCTCTTTTGGCCTCCGCTTACATGAAAAAGCCCCCTTTTGTGTATTCCGATCATTATTGGTATCGTGTCCGTCGGGGGGACACCCTTTACCGGCTGGCCCGTCGAAACAAAACCACTGTATCCACTATCAGAAGGATGAACAAAATGGGCCGTCGGCATTCGCTGTTAAGGGCAGGACGGAAAATCAAACTGCCTTATTACAACAGGCAAAAAAAACAGACAGGCCCTATGGCCCGCCTGCATGTTGTCAAGGCAGGGGACAGCCTCCATTCCATAGCTGACAAATATAAGGTGAAAGTTCGCCGGCTCAAAAGGCTGAACAATCTTTCCGCCTCGGCTGTCATTCATCCTGGCCAGATTTTGCATTTGTTGGAAAAGGGCCGGCGCACCCCTCAATCCCTTTCCACTGAAGGCCGGATTCATACAGTTCAGAGAGGGGAAACCCTTATCGGTATTGCCAAAAAATACAAGGTGTCGCTCCCTTTGCTGATGAAGAAAAATGCTTTGAGTTTTAAATCCATTCTGGTCGCTGGAAGGCGGCTGAACATACCTCAATAGATTAAAAATGCGGTGGTTTTTTGTTTTATCAGGCCTGTGTTTGTTGTTTGTTTCCTGTGGTGCACCAGAGGGATTGCAGGGGGAGTGGCAGGCACAGACAAGGAAATGTCGTTTAAAGGACAAATCGGGTAATTTCAGGGAAAATTTTGGTGACACCAAAAAGCCCCACACTTTAAGCTTTGAGGAAAATAACAGGGTTCGTCTTTTTTATCCTGAGCTGAAGGTGACTGTGACAGGCACAGAGGATCAGAGGGGCAACACAAAGTATTGTGATATTGTGGTGACAGGCACTTACTCCTCTGGTCTCTTTGGCGGTTCCTTAAGGTTTGACTTCACTCATGAGGAAACAGGAAAATCTGACATCAGCAAAGGAAAAAACTGTGCTCTTGACACAGGTGTGCCGGATAAAATACCGGAAAACTCCCCTTATGCAGGGGATCCTTCGGTGTCACTGATTAAAGTGGGTTCGAATGAGTTGCACCTGGGCTTTCCCGGCCATAAAAATTGCAGAAACGAAAAAATGATTTTTATATTTTCAAAAAACAAGTAAGGAAACAATAAAAGTGATAGAGCTGAATAAAGTCACCAAAAAATACGGTTCGCGTTTTGCCGTGCAGGATTTAAGCTTTTCCATTCAAAAAGGGGAGGTGGTGGGTTTTCTGGGGCCCAATGGGGCTGGCAAAACCACCACCATGAAAATGATCACCGGATATATGGCCCCCACAGAAGGGAAGATCAAGGTGGCGGGCGAGGATATTTCAGAAAGTCCGCTTAAAATAAAAAAAAAGATAGGTTACCTGCCTGAGGTGCCTCCTTTGTATGGGGATATGTATGTTGAGGATTATCTTTATTATGTGGCTGGTCTTAAAGTTTACCCAAAGGAAAAAACAAAATCGCGTGTTCATTTTATTATTGACAAACTGGGCATTGAGCCTGTGCGATCCCGCCTTATCCAAAATATTTCCAAAGGCTTCAGGCAAAGGGTGGGTCTGGCACAGGCTTTGGTGGCTGATCCGGAGATACTGATTTTGGATGAACCCACTGTGGGTCTGGACCCTCATCAGGTTTTGGAGATGAGAAATCTTATATCCCAGCTGAAAGGGGATTACACTTTGGTTTTATCCACGCATATTTTGTCTGAAGTGCAGGCCAGTTGTGATCGGGTGATTATCATTAAAGAAGGGAAGATGGTGACACAGGAATCCCTTTCCTCTTTGAGGGAACAGCAATCCCAAAGCCGGAGAAGGCTCAGTGTGAGAGTGAAAAAAAGCTCTGACCAGCTGATAAAAGAGTTAAAGGATATGGAGAGCATTGAGACTGTGGATGCAAAAAACAATATATTGTCCATTTCCACCTTGGGTCAGGGACCTTCTGATCTCAACGAGAAGGTGGCCAAAAAAGTAATGGAGAAAGGGGCGGGTCTTGTGGAATTGAAAGAATCCTTCAGCCTGGAGGATGTGTTCATTCAACTGACTTCGGATTCCCATAAAAAAGAAAAAAAATCAGTTAAAGATTTTTCCACAAAGGCAAAAAAACAATGAGACAGTTTTTTCATCAACTAAAAAAAGATTTTAAGCAAATTGTTTTTCGGCCTGTGTTTTTTTTGATGGCGGGCCTTTCCTGTGCCATATTGAGCTTTCGTTTTTTAAGAAAGCTTTTTGAATTTTCCCTTAAGGCTGGAGTCAGGCCTTATGCCCCGGATGGCATGGGTGGTCATAATATTTACCAAACGGTGTTTATCGATCATTTGTCCACCACCCATCTTTTACTGCTTTTTATTGTGCCTGTATTTACCATGAGGCTTATGGCAGAGGAAAAAAAGCTGAGGACTTTTGATCTGCTTTTGACAGCCCCCATCACATCCACCAAAATTGTCATGTCCAAATTTTTGTCTGCTTATTCAGCGGTTTTGCTTTTAATTGGACTTTCTTTTATATACCCTCTCAGCACCAGCTGGCTTGCAGATTTTAACATGAGTTTACTTCTCAGTGCCTACCTCTCAATGGCTTTGCTTGTGGGTGTTTATACAGCTATTGGCCTTTTCAGCTCCTCTTTGACTTCTTCTGTCATGCTGAGTGTGTTTTTGGGTGTTATTTTTATTGTGGCGTTGCATTTTGATTTTTTTACCCTTATTTTACATCTTGTCAGTCCAGGGGGGCGTCTTTTTGATCATCCTCTCTATTCCCCCATAGTGGAATATCTTTCGATTGCCACTCATCTGGATGGATTTTTCCGGGGCCACATGGTAAGTGGTGGTATTGTGTTCTTTTTTATTGTGTCTGGTTTTTTTCTCTTTATGACACAAAGGATTATTGAATCTTCTCGCTGGAGGACACAATGAGTCTTTGGGGAAAGTTGTCCTGGTCTGTCAGTGTGGTGAGCCTGATTGTGGTGTTGTCTGCTCTTTTTATTTTGGGGGGCTTTACCCCCTGGTTAAATGTTTTTCTTTATGTTTTTATTATTGGCGTTGTTTTGGCTATCTTTTTGGATTACCGTTTTTACCTGAGTATTTTGCTTATGAGGACCACCCGAAATGGGATGACTATGGGGGCCTCCATTGCCTTGACTCTGGCTTTTTGTGGTTCTTTGGCATATTTAAGCAAGCGGTTTGAGATATCAGTGGATGTAACAGAGGAAAAAATAAATTCCCTGTCTCCGCAGACTTTGCAATTACTGAAAGATTTAAAAGAGGATATGAATTTGGTTGTGTTTTACAAAGGAGTGGAAGGTCGACAAAAAAAAGCACTGATCAAAAGGAATTTTCGCTTGTTTAAACAGGCCAGCGGGAAAATCAAAATCAGATACTATGACGCTTATGTGGAAAACCAGAAAGCACAGGAATATTTAAACCCTCTGCCTGAGAGGGAAACAGAGGATATTTTTGTATTTGCTGAATACAAAGGGAAAAAAGTTTTGGTGGATGTTCCCTTCAGCGAAGAGAAAATCACTTCTGCCATGATTCAAAGCACCCGCCGGGAAAAAAAGACAGTGTATTTTATTTACGGTCATGGCGAAAGAGAGCTGTCCTCTTCTGACAGAGGGGGGTTAAGCGAATTGGAAAAAGCTTTTCAGCAATCTTCTTTTAATGTTAAAAGCTGGAGTTTTATCAAGGACGGGCCTTTGCCGGAGGATGTGTCTGTTTTGGTGTCTGCCGGGCCCAGGCAGGTTTATTTACAAAGGGAGATAGAGTGGTTGGAGCAGTATTTACAGGCCGGAGGGAAAGCGGTTTTCGCTTTGGATCCGGATAAAAAAGACAATTTAAAGCCCTGGCTTGAAAAGTTTGGTGTGCTTTATGATTCTCATTATATTTTGGATCAACGGAGTGCCATGGCCGGCCTGGGTTTTTTTGCCCCTTTTGGAATTTATTTTGACAGGGAGAATGCCATCACCCGCTCTTTTCCAGGGGGTTCTTTTGCTTTGTTTCATGTGGCGGGGAGACTGAAAATAAAATATAAGGATTCTCTTTCCACTGTGGAGTTGGTGAGGACTGATTCAAGGACTATGGCAGTGAAAAGCATGAAAAGCAGAGAAGGGGAACGCACTTCACACACCGTGGCTTTGTTGGTGGAACAGACAAACAGGGAGAAGGATAGTGTGGGAAACCTCATACCAAGAGAAGCAGAACAGGAAGGCAACAAAACGGATTTGCCGGTGAAAGAAAAAGAAAAAAACAATAAAAAAGCGGACATGAAAATAGCGGTTTTTGGGGACAGCGACTTTTTCAGCAATAATTTATTAAATAAAGGGGGTGTAAACCGGGACCTGATTATGAACACCGTCTCCTATTTGGCTGATGAGGCGGATTTGGTCAGCCTTCGCCCCAAAAGACTGAAAGCCACTCAACTCATTTTAAGAACTTATGATCGGGTGGGTATGATTTTGCTGGGTTTGATTTTGCCCATTTCTTTTTTTATTGTGAGTTTTGTTATTTGGCTGAAACGGCGTTCTGCATAAAATTTAAGTATAGTAAAAGTTCAAAAAGACCATGGATTATCGTTCAACAGGTGTCAATACAGAGGAAGGGGACAGCCTTGTCAAGTGGCTGAAGGGAAAAGCTGTGGCCCGTGAGGATGGGGATCTTTCCCGGCGGGTGGTGTCCGGCATAGGGGGGTTCAGCGGGCTTTTTCAGGCGGTGTTTCCCAATATGAAAGAGCCCTGCCTTTCTGTTGGTGTGGACGGGGTGGGCACAAAAATAAAATTGGCTGTTTATTTTGAAAAGTATGAGGAAATAGGGCAGGACCTGGTGGCCATGTGTGTCAATGATGTAATATGCTCCGGGGCCCGGCCTTTGTTTTTTATGGATTATTATGCTGTTGGTCATTTGGAGCAAAAGCCGGCAAGGGCTTTTTTGACAGGGGTGCAAAAGGCCTGTGAAAAAAGCTCTTGTGTGTTGTTGGGCGGGGAGACGGCAGAGATGCCGGACTGCTATAAAAACAAAGATTTTGACTGTGCCGGTTTTGCCGTGGGGGTGGTGGACAGATCCAACATAAAGGGGGCACACAGGGTGCAGAAAGGGGACCGTCTTATAGGTGTGGCCAGTTCCGGGTTTCACAGCAATGGGTTTTCCCTTTTGAGAAAAGTGTTTCAAAAGGATCTGGCCAAATGGGAGCATGAGTTGATAAAACCAACGGCCCTTTATGCCCCTTTGGTTTCCGCTCTTTTTGAACCTGTTGCATACCAGGAAGGTGTGAAGGCTGTGGCTCATATTACCGGTGGAGGAATGGACAATGTGCTAAGAATTGTGCCCAAGGGCCTAAGCATCCGATTTCAGCCTTGGGATATGCCTTCGCCTTTTCGAGAGGTGCAAAAAAGAGCGGGCTTGAGTGATCAGGATTTGTTGAAGACCTTAAACTGTGGGGTGGGCATGGTGGTGGTCACTTCCCCTGCCATGTTTGAAAAGGCAAAGGCGATAATTCAGGCCACAGGGTTTAAAACCATGGATCTGGGCATGGTGGTGGCTCAAAAAAATCAGGAGCCAGCCTGGTTTTTTTGATATTTTTTGGTCATTTGTGTAAAATTTACATCACCAGCGGGCTTTTTGGGGTTGTTTTGGTTTTTGTTCTTTGAAAATGGCCATTTTTGGAGTAGTATGGCCTTTGTTTATGACCTTCAGAAAAGAGCTTGCCTTTTTGGCTGTTTTCCTCCCACAAGGCAAATATGAAACATGCATTTTCAAACAAGGTTAGTATTTTTTATCCGGGAAACTGATATGAAATGGTTTTTATTGATTTTTGGTTTGTTGTCTTCCGGGGCTGTTTTTTCTCAAGGCCCTGCCACTTTGTCTGTCTCGGAAATGGAGGCCCTTTCCTCTTATATAGGGGACCGTTTGGAGGCAGAGGATGTGGATTGCTCCAATATTTTGGCATTTGTGGAGAATTATCTTCAGCTCAGCAGTGCCAATCAGTTGTTGCTGAATGTGTCGGCGAACAGGCTTTTGGCCAAAAGGGGTTCGACAGATGCAAGGGCTGTCCGGGATTCAGAAGGGGTGGCTCAGGGTGTCAGCACAGACTCCTGTGTTAGTGAGGAGCCTGATGAGCAGGCGGAATTGGCTTGTGTGGTTCATTTTATTGAGGAAAACGAGGCCACTTTGTCTGAACAGGCGGATGTGATACTAAGTGTGTTGCCTCTTTGTCTCACTTCTTCACAATAAGACATTCTATGAAAAATGTGTTTGTGGTTTCGGCTTATGGTCGGGGGAACTTTTTGGCCCATTGCTTAAAGCAAAACGGTCTGAATGTGGAGCTGTGGAATATTGACAAATGTATGCCCCCTCTTTCTTCAGCGGAACGGGAAGGCCCTTTTGGTGTTTTTGTTCCTGATTTTTTAAACCAGACTGGTTTTGAAAAAGGTGCTGTTTTTGGGCCGTTTTCCTCCCACAAGGCAAATGTGAAACATGCATTTTCAAACAAGATCAGTATGAGT
This sequence comes from Bdellovibrionales bacterium, assembly GCA_965242635.1. Taxonomy (GTDB): domain Bacteria; phylum Bdellovibrionota; class Bdellovibrionia; order Bdellovibrionales; family UBA1609; genus JANQSP01. The sequence continues at coordinate 478,930 of OZ251471.1, read as the reverse complement.
GAGAGGCAAAAGGCCTGGTTATGTGGGGATATTTTTTTTCCTGTTCCGTCTGGTTTTTCTGTTTTAAATTCGGATGGCCCGGTGGAATTTCAGGGACCTTTGCGTGATTTTTTGTTAAAAAAAAGGCAGGATTTTCGTCTTTGCCATTCCATTTTATCCGGTTCTGGTGAGACAGGAAAAAACAATTTGCAAAAACAGGGCTTGACAAAAGATCTGTGGCTTTACCATTTTGTTGAGGAGGTGAGCAGTAGCCACATAAGCCCTTTGTTTGCACCTCTCATGAAAAGGAAAAACCAGTCCCCTTTTTATTTTCCACCTGCCGGAACCAAAAAAAAGGATAATATGAATTTGCCACTTTTGGGGGGAGAGTATATTTTGCGGGAATCCTCTCAACGGCATTTTGATCATTTAAATCGTGTTTTGGAGCAGGAGGGGATCAAGTGTCTTTCTTTTTCTTCTGATCCGGCGGAATTGAACTCTGCTTTGTCCTCTTTAATGGGAAAGGGGCTGGTTTCCCCTTGGAGAGCATCAAGCTCTGACAATAAGAAGGGTGTGTCCGATTCATCATTTCAAAAGACTTTTTTGATATGGACTTTGGGTGGTCTGGAAACCGCCCGGCATTTTCCCAAATATATGCCTTTTCTTTTTCCCCGGTGGGAGGAGCCGGTGCACATTTGGCAAAGATTTTCCCTGTCATGGGATCATTTTCAAAAAACAGTGCCGGCGATATTATTTATCGCACCGGATAAAGGTTTTTGGTCTGGAAAAACATCAAAAAATACAGACTTTTTGGTGTTGAAAAAAAATCCTTCCTCCTGTTTTGTGGACTTATGGGTTTTATGCTCTTATTCTGTCCGATCGGATTCAGTGGCTTTGTCTTCTGCCCTGTCTTCTGCCCTAAATCGTCTGCATGCTCTTTTTCCGGGCCTGGATCTAAAGGGTGTTTTGCCGGAAGAAGAAGGGAGGCAAAATTATTTTGTTCTATATAAAAACAAGTATAGAGAAAAAAAAAGCAGAGTTTTTTCTAAAAATTTTTTGAAAACAAAGAAAGGTTTTTCTGTCCTCCATTTAAATCCGGAATCGGTGGGGAAAGGGGACAGTTATTCTCTTATGTTGGGAGCTCAAAGTCTTGCCCAGCAGTTGTCTTTGGAGTGACAGGGTTTTTGGAGCTGGCTTTGATTGGCTGTGCTGGCAGGTTTCCAAGGCTGGCTTTGATTGGCTGTGCTGGCAGGTTTCCCAGGCTGGCTTTGATTGGCTGTGCTGGCAGGTTTCCAAGGCCGGCTTTGATTGGCTGTGCAGGCGGGTTTCTTTTAAGGCTTGTTTTTTGTTTGAAAGGTGATGTGAGCCAGAATGTTTACGCTGGCCACCAGCTTTTCTTCCACAAAAGCCTGTCCCTCACCCCAGAAAAAAGCTCCTTTGTTTTTTTTCATTTCCACTTTTAAGTTTAAAATATCTCCGGGGTAAACCGGTTTCTTAAAGCGGGCTTTATCCATGCCCACCAAGAACACCTGTTCTATTTGGGGTGATTTCCCCTGAATGGCAGAACAACAAAGGGCCCCGGTTTGGGCAATGGCCTCCAATATCAAAACCCCTGGCATGACCGGATGATCGGGAAAATGGCCGGCAAAAAAAGGCTCATTGCCGGTAACATTTTTTCGTGCTTCCAGTACCCGACCCACAATCTTCCCCGGTTCTTTTTCTGTCACTCTCAATACCCGATCCACCATTAAAAAAGGGTATCGGTGGGGAATAAGCTTTTTTATTTCCTGAATGTCTGACATTATTTTCTGGTTTTATATTGTTTTTTATAAAGCTGGACCACTTTGTCTGTGAGGTCTATTTTGGGATGCACCCAAAGTGTGCCATCTTTGTTTCGCACCACATCCACTTTTTCCTTTTTGGCCACACGACCCACCACAGTTTTAATTCTGTTGATGACATTGTTTCGCAGTTCGGCCTCTTTTTTCTGAAATTCCACTTCTTTTCCTTTTACAAACTGCTCCATCGCCAACTGCATTTTTTGTATGGATTCATATTTTTTGACTTTTTCCTCATCAGAGAGGATGGCCATTTCCTTTCGGATTTTAACGGCTTCTGAATTAAAGCTTTCGCTTTTTTTCCTAATAAGCTGTTGTATGCGATTTTTTTCCTTTTCCAGGGTTTGGCGGATTTTGTTCTGTTCTCCTGTTTTCTCCACAGCTGAATTCACACTCACATAGACCACATTCAGACCGCTGTCTTTTTCCTTTGCGAAAAGGACAAAAGGGACCAGCAGAACACTGCCTGCAAGCCCTGTTATCAGATTTTTCATTGTTTCCTCCTTGGGGATGGGTTTAAGTATTTTCTGTCGGCTTTTGGCACAATCTTGTAGCACAAAAGCCTCTCTTATGGCAAGCCAAAATCCCTGATTTTGGTCAAAATGGGCTGTTTTTTGCCCAAAACCCTGTTTTTTGGGTTTTTTATTATGCTGTCTTCGGCCGGCGGGCGGGGGTCAGACCAGACCAATATATGCTTGACCACCCACACTTAAAGGGGCCACCCTGGGCGGGGGTCAGACCAGACCAATATATGCTTGACCACATGCCAAAAAGGCCTTAGGTTTTATGTTTTGGGCTTTGTTGACCAACCGAAGTAAGAAAACAGGAACATGCAAACAGGATCAGTGACAGAAAAAAGCCAAGTCCCCTTGGTGGTGGATTTGGATGGCACATTTTTCAAAACAGAACTCCCCTGGGAGGCTTTTGTCTCTGTTTTGAAAAAACACCCTTTTCAGCTGATAAAAATTATTTTCCGGAAAATCCGGATACGAAAACCAGCTTATCTGAAAACAGAACTGCAGAAATGGGCTGATTTTTCTTTGGCTTCTCTGCCTTTTTCCAATAATTTTTTAAGCTGGCTTAAGGAGGAAAAGGCCTCAGGGCGGGAGCTGATTTTATGCACCGGTTCCACTCAGAGCCAGGCGGAGGAAGTGCAAAAAGCCACCGGGTTTTTCAAAGCGGTGTATGGTTCCACTTTGGGCACCAACCTGACGGGCAGTAAAAAAGCCTTGTTTTTGACGGGCAAATACGGCCACAAACAATTTGACTATGCGGGCAATGCTCTTGCTGATCTCACAGTGGCCCGATACGCCAGGCACTTTATTTTGGTCAATCCCTCTTTTTTGGCACGGATTTTTTCGAAAAACACAAAAATTCACCGCCGGTTTTGGGAAAAAGAGCTGGATCCTTCCCGTCTGGCGGGCACTTTGGGTTTTCCTTTGTGGTTTCTTAATTGTATTGTGTTTATTGTTCCACCTTTGTTTGCTGATGTCAGTGTGGGGGCTTTGTTTCCCATTTTGTTTTTGGCAGGGGTGCATTTTAATTTTTCCGCCACGGCCTTTAATATATTGTTTGATCTCTTTTTGATGGACAGGGACAGGAGGGAACAGCCGGTAAAGTCTGACAACCTGTTTGCCACGGGTGATTTGAGCATTCCCCTTGGTTTTTTGCTTTTTGCCTTGTTTTTTGTATTGGCTTTTGCTTCCTTGTTGTATTTGGGGCTTTCCGCTGTTTTGCCGGTCGGTTTGCAACCTTTGCCGGTCGGTTTGCGACTTTTGCCTTCTTTGCTTTATGTGTTTTGTGTATGGCTTTTGGTGCGGGGGAAAGTGGGTCCTTGGGTTGTGCCAAAGCCCTTGGGCTATGTTTTTTGTGCTTTGGCAGTCCTTATGGGGGGTTTTTCGATAGTTCTGTAATTTCCAAATGTCCTCTTCCTGCCCCGGAAAACAGCCAAAATCATGTCGGTTTGCGACCATTTGCCGGTCGGTTGGTGACTATTTGCCGGTCGGTTTGTAACCAAAGACTTCAGGTTTAAAGGATTGTGTGTTACGCAATACGGCATTCTTGTTCCCTTCCACCTGCAAAACAAACAAGCCCTTTTTCTCAGCATATTCAAACACCTTCCCTCTTCCATTCAAACAGGCCACGCCACCATAGACCGTCAAATGCTTAAACTCAGGGCAGTAATTCTTGAAATCCCTCATCAGACTTAAAAAAGCATTCACTTTTGTTTTGTTCAAAAAAGACTTGGTTTCCACCACCACCATCTGCTCGCCATTTAAAGCCAACACATCAAATTCCTGGGTTTTATTTTGATAAGCCCCTTTATGACCCGGCACAGTCCTTTCAACAGGAATGCCCACTTTGTTGAGGACATGAACGAGACTGCCGGCTATCAGGACTTCAATCAGGTCACCCCACTGGTTGCCCCAACGGCTGTCTATTTGTTTGATAAAAAGGCGATTCTCTTCGATCTGACGCTCTGTTTCTGCTTTGCTTGCCTGGATAAGGCGGTCTGTTTCCGCTTTGCTTTCCTGCATACGGCGGTCCGTCTCTTTTTTTTGACGCTCTGTTTCTGCTTTGCTTGCCTGGATAAGGCGGTCTGTTTCCGCTTTGCTTTCCCGGATAAGGCGGTCCGTTTCCTGCATACGGCGGTCCGTTTCTTTCTGGCTTAGGGACACCTCCTTTAAAATTTGCCAGATTTCATCTGGTGTCGGAACATGCTCTTTTTTCATTTTTACTCCTTTTTTTTGTCGGTTTGCGACCATTTGCCTGTCGGTTTGCGACTATTTGTCGGTCGGTTTGCGACTATTTGCCTGTCGGTTTGCGACTATTTGCCTGTCGGTTTGCGACTATTTGTCGGTCGGTTGGCGACCATTTGTCGGTCGGTTGGCGACTTTGGCCTAAATTTCCAAGCCACAAGAGCAGTATAACACAAGCCCATTTTGAGGGGCAAGTTTTTCAACACCTTATTGGTGGGCTTAGTTTGCCTGAAAGGCACAAAACCTGTCATTCCCGCCCGATCTGTCATTCCCGCCCGATCTGTCATTTTTGCCCGATCTGTCATTTTTGCACGATCTGTCATTCCCGCGAAAGCGGGAATCTCTTCAAAATTTGGGCCAGAATGACGATCAGAGGCAGGATTCGTGTTGACGGCCACCTGCCTCACAAGCAGAATCCGCCTCAATGGCAAAAAATTTGAAAAAAAAGCTAAAGTTTTGTTGGGGTTTGCCGATAAAGCCCTCCTGGTGGCTGGAATTTAAGGTTTCCCGGTGGCCAGCCGATATGATATAGTGAGAGAAGATAAAAACCATTTACCTTTAGGAAGTGCATTATGAAAGCTCTTATAATTTTTCTTAGTCTGTTGTTTGTGGCGGGCTGTGTGACCAGTGGGGGTAAAACCCGCTCTGTGGCACAGGAAGGCTGTAATATTGAAAATTATAAAGACTTCCTAAAAAAAGAAGGTGTCCATAAGTGCGATTTGCAAGGGGCGGACTTGCAAGGGGCGGACTTGCGAGCGGCGGATTTTCGAGCGGCGGATTTGCAAGGGGCGAATTTGCGAGGGGCGGACTTGCGAAGGGCGGACTTGCTATGGGCGGACTTGCGAAGGGCGGACTTGCAAGGGGTGAATTTTCAAAGAGCGGACTTGCAAGGTGCGAAGTTGCAAGGGGCGGACTTGCGAAGGGCGGACTTGCGAGGGGCGGACTTGCGAAGTACAGACTTGAGAGGGGCGAATTTGGCAGGGGCGAATTTTGAAGAAGCAAAAGTCACACAAGACCAAGCAAAGTTATTAAAATCAAAAGGTTTTAGTGGCTTTGTTGTTGTGGAATAGCTTTTTTTATTTTGGAGGTGTATTATGAAAACTCTTATTTCATTGTTTAGTCTGGTGTTTGTGGGCTGTGTGACCGGAGGCTCTACAAACCGAGCTGTTGCTTGGAATTTAAGAAACCGGTTTATATCCCATTGTGAGAGATATTATGACCGCCGCGAATGTTTGGATTTATATAAACACTCAATGAGAAAGACGAGAGAAGGAAAGGGAGATAGAATAGGTGCTTTTTCGTGTGTTTCAGATAACTGTTCAAATAGTTTTGACTTCAAATCATGTGTTTATGATTGTATTGATGCAAATAAAATCCGCCCAGGCGATAGGTGTAAAGGTTTGTCTGCCATTTTTTCGTGTTAAGTGCGGGATGTTTTGAATCGATGAATTTCCCGACCGCATGCTGGCCCTCTCATTTTGCGACTATTGCGGTCGGTTTGCGACTATTGCCAGTCGGTCTGCGACTATTGTGTGTTAAAGTCTTAACCGTTTTTCAGCTTTTTAATTTCCTCAACAGGCAAGCCTGTCACTGCAGAAATTAAAGAAAAATCCAGCTGTTTTTTCAGCATATTTAACACAACTTGTTGTCGTTCCTGTTGCATGCCCTGTTGCATGCCCTGTTGCATGCCCTGTTGCATGCCTTCTTGTCGGCCTTCCATTCGACCTCTTTGCCTTATTTCTTCACGGATGTCCATAAACCCTCCTTTTTTAAAGGTTCCCTCCAATACCAACTCTTTCTCCAATTCCTGCCAACTCTTGACCGTCACCACCTTCATTGACTCCAAATAATCCAACACATGCAATATAAAATCCTCTCTCTCACCCGACAGCTCCCCAAACAAAGCCACCGTCTTTTTCAGCTCCTCCGGCGAATCCCTCAAATCCCAGATCTTACCCATCAAATTCAGCACCGCACGGCTTTTGAGGCTCTTATCCTCCATCGCCCTCCTCACTTCAGGATCATGCGTGCTCAAAAGCTTTATATTGTAGTTTATCATAAAGTGAGTCAAATTTCCAAATTTTTTTAAAATATTTCCCCAAAGCCCTTCCTGAAAGCCTGTAGGCCCTTTCCAAGGCTCTCTGCCGTGGTAAAATACGGCTGGCACAATGGGCATGAAGGGCCAACCCTGTTTCCTCGTATGATCATAAAGCCCTGCCTGATAAAAAAACAGCTGAATCCACATCAGAGGATCATATTGTGACTTATGCTCCAGCAGGATAAACAGCATAAATCGCTTGTCGGGATGGTCCTTAAAGGGAAGGGACAGGACCAAATCAGCCATTTTGTTGATCCAGCTGTCTTTTTCCACACGGAGCCTGGACAGATCAAATTTGATCAGTTCCATTTTGGAAAACATAAGACAGACCAGCTCTTTGGCAAAGGCGGGAATGGAGAAAAATCGCTTGAATATTTTGTCGTGGTGGTTTGTGGCTTTTATAAGCCTTTTGTCGTTATTTTGTTCTGTGTTTTGCTGTGATTCTTTTGTCATCAGTTACTCCTTAATTTTGAAAAGACTGACTTTTGCCGGTCGATTTGCGACTATTGCCGGTCGGTTTGCGACTATTGTCGGTCGGTTTGTGACTATTTGTCGGTCGGTTTGCGACCATTTGCCGGTCGGTTTGCGACCATTTGTCGGTCGGTTTGCGACCATTTGCCGGTCGGTTTGCGACTTTGGCCTAAATTTCCAAGCCACAAGAGCAGTATAACACAAGCCCATTTTGAGGGGCAAGTTTTTCAACACCTTATTGGTGGGCTTATTTGCCTGAAAGGCATAAAGCCCGTTGTTTTCGTGCAATCTGTCATTCCCGCCCGATCTGTCATTCCCGTGAAAACGGGAATCTCTTCAAAATTTGGGCCAGAATGACGATCAGAGGCAGGATTCGTGTTGACGGCCACCTGCCTCACAAGCAGAATCCGCCTCAATGGCAAAAAATTTGAAAAAAAAGCTAAAGTTTTTTTTGGGCCAGCCGATAGAGATACATGATTGCCCGAAAACCGGGCCTGAAAAGCAATTGTGTTGCCCACCTCCTCCTTGTGGGGGCACGGGCGTTCAAACATCGCCGTTTGGCGACATTTTGTTTAAAGGCAGGGGCTTTTTATTTAAAAATGCGTCTTGTGTAAACGTAAAAATCAGCTTTTTTGCACGATACTTGTTCCTCAGTGCAAGAAATCGGTTCAGCAGGGGACGCAAAATATCGCCAAAGGCGAACTCACTCCGCACCCCCACAAGGAGGAGGAGGGGATGACAAAAAAGCTAAAGGTTTTTTTAGGCCTGCCGATAGGGAATAAAGGACCACTTGAAAAACAGGAAGAAAAATGAGGTGTAAAATGTTGGAAAATACTTTAAGAAATTCCTATAAATATATGAAATCATTGAAGAAAATTACCACCCCCCCCCCCCCCCCGCACTGCGTCATAAGTGGCTCAGGTCTCTTTTTTGTGCCCCTCTCACTTCCTCAAAGGCTGGCATAGGAATTGCTGAAGTACTGGTCGCCTCTGTGGTGGGGAGTGTGCTCCTGATAGGGAGTGCCCAGTCCCTTAAATTCTCTTTACAGTCAGCTCAAGTGGCCCGTGCCATATTGTCAGAAAATGACTTAAAAGCCTCCATAGCTCACGACTTGAAGGCAGATTGTTGGACACCTTTACAACCATCGGCCCTGACAAATACTCAGACCCCAGCAAATGAACAAAAAGGCATAGGAACATTAAACGACGGTTTGACGGCTGTTAAGGTGGGTGACTTTAATGGTGATATTGAAGTGGTCAAGATAGAATTAAATGGAAGACCGTCTGAAAGAGAAAGGACTTTGGTTGTTTATTATAAAAAGAAGGGATTGGGGGATCAGTTAAACACTTTGGGGACGGGGGGATGTTCGCCAAAGAAGGGGGAAACACCGGCCGTCACCACAGATTGCTATTATCACCGCTGTTCAATCAATTATATACATAATCCTGATTTATCTTTACCCGAAGAAAAAGACTGCACTTTAACAACCTGCCATAACATCTCACAGGAAGTTTTAGCCGAGGTGGATCAAAAGGTGGTTGTAAAAATCACTTCTGAGTTTAAAAACAAAGATTGCACCCAGACGGGGCAATATATAAAAGGGTTTGATGATAGTGGCAATCCTGATTGTGTCGCCCCCATTTTAACCAAGGATTGCGGTGCTGGTAAAGTTGTGCGAGGAATAAGACAAGACGGAAGCCTTATTTGTGCGGACGGGTGTGCCGGAGGGAAGATTTTAACAACAATAGCCGGGGGGGGGAGAGAATGTCAATGTCCGGCCGGACAGTATTGGGAGAATGCAAGTTGCAGGACTTGTTCTTCAAACAGGCAGTGGGTTCAAGCTGACTCAAGGTGCATGGCATGTATTGGTGGAGGTGCAACCTGGAATTTATCCGGCGGGCAATATCAATGCCAGTGCCCCGATAGAACAGTAAAAAAAAAGACTTATGGGGTTATTTTTGTTGCCCTCAAGACAGACCGCATACATGGCAGGGTGGTCACGACTGTCACAAATGCCCCTGGAGCGAACCCCATTGGTATAATGATACTTGCCACAAGTGCCTACCAGGTGAACATAATTCAAATGGTAGGTGTTGCCCCAACGGCTGGCACAATTCAAACGGCACATGTTGTCTCTTAGGTCATGTTTCTATCGATAATAATCACCCATATTCCCTTTGTGCCCCCCAACCTTTCAGCTGTCCGGCGGACCATACACAGGAGGTGAACAAAGCAGGTGCAAAAATATGTTGCAAGGATAACCTTTGTTGCAGGAAAGGATTTAGTTTAACAAATGGTAGGTGTTGCCAGTCTGGACTGCAATATATGTCTCTTACCCGTCCTGCCACCAGCCCCGGTACTCCAAGGGCAAGGTGTTGCCCCATTGGCTGGCACTTTTCTGCCTATTTCAACAAAAATGGCGTGTCAAAGCATGCAACATGTTGCCCTCAAGGGTGGAGTACGGGTGCTTTGCCATTTAATTTTTATTGTCTCAAAGATTAGCTCTTAAAAAATACTATGTCTTAAAAACCTTGTAAAGTGCCCTGGAGGGGTGGCCGATAAGGAATATATGAACAAAAAAGGTTTTTCATTGACTGAGATACTGGTCGCTTTGGGTTTAATGGGCATATTGGGATCGATCGCCACTGTCTCTTATAATGGTTTTATCTTAAGCACCACCAAGCGGGCTTTACACGATTCAGCAAGATCGTTTATCTCTGCCGTCAATACCTGTATAACAGTCAAGGGTGGGTGGGAAATAAAAAGACTGACACAATACGGGGAATTGCCGGCGGATTGTTCCACACCCTCTGATTGCATAAAACCCTGCTTAGCCACAACCGAGGCAGAATTAAAGAAAAAGCTGAATTATGCTTGCCCCCCAGGGGCCACCTGCTCAGCCTTTGAAAAAACAGGCGATGCGAGAAATACTCATCAATACTATTGCTTAAGTATTGAGCGGGAAGTTTCCGGCAAAAAAATCCAAGTCCTGGCCCGTGTTCAAAAAGACAACCCTGGTAAACCAGACGGTCCTGGAAGCCCTGGCTATCAAGTTTTGTGTGGGGAAGTGTCAGATTTTGTCCTGCTGACCGGTGGAAGTTGTAAAAAAGCCCTATTGTCCGGCGGTCCTATAAAGAGTAAAGACAACAACCCTTTAAAGGATAAAGACAACAATAAAATACACGATATAACAAAGGTTTTAAAAAAACCTTGCGAATGGTCAAATCCCCCCTCTTAACCCCTTTTCAATCCCCAGCCTGTTTTTTTATAAAAACAGCTTTGTTCAGGATGGACTATTTAAAATCAGAAGGTTTTAGTGGCTTTGTTGTGGTGGAATAGCTTTGCGGCCCTTTTTAAAAAGGAAGGGCCTTCAAAAACCAGGGCAGAATACACCTGCACCAGGTCAGCCCCCCATTCCAGCCTTTCAAACACCTCTTCCACTGTCAACACCCCCCCCACAGACACAAGCAGTTGGTTTTTTCTTTCTGCCCCAAGATGTTTTTGCAAAAATGTCAGCTTTTGCCGGGCCAGGGTTCTCAAAGGTGCCCCCGACAGCCCCCCATAAGAGGGCCAAAAAGAACTTGGCGGGTGTTGAGTGAGGCTGTTGCCCATAATGTGCCCCTCCGCTCCACTTTCCAAAGCCATGTCCAAGGCCTGTCCAAAATCCTTTTCGTTCATGTCGGGGGCCCATTTGATCAAAAAAGGCTTTTTGTGGTCTTGGAGAGCCTCCTTAACGGCTGTCAAAAGCTTTTTTAAGTGTTTTGGTTCAGCAAGCTGGCTCAAATGTTTTGTGTTGGGACTGCTGATATTGATAACAAAGGCGTCCACATAAGGAAAAAGCATGGCGATACATTTTTGATAGTCCTCTTCGGCTCTGTCGTTGGGGGTGTGGCGGTTTTTCCCAATGTTGGCAAAAAGAGGAGTGGGCCTGTCTCCCTTTAAAGCTTTAAGCCTTTTTTGCACCACCTCCATCCCCTCCCCCGGAAAACCCAGGTGATTCCACAGGGTTTTTTGCTTAAAAGATCTTTTGAGGGTGGGGCCGGGATTTTTTTTTTGAGGCAAAGGGGTGATGGTGCCCACCTCCATAAAACCGGCCCCCAAGGTCCACCAGGCCTTGAGGTGCCGGGCGGATTTGTCCATGCCCCCGGCCGGCCCTAAAGGGTTGGGGAAATACATATCTTTCCAGCGGACGGATCGCCACTCCGGCACTTTTTTTTCCGGGCTTGTCCGAGAATAAAGATCGAGCAGGAGGTGGGCCACCTGGTAGGCGGTGTGGGGCATAAGATCGGCTATATGCTGGTGCAGGTTCATTCTCATGGTCACCCCCAAAAAAGTCAGGGCTAAAATCTTAAGGGCAAAAACAGGGTTTTCCCCTTTTGGTCCGCACAAATCACCAGGCCTGTCCTCTCAGTTTCATGGCCTTTTCCAGGCGAAGAAGGGATACAGCCATAGCTGAGAGGCGGAGATCTTTGTATTTGCCCTGGTTTTTGTCATCCAGCCCTTCTGTGAAGTTCCAAACTTTGTCAAAAGACATATACATGATGTCCCGGAGTTTGTCGCGCACCTGTTTTTCTGTCCAAAAAAGCCAGCCAATATCCTGAACCCACTCAAAATAACTCACCACCACGCCCCCGCCATTGGCCAAAATATCCGGTGCTATCAAAACATTGTTTTTCACCAAATACTCTCCAGCCACAGGGGTGGTAGGCCCATTGGCTCCTTCCACAATAAGGGGGGCTTTAATATTTTTCATGTTTTTGTCATTAATGACCCCATCCAAAGCACAGGGAATCAGGGCGTCCACATCCAGGGCCAAAAGCTCTTCATTGGTGATGGCCTCTGCTTTGGGGAATCCTTTTATAAAGCGGTTTTCATTCACATACTGTATCAGCTCTGTAATATTAAGCCCCCTTGGGTTAAAGGCCCCTCCGGAGCGGTCACTGACAGCCACCACCCGTGCACCGAGGGCATGGGCCTCCACGCAGGCATGAAGCCCCACTTTTCCAAAACCCTGAACAGCCAGTGTGGCGGAACTGATGTCCTTGTCCTGAACCTCCAGGGCCTTTTCCATAATATACACCACCCCCAGTCCAGTGGCACAACTTCGGCCCTTGGAGCCTCCTATTTCCACTGGTTTTCCTGTAACAATACCGGTTTGGGAAAAACCGGACTCCAGAGAATAAGTGTCCAGCATCCAGGCCATGGTTTCGGAGTTGGTGCCCACATCCGGTGCGGGAATATCCTTGTCCGGGCCGATAAAAGGGCTTAGCTCAGAAGTAAAACGGCGGGTGAGGGCCTCCAGCTCCGCTTTGGACAAAGCAGAAGGATCCAACTGCACACCCCCTTTGGCACCTCCAAGGGGGAGATTGAGAAGGGAGTTTTTGTAAGTCATCAGGGAAGCCAGAGCGGCCACCTCCCCTATATTGACTCCGGGGTGATAACGGATCCCCCCTTTAAAAGGACCAAGGGTGTGGTTATGCTGGACCCGATAGCCATTGAACACTTGCACACGATCATTATCCATACGAACAGGTATGGACACACGGATGGAACGACGGGGGAGTTTCAGCCTCTCCATGACATTTCTGTTAATGCCAATGTGCCGGCCCGCCTTCTCCAGCTCATACAGAACACTCTGGTATAAGGGGTGTCTCAAAATTTCATCTTCAGCAATATAGGACATGCAGGGGCCTTTGGAAAATTTGTCTTGTCCATTCCTTTTAAGGGGGCCAGGGCTTTTGAGGTGGCCCAAGGCTTTTGATTATACCATAAAGAAAATATCATCAATAAAAAGTTGGACCCTCATGGCACAGACTTGGAATAAAAGCCTCCAAGGAGACATTTGTTTTGGAATGGACTGTTTATCTGCTTATCACACTTTGATCCTGAACTCAAACCTGTTTTTTTATCTTTTTGGTTTTTGGCCCTGTTTACTGTCAAAAAAGAATCCAACCAAGTGTCTATAAAAAAGACAGTGGCCTGTTTAAAAGAGGGAGATTCTTAAGAAAAGTTTCAGGTTTGCCGATACTGGTATTAGAGAGGGTTTATAAGGCCATGTGCTTTAGGACAGAGGTCTTGGTTTAAATTGTCGGGGGTTGTCACACCCGGCGGGTTTTTATGAGGTTTTTTATGGGAAAGCGGGAACAAAATCCGGCTGTTGAGCAGGTTATGGATGAATTGAATGAGGAGCTGAGTGCTGTTCTGAATGTGGGAACAGAGCCTTTTGCCCCCGAACTGGTTGAGGACACAGCCTTGTCGAAAGAGCTGGCAGAGCCTTTGGCACCAGTGATCCGGGAGGAATCGTCAGCTTTGGCCGATTCAGAGTCCCTGTCGGAGGATTTGGCTGATGCAGAGGAACCCATTTCATCGGAAGAACCATCGGAAAAACCATCAAAAAAGTCGGCAGACGCTTTGCAGGAAGGTTCTGCTTTATTACCTGAGGAGGGGTCCTTGTCAGAAGAATTGAGCAATATGTTAAGTTTTGAACCGGGCACAGCGAACAAAAAGCAACTTATTGTCTGCTCTGAGGAAAAAGCAGGTTCTTCTCTCAAGGAAAACGAAAAAGCCGGTTTGAAAAAGAAGAGAGGGCAAAAGAAAAAAAGCCAAAAACAGCAGGCTTCCAAACTTGATGGAAAGTCTGCTGAACTTCAGGATGACAAAAAAGACATTCCTGCATGGGGTGGAGGAGAAGGTTCTCTTCCAGCTGATCTGTTGCCGGAAAAACCCATTTCAAACCCTCTTATGGGGGGGATCATGGGCAAAATAACCGGCAGGTATGAAAACCCTGCTGACCAGAGCATGGTTGTAAGCCTCAAGCATTCTGAGAATTTGAGAGTGGCACAGGACCGTATAGTGGCTTTGGAAGCGGAAATCGACAGGCTCAGAAAGGAAAATGAAGAGCTGATAGCGACAGGGGATATTTTCAGGGACCGGCTGGATAAAGTGGTGGTTCAAAATGACAACCTGAAAAAAACCCACGAGGAGAGCAGGGAAGAATTTCAGGAAGAGAAAAAAACTTTAATGAACACTTTGAGCGATCAGGGCCGGGAAATGGATAAACTGACCCTCAAAAACAAAGAGCTGGAAAAAAGGTTGTCCAATAACATTTTGCAAATTCGGGTGCGGGAAAGGGAGCTGGAAAATCGTATAGAGCTGATGAAGCTGGACAGCCAGACTTTAATAAGGGAAAAGGATCAGTATATTTTGGATTTAAAGCGTCAAATGGACAGAATAAAAATGGATTTGGAAACCCAGAAAAACAAATATAATGAAACACAGGACAAACTGAAAGGGCAAAGCCATCAGACCCGCCGTGCCGCACGGGGCCTGCAAATGGCTCTGCATATTTTAAAGGGTGACCCTTTTTCTGCCGAAGAAAAGGAACAGGAGACAGACAAATAAAAGGCCCTTGTCCAAAGGATATCCTGCTCAGAGGCCAAAAGACAAACTGACAAACAAACAGAAAAGAGCTGTCATGCCTTCCGAAAAAAAACTTTTTAAAATCAAAGACTCTGTTGTGGAGAAAGCGGTCCCGGCAGAGAAGGCCAAAGAGAGCGGTCTGACTATTTTGCCGGAGAGGCAAAAAGAAACAAACAAAGGGCAGGAGACAGGGTCTTCGGATATGGCCCCTTCTCCAACGGAGACAAATGGGGGGAATTCCTTTGGTTCCAGCACTTTGTTTTCCGGGTCAGGCACTTTTTCCGCTTTGCCGGCCGAGGGAGCCACAGTGGTTATGACAGCCCCTCTTTATAATAAGATGGAGCCGGCCCGCCCTCAGGCCCTGTATTCCTGTCTGATGTGCCTTTTGGGCCCTGAGGAACTGATCGGAAAATGCTGGCCCATCAACAAAAGGGAGATTAGCATGGGTCGCAGCCGGAAATGCGATATCTGCATACCCGATCCGGCTCTCAGTAAAAAACATCTGCTGGTTTGCCGTGAAGAGGGGGATAAAATTTTTGTAGTCGATCAAAAATCCACCAATGGCACTTTGTTGGATGAGGAAAAACTGAAGGCGGACACAAAGGTGGAGCTGAAGGATAGCAGTAAAATCACTTTGGGTGAAACAGTATTGAAATTTTTGGACAAAGGCAACCCGGAGATTATATCCATTCAGGAAAATTTTGAAAAAGCTTTTCATGATTCACTTACAGGAGTGGAAAATCGTTTTGCCCTGGAGAGCCGGGCACCGGCTTTGTTCCGGCAGAGCCGGCAATATCAGATCCCTCTTTCTTTGATTATATTTGATATAGATTATTTTAAACAGGTCAACGACACACATGGCCATCTGGCCGGGGACTTTGTGTTAAAAGAGGTGGTGCAGGTGGTTAAGCCCTGCTTTCGGGCCAAGGATCTTTTTGCCCGCTCCGGAGGGGAGGAGTTTTGTATTGTGATACAGAGCCGGGGCCAGAGAGCAAAGGAGGCCATGGAAAAAGCACGACAAAAGGTGGAAAAGCATGTGTTTCAATATGGGGGAAAGACAATAAAAGTGACTGTTTCTGCAGGGGTGGCCTGTCAGCACAAAGAGGACAGTGAATGGAAAACCCTCTATGAGAGGGCGGATAAAAGGCTTTATAAAGCCAAAACCACCGGCCGCAATAAAGTGTTGGCTTCATAGGGTGTGCTTTGATGAAATCCCATAAAAAAAATGATGAGCAGGGGCGGTTTCCAAACAAAGTGATTTTGGACACCAGTGCTTTGCTTTATGATCCTTTGGCTTTTAACACGATTAAGGAATCGGATATTTACATTCCTTTTTCTGTGTTGGAGGAGATGGACACTTTTAAAAGGGATATGGGGGAAAAAGGGGCCAGTGCCCGAAAGTTTCATCGTTTTATGGATCGTTTGCGGGACCAAAAGGCCGGTTCACTGACTCAGGGTGTTCGGTTGCCCTCAGGTTCCTGTTTGTTTGTCTGCCGGGACAGGCCCTCCTCTGCGGGGGAACTGGATCTTTCCAGGCCGGATCACTCCATTTTGAACACCGCTCTTGACATTCAGCAAAAAAATCCCTCTGCCAAGGTTGTTTTGACAAGCAAGGATATTAACCTGAGGATAAAAGCGGATGTCATGGGCCTTGTGGCCAGGGACTATGATCCGGAACCAGTGCCGGATTTCGCCGATCTCTATACTGGTATGTGCTGTTTGAATGTGACAAGAGAGCAGGTGGCTTATTTCCGGGAAAATAAATATTTGTCTGTTGGTCAAGGGGAAAGTGCCGGCGGGTTGTCTCTCAAAAAACCTCTTTATCCCCATCAGTATATAGTTTTGCAACATGGCCGGGGGGGACCCAAGGCCTTGGGCCGGTATTCTGCCAAAAAAAAACAAATTCAGTCCATTTATCAGCCTTCTGAGCCAATATGGGGCCTTTATCCCAGAAACCGGGAACAGAGTTTTGCCCTGGACGCTTTAATGAATGATGACATTATGCTGGTGTCTTTGTTGGGGAAGGCGGGCACAGGCAAAACCCTTTTGGCTTTGGCTGTGGGCTTGCATAAAGTTCTGGAGGAAAATTCTTTTCAAAAGCTGTTGGTTTCCCGTCCGGTGTTTCCCATGGGAAAGGATATGGGCTATTTGCCAGGGGATATTGAGCAGAAACTCAATCCTTATATGCAGGCTATTTTTGACAGCCTGGATCTTTTAATGGGGCTGGAAAAAAAAGCCTCCCGCCTGACAAGGGATCTGATACAGCAGGGCATGGTGAATATTGAGCCTTTGGCCTATATCCGGGGCCGGAATATTGCCCATCAGTACCTGATTGTGGACGAAGCACAAAATCTCACCCCCCATGAGGTTAAAACCATATTGACCCGTGCCGGGCAGGGGACAAAAGTGGTTTTAACCGGAGATGGAGGACAAATAGACAACCCTTATGTGGATGCGACCAGTAACGGGCTGGCGGTATCTGTGGAAAAGTTCAGACAAGCTCCCCTCTCAGCACATGTCACCTTAAAAAAAGGGGAGAGGTCTGAGCTGGCTGAGCTTTCCGCCAACCTTTTGTAGTTTTTTAGTAGCGGCCGCCACCTTCGCTTCGGCGGGGTTTGTCAATGGATTCGTTGACTCTCAGGGGGCGCCCTTTCAGGTCATAGCCATTGAAAGCGGATATAGCCGCTTCGCCTTCCTCTTTTGTGGACATTTCCACAAAACCAAAACCTTTGGACCGCCCGGACTGATGATCGCTGATAATGCGGACAGCCAGCACAGTGCCTTTGGAGGCAAACAGCTCTTTCAGTTCATCTTCCTGAACATCATAAGACAGATTGCCAACATACAGTTTGCTCATTATAACCTCTCTTTTGTTTTGTATCTTATTTCTCACGCACATGGATTAAAAGTCTTTCCGGAATGGAAACACTCGGAATAACCGCCATTGGACAAGAAAGTAAGAGTATCGTTGTTCATACAACCCCGATTTTTACCGGGGACTCCCTGCTTGAATAAAGGATTTCATGGGGTTTGTCAAATAATTATTTTTGCTTTTGATGGGGGGAGAGGCGTTTTTTGGGCTTTTTTGGGCTTTTTGGTGCTTTCGGCCTTTGATTTTATGGCCTTCCAGGCAGGAGGGAGGGGTTTTAGGCCTTGTTTTGTGAACTTTTGTGGCCGGGTTTTGGGGGTGTAGTTCAACGATAATCCAGTATTTTTTTTGACACTATGCGTAAAAGACACTCAACAAGCCGGCTTTTGGCTTGATTTTGTGAGCCAGAATGGCCCAAAAGTGCTCCGGTGTTGGCCTTTCTCGACCAATTTTGTTGACAAAAAGCTTGACAGACCTGAATCCTGTATTATAGTGGGGGTATGGATTTATCAGTTATTTCAGGTTTTTTTGAGCAATCTGTCCCGATTGGGGTGGTCGTTCTGATCGTTTATATGGTTAAACTGGATCAGAACATGAAGCATATTCGAGAACTTTTAAGTAATCATGTCACTGATACCGGCAAAAAGATCGATGATACCCATAAATATACCAACAAGAGGTTCGATGACACCTATAAAAAGATAGATGATAGCCACAAAGACACCAACAAGAGGTTCGATGACACCTATAAAAAGATAGATGATAGCCACAAAGACACCAACAAGAGGTTCGATGACACCTATAAAAAGATAGATGATAGCCACAAAGACACCAACAAGAGGTTCGATGACACCTATAAAAAGATAGATGATAGCCACAAAGACACCAGCAAAAGGTTCGATGACACCAACAAGAGGTTCGATGACACCAACAAGAGGTTCGATGACACCTATAAAAAGATAGATGATAGCCACAAAGACACCAGCAAAAGGTTCGACCGGTTGAGCGATCGTTTTGACAGGTTGTATGAATTGCTTTTGAAGGAAAAAGATGAAAAAAGAGTGTAAAAGGGTGTGGCAGGGATTTTAGAATAGCGTGTAATTTTTATACATCTGTTTAAAAATGGGAATCGGTCCATTCTTTCAGCCAAAAAGCAAGCTCCCTCAATTGCCTGTAAGTGTGATTGTAGTGCAGGCAGATCCTCAGGCGGGCCTGGCCTTTGGGCACAGTGGGCCAGCGAATGGCCCGGACATTCAGCCCCTTTGTCTTTAAATACCGCTCACAGGCCAAAGCTTTTTCACTGCTCCCCAAAACCACTGGCACAATGGCACTTTCCGAAAGGGCTGTGCCAAAAGGGCTTTTTTCCATAAGCTTTCTGAAAAACAAAGCTTTTTTTTTAAGTGATTCCCGACGTTTGGGCTCTTTTCTTAAAGTATTTAATACATATTTTATGTGGACCGTTACAATAGGGGCTGGGGCCGTGTTGTAGATAAAAGTTCTGGCTTTGTTGATCAGGTATTTTTTCAGAATGGAGGGGCCGGCCACAAAGGCCCCGCTGGCGGAAAGGGCTTTGCCACAGGGATGGACAGTGACCACATTGTCCTGACTTTTTAAAAGCGAAAAAAGCCCCCGGCCCCGGTGGCCATGGATACCCGTGGCATGGGCTTCATCTATGACAAGCAGGGCCTGGTATCGCCCGGCCAGCTCAGACAGTTCCTCAATCGGGGCAAAATCCCCATCCATGCTGAAAAGGCTTTCTGTGACAATGACCCTCATCCTTTTCTTTTCTTTTTTTAACAGGGATTCCAAATAGTTTGTGTCCTTGTGGGGATAGATGTGGCAAGGGAGCCGGCTCAGGCGACACCCATCGATCAAACTGGCGTGGTTGAGCTGATCGGAAAACAGGGCCACATTTTTGGGCAGAGCCTGAATAAGCCCCATATTGGCCATATAACCGGAGCTGAAAAACAGGGCGGACTCCCTTTGGACCCATTTTTGAAAAATATTTTCTGTTTCTTCATGATAAGGGGTGTGGCCTCTTATGAGGCGGGAACTTCCTGCACTCAAGGGCAGGAGCCTTGTGCCAGTCGGTTCGCGACTATTGCCAGTCGGTTCGCGACTCTTCAGGGCCTTGATCAGGGCTTTCCTGATGGAGGGGTGTTGGGACAGGGACAGATAGTCGTTGGAGCAGAAGTCCAGGCCCTGTGGGATTTGCAACATTCGGGTCTGTTTTTGCCGGCCAAGGGACAGCAGGTCTTTTTGCCAAGCAGAAAAAAGGGCTGTGCTCATAAGAAAACCATAAACAGTGAAAAGGGCAGGGCCGAACTCAAGGCTGTTTTTATTCTGTTTTTTTATGTCGTGCAAGCTTTTTAAACCAAACTGCCTTTTGAAAAGGGTGCCGCTTTTGAGGTTTTTCCGTCCTGTCCGGGAAATTTGAGCCATGCATTTTCAAACAAGAGTTAGTATAAGTGTTTGAAATACCCGGTTATCCATGTTATTTCATCAAACATGCCTCAAAAAAAAGACATAAAAAAAGTGGTGATACTGGGTAGTGGCCCTATTGTCATTGGCCAGGCCTGTGAGTTTGACTATTCCGGCACACAGGCCCTGAAAGCCCTTATGGAAAGGGGCTTGGAGGTCATTCTCATCAATTCCAATCCGGCCACTATTATGACGGACCCGGAGATGGCCACCCGTGTTTATATTGAGCCTCTGAAAACAGAGTTCATTCAGCCCATACTAAAAAAGGAAAAACCTTCGGCCCTCATTCCCACCCTCGGTGGGCAGACGGCCTTGAATTTGGCTTTGGAGCTGGAGAGAAAAAATATCCTGAAAAATTTAAATATTCGTCTCCTGGGGGCCAACGAAAAAGTTATTCGGCGGGCGGAGAACCGGGAGGAATTCCGGCAAATTTTAAAGGAGGTGGGTGCGGGCTACCCGGAAAGTGTGTTGGTTAAAAACTTCAAACAGGGGATGAAAGTGGCCGATGACATTCCCTTCCCTTTGGTGCTTCGTCCCAATTACACTTTGGGTGGGGCCGGAAGTGGGGTGGCACATTCTTTGGAGGAGTATGAAAAAAAGCTGATGAACGCCTTAAAGGAAAGCCCGACGGGAGAGGTTTTGGTGGAAAAAAGCCTTTTGGGCTGGAAAGAGTTTGAGCTGGAGGTTATGCGGGATGGGGCGGGCACCTTTGTGGTGGTGTGTTCGGTGGAAAACATGGACCCTTGCGGGGTGCATACGGGGGACAGCATTTCTGTGTCCCCGCAACAAACGCTTTCCGACAGGGAGTATCAGGATATGCGGGATGAGGCACGAAAAATCATTTCCGCGGTGGGGGTGGAGACCGGGGGGGCCAATATTCAGTTTGCCGTTCATCCCCGGACCCGTGAACGCCTGGTCATAGAGATGAATCCCAGGGTCAGCCGGTCCTCTGCTCTGGCGAGCAAAGCCACGGGCTTTCCCATAGCCAAGATCGCGGCTCTTTTGGCAGTGGGGCTGAACATGGACGAAATCCCCAACGACATTACAGGCACCACCCCCTCCTGTTATGAGCCGGCCATGGATTATGTGGTGGTAAAAATCCCCCGCTTTGATTTTGAAAAGTTTGAAGGGGCCAAAGATGTTTTGAACACGCAGATGAAAAGTGTGGGGGAGGTGATGGGTTTGGGGCGAACTTTTTTGGAGTCCTTTATGAAGGCCCTGCTTTCTCTGGAAAAAAACAGGGGCCTTTTGGTGCAGGCGGATTTCTCTGAAAAAAAACTGGCTTACCCCAACAGCCGGAGAATTTACTCTCTCCTTCAGGCTTTCAGAGAGAACAGGACCCTTCAGCAGGTTCACGAATGGACACAAATAGATCCCTGGTTTTTGGATCAGTTCCAAAAATTTGTTCAGCTTGAAAAAAAAATAAAATCCAAAGCCAAAGCCCTGACACCGGAGGATATTTTTCTTTCCAAGCGTATGGGAGTTCCGGATTTTTTGTTGGGCTGTTGGACGGGCAAAAAGGAGAGAGACATCCGCTGTTTGAGGTGGAAACATCATATTCTTCCCTCCTTTTATAAAGTGGATACATGTGCCGGTGAGTTTGCCTCTGAAACCCCTTATTATTATTCCACTTACTGGGGTTTGCGTCCAAAAAAAGCCGGTAAAAAAGTGAATAAAAAAGTGGTTATTTTGGGCAGTGGCCCCAATCGCATAGGGCAGGGGATAGAGTTTGATTACTCATGTGTCCGAAGTGTCCGGAAACTGAAGAGCTTAAATTACCAGACGGTCATGATCAACTCCAACCCGGAGACCGTCTCCACAGACTATGACACTTCCGATCAGTTGTTTTTTGAGCCTTTGACCGCCGAGCACTGTATAGAGGTTTTAAAGTTTGTTCAGCCTCTGGGTTTTCTGGCCCAGATGGGGGGGCAGACCCCCATTGAGCTGACTCCTTCTTTGGTGGAGGAAAACTTTGCTGTTATTGGCTCTTCCCTTAAAAGCATGGATCTGGCCGAGGACAGGGTGCGTTTTTCCGCTCTTTGCTCCCGCCTGGGTTTCAGAATGCCGAGGGCCGGGCGGGCCGGGCGGGTGGAGGAGGCTTTGAAGGCGGTCCAGATCACAGGCTTTCCCGTGATATGCCGTCCCAGTTATGTGCTGGGGGGGAGACGCATGGAGATTATGGAAAACACAGAAGAGCTAAAAAATTATTTTCACAAGCACAAACTTTTTATATCCCCTCAAAACCCCTGTCTTATGGACGAGTTTTTGGAAAATTATTTGGAAGTGGATGTGGATATGGTGTGTGGACCGGACTGGACCATTACAGGGGGCATTATGGAGCATATTGAATCGGCCGGGGTGCATAGTGGCGACAGCATGGGTGTTTTGCCTCCCCAAAGGCTTAAAGAGGAAACATGTGAGAAGATAGAGACCTTGTCTGTGAAACTGGCTCATCATTTAAAAATCCGCGGGTTTTTAAATCTTCAGCTGGCGGTGAAAAAGGATGAGATATACATTTTGGAGGCCAACCCCCGCTCTTCCCGCAGTCTCCCTTTTTTGGCCAAGGCCACGGGCCTCCCTTTGGTGGATCTGGGGGTGATGGGCATGCTCAACTGGCCGGCAGAAAAGGTTCAGCCGGAAAAATACAACTGGAAAGCTCAACAGGGGGTTTGTGTCAAGGGGGTGGTGTTTCCCTTTAAGAAATTTGCGGATGTGGATTCCCTGTTGGGGCCGGAAATGAAATCCATTGGAGAGGTGATGGGGAGGGGAAAAGATTATCCCTCTGCTCTTTTGAAAGCTCTTTATTCTGCTGATCTTTCTTTACCTCAAAAAGGGGAGGTTTTTCTTTCTTTGAGGGACAAGGACAAAGAGGAGCTTTTTCCGGTGGCAAAACAGCTGAAGGAGATGGGTTACACTTTGTCGGCCACAGGGGGCACGGCCCGGTTTTTAAGTGAAAGGGGAGTGGGTTGCCTTATGGTGAAAAAAGTGCGTGAAGGGCGACCGCACTGTGTGGATCGCATTCGCTCCGGTCAGGTGGCTTTGGTGATCAACACCACTTCCGGGCGAAAATCAATGGAGAGCAGTTTCAGCATCCGGCGCAGTTGTGTGGACTATGGCATCCCCTGCATTACGGAAAGCCATTTGGCAGAGGCTCTCCTGCTGGCCCTTGACAAATTGCGAAAAAAAACCTTTTCTGTTCAGGCTCTGCCTGTTTAGATTTTTCCTTATTGAGGGAGTTATTTATGACTTTATTGATACTTGTTTTTTTAATGTGGCCGGTGGTTTTGTTGGCTGATCTGCCGGTTCGTGAGCTTGCCGGGGCTGGTTTAAAAGAATCGGTGGTGGAAAAAACCCTGGCAGTGGTGGAAGGGGAAATGATAAGCCTTATGGATCTAAAGGAGGCCCGGCAAAGGCTTAAGTCCGGTGTTTTGAATGATTCGGTTTTACGGCCTCTTTTTACAAAATCCCAGTGGCGAAAAATGCCGACCAAGGTTCTTTTGGAGCTGATGATTTATGAAAAGCTTTTGGACTTGTCTGCTGAGGAGAGTAAACTCACAGTGGGGGAGAAACAACTGAAAAGAGAAATTGACCAACAAAGAAGAAAGAAAAAGCTCTCCAAAAAAGCCTTCAGTCGCTGGTTGGTCCGAAACCGTTTCACTTCCTCCTCCTACAGGGCTTTTTTAAGGAGGTCTCTTTTGAGAAAAATGTTTGTTCAGAGGGAAATAATGGAAAAGATCAGAATATCGTCTGCGGATCTTAACGACTATGCTAGGAGAAAGGAGGGCAAAGCTCTTTTTTCCACTTTTGAGTATGATCTGTCTTATTTGCTTTTTCCTTCTACAGAAGGAGGCAAAAAACGGGCACAAAGGGCTTTTGATATGATAAAAAGGGACAGCTCCGCTTTTGACAGATGGGCCTTGGCAGAAAAGGAGAAAAAAGAATTTTTACAAAAAATAAAGCTTTCTGCCTTGAGCAAAACCATAAGGCAAAACATCCGAAAACTCTCTGTGGGGCAAGTCTCTTCTGTGTTAAATCTGCCGGGGGGGTATCATATTTTCAAAGCTCTTTGGAAAACCCCCATTATCACAGCTCGAAATCAAAAAAGAAAAGCCCGTCTTTCCGCTCTTTTGTTTGAAGAGCTTTTCAAGCAAAGGTTGAAAAACTGGCTGGAGGAAAGAAAAAAAGGCTCTTTCATAAAAACCAGGTGGTTTTCAGAATGATCAAATTATGGATGGGGATTTTTTTGGTTGTTTTTTTGGTTATTGGTTGTGGAGGAACGATCTGCAAGGACCATGAGGGTTCTGTTGTATTTGACTGGGATCCTCTTTTCAATACAGTGGATATAGGGGGCCGGCCCACCCACAGTGCAAGGGCCAGCTGGGTCAAAAAGATCATTGTGGAAACAGACGGTTTTATTGTGGTTTATGATCAAAAAACCGCCGGCTTTGAAAAGCAACCCTGTGAGCATGATAAAAGCCAAATGTGCGACAGGCATTATATCCGAAGTGTGTATCATATTCATTCCTATACAGATGAAGAGGGCTACCGGGCCTGGTCTTATGTGCCGGAAAAAGACTGGCAGTCCATTTCCCATATCAGTGATTCTGTTCCGCAAAAACCCTACCTGCATATAAAGGACTGTCGCTTCAATTTTTTGGGTTCTTTGCTGGAATTTCTCTTAAGCCTGCTCTTTGCTTGATCCAGCCAGCCCCTCAAGGACGCCGATTGTTCTGCCTGCCCCGTGCCAGTTTGGTTTAAAAGGTGTTATAGTATTTGACTTGCTCCTTTAAAAAGGGAAAAATGGTCCAAAAACCCCGAAAAAAGGCTATTTCCTTGAAAAACAAAACCAAAAACAGCTCAAAAGTCGCAGGCCAACCAGCCAAGGTCGCAGGCCAACCGGCTAAAGTCGCCAACCGACAAGCCACAGCCACGGACCGCCCAGCCACAGCAAATCCTGTTGGACAGGAGGGGCAGGGGTGCACAGAGCAAAAAATAGAACAGCTGAAAGAAAAAAACCAACAGGCTTATGTGGGGGGAGGGCCGGCCAAAAAGGAAAAACAAAAAGCCGGGGGGCGACAGACAGCCCGCGAACGGCTGAGCCTTCTTTTGGACCCGGCCAGTTTTGTGGAGCTGGATCGTTTTGTCACCCATCGCTCCACTTATTTTGACATGCAAAAGACACGGATTTTAGGGGATGGGGTTGTCACTGGCTATGGTCAAATTCATGGCCGAAAGGTGTTTGTCTACAGCCAGGATTTCACTGTTTTTGGCGGTTCCATGTCCCGCACACAGGCCGACAAAATTTTAAAAGTCATGGACCTGGCTCACAAAACCGGTGCTCCCATTATCGGGCTTAAGGATTCCGGCGGGGCACGGATTCAGGAAGGGGTGTCGGCCCTTGGGGGCTATGGCGACATCATGAGACAAAATGTGCGTCTCTCCGGGGTGGTGCCTCAAATCAGTGCCATTATGGGGCCTTGTGCCGGGGGTGCTGTGTATTCCCCCGCCCTTTCCGACTTTATTTTTATGGTGGAAAACTCAAGCTATATGTTTTTGACCGGGCCGGAAGTGATTAAAGCTGTTACACATGAGGAGATCAGCAAGGAGGATCTTGGAGGTGCAAAAACCCACACAGAAACATCCGGTATAGCCCATATCGCCTGCCAGAACGACAAACAGTGCCTGATGATGATCCGCACTCTGCTGACCTTTTTACCTGATAACAACATGGAAGATCCTCCCCGAAAGGACAACAAAGATCCAGTGGAAAGGTCCAGCCCTGAGCTGGACTGTATCATTCCCGATCAGGCCACCAAACCCTACGATATGAAAAGGCTGATCACGGAAGTGGTGGACGAAGGCTTTTTTTTGGAGCTGAAGAAACATTTTGCCCCCAATATTATTATCGGCTTTGCACGTCTGAACGGCTTTAGTGTGGGCATTGTGGCCAATCAGCCCCTGCACCTGGCGGGCTGTATCAATATCTCCGCCAGCCAAAAAGCCTCCCGTTTTATCCGCTTTTGTGACAGTTTTAATATTCCCGTTATCAGTTTTGTGGATGTGCCCGGCTTTTTGCCCGGAACAGATCAGGAGCATGGGGGGGTGATTGCTGAGGGGGCCAAACTGCTTTACGCTTACGCTGAGGCCAATGTGCCCAAAATAAGCCTCATCACCCGCAAAGCTTATGGCGGAGCTTATATTGTCATGGGATCCAAGCATCTGGGTGGGGACATCAATCTGGCTTACCCCACCGCGGAGATCGCGGTTATGGGGGCAGAGGGGGCTGTGAACATTATTTCCCGAAAGCAGATAAAACAGGCCACAGACCCACAAAAAGTCAGACAAAAGTTGACAGAGGAATACGAAAACACTTTTAACAACCCTTACAGGGCGGCGGAGCTGGCCTATATTGATGCAGTTATTGAACCTTCCCACAGCCGGGAAAAACTTATCAGTGCCCTTAACTTTTTACAAAACAAAAGGGAGAAACCTGTGGAAAAAAAACACGGCAACATCCCTCTATGACCCACAATTTTTATGTTAAGCCTTTTGATTTTTTTGCCTCTTTTGTTCAGTATGATTTTGGTCTTTGTCAAAGGCCAGGCTCTGGTTCGTTATTTGGCGGCCGGTTTTTCCCTTGTTTATTTTTTATTGTCTCTCACTTTGTTTTTTTTGTTTGACCCCCAAACGGAGAAGATTCAGCTGGTTCAGCAGGCAGACTGGTTTTCCCCTCTTGGGATTCAGTATTTTGTGGGTGTGGATGGCCTTTCTTTTTGGTTTGTGATTTTGACGGCTTTTCTTTTGCCTCTTTGTGTGCTGGCCTCATGGACTTTAATTCAAAAACAGGCCCGCCAGTTTTATGCTTTGCTTTTTTTGATGACCACTTCTGTTACAGGCACTTTTTTGGCTTTGGACGCGGTGTTATTCTATGTTTTTTTTGAAAGTTCCCTCATCCCTTTGTATTTGATTATTGGCATATACGGGGGAAAAGAAAGAATTTACGCCTCTTTCAAGTTTTTTATTTACACGGCTTTTGGGTCCCTGTTTTTGCTCAGCTCCATAGTGGCTTTGATGATTTTGACCAGCCAGAGCTTTGGGGCCCCTTCGGCGAGCCTCCTGGATTTTTATAAACTGGATCTCCCTTTTGTCAAAGGGGACTGGTTCAGCACACAAAATATTTTGTTTGTATGCATGTTTATTGCCTTTGCCATTAAACTCCCCTGTGTGCCCTTTCATACATGGCTCCCTTTGGCCCATGTGGAGGCACCAGCCCCCGGCTCTGCCCTTCTGGCCGGGGTGATTTTAAAAATGGGCTCTTATGGTTTTTTGCGCTTTCTTTTGCCTCTTTTTCCGGAGTCGGTGTCTTTTTTTGCCCCTTTTGTCTCCCTTTTGGCCGGGGTGGGAATTGTCTATGGTGCACTTATGGCCCTGGCACAAACCAATATAAAAAAATTGGTGGCCTATTCGTCCGTGTCCCACATGGCTTATGTGCTGTTGGGCCTCTTCAGCCTGAACCTGACCGGCCTGACCGGAGGCTTTTATCAGATGTTGACCCATGCCCTGTCTTCGGCCAGCCTGTTTTTTTTGGTGGGCATGATTTATGAAAGAACACACAATTTGAATATCAAAGACTATGGGGGGTTGGCACGGGCCATGCCCCTGTTGGCCTGTTTTTTTGTTATTTTGTCTCTTTCGGCTGTGGCCCTTCCTTCCACCGGGGGTTTTGTGTCGGAACTTTTGGTTTTGTTAGGGGCTTTTCAGGCCCAGCAGTATCTGCCTTTGGCCCTAGCCCTCTCCGGCATGGTTTTGGGGGCTGGTTACATGCTCTACCTCGTTCATCGTGTGTTTTTTGGTCCTGCGTCTCCTCTTTGTCGCTCACAAAACCGGCTGTCTCCAAGAGAAAAAGCTGTTATCTGGCCTTTTGTGATTTTGGTGTTCCTGATGGGAATCTTTCCAAACATTTTTTTAAAATATTCCCGTGTTTCCCTGAAACACCTGGAGAAACAAAAGACCGGGTATGAAGTGGAGATGGTTATAAAGCCTGTTTCTTATGACAACTCAGTTGGAGGAGATGAAAATGCTGAATGATATTTTGCAGACAGCCCCTTTGTGGTCTCTTTTTCTGTTCAGCCTCGTCCTTTTGACTCTGAAGCTCTTGAACCGGAACAGGGAAGGGCCGGTGGGAGTGGTCACCGGCCTTTCTCTGATGGGTGTTGTGGTCTCTTTTTTTTGTGTGCTTTATATTTTTCAAAATGTTATGGAAGGGGAATCTTTATCCTTGTTTTCCTCTGCTTTGGTTTTAAGTCCCCTTCGTGCTGTTGTCTCCATGATTTTACTGACAGCCACGGCGGGCACTTTTCTTATGAGCTGTCTGCACCCTCAGGTGAATCCCCATCGTTTTTCCGAGGTTATGTTTTTAAAGATGAACGCACTTGTGGGACTGCTGGTTTTGCTCTGGTCCGGGAATCTGTTGACAGCTTTTATTGGTCTGGAGCTGGCCTCTCTCACTTTTTATCTCCTGATTGCTTTGGGAAGAACCGGGCCTTTGGCCCTGAAGGCTGGTTTTAAGTATTTTGTGCTGGGTTCTGTGGCCGCGGCTTTTTTGCTCTATGGCCTTTCTTTTTTTGTGGGGGCGACCGGGCACTTTGATTTGATGAAAGTGTTACAGGAAAGCCCTCATTTGATAACGGAGTCACGGCTTTTGGCCCTGGCCTTTGTTTTTATCCTCGTTGGCTTTTTATTCAAGGTCTCCATTTTTCCCTTTCAGTTTTGGTTGCCGGAGGTGTATCAGGGGGCTTTTACCCCACTTTTGGTTTTTATGGCCACGGGCTTTAAGTTGGTGGTGTTTGCCCTTTTGTTTGAATGGACTTTGGGTGTTTTTGCTGTGGAAAAGAATCTGCCATTTTTGCTGGCTCTTTTTCAATGGCTGGCGGTCTTGAGTGTCCTGTTTGGAAATATTATCCCTCTTATGGAGAAGGATTTCAAAAAAATATTGCTTTTTTCCACTATAGCTCATTCCGGTTATTTGCTGATGATACTTATGGCCTCTCAGGCTGGGTTTGAGCAGGGTAAGCAGGCTCTTTTTTATTACCTGATTTTGTATGTGATTATGACTTTGGGTATTTTTATTTGTCTCAGGCCTTTTGAGAGAGAGGGGAAGCCAGAGGTCCCTTTAAGTGCTCTGACAGGCATGGCTTTTAAAAAACCCTGGCATGCTTTTTTTATCACTTTGTTTTTGCTGAGCCTGGCGGGTATCCCTCCCACCGGGGGCTTTATGGCCAAGTTTTTTTTGTTTCAGGCTCTTTTGGATCAGGGTTTTTGGTGGATGCTTTTTTGGACTGTCACCGGGTCCAGCATAGCCTTTTTTTACTATCTCAAGCCCATAGCCCTGATGTATATGCAGGAAAGACCAGAGCAGGCTCAACAGACCGTGGCAGAGGACAAAAACCTGCCCTACTTTTTAAAGCCGGTTCTTTGGTTGTTGGCTTTGCTCGTCTTTTTGGCTTTTTTCCTGCCCTCCCTGTTTGTCCTGACCTGACAGAACAGTTTATAAATCAAACGGGTTTTTGAAAAGGTGCGACTTTTGCCTGTCAGTTTGCGAATTTTGCCTGTCGGTTTGCGACTTTTGCCTGTCCTGATGGTAAAAAGCCTGTTTTTGCAGGCAGAATCTGCCTCAATGGCAAAAATTTAAAAAAAAAGCTAAAGTTTTGTTGAGGTCTGCCGATAGAGATACATGACTGCCCGAAAACCGGGTCTGAAAAGCAATGTGTTGCCCACCTCCTCCTTTTGGGGGCACGGGCGTTCAAACATCGCCGTTTGGCGACATTTTGTTTAAAGGCAGAGGCTTTTTTAAAGATGCGTCTTGTGTAAACGTAAAAATCAGCTTTTTTGCACGACACTTGTTTCTCAGTGCAAGAAATCGGCTCAGCAGAGGACGCAAAATATCGCCAAAGGCGAACTCACTCCGCACCCCCAAAAGGAGGAGGTGGGGATGACAAAAAAGTTAAAGTTTTTTTTGGGCCTGCCGATAGGTAAAGGCATGGCAGGCAAAAACAGGAAGAAAAAGAGGTGTAAAATGTTGGAAAATACTTTAAGAAATTGCTGTAAATTATTGAAATTATTAAGGATTTTCACCCCCCCCCCCCCCCCCCCCCCCGCACTGCGTCATAAGTGGCTCAGATCTCTTTTTTGTGCCCCCCTCATATCCAGAAAGGCAGGCATAGGGATTGCGGAAGTCCTGGTCGCCTCTGTGTTGGGGAGTGTGCTCCTGTTAGGGAGTGCCCAGTCCCTCAAATTCTCTTTACAGTCCGCCCAGGTATCCCGCTCCATATTGACAGAAAATGACTTAAAAGCCTCTATCTCTCAAGGTTTAAAAGGGGGGTGTGCGACCCATTTAAGACCAAGCCAGCTGACAAACACAGATACAGCCAAAAAAAATAAAGGCATAGGCACAGTGACTAACGGTTTGCCGGGGGTAAAGGTGGGTGATTTTAATGGTGATATTGAGGTGGTAAAAATAGAGTTAACGGGCGATCCCGCAGACGAAGACAGGCTCTTAGTCGTTTATTATAAAAAAAAGGGCTTGGGGGAGGATTTAAATACTTTAGGGGGTGCGGCTTGTTCGCCAAAAGACGGCACAACACCTGCCGTCACCACAGGTTGCTATTATCACCGCTGTTCGATTGATTATAGTGGTATATTTGATGATTATTCCACAAGTCCCCCCACCCCAGTCAGCCCCCCCGAAAACCAAAAGTGCAAGTTAAAAACCTGCCATAATATAGCACAGGAAGTTTTGGCACAAGTGGATCAAAGAGTGGTGACGAAAGTCTCTGAAGCCATTACAAACAAAGCATGTTCAGGGGACGATTATTTAAAAGGTTTTGATGAAGACGGCAATCCTGATTGTGCCACCGCCATTAAAATCAAGAATTGCGGGGAAAATAAGGTTGTTCAAGGGATAGATGACGAAGGAAACCTTATTTGTGCTGACGGGTGCACAGGAGGGCGGTCTTTGATCACAATAGACGAAAGGCGATTCTGTATATGCCCTGATGGTGAACAGTGGAGGTTTGTTTTTGAAGCACAAAAAGAGATATGTTCGCCGTGTATATGGTATGGGCAAAAGTATGTCCATACAGAATCGCCTCCAAGTTGCATGCGATGCACTAATGGAACTTGGGACATGTCAGCAGGGCATGCTCAATGCGTGTGCCCTCCCCAAAAAAAAAAGTCAAATCCAATCAATGGAATTTTTATTGTAGGGACTGCCCTGCTGGTGAATCCCTTTCCAGAGGGCATTGTTGCCCCAACGATCAGGAATTTGTCACAGTCTTAGACGAATGCCGGCCCAGATGTAGAAGCCCACGGTCTGCAAGAAACAGCGAAGGAAATTGCACCTGCCCAACAAACAAACCCTATTGGTATAATAATGATTGCCACAGGTGTCCTTCAAATAAACCGTATTATTATGGTGGTTATGTAAGTAGTTGCAAAAAGTGCCCTCTAAGCAAACCCTATTGGTATAATAATGATTGCCACAAATGCATGCCTGCTGAACAAAAAATAGCTTATAGCGTGTATATCATTTGTTGCCCCAGTGGTTGGCACAATTCAAACGGCACTTGTTGCCCATCAGGTCATACTGCTATTCGGACTCCCTATTCTTCTTCCCCCATTTGTGTCCCCAGACCTTTCAGTTGTCCGGCTGGTCAAACACAAGATGAATCCACCACCGGTAGAAAAGTATGTTGCAAGGGGTTTACTTCAGGAGACCGTTTATGTTGCTATGAGGGGAGTTATGCTACAAATGGCACTTGTTGCAGAGCGGGCAGGCAATATTTTGCGGGGAATCCTTATGGCATGTGTTGCCCCAGTGGTTGGCACAATTCAAACGGCCGGTGTTGCCCCCCAGGCTGGAGCTATGACAGAAGTAAAAACCCTTATTGCACAAAAGATTAGCTCCCGTAAAGTTTCCTGGTGGGGTGGCCGATAGGTGATATATGAACAAAAAAGGTTTTTCATTGACTGAGATACTGGTCTCTATCGGCCTTTTGGCTATTGTGGGCAGTATTGCTGTTATTGGCTATGGCTCTTATAGAGAGCAAACTTATTCATCGTCACTTAAGAGAAGGATCAGGCTGGTTCAGTCTGCTGTTTTGCAATGTTTTGCCTTGAATAATCGTCAGACCAAGCCTTTTGATCATTGCGACACCCTAACTGAGTTGGGCTTGGATAACCTCCCCACAAAAACAATACACGGCCATTTAAAGACAGCAAGCATGACAACGGCACAGGCAAACAAAGACAAATCAAATTCAGCAACCAGTTTTTGTTACCAAGCTTTTAAAGTTACCAGCGATAACACAGCAAAACAAAAATCAAAGCACTGTATTCAATTCAGTAAAGACACCGGTGAAACAATACAGACTCTGAACCAGGGGGGAAACCCCCCTGAAGTTTTGAGCAATCAAAGGGCACAGTGCGGGTGGGAGGGAATTTGTAAAGTAGAAGGAATCCCAGGAATTTAAGGTGGACAGAGCCAACAAGGGTATTATGAAAGCAACACTTTTTATAAAGAACCAAAAGGGAATCTCCATAACAGAGATTTGTGTCGCCCTGTGCCTGGTCGGGATTGTGGCAGGTGTGGGGCTGGCCTCATTCAAAAAGACAATGCGGGGAGCTGATATGTCAAGTTTATGCGATAGTGCAAGGCTCTTTGCTGTTGGTGCACAGAATTGCATGTCAGCCAGTGGTGGGTGGAAAATAAAAAAGTTAAAATCAGACGGGACTTTACCAGCGGACTGCTCCACCGCCTCTGACTGTATAACACCCTGTAAAGCCACAACCAAAGCGGAGCTAAAGAAAAAATTAAGTTTTAACTGTCTGGCCGGGGATTGCTCAGCGGTGGCCACAGATGACTATTTTTGTTTAAATATGAAAAAGGGGAAAGCCCAGGTTATTGTGCACTTTGATATTGATAAAAGAGACTATAAGGTTTATTCAGGCGAACCAGCGACTTTTGAGGCAGTTACCACAGCCACCTGTATAAAATCCCCCACTTATACAATGTCAAAGGATGAATTTTGCGGAACAGAATAACCACAACCAACAGTATCACCCACGCCACCCCCAGGGACTCCCGAAACCACATAACATAACTGACTTCAGTGCCCTGGTGGCTGGAATTTAAGTTTTTCCAGTGGCCAGCCGATAAGTCCTTTAGGGGACAATTTTACTGCTCTTGCAAACTGGAGGTTTTTTATGTTTGTGGTTAAACAAAATACCGATCGTGGTTTTACCCTGGTGGGGGCTATGGTGGGTATGGGTATTTTGGGTATTTTAACCTTTGGTTTTATGGAATTTATGCGAGGCTCACTTGAGGGACAACAAAAACTTATGCAAGTGAGGGATTTAAGCGACCTTAAAAATGAAATGGGCATGCTGTTGGACAGTGAGAACCACTGCCGAAACAGCTTGGCCGGGCCAGGAGCGTATGGGTCTCCTGACAAGCCCGTCACTTTCAAAAAAACAGAGATAGACGAGGATAAAGAAGGTCGGGAAGTGGAGCTTTATGTCAGTTCCCAGGACGGGAAAAGTCACAGAAAAAAAATGTTCAGTGCCGGGGACTCTTATGGCACATTAACTATAAAAAGTATAAAAATGTTAATGGATACAGATACAAACCCCCCTGGAAATGACTATTCTCACAGTGAGGATCAGTTTCATGAGGATATAGGCACTTTAAGGGTTACGGCTCAAATGTTGGGGAGGGAGCAAAGCTTTGATGTTAAAATGAGTATGTTGATGAAGACAGATAACAGTGGACAAACCACTTTATATTCTTGTTCAGGGGAATCCAGTGCCCGAAGGTGTGGCAAAGATCAAAAATGGCATTTTAAGTGTGGTTGCATGACACCCGCCAGTTATACAGAGGCTCTGAATAATCCTGATTCCCCTTGTGCAATTATTTCTGATTTTGTTGAATTTAACCGTTATACGGACGGTTCACAATTTGGAAAATGGAAATTGTGTTCTTTATCTCATGTTTATATTTATGCCAGGTGTAGGAGGCACTATCATGAATGCAGAATAATAAGAAAAGCAGATGGAACATGGGTTGGAGTCAAGGGTGAATACTTTGACGGCTGTCGTAGTGTGCATTGTAGTGCTGTTTGTTTTGGAGGTGAGGGCGAAGGTTGTCCTGCTCCAAGTAAATTTATAAACAACAAATGTATAAGTTGCGAACCACCGAATCAATGGTATGAGAATGCTTGTGCCAACTGTCCAAGTGGCGAATACAGCCACAGATGTCAAAAATGTAAAAGAGATTGTGTTACTCCTGCTGATTCGCCAGACGGCTCTTATGCCTATTGGAATGACAGCACATGTGGTTGTCAAGTGATGATAAAAGACACGGACAATACAAAATAAGCCATTTACGGGATGGTTTGAGCTGTGGAGGCAATGACAATGACGGTGGCAATGCCGGTGACGGTGATTGGGGAGGGGCTTTTTAAGGTTTCTGGTGGCCAGCGGATAAGCTCCAGGGGATTATTTACCGGACTGCCCCACCTCCTGTTTTTACATTAGGATCCCACTGCAGACCTTTTGCTGGCAGGAATCTTTCCCCACCACCCGTTTTAAAGGGGAATCTTTTGCCGGTTTTGGGGTTTATTTCCTTATAGTAGTTGGATGATGATGAAGTACGCGAGCATTTCATTTCTAAAGAAGTGCCTGATACTGGTTTACATATAACACCACCGAAACCAGCTCCCCCACCACTTGGTCTTGTCTCATAATAAGCACTACTTGAAGGCCAAGTGCAAACCTTTACAGGATTATTTGGTGTCCTTGGTGGATATATCCACTTATAACGACACCCGTCAGGACCACCCTTGATCATGCCTCTACCACCACCTGTAGGACCACCACTACCAACCTTGATCATGCCTCTACCACCACCTGTTCTTGTGACCGGATCTATGTTGGATGCCTGAGCTTGCTTTGCCTCATACTTCCTTTTCATAAAATCCTTATTATCTTCCATAAGTGCTTTCTGTCTCTCTCTCAAGAGGTTGTCCTGTTGACCGTTTGCATTATATCCCGGAGGACTTGGATCAGATACTGACGGAAGTTGACCGTTTGGATCAGATATTGACGGAAGGGGAGGCGGTGGTTTTGATGGTGTGACCAGGTTTTGTGATATACGAGCCGGTTTTTTTGACTTTTTCCTGAGAGCACCGGGAAAAGCAAAGACCGGACAGAAAACAATAGCCAGAATAATAAGACTTTTCATAAAACACCTCCATTGTTGTTTTTAGTAAAAGTATACTCTTTTTATCGGCCACTTCCCGGAAAACCTTAAGTTATTTTGAAATTGTCTCATTTTGAGACAGAAAAGGTGACCAAAGGTTGGTCAGCCGTGTAAAAAATTGCACCCTTGTTGTGGAATAGCTTTTTTTAAGTCCCTGGTTGCCACCAGCCGATAAGCATGATATAGTGAGAAAAAACCATTAACCTTTAGGAGGTGTATTATGAAAGCTTTTATTCTTGGCTTTGTGGTTGTGGCGGGCTGTGTGACCAGTGGGGTTAAAGCCCGCTCTGTGGCACAGGAAGGCTGTAATATTGAGAATTATAAAGACTTCATACGAAACCCAGGCAATCATAGTTGCGATTTGCGAATGGCAAATTTGACAGGGGCGAATTTACAAAGGGCGAATTTACGAGAAGCGGATTTGCGAGAAGCGGATTTGCGATTTGCGAAGTTGCGATGGGTGAATTTGCGAAGGGCGAAGTTGCGAAGGGCGAAGTTGCGAAGGGCGGACTTGCAAGCGGCGGATTTGCAAGAGGCAGATTTTGAAGGGGCGGATTTGCGAGAAGCGGATTTGCAAGGGGCTGATTTGCGAGAGACGTATTTGAGAGGGGCGAATTTGTATAAGGCGAATTTGAAAGATGCGGACTTGCGAGGGGCATATTTTGGAACGGCGAATTTGTATAAGGCGAATTTGGAAGAAGCAAAAGTCACACAAGACGAAGCAAAGTATTTAAAATCACAAGGCTTTAGTGGCTTTGTTGTGGTGGAATAGCTTTACGGGATGTTTTGAATCGATGAATTTTGCGACCGCATGCTGGTCCTCTCATTTTTTCTGCCTTCACCCCAAAAAAGACTCTTTTCATTCCCCTGACTGATTTATTGGACACACCGAGAGTATCACCTGATGCTATAAAATGATCTATCTCTAAAGTGTGTCCTGTATGTCGGAAAAACCAGCCCCGGAAATATGCCCATTTCTCCGGTGGATAGCACAAAAGGGTTTAGACAGGCAAAGAACCACAAACCGACACTCTCAAAGGGGGTTGGTTGGCAACTTTTTGCCAGTCGGTTGGCGACTTTTAGCCGTGGCTTTTTTTTAAGAGGACAGGGGCCCCACGGAGCACTCTTTTTTCCAGTTTGTAATCCTTTACCTTGGACACCAAAGCGGCACGGGATATGCCCAATTTTTTGGCCACCTTGGTTTTGTTCCAGGATTCCTGCTTTAAACACTGGGCAATCATCTGTCGCTCCAGCTGGGCAATGGCTTTCTTCATGGCCTTGCCACTTCCTCCTCCAAGGCCCAAAACAGGCACTTGTCCGTCCTTGTTCCTGATTTTTTCAGACAAAAATTCCTCTTTGATATAGGCGTCATTGCCTGTAAAAACAGCCAGCCTTTCCGCTTCGTTTTGCAGTTCCCGCACATTGCCCGGCCAAGGGTATTGTTTTAATTTTTCCTGTGCTTTTCGGGTAAAAATCTTGGGCTGTGAGCTGAAGCGATTGATAAAAAACTCGGCCAAAAGAGGAATATCCTCCACCCTTTCCCTGAGAGGGGGCACCTGTATATTGATGACATTCAGACGATAATACAGATCTTCCCGGAAATGGCCTTCCTCCACCATTTTTTTCAAGTTCCGGTTGGTGGCGGCAATAATCCGGACATCCACCTTCCTGGGCTCTGTGCCTCCCACCGGAAAAAAAGAACCTTCCTGCAAAACCCTTAAAAGCTTTACCTGCATGGCCGGAGAGGTGTCCCCCACCTCATCCAAAAAGAAAGAGCCCTGGTCCGCCATTTCAAACAAGCCTTTTTTGTCTTTGTAAGCCCCCGTAAAAGAGCCTTTGATATGGCCAAACAGCTCTGATTCCAAAAGGTTGTCGTTCAAAGCAGAACAATTTTGTGCGATAAAAGGCTGATTTTTTCTGAGAGAATTCTGATGGATGGACTTGGCAATCAGCTCTTTTCCTGTGCCATTTTCCCCCTGAATTAAAATAGTGTTGTGTGAATGTTTGATTTTGTCCAACAGATTATACAAGTGGTGCATAATATTGGATTGCCCCACCATGCCTCCATAAGAAACACTGTGGGGGTCACTGCCCAGGTCGCTGGTTTTATGTGTTTTTTCCATAAATTCCTGCTGAACAGACACAATCTCATCACGGACCATCTCCATCAGATCCATGAAATGTGTTTTGTCCTGAGCCGGAATACATGGAATAAGCTCTTTGTTCTGTTTGATTTTTTTTTCTGAAAGCCCGGCCTGAGACCATAATCCAGCAATATGTTCTGTGCTTTCATCAGAATACTTAAAGCCCACAGCCGCCACAACTCCCGCCGTATAGGACTGAATTTGAACCGGAACAATAAATAAATTGAGGCCGGTGGAAGGCCACTTCTCCAAAACACCGGAGGATATTTTTTGTTTTTGCACAA
Organism: Bdellovibrionales bacterium; assembly: GCA_965242635.1. Taxonomy (GTDB): domain Bacteria; phylum Bdellovibrionota; class Bdellovibrionia; order Bdellovibrionales; family UBA1609; genus JANQSP01. Next base: position 441,272 of record OZ251471.1, on the reverse strand, counting down.
AATTCAGTTTTTCAAAAAAAGAGGCACGGATGGATTCCTGTTCAAAAAGTTCCTTCACCAAAGGATTTTGAAAGGAAAAGGGAAAGTTAACAGACTCCCTGTTTTCCACAGAAAGCTGGTTTTCCAGGCTCTCTCTTTCCAAAATCAGAACATCTGTTTTCCACCATTGAAAAATAATGTCTCTGGTTTTTTTTACCACCTGAAGCTTTTTCAGATCATTCCAGTTCAGCATAAGGCCCTCCTTGGTGTAATAAACAACAGACAGCCCTTTGGTCCATCCGGTGGCCCTGAGCTGACTCAACAGTATATTATAGTATTCGGCAAGCCACTGTTTAAACTTTAAACATTTTTTTGTTTTTCTGATTTCAGACCAAAGTCCAGAAAAACTCAGAGGCCAGCCCCCACCGCCCCCCATCAGTGAGACACCCTGACCGATGTTTCACCAGTGGTGGGAATAATAATGGGTTTTCTTGCATTTTGCCTGTTGGTTTGCGACTTTTGGCTGTCGGTTGGCGGGCTTTTTGCCAGTCGGTTTGCGACTATTGCCAGTCGGTTTGCGACTATTGCCAGTCGGTTTGCGACTATTGCCAGTCGGTTTGCGACTATTGCCAGTCGGTTTGCGACTCGGTTGGCGACTATGGCCTGTCCATGATTTAAACAAGTGTGAAAATTATTCACAGGTCATCGGGGATCAGGGAACTTTTATGCACTTAAATTTGGAAAAGCCCCTGATCCTGTGCTTAATTGTGTGTTCAGTGATTTACTGACAGGATCACTTGATCAGCTTTCATTTCAGGCTGTTTTTTGAGGGTCAGGAACATGAACAATAAGGAGTATTTGGCAAAATGACCAAAAAAATCACAATTTGTTTTTTGTTTGCCCTGTTCTTTGGCTGTGACTGGTCTTCTGCCCCATCAGAAGACCAGCCGGAAAAGCCCCTGCCCCCACCCCCTTCAAAAGGCAAGCCTCAGTCGGAAAAGCCCCTGTCCACACCCTCTTCAAAAGGCAAGCCTCAGTCGGAAAAGCCCCTGTCCACACCCACAGCCACACCTTCTGTCCCCAAGCTGGCCATGAGCACTGAAGAGGCCAAGCCCACCTCCCATTCCGCCCCACCAAATGAAAAACCGGAAGGATTATCTGACAGGCCAGATCAGTCTCTCCCAACAGAACCATCTCGGCCAGCAGAACCATCTCGGCCAGCAGAACCAGCTCCACCAACAGAACCATCTCGGCCAGCAGAACCAGCTTCACCAACAGAACCAGCTGATAATCCCAAACAAGCCACTGTGCCTGATCCAGTGCCCGGTCCTGCCGATACGGATGGAGAAAAACAAAAACCAAGCGGTGCAGGACAAGCAGAAAAAAAGCCTGTGTGTTCTTTTCCCCCTCTACTGAAAAAGGCAGTGGAGAAGAGCCTGAACAAAACATGCTCTTCCATCACCACAAAGGAACTTGCCAAAATCAAAACCCTCAAAATAAACCAAACTGGCACGGGGAAGGAACAAAACCCTGTTCCTTCAGTCTCTTCAGGTGCAGTCGCAAACCGACCGGCAATAGTCGCAAACCCACTGGCAGAAGTTGCCAACCGACAGGCAATAGTCGCCAACCCACCGGCAAAATCCACAGCTCATTCCGCTCACAGTGTGATGGAACAGGAGCAGTCGGCACAGGATAAAATGGGTTCTTATTTCAGCTCTTTGGAAGAGGTGGATATATCAGACAACCCTCAAATGCAGGTTGTGCCGGATTTTGTTTTTTCTTTCAAAAATCTTAAAACCCTGAATATTTCCCACACAGGGATTTCTGATCTCAGCTCCAAAATAGCCCGGTTAAGCCAGCTGAAAATTTTTGACATTTCCAACACCAAAATTCAAAACCTGGGGCCGGAAATGTGTTCACTCCAAAATCTCACCACCTTAAAAGCCAGCCACAACCACTACGAGGGAAATGAAATGCCCATAGCCATTGTGTGCTTAAGTGCACTCCAAACATTGGACCTGTCCTATAGCTCACTCCAGTATATTGACGAATATATCCACTATCTCAAAAAGCTGGAAACCCTGAACCTCAGAGGCAATAAGCTGATGAACGCCCCCATGCTCTTTGGACTCATGTCCTCTCTCGTGGTCCTGGACCTGAGAGACAACCAATTTGAATACCCCTCAGTGAACTCCCTCAGTGACTGCTCCCCCTTTGAAAAGGATTCTGACGAAAGAAAAGAATGCCAGGAGGAACTTTTGGAAAAAGTCCAGTGTGAATACTGGTATGAATTGCACGAGGATTGCTCTGAATTTGAAGACGACCCGGAACAAAAAGAAAAATGTGAAAAAACAAAATTTAAACGTGGCCAATACGGCAACCAGTCCTTTATCCAAAGATATGAGGAAATGACCGGTGAAAAACATGTGGAAAGACATGAAGATCACCTGCTGGCCCGTTGCTACTACTACTGGATCAATCAATATGTCTTCTTCGGCAACCCCGACGACCGCCGAGTCGGCGGAGACAAAGTTGACGCAGCTTCCCTCTCTGATCGTGACTCTCTACCAAGACACAAAAAGATTCCCTCTCAAGACAGGAACGACCCCCGTGTCGGGGGGGACAAAGTTGACCGCCGAGTCGGCGGAGACAAAGTTGACGCAGCTTTCACCTCTGATCGTGACTCTGTGCTCAACACAGATTCTGAGCAACAAAAGATCCAATATCTTTTGGACTTGACCATTAATGGCAAAACCATGAGAGAGCTGAGGCTGGCGATGGATGAACTGGCCAAAGCCCCCACTCAATATGCCTGCCAATTCCATCTCAAAGGCATGTCTTTCCGGAACACCCAAGAGGTGCTGGAGGAGGATTGGGAACCAGGATGGATCATATCCATTATAGCCCGGCTTTTATATCATGGCTGGAACGATTTTTGGCGATCCCTCTACCGGTTTTTTATTATTCCCCAGGACACCAGCCACGGCCCCAGCCATCATGAAACACACCCGGAAAGGCATCGTGCCCCGGACTGGAATGACCGTCCTGAAAAAAGCAAAGAGGAACTCTGCGAGCCTGTTGATTTCACTGTCCCCATCCCCCAAGGCCCTTCAGGCCCCTGGTCAAAAGCTTTGCCAGCTGTTCAAACATTGATTGAGGAAAAGTATTTGGAACCAGGGTGGGACGAATGCGAAAACTGGCCCACAGGCATGTGCCATGACTGGGAGGAGAGAATGGCCAAAGGGGAAAACCCCGGCGGTTTTAAAAGGGAATATTTTAAGAAAAAAGCGGAAAAAGAGGAAAGAAAGCTTGGAGAGGAAAGAGAAGTCAGAACAGCCATAGAGGCCAGAGAAACAAGAGAGGAGATAAGAGGCAAATGAAACATTTGATTAAAAGAATCTTAAGAACCGTTTTGGACTTGAGTATTATAGTTCAGCTGGCTTTTATGCCTTATTATGGCTATGCCACTTTGGATCCGGAAAGTGTTATTAAAAGCTCTCTTCAGGAAATTCAAAACCGGATGGCTCCGGAGGATTTTGAAAAAGATCAAACCTTGATTGATCTGAGTATAGCCATCGAAACCGGCCAGGTGAAGGAGTATTTACAGCAGAATCCCGTGGTGGCAGAGGAGGTGGATTATTTTCTGTTGTCGAATCAAAAAGTGGAGGCTGTGGAGCATCACTTTGACGCAGAAAAAAAAGAGATCGTGGAAAGTATTGCTCAAACTCTTCATCTCAATAAATATAATAACCACCCTGTTGAAGTGGCCTTTAAAGAAGTTCAGGTACACTACAATGAAGAAAGCCAAACTTTGGTTTTTGAAGGACTTTCAGAAGGGGCTGTTCGTCTTCGCCAGTTTATTCCCAACATGAATATTGTGGATTATATCCATGATGGCGATACTCTGGCCCTTTTGGACACAAAAAAAGGCCTTCTGCTGGTGGATATGATTTTTGCCCGCTCTTACCTTGGGATGGCTCCTGTCCCTGTGGCCCAAATCCCTGTGCCGGTATTAAAAACTTTAAGTGAATTGGAATCCGACACCTCCCAATGGACCAGACAAAATATTTCCCTTGAATTTATCCATCGCGGGGCACATCCACCGGATATTTTGGTGAAAGAGGTCCGGCAAAAAATGGATAAAAATTTTGAAGGGCAGGATATGGTTTTTGCCGGTGATCTCATGCTTTCCCACACAGATCAAAAAGGCCAAAAACATCTCCTGCAATTCCTCAAAAGAGAGGAAATGCAGGGCTGGCTGAATTTAAATTATCAAATGCTGGATATTATGATGAAAGTGGTGGCCCCGCATCTGATGGGGAAAACAGATCTGAACATGCTGGAAAAAGAGCTGGAAAATGTCAAGGAAAAAGACCCCAAAGCTCTTCTGGATCATATCCTGTCCTCCCTTTTTAACAAGCAAGCCCTTTATAAACTGGGCCTGGCCAGTGAAGGAATCCAAAAAAGAGTTCAGCATTTAAGCTCAGAAATGTCTCCCCGCGATGCCTTTCTTTTTAATGAGTGGAGGGAGTCCTTTCAAAAGATCCATTCCCACCTAAAACAGCAGGGTCGGATAACAGGAGGGGACAAACCCCCGGCCCTTTCCACAGCAGAGGTGGCCGGCCTGTTAAAAAAAGAGGAGACAAGCCCTGAGCACAAAAAAAATACAGGCCAACAAAGCCCTGAACGCAAAAAAATACGGGCCAAAGCCCTGCAAATCATTGCTCATATTACAGACAAAATAAAAAACCCCGGACGGATGGTGACAGGATACCCTGTGTCCACAAGTATAGGGGCGGGATTACTGGCCTCCGGCTTTGTTTTTCCGGAACTTTGGATAACTTTATTTTATAAAATCACTTCTGTGTTTAACCATTTGGGGTATGGAGGTGATTTCGCCCTTTACAAAATGACTTCCATTCCTCATTTTTTGACCACTCTCGTGCTCTTTCCGGGAATAGTTATATTGTCTGCATGGTTGTTTAATCCCATTATGAGGGGGCTTGAGAAAAAAATGCCTGCAAAATTTTCCATAAGAAACAAGGTCTATCACCCCAAAGGGGCTTTGAGGGATGTTTTGAACAAATGGGAGTCTGCCAATGTCTTAAAAAAGTTTTTGGGGGCAGGCATGAAAATGGTGGCCCTTTTCATCAATCCACTTTGGAATTATGTGGCCTACAGTGTCGGACAACGTCATTTTATGGCGAGCCTTCAAAAAGGGATTAACCCTTTTCAGACAATAGATCCCAAATCGGATATAGGGCAAATAGTTGGAATCAAAAAACCTGTCCGACTGGGTTTAAACAAGCCTTATTGGAGCAAAGGCCCACAGTTTGATCGACAAAGGCAACTCCAAAATGTGGCCTTGGCCAAACAGAACAGAATCAAAAGCCTCGCATGGCAGATGGCGGTGTTGGCTGTGGCCGGAAAGGAGGAAGTCACCCCCGATCAAATCATTATGTATGGTGTGACAGGTGTGAATTTTGAAGATTTAAAAAAAGTGCATAATGACCTGACTTTAAGAATGGAAATGCTCTACACTCTCAAGAATCTTGAAAAAGAAATAAAATCCCTGAATGAAGTGGACATCAGAAAAGCTCTTTCTGAGTTGGATCCGGAGATGCTGGTTCGTTATTATGAAAGGGCCAAAGAGACAGCCCAGAAGGCCAAAGCACAGCCTTACTTTTTTAAGAAAACAAGGGCTTTTTGGAATACAGGATCCATAGGATGGTTAAGGAATCGCCTGCGTGCCCAGTCCATAGCTGGATTTAATCAGGCAGAGGTCCGACTCTTAAACCAGGTGCCAACAGATTTTGTGGCTGGACGAAGTTTCAGGGACTTTGTGCCGGATCATTTTTTGGTGGTTCTCATGCCCATGTTAATGACCAACAGGGCTAATTTGTCTGCTGAGCATATATATCAAATGGCCATAAACGAAAACTTTTTATCTTATTCCGGAAGGCCCCATATTTATGATGTATGGAGAAATGCTTATGAATGGCTTTTCATAAGCGGAGCTGGTAATGCGATGGCCTATACCAATAAAACAAAAGTACTGGAGAATTTGCAGGCAGGGCACACAAGTTTCTATGGCACTCAGGAACAATATACAGATCCCATTAAGGCTCGATCCATTTCTGAACTGACCTACTTTAAAAATCAGGGGAAGGGTATTGTCCCTGGTTCAGCTGAGGAGGATCCAGGCCGAATGAGGGTGGGTAATATTTGGCTGAAACACACCAAAGCCATGCTGAGGAGCATCCAAATGGGGATTATTTTTGCCTTGGCTGTGCGTAGCGGTATAGTGGGACAGTCTGTGTCAGAAGCTCTGTCTGCTTATGTCCTTATTTTTATGGCACAATTTTGGTTTCTGGGATGGCCCTGGATGATTATTCATGCCGGGGATCTGTTGAATACCAAAGAGATAGCAGAGAACAAACAAAAAATGGAAAGCCTTCAGCTTAAACTGTCCCATGTGGCCAGAGGGCTTTATCAGGATAAAGAGGCATGGTCCGCAGACTTTAAATCGGCTGTGGAGGAATTAAAAAATCTTTACCCCGACAAAGCGTGGCGTAGATTGACAAAAGATCTGCCGGATTTGTCTTCGGCAAAGGACATGGAATCTGTCAGGAAGGCGGGAGAGCAATATATAAAAATTCTGGTGGAATCTCCTCCTTTGCCCAACCGGCCAAACGAAAGGACCAACTTTCTCTGGACCCTCATCTTTGGATCCATATTGACCACTTATCTGGGTGTGGAACTGTTTATATGGACTTTTGATGCCAATAAACTGAGCACCCAAAATCTCCTGGAATGGACAGGTATTAACATTGCTCTTTTGTCGTTCTTTTATTTCTTTTATAAAAAAAGCTTGAAAGAACATGTGACAGACTTTAAAACCGGAAAAGTGAGAAAAGCCCGGATGGAAAAGATAAAACAGGAATTAAAGGACTGGAAACAGGCTGTAGACAGTTTAAAAAAACCAGAGGAGAGCTGGAGGCATTATTTTTATGAAGGGATTTTAAACCTCAAGTCTTCCGTTCACCGGCAATGCCAAAAGGTGTTTACAAAAAAATAAGCCAAACTGCCAAACTGTTCTGCTTTGAAAAAGGTGCTGTTTTTGGGCTGTTTTCCTCCCACAAGGCAAATGTGAACATGCATTTTCAAACAAGATCAGGGTGTATGTCTGTATTAAAAATGTCGTTTTTTCAAAGGGAAACCACTGAGGTGGCCACAGACCTTTTGGGTTGTGTGCTGAACAGGGTGACAGACAAGGGCCTTTGCCTCAGGGGCCGTATTGTGGAAACAGAGGCCTATTTGGGCCTTGAGGATGACTCGTGCCACAGCTTTGGCGGGCGAAAAACAGAGCGTGTTAAAACCATGTATCTGCCCGGTGGGCATGCTTATATTTACTTTATCTACGGCATGTATTATTGCTTTAACATTGTGACAGAGGGCCGTGAACAGCCTTCTGCCGTCCTGATACGGGCCATAGAGCCTTTGACAGTTCAGCAGGATGGGCCGAAAAATCGCTCGCCTTTTTCCATTGCCAACGGGCCGGGAAAGCTTTGCCGTGCTCTGAACATCGACAAAAGCCTGAATGAGGCAAGACTGGACGGCCATAGTCGCAAACCGACAGGCCATAGTCGCAAACCGACAGGCCATAGTCGCAAACCGACAGGCCATAGTCGCAAACCGACAGGCCCAAGGCTTTATGTGGAAAAGGGAAAGCGTCCGGAGACCATACTCACCAGCCCTCGTGTGGGGCTTTCCCCCATGCACAGCTCTTGCCATTGGCCTTTGCGATTTTATATTGAAGACAGCCCCTTTGTCTCCAATCCCCCTTCCCCCAAACCTTAAAGACCCGTTCCATTATTTGTCTGTGTTTTTGCGAAAAGTGATAATATTTTGATGCTGATGGTTTATTTTATAGGCAAAAGGGTAGCCAAAAGGGTAAAGGGGCTTGTGATTCTGAAGAAGGGCCACTGTGCCACAAAACTCGAAGCCAGCTGTTTTGACAACACGAACAATATCCCCCTGCACACATTGCTCTTTTTTATCCACCGTAAAATCACTGATAATAATGCTGGCATACCTTTTGTTTTTCAGTTTTTTATAAACTGCCTGCATTATGTGGCCAAACATCTGCAAAAAATCATCATAACTGGTTTGGTTGCCCAGGTCCCTTTTATCTTCTGAGTAACACTCAACAACAGTTCTGGCCCCATTTCTTTTGCCTTCCTGCTGTTTTCTTAATCCTTTGCCATTATTCCTTAAAATATTGTGATAAGGTGGGGAAGTGACGCAATAGTCAATTTGTTCTTTTATCTTTTTAATTTCCTGCATGGAATCGCCACAAATAACTTTTTGACCTTTTGTCAGGTTCAGCTCTTTCAGCCTGTTTTTTGCCATGTCGCAATAGCTTTTGTTTAGGTCAATCCCTATGCCTTTTCTGTTTGTCATGGCTGAAGCTGTTAAAGTGGTCCCCAGTCCATTAAAAGGGTCCAACACCACCATACCCTCTTTTGTAAAAAGGGATATGAGCTTTTTGATGTCTTTTATCAAGAAAGGGGCTGGATGTTGAAAGGCAAACTTATCCTCTTTGCATTTTTCACTCAACCACCAACTTTTGGTGAGTTTCAGCCATTCTTTGCCTGTCAGATCATTCAGCTGGTTTCTTGTGTCTGCTTTGTTCATTGTCTGTCACAGTGGTTTTAATAACTTGTTTAACAGTGCCTTATCCACAGCCTGGCAGGACTGTAAAACAGCCACATCCCCATAAAAAAGGTATTTCCAATTGTATTTTTTAAAAGTTTCCAAAAACAAAGGATCTTTTATGGATAAAAATTCCTGTTTTCTTGTCTCTGGCAGGACCATAATTTTTTTTGTGTCATAATTCAGGTTGGAGGCCCTTTGAAGGCCTGAAGTGAATTTGGTGGAATGTTCCACTTCAATGGCGTATTCAATATGCTTGTTTTTGATCCAAAGCATGTCTATCATTTCAATTCTGTCTTTTTTTTTCTTTTCCAAATTCAGCATATTCAAATCAGTGAGATCGGCCAATTCAGACAGCTTTTTATTTTCATATTGATCTGATTGCTCCGCTTTGCCTATATATACTTTAAAACCCATTGATTTGCCTGTCCGGGAGAGCAAGGCCAGTTGTTTTGTGTGCTCAGTGAATATTTGTTCTGTTTCCACACCTTTATAATGCCATAAAGCCCCTGCTTTGCGTCCATATTTTTTTAAAACTGTACCAATGGATTTCACTTCCGGAGTTAATCCATTGGGGTATTTGATAAAAATTTTAGCCAGTACATCATCAAAACTGACAGACTGTTTGTTTCGTAAAAAAGAGGATATGGTCCACTCCAATCTGTCGTTGAGGTCTCTGTCAGGGTATTTAATATGATCAGAAGGTTTTTGAAACCACCAGTATTTTCCAGCTCCATTGTCTTTTTTTGAACTTATTTTAAAAACAGATCCCACTTTCTTTTCCAAAATTTTTTTTATGTTTATGTCAAAATCCTCAATATCAAACCCGGAGGAGGAAATTTCTGATAAAATGCCATTAAAAAGGATTTGATAGGGTGTTGGCTCATTTCTTTGAGCTATTAACTCCTTTGCTGTCTCAATGACTTTGGTAACGAACTCCTGTTGATCTGAGGAGCTGTTTCTCAATTTATCAGCCGGTTCTTTGACACATCGAACATAAAAGTCCGTTCCGGAAGTGCCATAAGGGTTGGCAACATTGGACTCCCCTGTTCTTTTGTTTTGTTGATGAATAACTTGTTCTATTTTAAAGTTGGACAGGCGAATAGCTTTTAAAAAAGCGTTCCAAATTTTTATGTCTTTATTGTGAAAAGTAAACACAGCTTTGCCGGTGGGTTTTAAAACTTTATAAAGATTTTTCATGGCCTTTTGAAACTTCAAATTATAATCTGTTAGATTTTTTTTATTTTTTATTGTGATTTCACTTTGAAGATCAGGTTCATATCTTGCGTCTGTCTTTTTGAGCCATACAAGCCATAGCATACTCAAATCCAAATAAGGAACCAATCCTCCATAAGGCGGATCTGTAAGGATAAAATCAATACTTCCTTCATCCACAAAACCAGAAATGGTGTTTATGTCCAAAATACCGTATTTGATGTCAAAATTTTTTTGTCGATGGCTTTTATTGCTTTTATCCACATAAAGAATTTTTGGAATTTTGCCCAAATATTTCTTTAATGAAAGTAAAGCACTTTCCACAGACTGTTTTCCAAAACAGCTGTTTTTAAACACCAACAGAGGGTTCATTTCCATTTGTCTGTTGGCTGAGATATAAGCCGACCGGCCCCAACTGGTGGAAAAAGGCCTTTGGGCCCCCGCTCTTCTCGGAACACACATTTTTGTGCAAAGATGAAGGGTCTTGATAAAACCCAGCAAAAGCTGATTTTTTATACTTGGTTGGTTTATTTGTTGGATATGATGAAATATTTTTGAAAGAACATATAAGTTTCTTTTTGTCCATAGATTGTAAAAATGCTGGCCCCCAATGCGGGAAATAAAATTGGCGGAAATAGAAGGAGAAGAGGGAAAAGGATCTTTTGGGTACCAATAGGGAATGTCCATGTCTTCCATACTTTTGGCCTGACTCCTGTCACTTTCTTCCGGCAGGGCTGTATACAGTTTTCCCTCACAATGAGGGCAATCCACTCCCAACTCATAAAGAGCCTGATTTTCCCATTTGAAGTTTTGCACTATAGCTGGTTTTTGGCATTGTCGGCATTCAGTGGAAAAATATTTCAGGTACACAGGGTCTTGACTTAACAGGTCAATAATTTGCTCAGCCTTTTGCCGAAACTCGTGCTTGTTAAAAGGGCCACAGCAGGTTTCTATCAGAAAAGTGGTCAAAGGGTTAAGATCAAAAGCCAAAGCTTTTCGACCAGCTTTTACGGCTTCAAACGCACTCATGGCACTTCCGGCAAAAGGATCCAGATACAGACCCGTTTCAGGAGGGGTGTAGGTTTTTATATATTCCCGCCAGATATTATGAGGTTTTTTGCCCCAATATTTCATGGCAGTATATAAAGGAGGGCGAGTACCCTCCACCAAAGCAAAATCAATATCCTTCATGTTTCTCCAAGTGTTATTATACTGATCTTGTTTTAAAATGCCTGTTTCACATTTGCCTTGTGGGTGGAAAACAGTCCAAAAACAGCACTTTTTTCAAAAGGCAGACCCTGCCCTGTGCCAGGTTGGTTTAAATGGGTTATAATTCCATCCTTGGCTGAGTGGTTTTTTGTTTTTTGGATCGACGAAGAGACAAGGTGAGGCTTTTTGCATACAGCCCCCGGCTCGTCTTCTTAACAGTTATGGTAACACGATCACCTACCCGCAAATCCTCAAAAGAGGTGTTTGAAAAAGAGGAAAGAGCATTAAAAAATACATCTTCCATACCTTTCACTTTAACAAAACCGTATTGCAATCTGAGGGCATGTTCCGGTTGGTCGTCCACAACGACTATCACTTTTCCTGATACTTGCTGTCCCATTTTCTCTCCTTTCTGCCATTATAGTTTATGATGAGGGCAAAGATATACAATCCTTTGAGATAAACTCTTTGGCCCTTTTGACGCAGGGTGGCAATCCTGGTCCGGTGATTTTCAATCCCCTTTGTTCCTTTCTATACAATTTCTGATTCAAATGCAATAAAAATTTTAAAATATTCTCTTTTTTATTTATTCCATAAGCCAGTCGCACAGCCTCGTCCAGTTTCCTGTGTGCCTCTTTGAGCGGATTTTTACCAGTCTCTTCAAGGGTATTATATAATTCTCTCAATCCGCAGTCATTTTTCAGCATGGTCTCTTTTCTTAACTTCATTAAATTATGAACAGCCAATGAGATCTTTTGGACTTTGGATTTTGAAGGATTTTGAGGCCAGGGAAAAGTGGAAAACACAGTATCTCCTGTGTATCTGTAAGCTGAGGCTAATGTGCCACCACGGGATTCAGCCCACTCAAGATGAAGAGAAGACTGCAATATGCCGAAAGAATAGCTGTCCTCAAAATCAAATGCGACAACAGCATCAACGATACGAATATTACTTGATACAAATGTAAAAATCAATGGCTTTTTTGCTGTTCTGGACACGATAATATATTTATTGATTTTACTGATGGCATTTAACATATCCGGGCGATTTCTCCAGTGTTGCCACCAATGTTCCAAATGATTATTCCAATCTTTACGAAATCCATGTTTTTTGATTTCTGCTTTTGCCTTATATTTAACAGCCGGTAAAACAGTGGTTTTTATGTGTTGAAAAGGCTCCTTGTATTTTTTTGCTTCCAAAATGGACATTTGCCCAAAGTCAATTATAAATCTTTTTGGTGCTCTTTGCCTGATTTTCAGATTTAAAAATTCTTTTCCTGTCAAAAAGGGAAATATCACTTTATTGTTTTGCCGATTCTTGCTGATAAAAAATTTCCTGTCTTCTCCTGAAATATAAAAGTGAGCTGTGGCTGTCGTTTGCCCTTGAAAACATCTTTTGGGGTGTTGATTGACTTTTAAATCATGAGCTTCTTTAGTCGAGGTTTTGGCTTGTAAAGCTGAATTTATTTTGTTTGGAGTCTCTATTTCCCAGGGGCTGTCTTTTTTGGTCCCTAATTGTATGAACAGTTTTTTTGGACCCTGCTCACTTCCTTTTATCCAGTTGACAATGGAAACATGAACATTGGCTGATCCACTCCAAACTTGACTGGAAACAGCTGAAGTGATAGTTCCTCCTTTTTGAACAATGTAATCCAGCCCTCCCTGTCTGGAATAATTTTCCCGAATTGTATTTGTGCCAACAAGTCCTGCTCTTTGGCCTGTTTTCAGATGATCATGGGTCTTTCTGAACCAATACACACAATAGTCTGCTCTTCCAGGAACATTCTCAAAATATCGCCGAACTTTATCAACATATTCGACTGGTAATTTCACTTTCATTTTTTTGGAACTTAAAAACGGCGGATTTCCTATAATGGCATCCACTTTGGGCCATTTTGCAAACAAAGCGTCTTCAGATGAAAAATTATCGTCCAAATCATCAAAAGGCAAAGAAGAATCATGTATATTGCATTCATCAGATGATATTTTCCGGCCAATGGATAAAGCCACTTTTGCCAATTCCAGTCCAAACTGGTTCGTATCAATGCCATAAAAATTTTTGGGGGATACACCATATCCCCGAATTTGTTTTAAATTCTCTCCCAAAAGACCCAACACCTCTGCTTCCAATTTTCTCAGTTCTCTAAAAGCAATATAAAGAAAGTTGCCACTGCCACAAGCCGGATCCAACACTTTAAATTTTCTTATTTCCAAAAGAATTTTTTTTAAATCTCTCTTTCTTTTGGCTTTTTTAATTTTCTCCCTGAAAGGATGGATAATGGTGGGATGAACAATTTTTTGAATATCCAGCTCATTTGTGTAATGTATACCATGACCATGTCTTAAACTTTTGTCTATACTGGACTCAAATATAGATCCAAAAACAGAAGGACGCACCTTGCTCCAATCCTCTTCTGAAGCCGAATGAAGCAAAGAAATTTCTTTATAATCAAATTCCACAGGATCAATTTTTTTAAACAGGCCACCATTAAAAAAAGGGATATTTTTTTGCTTGATTGGTCTGTTTTTTTTATTGGTCGCCATGGATATAAATAATTTTGCCAAAGCTTTCTGACTGCTTAACTGTTGAGTGGCTTTGGATAAAATATTGTGAACAGTGTATTTTGGAATTAAATCCACATCCTCTGAAAATAAAGCCACAACAATTTGCAACACAAACCTTTGTGCCTGTTCCTGATTGACCCCCCTTTTTGTCAATGAATAATAAAGACTCCCTATTTGGCGAGCTATATCTTCAGTGATGGCAATATTACTACGATTATTAAATACAGGTTCTTCTTCCTTCGGGAACAGGAAGGCCAAAGGCCCCCAATTGTCCGGCAGATCATTTATATTCAATTTATGAACAGGATCATCAAGTTGATGATTGAGGTCGTAAATCCAAAATTCGTCAAAGTTGCATAAAACCGTGTATTTTAACCTGGGCAACCTGTGTGTCCAATAATCAAAAACCTGATTATAATATTTTTGAAGAGGCTCACCTCTTTTTTTTAATTCAATAAGGACTCTGGGTTCCCAAACAAAATCAGCAAACCCCCTTTTGCCCTTTCTTTTTTTAATCCACTCTTCACAAGTGGCCCCTGCTTCCTTTATACCGGCATTGCCAAAAGCTTGGAGAAGTTTCTCAAAAAACACCTGACCCTCTCCCTTTTCGCTACCTTTAATATACTTTTTGAAGTAGGCTAAAAAATCCTCAAATTTTTGTTTTCTTATGCTTTGTGTCATCTTTGTCCTTCTTTATGGCTTTTTTTCACCATGGAGAAAAAAAACATGCTCTCTTTGTTCCGGCCAATGTTTCCTGACCAATTGTCTGATCAGCTTTTGACGCAGGGCAATAATCTCCCTTTTTTGTAATTTCCATTTGTACTGGCTCCTATTTTTGGCTACCTTGGTTAATATAAAAATCCTCCATTTACAGGCCTGTTGTCAAGCTTTTTATATTTGGCTCTTTGCATAAAAGGCCTCAACTTTCCTTCCTGTCTACTGGGGCAGGGGCATTCAGCAGGCAGGATTGATACAGGGTTTCCAGATCGGCATGGTCCCGTATCATAAAACAGCCATCGTTGATAAGACTCAAGCTCCCGCTATAGCCGGCATGCAGGGGACTGCCTGGCAAAACAGCTATGTTACTCCCTGCATGCATGGCGTAACGGGCAGTGACCATGGTGCCGCTCCTGAACTGAGCCTGAGCAATAAACAACATACCAGACAAAAAAGCCATCACTTTGTTCCGCACATGAAAATAGGACTTTTGCATGCGGGCATAAGGGGGAAACACACTGACCAAAGCCCCTCCTCCATCTATAATGGGTTTTTCCCATTTTTGCAGATCGGCCGGGTAGTAATTGTGGATTCCACAGGGGAGAAAGCAAAGGGTGGGTTTTTGATGGGCCAGAGACAAAGCATGTGCTTTTTGGTCCACCCCCCTGGCCCCGCCACTTACGACATAAAAGTTTTCCTTTCGTCTTTTCAAAAAAAGGCTTAAGTGTGTGTCCATCCAGAGCAGGGTGTCCTGATAGGGGTGCCGGCTCCCCACCACGGAAAACAAAAAACACCCGTTCCACCGGGCCTCGCCCTTCCAGGAGATGAGGGCCGGGGGATTTTCCATTTTAAGCAGAGAATCCGGGTAATCCGGATGGAAAGGCCACACAGTTTTAATGCCGGAAGACAAACACCGCTTTTGGCTTTCCTCTGCCTGTTTCCACCAGGTTTTCTCCATCTCCATGTAATGCTTCGTTTCCGGGTGAGACACATAAGGGAGCAGGTGTTCCGGTGAGCTGATCCGATCCTGATTTTGAAAGACCTTCTTAAAGTCCCCCAAAGTCACAAAAGGATTTTGCCAATGCAAAAAAGCCAGATATTCCATGTAAGATTTCATAACACCCTATACCCATGCAAAATCCGGGCCACCAGCCCCCGG
This sequence comes from Bdellovibrionales bacterium, assembly GCA_965242635.1. Lineage (GTDB taxonomy): Bacteria > Bdellovibrionota > Bdellovibrionia > Bdellovibrionales > UBA1609 > JANQSP01. The sequence goes on along the minus strand of OZ251471.1, from coordinate 425,714 downwards.
AAAACGGGTTTTTATCAATGATTTCAAATATTTATTTTTTTTGAGGCCAGGAACACTTTTTTCTTGCCTCCCCATTCAAAATCCTCTATAAAGCAGAAACCGATGAAAATATTTACTGGAAATGCCCATCCCGCCTTTGCGGAAAAAGTGGCAAAATATTTAAATGTCCCCTTGGGGGACTGTGAAGTGTCCCGTTTTGCCGATGGGGAGGTGCAGGTCTCCATCCGGGAAAATGTGCGTGGCTCTGATGTTTTTATCATTCAAAGCACCTGTGCCCCCGTGAATGAAAACTACATGGAGCTTTTTATCCTCATGGACGCCATGAAAAGGGCCTCCGCACGGGAGATCACCCTCATTATGCCCTATTACGGCTATGCCCGCCAGGATCGAAAAGCCACCGCCCGTGCCCCCGTATCGGCCCGTTGCATGGCGGACCTGTGCCAGGTGGCCGGTGCCAAACGGCTTTTGGCTGTGGACTTGCATGCCCCCCAAATTCAGGGTTTTTTTGACGGCCCTGTGGATAATCTTTTTGCCTTCCCGGTGATGGCTCAGGAATGGCTGAAAAAAAAGGGCCAGATTCCCAATATTGTCTGTGTCAGCCCGGACGCAGGAGCTATAGAGAGGACAAGAGCTTTTGCCAAAAAGATTCAAAGCCCCATAGCCGTCATAGACAAAAGGAGGCCCGCACCCAATCAGGCAGAGGTCTGCCACATCATAGGGGACATACGAGGCAAAACAGCCATTATTATAGATGACATGATCGACACGGCAGGCACCCTTTGTGGGGCGGTGGAAAACCTGTTGGCAAAAGGGGCCCTGGAGGTCTATGCCTTGTCCGCCCATGCAGTGTTCTCCCCCCCGGCTTTGAAAAGAATCGAAAAAAGCCCCTTGAAAGAGGTTTGGGTCAGTGATACTGTCCCTTTAAAAGAGAAAAGCACAAAAGTGCACTCTGTGTCCGTGGCCCCTTTGGTGGCTGAGGCCATAAAACGTATTAACTCCAAAGGGTCTGTAAGTGCCCTTTTTGACTGAACAGGAAAAAACAATGCAAAAAGTCGCAAACCCACCGACAGAAGTGGCAAACTCACCGGCAGGAGTCACAAACCCACCGACAGAAGTGGCAAACTCACCAGCAGAAGTGGCAAACCCACCGGCAAAAGATTCTCTGGAAGTTCAGGTCCACGCCCGAATCAAAGGGGAAGGCACAGTGCAGGGGCTGAGAAGAAACAAGTTGGTTCCCGCCATTGTATACGGCCCCACACAAAAGCCCCTTTCTTTGTCTTTGGAAATTCGTTCGGCGGAAAAATACAGCCAAAAAGAGTATGAAAACAAAATATTCACTTTCAAGTCAAAGTCCAAAGAATTAAACAACCTGAAGGTGATAAAAAAAGACATCTCTTACCATAAAGTGACACGAAGGCCCCTGCACATGGATTTTCTCTCTCTGGACATGAGCAAAAAGGTGCGTGTGCATGTGGAGGTGTATTTTACAGGCAAAGCCAAGGGGGTTAAAGAATCCGGTGGTGTTTTTAATATCATCCGAAGAAATGTGGAGGTGGAGTGTTTGCCGGCGGAAATACCGGAATCTTTTTCCATTGATGTCAGCCCTCTCAACATCAATCAGAATTTTCATGTGTCAGACTTAAAAATACCGGAAAATATCAAGCTTATCACCAGTGCCAAAAGATCTCTTTGTGCCGTCAGTGAAATAGCAGAGGAAGAGGAGAGCAAAGCCGTGGAAACATCAGCCACAGCTGAAGTGCCTGCCGACAGCAAAGAGGCCAAACCCTCTGCCCCGGACAAAAAAGACAGCAAAAAAGACAGTAAACAAGACGGTAAAAAAGACAGCAAAAAAGCCTGATTGTTCCACTCATTGATTGTTTTTTTGGGACAGGGAAAAAAGGACAATGAAACTTATTGTGGCTTTGGGCAATCCGGGCAAAAAATATCTTCTCACACCACACAACATTGGCTGGATGGTGGCAGACGCTTTGGCGGGTTCTCTTAAGATTTCCTTCAGCCCCAAAAAAAAGTGGCTGGCGGAAACAGCTCAGGTGGAACAACCAAAATGCCTTTTGACAAAGCCTTTGACCTATATGAATCTTTCCGGCCAGGCGGTGAAAGCTGTCATGGACTATTATCGTTTGGACTTAAACCAGCTGTTGGTGGTTCATGATGACACAGATCTCCCTTTTTTATCCTTTAAGTTTCAAAAAAACCGCGGGCCGGCTGGCCATAATGGTATAAAGAGCATCCACAAGGAACTTGGCAGTCAGGACTATACCCGCATGCGAATAGGCATGGCTGGTTTAGGCACAAATGAGGAGTCGGTTGTTTTGTCACCGTCCACAAAGCTCATGAGAGATGTACTCAAGCCTTTTTCCAAAAAAGAGCAGGCTTTGTTGCCGGATTTTTTAAACAAAGCTCTGGAGGCTGTTTTGTATTTTGTGGAAGAGGGTTTTGAAAAAACAGCCAACCGCTATAATCAAAGCCAGCCCTGAAAACCGCGGGGCACTTTCGGGCAGGCCCTAACCTTGAAACAAAAGCAGTCAAAGCCAGCCCTGAAAACCAGTCTGGTCCCACAGATTGGGGTCAGGTTTTTTTCTTGCGAAATTCCCTGTAGGCCTGCACCTTGAGGCAGGTCATGATGATGGTGTTCAGTATATCCTCTGTCACTCCTGTCCGTTGCACCACATTGGCCGGCTTTTTGACTCCCATTAAAAAGGGGCCCAACACCTCCCCCTCCCCCAACTGCTGAACCAGCTTGTAAGCAATATTGCTGGAATCCAAATTAGGAAAAATAAGCACATTCGCCCCCTCCTTTATTTGACAAAAAGGAAAAATATTTTTCACTATGTCCGGGTTGAGGGCTGTATCGGCCTGCATTTCCCCCTCCACTGTCCAATCCGGGTACCATTTTTTAACCAACAGGGAGGCCTCCCGCATTTTCCGGGGGCTTTCCTTTCGTCCTGTAAAGTTGGAAAAACTTAAAAAGGCCATGCGGGGCTGAACATTCAAGCCCCGTGCCACACGGGCCGTGTGCACAGCAATATGGGCTATGTCCTCTGCTGTGGGGTTGATGTTGACTGTGGTGTCGGCAAAAAACAATATTTTGTCCTGAACCAAAACAATATTTACTCCGGAGGCCATGTTTCTTTTTCCTGTTCCTATGATTTGCAGAATGGGTCGCACACTGTCGGCATAATTCTGTGTGGCACCTGTGATCAATGCCTCTGCATGATCCTGTTCCAACATCATGGCACCAAAATAGTTGGGATCTTTCATTAGCTGTCCCGCCTCTTTTTTTAAGATGCCTTTTCGTTGTTTCATCTCATAAAAAGTTTTTGCGTAACTTTTAAAATGAGGGCTGAGTGCCGGATTTATGATCTCCACCTCCTCCATATTGTCCAGTTCCATGTCCTGAATTAGCCGGCGAACCTCCTCCCCGTCCCCCAGGAGGATGGGTTTCATCAGCTTTTCCTCATAGAGCATGTTGACAGCCTTTAATGTTCTTTTGCTGTTGCCTTCAGGGAAAACAATCCGGGGCAAAGCATAAGAACGGGCTTTGTTTTTGCTTTTTACTTTGTTGATGATGCCTCTTATAAAACCCCGTCTTCGGCTCTGAAAGCCGGCCAGCCTCAGCTTGTATTTTTCAAAATCCGTGATGGGTTTTTGTGCCACACCCGATTCCATGGCGGCTTTGGCCACCGCCGGGGCCACTCTGGTCAATACCCTCATGTCAAAGGGCTTGGGCAGGATGTAATTGGGGCCAAAGTGAAACACCTCATCATGGTAGGCACGGGAAACACTGTCCGGCACATCCTCTCTGGCCAACTCAGCCAAAGCAAACACAGCCGACTTCTTCATGGCCAGGTTGATATGGGTGGCCCGCACATCCAAAGCCCCCCGGAAAATGGAGGGGAAGCCCAAGACATTATTGACCTGATTGGGGTAATCGCTCCGGCCGGTGGCCATAATAAGATCCGGCACGGTTTTTTTGGCCAGCTCTGGACTTATTTCCGGGTCCGGGTTGGCCATCGCAAACACAATGGGTTTTTGGCTCATGCTTTTCAGCATGTCGGGAGTTAGGGTGTCTTTGACAGAAAGGCCAATAAAAACATCCGCCCCCTTAAGGGCCTCTTTTAAGTTTTTGGGGCCAGTGGGCGGGATAGCGAACTCTTTTTTATAAACATTGATATTGTCTTTTCTTCCTTTGTGAATAACCCCTCTGGAGTCACACATGATGATATGTTTTTTTCGCACACCCAGTTCCACCAGCAGGCGGGCACAGGCAATACCAGCTGAACCGGCCCCATTAAACACAACACGAATGTCTTTCAGCTTTTTTTGCACGATATGACAGGCGTTCAGGAGGGCAGAGGCGGTGATAATGGCCGTGCCATGCTGATCATCATGAAAAACAGGGATATTTATTTCCTCTTCCAGCCGTTTTTCTATTTCAAAGCAGTCAGGGGCGGATATATCCTCCAGATTGATGCCCCCAAAAGTGGGGGCCAAAGCTTTGCAGACAGAGATAAATTCCTCTGTGTTTTTGGTGTCAAGCTCAATATCAAATACATTGATGCCGGCAAATTGTTTGAACAAAATCCCCTTTCCCTCCATAACCGGTTTACCGGCCAGAGGGCCTATGTTTCCCAGGCCCAAAACCGCACTCCCGTTGCTGATGACGGCCACCAAATTACCCTTGATGGTGTAATCATAAACTTTTTCAGGCTGTTTGGCGATCTCACGGCAGGGGGCCGCCACGCCGGGGCTGTAGGCCAGGGACAGCTCATCGTCTGTGTCCACCGGCTTGCTGGGGGCCACCAAAATTTTCCCTTTGGGGTCTTGTTTGTGAAAAGCAAGGGCTTTTTGATATATTTTTTGTTGTTTTGTTTTTTTCATAAGCCAATCAGCTTCACGGCTCATTCGCCCTGCCCGCGAGTCGCGGGGGACAAAGTCGACGAGACTCTCACCTCTGATCGTGACTCTCAGCCTGAACTAAGAACCCTGATTTCCTAAATAGCACCATTGATCCCGCAAGTCAACCAATTCCTCTATGGACTTTTTCTGAAAACGGCTTAAATCCACAAACACCATCTGTAGCTGACGATTCAGGGCCACATGGGGCGGTTTATCCAAACTCCTTTATGTGTTTTGGGCAGGAAAACCCTGCCTTTGCTTATCCCCATGCAAAATCCGGTCCAAAGCGATGGCACAGTGCACAAAAGGACCAGCACGATATTTCATTAAAAAAGGAGGTGCAAAATGGGATCGGCTCAAAACAGGCTTTTTGGGGGGTTTTGAAACAAAAAAATTCGGAAATCCGAATTTTTACCGAATTTTTTGGCCGGTTTGATGGCTTGCTGACTTTATTTTTAGGTTCCGGCGGACACAAGCCGATAGGCATGATATAGTGAGAAAAAACAACCATTTGCCTTTTGGAGGTGCATTATGAAAGCTTTTATGATTATCTTAAGTCTGGTGTTTGTGTCCTGTGTGACCAGTGGGGTTAAAGCCCGCTCTGTGGCACAGGAAAGCTGTAATATTGAAAATTATAAAGACTTCATAAAAACAGAAGGTGTCCATAAGTGCGATTTACGAGGGGCGGACTTGCGAGGTGCGGACTTGCGATTTGCGGACTTGCGATTTGCGGACTTGCGATTTGCGGACTTGCGATTTGCGGACTTGCGATTTGCGGACTTGCGATGGGCAGTTTTGCAATGGGCGAATTTGGAAGTTGCATATTTAATAGGGGCAAAAGTCACACAAGACCAAGCTGAGTATTTAAAGTCGGAAGGTTTAAGTGGCTTTGTTGTAGTGGAATAGCTTAAGGGATGTTTTGAGACGGTGAATTTTGCGACCGCATGCTGGTCCTCTCATTTTTTTTGCATGAAAAACAGGACACGGGTTGACAAGCGATCAATGCTAAAAAATAATTTAGATTTAAATTGTGTCCCGTATGTTGGAAAAAAAAGCCAAGGAAATATGCCAAAAAAAAGAGCCTGATTATTAACTATTTGTCGGTCGGTTGGCGACTCTTGCTGGTTGGTTTGGGACCAAAGACTTCGGGCTTGAAGGACTTTTTGTTCAACATTATTGCATTCTTCCCCTGAACCCGTAAAACAAACAAACCCTTCTTCTCCGCATAAGCAAAAAGCTCCTTATTCTTACGCAAACAAGCTATACCACCATACACCACCCAAGGACTATACTCAGGGCAATACTTCTTAAAATCCTTTAAAGTCTTTAAAAAATAATCCACATTCTCCTGAATAAAATGAGACTTCGCCTCCACCACCACCAACTCCCTGCCATCTATGGCTATCACATCAAATTCCCTTTCCACCTTCTGATAAGCACCCCTGTGATTGGTAACAGTGCACTGAACATCTATGCCCCTGTCTTTAAAAACCTGAATTAGGCTTCCTTCTGTCATAGCTTCCACCAAAATACCCCACTGGTTGCCCCAACGGCTGTCTATTTGCTTGATAAAAAGGCGATTCTCTTTGATCTGACGCTCTGTTTCTGCCTTGCTTTCCCGGATAAGTTGGTCATTTTCTGCTTTGCTTTTCCGGATAAGGCGGTCTGTCTCCTGCATACGGCGGTCTGTCTCTTTCTGACTTAAAGACACTTCTTTTAGAATTTTCCAAATCTCATCTGGTGTCGGAACATGCTCTTTTTTCATTTTTGCTCCTTTTCTTCGGTCGGTTTGCGACCCTTTGCCGGTCGGTTTGCGACTTTTGTTTAAATTTCCGGGCCACAAAAAGTATAACACAGGTTCATTTTGGAGGGCAAGCTTGTTAACGCCTTATTGGTGGGCTTATTTGCCTGAAAGGCAGAATTTGCCCCGGTGGCAAAATCTGTGGGGCAACTCTGCCCGTCCCGGTGGCAAAAAACCTGCTTTTTCGGGCAGAATCCGCCTCACATTGACTGAGATACTGGTCGCTTTCATCCCTTTTCAGTCCCTTTGCTGTTTTTTTTAAGTTTTCGGTGGCCACAAGCCGATAGGCATGATATAGTGAGAAAAAACAACCATTTGCCTTTTGGAGGTGGGTTATGAAAGCAATAATTTTTTTCCTTGGCTTTGTGTTTGTGGCGGGCTGTGTGACCAGCAGTTCTAAAAACCGCTCTGTTGCCAGTGAAAATTTCTATAAGGAAGTTTTGAAGCCTAGGTGTATGGTAACAAAACCTGGCTTAGAGTGCTTTGATTTACATAAGCGTTTACACAGAAGGACGAGATCTCCACTGCCTAATTCATTAAGAAACTATGCTTATATTTGTATTTCAAACGACTGTCCAGCTGGTCCAGGCTTTGAATCATGTGTTTGGGATTGTTTTTATGAAGCTCAGGAAATGGATAAACCAGTCAATAGGTGTGAAGGTTGGTTTTCCTTTTTTTATTGTTAAGTGCGGGATGTTTTGAATCGGTGAATTTTGCGACCGCATGCTGGTCCTCTCATTTTTTTTGCATGAAAAATTGGACACGATTAAAAAAGCATAGTATTGTTCGATGTTATAAGAATTTTTTTTTTAAATTGTGTCCTATCTATCGGAAAAACCCAGCCAAAAGGCCCCATGCCAACAAAAAGAAAAAAAAGGGACAAAAAAGAGCTTTTAGCCAAAGACCTTGGGTTTAAAACTCTCTTTGTTCTCCAAAATCGCATTCTGGCCAGAGACCCTCAACACCAACAAACCCTTCTGCTCCGCATAATCCAAAGTATCCTTCGTGCTCTTTAAACAGGCCACACCACCATAAACTGTCAATGTGCTGAACTCAGAGCAATACTCCTTAAAATGCCTCATCACTTCCAAAAAATGGTCCACCTTAACCTTGGTCAGAGAGGACTTGGTTTCTATCACCACCATCTCCTGCCCATTGGTGGCTACCAAATCAAACTCCTTAATCTGGTTTTGGCGAAGACCTTTGTAATTGGGGGTGGCTTTGGTGACTTTGATACCTCTTTCGTTCAGGAGTTGAAGAAAATTGCCTTCTATAAGAGCCTCCACCAAGTCACCCCAATGGTTGCCCCACCGGCTGTCTATTTGCTTGATAAAAAGGCGATTCTCTTCGATCTGACGCTCTGTTTCTGCTTTGCTTGCCTGGATAAGTTGGTCATTTTTTGCTTTACTTTCCCGGATCAGGCGGTCTGTTTCTTTTTTTTGACGCTCTGTTTCTGCTTTGCTTTCCCGGATCAGGCGGTCCGTCTCCGCTTTACTTTCCCGGATCAGGCGGTCTGTTTCCGCTTTGTTTTCCTGCATACGGCGGTCTGTCTCCTGCATACGGCGGTCTGTCTCTTTCTGGCTTAGGGACACTTCCTTTAAGATTTTCCAAATCTCATCTGGTGTCGGAACATGCTCTTTTTTTTTCATTTTTGCTCCTTTTCTTCGGTCGGTTTGCGACCATTTGCCAGTCGGTTTGCGACCATTTGCCAGTCGGTTTGCGACCATTTGCCAGTCGGTTTGCGACCATTTGCTGGTTGGTTTGCGACTATTGCCAGTCGGTTGGCGACTTTGTGGCGAAAGAGGTGGCGGGGTGGACGGGACTCGAACCCGCGATCTCCAGCGTGACAGGCCGGCGTCCTAACCAACTGGACCACCACCCCAAAATATACTCAAAAAGGCATGGCTTTTAATGTCCCAGGGAGTAACCTGACAGATTATAAATCCAAACCTCAAATTTTTTAAGCACACCAGAATAAAATGCCAAAAAAACTGGTTTATGTCAAGGTATTTTGCAGTTTTTCAGGTAATTTTTGCCAATGGCCCTTTGGGAAAGCTTGAGATTTAACTCTGGCACCTGACAGGCAATCCAGGCGGTAAAAGTGTTGCTGTTAGGCCCAAAAGCCATGGAATACTCTGTTTTATAGGGGTAGGACAGAGCAGATTTATGCACCCTCCTGATCAGGGCTTCTGCCCTTTTGCCCCTCAAGTCCACAAGGATTTTGGGTGTTCTGCCATACCACAGCCGGTCGGGGATGTCTTTTTCGATTCTTAAGACGGAGCTGTCCGGTGCAGACCACTGTCGCCAGCCCAAAACCTCATAAACGATGTAGGAATCGGCACCGGTTTGTTTTGTGGATACCCATGTGTGATCGGCCACATAGCCCCGCCAGCCCCATAAGGGAGCACCATACACCTGCAGGACCGCCCCTGCATGGGCCTCAGGGGAGGGGGCCAGCCGGGCAGAGGAACGATCGGCCTTGTCCCATCCGGAATTGGACACATAAAAAATCACAGCAAAGAGAACAAGGAAACAAAAAAAACCAACAATAATTTTAAACAAGATCTGTCCTCATTGCCAAAAAATCATACATTAAAGGAAAAGCCACAGCCACAGGTTTTGGAGGCATTGGGATTGGAAAAAGTAAAGCCCTTGCCATTCAGCCCTCCGTCAAAATTCAAGGTCATGCCCATAAGGTAAAGAAGGCTTTTGGAATCCACAACAAGATGAACGCCATTGCATTCAAATATTTTGTCTTTGTCTGTTTTGCCTTTGTCGAAATCCAATTTATAGGAAAAGCCGGAGCAACCCCCCTCCCGGACAGAGACACGCAAAAGGGCCCCCTGTTCCAGTCTGTCCCTTTCTTTTAAAAAGCGGACCTGCCGGGCCGCTGTGTCGGAAACCTGTATCATAATACACCTCCTCCCATACCCAAATTATAGCTTATATATGCCTGAGGTCAAGGCCAGCCATTCAAAATTTTGTTGAAAATTGTTTATTTTCAGGTAAAAAGCACTGACAGGCCTCTGAATCCAGACCTCATGTTTTGACCGGTAAGGGAAAGGGCCATTGCAGGATACAAAAGGAAAGGCAAAAAGGCCATGATTAAACCAGTCGTTCAAACAATCAAAAACTATCAGCCGGGACTTTCGGCTGAAGAGGTCCGGCAAAAATACGGCCTGAAAAGAGTTCTCAAGCTGGCCAGCAATGAAAATCCCCTGCCTCCACCGGAAGGCCTGTTGAGAGCTTTGCGGGGGGCTTTGCCCTTCATCAACCGCTACCCCTCCCATACAGGTCCTGTGGTGGAGTCCGCCAGCCGATACTTTCAGGTGCCTCCGGAACAGGTGGTCTTGGGCAATGGCTCCAGTGAGCTGATAGATAAAATCATGCAGGCTTATGGCCGGCCTGGCCAAGACGCCATTCTGATATCTGAAAATTCCTTTCCCCTCTATGCACGCTCAGCTCAAGGCAGGGGGCTTTTGGTCCATAAGGCCCCTATGCAAAAAAATCTGACAGTGGATGTGTCCGCTCTGTTGGCTTTATGGCACAAACACAGCAATATTCGCCTGATTTTTATCAGCAACCCCAATAACCCCACCGGTTCTTATATCACACAAAAAGAAACAGAGGGCTTGCTCTCCTCCACGCGGGGCAAAAACACCCTGCTCATTATGGACTCAGCCTATGAGGACTATGTGCGTGCAAGGGATTTCCCTGACCTGCCGGCTTTTTTGAAAAAATACCCTCATCTGGTTTTGCTTAAGTCCCTGAGCAAGGTCATGGGGCTGGCGGGCTTGAGGGCCGGGCTTATGCTGGCTCATCCCCCCGTGGCCAGGGCCCTCCGGCAGGTGCTTTGTCCTTTTAATGTCAATGCTTTGTCCTTGAAGGCCATGCAGTATTGTTTTTCCCAGCCGGGGTTTAAGAAATATTTGTCTGATTCCCAAAAACAAGTGTGGGAAGGGCTGGACTATTTTTATCAGGAGATGAAAAAAGCCGGGCTGAAGTTTTATCCTTCACAGGGCAATTTTTTGTTGTTTCGCCCGCCCAAGCCGGGGGTTTTTAACACTTTGCTCAAAAAAGGACTGATATTGCGTCCCATGAAGGAGCCGGGTCTCAGGCCTTATTTGAGGTTGAGCATGGGCCTGTCCGGGGAAAACAGGCAAGCCATGCACTTGATCAAAGAGGTCTGTTTGGACAGGCCCTGACCTTTGTCTGTCGGTTAGCGGGCTTTTTATCTGTCGGTTGGCGGGCTTTTGCCTGTTGGTTGGCGGGTTTTTTATCTGTCGGTTGGCGACTTTTGCTGGTCGGTTTGCGACTTTTTGCACTCAGAGGGTTTGTCATGGTATAAAAGCTTTTTTTGGGCTTTTTCAGCTCAATGGGCCTGTCAGGTTCACGACAGGGGAGGGGCACATAAAATGAATATCATTACAGTGGATGGGCCGGCGGCCTCAGGAAAAAGCTCTTTGAGCCAGGCTCTGGCGGGAAAGCTGAGCTGGGACTGGCTTTCCACGGGGGTGTTTTACCGGGGCCTGGCTTTTATGGCCCTTGCCAAAAAGCAGAAAGACCATGAGGCCATAGCTGATTTGGTTCAGGCAGAGGACTGGTCTGTTCGCCTCCACAAAAAAGGCACCCGCTTTATTTATAAAGGGGAGGATATGACCCTTGGGATTTATACAGAGGAGGTGGACAGTCTGGCCTCCACTCTGGCCGGTGTGCCCCTCATCAGAAAAGTTTTATTGCCTTTTCAAAGGGATTGCCTGAAAACAGATGGGCCGGGTTTGGTGGCGGAAGGCCGTGACTGTGGGACAGTGGTTTTTCCCTCGGCAGGCTTAAAAATTTACCTTACCGCTCCTCCTGCCCTGAGGGCTGAAAGACGGTCCCGTCAAAGAGGCTCCCTGCCTTTGAAGGAAGTGATCCTGCTTCAAAACAAAAGGGATGAGCAAGACACACGCCGTGCCCTAAGCCCTCTTTGTCCGCCGGAAGGGGCTTTTATTATGGACACAGGCACTCTCGGCTTTGAGGAGATGGTCCAAAAAGCCTATAACCGGTTTGAGGAATTGGGTGGGGCCGGGCTTTAATCGACCAGGGCTTATTTGATTATTGACATTCACATCCCAGGGCCTTTATAATGGGGAACTTCAAGTGAAAGGGTCCTTTTTTGGAAACAAATTTTGGACACGAGGCCCTTCAGGGGACAGGAGCTGGATTCTGGCAGTCAAAAAAAAAGAAAGGATGGATTATGAACGACAACAGTGGCGATATGGTCAAACAAAGTGTCAGTAAGACCAAGGCGGAGATTCACAGGGAACAGGTCCTTTCCCGTTTGAAAGAGGCTGACCTGAAACAGGCAGAAGGTGGCCCTTTGCCTTTGGAACCGGAGTATGAAAAAGAGCCGGCAGAGGTGGACTTTGGTGCACTCTATGAAGAATCCTTAAAAAAATCCGATTTTAAAGTGGGCGATGTGGTAAAGGGAAAGGTGATTTCCGTGGAGAAGGACTATGTACTGGTGGATATCAATTACAAAAGTGAGGGGCTTATTTCCAAATCTGAATTTCGAACGGTGGAAGGCCAGGCGGGGATTGAGGAGGGCCAGGAGCTGGATGTGTATATTGAGCGGGTGGAGAACGAAGATGGCATGATGGTGCTCTCCAAGGATCGTGCGGATATTATCCGGGTCTGGAAGGATATTGCCAAAGTGGCAGAAAATGAAGAGGTGATTGAAGGGACAGTGATAGCCAAGGTCAAAGGTGGTTTAAGTGTGGATATTGGTGTGAAAGCCTTTTTGCCCGGGTCGCAAATTGATTTGCGACCAGCCTGGGATTTAAATACTTATGTGGGCAAAAAATACAAGTTTCGTATTATCAAGTTCAATCAGAAAAGAGGCAATATTGTTTTGTCCCGTCGGGTTTTGCTCACTCAGGAGAGAAAAGATCTGCGTGCCCGCACCCTGTCTGAAATAAAGGAAGGGGCCCTTATGAAGGGCGTGGTGAAAAATATCACCGATTACGGGGTGTTTTTGGACCTGGGCGGGCTGGATGGCCTGCTACACATCACAGATATGAGCTGGAACCGGCTCAAGCACCCCTCCGATCTGGTCAATTTGGGGCAGGAAGTGGAAGTCAAAGTGCTGAAATTTGATCAGGAAAAACACCGGGTCAGTCTGGGGCTTAAACAAATGACAGAAGATCCATGGAACCTGATAAGCAGGGATATCAAAGTGGGTGATGTCTTAAAAGCCTCTGTGGTGAGCCTCACGGATTATGGTGCCTTTATGAAGGTCCGGGAAGGGGTGGAGGGCCTGGTCCATATCAGTGAAATGGGTTGGGGCAAAAAAGTCAAGCACCCCTCTCAGCTGTTGAGAGTGAACGAGGAAGTGGCTGTCAAGGTTTTGAGCATGGATCAAAAAAACCACCGTATAAGCTTGGGCATAAAGCAACTGCAGGAAAACCCCTGGACCGCCCTCAAGGAAAAATATGCTCCCAATCAGAAAATGGAAGTCAAAGTCAAGTCCCTCACGGATTTTGGTGTGTTTGTGGAACTGAAGGGAGAGGAAATGGACGGCTTTATCCATGTTTCGGATCTGTCCTGGACAGAGCATGTGGCCCCTAAAACACGCTATAAAAAAGGGGACACCCTGACGGCGGTGGTGCGGGACATCAATGTCAAAGATGAACGATTTAACCTGAGTGTCCGTCATCTGCAGGCCGATCCATGGCAAAATGTGGAGTCCAAATACCCACCAGGCTCCCGGCACGAGGTCAAAGTGAAAAAGATTATGGACTTTGGTGTGTTTGTGGAGCTGGAGCCGGGGGTGGAAGGGCTTATCCATATCAGTGAGCTGAGCACACAAAGGCTGGAGAAACCGGATCAGGTGACCGAAGTGGGGGGTAAATTGACAGCAGAGGTGCTGAGTATTGATGCCCCTGCGAGAAAAATCGGGCTGAGTGTCAAGCAGGTGCAGTTGAGGGAAACTCCAGCCCCTTCTTCTGAAGAAAATAAAAAGGCACAAAAAAAAGATAAAGGGAAAAAAGAAAGTTTTTTTGGTCGTGCCCTGAAAGCCTCCCTTGGCCGAAAAGAAAAAAGCCGGACAACAGAAAAAAACCAGGAACAGGAAAAAGAAACAGGCCAGGCAGGGGAAACAAGTGAGCCTGTTTCCGCTAAAGCTGTTTCCTCTGACACGAAAGAGGGTCCAGTCGAATCGGGGTCCGATGAATCACAGAAACCTGCTGACATAAAAGAGGAGCCAGCTGAATCACAGAAACCGGCCGACCCAAAAGAGGACAGCTGATGAAAAAACAAACAATGCCTTTTATAGTCAAAGTGGTTATTTTGGTGGCGGTCCTGCTTTTTTTTACCGGCTTGACGGGTTTTTTTAAAAAAGGGGATGGTCGTGGAGTACCGAAAGGCAGTCGGAAAGCGATTTTGGCTTTGGATTTAAAAGGTTTGCTGATTGATAAACAAAAATTCCTTGCCGAGTTAAGGGATTTTTCTCAAAATGAGGATGTGAAGGGGATACTGATTCGCATGGATTCTCCCGGAGGATCAGTGGCCCTCAGTCAGGAAATTTACTATGAGTTTAAAAGAATCCGTGAAGTGCTGAAAAAGCCGGTGGTTGTTTCTGTGGGTTCCATGATGACCAGTGGTGCTCTTTATTCAGCTGTGGGTGCCAGCTCCATTTTGGTGCAGGCAGGCACTTTGGTGGGCTCCATTGGCGTGATCTTTCCGATGATGAATTTGGAGCGATTGTATGATTGGGCCAAAGTGGAACCTTATTCCATTAAGACAGGCGAATTTAAAGATGCGGGGGCCCGTTTTCGTCAGATGACAGTCAGGGAGAGGGTGCTGTTTCAGGATCTGGTGAATGAGCTGTTGGAGCAGTTTAAATCAGCCATTTTGGAGGGGAGAAAAATGCGTCCTGAAGATCTGGAGCTTTACACGGACGGCAGGGTTTTTACAGGAGAAACAGCGGTCTCTGCCGGCTTTGCCGATTCCCTTGGCACCTATTCTGATGCCATTGAATTGGTGGGGAAACTGACCGGGTTGGGCAAAAAGCCCAGGCTGTTTACACCCAGGCCCTCTTATTTTGAGATCTTAAGTGACCGATGGGGCGGAGGGGCCAAAGCTTATTCCCTGCTGACGGGGAACAAGGCCCGGCTTTTATCCCTTTTGGGTTTTCCGTCCGGTGCCCGGCCTCTTTATATTTTTCCTCCCGCCATTGGATTTTAAACCAAACTGGTTTTTGAGCTTAAAAAAATATGTATCACTCACAAATCATTTTACCCAGGACAAGCTCTTGTGTTCGTGTTTTGATCATAGTGAATTTGGTTTGCTGGTTTTTGCTGGTGGCCATTATTCAGAAGTTTTTTATAAAAACAGACCTGATATATCGTGTGTTTGGTTTTGTCCCTTCTGTTGTGGACAATCATTTTTTTATATGGCAGTTTTTTACTTATATGTTTATTCACAGTGCGGGCGTGTTTCATATTTTGTTCAACATGATGGTGCTTTGGATGTTTGGTTCTGAATTGGAGCATTTATGGGGAAAAAAGTTTTTTCTGACTTATTATCTTACCTGCGGGGTGGGATCTGCCTTGGTTTATTTTATTGGTGTCAAACTGTATTCTCTTTTTGGAGGTGTGCCGGCGGTGATGAATGTGCCTGTGGTGGGGGCCTCCGGTGCGGTGTTTGGCCTTTTGTTGGCTTATGGCCTTATTTTTGGCGATCGGTTGGTTCTGTTTATGTTTGTGTTCCCCATGAAGGCCAGAACTTTCACTCTTTTGATTGCCGGTGTGGAACTGATGACCATGTTAGGGTCCGGCTTTGGCTCTCCTGTGGCCAATTTGGCACACCTGGGGGGACTCCTATCCGGCTTTTTGTTTCTCAACTCCCGCCTCTTTTGGCAAAAATGGAAAGACAGGGATCTTGTTTCTCATCACCGGAAATACAAAAGAAAATTTAAAATCTTAAACGGTTCTGAAGACTGATGTCCTGAAAGGATCAGAAACAAATAATTACAAAAAAAAGGAGGAAAAAAAAATGAAACTGAACAAGCTCATCAAAGAAAGACGGTTTGACAAAAGGGTGACAGAATGGGGCCTGCGTCATAAAATGATAAGTGCCAGGGAGTATCAACAGCACCTGAAATCTTTGCCGGATCTCTCTCATCAAAAAGAGAGCATGCAAGGGCTGAAAGAGGAACCTTTGCAAAGACCTGTCGAAAATCCTCTGGAAAACGAGGAAGAAGAGCTGGCACAAAGTGAGGCAGAAAACCAAGAGGACGGGGGAATGGGTGAAAGCACGGGTTATCAATAAAAAAGGATACAAAATAAACCGGCCGGCCCTTGTCAGATGGGTCAGGAGAGTGGGAAAGGAACTGCAGTGCCAGAACAGTATAAATCAACATATTACAGAGAAAAGCCTCCTGTTGGCTTTTGTCTGTGAAAAGGAAATGAAGAGCCTGAATTTTAAGTTTCGAAAAAAAAGAGGCGGGACGGATATTCTCAGTTTTGACCCTGTGGAGGAAGGTTCTTTGGGGGAGCTGGCTTTATGCCTTCCGGTGATGGAAAAAACAAAGCCGGTAGACTTTTCCTGCCAGAAGTGGCTTTATTATCTGATTTTACATGGCACACTGCACTTGTTGGGTTTTGAGCATGAAAAAGGAAAAGCCCGGGCACATAAAATGTATCAACTTCAGGACACCCTGTTTGAAAAACTTTATCCATGAATTAAGACAGAGAGTGGAGACAAAGATGATGGGGGCATGGGTCAGGACAATATTGTTATGTGTTTTCGGTATGGGGGCTTTGTTTTCAGGGGCGGTCCAAGACCGCAAAACCAGGCCTCTTTATTGGACTCCCCCCCCTGTTTTAAAGCATTTTTCTCTTGGTTACAGGGATTTTTGGGCAGATCTTTTATGGTTGAGGCTTATTCAGTCTGCGGATTTTTGCTCTTTTGAACAGGGCCGGCCGGTTTATAAAGGGCTTATAAGGCAATGTGAGAAGGGTTGGTCTTATCGCATGACCGATCTGATAACAGATCTGGCCCCGCGATTTAAAGCCCCTTATATGTTTTCCTCTGTTGTTTTGGGGGTTTTTACCGGGGACAAAACAGGGGCGGAAAATATTTTGTTGAAAGGGCTGAGTGTTTTTCCAAAGGACTGGCGACTGAACTTTTATGCCACCTGGTTTTACTCTGCCGAGCTGAACCAGCCTGAGAGGGCGGGCCACTATGCTCGTCAATCGGCGAACAATGGTGGTCCCGGCTGGCTTTATGATTTTGCCAACAGGCCTTTTGAGAAAGCAAAACAGGTGAGTGAGACGGTTCGACAGGAGCTTTTGAAAAGAAACCTCACAGAAGAACAAAAACACTATATTCAAAGAAAGTGGCGGGATCGAAGACAATAGTCGCAAAGCCCACCTTTTCCTTAAAGTCCGGACACGGGCCCATTAAGAACCGGTTTTCAGTTTTTTAAGCTTTTCCTCAGACAAACCTGTGCACTTGGAAACAGTCTCCAAGTCCAACCCTGCGGACAAGAAATTTAAAGCCACTTCCTGTCGGCCCTGTTGCATACCTTTTTCCATACCCTCTTTTCGGCCTTCAGCTTTAAGCTCGTCTTTGAGTTGGGCTTTGAGTTTGGCTTCGAGCTCGTCTTTGAGGGACCTTTGATCCCGCTCATAGCGATCAATCGACCACTCCCTCAACCTTGTCAAACGACTCGCAGGCACTCCATCAAACAAACCCACTGCTTTGGCCATCTCAGCCCCCTTTCCTGATAAAAGTTTCTTCTCCTCGCCGGTCATCCGACCCGCATTCTTTATAAAGTAACACCATTGGTCCTTTTTGTCAAGCACCTGGCTTATATCCTTCTCAAAACAACTCAAATCCACAAACACCATCCGTAGCTGGTCATTCAGCACAAAATGAGGGTGCTCATCCGACCGAATGGCAAAAGAAGTCACAAAATCCCTCTCTTCTCCCTCGAACATCGGAAAAGTGGTGAATATCAGGGAATAAGTGGGGTGGAGCCGGCTATAGTCCTCCCCAGCCTTAAGTCCTTTGGAGTGGAGCTGGGCCCAGTAATAGACCGATCTTTTGGAGAAAGCTTTTTGAGAATTGGCCTGCATTTCCACATCTATCTTCTCGCCTGTGTTGAGAGAGACATTCAAGTCCAGGACAGAGTGTTTTTCTCCCACAATGGGAGGGTAAAGATGTGGGTCTGTCAGAATAAGCTCTGGCTTTTCTACAGAATACAGCTCTGGCTGATTTTTTGCCAGGTCCCTTTGTTTCTGCCTGGCCAAGGCCAGCTCTTTGTCGGGGATGATTTCCACACTTTGGACACTTTTTTTGTCTGGCAGGGGCAGGAAAGTTTTGAGCAAAGAGAGCAGAGATCCCCCATCAAGGGAAAAATAGTATTTAAAATTAACATCTTTTGTTAAATTCACAAAAGGAAATTTTTTTTGAAAAGTCATTATAAGCTCCTTTTTTTTAATTTTTTGTTTGGCAGGCAAATCCTGCCTTTGCTTACTCCCATGCAAAATCCGGGCCAAAGTGATGGCACAGTGCATAAAAGGACCAACACCTGCGTTCCATTTATAAGAGGTGCAAAATGGGATCAGCTCAAAACAGGCTTTCTTTAACGCAGTCCACATGGTTGCTTGTGAGTCTGGCTGGTTATGTGGACTTATTAAAAAGGCCATA
Source organism: Bdellovibrionales bacterium (assembly GCA_965242635.1). GTDB lineage: Bacteria > Bdellovibrionota > Bdellovibrionia > Bdellovibrionales > UBA1609 > JANQSP01. Next base: position 407,296 of record OZ251471.1, on the reverse strand, counting down.
AGTATTCCGATAATATTAGGTCTAAAGTTGTGAAAAATGATTTTTTTTGTTTTATGTGAAAAAAAGTGTTGTTTTATTTTTGTGTGTATGATAAGGTGAGTTTATGAGAAAAAATGATGCACGGAAATTAGATCGGAAGTCACAGGAGGCTCTACGGATTCGTGGGATGCAGGCTCTTTTCTCTGGCGAAAATCCGAGGAAGGTAGCTGATTTCTTAGGTGTTAATCCGGACACGGTGTATAATTGGGCTGTTAGATATGGTGAGGGGGGTTGGGATAATTTAAAGAGGAGAAAAGCTTCTGGTCGTCCTCCGATTGTTCAGGGGCGACATTTGAAGTGGATTTATAAGATGGTGAATAAGAACCCTCAGCAATTAAGTTTTCCATTTGCTTTGTGGAATCGGAGGCGGATACAGGAAGCCATCCGGTTGAAGTATGGGATAAAGCTCAGTATTACATCTGTGGGTCGTTTAATGGGCCGTTTGGGTTTGACTTGTCAGAAGCCATTACACAGGGCTTATGAGAGGAATCCATCTCTTGTTAAGGGTTGGTTGAAGGAGGAGTATCCTAATATACAGAGGTTGGCTAATAAGGAGGGTGCACAGATTTATTTTGGTGATGAGTCTGGTGTGCGATCAGATTATCATAGTGGGACGACTTGGGCACCTAAAGGGAAGACTCCGGAGGTGAGGGGCACAGGCAAACGTTTTAGTTTGAATATGATTTCAGCTATTTCTGCTAAAGGTGGTATGAGGTTTATGACTGTGAGAGGTGGTGTTACAGGGAGGGTGTTTATTTCATTTTTAAAGCGATTGATTTCAGATGGGAGTGGGCCGGTTTATTTGATTGTGGATGGTCATCCGGTGCATAGGTCAAAGAAGGTGCGTGAGTTTGTGGATTCGACAGGTGGTTTGTTGAAGTTATTTTATCTTCCGCCGTATGCACCTGATTTGAATCCGGATGAGTTGGTTTGGAATCATTTAAAGTATCATTGTATTGGGAAGTTATTTATAAAGACGAAAGAGGAGTTGAAGGAAAAGGTTACTTATTATTTAAAGTCTTTACAAAGAAGGCCTGATACTATTAGGAGTTTCTTTTTAAAGCCTTCTTTAAAGTATGCTATGTAATATCGGAATATTTATGAACTTATCAATAAAAAGGCAGGCAAAGATTGTGGCCAGGAAAAAGTTAAGGAAAAAAATTTTAAAGAAGGCCTGGAAACTGGCCAAAAGCCTCAGCTTAGGTTATAAGATAAGTTTGTAAAAAAGAATCGGAAGATCAACCAAAAAAAGAAGAGTAGATGATTATTTCCTACCAAAGATTTTATTTGTGGCAAAGGATAATTCAGGAAATTTTTTAGATATATCTAATACTTCTTTTTTTAGTTTTTTTGCTTCACCGGATTTAATAATACTTTCTTCTCTTGCCCAAAAAAGTTTAGCAATAGCTTCAGATTGCTCAAATTTTTTATTTTTAAAAAAAGCAGTAGATTCTTTATAAAGTTGTCGACCTTTTGGAATTTCTTGATTTCTAAAATTAATAACTGCTTCAGTTGCTTTCAATACATTTTTATCAAATTCATCTAAACAATTAATATTTAACTGATTTAATATTTTTTGAGCTTCTGATGTATCTCCCAATGAAGCCAGTGAAAATATATGATTATTATTTAATATAAAATTCTTTGAGGAAGCCTGTTTCCCTTTTTTTATTATATTAATTGCTCTTCTAAAATCACCTAACGCTACAGAAGCAATGTATGATCCTTCTATAGCAGGTTCTGCACTAAATGGTTGGTATTGTAGCCATTGTTCTATTTCAGTGAGAGATTTTTTATATTTACCATCCTTAAAAAAGGCACATGCTTTTGATTCAAAGTTAAAATCTTGCAAACTACTTATATTAATATGTATAGATAAGTTTTTGCTGTTTTTTATAAATACAACTTGAGCTAAAGCATTTTCAGTAGGTTCATATAGAGCCTCTTTAAATAATTTTTTACTTTTTTTTGTTGCTCCATTTTCAAGTTCAATGGTACCTAATGCACAAGATAATTCAGATATATGAAATGATGGATCACTATTATTTATAAAACCTTTAGCTTGTTTTATAAATTTTGGTGTTTTGTTCATTGAGTTGGCAATGGCTAATTCAGCAGAAACCAACCAAGGATCGTATGGGCTTGCCTCACTATTTCGTATATATTTCAAAGCAGATTGATGATCTTTAATATGTAAAAAAAACCTGGATGCAGATCTAAGTAGGTACCGATTGTCCTTATTTATAGACAAAGCTGTAGTAACACATTTTTTTGCAGAATCATTTTGTCCTAATTGTGCATAAAAAAAAGCTAAATCCATCCACAATATTGGATTCATACAATAATCTCTCACTTTTTTTTTAAATGATGATATATTCTTGAAAATGATATCTGGAGTTCGTATTGTATCAAATTTATAGTTGTTATTTTTTAAAAAGAAATTAGCGGACTCTAAAGCTAACCCAGATTTTTTAGAATAATTAATAATGTATTTGGCAGCGTCTTTTGCAAATATATTATCAAATTCTTTTAATACTATGGAGGCACCTACTAAATCACAAGCATGAATAAGAGTTTTATTGTCTTGCCATGACTGTTCTTTATCTAAAAAATCTTTGGTTTTATTATAATGTTGAGTGCTACTATCAATAGATTCTATAAGATGTAACCTTTGTGCCATTTGATATAAATGCCATCTTGGTATCACTTGCCTTTTTTTTTGAAAGAACCCTGTTTTTCTCATTTTACTAAAAATTGAGCTTTTTTACTTATTAAATCAAATTTTGAAACATATCTTCGCATATCATAATTTGGAGTGACATTGTTACGCCATTTAGGATCACCTCTTCTATTTGGATCCGGTTCACACAACTGTTTTGCTATTGTTATGATATCCTCTGTTAATTCTCCGGCAACAACCTCCATTTCCTTTCTTAAATCAGAAATAATTTGCTCAAATGCATGCTGTATATAAGGAAGATCTTGCTTGAAACTGCGACTTAATTTTTGATTTTTTAACTTAGTGCGAATAGCTTGTGTAGCAGACATATTTGTGAAAATAGAAAAAATTAAACTTCCACACAAATATAAATCAGTCAAGAATCTTTTTTCAAATTCTTTAATTTTATAATTATCTGCATTATCATACCAGAGTTCAAGAGGTGCATAACTCCGATCACCTGGTATCTTTTTATCATCATTTGATGATCTAATATTTTTATCAGAAGCTCTTCCTAAATCACTAATTTTAAATCCATTAGATGTAGATTGTAGTATATTTGAAGGTTTTAAATCTTGATGTGCGATTCCATTTTGTTGTAGTTGCTTAATTCCAACTGCCACATTATGCAATAATTTTAAACACCATATTAAATCCAATTTTTTAAATTCAACCATAAGATCCCGTATATCTCCTCTTGCCAATTCAAAAATAAAGTAATGGACAAAACTTAATTCTTTAATAAAACCTGGAATCTTCACCTGTCCAGTGCCAATAGCAGTCATTATTCTTGTTATTTTTTTTTCTTTACATTTTTTAAGTAAATCACGTTCAAAGTTATAATCTGCCAGCATAGCTTGTAAATCTCTTAGAATATCTGAAGCCTGTAATGCTGGTGAAAAATCCACAGCTTTTAGAAATGCTGACTGACCTGTATCTTCGTTACGAACTTTATAGCCAACTGAAAAACATCCTCCTGTGTTGTTTTCTTTTTTATTTATTTTCTCCAAAACAATCCAATTATTTTCTAATATTTTTCCTTCAAGCATTCCAGCTGGGGTATTATTCATATTTGGAATATTATCCATGCTTTTATCCTCCTTTTTTCATCTAAATCCAAATTCATGTAGAATTGTTTTTTAGCCGATTGATTTCCTCTTCGGACAAGCCTGTCACTTTGCAGATAAAGCTCAAATCGGCCTTTTCCTTCAGCATATTTAAGGCCACAGCCTGCATGCCCTTTTCTATACCCTTCTGCATGCCCTCCTGTCGGCCTTCTATACGGCTCTTTTTCCGCTCTTTGTCCAATGTGTATTGTAATAGTGACATAACTCTGGCCTCCTTTATTATTTCTTCCTCCATATCCTGCAATATATCCCAAGTAAAATATGGATCATAACCCTGAATGTAACTCGCCACCTTGCCCACTAAAAACTTCCTGTCTTCCACATTCATATCCCTGCTCAAAACAAAAAACTCACGCACCTTCGCCTCATCCAGCCTCCATATATGCTTTAACATAAACAAAACCAGATAAGATGTCAAGCCCTCAGCCTCTTTTTTCAAGTCCAAAGACGGAATATTCAGAAAACGAGGCCGAAAATTCATCACATTATCCCCAAATTTATCCTTTAACTCTTTGGTCCAGTTCAGACAGCCCTGAAACTCCAAAGGCCCTTTCCATTCCCTGTCCTTCCCCTGATAAACCAAAACCGGCAAAATAGGAGTGAGACCCACAGCTGGTTTAAAAGCTGGATGATTGGCCATTTCTTCATATATACCCGTTTGATAGCCCAGCAGTTGCAGTCCAGCTTTGGAATCCTGATAGCTCTTATGTTCCACCAGAAATAAGAGCTGAAACCGTTCTTGAGCCTTTTTCATCTGAACAGAAAATTGTAAGTCGGTGCGTTTTTCCCTGCCTTTTTTATCAATAAAAGTGGTGGCTGAGGACTTGAGAGTGGTCCAGTCAAAGAGGACAAATTCCTCTTTGGTGAGGATGAGGCGAAAGAGGTCCAGGGCGTATTTGAGGTGAGAGAAGACCTCTTTAAAAAAGCTGTCGTGAATAAAAGATTTACTCATGAGGAGGATAATGGCAGAAAAAAGAGCCTTTGTCCAACAATTTTTGAGAATCCGCTGTGATTTTGGGATTTGAGCACAGTTTTTGGCAAGGATTGGGGGGCTGAACACCGTCGATTGCCTGTATCTTATCAAGCTCATTGTCATAATGGGCCTTTGCTCCGTCTCTTTGACCATTTTGGGAGTTCAATTATTGCTGGAGCGTCATATTTCACGCATGGACAAGTCGGCCAAGGCTTTAATGGAGTGGTCAAAGAAGGCTGATTTTGCAAATGAAATGCTGAACAACATGTTTAAAGTTCAGCAAATGAAGGAGTCTTATGAGAGTCAAGGTATCGGGGCCGATTTTTGTTAATTTTTGTTGGGCAGGAAAATCCTGCCTTTGTTTGTTAAAAATCTTTTTGGCAGGCAAATCCTGCCTCTGCCTGTCCCCATGCAAAATCCGGGCCAAAGTGATGGCACAGTGCATAAAAGGACCAGCACGATATTTCATTAAAAAAGGAGATGCAAAATGGGATCAGCTCAAAACGGGCTTTTTGGTGGGTTTTGGAACAAAAAAATTCGGAAATCCGAATTTTTACCGAATTTTTTGGTTGTTTTGCGGGTTTGCTCTGCGGGCATGGATGGTCGGACCGACTGGATTTGAACCAGCGACCTCCACCACCCCAAGGTGGCGCGCTACCGGGCTGCGCCACGGTCCGACAATTGTGATAATAATGTGCACCCGGGAGGATTCGAACCCCCAACCTCTCGATCCGTAGTCGAGCACTCTATCCAGTTGAGCTACGGGTGCAAAAATTTGTTAGGCTCTCGCACCCGATCCCTCTACCCAGCGAGAGCTACGGGTGCAAGTATTACGGTAAAAGTGTCAAACCCTTGCGGGTTTGCCACCCTGTGCTCCCTGCTCCCTTTTTGTCCCCCCCGACACGGGGGTCGCAGGCAGAACAGGGCTATATATTACAGCATTTTAAGCTTTTGTTTCAAGAAAATAAAAATTCAGGCTGTGCAAAACGAAAAAGAGTCTGGTTTCACCTTGATTATTCCAGAAATTCCGCATAAAATTGAGGCTGTTTGACACAGGAGAGATGGGTGAGTGGCTTAAACCAGCCGTTTGCTAAACGGCCGTATGGGGTCAACCCATACCGAGGGTTCGAATCCCTCTCTCTCCGTATATTGATAATAGCGTGTTTTACAGTTTTGATTTTCTTGCGGGGAGGGATTCGAAGCGAAGGAGCGACCTGTGATGACTGCGACCAAAGGGAGCAGTTAGCACAGGGCAGAAAATCCTGGATGATTTTCTGAGCGACTGAGGTGGGCCTGCGCCGAGAGTGAGCTGGAGGCGAACGAACAAAGCAGGCGAATCCCTCTCTCTCCGTATCCGATTGGTTCCAACATGACACCAAAGGGTTTGCTTATGTCGTGGACAGCTTCAGCTCCCTCCAACTTGGCTTTAATCAAGTATGCCGGCAAAAAAGACAAAAGCAACATACCTTTAAATGCCTCTCTTTCTTATACTCTGGATCATCTTATTACCAAAGTCAGAATCACAAAGACAGAAGGCCCGGCAGACACATGGAAAGCTTTGGAAGATAAAGACATATTAAAGATCCCGCTTTCCCGACAGGGTATCAACAGATTTTTAAATTTCTTTGGCTTTTTGAAAAAAGTGTTTCATGTGCCGGGATTTTATCTTGTGGAGTCAGGCAATAATTTTTCGGCAGATGTGGGCCTGGCCAGCTCTGCTTCCAGTTTTTGTGCCCTCACGCAAGCCAGCTATAAAATGGCTTTGGACTTTTCTGTTATGCCGGAGGAGGTTCGAAAATACTCCCCTGTCTGTTTATCCAAAGTGAGTCGTGAGGGATCCGGTTCCTCCTGCCGATCTTTTTTCCGGCCCTGGGCCTTATGGGAGGGAGAGGGAGCATGTAAAATGGATTTGCCTTTTTCAAAACTGACACATCAGCTGATTATGACAGACCACAAAAAAAAGCCTGTGTCCTCCTCCCTGGCCCATGAGAAAATTGTGCAAAGCCCTTTGTTTAAGGGCCGTGTCCAGAGGGCGGAAACAAGACTCAAAGACCTTCTGCCTGCCTTGAAGGAACAGGATTGGAAAGCCTGTTTTAAAATAAGCTGGGAGGAGTTTCAGGATCTGCACCAGTGTTATGAAAGTGTGGGCATCATGTATCAAAATGACAAAAGCCGGGAGGTGTTGAAAAAGCTCAAGGTTTTTTGGAAAAAACAGGGAGATGGCCCTATTGTGACAATGGATGCCGGTTCTGCTGTGCATCTTCTTTACCGTCCGGATCAAAAAAAGCTGGCGAATCACATAAGCCTGCTCTTGCAACCTCTGAATATATATCCAGGCCAGAAGGCCAAAGCCTCAAGATTAGTATAAAAAGATATGGATCATTTTTACTGACCTGACAGGTTATGGGAAAGGTGCCAAAAATCCGGAAAACTTTTATTCACCACCTCCGGGTTTAAAATGCGAATGGGAATACCGGCTTTTTTCAACACCGCCCCGGCCATAGCCATACGATGATCCCCTGCGGGATCAAAATCAAAGGCCCGAATTTTTTTGTCTGACAAAGGACCACGGATAATCAGGCCATCCTCCAAAACAGTCACAAGCCGCCCTGTTTTACTGATGAGCCGGGCCATTCGCTCCAAACGATTCGATTCTTTATTCAGCAAATGAGGTGCACCATAAAGATGACTTTCCCCCTTGCTTAAAGCACAGAGGGCCGAAAGCACCGGAAACAGATCGGGGTTATCCTTTATATTGTATTCGATGGGGTGGAGTTTTAAAGCACCGGTGATTTTTAAAGTGTGGTTTTTTTGAATCACTTTAAAGCCCATTTTTTGCAACAGGCCAGGAAAAACAAAGTCCGGTTGCCAACTTTGCTCTGGCCACTCAGTCCATACCACCTCCCCGCCCCCCACTGTCATGGCGGAGAGGGCAAACAGGCAACTCATGTCCTGTTCCGGCTCAAAAAACAGTTTATGGGGTTTTTGCCTCGCAGGAATATAATATTCCCTTGTGCCTGATTGGCGTGCCGGTTCTATTTTCATCCCCAAAGAGCTGAGAAAAGAAAGGCTCATTTGGAAATAAGAGGAGGAGACCAAAGGCCCTTCCAAACTGAGATGGAGATCGGAGGGCAAAAGCCAGCTGTTGAGCAACACAGCTGAGGCAAACTGGCTGGACCGGGCACCGGACACAGTGAGTGCATCTCCCACCAATCGCCACCCTTCACTGTTAATATGCAGGTGATCCCTGCCTCTTTTTGTCTCACAGGAAAGTTGGCCCAAAAGGGAGATCAGTTCCTGCAAAGGTCGCTCAAAAAGGCGGGGCTGGCCCTTCAAAATAAAAGAGCAGGGCTCTCTTTTGCTGGTAGAACGAAGCACATCGCGGGGTGAACCAGCTCTCAAATCAGGCTCGCGGGCCAGCCTTAAGGCCAAAAATCTTAAAACAGCTCCACTTAAGCCACAGTCCATTGTGGGGCTTTCTTTCCTCCTCTGTGATGAGGCCAACTGTTCAAGGGCTGTTTTCATGTGAAGTGCATCATCACAGGCTGAATCCCCTTTGATTTGAAAAGAAGGAAAATAGCTTTTGACTGTCAGGGCACGCAGGAAAAGGGACTTGGAAACAGGACCTTTGCCCATAAAACAAACTGGCTTTTCAGACATGGAAACCGCCCTTTGGTCCATTTGATTCTTGGTTTGGCCTTGGTTATAATATCCGGGGCAGACAAACACAAGGGATTTGTTCTTTTGTCTGTCAGGGGATACAGGACACCTTGTGTTTTTTTGACAACCATATTCACTTTTTGCGGACAGGGTTTAATTTTTTATTTACAGGGGATGGCCTGACAATGAACAGTCGTCGATCTTATTGGAGATCTCAGAGTTTCAGAGCAGGAAAAACAAAGAGATTGGCCATAAAAAACAGGGCACGAAAAGAAAGTTTTGGCAAAACTCATCAAAAAAGCTCTTTGCCGAATCCTTTCCCAGGGGAAAGGGGGGCTTTTGGTTTCACCCGTATCCTGCGGCCGGGCTTTCTTTTTCCTCCCAAAAAAGATTCCCTGGAAAGTCGGCTGGGTTATGTTTTCAGGGACAAGAATATAAAAATACAGGCTTTGACACATAAGAGCCGGGCCGGGGAAAGAGGGCATGATTTTCATAATGAGCGATTGGAATTTTTGGGGGACGCTGTTTTTGATTTGTCTGTCAGCGATTTGCTTATGGAGGCCTACCCGGAAGCGAATGAGGGGGCCCTGTCCAAAATGCGGGCTTCTTTGGTGAACACACAGGACTTGGCGGACCTGGCTCTCTCCCTCCAGCTGGACAAGGAGCTTTTGTTGAGTGCGGGGGCCGAACGGGACAGAGGGCAACTCAATCCAAGGCTTTTGGCCTGTGTTCTGGAGGCTTTGGTGGGGGCCATTTACATGGATGGAGGTTATAAACAGGCCAGAAAGGCAGTTAAACAGCTTGTGGGGCCGGTTATAAAGCGGGGGCCTGTCAACAGGGACTATAAAAGCCTGTTACAGGAGTTTGTGCAAAAACGGTATCAGAAGATACCGGTTTATAACACCCTTCAGGTCACTGGTCCTCATCATGAAAAAAATTTTGTTATGGAAGTGAAAGTGGGGACCGAAAAATGGGGGATGGGAAAAGGCCCTACCAAGAAACAGGCGGAGCAGTCGGCGGCTCTTTCGGCTTTAAGAAAAAGACGCATTGGAATATCCTCAAGAATATGATGGAAATATGAACAAGGTGTTGATTGCAGGGCGGCCCAATGTGGGCAAGTCCTCTCTTTTTAATCGTTTGACAAGGCAAAGGAGTGCCCTGACTCTCAACCAGCCGGGGGTGACCAGGGATATTTTAAAACAAAAATGTGCCTGGTGGGGAGGGGAGTTTGAAGTGTGGGATTCGGGAGGGCTTTGGGCCAGGGGGTCCCGGTGGAAGGAGTTGATTGACCAACAGGTGCAGGAGGCTCTGAGTTCCGTTGATCTCATCCTGTTGGTGATGGACGCCCGTGCTGGCCTGCTGGATGAAGATAAAAAAACTTTTTCCCTTGTCAGGAAATCCGGCAAGCCTTTTCTTATTTTGGTTAACAAAGTGGATGACAAAAAAAAGCAGGATATGTTGTTGAGTGATTTCCATTGTCTGGGAATGGACCTTTTGCCCTGTGCGTTTGAGAAGGGGGATGGGGTGCCGGAAACAGTGGAATGGATATTGTCTCATGCCCCCTCTTCTCATCGGACAGATACAAAAAATACCAGGCCCACCCGTCTTTTGCTGGCGGGGCAGACCAATGTGGGAAAGAGCACATTGGGCAACAGCCTTTTACGGCAAAACCGGAGTTTGGTGTCACCTGTGGCTGGCACCACTTTGGATGTGGTGAAGGAGCCTTGGACATACGGCTCCCGCCTTTACTCTTTATGGGACAGTGCGGGTTTTAAGGGGCCCAAAAAAACAAAAATGGAATCTCTTTCGGCGTTTAAGACCGGCCAGAGCTTTGAATCGGCGGATATGGTTTTGTTACTGCTGGATTATGTGACAGGCCCCAATCGTCTGTCGGCCCGGATTTTGGATCTGTGTGTGAAAGAGCACAAGCCTGTTGTTGCTGTGGTGAACAAGTGGGATCTGGCGAAGGCAAAAACAAAAGAGGAATACAGAAAACAGGTGCAGAGGAAGTTTCATTGTTATCCGGATCTGCCGGTGGTGTTTGTGAGTGCCCTTAAATCCCAGGGCTTGGGGCTTTTAATGAAAACAGTGGAGAGAATATATAAAAAATCCTGCCTTCAAATAAGCACTTCGGAGCTGAACCGTTTTTTTATGAATGTCATCCGAAAAGCCCCCTCCCCGGTTTATGGCACGCAAAATGTGAAGTTTTATTACCTCACACAAACCAAACAGATGCCTCCGTCCTTTATTGCCTTTGCCAATCACCCGGAAGGGGTGAGGGATTCTTACAAGCGGTTTGTCATCAGGCAAATGCAAAAAAAATGGAATTTAAAGGGTGTGCCTTTGCGTTTGACTGTTTTGCACCGGTAAATATTCAAAAGGAAAAAACTGGGAGGCGACTTTTGTCAGTCGGTTGGTGATTTTTGTCATCAGCTGTCTTGATGGGGGCTTACGCACCCCACTGGCAGGAGGGGGCTGGTTCTGCCGATTGGCCGGAAGAGGTGTAGCTGATGGGAACACATATCTTTTGCTCTTTTTGCAGGGTGCATTGGCAAAAGTCCAACTGCTCACTGAGAGCCAGTGCACCAGAGTCAATGGGAAACACAATAATATCCCCTGTGTCAGCCCCCGATTGCTTTTCATAAGTTTTGCCATCGTTAAAACCGGTGAGAGGATCCTGATGAGGGATACCCATGTGGGCCAGCTCTTCTGCCATGAGGAAGGAGGAAGTGGCCTCTGTCCGCCCGAACTTTCTGCCTGTGTATTTAAATATATGGACTGTGTTGCCGGTGTTTTGTATGGATCCGTCCTCAGGTGTGTGACCTGTGGTGGAGGTGTTTGTGTTGGTGGGATTCAAGCCCCCTGTGGTGCCGGTTGTTTGCGTGGTTTTCTTTCGGTCTGGCATACATGAGGCCAGAATGAAACAAAGCAAAAACAGACAGAAAATGGAACGAAACATCATTTTTTCCTTTCCTTGCAGGAACCGGGTTAAAAAAGGCCGGCCTTCATGGAATCCTCATGGTATGGCAAAGGCCTCCCAGTTTTTCAAGGTAAGCACATTCACGATAACCCAGGGACAGGGCTTTGGCCAGGGCTGATTTTTCTATCACATATATATTGATTTCCCCTGTGTCACTGCCACAGGAAAGGGAATGGAGCAGGCCGTCTATTCCCCGATACCTTTGAAAAACCACGATTTTGTGATGTTTAAGCTCCTCTTCCATGACTTGAACGCTTTGGCCAGAATCTGCCTGACATTGTTTTTTTTCAGCCTGTTTGTAGATACGGCGGACCTCTTTGTTTTTATCCGGAAGCATACGATCCGAATAGGATTCCGGGTGGCAGTCCCCTCCATGGTCTTGGAGATCAGAGCAGAGCTGAAAACCCAGTTCTGTGACAAGAGGGTGGCTTTCCGCCGGGACTTCAAAAATGCTGATGGTGGGTATATCTTTGCAATGCAGGTCTTTCAGGGAATACATCAGGCCGTCATAGCCTCTGAAGGAGGAGAGCACAGTCACCTGGTTTTCATTCAGGACTTTTTGCATGGCATGGGGAGTGTCATGGAGAAGATCGGAGAGGTCTGCACAGGCCTCCGACCCGGTGTTGTATTTGTAGATGCGGATGGGAGGGGACATGGCCTCCTCTTGCCCTGATTCTGTATCAGACTGGGCCTGGAGGACAAAAGGGCCTGCGACCAAAAAAAGCAAAAAAAGAGGTTTCATAATTTTATTCTCCTTATGCGGTCGGTTTGCGACCTTTTGGCGGTCGGTTTGCGACCTTTTGGCGGTCGGTTTGCGACCTCTTGCCAGTCGGTTGGCGACCTCTTGCCAGTCGGTCACTGTGGGCAGGATACGGTTTGTCAGCAGGGAAGTCAAGCATAATAATTTGACTGCCTGTAAAAAAACCTGTTGTTTTCATTCAATAAGTCTTGCAGGCAGACCTTAGCCCTGTTCGGGCGGGCAAGAACTATTATTCCTGTATGTGTTCAGCCATTCGCTGACAGAATCACTGCTTGTTCAAAAAGTCCGCACCGTTTCGGGACGCCCGCCCGGTGGATAGGGGTCGCGGTGCCATTGAACAACAGCATAGCGGCGGAGCAGATACTTTCTGCGTGGCGAGCTTGGACCCTCACGGCACGGCTTTTTGGACAAGCAGTTAAACTGATCTTGTTTGAAAATGCATGTTTCATATTTGCCTTGTGGGAGGAAAACAGCCCAAAAGCGACACCTTTTTCAAAAGGCAGACCCTGCCCCGTGCCAGTTTGGTTTAAACCAAGTCATTCCTGCCAATTTAGTTGGACAAAGGGGGCAAAATCAGGTATAAGGGCCTTATTGGTAAAAAAAAGTCACAAAAAGGGCTTTAAAAAAGGAGGGTTTTTATGGATATGAGGACAAAGGATTTGCTTGTCCGGATGTGGGCCACGCCCAATCCTTACGCCCTGAAGTTTGTGTTAAACTGGCCTTTGAAGAACAAGGGCCGGGCCTCTTTTTACCGTCGGGAGGAGTGTGCCCATTTGCCTCTCCTGCTTTCTCTTTTTGATATTCCTGGGATCCGGCAGATCTTTGTGTTTCAAAATCAGCTCACCGTAACACATGATGGTTCTCAGAGTGAGGAGGAAATGGAGCAGAAGGTCTGTGCCATTATAAGGACCCGTATGGCTCTTCATGATCCGGATTTCCTTTCTGAGGATGAAAAAGAAAAAGACGCAAACAACTTAACAAACAACAGGGCGACAAAACAATCCTCCCCTGAGGTTTTGAAAATGGAGAGTATTTTGGATCATCATATTCGCCCTGGTCTGAGGGCCGATGGAGGGGATATAGAAATTTTGTCTGTAAAGGATGGGGAGGTCAGAATATCCTATCAGGGGGCCTGTGGAGGTTGCCCCAGTGCCATGATGGGCACTTTGGAGGCCATTGAAAACATCCTTCGGCACGAAACGGGCCAGCCTGAGCTGAAAGTGGTCCCAATATAGTGGTCAGCCATATAAGAGGAGTTGGTCCTGAAAAAAAACCTGTTGCTCAGGAAAAACTTAAGATTTTTCAGAGGGGATTATATAAAGGCAAAGCCCCCGGCTTGAGAGCCAGAGGCTTTGTCCTTTTGGTTCCTCCTTTATTGTTTAACCGTTTACTTGTTTGTTCCAACGGTGGTATTCCTGTTGAGCCAGAGAGCCAGCCCTCGTTATGACGGGCTTTAAGCGGGAAAGCTCCTGACGGGCCTGATGGGTTTGACCCATTTTCACCATCAAATCAATGTAAGAACGCATAACAGTGATTTGCAGGGTGTCAGGCTCTGCCTTCAAAGCATATTGATAGTAAGAGAGAGCGTGTTTGTCCTGCCCGGATTTCTCCAAAATGCGGGCATAATTATAGGCTGACTTCACACTGGTTCCTTTTTGTGTAAAATACCGGTGGTAGGTCTTTTGGGCTTGGTCAAACTTTTTTCTGCGGTATTGAAACTCGCCCATCTCCTCCAGTGCTTTCATGTCGCCGGAAGACTGAAAAAAAGATTCCTGTGCTTTTTCCACACAGTCGTATTTTTTAAGTCTCATGCAGATGGTTTTGAGTTTTTGGAAGGAGGCCGGATTCAGCTGTCCTGTCCATTGGCGTGCTTTCAGAGGGGCAATACTCACAGAGGAAGAACCCCAACTGCCTATATATACGATGCCAGCCATAAGCCCCAAACCGGCAATAACAATGTTTTTGGCTATGGCGGTTTGTGCTCTTTTGTGCTCTTTTTGGTTGAAAGATCGGCTCCATCCGCAAGAGCAAAAAGAAGTTTGCCCGGCTTTTTTCAGTTGAGAGCCACAAACGGGACAATTAAAATGATTCATTTTGAACCTCCTGGTTTTGGTTGTTTGGCCTGCACCCTATAAGGTATGCAAGATGGAAGGCAGATATATGTAAGTATTTAAAATTATTGATATTTTTTTTGTCCATTGGGGTGGGATGGCCCAAAAGTGTTTCATAATGAGACAAAATCACAGACACATTTTAAACAGCAGGGACAAAGAGGTTCCACGGGCGACAGGCGGGCTGTTGTCAGGGCCATTAAAGCTCCGGAAAACCCTTAAAAAGCCTCTTATTTCCTGTGCGGGGGCGGAAATGGGGCCTGAAAAGCCTCTTTTTCCACAAATGGTTGCTGTATTAAAATTTGACAACAGGCCCTTTTCGGATATGATTTGGAGATATGGAGGGATAAGAAATGAAAAACCCCCACGGTTTTATTTATGTCACCGTTTCCAGTTCAGAGGAGGCACGAAAAACAGCCTCTGCCCTCGTTCAGCAAAAGCTGGTGGCCTGTGCCAACATTTTTCCGTCTGTTGTGTCCTGCTATGAGTGGAAGGGAAAATACACAGAGGAGAAAGAAACGGTGCTGATTTTAAAAACCCGTGAGGATTTGTTTGAACAGGCCCGAAAAGCCATTTTAAAATACTCGAGTTACGAATGCCCCTGCATTGTGTTTATTCCCTTTTCCAAAGGCCATCCCTCTTTTTTCTCCTACCTGGATGCACAGTTAAGCCAAACTGGCTTGGGGGCAGGCAGAACCTGCCCCGACGAAGGGTCTGCCCTTTGAAAAGGGTGTGGCCTCTGATGTGGTTTCCCCCGGACAGGCAAAGATAAGAAACATGCATTTTCAAACAAAGTTCAGTATAAAAATATGAACGCAAAATACAGGAATGATGTCATATCCCGTATATTTCGGATGGGTCATAAATTGGGTCATTCCTCCCTTTATTGTGAGCTGGAGGGGTTTGATCCTCCTGGTGTGACCTGGCAAAAACGAAAAGCCCTGAGAAAAAAGCTTGTGCATTCTTTACACAGAGCTTTGCTCACACAAAAAGTGTCTGCCAGCGATGGCCCGCCAGCCCCAGAGGGGGAGTGGAAACAGCTGATGGTGCCGGGGGACCGTCCTCAGCACAGCCTGGCCACTATCTCCATGGCCCACTGTTCTGTTATGGGTGGTTTTGTGTTTTCTTTTGATAAAAGCCGCTCCATAGGTTTTGACATGGAGTTGGCCGAAAGGGTGAACGATAAAGTGATTGGCCGGATAGCCACTCAGGAAGAGCGGGAACAGGCCCCGGACAGAGCTTTTTTGTGGACAGCTAAAGAGGCCAGTTTCAAGTGCCTGAAGTGGGACAAGGGGGTCATTTTGCCCGGCCAGTGCCGTATTTTTGACTGGACAGAGTTTGGTGATGAGGCATGGCTTTTTTCTTTTTCCTCTTCCAAAATCCGGGGCCGTGGGGGGGCCTTTCAAATGGCCGGGCTGGCTTTTGCTTATGCACAAGTGGAGGGGCCTGCCCATCCAGCTCATCAGAAACAGCCCACTCAGGTCACAAGAGATCTGTTTCAGAAAGGGTGACCGAAGCCCGCCACAATATTGTATTGATCATGGCCAAAACCCACTTCCACTCTCATTTTTTTGTTGTAATCCGGGGGCAGGCCAAACCTCAAGCCCCCTCCAAAAGAATAACGGGAGGGAAGATCAAACACATCACCGGCCGATCCCATGTCAAAAAAGCCAGCCACAGTCAAAAAAGGCCAGGGGGTGTATCTCATTTCCACTTGGGACAAATAATATTTGTCCCCGCGAAAACGGTTTTGCCTGTAGCCTCTGAGTTTGTTGGGCCCTCCCAAAGCAAAACGAAACAAATAAGGGGCTGAATGCAACAGGCTGGTGCCAAGGCTGGCCCTTCCAGCCAACACCCAATACTTTTTATAAAGAGGCAAAAACAGTTGCACCTCCCCGTTGAGAAAGACAGGGCTGGGAAGAGGAAAGAGAACCCATGATTTCAGTTCGTAATATTCCCCTTTGGTGGCATTAAAATAATTGTCTCTGGAATCATATTGCAGTAAAAAACCGCCTGATAAAAACTGTTCCTGTTCATGGACGGGCCGGGCACCCTCTTCCTTTCTGTAGTCAAAGCCAAAAAAAGCCCCTCCGTGGAGATGGGATCGGAGGTGGGATATATATTCTGCCCGGACATGTATTTTATCTGTGGGGATGTCCTGTCGATCCCCTGGTTTGGTGTTTGGGCCTTCCCCATAATAAGGCTCACTAAATCCGTCATAGAGGGCGGTGAAGGAGAACTGATCGCCGTTTTCCCTCCAGTATTGATAAGTAAAGGAGCTTTCGAAAAAAAGATTCTGACTGACGGCCCCTTCCAAAGAGGTGTAATAGCCTGTGTTGCCGGCAGGATAGACAAAAAATCGCCCTCCTGTAATATGGCCATAGGTGGAGTTATGGGAATACACAGGCAAAACAGCCCATTTTTGCGGATTGTTGTCCTGAAAGAGAAACCAGGAAGGCCACTGGCTGTCCACTTCCACAACAGGCTCAGCCACCGGCCCATTGGACACCTCAGGTGCTGTAGGGGCGGAGGGCTCAAAAGGGAGGGTGGCCTCTGTGGCTGAACCAGGAGAGGCAAAGAACCACATAAAGCACAAAAGGGCTTTTATACTGATCTTACAGGGGACGGATATAATTTTTGAGCACATCTCAAGCCTTTAAAAGAAACGACAAAAATAAGGATAAAATATACTGATCTTGTCTTCTATTGCAGTGGTTTATTATTTTCCGGGATATTTGTGGACTCTTTAACAGGCTGTTGCTCCAAAGGGCTTTCTTCCGGGTATTTTCTGTAAAAAGCTTTGATCCTGCTTTTGAACCAGTCTTTTTCCGCAAAAGACACAATAAGGGAAGTGGTCAGAATGGAGAGGGGAATGACCGCAAAAATCAGGTTTTGAATCCACTCTCCGTCTTCCAACCCCCTTTGCAAAGGCAGGGTGGCCAGCACAGCACAGGCCAGGCCTCTGGGGCCCATGGCGGTGGCTGTTAAAGCATCCAGACGGGCAAAATTCCTGCTGTTGAACACCAGCCGGATGGAAATGTAACGGGTGGCAAAAATAAGAGCGGTCAAAGCGAAGGCCCAGAGGATGGCCGAAAGCCCCTTGACTTGAATTAACAGCCCCAGGTAAAGAAAAAAGAAAGTCCGCAATAAAAAAGTGACAGCACTGAGCAGGCTCAGCTCATCAGTTGTCACAGGCTTGTCCTCCAAAACAACTCTTAATTGGGAGGGAATAAGGTTGATATTGGCCAGCGTGAAGCCCAGGCTCAACACCCCTATAGCTCCATTCAGGGACCAAAATTCCAAAAGGCCATAAGTCAACAAAGCGGCCGCCTCACCGGCAAAGGGAAGGCGGGACACCTCTGTCGCTTTTCTCAAAAAAGCCCACACAATACCGGCAAAAACCCCTATACCCACCGACATTATGGGGGTGGAGCTGAGGCTGATAAAAAATTGCCCCCCACTGCTGTCTTCTGCCGTCAGATACTCCAAAAGCCCCAAAAAGATCACAATGGTCAGAACATCAGTAAAAGCGGATTCCAGGGAGAGCACTGTTTTGGTTTGTTTTTTTATGGCCAGAGGCTTCACCATTGGGATGACAATGGCCGAAGAGGTGCTTCCAATGCCCACCCCCACCAAAATAGCGGGCATAAGGGGCAGGACAGCCATTAACGCAAGGGTGGTTACGACAGTTATGGAGAGAAAACTTAAAAGGGAGAGGCTGAGGGCGGAAAGGGAGGACTCGGCCAGGTCCTTAAAACTCAAGTGCAGGCCCCCTTCATAGAGAATGATGATAAGCGTGATAATGGAGAGCACTTTGCCCGCCTGCCCCAAGTGCAGGTCCGGCTGAATGAGGCCCGTGACAGCCGGCCCCAGGATAAAGCCCATGATAATGAGGATGAGGAGATCAGGCACTTTGGTCTTTATGAAAAACCAATTCAATGCATGCCCCATAAAAAACAGGACCGAAAGCCCTATAATAATGATGTCCATATTTGCCCTTTATAGAGCAGGCCCTTTTCCCTGTCAAAGCCAAAAAGCTTTTTTCTTGACTTTCGTCCTCTAATGGGCAAAAAATGGCACTAAAGAGGTCCAGTTCAAGGGAAAGAGTGACATGAAAAAAAACAAAAAGCGGGTGCTTTTGGCCATGAGTGGTGGGGTGGACAGCAGTGTCTCCGCCGTCCTTTTGCAGGATCAGGGCTACGATGTGGTGGGCATGACCATGCAGGTATGGGACCATTCCCGTCCTGAGTCCGATATTCAGGAAGGCTATGGCACATGTTGCTCCAGTGTGGATGTGGAGGACGCCCGTGCCGTCTGTCAAAAGCTGAACATTCCTTTTTATATGCTGAACTGTGAGGCACGCTTTAAGGAAAAGGTGATCGATAAATTTATGGACTCTTACCTCAAAGGCAAAACACCCATCCCCTGTGTGGACTGCAACACTTACCTCAAGTTTGACCATCTCATTCAAAAAAGGAAAGAGCTGGAGTGCGACTATCTGGCCACGGGCCATTACGCAAAGGTGGAAAAAACAAACACCGGCACCTGCCGTGTCCTTAAAAGTGCCGATGACTGGAAAGATCAAACTTACTTTTTATTTACGCTGTCGCCAAAGGTTTTGCCCTATTTGTTGTTCCCCGTGGGGGGCATGGACAAAGCCCGGGTCCGGCAAATAGCCAAAGAAAGGGGCCTTGATGTTTTTCGAAAAAAAGATTCCACGGGCCTTTGCTTTGTGGGCAAGGGAGGGTATGCGGACTTTATTCAAAAAAACCTAAATGAAAAAGGCAAAGCAAAAGAAGGGCCTGTCCGGCTTTATCCTTCGGGTGAGGTGTTGGGCCGGCACAAGGGGCTTTACCAGTTTACTTATGGGCAGAGAAAAGGCCTGGGTGTGGCCTCCAACCGTCCACTTTATGTGGTTAAAACAGACACAAAAAACAACACTTTGTGGTTGGGGGGGGAACAGGAGCTTTACAGTGATCAGGCCCCTTTGGTGGATTTGAACTGGCTGGATGAGGTGAAGGAGGGGGAAAGACTACAGGCCAAAATACGGTTTCACCATGCCGGGTGCCCTGCCCGCTTTTACAAAGAACCAGCCAAAAACAGTCTGGGGGGCCGGGTGTATTTTGAGACGGCTCAGAAGGCGATCACTCCTGGTCAGGCGGTGGTCTTTTACCGGGGCCGGCAAATGCTGGGTGGGGGCAGTATTGCCCAAACGACCCCGACCGCACAAAATGAGTAATAAGGGACAGGGCCACCACCGGGCCATCAAGCTACTGACCAAAAGTCCTGAAAAAATCAATAAAAAAAGGGCCTTGACGACCGCTTTTGTTGGGGCATAAAATGGTCAAAGAATCCCAACATGTTTTTTGATACAATTTTTTAGAGGGAAAAATTATGCCGACCAAAACTGTCACAAAAGACCAGAAGGCCAAGGTTCAGGCCAGCAAGGTGAAAAGCTCATCGGCCAAGCCGGTCAAGGCCAAGGTTCAGGCCAGCAAGGTTCTGAGCAAGCCGGCCAAGGCCAAGGTTCAGGCCAGCAAGGTTCAGAGCAAGCCGGCCAAGCCGGCCAAGTCCAAGGTTCAGGCCAGCAAGGTGAAAAGCTCATCGGCCAAGCCGGCCAAGTCCAAGGTTCAGGCCAGCAAGGTTCAGAGCAAGCCGGCCAAGCCCGTCAAGGCCAAAAGTGTGCCGGCCAAAGCTCCAAAGGTCAAGGGGCCAATCCAGGCCAAAAGTCCAACAGACGAAGCCAAAAAAAAGGCAGATGAGCCGAAAAAAAAATCATCCGCGGAGGACAAGGCCAACAAAAAAGAGGAAAAACGGCAAAAAGAACACGAAAGAAAGTGGGAAAATCTGTATAAAAGAGCACAGGACATAAAACCTGTTCCCTTTCATATTTCCAGGATTTTTTCTGCCAAAACCCCTCTTCGTCATCCGGTTTTTGGATGGGGCTGGATTATCAGCAGTAAAAACCATCGTCTACAGGTGATATTCAGGGACAAGATCCGCATGTTATTGTCCAACTATGATGATTCTTCCTTCAAACTCAGTGGGAAAAAATGACACCACACTTCTCAACAATCTTAAAGGTATAATAATGATGAATGCTCAAAGGGGTTAAAATGCCAAAATCGGATCTGATTCAATTTGATGGTCATATTGTGCGGGTGTGCTCCAATGGTCTGTATAAGGTCCAGCTGGAGAAAAAAGATATTGAGGTTTCTGCCCGGTTATGTGGAAAAATGCGCCGTTACAATATTCAGGTGGTCAATGGGGACAGGGTGACAGTGGGTTTTTCCCAGCATGATCTGACTTTGGGCTTGATCATATACCGTTACCGTTAAAAAATCAGCTTTGGTTTTTTAAAGCTTTAAGCTGTCCGGCCCGATAAGAACAATAAAAATGGGTTCAAACAGTTTCTTTGGAGGTGAATTCAGTATGAGTAAAAAAACAGGAAAAAAGTTGGTGATTGTGGAATCGCCCGTCAAGGCCAGGACCATTGGACGTTTTCTTGGTTCAGATTACATGGTGGAATCCTGTATGGGGCATGTCCGGGATCTGCCGGACTCCTCCAAAGATTTGCCGGAATCGGTCAGAAAAAAGCCCTGGGCACGCCTTGGTGTGGATGTGGAAAACAACTTTCATCCTTTTTACTGTATTCCCAAAGACAAAAAAGCCACAGTCCAAAAACTGAAAGAAAAAATGAAGTCCGCACCAGAGTTGATTTTGGCCACCGATGAAGACAGGGAAGGGGAGAGCATTTCCTGGCACCTTACAGAGATTCTCAAGCCAGGAATTCCGGTTAAAAGAATGGTATTTCATGAAATAACAAAGCCCGCCATTCAGTCGGCTCTTAAGAATTTCCGTCCAGTGGACTCTCATTTGGTGCAGGCTCAGGAGGCCCGTCGCATTCTGGATCGTTTGGTGGGCTACAGTCTGTCTCCTGTTTTGTGGAAAAAAATTACCCGTGGCCTCTCCGCCGGGCGGGTGCAGTCTGTGGCTGTCTCTTTGATCAGCCAGAGGGAGATGGAGCGTCTGGACTTCCAGAAAACAAAATATTGGGATGTGTCAGGGGAGCTTAAAAAAAACGGCTCCCCCTCTTTTCCATGTCGTTTGACAGAGCACAAAAAAAAGCCTCTGGTTCGAAGTTCCGATTTTGACAGTAAAACCGGTCGGCTAAAAAACAAACAGGCCCTGTTAATGACAGAAAAAGAGGCCCTCAAATTAAAAAATCAGCTGAAAGGCAAAATGTTCCATGTGGTGGAAGTCAAAAAGAGGCAGGTGGTTCGTAAACCCCCCCCGCCCTTTATCACCTCCACTCTTCAGCAGGAGGGCAACAGAAAGTTGGGCTTTTCCTCCCGGCAAACCATGGGGCTGGCCCAAAAGCTCTATGAGCAGGGCCTTATCACTTATATGAGAACAGACTCCACCTTTTTGTCCTCTCAGGCTTTGCGTTCCGCCCGGACACAAATACATTCCCTCTATGGAAAAGAAAACCTGCCCCCGGCCCCCAGAGTATACCGGGCCAAAGCCAAAGGGGCCCAGGAAGCACATGAAGCTGTCCGGCCCGCGGGGAATGTTTTTACTTTACCGGAGAAAACCCGTCTCAACGGCCCGGCCTTGAGCCTTTACACCCTTATATGGAAACGCACTTTGGCCAGCCAGATGAAAGACTGTATTCAAAATCAGGTGCAGGTTCAAATGAAAGTGGACCAGTCTCTTTTTCAAAGCACAGGGACCAGTATGGCTTTCCCCGGCTTTTATTTGGTTTATAAGGAGCATATAGAGGAAACAGAACTTCCCTCTTTAAAAAAAGGGGACAGGGTGAAATGTGTGAAAGCAAAGGCAGAACCCCATGAAACCAAGCCCCCCGCCCGTTACACGGAGGCCTCTCTTATTCAAAAACTGGAAAAAGAGGGGGTGGGCCGTCCCTCCACTTATGCCAGCATTATCAGCACCATTCAGGACAGGGACTATGTCAAAAAGGAAAAAAACAGTCTTATCCCCACCTTTACCGCTTTGGTGGTCAATCGTTTTTTGCATAAAAACTTTCCCGACTATGTGGACACACAATTTACGGCAGAGATGGAAAAGGATCTGGACGATATTGCCCGTGGCAAAAAAAATTATGTTCGTTACCTGAAGTCTGTCTATCTTGGACCAAAGGGGCTGAGAAAAAAAGTGGAGGAGCAGGACAAAGCCAAAGGGGACAAAAAATACCGCTCCCTGAACTTAAAGGGCTTTGAGGATTATGCCTTTAATGTGGGCCCTTTTGGAGCTTATGTTTCCCAAAAAAAAGGAGATGTGTCGGCCTCTTTGCCGATCCATGTTTATCCGGGGGAGATCACGAAAGAGATCATAGAGCGTGTTATAGATCACAAGGTTAAGGGGGGTCGTTCTCTTGGCAAAGATCCCAAAACGGGTCAGGAGGTGTTTTTGGTTGTGGGCAAATACGGGCCTTATGTTCGAAAAGACAACCACAAAGCTTTGGACAAAAGAACCAACAAAACCAAAGCCTCTGCTGTCAAAAGTGCCAGACAAAAAAAACCAAAACCAAAAACCATGTCCATAAGCCCTTTTTTTGATGAGAACAGCATCACCCTGAAAGGGGCCTTAAAGCTTTTGGAACTTCCAAAAAGTTTGGGGCATCATCCGGAGACCGGGAAGGAAATTAAAAAATCCCTGGGCCGGTTCGGCCCTTACATTGTGCATGAGGGGGAGTTTCGCTCTGTGCCAAAGGATTTGTTTTTTGATATGGATCTGTCTTATGCTGTCAAGCGGCTGAAAGAACCAAAGCGTCGTTCCTCTCGTGTGTTGAAAGAGCTGGGCCTTAACCCGAAAAATCGAAAACCAGTTCAGCTGATGAAAGGCAAATTTGGCCCTTATCTTAAAAATGGGGGTAAAAACTATTCCCTGCCGGCGGATGTGCCCACAGAGGATCTTAAACTGCCGGTGGCTTTAAAGCTTATGGCTGGAAATGTGGG
This sequence comes from Bdellovibrionales bacterium, assembly GCA_965242635.1. Classification (GTDB taxonomy): domain Bacteria; phylum Bdellovibrionota; class Bdellovibrionia; order Bdellovibrionales; family UBA1609; genus JANQSP01. Next base: position 383,949 of record OZ251471.1, on the reverse strand, counting down.
CACAAAAAAAACCACAAGACAAAGGAAAGCCCAATGAAATTCTGTCGTGTTTGTGTTTTCTTTTTTGCCGTTTGTCTCCTGCCTGTTTTTGGTCATGCGGTGGATCTCAAGTGTTCTTATTTGCATGACATTCAGGACAAATATCTGGATTTGCATATCAGTTTTTCCAATTTTGACAGAAAGAAAAAGAAACAAAAGGCATTCAGGCAGAAAATGGCAAAATTGGAGACGAGAGTGAAAGAGCAGTTTATCAAATCCCTGGATTCAGAAAAGCTGTATTTTACCCAGTCAGACATCAACAATATCAAAAAACAAATGAAGAATATTTTCAAAAAAATAAAAGAGGAGAATTGTTCTGATTTAAACCGCATTTACACTTTATACAATAAAAGAGTGCTGGAGCGGGTGAAATTCGCCCATGATTACCTGAATGAAACTTTTATCCTGGAGCCGGGGGTCAGGATCACACTGGATCCCCGGAAAAGAAAAAGAAGCAGGACTTTGCGTCAAATCAACAATTTTCACAAGAAATACATTCAGTATCAGATGGCCAATGCTGTTATAGCCAGCGACAAAGAACAATACAAAGATCAGGTGGTGGAGGCCAAACAAAACATTTTGCGCAGTTACAGCCGGTTAAAAAAAGAAGTCAAAAGCTGGTCTGTTCATCTGTCAGAAGAGGAAAAAAAGAAGTGCTATAACAAGAGAAAATCCTCTGGTGATGTTGTGATATGCAAGCCGGACAAATGGTATACTTTTTATCTGAACAGCTTTGCCAAGGGTTTTGATCCTCATTCCGGTTATCTTTCCAGACAGGCCCATGAGGATTTTGAAATCAACATGCGACTTTCCCTGGAGGGCATTGGGGCCAGCCTCAGCTCCCGGTATGGACACACAGTGATCGAGAGGCTTGTCCCCGGTGGTTCGGCGGACCGTTCCGGTAAAATCAAGCCCAAGGATAAAATTCTGGCTGTGGGCCAAAAAGCCAAAAAAATGATCAATATTTTTGATATGAATATAAGGGATGTGGTCAATATGATTCGAGGCAGGAAAGGCACACCGGTTTATTTGAAGATTATGCGAACCAACAAAAAAGGCAAAACCAAAAAAACCAAAATATTTACTGTCCGGCTTATCAGGGACAGGGTGCATTTGAAGGATCAGGCCGCGGATATATATTATTTTGATCAGAAAAGAAATGGCAGGACACATAAAGTGGCTGTGTTGACAGTTCCCTCTTTTTATGGGGCGGGGCGACGTTCCGGCGGGCGATCAGTCACAAAAGATGTCAAAAGACTGTTGCTCAAAGCCAGAAGGAAAAAGGTGTCTGCTTTGGTGCTGGATATGTCCAGCAATGGAGGTGGCTCTTTGACTGAAGCGGTCCGGGTGGCGGGTTTGTTTTTTGCCAAGGGGAGTGTGGTGCGTCAGTTGGTAAAGACCAAAAACGGCGATCGCTATCTGACTTTATCGGATGTGGATGATAAAATTATCTACTCAGGCCCTTTGGTTGTGTTGATCAATCGGGTGAGTGCCAGTGCTTCGGAAATTGTGTCCGGCACTTTAAAATCTTACAAGAGGGCGGTGATTGTGGGCGGGGATCATACTTTTGGCAAGGGCAGTATTCAGTCTGTGGAGCGTTTGCGGATGGGCTTGGGATCCATTCGTGTTACAGTGGGTTTGTTTTTTGTGCCCAATGGGTTTTCCACCCAACTTAAAGGGGTGGCTTCTGATATTGTGTTCCCCAATATTTTTTCCAACGAGGAAATAGGGGAAAAAAACCTGGATTATTTTTTACCTGAAAGGAAAATTCCCAATTTTATCTCCTCTTCCGCTTACAAATCAAAGAGAGGACGTAAATGGAATCCGGTTTCTGATCAGTTAATCTCTTTTTTGAAAAAAAACTCCCTGAAAAGAATTAAAGAGAATAAAAAATTTCAGGAGATCGGAAAAGACATCATGGAAATAAAAAACAAACGGCAAACAGGTTATGCCACCACTATAGCGGAAATATTTGATCAGGCCAAAAAAGAGGAACAGACGGCAGAAAAAAAGGCCAAAGAGGTGGAGAGCCGCCGGCGGATTAGAATGGTCAGGACGAGGAAGGCCAGAAAAAAATACATGGCTCAGCGGGCGGATATTGAGGAAGCGATGAATATCGCTTTGGATCAGGTGGAGTGGGAGTCCCGCACCCGGATAGCCCAGATGGAAAAATAAACCAAACTGGCTTGGGGTGCAGGCAGACTCTGACCCACGGGTTCCAGCTTTTGGCAAGGGTGCTGTTTTTGGAGACATAAATGGAACCACAATTGTTGTTAAAGATATATCGTCTTATGGTGAAATCCCGTGTGACAGAGGAGAGGCTTATTCAGATTTACAAGCAGGGCCAGGGGCATTTCTGGATTGGGGGGCCTGGGGAAGAGGCTTTTGGTGTTCCTTTGGGCCTGTTGATTAAAAAAGGGCAGGGCCTTAAGCATGACTTTCTTCATTTGCATTATCGTGGAACACCCACTTTGATGGCGATGGGGCTTTCCATCCGGTCAGCCATCCGTTTGATGATGAACAAAAAGACAGACAGGCACACCGGGGGCAGGAATTTTGCCAACCATTATGCTGTGCCTGAGTGGAATGTGGCTCCTGTCACCTCTGTTATTGGCCCTCAATACAGTATAGCTTTGGGCACAGCACATGCACAAAGCCGTTCTCATAAAAACGGTATTACTGTGGTCACAGGGGGTGATGCAGGCACGGCAGAAGCGGATTTTGCCACCTGTCTTGTATGGGCTTCCCGCCCGGCCCGGCCTTTACCCATACTTATCACGGTGCAAAACAATGGCTATGGCATTTCCACCTCTTATGAGGGGCAACATGGGGAAAGCCATATTATTGATCGCGGAAAAGCCTTTAATATGGACACTCTTTTGTTGGACGGAAATGATCCTGTGGCGGTCTACAATGCTTTGAAAGAGAAAATACATTATGTACGGGATAAGCGTCGTCCTGTTTTGCTGGAGGCCCGTGTGTCCCGTTTGTATGGGCATTCCTCTGCTTCCGGTGCCAATTATGTTGAGGGGGAACCTTGTTGCATTGCTTTGCTGGAGAAAAAACTAAAAAGACAGAACTTGTTGACAGAAAAAGAGCGAAAAGAGACATGGGATTCTTTTGAGGCTGAGGCCCGGCAGATACAGCAGGAGGTGAAGGGGGAGGAAAATCCGGACGCCAAGTCCATTTGGGATCATGTGTATGCGGAAGGGGAGAACGCCGACTGGCGAAAATTTTAAACCAACCTGGCACGGGGCAGGCAGAACCTGCCCCGAGGGGTCTGCCTTTTGAAAAAGGTGTCGCTTGTGAGGTGTTTCCCTCCTGTCTGGGAAATTTGAAACATGCATTTTCAAACAAGATCGGTATATAATCAATCAAGGTTGTAAAAATGAATGAGAATGACAAAAATGAGCTTGCAAGTTGCGTATTCTTTCATTGGCTGTAGTCACATAATCTTCATTTATTTCGTAGCCTACAAATTTTCTGCCGGTTTTTAATCCCACAACAGCCGTGGTGCCACTTCCCATAAAAGGATCCAAAACAATATCACCTGCAAAAGAATAAAGTTGCATAAGCCGAAAGGGCAACTCTTCCGGGAATGGGGCAGGATGGCCTATTTTTTTGGCAGACTCTGTCTTCATATTCCAAATGGATTTTGTCCATTCAATAAACTGTTCTTTTTGAATTGTGATTTTTTTGTTCTTTTGTTCTCTTTTATAGGCCCCTTTTGAAAAGATTAAAATGTATTCATGCACATCTCTTAAAGTGGGGTTGGACGGAGAACACCAGCTCCCCCAAGCTGTGGAAGTCCCTGAGGAGGCAGACTTGTTCCATATAATTTCCCCTCTCATTAAAAAACCTGTGTCCATCATCATTTTGGAAATATAATCAGAAAGAGGGATATAGGGTTTTCGCCCTATATTGGCAATATTGATACAAGCTCTCCCTCCTCTGACCAGCACTCTGTATGTTTCTGAAAAAACCTTTTTAAGAAAATTCAAGTACTCCTCCAAAGACAAATTTTCGTCATAATCTTTTGAAACATTATAAGGTGGGGATGTTATCATTAAATGAATGGAGTTATCCGGCAATTCAGACATCTTTGTTGAGGATTTTAAGAAAATTTTGTTAACAAGCTCTTTTTGAACGGAGTTTTCTTTGTTATTTTTTTTGTCTTCTTTGAAGTCCAGGCTTTTATATAGTTTTGATCCATAAAAAAGGGAGGAGTCATGCCCCTGCCTTCCTGAACTCCCAAAAGACTGAGTTTGTGTTTTGGTTTTTTTCATCAAACTTCTCCTATCAGGTTTAAAAATTTTTCTGCTTTTTCTGCCATACTTTTTTCCATATTTGACTGAGAAATCATTTGCCCCAACTTGCTTTTCAAAGTCATTGCAGAAAAATATACTGCTTGGGGAGAGATTAATTTTCCAAACAGCTTCTCCAGGGCTTTCTTATTTTCAATAGTTTGAAAACCTTTTTTTGGAGTGTTCTTAATGACTCCTTTTTTATACAGCAATGAAGGGTTAAGTGACAAAAAACCCTGTATAACCCCCAATTTTTTTAGAGAATCAACCTTTTTTTCATAGTGTTTCGTAATAGGTGAATTTCCCAATACAACCAAAGGAATATTCCTCGTGCCTGGGTTTGTCACCCTGATGCTGATTAATTTTCCTATGGCTTTTAACATGGAATCAGATCTCAGTAAAGAAGGATTGCCCTTATGAGTTGTCCAATCCCCTATCCGGTTAACAATTTTTGTATTCTTATCAAATTCATGATTTGATATTATACTCATTTTTATTTCAAAAATCATTTTTATGTCTTTACACTTCTAATACTGGTTATTATTTTTACAAAAAGCGATATCTGCACGAGATTGTTTGGATAATCCGGCTTCCTGGCATATTACATTAGGCACAGCATGCAAGTTAAATTTTCGGGCAATGGGAGAAAGCAATTGTTGACACCATTGTTCTGTCCACTGTCCAATAAGTGCATTTCTGCTTTGTAAAGTGTACCCTGGTGAGGGGACATTTTTTGGAATATAAGCCAAGTACTTATCATTTATCAAATAAAAAAGCTTTTTTGGTGATAAAGACTTTCCTTTTGTTAAAAGGTGTTGAAAAAACTGGTTTTCAACTTTATCATTCCAAAGTTCTGTTGTTTGCATGGCTTGTATCTATCCTTTATTGTGATAATGGTCAAGAGTAAAAAAATAAAAAATCCTGATTTCCTGCCTTTTGATCGTTTATGGGGGGTCTTTTTGACATATAGCGTTAATATTGAGGCAGAGAATGGTCTTCAAAGCGTGATTTGCGAGAAGCAAATTTGAGCAGGATGGATTTACGAAGGGCGGATTTGTGCAAAGCTCAATTATAGCTTATGTAAAACAGGATTTCAAGTCCCTTTTTACATAAATTTCATCTTTTTTGTTTGGCTTGTATGTTTATAGTGTTTTCACATGGATGGGCTGTGTTGTGTGTTGAAGGTCAGTTCCATTTGTGGTGGGTTCAAAAGTTCTTTGAATCTTTGGACAGAAAGCTCCAAAAACTCAGCCTCCAGGTCCATTCCAATAAAAGACCTCTTTAAACGATACGCAGAAATCCCCGTGGTGGAGCTTCCTGTAAAAGGATCCAAAACCAGGTCCCCCTCTTTTGTGCTGGCCAGAATAATCCGGTCCAGGAGGGCCAAAGGCTTTTGTGTGGGATGCCGACCCGCTCTCTTCTCCGATGGGCTGGCTGTGTTAATGACCCAAACCGATCGCATCTGCTTTCCGGGTTGCTTGATAAAGTCCCCTTTCCATGTATTTTGCTTCATATCTATATAGTTAAAAGTGTGTTTTGCTGTTTTATCCTTGCAGGCCCAAATCAGACTCTCATGGCTGGCAGAAAAACACCGGCACCCGATGTTGGGAGGAGCATTGGGCTTATGCCATGCAATATCATTTAAAATCCTGAAGTTCTCTTTTTGCAAGGCAAAACCACATTGATAAATAGAGTGATAAGTCCCACTGATCCATATTGTCCCTTCTGGCTTGAGCACCCTCCGGCAGGCAGAAATCCAGGAGAGATGAAAATCAAAGTCTTTCAACGGCCCGGCACTTTTGTCCCAATGGCCTTTATGCACATCCACCCGTTTTCCTGATCGCACAGAAAACCCCCCATTGGAAAGATTATAAGGAGGATCGGCAAAGATCATATCCACAGAGTTTGCCTTCATCTCTTTCAAAAGGGCCAAAGCATTACCCTGGTAAAGCTTGAAGTACTCTGCTGAGTAAAAAGGTGTGTGTTTTGATGTCCGAGCGGAAGTTTTCATCTTGCTTAACTTTTCCTTTGTTAAGGTGATAAATGGAAAAAGAGGTCCCCTCAAGGACTCTTTTCTGCGAGAAGACCCATGTATGATTATTACATGGCTTTGGACTCAGTGCAAGCCAATATGGCTTTGGCCCGGATGAGGTGGAAAGAGTGATAAAGTGGTTGTCAGTGAAAGTTTTGGTGCTCTCAGGGACTTGTCCAAAAACCACTTGAGGAGATCATAACGCAAAGCATAAAAAATTTTACAATCAGCTGGGTATGGTGTTTGTGGATTTGAGCTGTTTTGAGAAGGATATAAGTCAGGTGCTTGACAAAAAGGACCAATGGTGTTACTTTATAAAGAATGCGGGTCAGATGACCGGCGAGGAGAAGAAACTTTTATCAGGAAAGGGGGCTGACATGGCCAAAGCAGTGGGTTTGTTTGATGGGGTTCCTGCAAGTCGTTTGACAAGGTTGAGAGAGTGGTCGATTGACCGCTATGAGCGGGATCAGCGATCCCTCAAAGACGAGCTCAAAGCTCAACTTAAAGACGAAGTTTACGATGAAGGCCGGAAAGAAGGCGTGCGAAAGGGCATGGAAAAGGGCATGGAAAAGGGCATGGAAAAGGGCATGGAAAAAGTAGCCTTAAAAATGTTGCAGGCAAAAACTGATACAGATTTTATTGCCAAAGTGACAGGCTTGTCTCAGGATGAGATTAAAAAGCTGAAAAACGGCTTTTGACTGTGATAATCCGTCAGCTGATTTTTCTGTCTTGTTCTTAACAGGTTCCTTTCTGTCTTTGGTCTTCACACGAGTGTCCATACAAGTTTCTTTGATATAATGAAGAGGGAGTGGTGTAAATCAACAATAAGGGAATGGCAATATGGCTAACATGGCACAGGCTATCAGAATGGCTTTGCACTATGGGGAAAAACATCTCGAGGTCAAAGATATCTTTGGCCAGGATGTGGGACCGCCCCTCGGTGGGGTGTTTACTGTCACCCAGGGCCTGAAAACCACCTGGAACAGCCCCCTGGATGAAAGAGGCATTGTGGGGACAGCTATGGGGATCGCCCTGACAGGGGAGCGATGTGTGGCAGAAGTGCAGTTTGCCGACTATATTTTTAACACCATGGACCTGCTGAAACTGGCGGGAAACTGCCTGTGGTCCTCCAATGGGCAATTTCCCCTGCCCTTTGTGCTGATGACCCCCACCGGTGCGGGCATCCATGGCTCCATTTACCATAGCCACAGCTTTGAATCCTGGGCCACCCGCCTCCCTGGCTGGAAAATAGTCATGCCCTCTGACCCCCTGTCGGCTTATGGACTTATGCTCTCTGCCATCGAAGACCCCAACCCGGTGCTTTATTTAAAACCCAAGGCCCTGCTCAGGATTAAAGGAAAAGAAAAAATCCCCGGTGAACCGGAAACAGAAAGCCAGTTAAAGGAGATGATAGACGCCCCCCTGGGGGATCGAAGCCAGTGGAAGCCCCGGTGGCCCCGGCTTAAAGAGTATAAGATTCCCTTGGGCCAGGGAAAAATCATTCAACAGGGTCCAGAGGTGACAGTGGTCAGCTTTGGCCGGTCTTTGTTTCTTTGTCAAAAAGCTTTAAAGGCAATGAAAGAGGAGGAAAAAGCAAAAGTGGAACTGATTGATATGAGGACACTTTACCCTTATGACTGGGCTCTCATCAAAAGCTCCATTTTAAAAACCAAAAGGGTTCTTTTTGTGAATGAAGATACAGAGGTCACCAACTTTGCAGAGCACCTGGCTTACAGAACCACTCAGGAATGTTTTTATGCTCTATTCGCACCTCCCCGTGTGCTGGCGGGCAAAAACCTGCCCGGAATTGGTCTTCATCCCAATCTGGAACAGGCCACTGTGCCACAGGCAACAGACATTGTGTCTGCCCTTCGGGATTTGCTGGCCGAAACCCCTTAAGCTGTTTGCCTGAAGGAGATAGCCCATGTCCAAAGGGGCACAAACCATTTTGGTCCACAGCAGGTCTTTACGCCACCCCAGCTCTTATGTGCAGGCCATGTATCGGGAATACAGCTCCTGGATATGGGACGAAGAGCAAAGCCCTCTGTTCAAAGGCCATTGGAGAGAAAAGATGTTTAAAGCCCCTCTGTCCGCCCCTCTGGATCTGGAGATAGGTCCGGGGTCCGGGGATTTTATTCAACATATAAGCTTGTTAAATAAAGACCGGTTTTATGTGGCCATGGAGCTGAAATACAAGCCCTTGATTCAATGTGCCCGGAAAATCAAAAAGCATAACTGTTTAAATGCCCGGCTTATCCGTTATAATGCCCGTCTTCTGCGGGATATTTTTTGCAAAAAAGAGCTGAACAATGTGTATGTTTATTTTCCGGATCCATGGCCCAAAAAACGACACCACAAGCACCGGCTGATAAAACCGGATTTTCTGAAAGATCTTTATATGATCCAAAGGCCAGGTTCTTTTGTGGAGATCAAAACCGACCATAAAGAGTATTTTGATGAGATGCAAAAGTCTTTTAAAGAAAGCCCTTACAGGGAACAACATATTTCTCTGGATTTACACGAAGAAAGAAAGAAAAGCATGGCTCTGAACAAGCATGGGGAGCAGAAAAAAAGCATGGTTTTGAACAGGCCTGGGGAGGAAGAAAAAACGGGAGATAATTTTGTCACTTTTTTTGAACAAATTTTTATCCGGCAAAAACATCCGGTCTGTTACGCACGCTATGTCAAATAAACCAAACTAACACGGGTCTGCCTTTTGAAAAAGGTGTGATTTATGGCACATGCCAGTCTATTTCTGGTTTCCCTTGGGCTTTGAGATAAGCGTTGGTTTTGGAAAAATGGGCACACCCGAAAAAGCCCCGATCGGCAGAGAAAGGGGAGGGGTGAGGGGCTTTCAGCACAAGGTGTTTGGTTTCATCCACAAAGCTGGCTTTTTTTTGTGCAAAACTTCCCCACAGCAAAAACACCAGGTTTTTTCTTTCTTCGTTCAGCAGGTGAATGGCTTTGTCGGTAAAAAGCTCCCAGCCTTTGTTTTGGTGGGAGCCGGCCCGCCCGGCCTCCACAGTCAAAGTGGCATTTAAAAGCAAAACCCCCTGCCTGGCCCAGGAGGAAAGGCACCCATGTTGGGGCGGAGCTATGCCCAGGTCCGACTTAAGCTCTTTAAAAATATTGATCAGAGAGGGGGGCATGGGGACGGAGGGACGCACAGAAAAGCAAAGGCCATGTGCCTGACCTGGGCCGTGATAAGGGTCCTGTCCCAATACCACCACCCGGACATCCTCAAAAGGGATGGCGTCAAAGGCGGAAAAATACTCTTCCGGCCGGGGATAAATACATTTGTTCTGCTTAATCTCCTGCACGAGGAAGCTTTTCAGCTCCTTCATATAGGGTTCACGAAACTCAGGGAGGAGCCGGCTTTTCCAGCTCTCTGAAAGGCGAATCTGATATTCTGTCATGATTTTTTATCATTTCTCTTGTTTTATTGTGGTTGTCAATAATAATATTGAGGGAATTTGGCTTGTTTTTTCTTGCGAACAGGGCCTGGACCTTTTATAAGGGTCTTTTGTCATATAAACCACAAAGTGAATAAGAACCTGCTGTCATGGGTGAGAAATGCCATGAGTGAGAACAACAAAACAGACCTTTTTAAGGGTTTTTCGCGTCTCAGCCGGGAGGAAAAATGGTCCCGGCTTATCCGGATGGGTGCTCTCAGCCTGAAGGATATGAGGTATCTGAAGTCAGGGGGCCTGAAAAAGCCTGATCTGGCCGAAAAATTCATTGAAAATGTCATTGGTTATTTTCAAATTCCCCTTGGAGTGGCCACCAACTTTTTGATTGATGGCCAAAGGCGGGTTATCCCGATGGCGGTGGAGGAAAGTTCCATTATTGCCTCGGCCAGCAAAACAGCCCGCTGGATTAAGGAGCATGGCTCCCTTACCACCTCTGTTACGGGCCGGGGGGTTATAGGGCAGGTGCAAATCCACCAGGTCCGGGATTTTGAAAAACTGAAAAAACTTTTACAGGAAAAAGAAAAAGAGTGGATACAAAAAATACATCAGGAGGTTATGCCTTCCATGTATAAAAGGGGAGGAGGCATAAAAGGCTTTCAGGTGCGTTCTCTCCAAAAAAACATGAAAAACAGCACGGGATCCTTGGAACAGATGGCGGTCATTCATGTCATTGTGGATACCTGTTCTGCCATGGGGGCCAATATAGTCAATCAGGTATGTGAATATTTGCGCCTGCTGATTGAGGCGGATTCGGATGAAAAGGTGTCTGTTTGTATTGTGTCCAATTTGTCAGACTGCCGGCTCATTGGAGCGGAAGTGCTTATGTCGGGTCTTTCCCCCTCCCTGATGAAAAAAATTGAGCAGGCCTCTCTTTTTGCGGAAACCGACCCTTACAGAGCCGCCACCAGCAATAAAGGGGTGATGAATGGTATTGAGGCTGTGCTTATAGCCACGGGAAATGACTGGCGGGCTGTGTCGGCAGGTGTGCATGCCTATTCCGCACGGGATGGGCAGTACCGTTCCATCACCAAGTGGAGAGTCAGAAAGGGCCGGCTTTGGGGGCATTTTTGTGCCCCTTTAATGGTGGGGACAGTGGGGGGCATGACCCGTCTTCATCCCACGGCCAAAATGAGCCTGAAGATGCTGGGGGTGAAGGGGGCGGAGGGCCTGGCCCGTATTTGTGCGGCAGTGGGCCTGACACAAAATCTGGGGGCTTTGAGGGCCCTCACCACTGTGGGCATTATTGAAGGGCACATGAAACTGCATATTCAGAACCTGACCCTGGGTGCGGGGGCCAAAGGGTGGGAGATACCTGTCATTCAAAAGCATTTGGAGATTATTTTTGGCTTTAAAAACCGTATTTCCCTCTCTCAGGCAGTGGAGGCCATAAAAATTTTACGGAAAAACACGGCCAACCACCTGTCAGCTTTGAAAAAAATAAGGGACAAACACAAAAAACAGGCTCTTGAGGCCCTGAAACAGCTCAAAAAAAACATAAAGAAACAAAAATAATGAAATTTTATTTAAGTTTTTACGACCAAAGTCCGAATACATATTGGCAGGCTGTGAAAAGGGCAGGCTCTGCCATCGGGGCAGGTTCTTTTATGATTATAAGAAAGGGACAGAAAAATGAGACAAAAAGCTGTTTTATATTCTCAGGGGCCTGACTTGGCCAAAAAAGCCACTCTTTCTGTTTTGTCTGGCGAGGACAGGGAGGACAGAGAGGCTTTAATTCTTTTTCAGGAGCAACTGGCTCAGATGAAGGAGACGGTCAACCGCTTGAGTTTTATGATGTTGGAAATTAACTCTGTTCTGAAAAACATGCCTCCTCACCGTCCTTCCACTTTGCCCCGTGGGCATAAACAAAAAGCGGACAAAACAGGAAGAAAAGAGGTATAAAATCATGAAAAATACCTTAAGAGATACCTTAAGAAATTGCTGTAAATACTTGAAATCACCACCGAGTCGGCGGGGACAAAATAAACTATTTTTTACTTTAAGAAATTCTTGTAAGTTATTGAAATTATTGAAGATTTTCACCCCCCCCCCCCCCCCCCCCCCCCCCCCCCCGCACTGCGTCATTTGGGCCAGCGTGGCATGGGGATTGCTGAAGTCCTGGTCGCCTCTGCTATAGGGAGTGTGCTGTTGATAGGGAGTGCCCAGTCCCTTAAATTCTCTTTACAGTCCGCTCAGGTATCCCGCTCCATATTGACAGAAAATGACTTAAAAGCCTCTATCTCTCAAGGTTTAAAAGAGGGGTGTGCGACCCATTGACTGAGATACTGGTCGCTTTGGGCTTAATGGCTGTATTGGGATCGATCGCCACTGTCTCTTATAATGGGTTTATTTTGAGCACCACCAAAAGGGCTTTACACGATTCAGCAAGATCGTTTATCTCTTGCGAGAGATGCTCATCAATACTATTGCTTAAGTATTGAGCGGGAAGTTTCCGGCAAAAAACTTCAAGTTGTGGCCCGTGTCCAAAAAGACAACCCTGGCTGTGTCGATCCCCCCAGAATACCTGGACAACCCCACACATCCCCTGGCTATCAAATACTGTGCGGGGAAGACTTGTCGGCTTTTGTTGGGCTTGGAAATGCGACTTGCAAAAACAGTTATGGTGGGGCAATAACAGATAAAAAAGGAAACCCTATCAAAGATAAAGACGACAGTGATATAAGAAACATAACAGAGATTTTAAAGCCTTGCACATGGTCAAATCCCCCCTCTTAACCCTCCTTCTCAGTGCCCTGACTGGTTTTATTGGACACGATTTTAAAAAGCATAGTATTTGGGGGCTTGACCCTCAAAAAGAGCCTGATTATTAACTTTTGTTGGCTCTTTATAAATTATGTTCAAAAGCTTTTCTTTTATAACAGCACTTGGTTTTTTTGCAGTATTTTTAAGAAATCAGACAAAGGATAAACCTCTATGGCATGGTGCTTTAATTTTTGTTCACCCAAATAAACACCCAAAGCTCTTTGCACAGTGTTTTCCTTTAAGGCTTTGTTCAAGTGTCTGCCAAATTCCTTTTTCCATGTGGCGGAGGCCTTGATTTCCAGGCCCACTTTCCGGCCCTCTATTTGAAGAATAAAATCCATTTCCGCCCCATTATGTGTTTTCCAAAAGTGAATGTCTCCCGCCCAATTATGATGTTGATTCCAGAATTTCAATTCATGCAGTATGTAGGTTTCCAGCAAAAAGCCTTTTTCCATAGGATTCAGATCTTTTCCAGTCTGATTGGCCAAAGCACGGGCCACACCTGTATCGAAAAGAAAAAACTTGGGGGCCTGTGTTTCCTTTATACGGGCACGGGGCCTCAAGGCCCTGAGCCATGTTCCCACCAAAGTGTCTTCCAAAATCTGAAAATAGTTTTTTAATGTGGCTCTGGCCACACCCGTGTCCCTTGATAAAGAGGATAGATTGGTCACCTGTCCATTGCAAAGGGAGGCTGTATCCAAAAACCGGGAAAAGCTTTCCATGTTTTTGGCCACAGCTTCCTGTTGAATTTCCTCCCGGAGATAGGTCCTGACATAAGCTGTCAGAAACTCCACTTTATCCGCCTCTTTTTTTAAGTTCAAAACCTCCGGCAAAGTGCCGTATTTTAAAACAGCCTCCACAGGCAAATCCGCCGGGTATTCCGAATGCACCAAAGGATAAAAAAACTTTTGACTGGCCCGCCCGGCCAAAAGGTTGACAGAAGACCGGCGAAGTTTCCGGGCACTGGAACCGGATAAAATAAATTGCTTTTTGTTGTTTATATCAGAGAGAAAGTATTGCACATCATCCAAAAGCCGGGGCAACTTTTGCACTTCATCCACCACAATGACTTTTCGGTTTTTAATGGCCAACAGCTCTTTTTTGAAAAGAGAGGGGTCTCTTAACAGCCGTAAATAAGTGGCATAATCCAGAAGATCATAAAAAACAGCAGACTTGTAATGCTTGAGAAGGTAAGTGGTTTTTCCCGTTCCCCGTGGCCCCAACAGAAAAAAAGAGCGGAGAGAGGGCCTGAACTGCCTTTTATACATTTTGGAGCTTTTCATAATGAATCTCCTTGCCATGCCCAATGGCTCAAAAATCGTATTATTGTCAAGTCAGGTGTCCATTTTACTGGAAAATTGAGGCCTGTCAAGTCAAAAAAGCCAGCTGGCTTGAAAAAACAAAAGCAAAGTTTTTTTGAGGTCTGCTGGTGGAGATAATACAGCTTTGCCTGAAATGGCAGATAAAAACCAGACCAGTATGTAATTTTTACACGGCTCCCTCACTGGACACAGATTTTTTTGAAAAATTCTTGTTTTTTTAAAAAAAGGGATTATAATATCGGCCATATCTTTTGAAAGGAGAAAAAAGCTATGACAAAAGACAAGATAAAAAACAAAAGAAGCCTTTTTGCCAAAACAGTCCTGCTATTCTCTTTAATGTGGGGGGCTTTGGCCTATGGCAAAACCCAGGAACCGGCTTTGGGAACAGGCCTGCAGGACACATTATCACGAATCCCGGAAAAACAGTTGAGGCAGGAGCTGATATGGGCCAAGCAGGACAGACTTTTAAAACGATGGGGACCAGGAGGCCCGGAAAAACGAGTTAGTGCGGAGACGTGGGAGTGGCTGAAGGCCATGCATGGCAGAGTATTACATGGCCCGGACAGGCCAGCAGTTACTATGAGGCAGGTGCAGATAAAAGCCACACAGCACAGAGTATTACGAACGGAGGATCACAGAAAAACTCATTTTCTTCCAGAGCAGGAAAGGTATTTCATCGATCCTGAAACAGGCCACTTTGTTCAGGAAAAGGATTTCATCGGTCGCAAAACAGGCCCCTTGGTTATTAGCCAGAGCACTCAGGTTGTTGGCGAAGATCAAGGTCATAATCCGCCCTCGGATTCCGGTGTGGATGTCAACAATCTCCCCTCGGATTCTGGTGTGGATGTCAACAATCTCCCCTCCACAGGAAGGCACAGTTCAGAACTGCCACAGGATCGGCAAAGTGTCCCAACCACGCCCGCCTTTAAATGGGAGGTGGTGGTGCCGAAAGAAAAACCCCATCAGCCGGGTGAAAAACCGGCCCCTGAATCAAAAGAACCTCCAAATCAGCAAAGGGATCCTGCGGAAACAACTTCCCCGCCAACCCCTCAGCCCCCGGAAGGAATGGCATCTGTCGACCATTGCGATGTCCCTGCCGGTGTGGATATTCTCCATATTCCCGTCCAAAGCTGGACGGACTCCGATTGGTTCACAAAAACCCGGCAGGAGCTTTTAAACAAAGTGGAGGATAAAGCCCTTGACGCTTTCGATTTTATACAGGGAAAAGTCACCCAGCTGATAAATGGAGAAAAACAGGCAGAATGGGAAGGAGAGGATGATATTTCCTCATCTGTGGTTTCAGAAATAGTGGAAAAAAGAGCTTATGCCCAATTTATGCTGGTTCAGATTATTCGGCAAAACCCTCAATCGGCTGTTTTTCATGAATGGACAACCCAGCTTTATGACAACCGGAGGCTGTATTATTTTAAGTATGCCATTGAAGTGGCAGACGGGGTAAGACAACCGGAACAAGTAAAGGACAACTCCACAATGGAGCACTTGTTTCAACTGGTCAATAGCCAGTTTCCCAGTGGCCTCCCTGATTCCTACGATTCCCTGACCAAAGGGCAAAAAGAAACACTGAGCATTGTGGGTGGGGTCTACACTTTGTTTTTTCTGTATGACTTGCCGGTGATTTTTCCCGCTCTCACTGACCAGGATTACCAGACCATATTTGACAAAGCTGGTATTCACAAATTGGAATTTGAACGCTGTGGATATAATAGTATAGCCCCTGTGTGTTCTGATGTTGTCAGTGCTGTGCATAAAAACTTTCAGCTCAGCAATTTAAAAGCCATTGGGTTTTTCCGCAAAGTCCAAAGTTTCCTGGCCCTGTTTTCCTCCCGGTTTGATGAATTACCCACCAGTATGGCACAGGAATTACCAAAGAGTTATGGAGAAGATGACTTTCCTGCAGATCAAAAACCCCATGTCATACTGGCTTATGACAACTATAGCCGGTCTTCTGACCCCGGCCATGATGAGACAGCTGATAAAGGAGAAGCATTTAATATTTTGTCGTCCTACTGGACGCCCTCCGACCACTTTTACAGCCTGCCTGAAGAATGCCTGTCTCTGCCCGGCAAAATGGAACCCTGATTCGCCACATGAACCGAAAACAGAGGGGGTTTGTTCTGTCCCTCTCTTGAGATGGGGATCTTGAGTATTGGCCACATGAGCAAAAAACAGCCGGTTTTTTTTCTGCCCCCACACGGTAAAAAAGAGCCTTGACAGTCTTTGGAAAATTTGTTTCTATCCTGCTTGACATGGGGGCACTTTAGTATTTTACTGCTCAGGTGAGCAGGCATTATCCTTAAGGAGGAATTTAAAATATGGCCAAAAAAAGCTCTGTTGTTAAAAACAACAAAAGAAGGGAAAAGGCCTTTAAATATATAGGGCTTCGTGCAGAACTGCGTAAAAAAGTGTCCAATCTCAAGCTTTCCGAAGAGGAAAGGCATTCCGCTGGTATTGCCCTGCAAAAACTGCCCCGGAACAGCTCTCTTTGTCGTGTGGTGCGCCGTTGTAATATATCCGGGCGAGCCAGAGGACACCTGAGACGCTTTGGCCTGTCCCGCCTGATGTTCCGTAAATTGGCCCATCAGGGCCGTATACCCGGCGTCATCAAATCCAGCTGGTAGCCCCCGATGTCGGGGGGGACAAAGCCTATGAAATACATTATCTCTGCCACCAATCGCCCGCAATCCAACAGCTTTGTTGTGGCTCAAATTGTTCAAAAAATATATCAAAACCTCAAGGCTCACATGGAAATTATATCCTTGCAGGATGTGCCCTTTCAAAGTTTGATATCCAACCCTTACCCCGCTGTTTTGCCAAAAGAGGTGAAAAATATTATTTTAAAACTGAACAAATCCGCCGGTTTTGTTATTGTCTGCCCGGAATATAATGGCTCTTTCCCCGGTATTTTTAAGTTTTTTATAGATCACTGGAGCTACCCGGAAACTTTTGAGTACCGGCCGGTGGCTTTTGTGGGCCTGGGGGGCCGGTTTGGGGCCTTGAGGGCTGTGGAACAACTGCAACAGATCATGGGCTATCGCAATGGCTTTATTTATCCGGAAAGAGTGTTTTTGCAAAATATTTCTGAGCAGATTGTTCAAGGAGAGATAAAAGACAGAGAAATAAAAAACCTGCTCTGTCAACAGGCTGAAGGATTTTTAAAATTCATATCCGCCCTGGAGGAAAAAGGCCTTTCCTCGAGAACACGCCAACAACATACTGCCTTGTCCCCGGACAAAACGAACCTGGAAGGCCGATAGTATACTGATCTTGTTTGAAAATGCATGTTTCACATTTGCCTTGTGGGAGGAAAACAGCCCAAAAGTAGCACCTTTTTCAAAAGGCAGAACCTGTGAGGCAGACTCTGCTTGCCCCGTGCCAGTTTGGTTTGTCATCTGGATAAGCCGGGACTGGCAGTGGATTTCGAATTGGGATGTGTCAGATCCGCTGTGCCCATTTCATTGTTGTCATTGCTCGATCCACCATAGTAAAAAGTAAGTTCCAGGCCCTCTTGATCCACCGGCAGGCCGTATTCGCTTTTGACAATAACATAGCCCAAGCCGGCCTGTCCATGTCCAAAGTCCCCCGCGGTTTTGTGAAAACGAACCTGAAATCCATTATAGTTGTTGGTGTATTTGGCTGTGCCTTTATAGACAAGAGGGGCCGTAGGGCTGGGATGAACATTATTGCAAAAGCCCGCGGAAAAACTGGCGTTCCAGCCTGTGCCCCTGTAAATGGGCATGATCCTCAAGGTGACAGGGGAGGGAAATTCATCCTTTTCAAAAATAAGCTCCACAAGAGCACCGGAATTAAATCGATTGCAACTGTAAGCCCCTGCGTTTTTCCAGCTACAGGGGTCACATCGGCCCTGCTCCCTCAAAAGGCTGTGGTAGTTTTCCACACCGTCGATCTCCAATGTGCCCTTCCAAGTCACAAACTTCCTGACTGTGGAAGTGGAACTGCCTGTGGTGGAACCCGTGGTGCTGGTACTGGTGGTGGTGGGTACACCCGCCGTCTGAGGTGTGGGATCCTTGCAGGCAGAGATCTGCCAGATAAAACCACACAAAAACAAAATATAAATAAAATACTTCATTGGAGTCCTCCCTCAAAAACAGGGTTTTTTACCGACCGCCATATAATTGGCCCTGAAAAACCCTGTGACTCAGGAAAAAAATCAAGCTTTTTCAGGCCCAACTGTATAGTGTATCGGGTGGAGGACAGGGCTTCTTTAAAAAATCCTCTTTTTCCAAGCCCCTTTTGGCCAAAAACAGGACAAAAGGCGGGTGGGATCGGCCCAGAGCAGGCTTTGTGTGTGGAATCTGGCGATCGGTGGGCGACAAAAGGCTTGACAGGACTCTGTAAGCATGCTAACTTGTAAAAAAATCTGGGGGCGAGTGGCTTTGACGCAGGTCATAAAGCTGAAGGAGCATACAGAGGCGTATGAGGACCTCTTAAAAAACATACACAAAAACCAATTGGCAACTCTGTTGCTTTTGCCGCTTAATTTTAAACGAGTGGCCGTGGACCATGCCTACGATGGCAGGGTGTGGAAAGCGTTGATTGGGCCATCTCGGTTTTGGTCTGTTTTATCAGGGTCCAAAACTTAAAACTGCTGGTAAAAAACCGCTTTTCATCGTGTTCCTGCCGATAAAAGTGGTCCTTTAAGCAGGGACTAAGTATGTAGTTAGCCTGAATGCGGAAGGTTTGCGGACACGAGTTCGACTCTCGTCGCCTCCACCACCCCCAAAGGGGGGGACAAAGTCGACGTGGCTATCCTCTTCGATCGTGCCAAGGAGAATACAATGGATATAGTGGATTCTTATGTTTCCAAAACACAAAAACAGCTTAAGTTTTCCGCTCAGGTGGGGGACACGGTGAATGTGCATGTGTGCTTTCAGGAAGCAGGCAAAGAGCGGACACAGGTGTTCAGTGGTGTGGTGCTGAAAATTCAAGGCCAAAAAAGTGTGCGGTCCTTTACTGTGCGCAAAATCTCCGATGGAGTGGGTGTGGAAAGAAGTTTCCCTCTGGCCAGCCCTGCTGTTCAAAAAGTGGAGACTCTAAGCCAGGCCAAAGTGCGCCGGAGCAGGCTCTTTTACCTGAGACAAAGAAAAGGCCGTTCCGCCCGCCTCCAAAGCCGATAACATGGCCCTCTTCCGACTTTTGAGCGACTCCAGGCGACTTTTGCCTGTCGGTTTGCGACAAAAAATAATGTTTTCTGTCCTCATGACCGATAAAAACAAGTATGAGCCAAAATAATTCTGGCGGGGTGTTTGAATCCGCCATTAAAAACTTTCTGGCCCCTGTATGGAGCCTGCTCAAGGACGAGACCGTGACAGAGGTCATGATCAACCGGCATGATGAAATATGGGTGGAAAAAGCGGGGAAAGTGCATAAGTCTGAGGCCCGTTTTTCTGATGAGGATTCGGTGCGGGCCGCCGCCAACAATATTGCCCAAAGTGTGGGACGCCGAATTGACGACAAAACCCCTCGCCTGGATGCCCGTCTCCCCAACGGCTACCGTATTCATGTCGTCATCCCCCCCTGTGCCCGCAAAGGCACCACCATTG
Source organism: Bdellovibrionales bacterium (assembly GCA_965242635.1). Classification (GTDB taxonomy): domain Bacteria; phylum Bdellovibrionota; class Bdellovibrionia; order Bdellovibrionales; family UBA1609; genus JANQSP01. Next base: position 364,440 of record OZ251471.1, on the reverse strand, counting down.
CCATCCGTAAATTCTCCACCACGCAGTTTACTTTTGAAGACTATATTCGCTTTGGCACCATGAGCCTTGATGTGGCCCGCTTTTTGGATATCTGTATGAAACTGGGTAAAAATGTGTTGGTGAGTGGTGGCACCGGGTCGGGTAAAACCACTTTGCTCTCTGTCCTCTGCAACCGCATCCCCAAAGGACAAAGGGTGATCGTGATCGAAGACTCCAGCGAACTGCAAATTGAATACGAGCATGTGGTGTTTTTCGAAACCCGCATGGCCAATGAAATGGGGGAAGGGGAGGTAAACATTCAGGATCTGCTCAAAAGCTCCCTGCGTCTCCGGCCGGACCGGATTATTGTGGGGGAGGTGAGAGGCGGGGAGGCCCTGGAATTGGTGCAGGCCATGAACACAGGGCATAAAGGCTGTTTGGGCACCGTGCATGCCAACTCCCCCCATGATGCCATCGTCCGGTTGGAAGCCCTGGCTCAGGGGGCGGACTCACAACTGAGTGAAAAGGCTCTTCAGCACCAGATTGGTTCTGCCATCGATATTATCGTCCAGATATCCCGCTACCCGGATGGCTCCAGACGCATTGGTTCAGTGGCCGAGGTCCTGGGCGTCAATGACAAAGGGGTGTATCAGGTCAAGCCCATTTATTCTTTGGGCCGGCTCGTTAAAAAAGCGGATGGTTCTTACGCCGGAGCCATTCGTCCGACAGGCATTTTGCCCACTTTTATGAATGAAATCCAGGATCATCAGTTTAATTTCCCCCCTGAAAAGTTTAAAGCAAAGCGGGTGGCCTGAAAAGCTCAGAGGCCGGCAAAAACAAATAAAAACATGTGGCAAAACGGTGGTTTTGGTTGTAAAATGCCCCCGTTATGCGAGTCAGCGGAAAAATCACTCACTCCTTTTATTGTTTTTTACGGGGCAGGGGCTTTGATGTGTCCCGTCTGTATGAATTGACCGATATGGAGATGGAATTTTTAAAAGATCCCTCTCAGTGGCTACCCATGGATCAGGTGGAATCTTTTCTGAAAAAACTCAGGAACGAATACGCAGACCAATTGGGGGACAAGGATTTTTTTGCCCGTGTGGGGCATTCCTGTTTTGAATTGGGGGCCTGGGGTGATTTGGACAGTATATTGAAGATGAAAGACGCCCAGCCGGCTTTTTCTGATCTGCCTGTTTTTTTGTCTTATTTTGTATCCGATGGCTTTTCACTCACTCATGAAAGGGAGGAGCCGGGCCTCTTGAGTTTCAAGTCCAATCTCTCCTCTGAAGATTTTCCCTTTGTGACAGAATACCTGCGATCCGCTCTGGAAGCTTTGCCTGTTTATACCGGGAAAAACCAGGCGGAAGTAAAATGGATCAGAAACTATGTCCAAATCAAGTGGGAGGATCAGGATACGCAGGTCCCTTTGTTTTCAACCCCCCTGAGTATCAATATCAAGCCGGATATATTGAGAGATCTCAGGCATTTTTTGGAAAAAGTGGAGAAAGAACTTTATTATCAGAGGCAAAAAATGGCGGAAAAGGACAGGGAAATAAGAAATTTAAAAGACCAGATGATAATGCAGGGCCTGCCTCTTTCAGAGGATATGATTGTCTTGCTTAAAAGTATGGAAAAAAACCTGTTGGAGCTTAAAAGTTCTGCCTGTTCAGAAAGCACCACTCAGAAAGGTGAAGTGGAGCAAAACAGGAAAATAGATTCTCTGCTGGAGGGGGTGGCACAAATCAAAAAAGGGTGGCGTCTTCCCTGAGCACTCTTCCTTAAGCACTACAGGGAGTTTGTGCTGAAAAGTCAGAGATCGGTGCGACTGTTATTTTGGTTCCGGTTTAAAAAAGCCCCTGTGACACTTAAAGGGTTTTCAGCCAGCTCATACGGGGTTCCTTTGGCGATAATCTTTCCTCCTTCCGGGCCGGCCCCTGGCCCCATATCAATAATAAAATCAGATTGCTGAATCAGATCCAGGTGATGTTCAATCAGTAAAACACTGCCCCCCTGTCGAATCAGCTCTCTCAACACAGACAGCAAAAGCTCCACTTCCCGAAAGTGAAGCCCCACAGTGGGTTCATCCATAATGTAAAGGGTGTTTTTGGGCTGGCCCATCAGCTCCCGGCTCAGTTTGAGCCTTTGGGATTCCCCCCCTGACAGGGTCCTTAAGGTTTGCCCCAACAGGAGATAATTCAGGCCCACTTTTTTTAAAAAGGAGAGGGGCTTCCATATATAAGGACTGGACACAAAAAACTCACTGGCCGTGTCCACTGTCATATTCAGTATCTGGTCCATGTTTTTATTTTTCCATTTTAAGTCCAAAACCTCCTGTTTGAACCTTTTTCCCTGGCATTCTTCACAAGGTGTCCGAATGGGGTCCATAAAAACCATGTCTATCTCCTGATACCCCAGGCCCCGGCAGGACGGGCAACGGCCCCCCTCCACATTGAGGCTGAAAAGCCGGGAGGGAATTTCCTCCCTCCCCATTTGGTGGCAATTAAGGGCCATGACATGTCGAATAAAGCCATAAACACCCGCATAAGTGGCAACGAGGCTGTTTTTTTGATTTTTGACTGGTGCAGGGTTAATCCACACCACCTTTTGCACCTGCTCCGCCCCTTTTAAAGTTTTGAAGGGGTGGCCTTTAATGCCTCCATACCCAAGGATGTTGGCCAAAGCTGGATACAGAGTCTGGCTGATTAAAGTGGATTTGCCGGAGCCGCTGACTCCTGTCACAGTCACCAAACGATTGAGGGGCACACGAAGAGAGACATTTTTCAAGTTGTGGGCCTGACAGCCGGATATTTCCAAAAAATATTTATGATTTTCAAAGTCCACTGGCAAAATCAGGGGTTTGGATTCTTTTTGTTTTTCCAACCCGGCCTTGGTGAGGGAGTGAGAGCATTTTAAAAAATCCTCTTTCGTGCCCTGAAAAACCACCTCACCACCCTTAAAACCAGAACCAGGGCCCATTTCCACAATAAAGTCTGCCTGCCTTATGAGATCCGGATCATGCTCCACCACCAGCATTGTATTGCCTTTGTCGCAAAGGTCTTTCAGCATACGAATAAGATTTTGGCTGTCCTGAGCATGAAGCCCGACGGTGGGCTCATCCAGCACATACAGAACCTGTGAAAGCTCCAAACCCATCTGGTGTGCCAAATTCAGCCGTTGAAACTCCCCGCTGGAAAGAGTTTTGACAGAGCGACCAAGAGAAAGATAACTGAGGCCAATATTGTCCAGCACCTTCAAAATAAAACTGATTTTCCGGATCAGGCTGAAAGCCTGGGGGTGTTCATTTTGGGTGCAGGACAAAAAAAATTCCTTTAAAGCACCAATATGCGTATCGTAAAATTCCATAATGGTTTTGTTTTGCCACCGGACAAAAGCCAGTTCTTTTCTAAATCTTTGGCCCTTGCAGTCCGGGCAGGAAAAAGCACTTTTATAGCGATTCAAAAAAACACGAACATGCATTTTGTATTTTTTTCTTTCCAAATAATCAAAAAAACCCTCCATACCCATAAAGGAGGCATCTCCTTTCCATATCTTTTTTTTGTGAGCAGTGGAAAGATTGTTCCAGGGGCAGTGGAGATCTATGTTTTTTTTCCGGCAAAACTGCTTCAGACTTCTGAATTCCGATGAAGTGGAGGGCGTGGTCCAGGGCATAATGGCCCCTTCCATGATGGATTTTTCCGGATAAGGGACCACTTTTTTTTCGTCCACTGCCAGCTGGTGGCCAAAACCTTTGCAGGTTGGGCAGGCACCCAAAGAGGAATTAAAATTAAAAAGGCTCAAAGGAAAGGGATAAAAGGGAAAGCGATAAGCACAATGGGGGCATGAGGGGCTTTCACTTAAAAAGAATATTTCATGTTTTGGATTGAGTTTTTTCTCTGTGGTGGCTTTGTGGGGGGATATCAGAGCCTCACCGGCTTTTTCGGTTTTGTTGTATCTGAGAAAAAGTTTGTAGGCGGACTTGAGGGAATCTGTCAGGCGTGCTCTGTCTTTGAACATAAGACGATCCACCACCACATAAAATTCTTTTGCAGATTGGTTGATTTGGTTTATTTCTTTGAGGAGGGGTAAGCCGGCACGGGTGTTGTCCTGTTTTTGCCATACACGGGTCAGCCCCTCCTTGAGCAATTTTTTTTTTAAACCCGGCCAGTTGAGGCCTGTGCGATGGAGTTTGATCGGAAAAGACACAATGCCTTTGCCTTTTGGAAAAAGTTTTTGTATTTCCTGTGCTCCCTGATGAGGGGAGAAGGACCGAAGGGGTGTGTTGTGTTCGGGGCAAAAGGCCTGGCCTGAGTGCATAAAAAGCAGACGAAACAAATGGTCCAGCTCTGTCAGGGTGGCCACAGTGGGTCGGGCGGAGCGGACGGTGTTTTTTTGCTGAAGAGCCAGTGCGGGCGGGATATTTTCGATACTTTCGATGAGGGGCTTGGCCATCTCATTGATATACTGCCGGCTGTAGTTGGAAAGTGTTTGTGTGTAATTTCTTTGGCCTTCTGCAAACAGAGTTTCAAAAGCGAGGGAGCTTTTGCCCGATCCACTGAGGCCACACACCACAGTAAACTTCTGCAAGGGAATTTGCAAATCAAAGCCCTTCAGGTTATTTTGCCTGGCCCCTTTGATTTTAATATATCGTAGTGACATAAGACAAATTTCCGGTTTAATGTTTAAACTGATCTTGTTGAAAATGCATGTTTCTTATCTTTCCTGCAGGAGGGATACGCACCAAAAGTTGCACCTTTTTCAAAAGGCAGACCCCTCGGGGCAAGTTTTGCCTGCCCCGTGCCAGTTTGGTTTATTCGGCAAAATCCTCTCTTAAAAATTTTTGATCCTCTGTGTTTTCCTCTGTGTTTTCCTCTTCTTCCTGTGGCTGAGTGCCTTCTATAAAAGCCTGTTGCACGATATCAGTGGAGAGAGTGGAAACCCATTTCCCCGTTTTGTTGTCAATATGGGTCCAGACAATACCCTCCGGTATTTCAAACTTCTCTTTTTCCATGTCTGCATGGGCTTTTTGCATAAAATCAAGCCACACAGGGAGGGCGGACCTGGCCCCGGTCTCCCCATGACCCAGGCTTTTTTCATCATCAAAGCCCACCCACACCCCCACCGCCATTTGGGGACTGAAGCCAATAAACCAGGCATCATAGTAGCCGTTGGTGGTGCCGGTCTTGCCTGCCAGGGGCCAGTCCATCTCCCGTGCTTTCCCGCCTGTGCCCTGAGGGTCCTGGATGACAGCCTGAAGTAAAGTGGTCATTATAAAAGCGGTTTGTTGGGATATCAACTGCTCTGGATCATCAAAGAAAAAAGAAAGCCTTTTTGGGGTTCTTTTTTTATTTGTGTCTGTGTCTGTGTTTGCATTTGTGTTTGTATCTGTGTCTGTGTCTGTGTCTGTGTTTGCATTTGTATCTGTATTTTGGGAGGATAAAAATGCTTTTCTTTTTTCTTCCATGGATTTTTCATAATCCTCTCTTTGTTCTGCAAATCGTTCATCAAGGCTTAAAGGCCCTGACAGATTTTGATTTTTTGTATTTAGCACTTCATGCAACAATATGGGTTTGATGGTTTTTCCCAGCCGGCCTATGATGGCAAAGGCTTTTGTCATTTCATAGAGGGTGACACTGCTGGACCCCAAGGCCAAAGTGTAGTCAGGATTGAGGGGGCTGAAAATCCCAAGCCTTTGGGCGTAGTTTTTCACCCAGGGAATGCCCACATTTTCGATAATTTTGACTGTGGGCACATTCATGGATCGAATAAGGCCGTTACGGAAAAGAATATCTCCGGAAAACCGTCGGCCATAATTATCCGGTTTCCAGGTTTGGTATTCTTCTTCTGTGTTTGATGTATCTGATGTTTCCTCTGTTTCTTTATTGCCTGTGTTTTTTATTTCCTCCGCCTCTTCTTTTTCATACACCACGGGTGTATCTGTTATGATGGTGGCCGGGGTCCAGCCTTTGGCCAGAGCAGAGAGGTAAACCAGGGGCTTGAATACAGATCCTGTTTGCCGGGTGGCCTGATAGGCACGGTTAAATTGGGATCGTTCAAAATCATAACCTCCCACAAGGGCCAGTATATCCCCTGTTTTTTGCTCAAAGGCAATAAGTGCACCTTCCACCAAAGGCTCTTGTTCCAGGGAAAGCAAAAAACCACAGTCCTTTTTGGAATTTTGTTTGTGTTTTTCTGTATAGGACCAGTTTTTGGTTTTAATACATTCCTCTTTTTCCAGCTGTTTTTCCACCTGAACCTGGATCACATCCCCTTGGTTCAGGGCCAGGGAGGGTTTTTTAAGTGAAAAAAATTTAAAGCTGATTTTAGGGTCCGGTTTTCTGGCCCATTTCATATTTTGAAGAGGCAAAAGGCCATAATTTTTAAAAGGAAGTTCCACCAAAACTTTTTCATTTTCATCGCTCACCTCTCTCACCAAGGCTTTTATGATCTCGCCGGATTTGATTTTCCTTAATTCCTGTTCTGCTTTTGTCAGGGTGGAATCTCTGTTTGATGTTTCATTTGAGGAAGGTGTTGCTGTCAGGGAGTCGGTGTTCTCTGGGTTTTCTGTGGTTTCTGCCGGACGGGGAGGCATGATAATACGAAATTCTCTTCTTTTTTCCACAAGGCTTTTTTCCTCTTTTTCAAAAAATGTTTGAATGTCCTCCTCCTTTTCTATATTTTTCAAAGGCCCTCTCCAGCCCTGCCTTTTGTCCAAATCTCTCAGCCCTTGTCTCAAGCTTTCTCTGGCCTGTTTTTGAAGAAAAAGATCCATGGCACTTTTAATGGTCAGCCCTCCGGTGAGGAGTTGGCTTTCGTCCACCTTTTGAAGAAGGCTTTGTCTCAGGGTTTCCATGTAATAGGGGGCTTTTTCATGGTATTTTTCCCTTAAGAACACTTTCAGAGGCCGGGCACTGGCCTTTTGGGCTTTTTCATGGTCTATATAATTTTCCTCCACCATTCTGTTCAGGGTGTATATCTGTCTTTCTTTGGCTTTTTGGGGGTTGTAGATGGGGGAGAAACGGCTGGGGGCCTGGGGCAAACCTGCCAGCATGGCGGACTCGGCCAGACTCAGAGCCTGAACTTTTTTTCTGAAATAGATCTCTCCGGCCATGCCCACCCCGTAAGCCCCATGTCCCAAATAAATCTGATTGAGGTAAAGATACAGGATTTCCTCTTTTGTAAAATGTTTTTCCATTCTTAAGGCCAGTATGGCTTCCTTGAACTTTCTTTTATAAGTTTTTTCGGAGGAGAGCAGGAGGGAGCGGGCCACCTGTTGAGTGATGGTGGATCCTCCCTGCACTTTTTTGCCGGCTTTCAGGTTGGCCAGAAAAGCCCGGAAAATGGCTTTGACATTAAGCCCCTTGTGCTCAAAAAAACGACCATCTTCTGCGGACACAAAAGCCTGGATTAAAACTTCGGGCAGTTCCTGATGGGGAACCAGGAACCGTCTTTCCTTAAAAAATTCACCGGCTTTTTGCCCTTTTCTGTCCAAAACCACAGACAGCAAAGGAGGGTGATAGGCTTTTAAATTTTGGACGGAAGGCAGTTTTTTTATCAGGAAAAACACATATAGGCCACACACAAAGATCAAACTGAGCACTGTAACAAAACAAAAAAGCAACAGTGCCTTCACTCTGAAAACCCCCTTCTGTCTTTGAAAAAATATTCTTATTGGTATTCTGTTCATACTTTCCTCTTTTTTTAAAGATCGATTAACCACCTGCATAAAGATATTACCTGGTCTTCATTTGTCAAGTTGGCACTGTTTGTTAAAAAGTTTTTTGTGAGTTGCTGGTATATCTCTTGAGCCATGGCTTTCTCTATGGCCGCTCCTATGAAGAATATATCTGGCTTTGTTTCATTTTTATGAAAAGCGTTTCTAATTCTTTCTAAAGCGGAGTTGGCTGTTTTCCAATGCTCATCTGCTCCTGCTGGATCTATACCGCCTTTCAACTCACCCAAAGCAATATATTTTTCAGGATTGGCATATATGGAATTATTTTTTTTGTCAGAGATAATGCTATCCGGTGAGCACTCCAGTAAACATAAATCAATGTTCTTTTTAACAACAGGAACATTTGAATTATAAATCAAGGTTCTGTTTTTTCTTTTTGATGTCCAGTATAATGCTTTTACTCTTCTGTCAATATCAAGTTCTCGTGATCTGGATTCACATTCTGTCCATATTTTGCTTTTTAAATCCAGGTATTTAAAATTTTTATCTGTTAAACAAAGTGTTGAAATCAACAATCTGGTAAATTTTCTTTCACCTTCAGCACCAGCCAAGTTTCTTATAATACCTCCCAATGTATCTCCTTTTGTGAGTAAAAATCGATACACCAATTCATCTATAAAATATTTCCCGGCTGGTTCCAAAAAATTTTCAATCAAACCCATGATAGCCATTTTTTTGTCATGATCTTTTAGATGTTTTTTGGCTTTATCTGAAATACCACCAGCTGTAAGTAAAGCGTTATGGATATTCTTTATATTCAATAAATCTTTTGGATTATCTGCCTTTTTGGCGATAGCTTTTAAAACTTTCGCTTCTTCAACAAAAGGGGTTGCTTCTTTATTTTTCTCCAAAGCCAATGCAATAAAACCAGCTCTTGTTGCTGTATAAGAGGTGATGAGAGATTTATAAGATTTTAAATGTTTTAAATGAGGCATTACTTTTCCTTTCTCCATACATATATACATTTTCTCAATTCTTTCTTGCCATGTCTGTCCATTTGTTGGGAGCTGTTGCCTTTTCCTTGAGGGAGGAAAAGGATATTCTCGACTGTAAAACCAAGCTGTTCTGCCATTTTGGACAAAATCATATCAACAGAGACAGACACTCCAGCATATCTGACATTATCGTTTACCATAAACATATAGCCATTGGGGCTCAAAATTCTATAACACTCCTGAATCACACAAGCCATCTCATAAAAATATCCTTTGACCATTTTCACTATCCCGTTGTTATTAAGCTCTTTTTTTTCTTTTTTGTACTCCAGGTAGCTTAATATGTCATGCAACAATTCCTGGTTACTGCAAATATCCATTGCTGGTTTCCATTCTTTGTTAATTGACAGCAATTTTTTTGATTTATTTTCAACAGTGCAACTTAACATGGCCTGACGCAATAATGACAGTTCGGAATCATCGATGCCCAAAACAGCATGTTCCAAAGCATAAGTTCTTGTATAATCATAGCGGTTGCAATACGGAGGGGAAGTAATAATGCCTGTATAGTATTCATCTTGTACTTTAGGTAACACATTTAAACAGGAACCTTTCAATAATTGGACCCTTCCGACTTGAGAATTTGTATTTATATCTGAAAAAAAATCCATATTCTCACTGTTTACAGTTATATCTTCTATAATTTCTGCAAGCTTTTTCTTTATAGCTTGGCCAAAAGGGATAATTTCACCTTTATTAAATAAATTTTTTCCATTTCCACGACCTGATCTCATATCCCAGCGTAGAAATTGTCCATCTTTTCTGGTATAACTTACTGATTCCAAAATACATAACAGAGCAAGCATAAGTATTTTTTGAACTTCTGTCTTCTCATGTTGTAATTCATATAAATATCTTTTGATTTTATAATGCGTTTCCGGAGGATAAGCTCCTTTTGTTATTCGCAAAATTTCAAAAGGCTTTATCTTTCCTTTACGGTCCCAAATGGCATTTTCTGACCAGTATTTTAACTTTTCAACCAAGAATGGGTTACAGTGATTTCTGGCCAAAATATTGGCTGATATAATTTGTTGCCCTATTGGAAGGACTTCAACACCATCAGTATGGTAACCCAATTCAGCACAGGCAAAAAGAGCTGTGCCTGCTCCTGCAAAAGGATCAAAAACCGTTCCTTTATTAACCGGGTATTTACCAAAAAGATATTTAACCAAGTCTGAGGAAAAAGCTTCTTTGTATTTATACCATCTGTAGTATTTATGGTTCTTGTTGGCTTGAAAACTGACCATTTTTCTTTTAAGCCTGTCGTCAATAACCAATTTGTCCCAAAAATAATTTGCAAGAAAAGCATCTGACCTTTCTATTTTTGTTAAAAATACATGCTCTTTATTTATACTGGGTTTTGGTTCTGTAGTGATGAACATTTACTGTTTCCTGGTTGTGGTTACCTCAATGATATTGAACCTGCCCCGATGGCAGGGCCGGTTGTTCCATCCTGAAAAAAGACACTTTTTTAAGCACTACTATAAAAAGAGGGTGATGGCAAGGGGACAGTGCATGCCTTTTTTTGTCAAAAATATAACGCAGTGTCCTATTTTGCCTTTTTTGTCAGTCGGTGTGCGATCTGTCAATAAAAAGCTGGTAAAAGGGGTCATTTTGAGACAAGATCGAACATGGCAGTGGGATTATTGTCCATTGCCGGTATTGCAGTCATCGCCCATGAGAAAAGGCTCTTATTATGTCTTTGTTGAAGGATAAAGTGATCGTTTTAAAGCAGGTCCGTTTTGGGGAATCCGACCTCATTGTCCGGGCCCTGAACCAGCGGGGGGCCCTTTTGTCTTTTATGGCCAAAGGGGCCTTGAGGAGCAAAAAAAGATTTGCAGGCGGTGTGCTGGAACCGGGGAATTTTATTGGTGTGGAGTATAAAAAATCCCGTAAAATCCATGCCACCCTGCATTTTCTCTGTGAAGCATGGTCTTTACAGCGATTTGAAAGGTTGAGAGAAAGCTATGATCGCATGGAGATGGCTATTTATTTCCTGTCCCTTGTGGAAAAAACAGGTCAGGAAGGGGTGGAGGACAACCCCGATCTCTTTAACTCTTGGGCAATGCCTTAAGTGCTTTGGAAAAAAGCCCTTGTTTGCCCGCCCTCCTCTTTGTGTTTGAATTTCGCCTTCTGCTGGGGCTGGGGGTTTTGCCAAAGGAACTGCAAAAGCAAAAAGCCCTTTTGAAACTCACTGTGGCAGAGCATGAAGAGCTGATGGGGGCTTTTCCCTCTTTTAAGGACCTGGCCCCCGTGATACATGCCTCCATGGAGCAATACATGGACGGAAGACATGGGTAAAATTAAAATCCAGGGCTTACAGCTCCACTTCTGTTGAACGCATGGAGGGGTGCAGGGCATAATTCTCAAACACGCCATATTCATGCAGACGATTATAGAGTGTTTTGACTGTGATGCCCAAGGCTCTGGCCGCCTTTCTTTTGGAGGCAAAGTGCTCCAGGGCGTTCAGTATATGTGCTTTGTTTACATCCGCCAGGCTCATATTGGGATCATAAGACATGGCAGAGGCTCTTTTTTTGTTCCAAAATTCTTCCGGGAGCTGTTTCTTTTGGATGGTACTGCCCTCTTCGTGCATAATACGCAGTCTTTCACACAGGTTTTTCAGCTCTCTCACGTTGCCCGGCCAGGAGTAGTTGATCAGTGTCTTTAAAGTGGACTCTTCCAACTCTATCCGGCCCAGAAAATGTTTTAACAATAAAGGGATATCCTCCGGTCTCTCGGAAAGAGAGGGCAAATTTATGGCAATGGTGTTGATTCGGTAATAGAGATCCTCCCTGAACCGGCCTTTGATCACCTCTTTTGCCAGGTTTTTGTTGGTGCAGGATATAACCCGGACGTTCAGTTTTATGGGCACAGTGCCTCCCACCCGATGGATCTCCCCTCCCTGTAAAAGGCGAAGCAACTTGGTCTGCATTTTCAGATTCAGCTCGGCCACTTCGTCCAAAAGCAAAGTGCCTCCATTGGCTTTTTCCAACAGCCCGGTTTTTTGGCGAACCGCACCTGTAAAAGCCCCTTTTTCATGTCCAAACAGCTCACTTTCCACTGTGTTCTCATTCAGACAACTGCAGTTAATCACCACAAAGTGGCGATTTTTCCTGTAGCTCCTGCCATGTATTCTCTTGGCTGTCATTTCCTTGCCCGTGCCACTCCGGCCGGTAATGAGCACAGTCGAGTCGGTGGCAGACACCCGATCCACTGTTTTCAGCGTCTGTTTTATGATGTCAGAACAATGGATGATTTTTTCCAAATTCTTTTCTTCCACTTTGTTCATTAAAATGTTACCTTGTCCTTTGCTTAAGTAGGGAATCATGGCTTTTTCTCCTTCCGTGGGTTTCTGTCATGTGTCTCATTATGAGACAGCGTGTCATTTGTCTACCAAAGTATTGAAAATTTTTCAATGAAAATATGTAAATTTTTTACAAAAAAGTTAAAAAAATCAGACCGTGTAATATTTACACACTGTCTTAAAATACGACAATTTATTTGTAAATATCTGAAATATTTGGAATTTCAGAGGTCCTGCTCGCCCCATACCCTGAAATCTTACTGTATGGATTTAAGACAGTTCCTGGCTTTTTTCTCCTCTCCCTGTCTGTCTTTTCTTTCAACAGAGGCCCAAAACTGCTTTTTGGACCTGTCTCATGATGAGCTGGCCGTGCCCGCCGGGGGTGTTTTAAGGTCAGACAGGGGGCTTTTTTTGGCAAAATTGGAGCAGTCGGTCCATAAAAGTGCCCGGAAATGGGCCCAACTGGCCCCGGCCAGCCAGAACCGTAAAATGGCCTGTGTCCGGGCTTTTCTGAAATGGCTGTTTGAGGAGGGTTTGATAAAACAGGACCTTCATTCCCGCATTAAACTGGTTTCTGTTCCCCGGAAACTCCCTCATTATTTGTCTGTGGATGAGGCCTTGTGCCTTGTTCAGACAGTGAAACAGGCCGTATCGGGACAATCCGCTCATCAAGATAACAGAAGGGATCTGTTGTTGATTTTAATGCTTTATGGAGGGGGCTTGAGGGTCAGTGAGGCCTGTGGATTGAAGTGGAGGCAGGTGGAGGACCGGTTTTTACGGATCCGGGGCAAGGGGGGAAGGGAGAGGCTTTGTGTTTTGCCGGAAATGGCTTTAAAGGAATTTCAGTTTCAAAGAGGTCTCTGTCCCTCTTTAAATGGCCTGGTGCTGGGCCTTTCTGTCAGAAAGGCTTATGACCGGGTCCGGTATTGGGGTCAAAAAGCCGGATTGAACAAACCCATAAGCCCTCATGTTTTAAGGCACAGCTTTGCCACTCATCTGTTGAGCAGTGGTTCTGACTTGCGTTCTCTTCAGGAGTTGTTGGGGCACAGCTCTCTTTCCGCCACAGAGAAATACACACATTTAAATATCACTCATCTGGCCCGCATGCTGGAGAAAAGCCATCCCATTAAAATCCCTTTAAACAGGAAAAAGGTCGCGAACCGACCGGCAAAGAGGTGAATTTCCCTGTTTTCAGGCATATTGGTTGATGAGACGGTTTAAGGTATAAGATTTCAGTTTTCTTTTGAACTCCTCTTCTCCCCAGGCCTCTTTCCATTTTTTCAACTGATTTAATTTGATGAGGGCCAGGCTGGTAAAGCTTTGTTGTGCTTTTTTCCTCACTTGTTCTTTTCCTATATAATATTCCATATACTCCATTACGCCTTTGAGGTTTCTTAATTTGGCAGAGGAAAAAGGTTGTAGATTCTTTTGGATCATGTCACGCACCAGAGCACGGGCCTGTTCAGGATTTTCCCCCATATAATGTTCCATATACTCCACCACGCTTTTAAGTTCACTCAGCCGGGCAATGGAAAAAGGAAAGGGGTTCTTTTGTATCATGTTGTGAATGAGAGCCTCGGCCTGTTCAGGATTCCCTCCCATGTAGCTTTTCAAGTAGTCAACCACAGCTTTTATCTCCTGTGTATTTCCAAAATGGAAGCCAGCCAGACTTTTTTGGAGTCTGTGGTTAACCCCCTCTTCTCCCAAATATTCCTTATATAAAGTGACTTTTTCCTGAAAGCCCCTGTAAGTCATTGTCAAAAAATAAGAAGGGGTTTTCAGAAGTGCAAGTGTGTTGTCCTCTCCTATTCGTTGGATCATTTCTTCGAGCCAGTTTTCCGCCTGTGAGGCCTTCCACAGGGTTTTTTGCAGAGCTTTTGAGATTCTGGTCTCCCAGACTGGATTCACAGAAACGGCTGATTTTTCTTTGACAAAGCCAATAAAAATGTCTTCAGCAGAGGAAAAGGAGGAAGCACAGGCCTGCTCCAAGGCCAAAGAGGAGTAAGAGGGGTGAGAGCTGAAAGCCAACAAAACAAGGACCGTGGCTGAGAGCTTTGAAGCGACACCCTTTTCAAAAGATCGGTATGGAAAACAAGACATACCCTCTTTTTTATCATATTTTCCAAACCCTGATCCATAAAAAATCAAAAGTATGTAATAATTACAAGCTTTTTTTGTGGTTTTGGGTTTTTTTGTGGTTTTTTATTTTAAACCACTGTTTTGAGGGCAGAACCTGTGGGGCAACTTTGCTCGTCCCGATGACAAAAAACTAAAGGTTTTTAGGGGTAATACACACAGCGAAAGCCCACACGGGTCTGGAAGTTCAGTCGCTCCGGATCGGCTGTGGTGTCTGTGGAAAAAATACCTGTCCCCACAGTCCGGTTGCCCGCTGTGCCTCCGCGTAAAACAGCCCCTTTAAAAGATTCCGCCTGAATAAAGCCCAGTCCGCCAAAGCCCCTGTGTCTTTCTCTTGCATCAAAAACAGAGTAATCTCTTTCCGGACCAAAAAGATCTTTTAATTCCAAAGGCATGTTGTAAACATAGTCCCTGTATTGTGCTGGCAGGGAGCTGATATCATGCCGGACCATTTCTGTGAGATTCCCGGCAAAGTCCCATATATATTCTCCATTCAACAGCTTGTGGTATCGGTCGTGTTTCCTCCACCTTTTGTCGTCTATGCTTTTTTCATCACTGCTGGCTTTAATGCCGGAAATATTGCCCACTTTCAGAAGGTTGTCGTTTTCAATATCCCTGTTCCCTTTGGACCAGTTGACATCCACCTCTTCAATGTTTCTGGCTATGGTTTGCCATTCATCATTGCTGATAAGGCTGTAACCTGCACCGTTTTCTTCACAGTATTTGATGGCGTCCTGTTCGCTGACTCTTGTTATGAGCACCCCATTGGCCCTGGATTCCGCTTTGACAAGTTTCCTGTGATAAGTGGAGCCCAAATCCGATTCGGAACGGACCTTGGCTTCATACTTCATGACGCAAAAATCATCCGAAGTGTACCCGTCCCTTTGGGAAACGGCTATATACCCATCCGGGCATATAAAATGGTTTTTCACTCTTTCACACAAAAGCCCTCCACTGCCGGTTTGAGAAACAGCCACCTGAACATTTCTTCTCTTGCTGACAATGCCACTGATATTGGCGGAAATCTGCCACTCCCCCCTGTTACAAACAGGTTGTGTATCCAAAGGGTGGCCTTCAATATACAGTTTGACATCTGAACCCTCCCTTTCACAGGTGCCGGAAAAAGTATAGTTGCTGGCATTATTGCTGTCTATTTCCTGCAACTGGCCAAAGTCCGCCCTTTTGTTTTCCTGATTGGATTGACAGGTGGTGGCATCAAACTGCTTGTAAGACTGCCTGTTGGTGGTGGTGGACTCCTGTTCACAGGAAAGAAAAAAACAGAATAAAAGAACCCGACCCAAAAAATTTTTCATAAATACCCCCTGAAGACCAGAAAAACAAAATTTGAGATAAAAGTCCAATATCTTTGAGCTGGACTGGACAAAAGGCGGGGAAAAGGGAAGGGAGGATAAAGCCGGGGAACACTCATTATATACATTGATCGGCATTTTCCGTGAGAGACCAGCCGTCCTCCAAAGTGTCTTTATACCGGGTATCACTTATGCACTGGGAGCGGACGACATCGGAATCATTGCATTTGTCTTTTTTGGCATAAGTCGCATAATTGACACTTGTGCTTGTCCGGCAATAAATATTACAGCCATCTTTCCAGGCGGAACAGGAGCCGGAGATAACTTCCTTGCCGTAAGCGGTTTCGGCGTTAATGGACGGATAAGGGCCTGTTTCACAAGCCCCCATCAGAAAAAACAAAAAGAAATATAGAGACCTTTGCATAAGCAGTATTTTATAAAGGTGTTTTTTCCTTTGTCAATAAATTCAGATAATTTTTTTTGTTTTTTTGGAGATCCTGCATAAGACTTTTGTTGAGCTGTTTTTCAGGAAAAAACCGCAAAATATCCTGAACATGGGCCATGACAAGCATTTCAAAGGCCTCTGTCGGCTTTAATCCCCGGCTTTGAAGGTAAAACATCTCATCCTGGTTCAGCTGTCCGGTGGTGGCCCCATGCCTGGCCTTCACCTCTCCACAATGAATCTCCATTTCCGGCCGGGTATGGGCCTGTGCTGTCTCACTCAGCAAAAAACTCCTGGCCGACTGGGCACAGTCTGTTTGAACCGCCTCCGACAAAACCTCCACACGGCCATGAAAATCACTCCTGGCCCTGTCGTTGAGGAGGCCCCTGAAATATTGCCGGGAATAAGCCTCCGGTTTTATATGCTGTGTGTCAAATTTTTGCTCCTGGACGGCTTTGTTTTTGAGCAAAGCCAGGCCCAATAAAACGGAATAAGCTCTCTCCTGAATATGACGCATAGTTACAAAATCTCTGGAAGTCCCTTCACTTAAGGTTAGGCTGAGCCGGTTGATGGAGGCAGAAAATTCCACATGGCCCTGGGTCTCACAAGTCAGAAAGGAGGAAGGTGTTCCCTGGCTCACATTCAGCCAATCCAGGGAGGAGTGGGGCCTGCTTTGGACATGGGTTCTGCAATGGACCTCAGCCCCTGCCATTAGCTCAAAGCTTTCGATTAAAGTGAGCCTGGCCCCTTCTTCCAAAACCAGGGAGTTTTTAATATTCTGGTGGGGGGATTTGCCTTCTGCGGTTTTATTTTTGTTATCGAAGGAACAATGGATATGCAGGACCTGTTTTGTTTGGTTTGTTTTGGGCACAATCAAGTCATAGCCTTTTTGAGGCCGAAAAGAGAGCTGGAAGGGCTGGTTGGTATCCTTCCTGTTGGAGGGGGATTCCTGCAAAACTCCATTATGCAGGTGGATTTTATGCTCAGCCAAAGGAAAAAATATCTTTTTTACATTCATTGTCTTTAATTAAACCAAACTGGCACGGGGCAGGCAGAACCTGCCCCGCGGGGTCTGCCTTTTGAAAAGGGTGCCACTTTTGGGCTGTTTTCCTCTCACAAGGCAAATGTGAAACAGGCATTTTCAAACAAGATCAGTATATTTCTGGTTCTCTGTTTTCAGAGTGATCATCCATACCTTCCAATTAGAATTGGGCATAGCCTTTTTTCTCCAATTCAAGGGCCAGGTGGTGGTCACCGGTCTGTTTTATTGTTCCTTCCTTCATAATGTGCACCCGATCGGGCTGAATATAATTCAGCAGTCTGTTGTAATGGGTGATGAAAAGAAAGGCTTTTGTTTTACTTTTAAGTTTGTTTAAAGTCCGGGCCACGGTGGAGAGGGAGTCCACATCCAGGCCGGAATCGGTTTCATCCAATATGGCCAGTCGGGGGGACAAAAGGGCCATTTGCAGTATCTCATTTCTTTTTTTCTCTCCACCGGAGAAGTCTTCGTTGACGAAACGGGACAAAAAGGCGGTGGGGAGGCCCACCAGGCGGGCTTTTTCCTCCACAAGGGACACAAAATCCTTTTCCGCCATTTCCATGGCCCCCTGGTGCCGGCTCAGGGCCTGGAAAGAGGCACGCAAAAATTGAAAGTTACTCACCCCTGGCACCTCCACCGGGTATTGAAAGGCCATAAACAGGCCTTCTTTGCTTCTTTTGTCGGGCGACCAGCCATTGATATTTTGGTAATCAAAGTCTTTTTGGTAGAGAATTTGCCCCTGGCTTATTTCGTATTCGGGGTGACCGGCCAGGACTTTGGCCAAAGTGCTTTTGCCCGAACCATTGGGCCCCATGATGGCATGGATCTCCCCCTCCTTTATCTCCATGTTGATGCCTTTTAAAATACATGGGCTGGTATTTTCTGTGGTGGAAGAGGTGGTTTCTGTGGGGGCTGTCCGCACATACAGGTCCTGAATTTTTAACATAATAGGCTTTCCCTGTCTCAAAGAGGTATGGTATACATTGCTGAAGACACTTTTTTATAGGGCCGGCGAACCATGAACCATAAAGTAGTCGCCCCTGAAAAAAGAATTTTTCCTGTTAATCTCTGTTCAGCCAACAGCAACAGAGGTTCTTAGTGGCAATTAAAAAGTATTTCAAAAAAAGGGTCAAGTCAAGGAAAAAACAAAAAGCAAACCAAACTGGTTTTGAAAAAGGTGTCGCTTGTGAGGTTTTTCCCTCCTGTCTGGGAAATTTGAAGCATGCATTTTCAAACAAGAAAGGGGCCGGATGACATGGAAGAGACCTTCAGGAAAAAATTTTTGAGCAAATACCGGGAGCTGGGCATTCCTGTGCCGGAGTGGCATTTTGTGCTGGGTTCCTTAATTGGGGCTGAGCTGAAAAATATTTTTCATCCGGGGTGGGAACGGAAGGGGAGTGTGGCTTTTTCGGAAATACCGGGCCTGAACCTGCCTTCTGCCCCCTCTCATGCGGGCACTTATACCTATTTTCACCATAAATCTAAAAACAAAAGCATTTGCTTTCAGTGTGGCCGTCTGCATGGCTATGAGGGTGTAAAAGCCGGGGAAGCCGTCTACACAGTGACAGGTCCAAGGTGTGCCGGCACAAAAAACTTTGTGCTCTCCAATATTTCCGGTTCCTTAAAAAAAGACTTAAGGCCGGGCACTGTGGTGGCCATAAAGGATCATATTAACCTGACGGGGCAAAGCCCTCTTACGGGCCTGACCCATGAGGAAGGCTTTTATTTTTTGGACATGGACCAGGCCTATCACATGCCCACTTCCCGGAGGGTCATGACGGAGATGCAAAAACAGGGCCTGAATGTGCAAAAAGGGGTCTATGTGGGTGTTTCAGGCCCTCAGTTTGAAACACCGGCCGAGGTGGCTTTGTTTGCCGGGTGGGGGGCGGATGTGGTGGGCATGTCCACTGTATGGGAGGTCATGGCCCTGCACTACTCCCGGGCCCGGGTGAGTGCTTTTTCCGTAATAACCAATATGGCCACGGGTTTGGGGGAATCTGTGGCCATTATTCAGGAAAAATTCAAGCCCTGCTTTAAAAAGCTTATAAAGTCCTTTTTTCACTTCGCTCAGCAGGGATAAAAAGTCCCTCAAATCAAAAAAAAAGCTCAAAAAGACAAAAAAATTTTATTTTCCTGTCAAAACCTGCCGATACATTTTTTAGCCAGCCCTGAAAAGGACAGGACTTTGGACGGGTTTTCTTTGAACAGGCAAAAAAAAATATGAACCATGAACCCCTGTCCCCATGAAAATGAGGATCAGGACAGCACAGGAAAGAGATGAGACCAATGAGAGCAAAACAGGCCACTCAAAAGCCGGACCATGTGAAAACACAGGCTCTGATCAAGCACAAAAGAGCACAGGTCCAGGAGAGAGACAAAAAAAAATGGGATATTTTACCCAAAAAGCAATGGTCCAGGATCTGTGCCATGGCCGGGAAGGACAGAAGGGAGTTTTTAAACTCTGTTTTTGATTCCAAGCAGTATTCCAACAAGCAGATAGCCGATTTGATGGCAAAGGAACATCATCTGCAAAAGATCCAATTTTCTGAGTTTGAGATTGATCCCAAGGTGGTGTTGAAAATTCCCAGAAGAATTTGTGAAAAATATGGTCTCATTCCGGTCATGGAGGTGGAAGGGACCCTTATAGTGGCTTTTTCTGATCCTGGAGATATGCAGGCCAGGGATGATGTATCTCTTTTAACCAACTCCAAAGTGGAAATGATGGTGGGGGAAAGGGATGAAATTGAAAAGATGATCACCTTTTATCATAAAGGGGAGAGTGGCAATCAGATTAAAAACCTGTTTTCTGTGGTGGAAATGGATATGGAGGAGGAAGAGCCGGACGGAGTGGAAAATGAACAGGCCCTGCATAACAAGCATATCAAAGACAGCCCCGCTGTTCAAAGTGTAAATCATATTATCAAAGAGAGTGTTCGCATGAATTGTTCAGACATCCATATTGAGGTCTATGAAAAAGTCTGCCGTGTTCGTTTCAGAGTGGATGGGCATTTGTCTGAGTATATTCACCCTCCCAAGTCGCTGGCCTCTTCCATAGTCAGTCGTATAAAAGTTATTTCCAATCTGGACATCAGTGAAAAGAGACTGCCGCAGGACGGACGGCTGAAAATCAAAATGGATGGCAGTATCATCAATTTCCGGGTCAACACCATGCCCGTGGTCAACGGGGAAAAAGTGGTGATGAGGATACTGGATTCCTCTGCCCTTGGACAGGAAATAACCAATTTGGGCATGAATGAAAACCAGCTCAAGGCCTTTAAAAAACATTTAAGTGTGAGTCAGGGGTTGATACTGATGACAGGGCCTACAGGGAGTGGAAAAACCACCACCATTTATTCGGGCCTGCAACTCCTCAACAAATCACACAGGAATATTGCCACTGTGGAGGATCCTGTGGAGTATAAAATCAATGGCATAAATCAGGTGCAGGTGAACGCCAAAATAGGGCTTACTTTTTCCAGTGTTCTTCGCTCTTTTCTCCGGCAGGATCCGGATGTGATTTTGGTGGGGGAAATACGGGATGAGGAAACCGCCCGGATAGCCTATCGGGCCTCTGCCACAGGCCACTTGGTGCTCAGCACTTTGCATACCAATGACGCCACCTCCACCATTACCCGTTTGGTGGACATAGGGCTTCCTGCTTACAGTGTGGCCGACAACACCTCCATTGTGGTGGCTCAAAGGCTCTTGCGGGTGCTTTGTGAGCAATGCAAGATCCCTCAAAATCCCAGCATAAGGACTTTAATGGAGCTGGGCTTTTCCAGAGAGAAGGCGGGGGCGGTGAGATCTCAGGTGATGAAGGCGGAAGGTTGCCGTTACTGCAACTCCACGGGTTACAAGGGCCGGGTGGCTGTTTTTGAAGTTCTGGAGATATTTCCTGAGTTGAAGACAGGTATTTTTAAAGGGCTTTCCCCCAAGAAGTTAAAGGCTCTTGCCATTGAAAAAGACCAACTGCAGACTTTGAGGATGAGTGCACTGGAAAAATTGAGTGCGGGCATAACTTCTGTTGAGGAGGTTATGTATGGAACCCTGGAGGACAGGCTATGATTTCCATGGTGCAAATTCTTAAAACCGCCGTGCGGGAGCAGGCCTCGGATGTGCATATCACCCCTGGGGCCCCGCCCAGCCTGAGGATCAGAGGTGATATTGTCCGCCTGAATGTGGACCCTTTAAATCCCAGGCAGAGCAAAGATCTTTGCTACACTCTTCTGACGGATGAGCAAAAAGCTCAGGTGGAGGTGGACAAAGACCTGGATTTCAGTTTTTCCATTGACAACTCTGCACGGTTTCGGGGGCATATTTATTATCAAAAAAGATCTGTGGCGGGCTGTTTTCGTCAAATCCCCATGCTGATTCCCTCCATAAACGACCTGGGCCTTCCCTCCATTTTGTTTGAATTGAGCAAAAAGCCTTTTGGGCTGATTTTGGTGACAGGGCCTACGGGGAGTGGAAAAACCACCACTTTGGCTTCCATGCTGAACGAGATAAACAAAACCCGCAAATCTCATATTTTAACCATTGAAGACCCTATAGAGTTTATTTACAGCCACCAAAAATCGCTTGTAAACCAAAGGGAGATTGGGTTTGATGCCCCCACCTTTCATCAATCTCTGAGGGCCGCTTTGCGTTTGGATCCGGATATATGCCTTTTGGGTGAGATGCGGGACAAAGAGACGGTGGAAACCGCCCTGCATATAGCGGAAACAGGCCACCTCACTTTTGGCACACTTCACACCAACAACGCCAGCCAGACCATAGAGAGAATGACAGGCATGTTCAGTGGAGATGAAAGGCAAAAAACACAAAATCAACTGTCTCAGGTTTTGCAGGGGGTTATATCCCAAAAGCTTCTCCCCACTGTGGATGGAAAAGCCAGGGTGCCAGCTGTGGAGGTGTTGTTGTTTCCTCCGGCCATCCGGAACCTGATAAAAGAGGGAAAACAACAACAAATTTACAGCATTATGCAGACACAAAAAGCTTTGGGGATGTTGACATTAAATCAGTCTTTGGTGGGGCTTTTGCAGAAGGGGCTGGTGAGCGAGGAAGCCGCTTTGTCTGTCAGCTATGAGCCAAATGAACTGAACGACATGATGTCCAAAGCGCGTCAGAACTTTCGACGGGCAGGATAAAAAGAGGTAACATAATGTATACTTTTTCCTTTAAAGCCAAAAAACCTGACGGAAAGATGTTTTCCGCCAAGCTGAAGGCCAAAAACAAAAACCAGGCCATCCGCATGCTCAGGGCCAAAAACCTGGAACCTGTTCATATTGAAATGGACAAATCCATTTTTAATCTGGGCAGTGGATCTGGTGGAGGCCTCCCTTCCAAGTATTTGGTTATTTTTACACGACAGCTGGCTTTTTTGATCAATGCCGGGGTGCCTTTGGTGCAGTCTCTCAGAATAGTCCGTGAAATTGCTCAACATGTCAAGCTTAAGTTGGTGATTACCGAATTGATTAACAGTGTGGAGGGAGGGAGCACTTTCGCTTTCGCTTTGGCCAGTCAACCGGGGGTCTTTTCTTCCATGTATGTCAGCATGATTTCTGCAGGGGAGGTGGGGGGCAGTCTGGATGTCATGTTGAGTCGTCTGGCGGAATATATAGAGGAAAGTGAGAAACTCAAATCAAAAGTGAAAAAGGCCATGATGTATCCCAGCTTTGTTTTGGTTACAGGCATAGGGGTTATTGTGGCCATTATGGTTATGGTCATACCCAAATTTATTGATATTTTTGCCTCTTCCAAGGTGGAACTCCCCCTCAGCACCAAAATACTGGTGGGGGCCAGCTATGCCCTTCGAAATCATTTTATTATTGTGGGCCTTTTGTTTTTCTTTCTTCCCTTTGTTTTTATCATGTATCTTCGTTCACCGGCCGGGCGTGCCATGAAGGATCAACTGCTCATGTTGACACCGGTGATAGGGCCTTTGGTTTTAAAAAACAGCCTGGCCCGTTTCAGCAAAACTTTGGCCTGTCTGCTGGCGGGGGGGGTGAGTGCGGCCGATGCCTTAAACACCTCTGCTTTGACCTCCAATAATTTTTTTGTGGAAAAGGCCATTCAGAATGTCAAAGACAAAGTGATAAAAGGGAAACCGGTGGCACAGTCTCTCAGAAAGGAGAGAGTGATTCCGGTTTTGGTGTCCAACATGGTGGCCATTGGGGAGGAAACAGGCAATATAGATGCCACACTGGAAAAAGTGGCAGAGTTTTATGAAGAGCAGGTGAAAACCACCACCAGTGCCATTTCCGATCTGATACAGCCCTTTTTGATTGTGTTTCTGGGAGGCCTTATTGGCTTTATTGTTATTTCCATATATGTTCCCATTTTTAAGATGCCGGGCATCATAGCAGGAGGAGGTTAAAATGCAAAGCCTGACTTTGAAAAACACGAGGGATTTGACTTATAACCGGTTGTTTTTGGTTCGCTCTTTTTTGATGGCGGTCCACTCCCTTCTGTTGGTGGGTTTTGTGGCTTATCAGTTTGCACAACCTTTGTTTTTAAATGCCACCACATGGGTTTGGGCTTATATGTGCCTGTTTGTCTGTTTTGCCATGGATTTTATATTTTTTTACTCCTTTTGCTATGGAGGGTCCGGGCGTTCTGAGCAGGGGGACTTCCGGGCACATAGCTTTGAGCAGAGGAGTCAAACTCGTCTTGCCTCTCCCTTTGGGGGCTTGTGGGTGGCTTTGGATACAGCCCTTTTGACTTTGTGTCTTGGGGTGGCTTTGCCGGCCCTTGCGTCTGTTTTGAGCTTTATATATATGCTGAGTATTTTTGGTGCAGGTTTGTTGTGGCAGTATAGGGGGGCTTTGGCTCAGGGACTTTGGGTGTCTTTTTTGTTTTCCTGTGTTTTGCTTTTTGAGCCGGCTTTGGTGGAAAGTTATTCGTCTCTGGTTTTTGCTTTTGTGTTAAACAATGTGGGATTTATGGCTGTGGCGGGCTTAAGCGGTTTTTTTGGTGTTCAGGCAAAGGAGAGGGATTGGCTTATTGGTTTGGGTGACAAAATGACCGATCAGCTGGAAAATCTGAACGAGCTGATAGTGGAAAACATGAGCATGGGGCTTTTTATTTTGGATGAGGACATGCACATTATTCATTCCAACCCCCAGGCCCGAAAAATATTGGGGCTTCCGCCTGGTTTTTCCGCCCCTCTTCGGCAGGTTTTTCCTGAATTGAGGGAGAGCCTTGTGTCTGAGAACAAAAAAGATGTCAGTCGGATGGAGCTGGAGTGTCAGGCAGAGACGGAAAAGAAAACAATAGAGGTTTTTTTATCTCCCATTAAGGGGGCAGAGTCTTCAGGGAGACAAAAGCATTTGGTTTTGTTTCAGGATTGGACTGAGGCAAGGTCTTTGGAAAAAAAGGCACGGGAGAGGGAAAAACTGGCAGGTATTGGACGCATGGCTGTGGGCATAGCCCATGAGATTCGAAACCCTCTTTCCAGTGTGGGGGGCAGTATTCAACTTTTGGATCTGGACAATAAAAACAAAGCAGAAAACAAAAGACTGATGGACATGGCTTTGCGTGAGATCAGCCGGTTGAACAGTATTATAGGGGAATTTTTAAGCTATACTTCTGACGAGAACACGCTTAAGAATTTGAAGACGGAGATAGTGGAGGTCAACTCTGTATTGGAGGAGCTTTTGGACAGTGTGCGGGTCAACCCCCGCTGGGATCATATCAAACACCATGCCACTTTAAAGGCACATGGCCTGGTGGAGGGGCGGGCAGACAAATTCAAGCAGGTCTTTTGGAATGTGGTCAAGAACGCCTGCGAGGCCATGGCCGGTCAAAAAGAGGGTTTTCTCACTTTGGAGAGCTTTGATGATGGGGAATGGGTGGTGATTCGGGTCAAGGACACAGGCTCTGGCATCAGTGATGAGGACAAGCCCTTTATATATGAGCCTTTTTATTCCAAAAAAGCCAAAGGAAGTGGCCTTGGGCTTTCCATAGCCCGTAAATTGGTGCTGTTTTACAAAGGGTTTATATCACATCAGCCTGTGGAGGGAGGGGGCACTATTTTTGACATTCGCTTTCCCCTCAATTCCAACCCGGTCCCCGGAGAGCTGGCCCGCAAAGCCAGTTAGCCCCAAGGGGGCTTGTTTGTCTATGGTCCGCTCCAATTTTAAGCCTTTTTTTACCAGCCACCATGTGGCCTTTGGTCCAGTTTCTGTTTTAAAAAGTCCTTTTTATTGTGAGTTTTGCTTTATGGTGTTTGGTTTTTCGGGTGTTTGTGTTATTTTATTGACATGAAGGCTTTGTGTCTGTTGCGGGCCACTTTGTGGCTAATTGCAGGTCATTTTATGTCATTCCCGCGAAAGCGGGAATCTGGTCGTCTAAAAGACCTTTTCAGTGGTGATTAACTTAGGGGCTTTTTGATAACTGGTAATGACGATTTCAGGAGTTTTTATATGAACACAAATTTTTATAACAACAATTGCATGAACAATCATAAGAGCAAAAATAAAACCAATCAAAGTCGCTATGTGGCCATTGTCAGTCACTTTGTGGCCATTGTCAGTCGCTTTCTGTCATTCCCGCGAAAGCGGGAATCCCTTTGTGGCTACTTTGCCAGTCGCTATGTGGCCATTGTCAGTCACTTTGTGGCTGTTGTGGTTTTGGTTTTGTTTTGTTTTTCTGCAAAAGCATATATGATGCCTCAGCAGGGCGGGGCCAATTGTGCTTTGCCTTTATATATGCAGGCTCTTCAGGCAGGCTATGGCCGTGGCCCATCAGAAGCCAGCTTGAGAAAAAAACAGAAGAGAAAACTGGAGGAGTTGGAAAGGTATAAAAGTGCTCTTAAAGAAACTAAACAGGAGATAAGGAAGCTAAGAAGGATAATAGCTAAAAGAATCGGCGATAATGAAGATCAAGATGTAACAAGCCAGATTGTACGATATATGGGAAAAGATCAAACACGTGATGATGCCTCTTGCGATTATTGTCCGGACAATTGTGAAGACAACGACGATTCATTAAGTGTAAGAAGCAACTTTTACCATGAGAGTTTAAAGGAGATTCCCTTTTTGGCTTTTTTGAAAGGTCTGTCATGGCAGTTGCAAAAGGAAAAAAAGATCACCAAGGCTTTGGCCCGTAAAGTGGCCTCCCACATCATCCCCCCCGCCTTCAGTAGTATGATGTCATCCTGTTTAACACAGGGGTATGACAGCACTAAAGAAAAGGTAATATGTACAAGCTGTAAAAAGGGAAATAAACCAAATCTTGATAAAACACAATGTGTTGCATTCAGTTGTGGTCCCAATGCTGAGCCTATAGATGGAAAAGGCAATTGTGTATGTAAATACGGTGATAATAAGGAGTCGTTTGATTCAAGTAACCTTAGTCATGGCACTACGTGTTCCACAGCAGAAGATGTAGCAAAAGAAAAAAGAGCAAAAACAAGAGAGCAGGCTCAAAAAGACTGTGATCCTCAAAATAAAGTGGCAGTAATAGTAAAACCTGGTGTTTGGGGTTGTAGCGATACCCAGTGTGTGCAGGGATATGAGCCATTTAAAAAAAGATGTGTTAGACAGGAGGGTCCCTGCAAAGACAGAGCGGGAGGCATGGTACAAGGCGAAAAATGTGTTTGCTCACAAGGAAAAGTGTGGGTGGATTCTGTGGGTAAGCCGGAATGTGTCTTAGAAACCATAAAGGATTCTATAAATTGTGAGGGTTCAACTTCAAGTAACAAGATAAAACCAGTAACGGTTCATATCGGGAACCAGCTCGTCTATAAATGTGTCGATGCTACAGATAATGATGCACAGCCACCTACAACAAGTAGTTTTGCAACAAGTGAAAATGAGCCTTCTGCTGGTGCTGGTGATAGAGCACCAACAGCAGAAGGAACAAGCAATGGAGATGGAGGAGGAGATGGAGGAGGAGATGGAGGAGGAGATGGAGGAGGAGATGGAGGAGGAGATGGAGGAGGAGATGGAGGAGGAGATGGAGGAGGAGATGAAGAAGATTCTGAATGTAAGGCTTGGAAGCGATGGGGAAATTGTACAGATGAAGACGAAGAAGGAACTGTCACAGAAGGAATTTGTCAGAACAGATTAAACTCTTGTGTTGTTCGCAAGCCAGGTGGAGAAGTTTTAACCGTTGATAAGGGTCTCAAAGTAAAAATTGATGGAGAGAATGAAAGATTGGACCCAGACTTGTGCGTAGATATACTTGAGAAGTTAAAATCTGCCATAGAACACAGAAAAAAGCTTAAGAAAGAGGAAAAGGAGTTACTGGCGGAGCTGGGTGAAATACAGGATGATATGGACAATCTGGCGGATACAGAAGGGGAGTCTTGTGATGATTGTATGAAAAACAGGCTCAGAGAATTAAAAGAAATTATAGACCCGGCCCCCTCCGGGTGGGAGACCTTTGGCAATATCATAGGGACTGTGGGGGCGGCCGCTTTGGGTTACTATGGCATAAAAGAAGCCAACAAATTAAGAGACATGCAGGGCTTTTCAGCCCAGCCCCAATACGCCATGCAACTGGCCTACCCATTTATAATGAAAGGGCTTTACGGTGGAGGGATTTTTGGAAGCTCCAGATCCTCACTGGCCTGCTCCCCCACCGCATGGGGAGGGCATGGCCATGTCTTCGGCAACCCCTTCATGCAACAGCAAATGATGATGGCACGGCAACAACACTATATGCAACAAATGTATCTCATGCAAAGCATGGGCGGTGGAGCCTGGGGCGGAGGTCCCTTTGGTGGTGGTATGGGAGGTTTTGCCATCAACATGGGCGGTGCTGGTCCCTGGGGTGGAGGTCCCTTTGGTGGCGGTATGATGATGGGCGGAGGTCCCTTTGGCGGAGGCATGCAGGGTTTTGTTATTAACATGGGTGGTGGTCCCTTTGGCGGAGGTCCCTTTGGTGGTGGAGCTTGGGGCGGAGGTCCCTTTGGCGGTGGTATGATGGGTATGATGGGTGGTATGATGATGCAGGGTGGGGGAGGCATGCAGGCTTATATGCAGTATCAGCAGGCACGTATGGCCTTTATGCAGTCTCAAATGAACAATTATATGCAAAAAATGCAGGCCGCAGGTCATATACAGACAGAGATCCAACGATTGCAGATGCAGTATTATCAAATCGTATCCGGGG
Source organism: Bdellovibrionales bacterium (assembly GCA_965242635.1). Classification (GTDB taxonomy): domain Bacteria; phylum Bdellovibrionota; class Bdellovibrionia; order Bdellovibrionales; family UBA1609; genus JANQSP01. The sequence goes on along the minus strand of OZ251471.1, from coordinate 336,379 downwards.
GCGGAGGTGGAGGTCTTGTGCCGTTCAACCATACTGGCGGGGGTGGCACCACCCATACCGGTGGTGGGGGTGATACTGACAAAGGAGGTTCTGGCACCGGCATTAACCGTGGGGGTAGCAGACGCCCCATTGTCCGTGGCCTTTAATCACCAACCATTCCTTGGCCTATGGTTTTTTTTAGGAGCTGTTTTTTAGCTTTTTCAGTTTTTTAAGTTTTTCCTCAGACAAGCCTGTCACTTCTGCAATAAAGGCCATATCCGCTGATTTTTTCAGCATATTTAACGCAACTTGTTGCATACCTTTCTGCACGCCTTCTTTCCAGCCTTTTTTCCAGCCTCTTTGTATGCCTTTTTCCTGTGCCTCATCCAATGAATACTGCAATACTGGAGTCATAATCCTTCCCCCCTTTCTTTTTATTGTTTTAATCTCCACAGTCCGCAACATCTTCCAACTGAAGTTTCGATCATATCTCCGCATATAGTCCACAGCCCGGCCAACCAAAGCCTCCCTCTCCTCATGGCTTAGCTCCTGCCCCAAAATAAAAAACTTGCGGACCTTGGCTTCATCCAACCGCCATATATGCTTTAAAGTAAACAAAACAGGCCGGGATGTCAAGCCCTTTGTGTCTTTTTCCATATCCAAATCCTGAATATTCAGCACTTTGGGACAAAAATTCAGCACATTCTTTCCAAATCTCTTCTTCAGATCGTCCACTTTGTGGCCTTGACTTTTTTTTCGCTTATGTTATAATGGCCTGTGTGCCTTGAAAATCCAGGTTTTATTGGAAAGGAGGGCTTGTTATGGAGTGGTTGAAGAATAATGCGGTGGTGGTTTTTATAGTGGTGGGGCTTATCACTTATATGGAGGTGCGTCTGAGCGACCTGAAGGCTGACCTGAAGACAGACTATCAGGAGCTGAAAGCTGACAATCGGGAGCTGAAAGCTGACAATCGGGAGCTGAAGGCTGATATCCGGGAGATTCGCACTCTTCTGGTCCAGCACATGGTGGAGCACAAGTCCACCGCTTTGGCCCTGAAAAAGGCAGGTCGTTCGGCACGAACAAAGTCCGCTGTGACTATGGTGCACAAAGCAGACCCTTCTGCCCTGCAAAAGTCGCAAGCCGACAGGCAAAAATCCAAAGTGGCTATGGCACAAAAAAAGTGATATATGAGCAAAAAAATTCTTATTGTGGATGATGAGCCTTCCATTAGGGAGTTTTTTCAGATTTTATTCAGCCGCCTGTCTGAAGACCAGGCCTTTGAGGTGACTGTGGCTGAAAACGGGGACAAAGCCTTCCAGCTGTTGAAACAAAAATCCTTTGACATGGTGATCTCTGACATGAAGATGCCAGGCATGTCCGGTCTTCAGCTGTTGGAGAAGGCCAAACCACTTCACGCCGACATGGTATTTATTCTTATCACTGCCTTTGACACCACACAAACGGCGGTTCAGGCCATGAAGATGGGGGCTTATGATTATATTTCCAAGCCTTTTAATGTGGAGGAAATAAAACGGGTGGTGTTTTCTGCTCTAAAACTGCAAAAAACAAACAAAGAGGACAAAAAACACCATGATACGGGCGGTTTTTTGGTGGGCCGGTCTCAGGCCATGCAAAAAATTGTCAAGGACATTCAACATTTGTCACATTCCTCCTCCAATATACTGATCACAGGGGAAAGTGGCACGGGAAAAGAAATGGTGGCTCGTCTGGCTCACAGCCAAAGTGCTTTAAAGGACCAGCCCTTTGTGGCGGTAAATTGTGGGGCCATACCGGAAACTTTGATTGAATCGGAGATGTTTGGCCACAAAAAAGGTTCTTTTACCGGGGCGGTGGCCGACAAAAAAGGCTTTTTTGAGTTGGCGGAGGGAGGCACCCTGTTTTTGGATGAAATAGGGGAACTGCCTTTGATGGTTCAGCCAAAACTGTTGCGTGCCCTTCAGGAAAAGACCATAAGGATGGTGGGGGCGATGGCGGATAAAAAAGTGGAAGTGCGTTTGATCACAGCCACCAACCGGAAACTGGAAAAAATGGTGGCCTTAAAGCAATTCAGGGAGGATCTGTTTTATCGCCTGAATGTGATCCGAATCAATATTCCCCCTTTGCGGGAAAGAAAAGAGGACATATCTTTTTTTGTTCAGCACTTTTTGCAAAAACACAAAAAAAAACTCAAATTGGATACGAAAACCATTTCTGAAAAAGCCATTTCCCTGCTGGAGGAATACCATTGGCCCGGTAATGTGCGGGAATTGGAAAACCTGATGGAGCGGGTGATGATTTTAAGTGAAAGAAAAAAAATAGAGGACGAGGATATTTTATCCGCTTTAAAAGAAAAAACCTTAAAACCCTCCATAGCTCCTTCTGAATTAAATGTGGCTTTGCCGGAAAAAGGGCTGGACTTGCCTCTGCTTATGGATGGGTTGGAAAAAAGCCTTTTGCAAAAAGCTTTACAGAGAACCGGCGGAGCCAAAACCCCGGCCGCCAATTTGCTCAGGCTTTCTTTAAGGGCTTTTCGTTATCGTCTGCGAAAACATCATTTGGACGAAGAATTGTCAGACGACTCCTGAACCACCCCATCCCTTGTGGGACTTTTATTATCGGGGTTTGGTGGCTGGTTTTCTGTTGTTGGAAAGAGAGACAATAAGGGCGTCCATTTTATCACCCAGCCGGTCTATTTTGGCATCTGTTCGGTTCATGTGAGCCTCCATACGATCCATCCGGGCTGTCAGCTTCGTTTGGACCTCTTTAATTTCGCCTCGGACCTGTGCTATCCGCTGTCAGCTCCGTTCGGACCTGTGCTATATCTGCTTTCAGCTCCGTTCGGACCTGTGCTATATCTGCTTTCAGCTCCGTTCGGACCTCTTTGACTTCTGTTCTGACATCCCTGAATTGGCCTATGATGAGGGCCACAATGGCGATAGCCAATATCCCGAAAGTGAAAAGAGGGCTGTATTTCCTTAAAAATTCCATAATTTGTTTATAGCTCCTGAGAGCCAAAAAGTCAAGCTTTTTCCAGTTTTTTTTGACTTTTGAGTCAATGTGGTATGCCAGTTTGGTTTGACCAGGTCAACAATTTGTGGCAGACCAGTCCTCTGAAAGGGGATTTTTATGTCTCAAAATCAAAAAAAGCCACTGAGTGGGTCGTCAGGTGTTTCGACCGGAGGGACGGGCTCCGTCTTGCCGCCCCCTCTGGGGGCTTATGAGCCGGCCCGAAAAGCTGGTCCCTTTCTTTTTATTTCCGGCCAAATCCCTTTGGATCCAGACACAGGAACATTGGTTTCCGGTGATATAGGTCTTCAGACAAAAAAAGTGATGAAAAATATTAAAATAATATTAGATACTTACAAAATAAACTTCAACCATATTATAAAGACAGGTATTTTTCTGAAAAGGGCTGAGGATTTTACCCGGATGAATGAGGTGTATCGATCTTATTTCAAGGCCCCTTTTCCGGCCCGGTTTTGTGTGATAGTGAAAGACCTGCCCAAAGGGGCTGATATGGAGATAGAGGCTCTGGCTTATTTCGGACCTGCAAGGCAGGGACAAGTTGAGAACCAAGTGTGAAAAAATATTTGTTTAAGCTTTCACAAATTTGAGTGGAGCAGTATTATGAAATATTTTTTATTTGTGTGTTGTTTTTTTATTGCTCAGGCCTTTTGGGTTTATGGGGCTGAGGCCACGACTGGAGAGAAGCACTCCGTCCTGCCACCCCTTGTGGGGGCTAATGGGCACAGTGCCACGACCGGAGGGACACATTCTGTTCTGCGACCCCCTTTGCGGGCAAATGGGCGGGATGTTTCGACGGGAGGGACACATTCCGTCTTGCAACCCCCTTTGGGGGCTTATTTTCCTGATTATTACCAGATTATGAATTGGATTCCTCATCCGGACCACCCGGATCTGGTGGTGACCAAAGCCACTTCGAGGGAGGACATGGTCCATGCTTTGTTATTGAAAAGGCTCCTTTCCGATCGGGATATTTTATCGGCTCTTTTTCTTGTCAGAAAAGAAGAACCACAAATATTCAATCAGGTGTTTTTGTCTTTGTTGGAGGAGGATTTATGGCTTGGAGAGATAAAAAAGGGCATGAATATTTTAAAAGACCCTGTCCTGCGATTTCAATATGAAGTTATGAGTGAGGCTTGGAATCCCAAACAAAGTGTTTTCGCCCGGCAGAAGTCTTTGTCCCGGCTCCCTGGTTACAGGGAAATGATCCCAAAACAGTGGACAGCTGATTTAAGCTCTGATGAGCTGGAACGATTTCGGTATTTGGCACCGGAAACAGAAAAATGGCTCAGAGATATGATAGCCAATCCTTTTGATTATCCTCTTGTAAGAGCACAGGCGACCAGGGCTTTTAAGCACAGCTCCTGGCCCAATAAGGAGGAAACGGGGAGATTTTTTTTTAAAACAATATTTGCGGTGATGGAAGAAACAGATCTGTCAAGAAGAGCCTTGAATCAAACTGGCACAGGGCAGGCAGAACCCTCAGGGCAGGTTCTGCCTGCACCACGGGGTCTGCCTTTTGAAAAGGGTGCTGTTTTTGGGCTGTTGTCCTCCCACAAGGAAAATGTGAGACATGCATTTTCACACAAGATCAGTATAAATCGTTTGCAAACAGCCCTTTTGGAACAATTGCGATCCCCTTCATTGGAGGATTTTATGAAAACGGAGGTGGCACAAAATGCCTTGCGGTCCATAGCCGGCCACATGGATTTGTCCCCTTTGGTCCGTGCTCATGCTTTTTGGACATGGGAGGTGTCGGCCCCTCACTTTGTGAAAGAGGACTTGGAGTTGCTTAGGGCCAAAGTGATGGATAATTTCAATAAAAGGGAAAAATCTGTTTTTGTCAGGGAGCTTTCCCGTTTGCAGGCTCTCCATGCCGGGCACAAAAAAACCTGTGCCGGGGTTTTTCAAACAGAATCTTAGATCATAAGGGTCTTTTTTTTGCCCACTTGAGGCAAGAGGGGAGGCTTGTGAAAAGCAAAAAGCAAAGGGCACCGATAAAAATCAAAAGCCATGTGAGGGCTGTGGCCAGTTTTAGCCGATAAGCACCAAGCAGATCCTGAATCAACAGAGCCAGGTGGCTGTGTTCTCCTGCCACAATGGAGGAGTAGGCAAAATCCCCCACGGCCCAAAAAGCGGACACCCCGGAGAGAAAGCAAAAAATCTTCAGGCATTGGGGAAAAATGATTTTGGCAAAACTCATGCCAGCTTTGGCTCCCATAAGGTTTGCCACCTGAGCCTGTGTCCTCAGCCGGGACAAAAGGGATTCCCCTTTGAGGCGATAAAGGGCTGGCAAAAAAAGGAGGCTCAGGCCCAAAACCCATTTCAGGCCGACAGACCAAAGGCTTTCCGATCCCATGAGCAAAAAAGCAAAGCCCATAAAGGCTGTGGAGGCCCCTGTGTAAGCCATAAGAAACCTGCCTAAAAACAGATCACGCAAAGCAAAAGCCACAAGAGAAAGCAAAATAAAAGTTACGATACCGGTGCCCATACCCACCATGAGGCTTTGCAGGCAGGCTTTTCCGATGGCGGATTTTATCAGGATTATATCCGGCAAAATACTGTGCAGGGAAAAAAGTGCCGGGCCTGTCAGGCCTCCTATAAGCAAGAGGGAGGGCAGAAGGGGCAAAACCAGCCAGGGCCGGCAGGGCAGAAGATAAAGTTTTTTGGGCTTTATGGGCGAGGGGCTTCGATCGGAGGAATCAAACTCGTCCTGCAAGCCTCTTTGGGGCTTTATGGGCGAGGGGCTTCGATCGGAGGAATCAAGTTCGTCTTGCCGCCCGCTTTGCGGGTTTCCGTATATGAAAAGGAAAAACACAAAGACAAGGGAGGTTTCCAGCATGAACAGGGCGAGAGCTGAGGGCCAGGTGGCCGGGTCTTTCAGTTTTTCGGCAATAAGGACCTCCAGAGTTTGGCCACTCACCCCTCCCACCAGCAGGGGGACGGAGAAGCTGGTCCAGCAGAGGGAAAATATGAGTAAAAAAATCAGTATGAGGTCTTTTCTGAACTCAAAAAACAGCAATTTTTTCAACAAAAACCACCGGCTGGCCCCATATAACAAAGCGAAGGCGGGCCAGAGCTTGTTTTGTCTTTGAAACAAACGGCAAAAAAAACATGCACTTAAGCCTGTGTTCATCAGCACATGCACCACCAGCACAGAATAAAAGGAAAAAAAATAACTGGAGGCCATAAAGGACTCTGACACATTGATATAGGCCATCACTGTTATCAGGGGGGGGGCAAGGGCCGGCAAAAGGCAAAAAAGCTCCACTGTCACATAATTCAGGGGCTTTCCCACGAGGGATAAAAGCCCCAGTGCCCCCATGAGTCCAAGGCTCACCGACAGAAAGGCACTGAGTCCTGCCTGAGCAAAAGTGGATAAAAACACCATTTGCCACTCAGGGGAGGAGGGGAGACGCAGGGAAAAGCTTTTGAACAAAAAAACAAAAAAAGGGAGTAGCACAAGGGGGATGACAACAAGGGAGATGAAAGAGACTTTTTTCATGAGCCAGGTGCTCCGATCAGAGGACTCAAACTCGTTTTGCCACCCGCTTTTAGCGGGGGCAGGGGCTTTTTTGACTTAAGGGACTGTATCTGGTAAAACTTTTAAGTAATGAACCTATCCTGTTTTGGTTTTTTTGTGAAGGGATAAAAAGATGTTTCAGCAATATTTTCCGCAGGCCCTTTTTTTGAAGGGGCAAAACCGTGTTTATCTGGACAGTGCCGCCACCACTTTAAAGCTCAAGTGTGTTCTGGAAACAGTCCAAAAGTTTTATGAGCAGGAGGTGGCCAATGTGCATAGGGGAGATCATTATTTAAGTGATTCTTTGACTTTGCGGTATGAGCACACGCGTGAAAAAGTAAGGGACTGGATTGGGGCTGAGAGTGCGGAGGAGATTATTTTTACCAAGAGCACAACAGAGAGTCTGAATTTGCTGTCTTTTGCTTTGGAGGAGGAGTTTCAGAAAGGGGACGGCATTTTACTGACGGAGATGGAGCACCATTCCAATCTGCTCCCCTGGCAGGCTTTGGCTCAAAGAAAGCAGTTGGACTTGCGATTTCTGCCTGTGGATGAAGGGGGAAACCTGTTGTTGGAGGAATGGGAGAGGTATGTGACTGAAAGAACACGGCTTTTTGCCTTTACTTGTTACTCCAACGCTTTGGGTTTGAGAAATCCTGTGAGAAAACTGGTAAGAATGGCTCAGGAGAGGGGTATTTTGACTGTGTTGGATTCGGCTCAGGCCATGACAAGTGAGCCGGTGCGGGTTCAGGAGTTGGGCTGTGATTTTCTGGCTTTTTCCGGGCACAAGCTTTTTGCGGGCACGGGGGCGGGTGTTCTTTATGCCCGTAAGGATCTGTTGGGCAGGATGAAGCCTTATCAGTTGGGCGGGGGTATGGTGGAGGAGGTTCGTTTTGCCGGTTATGATCCGGCCCGTCCTCCCCAGTGTTTTGAGGCGGGCACACCTCCCATAGAGGCTGTGTTGTCTTTGGGGGCGGTTTTGGATTTTTTAAAGGGCAGGGATTTTTTTTCGGCTGTTCAAAAAACCAAGGCCACTTTATTGTCTCAGGCCACGGAGGAGTTAAAAAAAATCCCTGGCATAAAAATAATAGGGGAGGGGAACAACAAAGCCCCTGTTTTGTCTTTTGTTTTGTCTGGTGTGCATTGCAGGGATTTGGGGCAACTTATTTCGCAGGCGGGGGTGGCGGTCCGTTCGGGCCACCATTGTTGTATCCCTTTGATGAAAAAGCTAAAGCTGACTTCCGGGACAGTCAGGGCCTCTTTTTCCATTTACAATGACGAGGAGGATCTTGGGCATCTGTTGTCTGCTATCCGAAAGGCCAGGGGTATTTTGTTGTCCTGACCAGGGGCAAGGTGAAGACAAATACAGCTCCCTGGCCTTTTGAGATGTGGTTAGTCTTGCCACCTCCCTTGGGAGGTTCCGCGTAAATGTTTCCGCCGTGGGCCTGAATGATGCTTTTGGCTATGCTGAGGCCCAGGCCGCTCCCTTTGATGGGGGGTTTGTTTTGGCTGGTTGTTCCTCTGTAAAAAGGTTCAAATATTTTATTTAAATCTTCTGTTTTTATACCTTCGCCCTGGTCTGTTATACGGACCTCCAGTTGATTGTTTTTGGTCTGGCCCCATGAAAGTTGGACTGGGCTGTTTTCAGGGGAGTGTTCCACGGCATTTTTTATCAGATTGAGGAGGGCCTGTTTCATGTAGAGAGGGTCTATCAGGACTTCCAATTCCTGGTCTGTGCCGGTTATTTTCAGGCAGTTTATTTTGCCGGTCGGTTGGCGACTTTTGCCGGTCGGTTGGCGACTATTGTCAGTCGGTTGGCGACTATTGTCAGTCGGTTGGCGACTTTTTTCCATAGTGTTTTTCAGGTCTTGAATCCACCTGGCCCATTTTAGCCGTTGGGGTTTGAAAAAAGCTTTATTGTCTGTTTGGTTTAAGTCCAGTGTGTCTGAAATGAATTGGGTCATCCACTTTATTTCCTCTTCCATGATGTGTAGCATTCGTTTTTGTTCCCTGGAGGTGGCTTGTCTTTTCAGCATGGCCACATTGAGTTGCAGAGTGGAGAGGGGGGTTTTCAGTTCATGGCTTACGAAGGCCAGCTGATCCCAATTTATACCCAAGCTGTCCGACTTTTGCCGGTCGGTTTGCGACTTTTGCCGGTCGGTTTGCGACTTTTGCCGGTCGGTTTGCGACTTTTGCATGATGACTTTCTCCTGCTTGGTTTGGAACCTGTTTTCAAAATAGCCTGTTTAATCAGGCCTGAAAAAGTGTTTGGGGGACTGTTGGACTTCAGTGGCTGGCTGTGTCGCGATTCGCGGGTTTGATTTTGATCGTTTTTTTGGCTTTGCCTGCTGGCTTGGTTTTGCCTTTGTGATGGGTGTTTTGAGCCACTAAAATTTGACCAAGCATGGATTTTATCTCTTTCATTTCCAGCCCCATTCGTGTTTCCAGACGGTCCATTCGTTTTTCCAAATGAATCTGATTTTCCTTAATAAGGGCTATTTCTGCTTTAATGGGTGCTATTTCTGCCTTAATAAGGGCTATTTCTGTTTTAATGGGTGCTATTTCTGCCTTAATAGGTTCTATTTTGGCACTCAGCATCCAGCCACAGACCGCAAATATAAAGCCCGTGTAAAAAACCACAAAAGTGGCCGTGGCCAACATTTCTTTTTTGTTCATACTTGCTACCTTATCACATTCCCCGGTTCAAAATCAAGATATTTTTTTGGGATCAGGGAGAGAGGGACTCACAGGACCAAATTTGGTCAAAAGGGGCCCACCGGGGCACTTTTTGGCCGTTTTGGCCTGATCAGCTCAGTCCGGTCAGCTCAGAGCCTGTTGGAGCAGTGTGTCAAATGGCCCAAATTCTGGCTTTTTAAGGCCCAATTTCCCCCAAAAAAATCTTTTTTGACTTTTGTTTTTTTATAAAGTAGGCTGGAGTATCCCGTGGGCTGTCAGGCTTGGAGGGTTTTTCATGCTTTTTGGGGTGCAGAGGCATTCTGAACGGAGAAAAGCCCAAAAAAGGGGCTTTATGGCTCATTTGGGACAAAAAAACAGGCTAAAAAATTAACTTTTAACAAAGGGGACTAAAGTGAAAAAAATACTGATTATGACCATGGTCGTACCGTTTTTGACTGGATGCGGACCGGCTTTTTTGAAAAAACTGCTCAAGGATCATCCTGAGATTATTATAGAGTCCATTAAAAGCCATCCGGAAAAATACATGGAGGCTTTGGCGGAGGCACAAAGGCAGTATGTGGTGGAAAGAAGAAAAAAACAAAGAGAGCAGGAGCTGGCGGACAGGGAAAAAGAGTTTGAAAATCCCAAAAAACCGGAAATGAAGGAAAGCCGGGTGTATTTTGGCAACAAAAAAGCCCCCATTACCATTGTGGAGTATTCCGATTTTCAGTGTGGTTATTGTGCCAACTCGGTTCCGGAGTTAAAGAAGGTCTTAAAGGCCTATCCCAAGGATGTGCGGGTGCTCTACAAGCACAAGCCTCTTTTTCCTGGATCTCAAAAAGCGGCGGAGTATTATGAGGCGGTGGGCATGCAGGACTCCAAAAAAGCCAGGGAGTTTCACGACAAGCTGTTTGAAAGAAAAAGTGAGATTTCCAAAGGGGACAAGTTTTTAAAAGAGCTGGCCAAAAGCCTCAAGGTGGATATGGACCAGTTGGAAAAAGACTTAAGCCTGGCGGGGGCCATTGTGGAGGCAGACAAACAGGAAGCGAACAGGTTTGGCTTTTCCGGAACCCCCGGCTTTTTGGTGGGCGGGGTCAGTGTGCCTGGCTATTTGCGGTTTCCCAAGTTTAAGGAAATTATTGACCGGCACCTGGCCAAAGCCAGAGGCCAGGAAACAGCCCCGGCAGAAAGTGCTGAGGCCAAAGGCGAAGAATCAGCCAAAAAAGCCGACGAGTCGTCCTCTGCCGATAAAGCAGAAGCTGATTCCGCAAAACCAGAATGAAGCTCACAGGTTCTGTTGAATTCTTTAAAATCCTTCCCGCGGGGAGCCTTATTTACGGCCTGTCGCGGGAAGGGCTTTGCGGGTGGTCTGCACAGTGAGACTTATAAGCAAAAATACAGGAAGGTTATAAAGATGTCTGAACATGGTCCAATGCTGGATTGTGGGCCGTGGGTGGAGCGATCGGCACAAAAAAGCGAGCGGAAGATTGTGGGTAATATTCCTCCTGATCTGCCGGTGCAAAATGGGGATTCGTTTCTCTTTATCAGCAAAGATCAGGGACTTTGGACGCATGGGATACACAAATACCCGGCCAAATTTTTCCCAGAGCTTCCGCGATGGCTTATCCAAAGATACAGTGAACTTGGTGACAGAGTGTTGGACCCTTTTATGGGCAGTGGAACGACTAATCTGGAGGCCATGTTGTTAGGGAGGGATAGTGTGGGCGTGGATATTGATCCTTTCTCTCGTTTTTTGGCCCAGGTCAAAACCACCCCCATTAAAGTCAAATCCGGACAATCAGCCGTGTTGCGAATGGACAAGTATCTCAAGGCCTATTCACCTTCGGCAAAGGTGGCTTTGCCTGTCTTTCCCTATCGTGATAATTGGTTCAGTAGGGTGGTTTTAAGGGAGCTGGCTTATATCAAAGCAGGCATTGATCAGATGAGATGGCAAAGGGAGGTCCGGAATTTCTTATTGGTATGTTTTTCCAGTATTATTCGTGCCTCTTCGCAAGCCGACAACAATTGCACCCGCACTGTCATTCGAAAAAAACTCAATAAATGTGTTCCCAAAGGCTACCCTATTCATCTTTTTCGAAAGCGACTGGCCAAGGCTGTCATCGGCATGGCAGAGCTGTCCGATGTGGCTGAAAAGTCAGCAAAGGTGGAAATCCCTGAGGATTGTTCTGCAGGAAATCTGGCACGATATGATGATAAAACTTTTGCTTTGGCTGTGACTTCACCCCCTTATGTGAACGCGGTGGATTATCCGAGAACACATCAGCTGGAAATGTATTGGCTGGGTTTTGCCAACGGTTCTTTACGCGATTTGAAGCGGGCCCATGTGGGAACGGAAGTGGTTCAGGCACATGAATATGCCCATCTTCATAAAACAGGTATTCGATCGGCTGACAAAGTTATTAAGTCCATCTACAGGGTAGACAGGCGTCGGGCTTTTATTGCCTCCAAATATCTTTTGGACATGGTGACAAATATGCGGGAAGTGTATCGTGTGTTGCGTCCGGGTGGGCGATATATTATTGTGGTTGGATCCAATTCGATTCGTGGCCGTATCTTCGAGAATTGGCGATACTTGGCTGAGGTGGCACCTTCACTAAGTTATGGGGTGGAGCTTAATTTTGTATCCAAAATTATCAATCATTTTATCAAAGTGCCAAGGAAAGAGCGTATAAATGAAGACCATATTTTGGTCTTAAGGAAACCAAAATGAAACCAACATGGTTAAAGGCCCCTTTGCCTTCCGGGGAACAGTATCTGCAAATTCGCCGGTTGATGAAGTCTCTCAATCTGGCTACAGTGTGCCAGTCGGCCGCTTGCCCCAACATGGGGGAGTGCTGGGGTGGGGGCACAGCCACCATTATGCTTATGGGGGATGTTTGCACCCGCGGGTGCCGGTTTTGCAATGTGAAAACAGGCAACCCCAAAGGCTGGCTGGACAAAGAAGAACCGGCCAAAGTGGCCAAAGCCATATCTCAGATGGGCTTGACTTATGTGGTTTTGACTTCTGTGGATCGGGATGATCTGCCGGATGAGGGAGCGGGGCATTTTGCCCAAACCATTCGTCATTTAAAAGAAAAATCCCCAGAGCTTTTGGTGGAGGTTTTGACACCGGACTTTAAAGGGCGAAAAGAATGTGTTCAGGCGATTTTATCGGCCCGCCCGGATGTGTTTGCCCATAATATAGAGACGGTGGAATCGCTGACCCCCAAGGTGCGTGACCCAAGAGCAAATTATCGGCAATCCTTAAAAGTTTTGGAAATAGCCAAAAAAGAGACAGGTGTTTACACCAAAAGCTCTTTGATGTTGGGCTTGGGGGAAAAGGAAGAGGAAATTCAGCAGACTCTAAGGGACTTGCGTTTGGTGGGTTGTGATATTGTGACTTTTGGCCAGTATCTCAGGCCCCAAAAAAGACACTTGCCGGTGGTGGAGTATGTTACACCTCAAAAGTTTGAGGAATGGAAGGAGTACGCCCTTTCAGCTGGTTTTCTTTATGTGGCCAGTGGCCCTCTGGTCAGAAGCTCTTACAGGGCGGGGGAGCTTTTTATGAAAGCCCTCCTCCAGCAACCCGCAAAGCGGGTGGCAGGACGAGCTTGACTTCTCTGGTCGAAACATCTTGGCCGTAGCTCGCAAAGCGGGTGGCAGGACGAGCTTGATTCCTCCGATCAGAACACCATACCCGGAAACGGGGGGGGGTTCTTTGTTATTTCCTGGCCATAAGTCTAATTTCTGACGATTAGCGTCTCATTTTGAGACAAATACAAAAAAACTTCATTTTTTTAGGGAAAGGCTCGATAAAAAGAGTATACTTTTACTAAAACAACAGAGGAGGATATTATGAAAAGTCTTATTATTCTGGCTATTGTGTTCTGTCCGGTCTTTGCTTTCAATAAGCTTTTATAGGGTAAAATGATGTGGTGTATTAAAAAAAAGCTTGACTTTTTTTAAAGTGGGAAAAAAGGATAAAGAAAGGAAACTTAAAAAAGGGGGAAACAATGGAAACTCAAAAAAGATTGACAAAAGAAGAAGTGGATAGAGAGATAATGAGAATAAAGGCCAATCGTCCAAATGGGCGTGAGGACAAGTTAAAAATTCAGAATCTGCAAGCTCTAAAAGGACTTGTGATTAAAAGAAGTGAAACATGGGAAATGAATCAAAAGAAGTGACGGAAGAAGAACAAAGAGGGATTGATCTCTACAAGGAACTTGATCAAGGAATGTTAAAAGCCTTTAAGATTCTTGGAAAGGTTGAGGGGATTCCTGGCCAACTGTGGGCGGGGGAGTATATTAAGAATTTGAAATCCCTACAGGAGATTATCAATAATAGACCCAAGCCTGGGCAAAAAAAGAGAAGTAAAATGAAATGGTTTAAGGATAATTTTCCTTGGTTTGCTTCTGTGTGTTCATGGGTGTATTCTTTGTGGTCAAAGCTCTTTGGTGGATAAAACGGGTTATTTGCGTTTCTTTTTTGCCTCCTCATGAAAATCCAAGAAAATACTTTAAGAAAAATTTGTAAATTATTAAAATTATTTACTTTTTTAAAGAAGATCATGGATGGAGGCCACATAACACAGATCCTTCATATCACTTTCAATATGTTTTTTGTTCCCCTGAGGGAGATAAATGTTTTTAAAGCCCAGTTTTTGGGCGGATTTTATTCTTTCCACAGGATGGGTGCAGGCACGAACCTCCCCCGTCAGGCCCAACTCCCCAAAAAAACAGCTTTTACGACTTATGGACTTTTGCTTTTTGGAGGAGATAAGGGCCTGGGCTATGGCCAGGTCGGCCGCCGGTTCTGTGATTCTCAAGCCCCCTGTCAGGTTCAAAAAAATATCGCATTGCGAGAGGTTCAGTTTTAAGTAACGATCCAGGACAGCAGTAATCATGTGCAGGCGGTTTATATCCAGGCCGAGGGCGGTCCGGCGGGGCATGGAGAGCCAGCTCTTCAAGGTGAGGGCCTGTATCTCACACAGCAGAGGGCGTGCCCCCTCCATAGCGGTAAAAACCACAGACCCCATCACCTGGTCCTGCTTTTCCCTTGTTTGGCTGTCATCACCCAAAAAAAGCTCCGAAGGGTTGGGCACTTCCTTCAAACCCTCAGTGGACATCTGAAAAACACCCAGCTCATTGACAGCACCAAAGCGGTTTTTCAAAGCCCTGAGCAGGCGAAAAGGATAATGGGGGTCGCCCTCAAAAGAAAGGACTGTATCCACCAGGTGTTCCAGCAAACGGGGACCAGCCACCTGACCATCCTTGGTGACATGCCCTATCACGAACACGGCTGTGCCGGTGTTTTTGGCCCAGTTCATAATTTGGCCGGCACACTCCCTGACCTGCGAAAGGGAACCGGGTGTGCTCACCATATCCCCGGCATATATAGTCTGGATGGAGTCCACAACCAACACAGAGGGCTTGAGTTTTTCCGCCTGATGAAAAATGTTTTCCAAAGAGGTTTCGTTGAGGATAAAAATAGAATCTTTTCCATTGATGTTCAGCCGTTTGGCCCTTAAGCTGGTTTGCTGTAAACTTTCCTCTGCAGAAACATAAAAAACCTTTGATCCCTGTTGAGAAAGCCCTTCGGCCATCTGCAAAAGCAAAGTGCTTTTCCCCATGCCGGGGGCCCCGCCCAGCAAAATATAAGAGCCGGGGACCAAACCTCCACCCAACACCCGGTCCATCTCTTTTAAGCCCGTGGACTTTCTGTCCGTGGCATGAAACTTTTGTTCATTTAACAACATGGGCTGTTGTTGGGGTTTCAGGGGTGTTTTTTTGGAGCTTGTTTTTTCCTCTATAAGGGAATTCCATTCCCGGCAATGGGGGCACTGCCCCTGCCATTTAAGGCTTTCCCCTCCGCATTGACGGCACACAAACCGGGTTTTTGTGTTTTTACGATTGATCATTTTCAGCCTCTTGAAGTCAGGCCCGGCACAGGTGGAAAACCCTTATTTTCCCCTGACCCACAGCCACAGATGGGGGTTTTGGTGACTATAACCTGTTTGGTGAGAGAATTTCAACCCGGAATATTGGGACCTGGGAAAGGGCTTTTTTTGGGACACTGTTCCCCTGCTTTGGTCCTGATTTTTCATAAAAATCCCCATAGAACAGGGGAATTCGGCATAATTTTTTGTCCAAAAAGGAAAAACCGTATAGAATAAAGGCCTTATATCAGTAACCACACCAAGGAAGGGCCTTTGGGGGTTGATGGGTGAAATACGCACTCCGTCTTGCCACCCCCTTTGGGGGTTCAGGGATGAAAAAAAGTTTTTGTTTGTTTTTTGCTCTTTTCTTTTTGCCTGTGTTTCCAGCGTCTTCGGCCTTGATCTTAAAAATCAAAGGCCGGAAGGCTCTTGTGGACCTGGAAGGGGTGCAGGCGAAAAAGGGGGACACTTTTTCCGCCCTCAACCTTTATGGCAAAGCACTGGGCCTTTTACAGATCAAAAAGATCAAAAGAGGCAAAGCCATCGCTTTGCTGTTGAAAGGCAAAATGGGGCCCAATTGGATTTTGGAGCCTTCTGCTCAGGACAGTAGCCGTTTTTTGGCCAGTGTGGAAGATGGTGTGGTGGAAGAGGAACGCATGAGACGTTCTGAGATATATTCCTCCCCCCGCCGTTCCCGGTTTGTGGAAAAAGCCAATTCCTCCTCCGGTTTTGGCTTTATTGCCGGCCCTCACTTAAATCGTGTCCAACTGAATCCCAACCAACCAGCTGTTTCCGGTATCAGTTTTCAGGGGGTTTTTATGCTGGATTTCTCCTTCATGGATGGTGTGATAGCCGAACCGGGTGTTCGGGTTCTTTTGGGTTATCAGCAACTCAGGCTCAAAAACTCCGGGCAACGTCCTGGCCTCGTCCTGCATTACCCGGCCGGGGGTGCTCTGGCGAGGGTGGTGTTTCTAAAAAATAGCATGTTTCAACCTTGGCTTGGGGGAGGGGGCTTTTTATTTTGGCCCTTTGTGGACAAGACAAGGGATTTGGGCCTGGACAAAAGGAGCTTTAAAAGCTTTCATGGAGCTTTGACCGGGGCTGTGGGGCTGGACTTTCATTTTAAAGGTTTTTATGTGCCTGTTCAGGTGGATATGAACTGGATAAATCCTGTGTTGATCTCTCTTCAGGCGGTCCAGCCCAATTCCAAAGAGTTCAAGCCTTATTACTTTGGTGTCAAGGTGGGCTTGGCCTTTCCCTTTTAAACCAAACTGGCACGGGGCAGGCAGAACCTGCCCCGAGGGGTCTGCCTTTTGAAAAGGGTGCCGCTTTTGGGCTGTTTTCCTCCCACAAGGCAAATGTGAAACATGCATTTTCAAATCAAAGGTGATCTTTTCTCATCCATAAAACATGATCGGCTATGGTGAGCCAGGCCATGGCTTCAGCCACCACCAAAGCACGGGGCACCAAACAAGGATCATGCCGGCCTTTTTTGGCCACATTCAGCACAGAGGCCGGTGGCTTGAACTTCAACTGAAACACAATATCCTCTCCTGTGGATATGCCTCCCCGGATCCCACCGTATACAAGAGGCTTGTTTTGGCCATGCAAAAGGCTTCCCTCTACGCTGTGTATATCGTCTTTGCCTCCCAGGGAGACCGCGTAACAGGCCCCTATGCTCATAAAAGCCGAAGAGAGGTCGGACTTTAGTTTTCGAAAAACCGGCTGTCCCAGGCCCTTGGGTGGATTTTTAATGTAAAGCTCCATTATTCCGCCATAGCTCAAGCCCTCTTTTTTTTTCTGAATTAAAAAGTTTTCCACTTTTTTGGTTTCAGCACCAAACCAGTCCTCAGCCAAAGAAACAGAATTTTCCTTGAGTTTTGATCGAGTGCCCTCTTGGACGGTTGGCCTGCTGTTATCAGGTGGCTTGTCTTTTCTGACAAAGGGGCCAATGTGGGTGGGGAGGGCCTGGACATTCAGTTGGGGATATAGTTGTGTCAAAAACATTTCTGCCACAGCTCCCCCCACAACCCGGCCTGTGGTCTCCCGCCCTGAGGCCCGGCCCCCGCCACGATGATCCGCATGGCCAAATTTTTCTTTCCACAGATCATCTGCATGGCCAGGGCGGGGTGTTGTTTTTATATTTTGATAGTCCTGGGGCTTGGTGTCCTGGTTTCTTATCAGAAAAGCTATGGGTGTGTTAAGTGTCCGGCCTTCAAAAACACCACTTAAAAGCTCCGGCTTGTCTGCCTCTTTTCTGCTGGAAACCCATGGAAAATACCCGGGCCGCCGACGTCGCATTTTCTCCAAAATCAGTTCATGGGAAAAAGCCACCCCTGCGGGGCAACCTTCGATCACAGCCCCCATGGCCGGGCCGTGGCTTTCCCCAAAGGTCAGGACCTGAAAATGAGTTCCAAAAGTATGAGCACCCATGCTGAACGGCCCTTGAAAAAGTGTATTTTTTTAACTCCACAGGTTTTTTTTTCACACCCGATTACTTATAGCTCCTGATGATCAAAAAGTCCAGCCTTTATACTGGTCTTTTGCTTGAATATTGGTTGGATGAATTTGGGGGGCCAGGCCTTAGTCAAAAGCGATGAGTGCGTTATGTGCGATGGCGGTTTCGGCGGCAATGTGCAATCCTTGCGTTCCGCGGATCGTCTCGTGTTTCATCCGGACTTCAGTAACATCCATGTTGGCTTTCGCCTTGTGAGGACTTTGTAAGCCTTGAAAACAGACTTTGTTGTCTACGGGCCTGATATTCAAACATGGTTTTCCCGGATATATATTTGGCCTGACAGAGAAGAGCATATTCCTTCCCTGGGGAATCCTCCGTATAGTTTAAGTCCAAAACCCACTTGGGGTGCCAGGAACGGGGCGGAAACTGACAAAAAGGCATTCGCGATCGGCCCACCGCCCATATTACTGTGTCTGGATCTATCCCGGTTTTTTGCCGGTCTCTTTTTGAAAGATTTTTCTGATTTGTTCTGATATTTGTTTGAACCTGAATGTGTTTTTTCCCTGTTCGGGCAGAATAAAACTCAGCATGAGGCAGTTCTTTTTTTAACAGAGGCAAAACCCCACCTCCCCCCCACACGACCATACTTTCAGGCCGGAGGGCGTGTTTGACTTTCGCTTCTTCAAAAAAATTTTTAAATCCATGATGATCGGTGTTGCCACCAAAGCATTCTCCTTTTTTCCATATCAATGTGTTTACGGATTTTAAAGAACGGGCAGGGGAGTCTGTTATATCACACATCTTAAAGGCTTTTTTCTTTAAAGGGGAGGTGACGGCAGAAAAGCCCATGCCCATTTTTTGCAAAATATTCAGATTTTTTTTTGTCATTTCTTCTTCTTTCATGGGGATTTTAACAAACACCATGCCCTGCTTTTCAAAAAAAGCCCTGTGAAAGGCCGGGCTGGCAGAAAAAGCCACCGGATCCCCCAAAACAGCTGAAAACAGGGGCTTGGGGAGTGCCATTTTAAGAGAAATCAAATACTCGTATAAAAAAGGCTGATCGGCCACTTTGGAAGGCCCCTCACGGATAAAATTCAGCTTCATGTAAGGCCCAAAAATTTGCCTGTACCATCTCCACCGGCCTGGCATGGGCCTCTGCCCGGTGCTTTTTTGGCCCGCTTTTTTTGGAGGTTCTGGCATGGATTCTGATATGGGTTCTGACAAAAGCTCTGATACAGGCAAAAAAGATCGGTTTTGAGGGTCTTTTAAAAACCACAGGTGCCCTTCCATAAGCTCTGAAAAATTTTTCACCGGCACAGCCAGTTTAAAATGGCCCGCTTTGTGTTTGACAAGCTTTTGGCAAAGTGATTTAAAGCTTTCCTCTTTTTTTCTGGCATGCAGGGATAAAACAGGTGGAAAAGCAAAAAGAGGGCAGGGCATGCCCTGTTCCAAAGGCCAGTCATATTTGCCCACAGTGCCTGCCCCCACGGAACGATCCATGGAGGAGGCAGAGCTGTTTTTTTTCTCAATGTTTTTCTTCTTCACGCTTGGCACTTTCTGATTTTGCACGATCCTCTGATTGAAAATTTGATTTTTTACAGAACGAAAAGCAAGCAATATTCTATAGTTGGGGATAATACTTAATAAATATTCCAACTCTTTGTTATTTAACTGATCGTCTCTCAGTTCAAAAAAACATCCATCCCACTTCAGTCTTTTTTGAATAAAAGCCGGCCATTGGTCCATGCGGGCGGGCAGGCTTTGTTTGTTCAAAGTGACAACAAAGTTTCCCAAAGGACAAGAGCAGTATAAAGGCTTTGCCTGTCTTTTTTTGTCTTTATTGGACAGCAAGTGGGTAAAAAACAGGGTCTCTGCAGAAAATAAGTTAAAATCATGTTCCGGGAGGACAAAGCTTTCTGTTTTTATTTGCTGGTAGCTGTTTTCTCTTTGGGGATAAAGGGACATATATTCCTCATAAGGGCTTTTATTTTTATCGAGGCGGGGGCGGTCCAAAAACACACGACCCAGGGCAGATGTTTCCCTTATGAGATGGATAATGTGGCAAAGCTCCTGGTGGCGACTGGAAGTAACTCCTTTTTTTTGTGATTTTGTCTGGGGCTTTGGTTGTGGAAATTTAAAGCTTTTCCAGTCAAAACCTGCTCCAAGGGCTATAAAAACCACAGTTTTTTTTGATTTGTATTTATTGATAAGAGCTGTCAAAACAGTGTGTTCCAGACGGCGAAAAACTTTTTGGCTTTTTTGATTGTCAAAAAAACTGCCCACCACTTTGTGGCCATTGGTGGGGACGGGGCAGGGGAGCTTTGGGTCCAAAGTTTTGCAGGCCACCATGTGGCCTTTTTTTTCTATTTCCTGGTCCAGGTCCAAAAAAAGGTATTGATTGTTTTTATTGTCGGGCAGGGAGTTGGTGAACCATTTTTGCAGTTTTTTCAGCCACAGTGTTTTTCCCACTCCCCGGTGGCCCACAATCAGATAAATCATCGATTTCCCTGCAGGCTGTCATGAGCCTTCTGAACCAGAAACACAAAACACAGCTCTCAGGACCTTGGGGGCCACTTTTGGATATATTAAGCACAATGAAAAATAATGCCAAGGACTTAAGCTCAAGGAATGGCCTGGTTATTTGTTTACAGCCTGGTCCAGCTTGTGCTCGATTCTGTTCAGTTGCTTGTTTATCTGGTCAATTTGCCTGTTAAAGTCTGACTTTTGCTCATCAAATTTCTTGTCCTGCTCACCAAATTTCTTGTTAAAGTCTGTTCTTTGCTCGTCAAATTTTTTGTTAAAATCTGTTCTTTGCTCATCGAACTTTTGGTTGAAGTCTGTCCTTTGCTCATCAATTTTCTTGTTTTGCTCATCGAACTTCTGGTTGAAGTCTGTCCTTTGCTCATCAAATTTTTTGTTTTGCTCATCGAACTTCTGGTTGAAGTCTGTTCTTTGCTCGTCAAATTTTTTGTTAAAATCTGCTTTTTGCTCACTGATTCTGATATTGGTCTGGTTTATCTTTTCGCCTGTCCCTGTGATATGGTTCGAAAGGAGGGCCTTGATATGATTCAGGTCCTTTTTAAGGAGCTGGCGGTCCATGAAAATATAAATGGCGAAGACAACAATCAAAGTGATGTCTGCACTGTTTTGGGCCATTAAGGTTAAAAACTGTTCCATAATGGGCATATTATACCACAGCTTTTTTGAACTGCAACATTTTTTTGTAATATTTTAACAACATAAAAAATCCTGAAAAAAGGCTCAAAAACAGCCCAAAAGTCACCTGCTGGCCCAAAAAAGCCTCTCTGCTGGACCGCGTCAAACACCAAAATCAGTGCCCATCAGGTCTCTTGGCTTTCACAATATATTTTGTGTAACATAATATAACTTATCGGGGATTTTTAAGAAAAAAGCTCTTGACACGGTTTACAGAATTATGGAACCATAAATAACTGCCCCTGAAAAAGTGTATTTTCTTAAGGGCAAAAGGGACGCGGTGAGGGTCCAAGGTATTCCGTCCCGAACAAGCGTCCCTTTTGCCTGTGGAGCTTAAGAAAATACACTTTTTCAGGTTCGTATAAATAATGGTCTGACAGTGGGAACATAAATATGAAAAAAAAACTCCCCTCCCCTTCTTTGGAAAAGGTCCAAAAAATCTACCATTCACCCATAATGGATCTTCTTTATAAAGCACATCAGGCACACCGGAAACATTTTCATCCTCAAAAAATACAGACCAGCATGCTTCTCTCCATTAAAACAGGAGGATGCCCGGAAAATTGTGCCTACTGCCCCCAGTCGGCCCATCATCAAACAGGGCTTAAAAAAGAAAAGCTTATGGACTTAAGCCAAGTGACAAGTTCTGCCAAAAAAGCCCAAAAAAAGGGGGCCACCCGGTTTTGCATGGGTTCTGCTTGGCGGGAGGTGCGGGATGGCCCTTTGTTTGACAGGGTGCTGGAAATGGTTTCTGCCGTCCGGGAGCTGAATATGGAGGTCTGTTGCACCTTGGGCATGCTCACTTTGCCTCAGGCAAAAAGGCTCAAAAAGGCAGGGCTTTATGCTTATAATCACAACATAGACTGCTCCAAAAACTTTTACCCCAACATTATCACCACCAGAAAATACGAAGATCGGATTAAAACTGTTTGGAATGTCCGAAAAGCGGGTATCACTGTCTGCACAGGGGGTATTTTGGGCATGGGGGAAAGCCATCAGGACAGAATTGAGTTTTTGCACCAGTTGGCTCTGTTGGAGCCGGAAAGTGTCACCATTAACAAACTCATTCCCATTTCAGGGACTCCGCTGGCGGGGCAAAAGCCGGTCCCGGCTTTGGAGGTGGTCCGGGTTATAGCCACGGCCCGCCTGATTATGCCTCGTGCCATGATACGGCTGAGTGCCGGCCGGCAGGGCATGTCTGAGTCCGATCAGTTTCTTTGTTTTTTTGCCGGGGCCAACTCGGTTTTTATTGGGGACAAACTCCTGACCGCGGATAATCCGGAGCTGTCACAAGATCAACAAATGTTCAAACGAATGGGGCTTTCGCCAGCCACACAAAAGGAAATATCCACAGTGTAAAACCAAAAGCTCGAAAAGGGGATGGACAGGACGAGACACATCTCTCCAGTCGAGACACTTCGCTCATCAGCCCGCGAAACGCGGGTGGCCTGACGATATCCTTGCCTCTGATCGGAACCACCCCATCAGCCCGTTTCATCTCGAAACAAAACCACCTGCCGGCCCTTATACCACCCACATGAGAGACACAGGCAATGGGAACGTTTGGGTGCCCCACAGTTGGCACAAAGGCTGGCCTGAGGGGGTTTTAAGGCACTGTGGGCCCGCCTCATGCCCCGCCGGGAGCGACTGATTCGACTTTTTGGAGAGGCCATTTTTCTTTCCTTATAAAAATTTTTCCTGTTACTCTTGAAACTTCCCTGTCATAATGTTACTTTTTTGGCTTATCTCACTGCATTGGTAAAAGCTTGGCCAAAAGGCCCTGGACCTGAAAAAACAGCATTCAAGGGCAAGGCCTGTCAGAACAATTTCAGTGCAATGAATGATATTTATTTTAATATTCAAAGTCAACCCTGTTTGGAAATATTTTTATGGAACCACAAAATACACAAAAAACCGTTTTAAAAATAGAGGAACTAATCAAAAATTATGGTTCTGTTCAGGCAGTGAAGGGGGTGTCCTTTGAGGTGCGGGCGGGGGAGATATTTGGCCTGCTGGGGCCTAATGGGGCTGGCAAAACCTCCATTATATCCTCCATTATCACATTGGAAAAACCCACCGCGGGCAGGATTTTCATAAACGGCCTGGACATAAACCACCATGAAGGGATGGCCAAAGCTCAAACGGGGGTGGTTCATCAGGAAGTGGTGACGCATGGTTATTTTAATGTGGCAGAAATCATGCGGTTTCACTCCGGTTACTATGGTTTGTGGAAAAATCAGGCCAAAATCCAGGCTCTTTTGAAACAGCTGGATCTGTGGGAGCACAGACATAAAATTGTCCGCCAGTTGAGCGGAGGCATGAAACGAAGGCTCATGATAGCAAAAGCTCTTGTGCATTCCCCCTGCCTGCTCCTGCTGGATGAACCCACCTCCGGGGTGGATGTGAAATTGAGAGATTCCATATACCGGCAGGTGCGTTCCCTGAAGGACTCAGGGGTGGCCATCCTGTTCACCACCCATTATTTGGAGGAGGCGGAAAAACTGTGTGACCGGGTGGCCATTATCCACAGAGGGCAAATTCAACAACAGGGAAAAACAAAAAATCTCATTCAAAAGCTCACCTCCCGTCACATCACCATCACCTTAAAGAAAAAAAAGGAGCTGAGCCATCCTGCCCTTGTAAAACAGGAAGGCCGGACTTATGAGTTTCGTGTCCCCTACTCCACCGAAACAGGTGCTTTTTTGTCTGAGTTGAATTGGCCCAACCAGGATATGGTGGATATAAAAATACGGGAAGGCACTTTGGAGGAGGCCTTTAAATATATTTTGCTGAAGGAGTGGACATGAAAAAACATGATTTGGGGCAGGAGTTGGTGTGGGTCCCCTTTTTGACATTGTTCTTTCGTGAAATTCAGCGATTTTCCAAGGTATTGGCACAGACTGTCTTTATTCCGGTGGTTAATTCCTTCATTTATCTGCTGGTTTTTGGTGTCAGCCTGGGGCGGGACATTCGTGCTTTGGAGGATTTTTCCTATCTGGAATTTTTGATACCGGGGCTGGTTATGATGGTGTGCATGAACAACAGCTATCAAAACAGCTCCAGTTCCTTTTTAGGCATGAAATTTGGAAAGGACATTATGGATTTAAAAGCCTCGCCTTTAACAGTTCAGCAGATTATATGGGCTGTTTCTTTCGGTGGGCTTTGCCGGGGTTTGTTTGTGGGGCTGATTGTATTTTTGACAGGAGAGTTGTTTTATTACTACCATGAGTCTGCTTTTCTTTGGCCGGCCCATCCTTTTCATCTTTTGCTGTTTTGCTCTATTGGGGGGCTGGCTTTTACAAAATTGGGCATAGCCGTGGCTTTTTACGCCAAAAGTTTTGATCATGTGAGTGCCATTGGCGGTTTTATTATTGTGCCTCTTATCTCTCTTGGTGGGGTGTTTTTCTCTCTCAACAATTTAAGTCCTTTTTGGGTTAAAGTGTCCTGGTTTAACCCTCTTTTGTATTTTGTAAATGGGGTCCGTTATGGTGTGCTGGGTGTCTCCGATGTGCCTGTTTATCTGGCCCTGTGTATATCCCTTTTGGGCTTGCTTTTGTTTCATGTCACAGCCATACTGACTTTGAAAAAAAGCTCTTACCAACCTTGGTAAACCAAAGCTTGGTTGAGCCGGCTATTTTATACCTTTAAAAGAGGGAGGGAACAGGGCCTGAACACTTTTTAATGGTAAACTCATGATTTCATGCCCCTTATTGCTTTTAACCAGCACTTTCTTTTTCTCTTTGTCTTTAATGGGCTTGTTTTTTTGTTTCTTTTCTGATGGGCCTTTTGTTTGTATTTCTTCAGGGAGCCAGTTGAATTGCAAATGCAACAGCTCTTTTTTGTCTTTGTTTTTTAAAACAATATGAGCTTTTTTTTCAAAAGCCTGGGTTTTGTCAAAATACTCTTCAGCTGAAAGCCGACTGATCTGATCCAGCACTTTTTTTACTGATTCCTGATTTGGTTGTTGATTTTCTTCTGCAAGCTCTTTTGTGGCTGATTTTTTGGATGGTTTTTGGTTTTTGTTTTGACTGTCAACACTGGTTTTATCCTTCTTTTTTTCATCAGAAGAGTCGGGCCCCGGTTTTTTTTGGATCTCTTTTGTTATCCGGCTCCACTGCCCCTGTTTTTTTTGCAGGTGCACATTCAGATCATAACCTGTTATATCCATAAAAGCCACTTTGTCTTTTTCAAACTGAAAAGGATAGTGGTGGTCCCTGATTTTTTGTTCTGTCAAAAGAATTTTGTCCCGGTTGGCTTTGCTTAAGCCAAAAATATAATCCCTGTTGGAAAGGTGCACATAAAACTGGCTGGTCGGTTTGTGGCTATTGTCTGTCGGTTGGCGACTATTGCTGGTTGGTTCGCGACCTTTGTCTGCCGGTTCGCGACTATTGCCGGTCGGTTTGCGACTATTGTCTGTCGGTTTGCGACTATTGTCTGTCGGTTTGCGACTCGGTTTGCGACTTTCTGGGCTGATTTTGACCTGTAAAACAGGCTTGTCTGGAAATCCAATTTCAAATTCCACCTCTGGCCGGTTTAGTTTTAATTTTTGTCTCCATTTTTTTGTATTGGGATAAGTGTCTTTTTCCAGTTGAATATTTTTAAAATCAGCCCAATGGGATTCCAGCTCAGAAGAGGAAAGAGGAAAAAGACTTTTGTCTGTTGGTTTGCGACTATTGTCTGTCGGTTTGCGACTATTGTCTGTCGGTTGGCGACTATTGTCTGTTGAGGTTGTTGTTTGAGGGGCATCACTGTCAGTTTCCAGTTGTGGTGATGTTGTTTGGGGGTTGTCACTGTCAATATCCGGTTTTGGTGATGTTGTTTTTTCAGTCCATTGCCAGTCCCCCCCCTCCCATTTGAAATGAGCGGAAAAGTTTTTGGACCTGTATTTTATGAAAGAGGGGTGTGAAGTTTCGTTCACAATATTATAGCTTCTGAAATCCTCCCCGGTTTTATTGCTTAAGCTGGCCCATGTGGTGCTTCCCAGCAGTAATGTATTTTCTCTTTTTATATAAAAACTTCCGTCAAAAGCACTGTAATGGCTGATACGAAAGGACCATTTTTTGTCATCTTTGGTACTTATACTGATCTTGTTTGAAAATGCATGTTTCACATTTGCCTTTTGGGAGGAAAACTGCCCAGAAGCGGCACCTTTTTCAAAACCAGTTTGGTTTATTTCCACTTTTTTGGTGTTTTTATCCAGCCCGTATTCTGCCCAATCCACCTCTTCTTTTTTTATCAGCTGGACCTGTTCCTCCAACAGGCTTTTAAGCCAGTCCGACACTGTATTTTGGTTGGCTGTATCCGCTACCGGTTGTTCCAGTTTCCACTCCCCTGCTTTCCGGGACACCACAATTGTTTTGTTCTCTTTTTCATCGGAAAGAGAGAATCCCCGGACCGCACTCAGCTCCAAATCCGGAAAAATCCGGCCTTGCTTTGTTTTGGTTTTTTCCTCTGTTTGTGCTTTTTGGTATTCATAAAAAGCAAAAGCCACAGTCAGGACCACCAGGCTGAGGTATATAATCCATGTTTTGTGTTTTTTTAAACCAAACTGGTTTTGAAAAAGGTGGAACATCAGAGGGCCCCCTTTAAGTAAGTGTAGTCAGACAGGGCCTGGGTGAAGTTTTTCAGCAAACGACCCGCTTCTGACCGCGAAAGCCGGCCATTCAAAACGGCCTGCTCCGTCTTTTGATGAATCCGCTCCATTAAATCTCTTTTGTGATAACCCACATACTTTAACATACTGTATATGGAATCCCCCTCCATATAATGATCCACAGAGTAATTGCCGTTCCGGCTGATGGACACATGAATGGCGTCCGTGTCCCCAAACAGATTGTGCATGTCCCCCAATATCTCCTGATAAGCCCCTGTCAAAAAAACCGCCATATAATAAGGGTGGCCCTTTTTAAGAGTGTGCACTGGAATATGCTTTTCCCTCTTCCATAAGCGATAGTTCATAAAATCAGCCACCCGGCCATCCGAATCACAGGTGAGATCGGCCAGGCTCGCCCGCCGCAGAGGCTCTTCATTCAGCCGATGGATGGGCATAATGGGAAACATGTAATTCAAAGCCCATGAGTCCGGCAAACTCTGAAAAACCGAAAAGTTGGAAAAATAAATATCCGACAACTCATCTGTCAAAGCCTGAAAAATTTCCTCATAATCCTCTTTTCCCTCCGTAAGCTTTTTTAAACGACCTGCCGAAAGACGATAAATATTCTCTGCCAAAGCCACCTCTTTTAAACTCAAAACCCCATAAATAAAAAGCTGATGAATGTCTTTTTTTTTCTCCACCAAATCATTAAAAGACTCACTGTAAGGATTTTTCTCAAGCCCTTTGTAAATATCATACAGGTCTTTTACAAAAACATGGGTGTCGGATTCTATGTTCAGCTCAGGTGGATTTTCCCCTTCCGGCCAAGAGTCCCTGATATTGGCCCCCGTCACATTGAAAACCAAAAGGGAGCTGTGTGCCACCAAAAAACGGCCCGATTCGGAAATAATATGAGGGTGGGGGCAGTTGTTTTCATCACACACACTTTGCAAGTGATAAACGATGTCGTTCACATACTCCTGTGCACTGTAATTGGTGGAGGAGGGGGACAAACCCGAACCATCATAGTCCACACCCAAACCACCCCCCACATCCATATACTCCACCCTTGCTCCAAAACGGTAAAGCTCCGTCATGATGCGGGCCGATTCCCGGATAGCCGATTTAATGGGATGAATGGAAGGCACTTGAGAACCAATATGAAAATGAAGCAACTTCAAGTTGTCCAAAGCTGATTTCTCTTTCAGTATCTTTAGAGCACGCACCATCTCGCTGGCTGTGAGGCCAAATTTGGATCGGGAGCCGGAGCTTTCCGCCCACTTCCCTTGTGCCTCCGTGTTCAGCTTAATCCGAAACCCAATAAAAGGCTTGACCTTTAAGTCTTGAGCTATTTGCAAAATAATATTCAGTTCCTCCAGCCTTTCCACCACAATAAAGATACGGGTGCCGGCCTTGAGAGACAAAAGGGCTGTCCGGATATACTCCCCGTCCTTAAAACCATTGGCCACAATAATCCGATCGGGCGAATCCAACAAAGCAAGAGCAATCAATAGCTCCGGCTTGCTTCCCACCTCCAAACCAAAATTATGAGGGGCCCCATATCTGATAATGTCTTTTATCACATAACTTTGCTGATTAACTTTCACAGGAAACACCCCCTGGTAACGGCCCTGATAGCCATATTCCTTAATGGCCTTGTCAAAACAGGTCACAAGCTTATTCATCTGTGCATGGATGATGTCCGGAAACCGAATAAGCACCGGAAGCCTTATGTTTTGTTTGCCCAAATCGGTTACGATTTTGGACAAATCCAGGTGCGGGCCTTTGGCCCCATGAGGGGTGATCTCAACATGCCCCTCTTTGTTGAGAGTGAAAAAGTCCGCCCCCCATATATCCACACCATAAGTTTTGGTGCTTTTTTCTATAGTCCATGCCATGCCGTTTCCCCCTTTTTCATAAATACATGGCCAAAAAGTTTTTTTTCATTTCAGAGATAAACCAAACTGGTTTTGAAAAAGGTGCAACTTTTGGGCTGTTTTCCTCCCACAAGGCAAATGTGAAACATGCATTTTCAAACAAGATCAGTATAATAAGGCAAAACAAACCGGTTGTCTATAGATTTTGTGGCTTCAGTTACAAAGAAGTGGCCGGGCTTGCTCTCATCAAAAGGCTTTGGAGACCGGTCAGCCGGCCTTCTGCCAAATACTGAAGGCCCGCCCCCCCTCCTGTGGAGATATAATCAAAATCCTCCTGGTTTTTCAAGCTGGAAACAGCGGAAAGGGAATCCCCTCCCCCCACCGCCCGAAAAGCCTCATCACAGTCAGCTACTGCCTGCCCCATGGCCAAAGTGCCTTTGGCAAACAAAGGGTCTTCAAATTTCCCCATAGGCCCGTTCCAAAAAACAGAACGTGCCTCTTTTAATGCCAGGGAAAAATGCTGAACAGTCTTTGGTCCAATATCCAAAGGGATAAAGCCCTTTGGCACATCCGGCCCTTCTGTCACCTTGCCTGCCCCTCCTTTCCAGGAAGGAAAAACCTCCCCGGTGGCACCTTTTTCAAAAGGCAGAACCCTCGGGGCAGGGTCTGCCTGTTCCGTGCCAGTTTGGTTTAAAGCCAGTTCAGCCGGAACCACCACATGATCCACAGGCAAAAAAAGCTTTTTTCCCCTCATTCTGAGTCGCTCCATAAAATCTGCCACTGATTTCAGGCTTTCCCTCTGGATCAAGGCAGAGCCTGTTTCCCTCCCCTGGGTTTTTAAGAAAGTATAGGCCATTAAACCGCCAATGAGAAAAACATCCACTCTGTCACTTAAACGGGTGAGGGTTTTGATTTTATCGCCCACTTTGGCCCCACCGGCCAAAAGTGCGAAAGGGGAAGGGGATTTTTCCTTTAAAAAATCCAGGGTCTCTATTTCTTTTTTGAGAGAAAAGCCCATACCCCTTTTTTTCACTCTCTGAGGCAGTAAAGTCATACTGGTATGGTTTCGGTGTGAAACACTGAAAGCCTCATTGATGTAAATATCCAAAGACCGGGCCAGAGCCAAGGCCCAGGCCTCATCCCCCTTCTCCTCTTCCGGGTAAAAACGCAAATTTTCCAGTAAAATGATTTTTTTTTCGTTTAAGGAGGAAAGCACTATAGAAGGGGCTTTGGTCAAATCCTTTATAAATATGACTTCGCAGTTTAATTGTTGGCTTAACCAGGGACCAAAAGGCTCCAAACTCAAACTTTGCCTGTCCTGCCATTGGCTGGTCGGTTGGCGACTTTTGCCTGTCGGTTCGCGACTTTGGCCTGGACGTCCCCGGTGGCTGGCCACAATCAGTTTGCCCCGGTTTTCCAACACATGTTTTAGGGTGGGAAGGGCCGACTGAAGACGAATATGATCTTTTGTTTTACTGCCGTACACAGGCACATTAAAATCCGTCCGGACAAAAACTTTTTTGTCTCTCAGGTCAAAATCCTCAATGGAATAAAGGCGATGGGGCTTTGTCATGACCCCCCTTATACCTTAAGAATGGGAATGGGGACAAAGGAATTTTCGGAGCGGGCGTAAGCCAAAGGGGTGGCTGTGGGTATTTCCCTTTGCATTATATCCTGGTCACTGATATTTTCCAGGTGCTTTATCAAGGCCCTCAGGCTGTTCCCATGTGCTGTCACCAAAACTGTTTTTCCTTTGTCCAAAGCCGGCAAAATATCGGATTCCCAAAACGGCAAAACCCTTTCCTGTGTTTGAGATAAAGACTCCCCTGCCGGTACTTGGGAAAGATCGGCAGAAGGCTTGAGCTTTTGCTTTAAAAGGTTCGATAGCTCCACCATATCCGGCGGCCGGGTTTGATAGTCCCTTCGCCAAAGACGCACTTGCTCCTCTCCGTATTTTTGTGTCAGCTCTTTTTTGTTCAGGCCCGTCAAAGCCCCATAATGCCTTTCATTCAGGTGCCAGGACTTGAGCACCGGAATCCACATTCTGTCCATCTCGTCCAGCACAATCCACAAAGTGCGAATGGCCCTCTTCAAAAAAGAACAAAAAGCCACATCAAAAGAAATGAAGCTTTTTTTTAAAAGCCGGCCAGCCCTTTGTGCCTCTTCTTTGCCCTCTTCACTCAAGTCCACATCCACCCAGCCTGTAAAAAGATTTTGCCGGTTCCACTCGCTTTGCCCATGTCGCAAAAGAACCAGATCCGCTTGGTTTTTATTTTTTGACTTTGACATTTTCATAATAAAGCCATCGGTTACGGCTGGCTTTTCAAAAACAGGCCGGCTCTTTTCAATAAAACAGAACGGCTTAAAAGGGGCACCACCTGTTTCAGTTCCAGGCCTTCCGCCTGGCCCAAAACAGCCCCCCTCAAAGGCATGAACAAAAACCGGCCTTTGGCCCCTGTTTTTTGCTGAATATTTTTTAAGGCTTTGGAAAAATCCTCCGGCTTTATTTCCTGCTCCGGATAAGATTCCAAAAAGCTTTGCCAGGCCTTCACCACGGCCCCTGTCAATGGCCATTCCCAAAGGGCCCGGGCTTTTTCGTCCATGTTAAAAAACTCTTCTGAAAGAAGGCGAAAAAGCTCCACTGCCGATCGCACAGAGGAAAAAGAGGGCCTTAAAGCCAACACCGCTTTTTGTCGCCATTTTTCATCCACCGGGAGCTTGAGATTTTCCTGCTCCAAAAAAGGGGTGAGGGTTTTTAACATTTGTCCCTCTGTGAGATTGTTTAAGTGACAGCTGTTAAACCAGGAAAGTTTTTTGTGATCAAAAACACCAGGAGAGGGGTTGAGGCCCTTTAAAGAAAATAGGTTTTCCAGTTCAGGAAGGGAGAATATTTCTCTTTCCGTTTTGGGGTTCCAGCCCATTAAAGCCAAAAAATTCAACAGGGCGGAAGGTAAAAAACCATGTTTTTGGTACTCCCCACAGGACAGGGCCCCTTTGCGTTTACTCAGTTTTTTTTTGTCTTCGCCCAAAATCAGGGACAAATGCCCGTAAAGGGGAAGGGGCCAGTCAAAAGCCTCAAAAATCATCATTTGACGGAGGCTGTTGGGCAAATGCTCTTCAGAGCGAAACACATGGGATATCTGCATGAGATGATCATCCACCGCACAGGCAAAATTATACACCGGAAGGCCGGAAGAACGCATAAGCACAAAATCCCCCACCATATCTGAGGGAAAAGACACTTCCCCCCTCACTATATCCTGGAGCTGATACTTTTTTTTGTTTTTCAAAATTTTAAAACGAATGACCGCTTTTTCTCCCTGTGCCACCTTAAGCCGACCTGTTTTGGCAGGTTCATCCCTGTAGGGGCTGATGATGTGGGGAGGCTGATTGTGTTGAAGGGCTTTTTTTTTGATCTCCTGGAGTTCCTCTTCCCTTAAAAAGCAGTAAAAGGCCTTTCCCTCCTGAATCAGTTGTTCTGCGTATTTTTGGTAAAGGGAAAGGCGGGCACTCTGGCAATAAGGGCCATAAGGGCCTTTGTCTTTTAGGGTCTCAGGGTCTGGCCCCTCATCCCAATAAAGCTTGAGCCACCTCAACTCTGCGAGCTGTTGTCTTAAAAAAGATTCTTTTCCCCGTGCCTGGTCTGTGTCCTCCACCCTCAGAACAAAAGTGCCCTTTTGGTTTTTGGCAAACAGGTAATTGATAAGGGCTGTTCTGGCCCCGCCTGGATGAAGACCACCCGTGGGGCTGGGGGCAAACCGGGTCCGCACAGGCTTTTCCTGATATACTGATCTTGTTTGAACATGCATGTTTCACATTTGCCCTGTAGGGGGAAAACAGCCCAAAATTGGCAGACTTTTCAAAGCCAGTTTGGTTTGTTGTTGTGCTGGCTCCCTTTTTATTGCTGTAGTTCGGCCAAAAGGCCCTGAAAATCAAAAGCTTTGTTTAACTCATTGAGGGGTATAACCATAGCTATTTCATCAAACAGCATCCGGCAGATATTCAGCATGAGCTTTCTCTCATAAAAGCTCAAGCCTCTCCTCTCCTCTATATTCAGCAGTCTTCGAAACACCTGAGCCATTTTCACAATATCGCCACTTTTGACGATACTCAAATACTCCTTCTGCCTCTTGCTCCAATTCCTGCCCCCCCGCCCAAGCGTGTATTTGGCTTTTTTGTCCTGCAAAATGCCCAAAACCTCTGCCGCCGTGGCACGGGTCATAATGGAGCGAAGGCCTACGGACTTCATCCGGCCTTCCGGGACCATGATCTTCATATCAGAGCTGGCCAGCAAAATGGAGTAAAATCTTTGCCTGGCCCCCATAATATCCCTAGTCTCAATGGCCGTGATGCGACCCAAACCATGCCCTGGATAAACAGCCCGGTCCCCCACTTTAAATGACATAAAAAAACCCCTTATTGCTTTGCCAAACCAATAACCACAACCCTTATAACAAAACAAAACCTGACCGGCAAGCTTTTTTATAAAAACCCAAATTTATACTTGACAGGCCTTTGATGGCCGGGATTTGCCCTCAAAAAAAAGCCCCACAACAGGGATTTTTTGGGGTTGTCGTCGGAACTCCTGCCCTCAAAAAAAGGGTCTCACAACAAGGATTTTTGAGGGCCTGCTGTGGTGTCTTAAGGGTCCACCTTCAACAGTTTCTGAATAATCTGAGAGCAACGTTGGACAGCCTGCGTCATTTCCTGTATATCCTCGTCCTTTACGCCTTCTCTGTCTTTTCGGATCGGCATGGTCTGCAAAAGGGCCTGAATACCGGCCACGGGGTTATTCAGCTCATGGGCCATGCTGGAGGAAATAATATCCATTTCAGAGGATTTGACATTTTCGGCCATCTCCTTTTCCATTTTTATTTTTTCAGAGATATTTCGAAACACCAACAGATAAAGCTCTTTTCCTTCCAGTTTTTGACTGATGATTTCAAAAGTTTGCCCCTGAAGATCTTTTTTTTGCCTGTTTTGGTGAGGGGTCGCTTTTTCTCCAAAAAACACCTCAAAGCTGTTTTGCCTGAGCAGGGCTGTTTTGGATTTTTTCACACTTTCCCTAAAAGTTTTGTTGGTTCGTCTTATGGATCCTTCCCTGTCTGTCAGGCTTATAGGGACAGTTATGGCGTCAAAAGCCAGCTCCCACTGTTCTTTTGTCATCTTTAGTTGTTTTTGCTTTTGTAAACGGACAAGAGTCCATTTTAGGGCTTTCCCCACTTTTTTCAGGGAAGATTTGTCCTCTTTTTGCAAAGACCTTGAAGTGTGAAAATGCACAAAATAATTTTGATCTCCATACATAAATGAGTAAATATTTTTTTTCTCTGTGTCACCGGGGCCCTCCTTCAGCTCTATTTTATCCACATTCAGGAGCCGGGGGAGCTGTGTGTTGAGAACAGACAAAAGCCCCTTTTCTGAACGGACTGAACAAATACACATGAGGGCCTCTTTCAAAGAGGCATGGTTTTTTTGATTTTTCATAAATCATGGCCCTGTAAAAGTTTGTTCAAAGCTCTTTTTGTGAGTGAGTTCCCTCACCACTGGAGTGCATTGGTTCCTCTATTTCCTCTATTTCCTCTGGTTTTTTCTGTTCAAACTCTTCAAATTCATCCTTGTTGTTTGATTCGTCTTTGTCTGGCCTGTCCAAAAGCATTGGGGAAACAACAGTGGCTGAAGGGCGGGGGCGACAAAAAACAGTGACCCCAGCAGGGACATACAAACCCAAAGTCAGAACACTGGCCAAAACATGGACAAAAGACCGGCTGATCCTTATGGACTGATAGTCCGTGGGGCAAATTTCATAAATTTTTACGGTTTTGGAAGAGTTTATCAGGCCCCATAAAAAGAAGTTTTGTGTTGTTTTCCACACTTTTTCCACCTGATCCGGCCGGGACCAGTTGTCCTGACTCAGCTGAACAGGGGTCACACAAGCCACAGGGGAAAAGCTGATTATCAGCGATAGGGTTATCAGCGGTATGGGCGGATTATACTTCAAGATCCTCCTCCAGAGACAAAGGCTGTTCACAGTGTATATCCAGGCTTTTTGGCACATAGAGGCCCAAAAGAGTGACTGCAAATAACAGATCTTCAAAGGAAAAATAACTTCTAACGAATGCGGGCTGTCCTTCCATACAGACCTCTTTGATATTGAGAGACTCTTTTCCTATAAGGCCAAACAGGCCGTAATGGCTGTAATGGGTGAAGGAAGTGGTTTGGTCGTTTTCCGGCTTAAGCTCCACACGAATGGAAACACAGCCGGCCAAAACCAGAATACTCAGCAAAATACATGGAATCCGCCAATATAAACAGTGGCTCGTGAAAAAGCTCTTTTTTTCGACCAGATTCCCGCGTGCACGGGAATAACAGCCCATGGAAACAGGTTGTCTGAAAAAAAGGCACTTTTTCAAATACCAGGGTTTTTCACAGGCCAATGAATACCGGGGATATAAAAAAGGTTTCACAGTGTTTTCAGGATAAGGAATTCGGGATATAAAGTCCAGCATTAAATTCCATGTGGGAAAAGTGGTATCACCTGCGATCGGTATAAAGGCTTGTCTCAGGCTGATTTTTTAAGGGCCGGGCGGTATTCTTTTTCCTCTGCGGAAAACCGTATGGACTCCAGATTGATTTTCAGCAGACGGATGTGTCTGTAAAGGGTGGCACGGCTTATCTGCAGGGCCTCGGCGGCCTGGCAGGCGTTGCCCCGGTTCATCAGAACAGCTTTTTTAATGGCCTGGACTTTCAGCTCATCCATGGTGGGCGAAAGCCTTTTTCCCACAGGAGGCAAAACAGACAAATGAGCCTTGGATCTTGGTTTTTTCCTTTTTTCTGCCTGCCACTCCTCACTGGAGCGGTATTCCAGCCGGTAACGGTTTTTTTTGGCAAATTTCCTGACATTTTCCATATCCGCCAGACTGTTGCTGATAAATATTATTTTGTTCATTGCTATATCCCCCTTATACATGAACAATCGGCTGTAATGAAACAAAAGTTAACTTTTTTTTGAAAGGGCTGGAGCTGTGCCAAAACCCTTCTCCAATCCAGCCCATGTGGCCTTGAATTGTCAGTTACAGGTGGTGCTGGTGGATTTGAGCCGTTTTCAGAAAAAGTTCATGGAAGAATTGCTTGACTTGCGGGATCAATGGTGTTTTTAAAGAAGTCAGGGCGAATGAGCCGTGAACAGGCAAGGTTACTGTCCACAAAGGGGGAGGATTTATCAAAAGGCTTGAAAAAAGTAAAAAATTATAAAATAAGCCCTGTAGGAGCTGGACTTTTTACTGGAGCTGTCCTCACAAAAGGCCCTCTATCAAGGGGACTTCACAGAGCCACACAAATTTACCACGGCACGGAAACATCCTTTGAAATAATAGATATTGTCCGGCAAGCGTATCAATCAGAAATCTTTTATAAAGCCAGCTGGAAAATAAAGGCCCGGATACTGGCCAGGAGTATAGTCCGCAACACTGTTATTAAAACAACCATTTCAGAAATAGCCCTTTCAGAAATTATATATGACTTCATAAAGAGAGACAAAAACCGCCAGGGGAATGAAAAACTGGCCCAAGAGATTGAAAAAGAGCTAATAAACCATGAAACAGAATCTGGGCTTTAGTATGGTTTTTTTCCGGCGGAAAAAATGAGAGGACCAGCATGCGGTCGCAAAATTCATCGATTCAAAACATCCCGTAAAGCTATTCCACCTCCTATAAATGGTTTTTACTCTCTTTTGCAGACACAGTGGCATTCCTCATCACTGCCACCGTCTCCCACACAATAATCCATGCATGTGGCATAATCGGCCACCATAATAGGAGGGTTTTCTTGTTTATTTGATTGCACAGTGTCCCTCAAAGAACTTAACCACCTCCCGTCCACACACGGATCATTGTTATAAGCCAATTTCTCACTGTCGGGGTTTCTATAACCCGCTGTCACACAGCCCATAACCACCAGACTAAGAAAAATTATAAGAACTTTCATAATGCACCTCCAAAAGGTAAATGGTTTTTTCTCACTATATCATGCTTATCGGCTGGTGTCCACCAGAAATTAAAAATAAAGTCAGAAACCATCAAACCGGCCAAAAAATTCGGATAAAATTCGGATTTCCGAATTTTTTTGTTCCAAAACCCCCTAAAAAGCCTGTTTTGAGCTGATCTGATTTTGCATCTCTTTAAATATGAAACATCTGTGCTGATCCTTTTATGCACTGTTCCAAACATCAGGAACGGATTTTGCATGGGAGGTAGGCAGAGGCAGGATCTTCCTGCCAGAAAGATTTTTAACAAACAAAGGCAGGGTTACTCTGTCCAAAAAAAAAAGGAGGTGATGATATGAATACCGAACAACAAGATAAGCCCTCTTTACCGTATTTAATCTACGACAGGTTCTTCAAATACTTCTTTGCCGAAAACAAAGACATCCTGCTCTGTTTGTTGAAAGTTTTCCTCCCTCTGCCAGACCAGCAAAAGGTCGAAAACCTCATCATTATGGAAGATGAAGAGAAAGCTCAAAGGGACAGGCCAGAGGTAGACAGCCAGACTTTAGTCAAAGAGGCTTTGGCCAAAGTTAAAGAGGCAAAAAAAAACATTTTCAGCAAAGAAAGTGAGTTGTTGGTTCAAAACCCACTGGAATCGGCAAAAAAACTGATCTCCCCAGAACAGCTCACCCTCGAAGACAGCCTCTTGCATTCCTCCCTCATGGCAGAAAAGCAAGTGGCCCTGGACCTCAATGTTTCTCTCAGCACAGGCGAAAAAGTGGATGTGGAGATGCAGACCACAAAAAAGCCAGCTTTTACCGAAAGAGCTGTATTTTATTGGTCCCGGCTCCATGCCTCCAGCCTGAACAAAGGAGATAACTACGATGTGTTGCGTCCTACTTATTCCCTGATATTCACTAATTTTGGGCTACCGGGGATAAAAAGGCAGGTGGTGAACTCTTTTTCCATCAGAGCTGATCAATACCCTCACTCCAAACTGAACAATCAGCTGGGTATGGTGTTTGTGGATTTGAGCTGTTTTGAGAAGGATATAAGTCAGGTGCTTGACAAAAAGGACCAATGGTGTTACTTTATAAAGAATGCGGGTCAGATGACCGGCGAGGAGAAGAAACTTTTATCAGGAAAGGGGGCTGACATGGCCAAAGCAGTGGGTTTGTTTGATGGGGTTCCTGCAAGTCGTTTGACAAGGTTGAGAGAGTGGTCGATTGACCGTTATGAGCGGGATCAGCGGTCCCTCAAGGCCCTTGCTGTGGAAAAAGCTATGAAAAA
Source organism: Bdellovibrionales bacterium (assembly GCA_965242635.1). Lineage (GTDB taxonomy): Bacteria > Bdellovibrionota > Bdellovibrionia > Bdellovibrionales > UBA1609 > JANQSP01. Next base: position 298,830 of record OZ251471.1, on the reverse strand, counting down.
GGGCATGAAAAAAGGCATGGAAAAGGGCATGGAAAAAGTAGCCTTAAAAATGTTGCAGGCAAAAACTGATACAGATTTTATTGCCAAAGTGACGGGCCTTTCTCAAGAGGAGATTCAAAAGCTGAAAAATGGCTCCTGCTGAGATGGGCTGATTATAGTCCAACAGGCCGGGGCAGGACAATGTTTTTTATGGAATTTTTGGTCATGGCGAAATTAAACCTTTAGTCCCTGATTTTTTTACACAAAAAAATGAGAGGACCAGCATGCGGTCGCAAAATTCATCGATTCAAAACATCCCTCAAAGCTATTCCACCACAACAAAGCCCCACAAGCCTTTTGCCTTTAAATAAATAGCTTGTTCTTGTATGACTTTTGCTCCTTTCAAATACACTCCTTCCAAATTCGCCTTATACAAAACCGCCCTTCGCAAATTCGCCCCTTGCAAATTCGCCCCTTGCAAATTCGCCTCTTGCAAATCCGCCCTTCGCAAATTCACCCTTCGCAAATTCACCCTTCGCAAATCTGCCCCTTGTAAATTGCAATTATGGACACCTTCTTTATTTATGAAGTCTTTATAATTCTCAATATTACAGTCTTCCTGAGCCACAGCACGGGTTTTAACCCCACTGATCACACAGCCCACAAACACCAGACTAAACAATAAAATAAGAGCTTTCATAATGCACCTCCAAAGGTTATTTACAGGCACTCCTGCAACTGTCTTCATCGTAACCTTCTGCCACGCAAGCTTGGATGCAATCTCGGAGACCTGATAACATAAGAGGCTTTTTATTTTTCACACCAGACAAGTCTACTCCTAAAAGTGTCGCACAAATGGGGTTGCATTCTTTAAAACTCTTGTTTTCTTCTATACAGGCTGATAAACATGTTGCATAATCTTCCGCCTGTGTTCCTGTGGTGTTCTCATGTGCTAACATTGACGGGGTTCTGCTTTTGGCTGTCACACAGCCCACAAACACCAGACTAAACAATAAAATAAGAGCTTTCATAATGCACCTCCTTTAAAGGTTAATGTTGTTTTTACTCACTATATCACAGTTTATCGGCTTGTGTCCACCAGAAATTAAAAATAAAGTCAGAAACCATCAAAATGACCAAAAAATTCGGTAAAAATTCGGATTTCCGAATTTTTTTGTCTCAAAACCCCCCAAAAAAGCCTGTTTTGAGCCGTTTTCAGAAAAAGTCCATAGAAGAATTGGTTGACTTGCGGGATCAATGGTGTTTTTAAAGAAGTCAGGGCGGTCAATCCCTGTGGGGATTGACGCTTTAACAGTACTTTTGCGGGTGTAGCTCTCTTATTGTGTGTGGGTATATTTTTGCGGGTGTAGCTCAGTTGGCTAGAGTGCAAGCTTGCCATGCTTGAGGTCGAGGGTTCGAATCCCTTCACCCGCTCCACTTATAGAGAGCTAAGACAGCTTAAAAAATGTGGCTTATAATATATGGATAAGGTATAATCAGGAGTCTGATACCGATGTCCGATACACTTTTCCCTTTTTTGTCCCGTTTTTTTACTGTTTATCTGCCTCTGCTTTTCTCTCTCTGTGTGCATGAGTGGGCTCATGCATGGGTGGCTTCCCTCAAAGGGGACGACTTGGCTCGTACTCAGGGCCGGTTGAGCCTGAACCCTGCTGTGCATGCCGATATTGTCGGCACAGTGGTTCTGCCTCTTTTATCCATCTACACCGGGCTTCCCGTATTTGGCTGGGCCAAACCCGTTCCTGTCAATCCCTCTGCCCTGTCCCGGCCTAAAGAGGATATGTTCTGGATCGCTTTTGCCGGGCCTCTTTCCAACTTTGGCCTTGCTCTTGTGGGTGCTTTGCTTTTGACAGGGGTGCAGGTGGCCTCAGGTCTTTGGCCGTCAGGGGATTTGGCTTTTTTTCGCCTCACTCTGGAAGGCTTTATTTATATCAACTTGATGTTGGGCTTTGTTAATCTGATTCCACTGCACCCTCTGGACGGGGGCAAGGTGTTGGCCCGCTTTCTGCCTGTGGAATGGAACTGGAGGTTGGAACAATGGCAAAATTACAGCTCAATGATTTTAATCTTCACGGGTTTAATTCCCCGTGGCTTGCCACGCTCCTAATAAGGCGTTAGCCTTACCGTATGGGGAAGTATATTTATAAAAGTCACAATGTGTCATTTTTGCTTTATCACTTAGTATGTCCGATAAAGTATAGAAAGCTTGTGTTGACTGATAAAGTTTCAGGGGAGTTAAAGTTGATATGTAAAGAGATTAGTCAGCGTTATGAGATGGAGTTTATAGAAATAGGTTTGGATGGGGATCATGTGCATTTTTTGATTCAGTCTGTGCCGACGTATAGTCCTACACGGATTTGTCGGATAGTGAAGAGTTTAACAGCTCGTGAGTTATTTAGGAGGTGTCCGGAGGTGAAGAAGTTTTTGTGGGGGGGTGAGTTTTGGACGAGGGGATATTTTATAAGTACGGTGGGTCATCATGGTGATGAGAAGAAGATCAGTGATTATGTGAAGAATCAAGGGAATAAGTCAGGTTATAAGAAGATTCACAGTCAACAATTGCGATTGTTTTGAGGATACAGATACTGGCGATAGCCAGAAGTGATACCCCGTGGCTTGCCACGGGGAGGCTTCATTTGCACTTTTTGTGACAGGGGCTTTTCATTATATCCTGTTCCCGGCTCAATGGTTGGCCACCCTGCTTATAGGGATAGCCCATGCTGTAGCATAACACACAAGCCCCCCTTCACCAATAAACCAAACTGGCACGGGGCAGGCAGAACCTGCCCCGAGGGGTCTGCCTTTTGAAAAAGGTGCTACTTTTGGGCTGTTTTCCTCCCATAAGGCAATTGTAAAACATGCATTTTCAAACAAGATCAATATAAAAAAGGCTTGCTTTTGACTGAAGAGCCTGTATACCATGCGGTGTTATGCTGTTTTTTCTCTATTTTATTGCCGGGTTGCTTATAGGTATCCTGGGGCTTTATTTTTTTGCCCGGCCAAAGCCCGGGGCGATGGCCGATTCCTCTTTTATAAAACTTCAGGCGGAAAACACTTTTCTGAAAAAGCAGAAAGAGGAGCTTTTGCAGGAGGTGGATGAAGGACGAAAGCGGGAGCGGGAATCGCGGGAGGAGGCAGTGCGTCTCAGAACAGAGCTGAACGGTCAAAAAAGGCATTACGAGGTTTTGACGGAAAAGCAAAAACAGCTGGCAGAAAAAGCCAAAATCGAGTTTGAGAACACAGCCAGGAAAATTTTTGCAGAAAACAGCAAAGTCCACAGAGAGGAATCACAAAGAAATTTATCCCAGCTCCTCACCCCCTTAAAAGAAAATATCTTTCATTTCAGCAAGTCTGTTTCCGGCTTTGAGGAACAAAAAAAATCCTTTCAGGAAACCATTACCGGCTTTAAGACCATCAATCAGGAGATGAGAGACGCCCATCGCCAGTTCACTCAGGCCCTGAAAGGGGACACAAGGGCCCAGGGGCACTGGGGGGAGTTTGTGCTGGAAAGCATTTTGGAAAAATCCGGCCTGCGGAAGGGGCAGGACTGGATCAGTCAGGGCCGGGGCCTGGGTCTGAAAGGGGAGGGAGGGGACCTTCTCCGCCCCGATGTGATTGTGAATTTACCGGAGGGTAAACATATTGTCATTGATGCCAAAGTCTCTCTCACCAGCTATCAGCAGTTTTGCTCGACAGAAAAAGAGGAGGAGAAAAAAAAGCATTTAAGCGATCTGGAAACCTCCCTTTCCCGCCATATTGAGAGACTGTCCTCAAAAGAATACCACAGTCAGCTGAAATCACCTGATTTTACCCTTATGTTTATCCCCTCTGAAGGGGTGTTTTTTCTGCTCACTGAGTCCCGGCAGGGGCTTTTTGACAAGGCATGGCAAAAATCCATTGTCATTGTCAGCCCCACCACGCTCTACGCCACTTTGAAAACCATTGCCTCTATATGGAAGATAGAGCAATATAACAGGAATGCCGGGGAGATCGCCAGGGAAGGGGGACGCCTGTATGATAAATTTGTGGGTTTTGTGGAGAGCATGACTCAAATTGACAAGGGCCTGAAAATAGCACGAAATTCTTATGAAAAGGCCAGGGGCCAGCTGACAGGGCATGGCAGTCTGATACGAAAAGCAAAGAAATTGCAGGCCAAGGGAGGAGAGGGCAGGCTTGTCCAAAGCCCCCCATCCCCAAAAGCTCAGACAGGGCAGGGTCTGCCCTTGGATTCCGCCAAAAATTTAGCCCCTGAGGAAAGCAGGGCACAGGAAGAATCCATTGTTCAGGGGATAGAGAAAATCAAGCACTTAGGGGCCAAGGCCGGCGACAAACACATCCCCTCCTCCTTCTCATCCGAATAAGCCAAACTGGCTTTGAAAAGGGTGTTGCCGGGGAGGTTTTTCCGCCCTGTCCGGGAAATTTGAACCGTGAATTTTCAAACACGATCAGTAATAAGTGTCAGAAACAGCTTTTTTTGAGCCAGAGGCCATTTTTTTTGCGAAGTGGCCAAAAATCCACTTGACAGGCTCTCTCCGGCCTGTTAGAGTCCTGTTCAATACAGTTTGTCTACTTACGAAACAACAATCAAAATCACTACATTATTCACAAAGGAGGCTCAAAGTGAGTATTTCTGTTAACCCTGTTTTGTCCCCCACCAAGGCAAAACCCATTAAACCTTTTTCTTCTGTTATGGAGGATGAGGACTTGGTCCATTTGGACAAAATCAAAAACATATTGGATGTGGACGAATCCCAGCACCCATCTTTTGTTTTGGCCAAAAACAAAGCCCGTTTTCGAAAAAAGTTGTCATGGTATAAGGAGAAAAAGAACTGGCTGGATGTGGCTCCGGTTTATACAGTGAGCCGGCTTTTCAAGCAACAGTCCAAAGAGCTGGAGGTGGTTCGCTCCAACAAGATGGACTATGAAATGGAGTTGGAGACCCGTACTCTGACAGCCAGCCAAAAAGCCCATCGTAAAGATGAGTTGAAAATGTGCAAGGTCCATGAAAAAATGGCCATTCAGCTCATCACCAAGATTCAGATGAAGTTCAATCTGGGTCGATAATGAAGGAGGCTAAACCAAACTGGTTTTGAAAAAGGTGTTGCTTGTGGGCTGTTTTCCTCCCATAAGGCAAATGTGAAACATGCATTTTCAAACAAGATCAGTATAAAAGCAGATTCTGGAAAAAAAGAGAGGGTGGTTTGTGTGCCACCTTCTCAAATATTCAATGGAACACAAACATTAACAAAAGGAGGTTTCCATGTTGGGCGTGGGAGATTTATTTCCATCTTTTAAAATGAAGGCCACAGTGTCTTCAGAAAAAGATCTGAAAAAAGCTTTTATGGATGTGGACAATAGCACATACAAAGACAAATGGTTGGTGTTTTTCTTTTATCCCAAGGATTTCACTTTTGTGTGCCCCACGGAGCTGAAGGGCTTTGGGGACATGAACAAGGAGTTTTTGGACCGAAACACGCAGGTGTTGGCCGGCTCCACTGATTCCGAGTTTGTGCACCATGCATGGAGAACACATGAAAAGGACCTGCAAAACCTGCCTTTTCCCATGCTGGCAGATGTCAAACGGGAACTGACAGCCCACCTGGGCATTTTGGATCCCAATGAGGGGGTGGCTCAAAGGGCCACTTACATTGTGGACCCCAAAGGGATTATTCGCTTTGTTTATGTGACAGACCTCAGTGTGGGGCGAAGCCCCAAAGAGGTTTTAAGGGTTCTCACCGCTCTTCAGACAGGGGAACTTTGCCCCTGTGACTGGAAACAGGGGCAAAAAACTTTGTAAACCCATAGTTTGAGGAATAAAATGAGTAAAAAAAACAGGACAGCCCGATTCCGTATTCAGAGACGCTTGGGGACAGAACTGCCGGGCCTCGGTAAACCAGGTGCACTGGAAAGGCGACCCTACCCTCCGGGGGAAAGTGGCAACAAGAGAAAAAAATACTCTGATTACGCCCTTCGCCTGGAGGAAAAACAAAAACTCCGGTTTCATTATTGCCTTAAAGAGCGTCAGCTGAGGCGGTTTATCCGGAACGCCAAAACAGGGCAAAGCACCAACTGGATCAACAAGCTGATTGGCCTGTTGGAGAGACGGCTGGACAATGTGGTGTTTCGTTTGGGCCTGGCCCCCAGTATCCCCTCTGCCCGGCAGTTGGTGTCGCATGGCCATGTTGAGGTGAATGGGAAAAAAGTGGACATCCCCTCTTTTGTCCTGAAACCGGGGCAGGAAGTGAGCCTCAGAAACAAAGCAGACAAAAACCAAATCGTTTTAACAGCCAGTCAAAAGCCCCGCATGGAGGTGGCTGATTTTCTCAGGAAAGAGGAAAAAGAGGGAAAGGTCACCGGCACGGTAATCAGCCTGCCCGGATTAAAATACATTCCCTTCACTTGCGATACCGGTTTGTTAACAGAATATTACGCCGCCCGAAAAGCCTGAGGCTTTTGGGCAGATACACATGGAGTGGGTCACATGGCCAAAAAAAAAGGAAAGAAAATTATCATTTTGGAATGCACAGTAGCCCGAAAAGAGGGAAAGCCCCCCTCCCGCTACACCACCACCAAAAACAGCCAAACCCATCCGGAGCGTCTGCAAAAGAAAAAATACAACCCTTTTTTAAAAAGGCATACCCTTCACAAGGAGATCAGATAAACCAGTTATACCAGCCTTTCCCAATACCATGCTTATTTTTTGAAACAGCCATTCCAAAAAAGCCATGAAGTATAAAACTTTCCAGCCCCATCAGTATCAAGAGCAGTGGGATTCAAAACACAAGATCAGGGCCCTCTCCTCCGCCCCGTCCCAGGCTCTGATGGACATGGATGTGTTGTTTGTGGGCGGGGGACCTGCCGGCCTCAGTGGAGCCATCCATTTAAAAAATCTGTGCCAAAAAAGCTTTCCTGACATTCAGATTGGCGTTTTGGAAAAAGCCAGTCGTATCGGTGGGCATGCCCTCTCCGGTGCCATAGTCAACCCCCAGATTTTTAAGGAACTCTTCCCTCAGGAGGACCCAGGTCAGTTCCCCTTTCGTCAAAAAGTCAACCAGGAAAAAATGTTTTACCTGAGCCGGAAAAGAAAATGGCCCCTGCCTCTTCCCCCTCCCCTTCACAACAAAAACTTTTGGACAGCCTCCCTCTGTGAAATACTGCGTTGGATGGGGGAAAAAGCAGAGTCGGCAGGAGTGAACATCTGGACCTCTTTTTCGGCAGACGAACTGCTGGTGGAAAACGATATTGTGCGGGGGGTGAGCACGGCCCCTGCCGGACTCAACAGGGACAGACAGCCCAAGGCCTCTTATCAGGAGCCGGTTTTTATTCGATCCAAATTAACGGTTTTGACGGAAGGATCACGGGGGCATCTGTCCTCAGCCTGGATGAGGTGGAAAAATATCCAAAGTCGCTATCCACAAACTTATGCCCTTGGGGTAAAGGAAATATGGGAAGTCCCGCCACAAAACCTGAAGGGCCGGGAACAAAATGTTATACACACTATGGGCTGGCCCCTGCCAAGCCCATGCTTTGGTGGTGCATGGATTTATCCTCTGGAAAAAAATCTCCTGTCCATAGGTTTGGTGGCAGGCCTGGATTCCCCTCTGCCGGACCTGGATGTGCACGACAAACTGCAACAGTGGAAAACCCACCCACTGTTGATGAGTTTTTTAAAAGGGGGAAAATGTGTGGAGTGGGGGGCCAAAACCATCCCTGAAGGGGGCTACCATGCCATGCCGGAAAGGCTTTACGACGATGGCCTGCTGATAGCGGGGGATTCCGCGGGTATGGTGAATGTGCCGGCTCTCAAGGGAATCCACTATGCCATGACGGCGGGCCGGCTTTCGGCAGAGGCCGCTTTTTCTGCCTTGAAAGCCAAGGATTTTTCCCGTGCCACTCTTCAGCAATACGATGAGGCTGTCCGTAAAAAAAGCCGTATCGGAAAAGACCTTTATCCTGTCCGGAATGTGAGACAGGCCTTTGAAAAAAATATTTTTTGGGGCCTTTTCAAGTCCGGCCTGATGTTTTTAAGCAGAGGAAAGTTTCCGGGAGATGGAACAGTATCAGGAAAAACAGACGCAGAAAAAGTGCGTATTTATAAAGACCGGGGGAGTAACAATTTCCCATCCTCTTTTAACACCCGTGTGGAAAAATCAGAGGCGGTGTATTTGTCGGGCAACCGGACACGGGATGACATGCCCTCGCACCTGAAAGTGCCACCGGATCTGCCGGAAGAGGTTCAGAAATTTTACACACACCTTTGCCCGGCGGGGGTGTATGAAAAAAACCAAGGCCAGTGGATGGTGAATGCCTCCAACTGTGTGGACTGCAAAGCCACAGATGTGCTGGGGCCACGGTGGGGACCACGGGAGGGGGGGGCTGGCCCCAACTACACCCGTATGTAACCAGACTGATCCTGTTTGAAAATTCACGGTTCAAATTTCCCGGACAGGAGGGAAAAACCTCGCAAGCGACACCCTTTTCAGGGCCAGTTTGGCCTAAAGGGTCAGCACAAGGCGAATGGGATCTTCCACACACTCTTTTATCTTTAGCAAAAAGCCCACAGATTCCCGTCCATCCACCATGCGGTGATCATAAGAAAGGGCCACATACATCATGGGCCGGATGGCTATTTCCCCTTCCACCACCACCGGTCTTTGCTCTATCCGGTGCATGCCCAGTATGCCACTTTGAGGTGGGTTTAAAACAGGGGTGGACATCAAAGAGCCAAACACACCTCCGTTGCTGATGGTAAAAGTGCCACCAGTCAGATCGTCCGGAGTTATTTTGCCGTCCCGTGCTTTTTCCGCGTAAAAAAGCACATCCTGTTCCAGCTGAGCCAGATTTTTCCTTTCTGCATGGCGAATCACCGGCACCACCAGGCCCCTGTCTGTGCTGACCGCCACACCAATATGACAGGCATGGTTGTAAACAATCTCATGCCCCTCTATAAACGCGTTCACTTTGGGATAACTTTGCAAAGCATGCACAACGGCCCGGATAAAAAAGCCCATAAAACCCAGCTTGACATGGTGTTTTTTCTGAAACATCTCTTTGTATTGCTGACGCAGACTCATAACCTGTGACATATCCACTTCGTTAAAAGTGGTGAGAGTGGCTGTGTTCTGTTGACTGGCGACCAACCGCTCCGCAATCCGTTTTCGAATGCTGGTCATTTTCTCTCTTGTTTGCTCTGGCCTGCTCTTATCTGCCGTGGGCCGGGCCCTGCCCTGCCCTGCCAATGGAGACAAGGCTGTTCCATCAGGGCTTTTTGAAACCCCAGGGCTGGTTTTTTCAGAGGCAAGAAAAGAGAGAACATCCCCTTTGGTGATTCGACCTCCCGGCCCGGAGGCCGGAAGAGTGGCCGGGTCAAGACCATGCTCTGCCACCCGCTTTCGCACCGAAGGCGACAGAGGGGGAGGGCTTGACAAAACAGAGGAGTTGCTTTTTGCCTCACTTTTCTGAGGCGAAGAATCAGAAGAAAGTTTTTGGGCAGGTCCCACTTCAGTCGGCTCTGTTGTGGCTTGAGCGGGGTGTTCCTGCTTTTCCGGAGGGGGCGACACAGAAGTGTCCACTTCGCCAATCACCTCACCAATTTTCACTTCCTCCCCGTCCTGCTTTAAAATACACAAAAGGCCACTTTTTTCTGCCATGAGGTCCATGGAGGCTTTGTCCGTTTCCATAAGCACCAAAGCCTCATTTTGCCGGACATAATCACCGTTTTTTTTTTGCCACTGGCCAATGGTGGCATGGGTGACCGATTCCCCCGCAGAAGGCACTTTAATTGGATGTTTCATAAGGCCTTTTTACCCTGTTTTATCTGCCCTGACAAGAAAAACATCCCTTTGTGGGAATCAGCCGGGGGGCCACTTCATCTGCCTTCCCCCCATAATATGGATGTGGATATGATACACTGTTTGTCCGCCGTGGTCCCCTGTGTTGATGACCAGTCGCCAGCCCTCTTTTAAGCCCTGCTCAAGGGCAATGTCCCTGGCTTTGAGCAAAAGATGCCCCAAAAGGACCTGATCCTCTTCACAGATCTCCCGGTGACTGCGAATGGCTTTTTTGGGTATGAGCAAAATATGCACAGGGGCCTCAGGCTTTATGTCGTCAAAGGCGATGCAGTGCTCGTCCTCATAGTGGATACGGGCGGGTATCTCTTTATCAATGATTTTTTGAAAAACAGTGGAAATGGCCATACTCCCTGGTTTTTAGGCTTTTTGGCTTTGCGGAGGGGCTTTTTTGGGGGCCTCCGGATTTTTTCGGATTTTGGCGTATTTTTTTCGGAATTTTTCCGCCCGACCCTCTGTATCCAGCAGTCTTTGTTGACCGGTGTAAAAGGGGTGGGAGGAACTGGACACATCAAAAGTCAACAGAGGGTAGTTTTTTCCATCCAGTTCAATGCTGTTTTTGCTCTTGACTGTGGATTTGGTGACAATATGAAACTGGGTGGACACATCCTTGAACACCACCTCCCTGAAATTGGGATGAATTTTCTTTTTCATAAAAACCCCTCTGTCTTTGTGGCAGGGCGTCAAACCCCCTTAATCGCCCTGACGGGTAAAGTATAGGGGCTTGTTCGGGCCAGGTCAACATTAAAATCATTGTCCTTGAAAAAATCTGTTATTAAGCCCCACAGACAAAAGGGGACGCTTGTTCGGGACGGAATACCTTGGACCCTCACCGCGTCCCTTTTGCCTGTGGACACATAAAGTCACTATAATTGCAGGGCCAAAAATGATTTTCTTAAGCACTTGTATCCAAAGTCCGTGCCGTGAGGGTCCAAGCCATGCCACGCAGAAAGATTCTACTCCGCCGCTATGCTGTTGTGCAAGGGTACCGCACTCCCTGTTCACCGGGCAGGCGTCCCGAAACGGTGCGGACTTTGGATACAAGAGACTCAAAGATAAAATAACATAAGTTTACAGTGAAGAAAAAGAGTGTTAAATGTTTTTTGTCATGAAAGCCTGTTTTTTGGTCCTTCTGCTTTTATTGTTTGCTTTTTCCCTGTTCGCCCTTCCTCCCACCACGGGGCCCAAAGCCCCTTTGTGTGAACAAGGAGCTTTTTCCCGGAAAAGCAAAGGGGTGGCACCTTCGCTGGAAGAACAAATTGGCTACTCCTTTCAGGACCCCAGTCTGAAAAAACAAGCTTTGACGCGTAACAGCATACATAACAGTGGACTGGAAAGCGGGCGGTTGGGTTTTTTGGGTGACAATATTTTCAATATGCTCATTTTGGATATATTGCTGGCCCGTTATCCTCTTATGGACAAGCGCAGTCTGCACAGGAGATGGGTCTCTTTTGTGAATATGAGCACGCAGGCCCATTTGGCCGATCTGTTGTCCTTGAACAGACACAATTTGGTTTTCGACAAGCAGGGGGCCGGTGCCACTAAGCCACGCATTCATTTTCTGGCTGATATACTGGAGGCCTTGACGGGGGCGGTGTATTTGGATGGAGGTTATATAGCTGTCAAACAGCTTATGGCCCGTTTTTTTGATCTGGCAGTGGAACACAAGATAGTCCATGATTGGGATTACAAGTATTTGTTTACTTCAGCCATGAGGAGTCGATTTGGCCAACTCCCTCTTTATGAAGTATATAAAAGAGGGAATTCCGGGTTTCATGCCGTGGCTATGGTCAATGGCCGGACTTTGGGAGAGGGAAGAGGAGAGAACAGAACAGAGGCCATTCAGAAGTCAGCCAAAGCGGGTTTGATTAAAATAGGTTTTACGGAAAACATTTTTCAGATGTCAACAGATTATCCAATGGCGGAACTTTCCATTCCCTCCCAGCAGGAAATGCAAAGTGTTTCCATTCAGGAATACAAAGTGCATTACAGCAAGCTGAAGTTTTTGGGGCATGCGGTGTTGAATATGGCTTTGGCGGATATATTGATTCAGCAATATCCGGAGTGGCCGGCCGGCGATCTGACCAAAACCTGGGAAACTCTGTTGAATTTTATCAAACAGCACCGTTTAAGGGATCGGGCATTGAGTTCGCAGATTTTTAAATTGGGGCGTCGGAGAAAGGGGTCGTTCAGTCAACTGGACGCTTTTCAGTTTTTTTTGGGAGTGCAGTATCTTGATGAAGGGTATATATGGGCCAAAAAAAATGTTCAGCAGTTTTTTGAAGAATTTGCACAACCAAAAAACCCCCACACCTCACATAAACAGAACCGTTACCCTCTCCGCCGGAGCAGGAACAGGGGGCCGGCCCGCGGACAGGGTGTGTAATTTTTTCACAGCTTAAAATAATTTTTCCAAAAACAATGGACAAAAGAAAATATTTTCATGTATCTTATCCCCCTGATGAAAACCTTAAAGTTTGTCCCTCCTGTTTTTTTATTTTGCCTTTTGTTCCCGTTTGAAACAACAGCGGGTTCAAAATCCTCCTCATGGTCTTCCCCAACTTACTGCGAAAAAATGGGGTTTTCCAACAAGCCGGCCTTTTCAAAAAAGCAACAGAGAGGTCATACCAACAAGATGCGTGGATTGAGAAAAAGAGGGTATCGTTCCGGTGATTCTTCTGTGGGGCCACAAATCAGAGCTTTGGAGCGTGCTGTTGCAGAAGATATTGCTGTTTCAGCAAAGGGGTGGCTCCAGACCCTGTCACCTGTATTGCCTTTGGAGGAACGGATTGGCTATTTCTTTCAGGATCCTGCTCTGAAAAGACAGGTTTTTTCCCGCAGGGATCAAAAGGAAGGAAAGTGGAGCAAAGGGAGTTTGCAATTTTTGGGTTTTATGGCTTTGCAAATGTTCATGGCGGATATATTGCTGGCCCGTTACCCTCAGGTTCATGAACAATCCGTTTATCAAAGGTGGCTGGATCTGACTGCCAACAGAGGACTGCATGCCAAAATAGCGGAATTCTTTGCCTTGAACACAGATATTATTACGGTTGACAGGGAAGCGGTGAGAACAGATATTTCATTAAATGCAGGAACGGAGAGTTTTTTTGCTGATATTCTGAATTCTTTGGTGGGGGCTGTCTTTATGGATGGGGGCCTCGCACCAACCAAGCGTCTTGTGGCCCGGTTTTTGGATTCCACCATAGAGCAAAATATGCTACTGGAATGGAACTACAAGCTTGTATTTTTAGGGGAATCCCAACGCTTGTTTAAAAAAACACCGGAATACAACTTAAGGAAAAGGACAAACAAGGCAGAAAGAATCTATCTCGTGCAGGTCACAGTGGATGGTCGTGTGTGGGGTGAAGGAAGAAGCCTCAGGCAGGAAGAGGCTGTTCAACTGGCGGCCAAAGATGGATTAAGCAAAATCAAAGCTTTGGATCTCCACTTTCCATTGGAAACCACAGAGGCTATGGCGAAAATGAAGGTCCCCGGCATAAACCAGCTGAACAGGATGCCTCTGAAGAGCTATTTTGAGTATTATATGAAGCTGAAATGGCTTGGACATACGGTATTGAACATGATTTTGGCGGACATGTTGGTGAGACAAGATCCCAAAATGTCAATGAATCGCCTGAAACAAAAGCAGGAATCCATCATGGATTTTTTTAGAGCAAATGTAACAAACCGGGACTTGCAATTATGGACTTCCAGACGCTCAAGGCCGAGGGAGTCCACTGAAATTTTTGGCCAGGTGAAATATGTTTTGGGCCTTCATTACTTGAGAGGAGGTTATGAAAGTGCCACCCATCTTGTGACCAGGATGTTGGAAGATCTTACCCGCAAAGCGGACCTGGCGGGGGGGCTTGAGGCATTTTAAAGCAATTTTAAGTCATTTTGGGCATAAAATGTCTTGACAGGCAAATATGGAATGGTTTAAAGTCAGCTCTGTAACTTAAACCCAAGGAGGTATATCATGTTCAGTATCAGCACTATTTTGGTCGTTTTGGCCTTTTTGCTTTTTTCCATTATCAAAATCCTGCCAGAGTGGCAAAGGGGCCTGGTCCTCCGTTTTGGTCGTTTTGTGGGCATTCGGGGCCCGGGGCTGATTATTCTGGTTCCCGGCGTGGAAAGGCTGATAAGGGTGGACACCCGCACTATCACCATGGACATTCCCCCACAGGATGTGATCACTTTGGACAATGTGAGCCTGAAAGTTAATGCGGTGCTTTATTTTCGAATCACGGACCCGGAAAAAGCCATCACCAAAGTGGAGGATTATCATTTTGCCACGGCCCAGTCGGCCCAAACCACTTTGCGTTCCACTTTGGGGCAGTATCAGATGGACGATCTGCTTTCCCAGAGAGATAAAATCAACCACACTTTACAGGATATTCTGGACCGGGACACAGAGCCCTGGGGTATCAAGATTTCCAAAGTGGAGGTGAAGCACATTGATTTGCCCAAAGAGATGCAAAGGGCCATGGCCAAGCAGGCGGAGGCGGAAAGGGAGCGCCGGGCCAAAGTCATCAGTGCGGAAGGGGAATTCCAAAGGGCGGAGAAACTGAAGGACGCCTCTCAGGTTATCTCCTCCACGCCAGCCGCCATTCAGCTGGCCTATCTTCAGGCTTTAAACGAGATCTCCACAGAGGGCACCAAAACCATAGTTTTTCCCATCCCCATGAATATCATGGAGGTCTTTCAAAAACAAAAGGAGAATTTACCTGCTTCTTCACAAAAGTGATCGACTCTCTGAAAAGCCATGTTGCTGTTCACAGCACTGTGCTTAAAGATACCTGCCTAAAAAAGTGGACTCTTTCTGAAGAATCTGCTGGCAGGTTATTTCAATTCCCAGAGTTCTAATTCAGTTTTGGCCTTAAATCTAACAAAATCATCTGGATCATCAAGTAGTGCTTTTAAGATTTCTTTTCCTGCCTCTCCTCCCGTCCTTATACCCATCCTTCCAGTGGCGGTAGCTACTTTCACCCTGACATCAGGAGAGGGATCTGTCATCAGTGCTCTTAAGATTTCCACTCCTTCAGCTGTTTCCATTTGTCTGGCAGACCAGGCCACACTCTCCCTGAAAGCTGTGCTGGAACCACTGATCATATCCTTGACGGGCTTTGTTCCTTCAGTTTCCACTATTCTTACGACAGCACTCTCAATTCCTGCTGAGGCCGTAGTTGTAACAGATTCATCTGAATCATTAACCAGCTCTCTTAAAAGTCGGACCCCTCCCGTTCCCCCTATGTATTCAGCGGCACGGGCTGTTCTCCTTCTGACTTCAGGAGCTGGATCTGTCATCAGTGCTCTTAAGATGACTATCCCATCAGAACCTCTGTTGTTTCTGATTTCAGCAGACCTTGCTAATTTTTTTCTAACCTCCATGTCTGAATCTTTCATCATTTCTTTTAAAACTTCCACTCCTCCCGTTCCTCCAATTCTTGTGGCAGAATCAATGACTTGCTCTCTGATTCCTTCATTTGGATCATTCACCAATGTTTTTAACACTTCCGCCCCATCCTTTATATTTCCAGCTGAGTAAGCTGTAGCTACTCTGACTCCAGCATCTGGATCTTTTGCCAGTTTTCTTAAAATTTGCAAACTGTCCACTTTCTCTATATTTCCAAAGGTTGTTTGGGTGGTGGCGACCAGCATTCTGGTTTCTGGATCTGGATTTTTTGCCAGTTCTTTTAAAACCTTTGCTCCTTCAGCTCCTCCCATCACACTGGCTGAAACTGTTAGTGTTTCCCGGACAGAGGACGAGCGATGTTGTGCCAGGCGACTTAAATCCTCTGTCCTGTTTAAACGGCTTAATTCCCTTATAACCAAAGTCCCTTGTTTGAACTCATCTTCCGGTGTTTTTTGAAACAAAGTGAGTAAAGTATCCGCCCTTTCTTTCGCTGGTGCTTGAGCCAAGCCTATCATACTTAAACCTTTTGCATTTTCCGAAAACCCGGCGGACTTGTAAATACAACTTAAAGAGTCCCATAAATCTCTTCTTTGAGGATTCAAAAACACGGCTTTTCTCAATTTTTTAAAAGTTTGAGCTTTCTCCTGACAAATCTCTTCTTTGGAGGTAACAGCGTCAGCTTTGCCCCCACCAGCAGAACCTCGAGGTGTGCAATCAGGAAATACTTGAGCCACCTCTCCGGGTAAAGCTTTGTCTTCCGGGAACCGGTAGTTCTCCTCTTTGCGAATCTCCTTTTTCATACAAGATGGAAAATGCTCTGCCCCTTGACATTTTTTCTTAAGGTGTTGAGCTGTGACCCCCAACTTATAGGCATTCACAAGCCCCGCTCCATTTCTTTGGGGCTTTTCATGAGAATGCAAAGTGGGGATGGCTGTTTTTTCCAATAAAATTTTGGCCTCTTCCCCACTGGGATGGTAGTCAGCCAACCACTCAAAACCAGCCAAACTTCCTGTCACCAAGGGGGCGGCCCCACTGGTGCCACCAAATTGTCTATATTTCCCCTCTTTGTCGGCAGAGGTGATATACTCATCAGAAGGAGCCATAATATGCACCTCTTCCCCTTCTTGGGAAAAATCACTGGAAAACCCTGTAGGAGAAAAACTCCCCACAACAACAGCATTAAAATTCTTGGAACCCTGGATTTTGCTTTCAGATAATTTTTTAGGATATGCGTTCGAACTGGAAGTTACTACAACAGCCGGAGGGGAAATATTTTCAAAAGCATTATATACCGTTTTTGTTGACCAAGTGTCATGTTCCCAAACCATAGAACTGTTGATAAAAGAGGGTATCTGTCCTCTTCGTTTTTTTTCCTGAGTGGAAAATCCCCTGTATTCTTTGGATGGGGCCATTTTGAAACCCATATCATTGCCTTGTAACAATTCTGATACACGAAGAAAATCCCCTGGATGTTCAGTGTAAAGTGCAGACTGCCTGTCACCGATATCCGGTAACACAGCCTGAGATCCTTTACCAGATATTAAATTTCCAACACCAGTAATATGATCCACCTGTTGGCCGTCAAAAACAGCAATAAGGTGTTTTTTTGTTGGCAAGGCTTTGCCTTTTAACTCTTCTCTCAAAAGATCAGAGCCTATCATCTCTTGTGCCCAATAATCTGAGAGCTTGCCTTCTTTTAATTCGTGCTGATCAGACACAATACCGCAAGTTCGAACATTGTTCTTTTTAAAAATATTAAGAACAGATTGGGTTATAAACTCAATCATGGATTGATCTTCTGATTCCTTCAGACAATCCGGGCAATCTATACTGAGAGAACCTGCCTCTGTCTCCTCTGATGAATCCAAAGTCAACAAAGTATCCGATTCACAGGATTTTAAAAGAGGTTGGTGGATTTTGGAGCCAGTTTTGGTTTTAAAACTTTGGTTTATTTGGTTGGAAAGTTTTTGACAGGTTTTAAGTGTCTTCTGCTTTGGCTTTAAACCTCCACTGGACCATCCCAAAAGCACAGTTTTAAAACTTTTTAACTGAGCTTTTAAATTAAGTTCTTCATTTTGTCCTATTTGCAACACCTGATGAAGTGCTTTCTCTGTGGGCCAGTAGTGAAAAGTGAGAATAACACCACGTGCCTTTTCAGATTTTTTCTTCGCTGGCATGAAAGGGCCAGCTTTTCTCTTCAAGAAGGCTTGGATATCCAATGGCCTAAGAGGCTGATTTTGGTTCTGTTTGGAAACACCAAAGGCCAAAGCACAGATCAACAAAAAATTAATGATCATTATATATTTCATTGTGAATTTTGTTGCAGTATTTGGACCCAACTTTTACAGTTTTCCAAGGCTAAAGTCGTGATCCTTTATCTTTCGACCACATAATAACATATCAGTCAAATGGCAGGATCTCCTGCCGGACCCCCTCAATGTATAATAACATATCAGTCAAATGGCAGGATCTCCCGCCAGACTCCTCACTGTATAATAACATACCAGTCAAATGGCCAAATGTCAACAAAAAAAGCACTGCCTGGCCACTTCGCCTGAGAATCAGCCCTGCTTAGTCCCTTTCTCCCTGCCTGTTTACCTGCCTTGCCAGCCCTGTCCAGCTCCCCAACCTCTGCGTACCTCTGCCTTTCTCTCCCTTTTGTTGTTCCCACGCCTCCACTGCCGACAAACGGACTTCTGCAGTCCGGGATGAGAACAGCCCTCAGCCCCATAAGAAAAATCAACGGACTTTGAGTTTGAGTATTCTGTCCATGCGGAACATTCTTTCGTCCTGCACATTCAGGCAAAAAGCTCGCAGGCCCTGATACTTTATGCTCTTGTAAGTTTGCCAGCCACATTCCAAAGGTTCCACCACACGAAAGGATTTGATATCATTCGCTTTGAGATATTGGATCTCCAGTCGTTTTTTACTTTCGATAGCCTTTTGAATAAGAATCATTTTATCCTGCACAGACATTTCCTTTTCTGCCTGATGATATTGCCATTGGGTTAAAAATTTCATAATTCGATAATCCACACGGATATGTTGTTTTTGAACAGGAACTTTCAACACAAGACCTTCAAAGGACACACATCGGCTGAGGGCCACATAGGCCTGGCCACTGGCAAACATACCCCGGCTCATATCCACAATCACCCGCTCAAAGGTTTTGCCCTGACTTTTGTGAATGGTGATAGCCCAGGCCAGACGAAACGGAAATTGGGTAAAGGTGCCCACCAAATCTGAGATAACAGCTTTCTTTTTTTTGGAGTAGGAAAATTGATAAATCTCCCATGTATAAGGGTACACAGAAACAATTTTATCTTCCGGGTAAAGCTGAACCCGCACAAAATATTCTTTGTTGTTCTCCATATCCACATGATCCTCTATACCCACAATACGGCCCACACTACCGTTCACCCATCGCTTTTTGGAATCATTGTTGAGGAGCATAACCTGTGCCCCTTTTTTAAACTTTAAAACCTCATGGGTGGGAAAATACTCCTTTCCCACCTGGCCGGATATAATGGCTGAAGACTGAAAAACCCGGCCTTTCAGTTTTTTTAAGTGTTCTTCGTTAATTTTATCAGCTGTTTTGTTAATGGCACTTAAATTTATATAAAATTGATCTCTCCTGGGTTTAAAAGAGGGAAGAAAACGGCTATTCAACTGATCGATATCTTTCTGCTGAACAGAGTTGTTTCTCACTCGATTCAACAGTTTTATAAATTTTTGATCTTTTTGCCTGTAAACTTTTTCCAACTCTATGACTTCCATTTTAAAATTGTGCAGGGCTTTTGCACTGAAAAAAAAGGGAGATTCATAATGAGATGAAAAAACTTCTTTTTCTTTTGCTGTTACCACAGGAGGCAGTTGATAGAGATCACCGATAAAAATCATCTGCACTCCTCCAAAGGGCTTATTTTTTTGAGGCCCATGCCGACGCAAAAAAACATCCACACAGTCCAGAAGATCGGCCCGCACCATGGATATTTCATCAATAATCAGGGTTTTTAAATTTTTATAGACAGAGGGGTCTTTGGGCTTTTTTTTGCTTTTTTTTATTTGCTCCACATGGACATCTATATAAAACTTAAAAAAGTTGTGTATGGTTTGGCCCTTTACATTTAATGCGGCCACTCCTGTAGGAGCCAGTGTCACGGGTTTTTTATCTGTGACAGAGCAAAAATACTCCAACAAAGTGGATTTGCCTGTCCCGGCTTTTCCGGTGATAAAGAGGTTTTTTGTGGCTCTCATGCTTTGAAGAGCCTGCTTAAACTGCGAATTGATATCCAGTTTCATTTTCCAATTTTTTTGGTTGTATTTGTTAAGTTGTCCAATTTATCATCTCCACACCAGCCTTTAATCTTCACAGATTTAATCTTTATATTTTAATTGATTCTATCGTCAATATCAAAGCAAAAACAGCCACCATTGCAGGGATAAAAGTCCCCAAATAGACAGGAGCTCCAGCCGGCCCTCTTGCTGTATAGTAAAATACCAGTCAAACAGCCACAAGTCAACAAAAAAAGCCCACTGCCTGGCCATTCTGCCTGAGAGTCAGCCCTGCCCAGCCCCTCCCTTCCTCAAAAAGACTTACAAAGTCCTTACAAGGCGAAAACCAATATCCCTAAACTTAATAATCGAATCAATATCAATACGATTTGCGACACGAAGGGTGTGATAGAAGTTGTACCAGCTACCACCACGAATAATGCGGAGAGGTTCCTGGGCAGACAAACTATCCCACAATCTGAAAGTATTTAAAGGATCCTCACCTCCTGGTAACTTCTTTGCATAAGTATCCTCCACCCACTCCCACACATTCCCATGAGTATCATAAAGCCCCCAAGGATTAGGCTGTTTTAAACCCACCTTATGTGTCTGATGACCAGAATTATAATCATACCATGCAAACTTTTCTAAATGAAAAGCAGAATAATGATCACCACCATCAAAAGAATAAGGTGTCGTTGTGCCAGCTCTCGCCGCATACTCCCACTCCGCCTCCGTAGGCAAACGATAACAACCCTTTGCACTATCTGGTGTCCCGTCACAACCTTTGAGACCTAAAGCCTTATTGAGTTTCCCTATAAACTCTTGCACATCATACCAAGAAACCTGCTCCACAGGATGGTTGGGGCACATGTTGTTTTTATGGTCATCACAATATTTTTTAGACCTAAATCGAGAAGGATTTTTCCTCATCATCTTCACCCACTGGCTTTGGGTTACTTCGTATATCATGATCTCAAAGGGCCTGGTTATGGTGACCTGCACCTGTTTTTCATCAGAACCTCTATGGCGTTCAGACCAAGGACTCCCCATCGTGAAACTCCCCGCCTCTATCCTTTGAAAAGGCACAGAAAGTATCCAGTGCTCTGGATTTGGATCTTCCTCTGCCTGAGTTTCAAAAACCGGATAAAGAACCAATAAACACATTGTTAACAATAAATTCTTCATTTTTACCTCTTTTTGTGCTGTCATAACTCTCCCTTTCTCTATTTGGACCCAATTTTTACAGACTCTCACGGCTAAAACCGTGATTCTTTATCTTTCGACCACATATTATACTGGTCTGGTCTGAAAATCCATGGTTTAAATTTCCCCGACAGGGCGAAAAAACCTCACAAGCGACACCTTTTTCAAAAGGCAGGATCTCCCGCCGGCCCCCCTCACTGTATAATAACATACCAGTCAAATGGCCAAAAGTCAACAAAAAAAGCACTGCCTGGCCACTTCGCCTGAGAATCAGCCCTGCCCAGTCCCTTCCTCCCTACCTACTCTGCCAGCCCTGTCCGGCCTTGTCCAGCTTGTTTCTGCCCAGCCCTGTCCAGCTCCCTGACCTCTGCCTGCCTTTGCCTGCCTTTGCCTGCCTCTCCTCTTTATTATTCCTCTGCCCACACAGCTTTAATGATTCATATCACTTTCGCGGGTAATGTTAAAACTGGTTCAGTGTCGTCATCAATAACAGACAGTACTTGCAAAAATTTATCCATAGTTAAACCGGAT
Source organism: Bdellovibrionales bacterium (assembly GCA_965242635.1). GTDB lineage: Bacteria > Bdellovibrionota > Bdellovibrionia > Bdellovibrionales > UBA1609 > JANQSP01. The sequence goes on along the minus strand of OZ251471.1, from coordinate 277,560 downwards.
CCAGTCTGTTCATATCGGCTATAAGATGTTGCACTAACCCATCCCAATTTGCCAGTCACCTGCTTTATGGATTTTTTATTTTTAAGCCTTTGTTGTTTCAAAATAAAAGCCATCAGCAAGGTTCTGTTATTGGAAGATATACTGAAAGTATTGGCTTGGACAGGGCCACAATGCACCTTAAAACCATTGACATCAATAAGCTCTTCCACTGCTGATTTTATCATCAGAAGAGCTGATTTTTTTGTCTTACCCTGAGAAAATATCAACAATAAAGGAACAGATACAGCCCACCACTTTCCTGATTTTTCTATTTTTCCCTCTATTTTCATCTTCTTTCCTCTACCTGTTTATTTCCTGTTCATTTCTGCCAGCTTTAAAATTTGCCTGGCCGTAATCTCATTTATATTTGTATGCCTTGGCACAGTTGTTTTAATTTCACCATTTGTCCATTTTTCATGATTTTTACCTTCCTGATATTTATACCAACCATATTTTTGTAACCTTTTTTTCAAGGCCCGTTTTTTCATGTTTATTGCTCTGTTTTCATTGGCGGGTATAAGTGGCTGAATAAATATCTGGTGTGTGTTCCTTTGATGGATCGTTTATGTTGGTTAGAGTAAAAAGCAGTGTGTCTCCTTCCACCATAAAGGTATAAGACCCAGATCCCTCATATTCCACATTCCCATTTTCATCTTTCTTTTTCCATCCCAATTTAACAAAAAAGCTTTCTTCTTCAAAATACACAACAGCTCCTGTGAACAGTGTGTAAGGGGCTTGATCCGGCACTTTGTCATAAGTTACCTTAGTGGATAATGTGGTGGGACCGTGTTTGGAAAACTCATAAACCAAAGGAGCACTTTCATTTGAAAATTTAATCTCTATCTGGCCTCTATCAGGGGCTACATAGCCTATGGGACGGACAACAACATTTTCCGGATAAAGCTCTTTAATGAGAACGACATTTTGACGACTGTCGGCCAGATACATGGCAAACCTTTCCGGTATTACTTCTTCTGCAAGCTCCCATGAGCCCAGCAAGGGTTTTTTGGCAGAACTTTGTTCATAAGAATCACCGGTGGCATAGGCTGTTATTGACAACCCTGTCCACAAGACAAAAAGATTTTTGATAAACATTTTGACACCTCCTTTTTTTATTTGGACCCAATTTTTACAAACTCTCACGGCTAAAACCGTGATTCTTTATCTTTCGACCACATAGTAACATACCACAACATATCAGTCAAATGGCAGGATCTCCCGCCAGACCCCTCACTGTATAATAACATATCAGTCAAATGGCCAAAAGTCAACAAAAAAAGCCGGTATCGTGCTACTCTTCCTGAGGGTCAGCCCTCAAGTACCATCGCCGCTGACGGACTTAACTTCTGTGTTCGGGATGGGAACAGGTGTGGCCCCGTCGCTATTGACACCGGCAGTTCATTTTCGACTGGATTCCCGCTCAAGGCGGGAATGACAAACCCAAAAGGAATGACAACTTAAAAGCAACTCACAATTTTTTAAAACCGCTGGATTCCTGCTTTCGCAGGAATGACAAATTTACGCTGGATTCCTGCTTTCGCAGGAATGACAAATTTACACTGGATTCCCGCTTTCGCAGGAATGACAGGTTCATCTGCACTCAAAACATTCTTGGCTGATTTCCAAAATTACACACAGATTCCCGCTCAAGGCGGGAATGACAAACCCAAAAGGAATGACAAACCCAAAAGGAATGACAAACCCAAAAGGAATGACAAACCCAAAAAGGAATGACAATGAGTAAAAGAAAACAACAGCTTATTGTTTTTTTTAAAAAAGCCTCACGACCTATTAGTACGGATCGGCTGAATACATTACTGCACTTACACCTCCCGCCTATCAACCTTGTGGTCTCCAAGGGGTCTTCAGATCCCCCGAAGGGGATAGGGAAAACTTATCTTGAGGTCGGCTTCCCGCTTAGATGCTTTCAGCGGTTATCCGTTCCGAACATAGCTACCCTGCCATGCCACTGGCGTGACAACAGGTGCACCAGAGGTTCGTCCATCCCGGTCCTCTCGTACTAAGGACAGCTCCTCTCAATTTTCCTTCGCCCACGGAAGATAACGACCAAACTGTCTCACGACGTTCTGAACCCAGCTCGCGTACCTCTTTAATTGGCGAACAGCCAAACCCTTGGGACCTGCTCCAGCCCCAGGATGAGATGAGCCGACATCGAGGTGCCAAACACCCCCGTCGATGTGAACTCTTGGGGGGTATCAGCCTGTTATCCCCGGAGTACCTTTTATCCGTTAAGCGATGGCCCTTCCACTCGGAACCACCGGATCACTTTGACCTGCTTTCGCACCTGCTCGACTTGTAAGTCTCGCAGTCAAGCTCCCTTATGCCAATGTTCTCAGCGCCTGGTTTCCAATCAGGCTGAGGGAACCTTCGTACGCCTCCGTTACCTTTTAGGAGGCGACCGCCCCAGTCAAACTCCCCACCTGACAATGTTCCTCACCCCGGTTCAGGGGTGCAGGTTAGATTTCAAAATGATTAAGGGTGGTATTTCAAGGTTGGCTCCACCGAGGCTGGCGCCCCGGCTTCAAAGCCTCCCACCTATCCTACACATAGCCGTTCTAAAATCACTGCCAAGTTAGAGTAAAGGTTCACGGGGTCTTCTCGTCTTTCCGCGGGTACTCAGCATTTTCACTGAGAGTTCAATTTCACTGGGAGTCCAGTTGAGACACTGAAGAAGTCGTTACGCCATTCATGCAGGTCGGAATTTACCCGACAAGGAGTTTCGCTACCTTAGGACCGTTATAGTTACGGCCGCCGTTTACCGGGGCTTCGATTCTCTGCTTTGCCCATTTGCCGAAGCAAATGAGCTGACAAATCCTCTTAACCTTCCGGCACCGGGCAGGCGTCAGGCTGTATACATCATCTTAAAGATTTCGCACAGCCCTGTGTTTTTGGTAAACAGTCGCTACTCCCTGGTCACTGCGACCCTCCCCATAGCTCCACCCGCAAGGGGCTTCACCTGAGAGGGCACACCTTCTCCCGAAGTTACGGTGCCAATTTGGCGAGTTCCTTAACTGGAGTTAACCCAATCGCCTGAGAATACTCATCCCACTCACCTGAGTCGGTTTACGGTACGGGCGGTCCTGACAGCACATCGAAGCTTTTCTGGGAACCATGGCTCATTCCACTTCGAGGATCAGATCCTCTCGCTGTCACGCCTGAGAGTTGTGATGCGGATTTACCTGCACCACCCCCTGCACGCTTACACCTGAATCCAATAACAGGCTGGAAATACCTGGTCCGTCACTCCTATGTTTGAACATCAACACCGGTAAGGGAATATTAACCCTTTGTCCATCGACTACGCCACCTGGCCTCGCCTTAGGACCCGACTAACCCTGGGAGGATGATCCTGGCCCAGGAACCCTTGAGCTTTCGGCGCGGGGGCTTTTCACCCCCGTTAATACGCTACTTATGCCAGCAGAATCACTTGTCTTTAGTCCACCTGTCCTCACGGTCAGGCTTCAGCCTGAAAGACAACGCTCCCCTACCACTGTTTAAAAAAAACAGTCCCTAACTTCGGCGCCATGCTTAAGCCCCGTTGAATCTTCCGCGCAAAATCACTGAACCAGTGAGCTATTACGCTTTCTTTAAAGGATTGCTGCTTCTAAGCCAACCTCCTGGCTGTCTGAGTAATTTCACAACGTTTTACACTAAGCAATGGACTTGGGGGCCTTAGTTGAGGGTCCGGGCTCTTTCCCTCTCGTCACAGGACCTTATCACCCCATGACTGTCTCCCGAACTCACTATTGCCGGCATTCGGAGTTTGTTTGGGTTTGGTAATCCGGTAAGGACCCCTAGCCCATTCAGTGCTCTACCTCCGGAATAGATATTCGAGGCTATACCTAAATATATTTCGGGGAGAACCAGCTATCACCCAGTTTGGTTAGCCTTTCACTCCTATTCACAGCTCATCCAAGGAAATTGCATCTTCCAATGGTTCGGGCCTCCATGTGGGGTTAACCACACTTCACCCTGGCCATAAATAGCTCACCGGGTTTCGGGTCTATAGCCACAAACTGAAAAACGCCCGTTTAAGACTCGCTTTCGCTACGGCTCCACCTGACGGCTTAACCTCGCTTGTGACCATAACTCACTGGCTCATTATGCAAAAGGTACGTGGTCACGCTGGACTTGCCATAGCGCTCCCACTGTTTGTAAGTTTACGGTTTCAGGTTCTGTTTCACTCCCCTTCCGGGGTTCTTTTCACCTTTCCCTCACGGTACTGGTTCACTATCGGTCACAAGAACATATTTAGCCTTGGAGGGTGGTCCCCCCAAATTCCCAGCGGATTCCACGTGCCCGGTGGTACTTGGGATACTTTCACACAAAGATCAAAGCTTTTCGCGGACAGGCCTGTCACCTTCTTTGGGGAGCCTTTTCAGACTCTTTTGCTAAACTCTGATTTTCTGACTTTGCGGGGCCGGTCTGGCGACCCCCTGAAAGTCCCATAACACCCCCTGCACAAGGGCCAGACCCTTTAACATGCGGGAGGTTTGGGCTGTTCCCCTTTCGCTCGCCACTACTTGGGGAATCTCGGTTGATTTCTGTTCCTGAAGGTACTGAGATGTTTCACTTCCCTTCGTTCGCCATTCAAGGGCTATGTATTCACCCTGAATTGCCGGTCCAGCCGGCGGGTTTCCCCATTCGGAAATCTCCGGATCAAAGTGTGTGTGCCACTCCCCGAAGCTTATCGTAGCTTACCACGTCCTTCATCGCTTTCCTGTGCCAAGGCATCCTCCGTAAACTCTTAGTAGCTTTAAAAACCTCATCTGGCTTAAAAAATCCTGTCTCTCAGCTTGGTTTTATGAAGGAAAATCCTCCCCAAGCCACAAAAAATTTCATAACCAGTTTGGTTAAAACAATAAACCAAAGTTTGTGCCAAGAATGATTTTAGCACAGATAACTTTGTTTTCGCCTTGTTCAACTTAAGAACAATAATAATCGGTCATCTGTGAAAACCTGTTTTTTGACGCAGGCAGTCACAAACAACCATCTCATAAAAATGTGAGTTGCTCGCCTGTGCTTTGCTGTTTTTGAAACCTTTTTAACAGGCTCCCCTGAGACGGGGGCTGTTTTTGGCCCTCAGGGAACCGAAAGTTCCTTGGGGCTTTTAAGCAAAAGGCACAGCTTGTATTTTGCCTATACCCTTGAGGCAAAACACCACACAAGCGATTCAAATATTCAGTTGTCAAAGAGCAAACCCATTGGGTGAGCCAGCAGGGCCTGAAAGGGCTGTTTTTCCGTCATCCTGAACAAAAGCTCAGGAATCCGCCAGAACCCCCGTTTTTTGCCGACTGTGGCTCCAAAAGCCCCCTTTTCAGGGGGGATTCAGGAGCATATACCTCCTTACAACAAGAGGTCAAGCCCTAAAATCAAAAAAAATCAAAATATTTTTTAGTGGGGCCGGCAGGGGTCGAATTGTGGCCAGGCGGGGCCAGACCAGACTTGGGGAAAATACCAAAAAAATCCGGGATAACGGCCGATCCGACAGCTTGTCTGCCGTGCGATCTGACCACCTCTGCCGTAACTGAGACGGGGCACAACATAGGTCTTTTTGAGCAAAAAAGAGGGTATGGATCATCTGCCATCTGTTACTGGAAATGGTCGAAGCTGGTCTGATGGTGCTTAACAAGCACAACGGCAGCAAGGTGAAGTAAAAAAAGCCTAAAAAAGGGCTTGATTCTGAGCCGGGGAGTGTGATAAGGTGCAGATATGAACAAAAAAGAACTGTTGGCTGGGGCCACTTTTGTCGTTTTATACACCGGTTTTATTTTTACTGGCTTTGGCTGGATGTTAACTGCCAAAATAGAACCTATTAAGGAAGCAGTAGCTCAAATAGCCCCCATTAAGGCGGAAATAGCCCTTGTTAAAGCAGAAATAGCACTTATTAAGGCAGAAACAGCACTTATTAAGGAAAATCAAGTTCGTTTGGAAACACGAATGGATCGCTTGGAGACAGAGCAAAAGGACATAAAAGAGAGAATAATTCGCATAGAAGCCATGCTGGGCCAAATTTTAATAGCTCAAAATGCTCATCACAAGGGCAAAGCCAAGCCCGCAGGCAAAGCCAAAAAAGCCACGCCCAAAACCCAACCAGCCCAACGCAACACCGCCAGCCGATGACCCACGACCCACCGATAAAAAAATAAAACAAAATCCGGAGATTTACTTTTTTTTAATGTTTAGTGTTTCTTTTTTCCTTGTGTCTTGCTCAGGAGGTATGAGAGCTTGCTCTAATACCATTTTTCACGATAAGAGATGTGCAAAGATTCGAGATGAAAACCAAGGATCGGTGGCAAAGTGTGATTCTTTATCTCCTCCAAGCTGTGATGATATAGTGTTTATCAAAGGTTCACCTTCAAGCAATACTATTTGTGATACTTTTTTACCTCCTCCAAAAATCAGCTATCTATCATACAAAAAAACCTGTATGGCGATTCAAAAAAACCATAAAAAGCTTGCCTTTTTATGACGAAAAGTTTCGAGAGTTCTTATAAGTAGGCTTGAACTTGGTTTAATCTAATGACTGTGTCTTGATTTCCCATGCTTCAGCAGGAATACCCTCTATTAGCCTCTCCAGCTCCCCATCCATCCGCTGAAGTTCTCTATTGGATATGACATCTGGATACTTATCTAATAATAAGATTATTTCCAGATGTGGTTTGTCTCTATAGAAATTCTTATTATTACTCAAAGCGATTTTTAATTTTTCAAGGCCTGAAATATTCAAGTCCGCCAAGGCACTCCACCTCAATCCCTGAAAGTCCTCAGACTTAAATCTGTTTATCTCTGAATCACTCAGGTTAAGCACTTCAATGGCTCTCAGATCCTGAGCTGTCACCACAGCACAATCCTCTTTGTCTACTGCCTTTAGTATAGCTTGCTGAACTGGCTCTGTTCTGTCACATACAGAAACAAAGTCCTCAGTATCCGTATTCGCCAAAGCTGGCCACCCCAACAAACAAAAAAACATCAAACCACATTGAACATTGATCTTAAACATGGTAACCTCCTTTATGAAGTTAAAAAAGTTGAACTTGTTTTAGGTGATTAAAGCATTGACACAAATTTTTGTCAACAAAAAATAAAAAAAATTGCTTGACCTCCTAAAGAAGGCTACTCTCTTAAGAAGATACCCTCAAAAACTCTTTTGGTCAACAAAAAAAAAGAAAATATTTTCAAAAAACCTCAAGTGATGTAAAATTTACACACTTTATGGCCAATTTTATCCGGAAGAGGAGGCTGACAGTGAGGATAACGGCCGATCCGACAGCTTGTCTGCCGTGCGATCTGAGACCACCCCTGCCGTAACTGAGACGAGGCACAACAAGCCATTGAGGTTTATTGGGAAGAGGCAGGCTGACGGCTGGACAACAGTTGGTCCAGCTTGGCTTCCATACGATCCATCCTGTTGTTCATCTCTGTTTTCACAATTTTTATTTCTGATTCCAAGCGAGCCTGGTTTTCTTTAAGCGGGGTCACTTGTGCTGACAACATGGCACTCACTCCCAACAGCAGAAATGAGAGAATGGCCATAATGGCAATGATAGCCGTAAATAAAGGTGTCATTTTTCTTAAAAATTCCATATTTTCACTCTATACCGCTCTTGTGGCAAAGTCAAGCTTTAAATTTGTTCCAAAGCATTTATACTGATCGTGTTTGAAAATTCATGCTTCAAATTTCCCGGATAGGAGGGAAAAACCTCACCAGTAGCACCTTTTTCAAAAGGCAGACCCTGCCCCGTGCCAGTTTGGTTTAAATCCATAAAAGCGACCAAAATCCTTTAAAAATACCTGTTTTTGGAGGCTCTTGTTGCAAAAAAGCCAAAAAACTGGTGGTTTTGATTTTTTAAGGTTCGGTTCTGTCCGGGGTGGGTGGGGTGCCGTCGAAAGGAACATAGCCAAAGGGGTTGTTTTCATACATCCAGTTACCCAGTGTTTGAAAGAAGGGGGCTTTTTTGGAATCGTCCTCTTCTGCACGGGCACGCCTTCCAACGGATTCACGCAAAAAGTAATGCTCCTGATCGTAGTTCACATCATAAACCCCCGGATAAAACCCCGTCTTGTCCCATATTTTGGCCTGCTGAATCATTTCCCTTGTGCCCTCCGCCACACGGGGAGCTGTATTGTAAGGATTGGTCATCAGCCAATAGGGATTGTAATCCTCCACCCCCTCTTTTTTATCCCCCTCCACAAAAGAATGAAGCATAAAACCCAGTTTTTCCATTTCTGTCCGGCCCCGGACAGACATAATGTAAGGGCGGTTACGAAAAGAAAGAGGGTTTTGAAACTGCCCCCTGTCCATGGGCATCAACTGATACAAATAATAATAATCCTCTTTTATGTAAAAAGGATCATCCATGTCCCGGTCTGTGTCCACATCTTCTGAACAAAGCATAAGCCCGGACTTGATATAAGGAATTTGATGAACAAAGTTTTTTTCCAGCTCCTCATTCCAAACTTTCAGAGTTTCGGAATTATACCCCTCAAAAGCCTGATTTTTGGCCCGCACAACCAAACAATGCCTGAAGTTTTTCAAGCGAATGGATATGACAGATTTGTTCACCTGAAAATACATGGACTCATCCGAAAAGCGCAAAGAATGTTGCCGGCGGTTGGCATCGGCATCGGAACGACCAGTCCCCACATCCCCACTTAATTTTATGCCATTAAACTCCAAAAAGGGGGTTACCAGCCTCAAAGGATCCACCACTCTGTCCAGGTTGCCAAAAAAAGACAAAGCTGTTCCCAAAGAGGCGGAAAAAGAACGCGACATGGACCACTGCGTGGAGTAGGCATAATCAAAAGCCCTTTGCAAATTATAGGAAAAAGTCAAACCATATTCGTATTTCAAGTCAGAGTAATCAGAACCTATATCCCCCACTATAATTTTTTTCTCCGTATGAAAAAAATCAAGCGGGTTGGCCATGCACTTAAAATAAGGATGACGGTGTGCTTTTAATAAATCAACCAATAAGGTGGACATGGAATGCACCCCTTTATAGGGGTTGGTGGAAAGGGAATGAGGCTGAGACAAAGCCATGCTCCAAACTTTATCAAGGCTTTTATAAAAAGTGTCGGTCAAAAAAGGAGAGGCATTTACAGCCTCTTCCCCGCTCATAAACACAGACTGTAACCAATGTTCCTCTGGACTGTTTAGTGCAAAGGGGTTTTGGACTTTTAAAAAACTTTGGTCCATATCGATGAGATTATATTGCTCCATGGCCTGATACAGATCCTGATACTGCTGATAAGAGCCTTTGTCATCAGACAAATAGTTCAAAACCCCCTTGTAATACCGAAAATGGTCCATGTGGTTGTCAAAAATGGTGTCCAACTGGACTTGTTCAAGATATTTTTCATAAAAATGGTTAAACCAAAAACCACAAAGGGAATGCAGAAAAGTCATCACCTCCGGTGTCTGCAAATTGCCGGAATGAATGCCCTGCTCCACCACCTTGCCAAGCCATGCCCTGTTCATGGCAGGCAGATACATTTTTGTGGTTTTTCGTTTCATGGTTTCATAGTCATCCCCCTCCATAAGCTCAAAATTACCCCAAAACCGCTCTCTTTCTTTTGCCCTTTTCTGAATAAGAGCCCCATGTTCCGCCATATCAAGAGCACCCATCTGATCTAAGGAAACTTCTGACAGAGGATCATCCATAGCTGTTTCCATATCTTTTTTTATTTTTTCTCTGAATTGCCGGTGATAGCTGTTATGAATATCGGCAGACTTGTTTAGATCCTCTACAAATGTATCCAACAGAGGATCGTTCATGGTAATCATTTTAAGGCCCCTGTCTTTTGCAAATAAATTCATATTAAAGCCGGACCATTTGTCAGGCTCTTGCGGAAAAGATATCTGAGAATCAAACCAACGGCTGTGGCCGGATTCCCTGTTAAAAAGCTCCTTTATTTCCTCAAAAGAAAAGGGGGCTTCCAAAACACCGTTGATTAGATGAATCAGGGCTTGACTTATGCCATCCATTTCCGTTCGAATCAGCAAAGGCTCTTTGTCGAAATCTTTTAAAAGCTTTAAACTTTTATTCATAATACTCTGCATATTTTGAAAAAAATCAGAGGCAGGAGAGTGTTTTTCTGCCCCCTTCAGCACAGTGGATATATTGGACATGGCCAGGTCCACCGATTCCAAAAGCCGGTTTTTGTTCTGCTGAAAAGGGGACAGAGGATTTCTGTCTGGTTCTGTTTTTAAAAAAGCCTCCATATTCGTGTAAAAATTTTCAAAAAAAGCACTCATCTCTCTTAAAATGGGGCGGGCTGTTTCACTGAAAGTTTTGGCCCTCACAGTCCAATGGGTTTGCAGTTTTGTCCAAAGCCTGTGGGCCGGACTTCTTTTTTTGCTGTTGTTAATAAATCTGTCCCATTGACTGTGGCTTATATTATTCAAAGCCACCACATTTTTATCGTCCTGAGCAAAGTCCGCTGGCACTTCAAGCCGTCCCTCTTCCAAAAATGTTTCTTTTTGTTGTTCATTCATATTCAGAGACATGACATCCAGCTTTTTCTTCATACCCAATGGCACATTCTCACTGAGAGCACGAAAGATATTCCAGTTTCTCTGATCCCCCGGAACAAAAGTGCCCATAAAAGCCGGTGCCACCAAATCATGATCCAAAAAGGGTTTGAATTGGGATTTTGCCGGATCAATTTCACAACTGTTCTCCTTATAATGATAATACTTGGGATCAGTGGGCCATAATTGAACAATAAGGCGATTGTTGGAGCCGATAAAAACAAACTCATTCAGATCAAACAAAAAATTGGTGTAGGCGTTGACCATGCTGTCTCTCACCTGAACATAAGTGTCAAAGTGTGTGATGTATTCCAGGTTGGTGTTCATCATCTGTCCGGATCTTTGGCCATTGGTCCGGCCCACAAGCCAGCCTTGGTTGGTGTTCCAGTCGTTTGTTTTGCCATACTGCTCCTGAAACTTGTGGAAGTTTATGGCCTGATTGCCCCTGCCCCCGGCCTCTTCTGTGTGGGATTTTACCAGTATAAGTCGCAGGGCATAGTAGCCCCGGCGGGCGTCCTGTGCCGAGGGCCTCTGGCCCCCCAAACCCACAGAAACATTATCCGGGCGATCCACTTTTATCCGGAACAAAAACAACAAATTTTGAAAAATGTTAATCCCCAACCAGCGATCAATGGTGTAAATTAAATCTGGAAACAAACTTCTGAAATCATGTAAAACAATGCGGGGAGGCTCTGCTTTGGCCGGGTTGGTCCGGATGGATAAAGATCCCAACTGGGTAATATCCTGAAAAAACACAAAACCCCAGTGCCAAGGGTTGATGGCGATCATTTTTTCTCCGGAAAAACCCCACTCTTTTTTGGAAAAAATCATTTTCCGGATAAAATATTTTTCCCTGTTATACCACTTGTGAGAAAGATTATCCACCCAACGGAGACACCCACTGGTGTCAGAAATATAAACCGGGTTTTTGAGAGGGGCCCCCTGCAGATCCAACTGAGTCCCTTCCTGAAACTGGTCCGGGAATGTGGTGCCCTGCATGGGAGTTATATCTTCCACCTTTTGCTCCAGAGTTTTGCCATCCTGTTGGACTTTAATGGTTTGCCTTTGAATGGTAATACCAGTATTTGGCACCACTTCCCCTGTCAGAGGATCCACAATGCAAACCTCCCCCACATAACGGATGGTGCGATCCACCACTGTGGGGCATTTTTCCAGGTCCACATCAGAAAAACGCAGACGATTGAGTTTGATATCCCACCCGGCCCTTCGGAATCCGGAGCCTTCCTCTTTTTCTTTTTGCCAGGAACCGGAAAACTTATAACTTTCCAGTAAAGAGATATCTTTATGAGGGTTATCCCTGTAAAAGGAGAAAACTGATTTTTCTATATCCAGAGTTTTGTTTCCAATAACACTTTTCAGGCGATTGGGGAAAGAAAACACCGCCTCAAAAGGGAGAAAAGCCGACTCAACCCCCTTTTCGGTTTTTTGCTGGATTTTTAAAGCCAGAAAAACCGGCAGATTATAATGCTCATAAGGCACATGAAAGTAAAAATCCGCCCTTAAGTTGCTCTCCCCCCCTCCACGGAAAAGACGGGCCGGCATAAAATCCATGTCACGATGAAGTAAAATATTTTCCCCCTTTTCATTTTTTAAAAACAAATAAGCCTTTATGATGTAATCCCCCCGGTTCAACAGAGGGTATTCCTCCTCCCTTCTGTAATTTAATGCCTGAATTTTAAGAGGTATATGCAGGCGTGCCTTCAAAAAACGGCCCGGAGGATCACAGTCTGTTTGCCGGGCATTGTGGCATATCCCAAATTGCTTTAACAGGGAGATGTTCTCCTTTGTTTTTTCAGAAAGTGTTTTATGCTCCTGGCTTATATGAGTGTTGACTTTATCCACCCAAAGACGGGGGCGGGAGCTTTTTTCCGCAAAGTCCGCCATAACGGCAGACAGAGAGTGGATCTTCCTGTGGCACACTTTACAGTCCCTTTCGTTTTTGCTGGAAGAACAAAAACGACACTCCGGGATGTCTTTTTCGTCAAGACTTGTCAGCTTCCCTTTTTTGGCAATGGATCTATGACGCAGATCCACCAATTGCAGGGCAGAGCCGGAGGTATCCAGAGACAACCAGGGATTGAAGGCCAGGGGAACGGTTTTTATTCCCTGGTGGATTCCCGTTCCCTCCAGAGCACGGCCATAACGATACCACACCGATTCCCGCACGGGCCGGTAGGGGTACACTTCCGTCCAGCTCAGGCAACCATTGGAATCCGTTTCCAGTTCAATACATCCTGTGGAATCTGAGAACAAAAAGGTGTTGCTTTTGGAGCACTCTTTTTTGAGGGAAGGCTCAAAAAAGTGGATTTTGAAGAGACTGCCCCCCGGCAGGCGATTATCCTGATAAACCAGGTCCTTAAAGCAGGCCGTATAAGACATCTGGGTCTCTTCCGGGAGGCCATTGACACGGGTCACCACCACCTGGCCTGTGATCTCCTGCACTATAAAGCTGGCTGTATCCTCTTCTGCCTCTGTCCGGCCACGGTCCTGAAAAAACAGGGAACAGGACAACAAACAAACAGAGAGAGCACTCAAAAAAGCACAGCCAAAAAAATTCTTTTTCATAATTTTATACTGAAATATAAAGAGAAAATCACCCTCAGCATTGGCGGGTTTGCCTCAACCAGCATTGACCTCTTGACCTCAACCACCAAGGCAGGTTTGCCCCACGCCAGTCATATACCTTTTGGGAATCTTCAAATCAAGTGGGAAACCCCAAATCTTAAAAAAAATAACAAAAAAATAACATTTCCCTGTCAAGACTTTGATCTTGACAGGGCTTGTCCTGAGGCTGTTTTTGCGGGAGTCTATCAACTGATAGGCAATAGTCGCAAACCAATGGCCCAAAAGCTTTCAGGAGGGGTTTTTGGGGGAAATTTTGCCAAAAATACCTTTGTCCATTCGAAAAGATATGCTAAGCTATGGCTTGAGGGTGATAGACACCCATGATTCGAAGGTGGATTTGGCCATTCAGGACCGGGAGTTTAAGAGTCGGGGTTTTTTGAATGCCCTGAAGAGGTCTTGGTCTTTGAGGGCGGATGAGGGGGTATTGAACGAGGCTCTTTCTTTATTTGACAACTGGCCTGGTGACAGAGCTGATTTGTTGTTAAATGTGGGGAATTACCTTTGGTCCGTGGTGCCTGGGATGAGTAGGGAGCTATGGAACAAAGTGGAGAGGGTGGCTGTTAATCGTGGTATATTTACAAAAGGAGGGTATATGGATATCAGAGAACACATAAGAGAGGAAGCCTTGCAAAAGGGCATGCAACAGGGCATGCAACAAGGCATGCAACAAGGCAGAGCTGAAGGCATGCAGACTGTGGCCTTAAATATGCTGAGGGAAAAGGCAGATTTGAATTTTATCTGCAAGGTGACAGGCCTCTCTGAAGAGGAAATCCAAAAGCTGAAAAATGGCTCCTGCTGAAATGGGCTGATTATAGTCCAACAACAGGCCGGGGCAGGACAATGTTTTTTATGTTTTTTTGGGTGAAAAAGGCTTTTTGTTTTTGGCCTTGAGTCTTTTGATTACGACTTCCGGCTTGAGTAAAGCCTGGACTTTGTATCAGTATAGTCTGAACAACAAAAGCCCAACCAGTCAAAAAATCCGTTTTTTTGTTTTCTCTGTGGAGGGGCTGGAGCTGAATTGGCTCTTTTTACTCCTGCGGTTTCTTTGGGCTGACCGGCACACTCTGCCGGTTTTAGGCATTTACCAGGGATTTTATGCCCTGTGTTTAACTTCATGGCCGGTTTCAAAACCTTACTTTAGTCTTGGTGTGGCTTGTCCTGAGGCTGTTTTTGCGGGAGTCTATAGGGGTTGGGTGTGAAAAAGTCGCCAACCGACTGGCAAAAGTCGCAAACCGACAGGCTAAAAGGGAGCAAAAATGGCCCGGTTCTTAAAAACACGCACGAAGGTTTTGGGTCTGCACCCCGGTTCTTTGGTCTATATAGGGGATTCCGGGGGCACAGAAAAAGCCCATATCAACCTGATAAATTACACACGGGACTCTTTTTTTGAGTCTCATTCCGCCACTTTGGAAAAGTGTGTGCAAAACGCCAAAGACAACAGCCAGATAACCTGGATTGAATTTCAAGGCCTTTCTGACAAAAAAGTCATAGAGGAAGTGGGCAATCAGTTTGGCATCCACCGGCTTTGGCTGGAGGATGTGCTGAACACAGACCATCGGCCCAAAGTGGAGGAAATGGACAATATGCTTTTTTCCATTATCAAGCATGTGTCCACTGAGAAAACACATGACAGAATACTGATCAAAGTCTCTCAAACCAGTATCTTTTTTGGTCAGGACTTTGTGCTCTCCTTCCATGACAGAAAAGACGACATTTTTGAACCCATTAAAGAGAGGCTGAGAAAATCAATATGGAAAATCCGATCCTCCAAAGCTGATTACCTGTTTTATTCCCTGCTGGACCTTCTGATAGATCAATATTATATCACTTTGGAAAAAATGGGGGATTATTTTGAAGAACTGGAGGACAAAGTCACCTCCAACATCAACAAACTGAACCCTATCGATATTCTCTCCCTCAAAGGGGAGTTTTTATACCTGAGAAAAACCGCTTTCCCCGTCAAAGAGGCCTTGAATAAAATCATCATCAGCAATCATCCCTGGATTGAGCCAAAAAACTTGCGCTACTTCAAAGACACACAGGATCATGTTATCCAGATTATCGAGGTGATTGAATATTATAATGAGCTGACCACCTCCCTTATGGATTTTTATCAAAACACCATAAACCGCAAAATGAACGAGATTATGAAAGTGCTCACCATTTTTGCGGCTGTGTTTATCCCTCTGACCTTTATTGTGGGCATTTATGGCATGAATTTCAAATTCATGCCGGAGTTGGAGTGGAAATACGGGTATTTTGTGGTGTGGGGCCTGATTATTGCCGTTAGTGCAGGCATGATCTTTCTCTTCAAAAACAAAAAATGGCTGTAAAAAGCCCCTTCATCAAAAAGTTGCAGACCGACCGAAAAAAGGAGCAAACAATGAAAAAAGAGCATGTTCCGAAGCAGGAAACGGGGACCGCCTTATCCGGGAAAGTAAAGCAGAAAATGACCAATAAAATAGGCGACAAAAAGCTCTTTTTTGGCCCCTTTTTTTCTTTTTGTTGGCATGGCCTTTGGGCTGAGTTTTTCCGATAGATAGGACACACTTTAAAAATGAATTTTTCTTATAATATTGATCGTTTGTCACCCCTTGTCCAGTTTTCCCGGCAGAAAAAATGAGAGGACCAGTATGCGGTCGGGAAATTCAGCCTCTCAAAACATCCCGTAAAGCAAAAGGTTATTTACAGGCATTCCTGCAACCGTCCTCATCGTAACCGTCTGCCACACATGCGTTGCGGCACTCCTCAAAACCAGCCAACTTAAGAGGCTTTAAATTTTTAATTCTACTATAACCACAAGCACGATTCTCAACCCCACTGCAAACACAGTGACATGCCAGTGAACTTCTTCCGTTGGTTGTGCATCTTTGCATACACTCTTCATAATCATTATCCACCAAAAGAGGTGGTTCTGAAGTGGCCTCACTTTGATCCGCTGATTCTGTTCTGGGATTGATAGCGGACAAGTCTCTGGTGTTGGCTGTCACACAGCCCATAAACACCAGACTAAGAAAAATTATAAGAGCTTTCATAATCCACCTCCTAAATGGTTAAAGTTGTTTTTTCTCACTATATCATGCTTATCGGCTTGTGTCCATAGGGACTTAAAAAAAGCTATTCCACCACCACAAAGCCACTTAAACCTTGTGATTTTAAATACTCCGCTTGCTCTGGTGCGACTTTTTTCTCTGGTGCGACTTTTTGCTCTGGTGCGACTTTTCCCCTCGCAAATTCGCAAATTGCAAGTCCGCCTCTCGTAAATCCGCAACTGGTAACCATGCTTCTTTGTCCCTTTCCTGAACAATATTGCCCCAAACACTCTGACAAGTGGTTGCCCAAGATTCGCTCCACCACAGAAACCCACAGGACAATAAAATCAGAGCTTTCATAATACACCTCCTAAAATGGTTAAGATTTTTTCTCACTATATCATGCTTATCGGCTGGTGGCCACCGGGAAACCTTAAATTCCAGCCAGGGACTTAAAAAAGACTATTTCACCACAACAAAGCCACCCATAAAGCCTTGTGATTTTAAATGCTCTGCTTGTTCAGCTGTGACTTGTGTATTATCTAAATCCGCCCCTGCCAAATTCGCCCCTGCCAAATTCGCCCCTCTCAAGTCTGCACTTCGCAAGTCCGCCCCTCGCAAGTCCGCCCCTCGCAAGTCCGCCCCTCGCAAATCAGCCAACCACAACTTCGCCTCTCGCAAGTCTGCCTCCTTTAAATTCGCACCTCTCAAATCCGCCACTCGCAAGTCCGCCCCTCGCAAATCAGCCCCTTGTAAATTGCAATTCTGGCCACCACCTTCTTTATTTATGAGGTCTTTATAATTTTCAGTATTACAGGTGCTTGTTGGTTGTGTCTGTGCTCCTTTTCCTTCAGCTGTCGGTGTTCCTTTTTCATCAGTTTTGCTCGGTGCTCCTTTTCCTTCAGCTGTCGGTGTTCCTTTTTCATCAGTTTTGCTCGGTGCTCCTTTTCCTTCAGCTGTCGGTGTTGGTTGGGCCTGTGGTTCTGATTCCTCTTTTTTACCACAAGACACAAGACAGGATACCGAAAACACCAGACTAACCAATAAAATAAGAGCTTTCATAATCCACCTCCAAAAGGTTATACTGGTCTGGCAAGATCAGTATAATGTGTTTTTTTCTCACTATATCATGCCTGTCGGCTTGTGTCCACCAGAAACTAAAAATAAAGTCAGCAAACCATCAAAACGGTCAGAAAATTCGGTAAAAATTCGGTTTTCCGAATTTTTTTGTTCCAAAACCCCCTAAAAAGCCTGTTTTGAGCTGATCCCATTTTGCACCTCCCTTTTTTAATGAAATATCGTGCTGGCCCTTTTGTGCACTGTGCCATCGCTTTGGCCCGGATTTTGCATGAGGGGGTAAGCAAAGCCACAAGTTGGCTGGCAATGGGTCACAAGGTGGTTGGCAGGATTAACCCCTAAGTCCCTGCCACAAATAAAAAGCTGGATGGACCAACTGACAAGGCAAAAGCTGAAAAACGGCTCCTGCTGAAATGGAATGGAGCCTTTCAGGCTTATTTTTTGTGGAGCAAAGGCTTGTTGTTAATGAAACCATAAATTGTGGACCACACAAGGGCAGGGGTTTGTGCTACCCATGCCCCTGCATAAGGGAAGGATCGTAAGCCTGATCCTCTCTGACCTGTCTGTCTATCCGGCTGAAGTAGCTGGCCACCCTGTCCATAACTTCCTGCCGGTCCCGGCTTTGAAACACCTCTTTTCGAAAACAAGCTGAATCCGGATAACCGGAAGAATACCATGTGGCAAACTTCTTGTATTGCAACAAAAATATTCTCTCATCATAAAAATTTTCCAGATAGCTCTGCAAACGGTCCAGCACCTCCATATAAGTTTTTTGTGTCTTGTGGCCCCTGCTGTCACCCTTAAATGCTATGTCTGTTTTCCTGTCCGGGCTTTCCCCTTCCCCCTGAATGTTTTGTTTCTGACTTAAGGTCTTCGCCAGGGAAAAGGACAAGGCTTTGCTTTGCCTGCTTCTTTCCTGTATCTCCTGAAAAATCCAGGGGTTTTTGAGTGCACCCCGGCCGATCATCATACCATCACAGGCACTCTCTTTTTTTAATCGCAAAACCTGCTCAGGGGTTTTGAGGTCTCCGTTGCCAATAACAGGCAGTGGGCTTTGTTTTTTGACTTCCTGGATATAAGCCCAGTCGGCCTGGCCGGAATAAGCTTCTTTGCGGGTCCGGCCATGCACGGTTATCCAGGCCATGCCTTCGTCATGGGCCATTTGAGCCACCTCAGGGGTGTTACGGGAATGGCTGTCCCAGCCCGTTCTGACTTTAATGGATACAGGAAGAGACACAGCTTTCCGGACTGTCTTAAGGATTTTCCTTAAAAAAACCAAATCCTTTAAAACAGCAGAGCCGGCCCCTTTTTTGACAATTTTTTGCACAGGACAGCCAAAATTAAGATCCACAAAGTCGGCCCCCGCCTGCTCCACTATTTGACTGCCTGCGTGCAAAGTCTGCAAATCCTCTCCAAAAATTTGCACCCCCAAGGGCCTCTGGTCCTCTGTAAAAGCCATAAGCCTTTTGCTCATTTCATTTCCTGCCTCAAGGGATTTGGCGGACACCAATTCAGTGGTGATCAGGCCACAGCCCATTTCTTTCATAAAAGAGCGAAAAGGCATATCTGTGATACCCGCCATGGGGGCCAGAAAAAAGGGGTTGTCCCTTATCGCTTTTTGCAGTTCTTTTGTGTTCATATTCCGTTAAACCAATAAGCCTTTCATGAGATACTTGATTTGTTGAGTCAGGTCCCGCCAGTGGGCATGGAAAAAGGCCTGGGAAAAGTGTGGGTCAGGCCCTTTGGGCTGAAATGACTGGAATGAGCCACTATCTGTTTTCCTTTCGAAAAAACCTGCACTTTTTGTTTGTCTTCTGGAGCAAAAAACACCGCCACCACCTCTGCCCCCATAGCTCCACAGGCCCTTGCCGTTATCACTTCCTTTAATTTTTTTATTTGTTTCACCAATGAAAGGGCCTTTGGATGAACAAGATTTTTTTTGTTCAGACAAAGAGAATATTGATCCACAGCCGAAACAAATCCCTCCTGATTTTTTTGCTCCATACAGTGGGTGGCCCTTTTCGCTATACTGACAAGATCAGAAAACAGGCATGGACCAAGCCCAAGGCTGGCTCCTCCCCCGGACCCGCCATTGACCCTTTTTGCCTGTGACAGATCCTTTAAGTGCTTGTGTGTGGGGAATGTTATGTTGGTTCTCAGTAAAAAAAAATCCAAACCCTTAAAAGGCCAGGCGGACAAAGAGCGAACCTTAAATGGCCTGGGACAAAACACACAAAGCCCCCCCACCCACTGACTTACCACATCCGCCCCGGAAGGGCAAGCACCCTCAAAGTCCAACCCTCTGTAATCTTTCCATAAAGACAAAAAAGTGTTTTTCTCATTGTTTTTTTTGGCTGTATAAAGGTTTAACAGCTGTCCCAATAAATAAACCAGGTTGAACTCTGCACTGGAACGACCAAAGCCCCCCCGCCCACCATAAGGATCATGGGTTTTGATATGAAAAGCATGCCCTATTTCCGGGTATCGCCTGAGCCATTGCCCCGCAGGGCTTTGAGGAGGAAAAGGAATATCCAAATGGCCTGCCGATTTTTTTCTTCCTGTCACAGAAAACAAAAAACAAGGCTGGGTATTTATTATAAGGGCCGGTCCCCCCTCCAACACAGCATATTCACCCATGAGAAAGGTCTTGCCAGGCACAGACACCTGAAAAGATTTTTTTTTATGTTCCATTGAGCTTGGTTCCAAGCATATCCTGATTTATTTTTACAATCAGACCCAACATGGTCCTTTTCAGTTTCAGAATATTTTGTTTTGTTTTTATTTCTTTTGTTTCTTCATCAGGGGCAAAACTGAGTTTTTCCAACTGACTGAACAGGGATCGAACAGGTTCTGCATATTTTATTCTGATGCTGGGAGGGAGCTTTTGCAATAACAAAGATTTGTTGGTAACTTGTGTGTCCTCTTCCATCAGATCCATCAGAAAATGATTCATGATCTCATTCAACAGAATGGAGGTCTGTTTCCATTCCTGATTTTTGATGGCCCGGTCCACTTTTTTTAAGCCCTCCTTTAAATACATTTTGGAAAAAAGGCTTTTCTTTTTTTTGATGAAAAAAAACCTTTTGTATGAAGCCAAAAGAAAAAACAACAGCAAAAAACCATAGAGCACCAACCAAAAAGTTTTTCTGTGTTTGAGGAACAGATTTTGCCGGTGCTCTGTCCAGGGCCCAACAGGGGCCGATCGAGCTTTTGTTGTTTGATTTTCGTCCGCAAAATATTTTTCCCCCTTCTCTTTCCGACTATCAGGTAAAGGAATGCCTGTGACTTTGAGCTTGAGAGCCGGCAGAACATGGGTTTTGTATATGCCCAAAGCAGGATCAAAAGTGCTCAGTTCAAAAGAGGGCAAAGACAGATCACCCGTGGAGCGGGGAAAGAGTATCACTTCAAAGATTTTTTGACTTTCAGAAAGAGAAAACTGCTGGGATTCTGTTATATCATATACATCAAACCCCGGACCAAAATGCAATTGTGGCAGGCGAATTACACGGGGATGGCCCTGCCCTTTAAAAAGCACTTTATAAACCACAGGGTCTCCGGCAGAAACAATATTTTTGTTCAGGCTGGCAAAAACAACAAAATCCCCCACCGCCCCTGTCCAGGATTTGTCCTGACCTTCTTCTGGCAAAGGCATGACAGTGATGGATTTTGTGTTGCTTTTTTTGTGTTGAATTTTTGGTGACCCTGAAAAAGCCCTGAAACCCGCCTGCCATGTTTTGGCCGAAAGGGCCCCTATGGTCAGTGGACCCGTCTGCACAGGAAAAAGAGCTGAGGCTATAATTTTTTGTTTTATATAGGGCCGGCCATTTATTTCTGTCCTTTGCTGATGAGCAGACGGGGACATCCCCAACTGAAACACCGATTCCACCCAAAAGCCATTCAGCCGGGGGCTTTTGGTCACTTCACTGTTTAAACCGGGCGACCCCATAGGCCGGTAAAAAAACCATTCCGCCAAAACCATCTCATTGAGATAAGCTTTGGATTTATCCACTTCCAATTTCAAAAAAATATCTTTTTCACTTAAAGGCTTTCCTTCAAAAAAAGGGAAAAAAGGATCAAGACCCCTTCCAAATAGGCGGGGCTGGAGGCGAGATTTGGGACGGGGCGGAATTTGAGAAGACACCTCTACTTCAAGAGGAGCAGTTTTATACACCCTGCCATCCACAGTCACCTCTATGGCCTCCACACGAAGTGTCCCCTCTTTTCTGGGCCGTAATGTGTATTGATATTCTTTTTTGCTACTGCTTTGCCCATTGATAATCTGAAAGCTTTGTCGTTGACTTTGACTGACAAGATAAAAGTCGCTTAAAGGCGGAAGACGGGGACTGCTTATATGGCCAGCAGACTGGTATTCTATCTCCACTGTTAAAGTGACTGTATCCTGTGGCGACACCCTCTTGGGATTTAAGGAAGAGTGCACCCCGACTTCCGCAAACACAAAAACGGGCAGACACAACAAAAGAAACCAAACTGGTTTTGAAAAAGGTGTCGCTTTTGAGCTGTTTTCCTCCCACAAGGCAAATATGAAAC
Organism: Bdellovibrionales bacterium; assembly: GCA_965242635.1. GTDB lineage: Bacteria > Bdellovibrionota > Bdellovibrionia > Bdellovibrionales > UBA1609 > JANQSP01. Next base: position 255,663 of record OZ251471.1, on the reverse strand, counting down.
ATGCATTTTCAAACAAGATCAGTAGAAAACCATATAAGGCTTTGGTTATGGCAACCCTGTTCAAAAAAAATGGCCACACACTTTTTATGGAATAAAATGTATAATAAAATTTTGTTTTCATATAAAAAATCACCAGTCTTTTTCCCTGCGAGAAGGCTTTTTTCTGCTATGGCTTCGTCTCTTCTTGATTTGTTTTTCCTGTTCTGAAATGGCTTTTAATATAGCTTCAGTTTGATCCGGTGCCAGCTTTGGACTTAAACCCTGAGGGGCAAAGTTTCTCTCTTTGTCCGGCTCCGGTTTTTTCAGCTCCATCGGGTTTGGGCTGGCTGATTTTTTGTGGTTTTCCTTTGTGTTTCCAGATTTTTGGTTTGATTCCTTTTCTTGCTGGTCTTTCATGTCTTGGCCGGTTTTTTTGCCTTTGTCGGTGTTTTCTTTTTTGTCCGGTCCCTGTTTTTGCTCTTTATCTCCCGGTTTTTGTTCTTGGCCTTGCTTTTCTTTCTGCTCTTTATCTCCCGGTTTTTTTTGTTTTTTCCCTTTCTTTTTTTTATGGGTCTGGTTTTGAGTCAAAAGCTCAATATTGGTTTTAATGGGCCGGGAATCCGGTTGAAAAGCCAAAGCCTCCTGATAAAAATGAAAAGCTTGCTCCATGTCCTCGTTTTGAGCTGTGGCGGAATTGAAAAAACTGAAAAACAGGTGTCTTTTTTTGTCTTCTTTTTTTATATTCTCTGTTTTTGTTTTGTGTATCAGGTTTCTGGTGATTTGGTATTCCTGAAGGGCCTTGTCTGTCTGTCCTCCTGCCTGGTAGTTTAAGGCCAGGTTCATGCGATAAGTGTGGGAAAAAGGATACTGGCTTAAGAGTTTACGCCATTTTTGTTCTGCCTTGTCATGTTTTTTTTGCAGGAGCTGGATTAGAGCCTGATTGTTGGGATTCAAAAAGGGGACCACAAACAAGCCTGCCATCAGGATCAAAGCCCCTGTTATAAACAACCAGTCATAAAAGGAAAAGGCCCAAAGCCTGGTTTTTTTTTGTTTTGTCATTTTAGTCCCCGCCCCTGACTCATGATATTTTTTGGGTATAGCCATGCCACATTTGTATGGGCTGTGTTTTTTTCTCCCCCATTAAAAAGTAAAGAAACCCAAAAAGCAAGGACAGGGCCACGCAATAAGCATACCATTCCCGGTATTGATTTTGAGTGTGATGGGACAGGGCGTCCCTCCCCACGGCCTGAATGTCCTCATATATCCTGTTTATGGTATTGGAGCCCGGGCGGGCAAAATAAAAGGCCCCCTGGCCCCTCTGAGCTATTTGTTTTAATGTGTTCTCATTAAAGCGGGACACAATGGGCTGGCCGGTTTTGTCTTTTTTGTAAGTACTTTTATGGCCTGGCCGTTGGGAGATGGGAATCAGGCCCCCTTTTTTGGTGCCAAAGCCCAAGGCCCAAACATGTATCTTTTGACGAGCCACTTCCTCCACGGCACTCAGGGCCTGATTTTCGTTATCCTCTCCATCGGAAGCGATCAGAATAACCCTGGCAGAGGAATCCGGGGCCAAAGCACTGCCTCTTTTTAAGGCCCGTCCGGCGGAGCTTAAGGCCTGGCCAAAATCACTGCCCTGCAGAATATGATCCGCTGGTGTGAGGCCCTTTAAAAAAAGCCTCAGAGATACATGATCCAGGGTCAGCGGGGACACAAGAGAGGCAGAACCGGAAAAGGATATAAGACCCACCCGTTGACCGGCCAGGAGTTGAATGAGCTTGTCCAGCTCTTTTTTCATCACCTGCAGACGGCTCAGGCCCCCCATATCCCGCACCAGCATGCTTTGGGAAACATCGGCCAACAGCATAACCTCCGCCCCCTGGACCTTTCTTGTGGTCTTTTCTTTTTGGGTGGACTGTGGGCGGGCCAAAGACAAAATCAAAAAGACAAAAACCATAAACAACAGCCCTTGTTTCAGCAGGCGTCGGGGCCGGGAAGAGGAGTTGGCCACCATTTTCAAACAGTCCTCTTTGATATGGGATCGCAGAAACCGGTCACAAGCCCTCAAACGCCATGCAAAGAAGGCAAAAAACAGGGGCACAAAAAGCAAAAGATAAAGATACTCCGGATGGGCAAACACAACAAACCTCTTAAAAGGGGAAAAATTGCCTGAGTTGGGCGTGAAAAAACACATTCAGGGCAAGGGTTTTCACAGGCCATTATCTTACACTGATGGAGGCTCAAAAACCAGAGTTTTTTTATGAAATAAAGCCTTGACAGCTTTTTTTTGGCCTGATATGTTGGTTTTTTTTGGGAAGGCAGGGCCTTTTGTTTGCCTTTTTGCTGATTTGAATCAGTTGCCCCCCATCAGGAGGAAGATATTATGCCATTTTGTGAATTGACGGGTAAAAAACCGGTGGTTAAAAATTTGGTCAGCCACTCCAATATCAAGACCAAGTCAAGGGCCTTCCCCAATGTGAGGCTCAAACGTTTTTACAGTGCCTGCCTGAAGAGGTCCTTTCGGCTGAAAGTGTCTGCCCGTGCACTTCGCTCCCTGGACAAGGCGGGTGGGGTGGATAATTTTCTGATGAAGTGCCCCAAGGGCCAGCTTTCCCCTTTTGCCCTGAAATTAAGAACCAGCATGGAAAAAAAACGCAATAAAAGGAAAAAAGCATGAAAACCGGCGAACCTGTCCGCAGAAAACTAAAAATCAAAAAAGGGGACATCGCCTTGGTTATAGCGGGGTCAGACAAAGGCCGGCGATCCAAGGTGTTGGAAGTGAATGTGGGCCTTTTAAAGGCCCGACTTCAGGGGGTCCGGGTGCAGACCCATTTTGACAAAAAAGAGGGTATACAAAAAAAAGAGGGCTGGATAGACTACTCCAATATCCGGTGGGTTTCCTCCGGGGCCAAAACCAAAACCGGGGCCAAAGCCACGGCTAAAGCCAAAATTACAGCCAAAACCGAGGCTAAAGCCGAGGCCAAAACCACAGCCAAAACCGGGGGCGGGTAATGAATGTGCTTTTTTTGACAGCCGGTTTTTTTATGTCTTTTTTCTCTTTTGCAGAGGAGGGGGCTTTTTTGGAAAAAAAGGAACTTTGGGAGGAGGAAAAGCTGAAGGTCCAAAAAAGCTTTCCTCAATACAGAAAAACCTTTAACCTGTCGGCTCTTCAGGAGAAAATAAAAAAAGAGCTGGCCCGGCAGGAGGAGGAAAAATCAGAGCCTTGAGGGCCTGATTCCAGTCTTTGGAGCGTTTGAACACTTGAAATTGAATTAAACCATATAACATTAAGGAGGTTGAGTTATGAGATTATCTTTTGTGCCGGCACCAGAAAAAAGTGCCTGCCTTGTTGTTTTTCTTTCCAAAAAGGGTCTGCCTGATTCGGCCCCATCGGCCCTGACCCGCCGGATAGAGGGGTTTAAAAAAAGCTTTAAAGCAGAAAAAAACAAAGTCTTGTTTTTGCATGGTGTTCAGATGGGGCCGGCCCCCTCCCTTCTCCTGGCCGGCTTGGGGGACAGTGGCACGGTGGATATGGAAAGTTTTCGCCAGTCCGCCAGTTCCGCCCTGAAAGAACTGGAAAAAAGAGCTGTGCCTTCGGCCACAGTGGATCTGTCTCTTCTGCCCTCCTCTTCAAAGGGACGGGACGGTCTGCCCGGTGTTGTTCAGGCCCTGACGGAAGGTTTTTCCCTGGCCCACTATCATTTTAATGAGCTGAAAACCAAAAAACCAGACGACAAAGTGCCCATCAAAAATATTTTTTTCACCGGAGCCAAAGCCGACCAAAACTTAAAAAAAGCTCTGGAAGAGGGGCAAATCATAGCCGACAGCGTCAATTTTGCCCGCCGTTTGGGCGATATGCCAGCCAATCTCATGACCCCCGCCATTTTGGCAGAACAGGTGCGAAAAAAGTTTTTGGGCCTTAAGGGGATGAAGGTGAGTATATGGAACAAAGACCGGATTAAAAAAGAAAAAATGGGAGGTGTTTTGGGGGTTTCTTCAGGGAGTGCTCAGGAGCCCCGTGTGATCATTATGGAATACAGGGGCCTTTCACCGGAGAGCAAAAAAATATCAAAACCGCTTTGTTTTGTGGGCAAGGGTCTGACTTTTGATTCGGGTGGCATCAGCATCAAGCCGGCCAAAAACATGCATGAAATGAAGTTTGACATGTGTGGTTCCACAGCGGTCATTGGCACGCTTTTGGCCATAGCCCGGTTGAAGTTAAAGGTGAATGTGCTGGGCCTTGTGGGGTCGGCAGAAAACATGCCAGGGGCCGGGGCTGTGAAGCCGGGGGATGTTTTGACGGCCCGTAACGGCAAAACCATGGAGGTTTTGAACACGGATGCGGAGGGGCGTCTGGTTTTGGCGGATGTGTTGTCTTATGCCAGCGAGCAAAAGCCTGAGTTTATTGTGGATACAGCCACTTTGACGGGGGCAGTGATAGGGGCCTTAAGCAATATTTACACAGGGCTTTTTACCCGGAATGCCTCTTTGGAAAAAAAGATAAAAGGGGCTGGTCTTCGTTCCGGAGAAAAAATTTGGTCTTTGCCTTTGGACGATTTTCATGTGAAGGACATTAAAAGTGAGGTGGCGGATGTGGCCAATATTGCCTCTTTTTGGGGCGGAGGTTCTTCTACAGCGGGGGCTTTTTTGGAACATTTTGTGGATAAAGACATCCCCTGGGCACACCTGGACATTGCCGGAACGGCCTGGAATGTTCATGAAAGACTGCCTTATTGCCGACCTCAATCGGCCAGTGGAGTAATGGTCCGGACTTTTGTGGAGATGGCCCGGCTTTACAACCACTGACAACCCCTCTGAAGAACACTTTGGGGTATAAGTCACTCCCACTTGGAGGAGGGGGACGCCTTGGTGGCATAAGTCCTCATTGCCTCCACTGGTTTTGTTTGTTTTTTCATCAGTAGAAACTCCAGTTCGATCTGTCATATACTTCACCAAGGCCTCTTTTCGGCAGGTTTTTATGCGGTTAAGTCCAAAAAAATTGAAGTAAATTGAAGTTTGAGCCGATAAAAACAGTATGAAGAAAGTGCACTGGTGGGGCTTGAGCCTCCTTTCATTTTTAAAATCCCTGATTTGCCTTGGCCTGAGAGGAAAGAGGCAAATATTCTTTCCTCAGTGGCTGTTGTCTGTCAGAGGCCTTCAAAGGACAGGCCTTTTTCTGCTGTTGTGTTTGTGTTTTGGGGCCGGGTGGCAGATCGCTCAAAACTCATGGGATGGGGAGCTTTATATTTATCTGGACTCCTCCTCTTCTGCTGACGGTGTCAGAAATATTGCCAGTGTGGGGGGAGAAAAAAATATGGCTCTTTCCAAAGATCTTCTTGGAAAAGAACTTCAAAAAGCCATAGTGCACCTGTCACAGGTAAAAGCCACAGAACAGGAGATAGAGTTTTTTTTGGGGCCGGCTCTTCTGACAGGGCCAGGGGGTGCCCCGGTTCTGGCTTGTGATCGCTACCAGAAAGTGGATATGTTGTTTATTGCCGGAGAAGTGGCTTTTCATGGCCATTCCCCTGTCTTAAGCATGCAGGCAGACTGCCGGACGGAGGCCCATGACAATTCTCCACGAACAGGGCCTTTTGTCATCCCCAGAAAACAAATTGTTTCTGCCCCTTTGAATCAAAAACTTTTTCGCTCAGAAAAGGGCGATCTTTTTTTGTTTCGCCATGTGCAGATTCGATGGCCCAAAAAATGGACCTTGAGCCGTCTCAGGTTTTTTGATGACAAAAAAGGAGGAAAGAAGGACTTTGTTCTGCCTTTTTCCGCCCAAAAAGAGGAAGATCTTTTCACTCTCCACTTTTTTTAAACCAAACTGGCACGGGGCAGGGTCTGCCTTTTGAAAAAGGTGTCGCTTTTGAGCTGTTTTCCTCTCATAAGGCAAATGTGAACATGCATTTTCAAACAGGATCGGCTTAAACAATTTTACCGGTCCATAGTTTTTTAAGAAAATTCTCCCAGGGAAGAATCTGAATATTGTCTTTTGTTGTTCGTTCTGTTGCATCCAAAGAGACCAAAATATAGTTTTTGAGCAGGCCTTCCTCTTTTAAGGCACGAAGGCCTTTGAGATGTTTGTCTCTGGCCAATTCTGTGGCTTTTATTTCAATGGCTGTATGGCCTGCAATCAAGTCCACTTCCTTTTGTGAGGCCGATCTCCAATAGTTCATATTTAAATACTTTCTGGAATAACTTAAAAAAGCCCGCATCTCCAGTATAATAAAATGCTCAAAAGCCATTCCAAACAGTTCACTTTTTTTCTGAATCAGGCCCCTGTGGCACAATATGTTGTTCACTCCCAAATCAAACAAAAAAAACTTGGAACGGGACACGGCTTTTCTCTTTTTTGTTTTTGTGTAGCCAGTGAGAAAAAAGCCCAATAAAGTGTCGTTTAATATTTCCATATAATTCCTTAAAGTGTTGGGGGAAATGGAGAGATCTCTGGAAAAGCTTTCATAATTAATCTCCTGACCGTTGAAAAGTGCCATTAAGTCCAAAAATTCAGCAAAAGCCTGAATATTTCTGGTAAGAGCTTCATGTTTTATTTCCTCTCTCAGGTAAAGACTGACATAGGCCCTCAGCTCCTCCTGATAATGAGCAGAATCATAAATGGACGGGAGCCCGCCCCTGTTTAAATACTTCAGCAGGTGAAATTGGGGAATCTCGCTATAAGACAAAGGAAAAAGCTCCGCCTGCCAGGCCCTTCCCGCCAACAGATTAACAGACCTTCTTTTTAATTTTCTGGCACTGCTCCCTGTAAAAAGAAAACGACAGCCTTTTTTTTGAATCAACCTGTGTGCCGTATCCAACAACAAAGGGAGTTTTTGTATTTCATCAATAACAAGGAGGGCTTTTTTGGGATTTTCCTCTTCCAGCAATTCCGGCTGTTTTAAAAGCCTCCTGTAAGTGGAGCTGTCCAAAAGATCATAGACCTTGACTGAAGGCAAGGTCTGATCAATTAAAGTGGTTTTTCCTGTCCCGCGTGGACCAAACAGGAAAAAAGATTTTTTTTTCAACAGTTGGTTCAGGTTGAGCTTTCTTTTATAGAGCATTTTTTCTCCCTTTCAAGGCGAAAATCCTGGAAATCCGCAACTTTGTTGCGGATTTCCATTGTTTTCTGCAACTTATATGCAGATTTTGAGACTATGTCAAGCTTTATTTTTGAATGAGCTGGGGCTGGAGGAGCCCTCTGGAGCTGGCTGTTGAGGCTGGATCTTTTATATGCCGGTTATGACTGCTGAAGGGGCTGGTTTTTGCTTCTGTTCAATATCTTTAAAGGGGAAAGGGAGGCGGATATGGTTAAATTCCTCTGTGCTGAGGAGGGGCTTTCCCCTTTGTGTCAACCTTTGTTTAAGCAGGGGGTGGGGATGGCCGTAACGTTTTCGGCGTGCACTCACCACGGCCAGCTTCAGGTGAGGGAGTTGCTGGAGCAGGCGGGGTGTGGTGGCGTATCGGCTTCCGTGGTGCGATACAACCAAAATTTCGATAGGGGCTTTTATTTTTCCCATCCAAAGTTTTTCGGACGAACCGGGGGAATCACCGGGGATAAGGACTTTGTCGCGAACCACCACCACCCGGCTGGCTTTGTTGGAGGCACTGTGTCTTTTGTCCTGATTTTGATGGGCGGGAAAGGACAGCTCCCGGAAAATTTTTTGGCTGGCTTTTAAGGATTTGGGCTGGCACAGGGGCACAGTGAATAAAAATTGTTTTTTCTTTGCTGTGCCCTCCCCTCCCGGTGCATTCAGCCGGCAGAGGGAATTCAGCCTTTTGGAGGCTTTTTTTGCAAAGCTGATATGATCCCAGTCCCAGTGGGAAAAAAACACCTTGTTTTGTTTTGGCCCGCACTCCTGAACCAGCTTTTTCATGGGCAAAAACTCCCCTCCCATGTCAAAGTGGATACATTGTGAGGGGTCGGAATAGGTCACCATCTGCCCCTGCCCCACATACCATACAATCAGCTCAGCCCTTTTGTTATGGCTGAAGGGCTGAAAGGGAAACAAAAAAACAAACAGAAACAAAAACCAGGGGGTTTTTGGGATTTTGCCCCCCGCTTTGCCCCCTTTTTTATGGACCGTGCCATGCACATCAGCAGACATATTTTCCTCCTTTTGCTCCCCCGCGTTTTGCGGGAAAATGGCCCTCTTTTAAGCATCCCTCATGCAAATATCGTGCCATTTTCTTAAAAACTTGAGCTTTTATTGACTTTTTTCTGATTTTTTTTCATTGTCAGACATTATGGTTCAGTCTCTCAGGCAAAAAACAGCCTCTTTTAACAAGAATCAGAAGTTTATCTTCATCACAGGCGGTGTGGTGTCCTCTTTGGGGAAGGGCTTGCTCTCTGCCTCTCTGGGGGCTTTGTTGGAGGCCCGAAATTACAAAGTCAGCCTGATAAAGTGTGACCCTTACCTGAATGTGGATCCAGGCACCATGTCCCCTTTTCAGCATGGAGAGGTGTATGTGACAGAGGATGGGGCGGAGACGGATCTGGATCTGGGGCATTATGAGCGATTTACTCATGCCTCTTTGCGTAAGGCCAACAGCATCACTACAGGTCAAATTTACGAGAGCGTGATTTTAAAAGAGAGAAAAGGGGTGTATTTGGGCCACACTGTGCAGGTTATCCCCCATATCACAGATGAGATCAAGTCCCGTATCCATTCTGCCACCGGTGAAGCGACGCGGGTAGTAAACCCTCCTGCTGTGATCAGAGACGGAAATCCCGTCTTGCAACCCGCTTTGCGGGTGGTGATTGTGGAGATAGGGGGCACGGTGGGGGACATAGAGGGTTTGCCTTTTATTGAGGCCATTCGGCAGTTGCGGGTGGATTTGGGTTTTTCCAACACGGTGTTTGTGCATTTGACTTTGGTGCCTTATTTGTCGGCTTCCGGTGAAGTGAAGAGCAAGCCCACCCAGCATTCTGTGAAGGCTTTGCGGGAGGTGGGCATTCAACCGGACTTTTTAATTTGCCGGAGTGAGAGGGCATTGAAGAGGGAATTGAAAAAGAAGATCGCCTTGTTTTGCAGTGTGCAGGAGGAGAATGTGATATCCGCTCCTGATGTGGACACCATTTACGAACTGCCTTTGCTTTTGCAGGAGGAGGGCTTTGACCGGAGAATCATTGAGCGTCTTTCCCTGAAGGAGAGGGCTTCCAACATGGACAGGTGGAAGAATATGGTTTCTCTTATTCGCCGTCCCAAAAACAGGGTGTCCATTGGTTTGGTGGGAAAATATGTGGACTTGAGGGATAGCTACCAGTCCATCCATGAAGCTTTGGTGCATGGGGGGGTGGCCAATGAGAGTGGCGTCCAAATCAGGCACATTGATTCTGAGACCCTGACAGAGGACAATGTGGCTCAAAAACTGGAAGGCTTGTCTGCTGTGCTGATTCCTGGAGGTTTTGGCGAAAGGGGTGTGGAGGGCAAGATTTCCGCCATTCGTTTTGTGAGGGAAAACAATATTCCGTTTTTTGGTATATGTTTTGGCATGCAGATGGCGGCCCTGGAGTTTGCCCGCCATGTGTGTGGCCTCCCCAATGCTGTGAGTGGGGAGTTTGAATCCGCTGTGAATCTCAAGGATGGCAATGGTGCTTTGCCTGTAAACAAAGTGATTGATTACATGGAGGGGCAGTCAGGCGATCAGGACAAGGGGGGCAGTATGAGATTGGGTGCCTACCCCTGTTTTATGAAAAAGGGCAGTCTGGCTCACCGGCTTTATCAGAAGGAGTGCGTGTCCGAGAGGCATCGTCATCGATTTGAGTTTAACAACAAATTTCGAGCCTTGTTTGAAGAAAAGGGCATGGTGTTTTCCGGTGTGAACAGGGAGAAGAACTTGGTGGAGATTATGGAATGGCCTGAGCACCCTTGGTTTTTGGCCACGCAGTTTCACCCGGAATTCAGGTCCCGGCCTTTAAACCCGCACCCTTTGTTTTCCAGCTTTATATCCTCTGCCCTCAAGAGGGCACAAAGTCAGGCTGGTCAGGGCCAAATTATCGGTTGACAAGACCCATAAGGTATACATAATCGGACCTGAAAAACCTTTTTTCAGAGGCAATATAAACCAAACTGGCACAGGGCAGTATTATCTTTTATCCTTAAACAGTTTAACAGGATTTATTTTAAATTGAAGCATTTTTGCTGTTTCTCGTCCTGCATCTCCTCCTTTTCTTTGCATTGTAATTCTGCCTATTTTCAGACTCCCTTTTGAAGTGATTTTCACTGCTCCTTCAGAAAAAAAATTTATCACCTGATTTATAGGTTTTAAAACCCACTGGTTACTCTCTGTGGATTTTATACCGATTCTGTTTGAAAATGCATGTTTCATATTTGCCTTATGGGAGGAAAACAGCCCAAAATCGACACCTTTTTCAAAAGGCAGAACCCACGGGGCAGGTTCTGCCTGCCCCGTGCCAGTTTGGTTTAAAACAACCATCATCCAGTCAGTTGAATATTTCCCACGCCCTTTAAGAATATCAGAAATAATTAAAAATTTATTTTTTGAGAAAAAATTCACAAGTTTTTTTTGGTTTTTTTTATTCATTTCATTAAAAAACATTCTTCTCTTATCTTTTAAATTTTTGTTTTTTCCATAAGAAATTTCTCCTGTAAATAATTTTAAAATATGGACAACATCTTCTGGAATATTCCACATTTCAGAATACCTGTTAACCCACCTTTTATCCACTTGATTAAACCCTGTTGAATTACTCACCAGCTTAATGGATAAATTTTCTGTTGAAACAGTTTTTTTGAGGTAAACAGTTATTTGGACTTGAACATCTGTCTTATATTTATTGGATAATCTGACAGCTCTTACATTTTCTATTTCATCAACTGCATACCCCATAATAACAAGCCATTTTTTTGCATCTATATCTTTTTCCCAATTATTAAATTTAGTCACAATGCTTTTTTCATTTTCAAAACCACCTCTGGCAGTATAGGAACCAAGTGTTTTTAAATTCTCTTTTTTCATGCTGTATTAAATTGTTAAAAAAGTTGTCCGCTCTGGCTCTCTTTTTAAAGGTAAAGAAGTGTCGTGTTTTATATATCTTTTAATAAAATTAACCAACCTCCTGCCACAAGATTCTATAACAGGCACAGTTATAGCATTACCAGCTTGACTTAAAATCTGAGTGTCAGAGATTTTATTTTTAATTTGGACAGCCAAATACTCAGGAAACCCCTGCAAAAGAAGAGACTCATACCCTGACAACCTTCTAAATTGATTTTTTCGAACATATAAAAGCCCATGTCGACCTGTTCTTAAAGTGGGTATCATCTCCCTATAGAGCCTTAAATCTGATTGCCGGGTATCAATAATTAAAAAATCCTCTTTTAATAATTCATTTACAGAAATTCTGCCTTTATTATATTTATTTTTTAAATACTTTAAAAAAGTATCATAAAGTTGTTTATTATTTTTTGGAAATGCCATGTTATCATCATCAATTAAATATTTTCTTATACTATTCATTTTTATTCTTTTGGATTGTTGATAAAACCAATTGTAAAAGTCATTAAGATTGTTTACCAGGTCTTTTCTAATCCCTATGAAATAAATTCTTTCTCTCTTATGAGGTAAACCATAATGCGAACTGTCCATTGTTTTGGCGATGACCCTGTATCCCTCCGAACTCAGAAGATTTAGTATAGTTTTAAAAGTATGCCCCTGTTTATGATTTAAAACACCCTTAACATTTTCCAAAATAAAGTATTTTATCTTTTTGGTTTTTAGAATTCTTAACAGCCCGAAAATCACTTGTCCTCTTTTATCTGTTAAGCCTTTTCTCTGACCTACGATAGAAAAAGATTGACATGGAAATCCTGCCACCAACAAATCAAAATCTGGCAAGTCAACAGGATTGATTGTCATCAGGTCCCCATAATTGGTTTCGCCATTCCCAAAAAAATACCGGTATGTGGTTTCAGCTTTTTTGTCTGTTTCTGAAAAGCCAACACACTGCATAGCCAGCTTTTCCAGCCCCAATCTGCTTCCACCAATACCAGCACAAAAATCGATAAATTTCATAAAGTGAATCCTGATGTTTTTATGTGGACCTCAATGACTAACCAATTGCCCTTGAAAAAGTGTATTTTCTTAAACTCCACAGGCAAAAGGGACGCTTGTTCGGGACGGAATACCTTGGACCCTCACCGCTGACCTTTTGCCTGTGGACACATAAAGCCACTCAAAGACAGGGTTTTTCAGGGCCGACTAACTAACCTCTTTTTTATGCAGTATATCATACTCCCCGACTCAAAATCAAGTTGTTTTTTGCCAAAAACAAGCTTTTTCTTTCTGTTTTATCCCTCCCCATGTGCACTGCAATATAAGAGACTTTATTTCCAAGACAAAATACATGGTCTGGTTTCAAAAGAACCAAGAAACCAAATCAAACAAATGTGGAGGCTCTTGCTCCTGTGTTTGACATTATGCGGTGCATAAAAACCATAATTTCACGGAATCTCAGTAGAGTCAGTGCTAAATTAGTCAGTTCTGAAAAAGATCTTAACGCGATGCTTTCACCTGCTTTTTTATAAAAGGTCTGGAAAATATACTGATCTTGTTTGAAAATGCATGTTTCATATTTGCCTTATGGGAGGAAAACAGCCCAAAAATAGCACCTTTTTCAAAAGGCAGAACCCTCGGGGCAGGTTCTGCCTGCCCCGTGCCAGTTTAGTTTAATTGCAGGGAAAGTGATCGAAAGGGCCAAATTATCGGTTGACAAGAAGATAAAGTGTAATATATTCGGGCCTGAAAACCCTTTTTTCAGAGACCAGATAGGGATGATCACAACCAAAAACAAGGAGTATCCTCATGCAAAAACTCTTATTTATGGTCGTTCTTTTGCTGTGTGTTTCTGCATGCACAAAAGAGGACTCAGGGACAATAAAACCGGATTCAGGCAAGCCTGAGCTGTCCGCTGAAGAAAAGGCCAAGCTTGAGGCTGAGGAAAAAGCACGTATTGCACAAGCCCAAAAGCAAGGGCCAACCAGCCCCTCATTATCAGCACCTTCAGGAACTCCAGGAATATGTGGGCGGACAGAGCAGGTTAAGCGGGCCATCCTGACAAAGCTGAGTAAAGAGGACTGTTCCAAAGTGACAAGGTCTGAGCTTGAGGCGATCTTTTTCCTTTCTTTGGGTTGGTCTGAAATAGACAAGCTTAAAGCAGGTGATTTCGAGAGCCTGACTTCTTTGGGACAGCTGAAGTTGCAGAAAAATCAGTTAGCTTCTTTGCCAGAGAACCTGTTTCAGGGACTGACTTCTTTGAAACAGCTCTTTTTGAATAACAATCCATTTTCTGATGAAATGAAGGAGCAAATAAAAGGCAGAAGTTGGCCACCAGGCCTTGAATTGACCATTTAATCCAATGAAAAAAATAGCCATAGCCCACCGGGGGGAGATAGCAGTTCGCGTGATTTCCACCTGCCAGGAGATGGGCATTGTTCCCGTTTTGCTTTATTCTTCAGCGGACAAAAACAGCCTGGCGGACAGGCTCAGCCCGGAAAAAGTGTGTATAGGCCCGGCGGAGGCAGAAAAAAGCTACCTGAATATTCCAGCTGTCATAGAAGGGGCATTAAAGAGCGGGGCGGAGGCCCTGCACCCAGGCTATGGCTTTTTGTCAGAAAAAGCGGAGCTGGCCAAAGCCTGTGAGGAAAATAACATTGTGTTTATCGGCCCTCCGGAATCGGCTCTCAGCATTTTTGGCGATAAAAGGCGGGCACGGGAGCATGCCATAAAATGTGGTGTGCCTGTTCTGCCGGCAAAACACCCCAATCCAAGGCTCAAAAGTTTTGTGTGGCCCTCCTCCTGGGGTGGACCAGTGATAATCAAAGCCACAAAAGGAGGCGGGGGGCGTGGCTTGAGGGTGGTTCATGATGAAAAGGATTGGGAAGAGGCTCTGATGAGTGCACAGAGGGAGGCAAAGCTCGCTTTTGGTTCATCAGAGGTGTTTGTGGAAAAATACCTGCCTTCGGCCCGCCATATAGAGGTCCAGTTTTTTGTGTCAGCAAAAGGGGAAACATTTTATTTGTTTGACAGGGACTGCTCTGTCCAAAGAAAGCAGGCCAAAATTATAGAGGAGGCACCCGCCCGTCTTCCTGAAAAGGTTCGAAAGGAGATGGCAGAAGCTTCGATGGCCCTCTTAAACCAAGTGGATTACAGGCAGGCCGGCACAGTGGAGTTTTTGTATCAGGACGGAAAATTTTACTTTATGGAGCTGAACCCCCGCATTCAGGTGGAGAGCACGGTGACGGAGGAGATATTGGGGGTGGATCTGATAAAGGCACAAATCTTGACAGCCAAAGGGCTTGCCCCTTTTGTCCAAAATTCTTTTGAGCCAAGGGGCCACAGCATTCAATGCCGTATTTATGCAGAGGACATGCAAAAACACCTGCCTGTTTTTGGCTCTTTGGGTTCCTGTTATTTTCCTCATGGCCCCGGCCGACGCTTTGATACCGGCTATGAATCGGGGGACCAGGTTCCGGCTTTTTACGACACTTTGCTCTGTAAACTCATTGTGCATGCAGAAGACAGGGAAAGAGCCCGGCAAAAAATGAAACAGGCTTTAAGCGAAACTTTTGTGTTTGGCCTGAAAACCAATATATCTTTTTTGCAGGACTTGATTTCCCACAAGGATTTTGTCAAAGGGGAAGTCCCAGCCACTTTTGTGGAACAGATACTTATAAAAACATGGAAAGAAAAAAAATTGAGTGACTTGGATCCGGTTCTTTTATCCTCTGTGGAGGAGGCTTTCCGGATAAATAAAAAAAAGGGGCCTTCAGAAACCAAAAAACCGGAGTTTAATCCCTGGACCCACTTCGCCTGAACCTGAAAACAGCTGTTACTGCCCTGCTTATGGAATAGCGATATTTTAAGATTTTTATTGCATTTGAATCAGAAATTACATAAAAGGAAACAAAGGGGATTGAAAATCACCGGATCAGGATTGCCACTCTGCGTCAAAAAGGGTGGGGAGTTTATTTCAAAAAACCCGCTTTATAATAATGAAAAAAGGTTTTCAATTAAGCACAAAGTATGTGCCGGCAGGGGATCAGCCTCAAGCCATAAAACAGATTTGTCAAAACCTGAAAGAGGGGCAAAAACACAACACTTTGCTGGGGGTCACCGGCTCCGGCAAAACCTTTACTGTGGCCAATATTATTCAGGAAATGCAAAAACCCTCTTTGATTTTGGCCCCCAACAAGACTTTGGCCGGCCAGTTGTTTGGGGAATTTAAAGAGCTTTTTCCCAAAAACGCCGTGGAGTATTTTGTCAGCTATTACGACTATTATCAGCCGGAGGCTTATATCCCCTCCACAGACACCTATATTGAAAAAGATGCCAGCATCAATGACCAGATTGATCGTATGCGACATTCCGCCACCATGGCCCTCTTGAGCCGGCGGGATGTGGTTATTGTCAGCAGTGTCTCCTGCATTTATGGCCTGGGCAGTCCGGAGGTGTATCGGGACCTCATGGTTTCTGTTGTGCTCAATCAGCCTCTGGTCAGAGACAGTTTTTTAAAATCCCTGGTGGATATTCAGTATCAAAGGCAGGACTTTGATTTTCACCGGGGGACTTTCCGGGTGCGGGGGGACAGAGTGGATATTTTTCCCTCTTATACAGAGGATGTCGCCTTCCGCATTGAGTTTTTTGGGGATTATGTTGATTTTATTGGCCGGGTGGACCCCATCACAGGCCAGGTCTGGGAGAAAATGGAAAAGCTCTCCATTTATCCGGCCAGCCACTATGTGAGCACAGAAAAAGAAAACAAAACAGCTGTTAAAACCATTGAACAGGAATTAAAAGCCCACTTGAAAGTCTTGAGAAATCAAAAACAAAAAATGGAGCATGACCGGCTGAAGAGAAGAACCCTCTATGATATGGAGATGATTGAGGAGATGGGCACCTGCCCTGGTATTGAAAACTACTCCCGTCATTTCACCGGCCGAAAAGCAGGGGAACCCCCTCCCACTTTATTGGAGTATTTTCCCAGGGAATGGCTTTTGTTTGTGGATGAAAGCCATATCAGTGTGCCACAGGTGGGGGGCATGTATCGGGGGGATCGGAGCCGGAAGGAGGTTTTGGTGCAACATGGCTTTCGTCTGCCTTCGGCTTTGGACAATCGCCCTTTGAATTTTCAGGAATTTAAAAAGAGCATTCATCAGGTTGTGTATGTGTCTGCCACACCAGGGGATTATGAAATCCAAAGCAGTGGGGGGGAGATAGTGGAGCAGATTATTCGCCCCACAGGCCTTTTGGATCCGGAGGTTTTTATTCGTCCCATTGCAAAGCAGGTGACAGACCTTATGAAAGAGATAAAAAAGAGGGAAAAGAAAAAAGAGAGGGTTTTGGTGGTGACTCTGACCAAAAGAATGGCAGAAAACCTGACAGCACATTATCAGTCAGAGGGTTTGCAGGTGAGGTATTTGCACAGTGACATCAAAACCATAGAGAGAATGGAGCTGATACGGGATCTGCGTCTTGGGGTGTTTCAGGTCCTGGTGGGAATCAACCTGTTGAGGGAGGGGCTGGATTTGCCGGAGGTGAGTCTGGTGGCGGTGATGGATGCGGACAAGGAGGGTTTTTTGCGATCCAGACGATCTCTTATTCAGATTATCGGTCGCTCAGCACGACATATAAGAGGCCAGGTGATTTTATACGCAGATAAGGAAACAGATTCCATTCGGCTGGCAGTGGAGGAAACCAAAAGAAGGCGAAAACTGCAGAGTGATTTTAACAAAAAACACAATATAAAAATCAAAAGTATAGTGAAATCCGCCCCCAGGGGGCTTATGGAGATCTATGGGAACAAAGAGCCTCTGGAAACGATTTTGCCAAAAACCGGTCAGCTCAAGGCCTCTAAAAATGAGACAGAATTTTTGAGAAAAAAAATAGCTTTTTTGAAAAAAGAAATGAAAAAAGCCGGGGAGGAATTGAACTTTGAGAAGGCGGTGGAGCTCAGAGACAAAATAAAAAGGCTGGAAATAACAGAGATGAGCCTCTGAATGGGGCCTGGATTGGCCCTCTTTTCTTTTTTTTTGACCGGGCATAAAAGCTGTGTTATATTGTCCCTTGCTGTAGGCAAACAGGGCTTAAACCAAACTGGCAAGGAAAAACCATGCACTTAAAGCTGAATGTCTGGAGACAGGAAAAAGACCAAAAAGAAGGGCATTTTGAAAGCCACAATATGAGCGATCTCACGCCCGACATGTCTTTTCTGGAAATGCTGGATCAGCTGAACGAAGGTCTGGCTCAACAGGGCAAACCCACCGTGGCTTTTGACCATGACTGCCGGGAGGGAATATGCGGATCATGCTCTTTGGTGATCAACGGCCAACCGCATGGCCCTCATACAGGTTCGGCGGTCTGCCAACTGCACTTAAGGTCTTTTGAGGACAAAGAGGAAATATGGGTGGAGCCTTTCCGGGCCAAAGCTTTTCCGGTCATTCAGGATCTGATAGTGGATCGAAGCCCCTTTGAGCGGATCATTCAATCCGGAGGCTATATTTCTGTCAAAACCGGTTCGGCACCGGAGGCACATGCCCTGCCGGTGGAAAAGAAAAAAGCGGATGAGGCCTTTGCCAATGCCACATGCATTGGTTGCGGGGCCTGTGTGGCGGTTTGCCCCAACGCCTCAGCCTCTTTGTTTGTGTCGGCCAAGCTGGCCCATTTAAACGAACTGCCCCAAGGGCAAGCCGAACGCAAAAGCAGAACTTTAAACATGGTGAGACAAATGGAGCAGGAAGGGTTTGGGGCCTGTTCCAACACAGGTGCCTGCTCCCGTGCCTGTCCCAAAGAGATCTCCATCCGTGCCATTGCCCAAATGAACAAAGAATATTTCAAGTCCCTTTTTTAACATACTGATTTTGTTTGAAAAATGCATGAAGAAAATCAAAAAACTCTTTATCTTGTGGATGTCAGCTCTCTTTTTTTCAGAGCCTACTATGCCATATCCTCGCACCTGACCAACTCCAAGGGCCTTCCCACCAACGCCCTCTATGGTCTTTTCACCATGAGCTGTAAATTCATCAGGGAAAAAAAAGCACAACATATCGTATACTGCTTTGACCACGAAAAACCCTCCTTTCGTGCCACACTTTATCCGGCCTACAAAGCCAACCGCAAGGACACACCAGAAGATCTGAAGGTGCAGATTCCCTATATTAAACGGCTGGTGTCGGCTATGGGTATCCCCTTGGTGGAAAAAGAAGGCTATGAAGCCGATGACCTGATAGGCTCCTTAAGCCAAATAAGCCAGCCCAGCCCACCCAACTCGCCCAACCAAACCGGCCAGCCCGGCCCCCGGACTGCTCCATCGCCGGCTTTTAAACCGGATAAGGTGGTGATTGTGAGTGGAGACAAAGACTTTGCCCAGTTGGTGTCCTCCACTGTCTCTCTTTACGATCCCACGAGAGATAAAAGCTATGATTCTGAGGAAGTGAAAAAAAAATGGGGGGTCAGTCCTTGTCAGATAAATGATTATTTGGCCCTGGTGGGGGATATTAGTGACAATATTCCCGGTGCACGGGGCATAGGCCCCAAGGGGGCTTGCAAACTCCTTCAGGAATACCAAAATCTGAAAAATATTTATCAAAACCTCCCGCTCATCCAACAAACAACAGCAGAAAAACTAAAACAATGCAAAGAGCAGGTTTTTTTATCCCAAAAGCTGGCCCGTATTGTAACAGATATGGATCTCACAAAAGAAGTGCCTGACTTTAAACTCAAGACCCTTGAGCCGGAAACCCTGAAAAACCTCCTTGAGGAGCTGAATTTCAAAGTCCCAAAAGGGCTGAGGCTTAAATCCTCCACTCCCTCTGACAAAGCCCCCATCTCCGACAAAGCTCCCACTGCTTCTTATCAGGAGCAGAAAAACCAGGTCTCAAGCCCCAAAGCCACTGAGGAGGACAAAGATCCTGCACCTCATCAGGGTGTGTCTTATCCTCTGAACGGCATGAAACGTCTTTCCTCCAATCTCAAACTGCATAAAATGGACTGGAATGAGTTTCAAGATTTTATTCAGCCTTATGGCAAAGTGTGGGTTTTCCCTTACAAGCAGGAATATTTTTTTGCTTTTAAAAATAAAGTTATGGCAGTCAACAATTTAAACAAATCACATGCAGGGGCTTTTTTTTCTGATCAAAAAATAAGATGGCTCGGATACGACCTCAAAACAGTATGGAAGGACTTTGACTGTGAACAACCATTGCCTGTTGGTTCGCAACTATCACCGATCGGCTCGCAACCATCGCCGGACAGCTCGCAACTTTTGCTGGAAAGTTCGCGGCCTTTACCTCATTGGTGCTCACTTATCGCCGGTTATCTGACAGAGGGTGGCCCTCCAGGGACTTTTGCAGAGCTTTGCCTCAAGCATTTGAAAAAACCAGCAGAGGATTCTTTGGAGCCAGGGGAGATCTACAGCCTCCACAAAAACTTACAAAAAGTGCTGGAGAAAAAACTCCATGAAATGAACATGACAAAACTTTACGAGGAAGTGGAACAACCTCTTATATCCGTTCTTTATGAAATGGAAAAGCAGGGCATGGTTTTGAAATCAGAAGAATTAAACCATCAAAAACAAAATCTGGAGCAAAAAATTCAAGCTCTGGAAACAGAAATCTTTAATTACACCAAACACGAATTTAATATTTCCAGCCCCAAACAGCTGGCGGATGTGCTCTTTAAGGAGATGGGATTGACCCCCACCAAAAAAACCAAAACCGGTTACTCCACCGATGTCCAGGCCTTAAGCAAGTTAAAGGAAAAGCATCCCATAATCCCTCTGATCATTCAGCAAAGGGAATGGTTTAAACTCAAAACCACTTACTTGGAGGCTCTTCCCCCCTTAATCCACAAGGACACCGGCCGGGTGCATACCTGCTTTTTGCAGGCCCTGACAGCCACGGGCCGGCTTTCCAGCCGAAACCCCAACCTGCAAAACATTCCCATTAAAACAGAAACAGGCCGACAAATCAGAAAGGCCTTTCAGGCCCCTGCAGGCAAACAAATTATTTCTGCTGATTATTCTCAAATTGAGCTGAGGATTCTGGCTCATATCACAAAAGATCCGGCCCTTTGCTCTGCTTTTGAAAAAGACATGGACATCCACAAAGCCACCGCCAGTGAAATCCACTCCATCCCTTTGGAGCAGGTAAGCCCTCAACTCAGGTATCAGGCCAAAGCCATCAACTTTGGCCTGATATACGGGCAAGGCCCTTTTGCTTTGTCTGAGTCCTTAAATATTTCTTTGGCTGAAGCCAAAAATATTATTAAAAATTATTTTGAAAAATTTAAAAAAGTCAAAGAATACATGGAATCTGTGGTGCAACAGGCACAACAACAGGGCTATGTGGAAACTCTTTTTGGTCGCCGGCGATTTATAAAAGGGATAAACTCCCCTCATTTTGCCACCAAAAGGGCCAACGAGCGGGTGGCCATTAATGCCCCCATACAGGGCACAGCCAGCGACCTGGTTAAAATGGCCATGATCCAACTCAGGAACAGCTTATACTCCCCTCTTTTGCTCCAAATCCACGATGAGCTGATTTTTGAGTGTGAAGAGGACCTGCTGGAAGAGGAAAGCCGGCACATCAAACACATTATGGAAAACATAGTGGACTGGCAAGTCCCTTTAAAAGTGAATATTCATTCAGGAAAGGACTGGCACACAGCCCATGCCTGAAACGGAAATAAAAAAAATATCCACCCTTACAACAATTTACCAATAAAGGCCACCAAAAAGAGGGTTTACTCTTTTTTAATACTCTATTCTTCCTCCACCACAACAACATGGTGGCCGGCCGGACGGATATGGTTTATGGCTCCACCCCCACCCATAAATCGACTGATCTTTATTACTGCTTTTTCCCCTTCCTTCTGGGATATTTCATTATCCCTCCCGTTTTCTCCCTCCTGTTGTTCTGCACTTTCCTCCCTCAGTTCTCGAATAATTTTCAGCCACTCCTCATCCGGCGGATCAAGCAGAAACTGCTCTGCCAAAATGTCGTTTTCTCCCTCCTGTTGCTCTTTGCTTTCCTCCCTCAGTTCCCGAATAATTTTCAGCCACTCCTCATCCGTCAAATCCAACAGAAACTCCTCTGCCAAAAGGCGGTAGGGATAAGGCAACCAGGGTTGTTGGTTCGGATCCCCAAGGCTCTCTGCCACCCTGTCTTTCACATAAGGCAAAAAAGGCATATAGGGTTCATGTGGATCATTGGAGGATCCCTCCAGCTGAGCCAGAGGCATGGTATCATAAGGGGTTATGGGGACCTGAGCACTTTCCTGTTTGATGGTGGCCCAAGCCAGCCCGGATGGAACCAGGATTGTGATCAATAAATACATGTATTTCATTTTTGTTCTCCTTTTTGTTGGACTGGTTTAAATATCAAGTCTTTTAAGTTTTTTGTGTTCTTTGTGTCCTCTATGGACTTATTTGCCTCCATTGGCTTGGCCACCATATCTGCACAGGCTATGGAAAAAACAGGCATGTCGCCTTTGTAATTTTTATTGCCCATAATACTGGCCACTTTTTTATGAAACTCCTTATGCGTTTTTAGTAATTTATCCAGACCTTCCTCATTCAAACCTGCCACATCTTCATGAATATAATTATCCTGCACATCATCGGGATCATACTGCTCAAGCAAAAACATCACATATTTTTTAATGGACTTGAAAGACAGGGCAATGTGAATGTGGTCTTCATTGATCTTATAAGAATTATCATTTTCCTTTGACAGCAGGTTTTTCCTGACCAGATTATCGAGGGCCTTTAAGCCTTTTTGTCCAAAATTGTATTGAATCTCCTCTTTGCTTGTTCTTTTTTTTGACAGGGCCAAAACATAGCACAAAAAAGCATGTTTGTCAGAAAGTGTATTTTCCAACTCCCCCTGAACATATTTTGTTGACTGCAAGCCCGGCCTGGACACTCCACTTTCAAAATCCGGAACGGCCCCCAATCCGTTGCCTTTGGGGAGACTATTCTCCTCCGCTTTCTCAAAAACAACTTCAAATGCTTTGCCGATCTCTTTTGGCAAACAGTTTTTAAGGGAAGGAATGTGTTTTAGCAATTTTGAAAGAGTGGTGATATTGGGCTGAGAATGGCCATTGACCAGCCGGTTAAAAGTGGTGGGCGGGATGCCTGTTCTTTTGGACAAAGCCACTTCACTTAAAGCCGGATTTTTTTGTTTCTGGCTGGAAACATATTCCCTCAGGCAATCGGAAAACTCTTTGTTGATGACTCCACCTCCTGTTGGAAAATCAAACTCAAAACCTTGGACGCTCTGCGTTATCAGGCAGGAGGGCCAAAGCTCATATATAACAATGCCCAAGGTAAACCACAAAAAAAACTTTGTCAACAATAAAAAAATATTTTTTTAAAGCGTGTAAATTTTTCACACTTTTTTATTTCACCCGCTCAGGCTCATCCACCTGTTGGCTCAACATCATCTTTGTCATACTTTGGTCCTGACCCGCCAATGGGTCATTATTTGGGTTTTTTTTTGAAATTTCCCCCAAAATTGCAGTTAAAAAACCAAGACTTAAGGCTTAAAAAGTCCAAAAGCTTTCAGGAGGGGTTTTTGGGGGAAATTTTGCCAAAAATACCTTTGTCCATTCAGCAAGATATGTTAAAGCTATGAAATTTGAACCGTGAATTGTCAAACACGACCAGCATACCATGAACAAAGTTAAAGGGGAAAACAGGGTTTTTTGGGTGGCCACGGGAAACGCTGGCAAGGCACGGGAGTTTGCCCGGCTTTTGCGTCCAGGTTTATGTTATTTCTTAAGTGATTTAAAGGGGTATAATGCACCGGAGGAGACCGGTTCCTCTTTTGAGGAAAATGCCCGCCTAAAAGCTTATGCCCTGAAACAGTACTTACAAAAAACCATTTGGCCAGCCAAAGACCAAAACCCCGTCTTGCCACCCGCTTTGGGGGCTTTTGACCAACCAACCCCGATCAAAGACCAGAACCCCGTCTTGCAACCCCCTTTGGGGGCTTTTGACCAACCAACCTCGATCAAAGACCAGAACCCCGTCTTGCAACCCGCTTTGGGGGTGTTGGGGGAGGACAGTGGTTTGGAGGTGTTGGCTTTGGACGGGGCACCGGGCATTTATTCTGCCCGTTATGCCGGGGAGCAGGCCACGGACCAGGACAACCTGGAACTTTTGTTGAAAAACATGCAGGGTTTGCCTCAGAGCAGGAGACAGGCCTGTTTTGTCTCTCATATTGTGTGTTTAACTCCAGAGGGAAAGGAATATTCTGTGGAGGGTCGTCTGCCGGGCCGTATTGCCCTGGCCTCACAGGGCCATGAGGGCTTTGGTTATGATCCCATTTTTGTCCCTGAAGGGGCGGAGGGCACCATGGCTCAGTTGGGGATGACTTATAAAAACCTCTTTTCTCACCGTGCAAAGGCTGTTCACCGGCTCTTGTCTTCCATGGGTTTTTCTGATAAGACATAAACAGTTCATCTTGAATAAAGGCAATTCAAGCTAAAAACGATCAAATTCCCGCGGGACACTTTGTGTCCTTCGCGGGAATGACGGTGGGAAAAAGGTATTTATTCAGGACGAACCAAATAAGGTGGAAAAACCAGGTCCCATTATGAAACAAAGTAAACAGAGAAAAACACGGGAACATCTTCTGATGGCCTTGTTTGCACAGGATTTTCACAAAGACACACTAAAGGGGGAAAAAAGCACAGAACCTGTCTCTTTGTGGGATATGTATCAGAGTGATCCGGATCATTTCACCAACGAAGAGGAGAGAAAGCAGGTCAATCATCTCTTAAAGGATATAAACAAATACCTGAAAGATATTGACAAACTTATTGAGCAAACCAGTCATTCATGGAAAATGAAGAGAATATTTATTATTGACCTGAACATTATGAGATTGGCTTTGTATGAGATGTTTTATGCCCGGCCACGGGTCCCTTTTAAGGTGTGTGTGGATGAAGCTGTGGAAATAGCCAAAATATACGGCACGGAAAATTCAACGGACTTTGTCAACGGCAACCTGGACGCCATTTATAAAAAAAACCAGGACAAGAAATTACAGGACAAGAAATTACAGGACAAAAAAACAAAGAATGTAAAACCACAGGATACAAAACCACAAAAAGGCGACAAAACATGAAGGAAAATCCATGTTTGCTTTCTTCTTTGTCTGCTTTTAAAAAAGGGGCTGATTTGTGGTTGGTGAGTGATCCGGAGAACAGCCTTTGGCATTCAAAAATAGACTGGTATTTGAGTTTTATGATGAAAAAAAACCGGGCCAAAAAAATCAGCTTTCGTCCTTTGCCAAGTCAGCTGAAAAAGCCTTTTGTGTCCCCTTTTCAGTGGGAGTGGAAAGTCCCTTTTCCTTTGCTGTTGCCGACTGCCTCACGGCTTCCCAATTCATGGACAGTGGAGTTGGTCTGCACCCAAAAAGAGCTGTGGTTACAGCAGGCTCATACTATATGGGAACATTTGAATCGGCCCACCTTGCGACTTTTTGTTCCCCGTTTTGTGACGAAGGCGGATATGGAAATGGCTTGGCGGGAGGTTTATGTGCCGGTGCAATATTTATTGGAGTAATGGAGCTTATTGAGTTGATATTTCGTTGGTCATCTGTTATTTGTGACTGGCAGTGATCGAAACTGGAGTAGTGGAGCTTATTGAGTTGATGTTTCGTTGGTCATCTGTTATCTGTGACTGGCGGTGATCGAAACTGGAGTAGTGGAGCTTATTGAGTTGATGTTTCGTTGGTCATCTGTTATCTGTGACTGGCGGTGATCGAAACTGGAGTAGTGGAGCTTAATGGAAACCAATGGTAGAAAAATTAAGCAAAAAAATGGTAGCAAAATCAAGCAAAAAAATGGTAGCAAAATCAAGCAAAAAAATGGTAGCAAAATCAAGCAAAAAAATGGTAGCAAAATCAAGCAAAAAAATGGTAGCAAAATCAAGCAAAAAAATGATGGCAAAATCAAGTAAAAAGACATTGCATATTATGTCGGATGGGACGGGGGAGACGGCTTTGGCTGTGGCCCGTTCGGCTTTGGTGCAGTATAAGCCGGATCAGGTGAGTCTTATCCGGCACCAGAATATTCGCACCAAAGAGCAGGCTTTGTCGGCCATGAACAAAATAAACCAACCTGCCCCACGGGGTCTGTCTTCGGAGGAAACAAGTCTTTTGTTATATACTATGGTTCTGCCTGATTTAAGAAAAATAATTCAGGATATCAGCCGGGAGAGGAAAATAAAGGCCATCGATATTTTGGGGCCTTTGTTTGAGAGTTTTGACGGGGTTTTGGAAAACAACAGGCAAAAGACACCGGGCCTTTTAAGAAGTGTGGATGAGGATTATTTTAAGAGAATATCCGCCACGGAATTTTCGCTCCGCCATGATGATGGCAAGTCGGTTCAAAAGCTTAAGTCTGCAGACATTGTGCTGGTGGGGGTGAGTCGGACCAGCAAAACCCCTTTGTCCATTTACCTCAGCTTTAAGGGTTGGAAAGTGGCCAATATTCCTTTGGTGTTGGGCATCCCTTTGCCAGAGGACTTGAGCCATGTGGATTACCGAAAAATTATAGGCTTGACCATTGATATAGACAATCTCATTAAGATCAGGAAAAACAGGCTGAAAAAATTCGGCTGGAACTTTAACAGGGAGTATGCTGACAAGGCCCATATTTTAAAGGAGATGGATTACTGCCGGGAGCTTTTTGAAAAACACCGCTGGCCTGTGGTGAATGTGACGGACCGGGCTTTGGAGGAGACGGCCGGGGAGGTGTTGCGTATTATTCGGCACAGGATGGGTTTTTCCGGCGACTCTCTTTTTTAAACCTGTTTACTTTGTTGTTCTATGGCGGAGCGGGCAGAGATCAGACGGGCCACCGGCACTCTGTAAGCCGAACAGCTGACATAGTCCAAACACAGCCGATCAAAAAAATAGATGCTTTTTTCGTCCGCCCCATGTTCACCACATATTCCCATTTTCATGTTTGGCCGGGTTTTGCGTCCCAGGTCCACCGCCTTTTGCACAAGCACACCCACCCCTTTTTGGTCCAGTGTGGAAAAAGGGTCCTCCACCATTAGGTTTTCACTCATATAAGAGGGCAAAAAACGGCCACAGTCATCACGGGAAATGCCAAGGGTGGTTTGTGTCAGATCATTGGTTCCAAAACTGAAAAAGTCTGCCTGCCGGGCCAGTTCATCTGCCGTGAGGGCTGACCGGGGAAGTTCTATCATGGTGCCAATGGAGTATTTAAAGGTTTTGGCTTTTTCTTTTTGCACCTTTTTTAACTCCTGTTCCACTATGTTTCTTATAAAGCTCAGCTCCTTTTCCATAATCACCAAAGGAATCATGATCTCCGGTGCAGGGGAAAGCCCTTTCTCCATGCTTTGGCACACAGCCTCGGCAATGGCCCGTGCCTGCATTTGATATATCTCTGGAAAAGAAACAGCCAGCCGGCAACCTCTGTGCCCCAGCATGGGGTTGCTTTCCTTAAGGGCCTCCACCTGTTCTTTTATGTCCTCTTTTTTCCATCCTGTTTTTTGGGCCATCTCCTGCACCTCCCCTTCTTTTTGAGGCAGGAACTCGTGAAGGGGCGGATCCAAGAGGCGAATGGTGACAGGGTGACCCTGCATGACAGAAAACAAAGCCACAAAGTCCCCTTTTTGCAGATCCATTAATTCCTGCAAAGCCTCATGCCGTTCGTTTTCTTTGCGGGCCAAAATCATTTTTCGGACAGAGACAATACGGTCTTCACCAAAAAACATGTGTTCTGTGCGACAAAGCCCTATGCCCTTGGCACCAAAACGGCAGGCCATTTTCGCCTCCCGTGGGTGATCGGCATTGGCCCTCACTTTTATGCGGGCGTATTTATCCACCAGGGACATAAACCTTTGAAAGTTACTGTCCAGCTGAGGCTCCAGGGTGGGCACCTCCCCCAAAAAAACCTCTCCTGTAGAGCCATCCAAAGAAATAGTATCCCCTTTTTTTAAAGTGTATTGGCCCACGCTCATGTGCCCCTCCTGTTCATTGATATGAATTTCCTCACAACCCACCACACAGCATTTGCCCATGCCACGGGCCACCACCGCCGCATGAGAGGTGATACCTCCTCTTGTGGTTAAAATCCCTTCTGCTGATATCATGCCCTTGATGTCTTCCGGGGAAGTTTCTGTTCGCACCAAAATCACCTTTTCCCCACGGGAATGCTGTTGAAAAGCCTCTTCGGGGCAAAACACAATCCGGCCGGACACTCCTCCAGGGCTGGCGGAAAGCCCTCGTGCTATTTTTGTTTTTTTCGCCTTGGAATCCAAAGAAGGGTGCAGGAGCTGTTCAATGGAAGATGGATCCACACGGAAAAGGGCGGACTTCTCATCGATCAGGCCCTCGTCCAGCATGTCCAAAGCCACTTTGAGGCTGGCCCTGGCGGTCCTTTTGGCACTTCTGGTTTGTAAAATCCAGAGGCGATTTTTTTCCACAGTAAATTCAATATCCTGCACATCTTTGTAATGCTTTTCCAACCGTTGACATACCGAATGCAGGTCCTGGAACACAGCGGGAAAGCTTTGTTCCAGGCTTTGCCCGGCCCGCCCGTTAAGGCTTTTCCGGCTGATGGGAAAGGGGGTTCTGACTCCCGCCACCACATCCTCCCCCTGAGCATTGGCCAAAAACTCCCCTATTATTTGTTTTTCCCCACTGGAGGGATCACGGGTAAAGGCCACCCCTGTAGCGGAGTCCTCCCCTTTGTTGCCAAAAACCATGGCCTGCACATTGACAGCTGTGCCCCAATCATGCCGGTAATGGTTCAGCTCACGATAAGAGATGGCACGGGCATTATTCCAGCTGTTAAACACAGCGGAGATGGCGGAAAAAAGTTGCTCTTCCGGATCCTGGGGAAAATGCTTTCCTGTGGTGGAAAGCACCTGCTCTTTAAACAGCTGAACCAGCTTTTTCAGGTCCTCCACAGTCAGGTCCGTGTCTTTTTTGTATTTTTTGAGCCTTTTTAAATCCTCTATAAAAAACATCAGGAGGGAGGCCGGCACCGAAAGGGCCACATCCGCATACATTTGTATAAAACGGCGATAACAGTCATAAGCAAATCGTTCATTTTGGCTTTGCCGGGCCAAAGTTTTAACCACTTCGTCATTGAGACCCAGGTTGAGGATGCTGTCCATCATGCCAGGCATACTGACACGTGCCCCGGAGCGAACACTCACCAAAAGAGGGTTTTCTGGATCCCCAAAGCGGGCGTCCATTTCCTGGCTCAGACGCTCCATGGCCTCTCTTATTTCCTGTTTTAAAAAATCAGGCACTTGTTTGTTGTTGTCGTAAAAGGCCTGGCACATACGGGCCGATATGGTAAATCCAGGTGGGATGGGAAAGCCCAGCCGGCTCATTTCCGCCAGGTGTGCCCCCTTGCTCCCCAACAGATCTTTCAGGTGGGCAGAACCATCCACCTGTTGAGGCAGAAAATAGTAGAGGTTTTTGGAAGGGGTCGCGTTCTCTCTGTTTTTCATTACAGCCCTCCAAAGGCCTTATAACTCTGATATTATACCGATCGTGTTTGAAAATTCACGGTTCAAATTTCCCGGACAGGAGGGAAAAACCTCACAAGCGACACCCTTTTCAAAAGGCAAACCCCTCGGGGCAGGTTCTGCATGACCCGTGCCAGTTTGGTTTAGCTACAGGCTCTTGGGCCTGCACAGCTCACTCAAACTTGGACCTGCGAAACTTACAAAGTCCTCACAAGGCGAAAGCCAACACTGTAGTTCCTGTTGGCCGGACCGCCGTGATTGCGAAACGCGGAACGCAAGTATCGTGCACTACTGATCCAGCCACCACCACGATTAACGCGACGCGACCCGGAAGCGTTTAAAGGATCATTACCCCCTGGTAAAGTGATTGCATAAATGTCCTGTGTCCACTCCCACACATTACCATGAACATCATAAAGACCCCAAGGATTAGCTTGTTTTTGGCCCACTTTTCTTGTTTGACCACCAGCATTATCAATGAACCACGCATAATCCTCCAAATTATCTGGATCATGGCCATAAGAATAAGCCGTCCTTACGCCAGCCCTTGTCGCATACTCCCATTCCGCCTCCGTAGGCAAACGATAACAGCCACTGGAAGCACCTGGTGTCCCATCACAACCACTTAAAGCCAAGGCCTCATTTAACTTCCCAATAAATTCCTGCACATCATCCCAGGAAACCTGCTCCACAGGATTATTTGGACACATGTTCTGGCTGTGGTCATCACAATGTTCCTGGGATTTAAAATAGGAAGGGTTTTCCCCCATCACCTGAACCCACTGGCTTTGCGTCACCTCCTTTGTCATCATCTCAAAGGGCTTGCTTATTGTAACCTGTACCAGCTTTTCATCGAAATTCCTGCCTTTTTCAGTTAAAGGACTTCCCATCCAAAAACCCTTCACCTCAATCCTCTGAAACGGCACAGACAGTATCCAATGGCTGGGACCTGAGCCTTCATCTCCCGTATTGGCTGTTGCACCGGAGGCACTGCCCGCAGTCCCTGCAGTTCCTCCACTTTCAGTTCCAGCTGGGGACTCGCCGGAACCACCTTTAGAATCCTCATTCTTACCACCAGAACAGGAAATGAGAAAAAAACCAATAATTAAACCTTTCAGGAAAAATACTGTAAAATCTCTGAACATCTTGCACCTCCTTTTTATAGTTATACTAAATCTGACCCCTTGTGTCACCATCTCCAACAAAAAGCTTTTTTGCTGGATTTTTCTGGATTATGGATTGTGAGTAAATTAAGGTCAACTTAAAAATACCCGTGAGTGTTTTTATACTGATCTTGTTTGAAAATGCATGTTTCACATTTGCCTTGTGGGAAGAAACCAGCCCAAAAGTCGCACTTTTTTCAAAACCAGTTTGGTTTAAGTCTGCCTTTGAACACCCATCCCTTTGAGATGAGAAAAAGACCTTATTTTTTAACATAATCCTGACAATATGTTCGCTGAGCTGTGAAAAAGCCCATAAATAAGGCAAAAATTCACTTTTAAGGCTTGACTTTTTGGTTATCAGCAGTATAATCCAGAATATGGAATTTTTAAGGAAATACAGCCCTCTTTTTACTTGTGGCATATTGGCCATCGCCATTGTGGCCCTTATCATAGGTCAATTCAGAGATGTCAGGACAGAAATCAAAGAGGTCCGGACAGAGCTGAAAGCGGATATAGCACAGGTCCGAATGGAGCCGACAGCCCGGATGGATCGAACAGATGCCAAAATAGACCAATTGGGTGATAAAATGGACGCCCTTATTGTCTCTCTTTCCAACAGAAAGCCAGCCACCAAAGCCCAATAAAAAAAACTGCGAAACTTATAAAGTCCTCACAAGGCAGGATTTTTTTTATGCGTATTACTGATAAAGGCTTTTCTTTTTCCCCCACAGACCTCACCCGATTTTTTGAATCCCGGTTCAGCTCTTACATGGATCATTTTGAGAAAGTCACATCTCAAAATCTGAGGGATAGAATGGGTTTTCATCGCGACCCTCCCGATCCTTTTTTGTCCCTGATAGCAGATATGGGAAACCAACATGAAGAAGACATGATCACTGAAATGGAAAAGACCAAAGCTGTTGTGCATATTTCAAAAAGCCCAAGAACAAAAGCCATTGAGCAAAGCCTTTCTGCCATGAAAAAAGGGGCGAAACTTATTTACCAGGCCGGAATACAAAAACACATGGAGGAAAACAAATTACACCAACACCCAAAGGGTGAGCTTTTGTCCATGAGACAGGCCCTGCCACTGAATGTATCTATTTTTGGCTATGCTGATTTGCTGGTCCGGCAAGAGGGGAAATCTGCTTTTGGGGATCACTATTACATTCCTTATGATTTTAAGATAGCCCGACGCCCCAAGCCCACGGCTCTTGTTCAGCTGTGCTGTTATTGTGATATATTGCAATCCCTTCAGGGAGTATTGCCCCCTCAGATGGCTGTGGTCACCAAAGAGGGAAAAAACCATTTTTTTAAAACCTCCTCTTTTTTTGATTTTTACATTTTTTTAAAAAATCAGTTTCTGCTTTATCACAGCTCTTTTTCCACAACAGATCTTCCTCTTCCGGAAAAAACAGCGGAGCACAGGGACTGGAGCCGGCTGGCAAACAGGATACGACACCAAAACGAGGATGTTTCCCTGACCGCACGTATCCGCTCCTCCCATACCCATCTCTTAAAAAAAGCTGGCCTGAAACAGCTTTCCGATCTGGTTAATTACTCTGGCCGGCCCATAAAAGGCATTCCTGTTTCCACTTTTCATGTTTTGCAGGATCAGGCCCGTTTACAAAAAGAGTCCCAAAATCAGCCTGTGCCTTGTTTTAAAATCCTTCCTCACAGAGGAGAGGGGCAGGGACTGGAAAGGCTCCCCCCTGCTCATCCGGCGGATCTGTTTTTGAGTATGGAGGGCCATCCTCTGATTGGCAAAGCAGGCATGGAATATTTATACGGCAACCAAACTGGCACGGGGCAGGCAGAACCCTCAGGGCAGGCTTTGCCTGAATACAAGCCTTTTTGGGCTTTAAAGGAAGAGGAGGAAGAAAATACTTTTAAGACCTGGCTGAACTATGTTTACAAAAGGTGGGAACAAAACAAAGGCATGCATGTTTACCACTATGGAGCTTATGCCCCCACCGCACTAAAAAAACTTATGGGTCAATATGGAACAGGGGAAAAAGAACTGGACCGGTTATTGAGGAACCAGGTGTTCATAGATCTTAAACAAATAGTTGGACAGAGTTTACGCATAGGGGTTTTGTCCTATTCCCTTAAGGAAGTGGTCAGGATCACAAAACCTGATGACAAAGCCCCCAACAACAGCCACCCCCTTTGGGGGTCATCTGGTCAAGTGTCACGATCCGGGGAACCCAGCTCGTCCTGCCACCCCCTTTGGGGGTATTTTGCATGGTTTTTGAGTGCTGATGAGCCACCGGAAAGCTCAGTTTTTTTGCGTCACATTGAGGAGCAAAACAGGGCTGATGTATTTTCCTTAAGAAAGCTTTATTACTTTCTAAAAAGTTTACAAAAAAAAGAAAATATCCGATACATATCGCCGGACATAAAAGAAAAGGAAGAAAGCCGGACAGGTATCAGGGCAGAATGTATCAAGCAGGCCAGCACACTTTTAAATCAACCTGGTACGGGGCAAGCAGAGTCTGCTCCACGGGTTCTGCCTGTCCCACGGGTTCTGCCTTTTGAAAAGGGGGAAGAGGCAAAGCATGTGAGAAGACTTTTGGCTTTTTTGTTGGAGTTCCCCATCAGGGAGGACAAGCCCGGATGGTGGAATTATTTTGGACGACAAAACATGAGCATGGAGGAGATGTGGGAGGACAGGGAAGTGATCACCGATTGCCACCATTTGGAAAGCCGTGGGGACAAACACAAAATCCGATTTGAAAAAGAGCAGGAAATAGGTTTGAACGAAGAGGACACTGTGATTGTTTTGGAACAAAGTGACCAAGTTTTTAACACATACACCTTAATAAAAATGGATTTGCTGAAGGGGGAGCTTTGGCTGAAAACCAAAAAGGAAGATCGGCTGACCCGTGGAGGGGCGTTCAGTCTGACTGTGGCCAAAAACGACTACTACAAAAAAAACCTCCTCTCCTCTTTGTTGAAAACAGCCCAGGAGTTTTCCCCTTCTGCTGTGAACATGGGCTTGAAAAAATGTATTCATGATCTGTTGTTGAAAAAAGCACCGGACCTGCCGGGCCACAAGGGAGCTTTGATCTCCAGTCCCGGCCAGCTGAAGGAAGAGGTAAAAAAACATGCTTTAAACTTAAGGGACTCTGTTTTGTGTATTCAGGGCCCGCCCGGTTCCGGCAAAACCCATACCACAGCTCTTATGATTTTGGAACTTGTCAGAAATAAAAAGCGGGTGGGTGTGATGGCCAATGCACACAAAGCCATTTTAAATGCTTTAAAAATCCTGTTTGAAACAAACAAAAAAAATATCCTTTTTCAATGTCAAAAAGCCGGGCAGGAAAAAGACTTTGTGCAGGAGAGACAATTTCTTGGGGATGTCCCTGTGGAGCTGGTGTCTGCCAACAAAGTGAGTAAAAGTGCGGATGTGGTGGGGGGCACAGCTTTTTTCTTTTCCCGTCAGGAGCAGGAGGGGGCTTACGACTATTTGTTTGTGGATGAGGCCGGGCAGGTCAGTTTGGCCAATATGGTGGCCTCTGCCCGTGCCGCCAAAAACATTGTGCTGGTGGGGGATCAGAATCAGTTGGAACAGCCTCTTCAGGCCACTCATCCGGAGGAATCGGGACAGTCGGCCTTAAGTTATTACATGGAGGGAAAAACAACCGTGGCAAAAGAAAAAGGTGTGTTTTTGCCTGTGTCCTATCGCATGCACCCCGAAATATGTCGCTTTGTCTCTGATGAGTTTTATGAAGGTGCACTCAAGCCTCATCCTGACACCAAAAGCCAAAAAATAATCTGGCCCATGGAACAGGTTCTGTCAGAAAAGCCAGCTTTGCCAGAGAGGCCAGCTTTGTCAGAGAGGCCAGCTTTGCCAGAGAGGCCAGCTTTGCCAGAAAGACAAGCTCTGCCTGCGGAGCTGGCCGAAAACAAAGCCTGCCATCCTCTGCCAAAGCCACCGGCGAAGGGCCTTTTTTTTGTGCCTGTTGAGCACAGGGGCCGGACCCATTCCTCTATGGAGGAGGCTCAATGTATTGCTGGTTTATATGAACAGCTTTTACAGGCTCAATGGGTGAACAGGGAGGGAAAAACAAAACCTTTGACAGAAAGGGACATTTTGATTGTGGCACCTTATAATGTGCAGGTGGCTTGTTTAAAAAAAGTGCTTTCCTCTTATCCGGCCCGGATAGCTTCTGTGGATAAATTTCAGGGTCAGGAGGCCCCGGTCTGTATTCTTTCCATGACAGCTTCCACACCACAGGACGCACCAAGAGGTATTTCGTTTTTAATGAACAAAAACCGCCTGAATGTGGCTTTGTCCCGTGCCCGTTGCCTTTCCATTGTGGTGGGTTCCCCCCGGCTCAAGGAAACAAATATTTTTTCCCTTTCTCACATGGACATGATGAACACATACATAAAATTGACTGCCTTTAAAATACGGTGAATTATAAAATGAAACACATAATAACATTTTTAATTTTCTTTTTGTTTGTGTCTTGCCAAGGCCGTCCTCAGTGGCAGTGTGGGAGCAGTGGAGCTTTAAAGTCCACTTATTATGATAAAAGGTGTGATAAGTTTTTCGCTGAAGCTTCTGCTAAAAAAAAAGAAACTGGAGTTTGTGATATAAAGCCAGATATAGCGGAAGAAGAAAAAGAGGGACTAATAAATGCACATTTTTTAATAGATTATTATGAATATTATCTTACCCCTGAAAAATGCAAAGAGTTATGGAGCAAACCGTATAAGCAGTGCAGGGCTTTACCTTATGATCCTGACAGTATAGTGCAAACCAGCGGTTCAAGCTTTTTGAAAGGAAATAAAGCAGTTGTAATCGATGGCAAGCCCGTCTGCCCTTAACCCGCCTTCCCCTCAAGTTTCCCGGTGGCCAAGCCGATAGAGGACA
Source organism: Bdellovibrionales bacterium (assembly GCA_965242635.1). Classification (GTDB taxonomy): domain Bacteria; phylum Bdellovibrionota; class Bdellovibrionia; order Bdellovibrionales; family UBA1609; genus JANQSP01. The sequence goes on along the minus strand of OZ251471.1, from coordinate 221,105 downwards.
AATAAGCACAACCACAAAACCGCAGAGCTTAAAGAAAAGCCCTGAAAAGCTTAAAATCAATCACACATTCTCATGAAGAGGCCAAAGAATAAGGCGGTGTATTATGGCTTTAAGTAAAGAGAGACGGCAAGCAATCAAGAACTGTTTTTCAGCTTTTGAATCTCTTCTTGAGACAAGCCCGTCACTTTGCAGATAAGACTGGTGTCCAAACGGCTTTTCAGCATATTGAGCACCACTTTCTGCACTCCTTCCTGCTGTCCTTTTTGCCAGCCTTCCATACGAGCTTTTTGTCTGATCTCTTCCCGAATGTCCATAAATCCTCCTTTTTTAAAGGTTCCTTCCAATACCAATTCTCTCTCCAAATCCTGCCAGCTGTCGGTTGTTACCACCTCCATCGATTCCAAGTAATCCAGCACATACAATATAAAATCCTCCTTCTCACCTGACAGCTCCCCAAACAAAGCCACGGCCTTTTTCAGCTCCGCTGGCGAATCCTTCAACTCCCATATCTTACCCATTAAGTTCAACACCGCATGGCTTTTGAGGCTCTTATCCTTCATGGCCCTTTTCACTTCAGGATCATGCGTGCTCAAAAGCTTTATTTGATAGTTTATCATAAACTGGGCCAAACTTCCAAATTTTTTTAAAATATTCCCCCAAATCCCCTCTTGAAAGCTCAGAGGCCACTTCCAGGGCTGTTTTCCGTGATAAAACACCCCCGGCACAATGGGCATGGGCTGGCCCATCTTGCTCATTTGATCGTGGAGGCCTGTCTGATAGAAAAGCAACTGACTCCAAACAAAAGGATCGTAGGTGGACTTATGCTCCAGCAGGATAAAGAGTGTCAGCCTTTTGTCGGGGTGGTTTTTGAAAGGCAGGGAAAGGACCAAATCAGCCAGTTTGTTGGCCCAAGTGTCTTTTTCCACACGGAGTTTGGACAGATCAAAAATCTTCAGGATTGTTTTGGAGAACATGAGACGAACCAGCTCTTTGGCAAAAGCGGGGATGGAAAAGAATCGTTTGAATATGGTATCGTGGTGGGTTTTGGAGCGGGGAGTGTGTGTTTGGCGATCCGGCTTTGTGTTTTGTTTTGGTTCTATTGTCATTTGTTCCTCCTTGGTGGTTTTGGGTGAGAGTTTGGGTTGTTTGTATCCATTTGTCAACCCTTTTTTCGATACTGGCCTGCGTACTTTCCACTACCACTCTCACATAGGCACAACGCGTCAAAACCACAGCTCAAGACCCCCAGTTGGCTTTCTACCGCCCGTGCACGGGCGAAACTTATAAGGGAGCTGAAAACTGGTTATTTGCAACTTTCTACCGCCCGTGCACGGGCGAAACTCATACTGAAAATACAACTGATATTTCAAATATTTATGACATATTAGTTTTCCCCCAAACTTATTAAATGATTAAATATTCCTTCGTCAGTCTGGCGACTTTTCAAATCACCGAAAACAAAAGAACGAAATCCCAAATGATGAGTGGAATCAGACCAGATAAAAACCACTCTAAAATCTGCTTTCACTTTTTGTAATTCATTTAAAATATCCTCTCTGATGCCATTCTTTGGCCATACCCACACATCCATAGCGATTCTCCAACTCTGAGGTGATACTTGTTCCCGGCCCCAAAAAAAGCCCGCCAATACCAGATACAGGGATAGAATACTCTCCCTGCATATCAGCTTTTACAACTCTTATATCATTATCCTTTCTTCTGATTTTACTGTATTCCACATAATAAAAAGGCACTCTCCTTGACAGAGGAATGAGAGGTTGAACTTCATCAATACTGATATAGGTTCTCTTATTAGTCATTGATTAATATGCTCCTTTTAACCAAGCCAAAATTTTTATTATATACCCGATGATCTGTTGTATTTTTTTCATTATCAGTAAGCTCTCTATTAAGACAAGTATCAACATCTTCTTTAAAATGAGAACATAATAAAGGTCGCTCTTCCTTAAAACCAAAGTTTTGACCAGAATGTTTACTGATATATTTATTATATTCGAACTTATAACCATTAACGACATTTGCAGAATCACATTTACTTTTCGTTTTTAAGCATTGCCTCATGGCCATTGTGATTTTTGATATAAGCCAGTTTCTCCCTTCATTTAATAAATTTTTGCCATATAACTGACCTGTTGGTTTTCCTTTTTCATCCAAAACACAGGCACTTAAAAGTCGGGACTCCCCTCTAAACAAACTGTTAAACGATATAGATGTTTTTTTATTTTTTTTGACAGTAAATCTTTTCGGAATATATTGATTAAGATCTTTTATAGCTTTTTCCTGCTGTTTTTTTAAAACAAGTAATGCTGTTTCAATATTATCTGTATTATTCCAAAATTGATCGTAACATTCCATAAGCTGTCTGATAGAAATAACCTCTCCTTTCATACTTTCAATAAAAACCAGCAAGTGCTTTTTCCAAGCTTGATGGATTTTCTGAAATCCTGCCAATTTTTCATTAAAAAAATCCTCTGTTTCATTATCATAAAAAAAGTGTATTGCTGAGTTTTTTTTATTTTCAAATCTGTTAATCCGACCAGCTGTTTGGCAATCCATATAAGGTTGCGAAAGCTCTAAAAAAGCTTTTTTAAAACTCAAGTTATAAGAGGATTGGAGCATCTTTGAGGCAATAACTGAATTTTCATTTGATTTTGAGCTATTGCTTTTGCCGTGTTCTTTTAAAATATTTTCCAACAACTGTTCTTTATCTTCAACAGTAAAATATGTATGTATCAATGTCACTTTGTTCTTTAATATTTTAAAAAAAGTGGCAAAAATTTCCTGACAGGATTCCACTCTTAAAAAAGAATACATGCAATCTGGAATAAATTTTTTATCTATAATTTTATCCTGCTTTTTTATGGATAATTTAAATGTATGTTTTTCTTTTGGAGCAAGCTCTTGCCTTTTAAAAATATTTTCCACACATAGTAATTTTAATAAATCCGGTTCAGGAGTTCCACTCAGCATAAGTGTTTTTACACCAGAATTTAACCAGCTTCTGATATGCAGTATCTCTTTTAAAGCTGGTATCATTTTTGGAATTTCTTTAAATTCATGAAATTCATCCAAAACAAGATGAGAACCAAGCATTTTGATAAACTCAGAGGATTGTTTTCTTTTGTAGTAGGGGCTTAAAAATCGATCAAAAACCATAATATTAATATCAGAAGATAAAAGAGCTGTGTTTTCCTGTATTGACCAATTTTTATGTTGCCTTTGTCCATTAAAAATACCTTCTATTTTAATTTTTTGATCTCTGTAGATTCTTTTGCAATCCTCTTTTAGTGAACCAAACAAACCTGTCACTTGATATTGCCTTGGAAGTGCCAGCATTAAAGGGTAAGTATTATTAAGTTGTCCCCACCAATAAAGAGCAATACTTGTTTTTCCTCCTGCTGGATCTACACCACAAACAGATAGGTTTTGATTTTCTCTATTAACCATTTTTTGAGCCAATTTATATTGCTCTTGACTTTTTGGACTACCTTGTATACTTTCTGAAACAGTAAACGGTTTCTTATGATTGAGAGCATTAATGTGCTCATCATCCCATTTTTTTAAAAATTGCCGAGCTTGTTGAAAATCCCATAAAGATACTGCTCTACCTGATTTGCTGATTTTTTCCAAAAAAGAAATCAATTTATCACAAGACCAGGAAGAAACTGCCCTATCTGCTTCCAATAATATATTCAAGGACAATTGCTTTTTTGCATTATTTGCAACACCGTTTATTTTATGCTCAAAAAACTTAGGGCACTGTAATTCTTGAATATTATTTTTATCAGAATTTTTAATTTTCAAACCTGCTTTTCTTAACGCTTTTATTTCTACAAATATATTGTCTTTTCTCTCATAACCTCGTCCCATTTCATCCAGACAATATTGTATAAATACAACTCCACCTTCCCCCCATCGAGCCATACTTGGGCCATTTTTTAGTTTATACACAATTTCCCTCCAAGAAAAGCTGTCTTCAGTTTTTGATTCCATAAAAGCCTGTTCAGAAAGAAAAAGATCAAAGTCCACACAGGCAATAAAAGCAGGAGTGCCTCTGACCACTTTCCAGTATTGTTTATCAACCCAAACTTTTGTAAAATTAGGACTTTCAAAAACGGAAAACTGAGATTTTTTAAATGTTTGAAAATTGATTTTAAAATTGGTATTTTGTAAACATATAGCATTTGTTGTAGCAATCAATTTTAAAGTTTCTTGATAGATTGGTTTTTTTGCTTTTTGAAATTTGTGAAAATAGTTTTTCATTTTTAATCCCAATGTGGTTTGTGGAATATTTTTAGTGTCTGGAGGTGTCAAAGAGTTATAGTTTATATCAGTTTTTTCTATTTTACTTTCTTGAAATTTTTTATTTATTTCTCCAAGAGACTCTGTTTGAAATCTGTTTTTTAAAGGAATTTTTAGTAACTGTATTGTTGGATCTGCTGTTTCAAAAGAATGATGATAAAGATTTACATTAGGATCAGCAGAAAAATTGGAACTCTTTCGATAAATGTCTTTCCTCTCAAAAAAGGCAGTAATATGAGGTTCTGATATTTTTTGGTATGCAACAGCCTGCACCATACTGTTCAAGCTGTGATTCAATTTCTTCGCTAAAGGTCCTGTACTTTGTTCTATAGTTTTTATTTTTGCTGTTTCTCCCATTAAATACGAAAATAATCCTTTTAGAGCACTATCCCGAACAAGCTTTAAAACTTTTTGACTTGCATTTTCCGGATGAGGAGTTAATTCAAGCTCAAGTGGTTGATATTTTTCTTTTTGTTTTATATAAATACCACCAGATCGAACTTCTAATTTGATATAAGACATAGTTGCCCCTTTGTATATTTTGTAGTCAGTCGGTCCTGAAAAAACCTTTTTAGACAACCAGATTCCCACTCAAGGCAGGAATGACGGCACAAAGGTACTTTTATTCAGGAGCTAAGCTATTTATAATCCCTTAAACTTTCTTAAAAAAATGATAAAAAGCTATATTTTGCAATTTATCTTTTAAAACTGATTCTGGAACATCCTGCCAATCCTCCCCATCAAAAAAGTTCACTTTTAAAGAATTTGGATTATATGCTAAACGGGCACCGGATTTCAAACCGTTGATCATTTTAATCCTTTGAAAAACCACTTTAACCAAGTGAAGAATTTGCTCTTGGTTTAACAAAATACCGTCTCTTTTTGTTTGATAAATGGCTTCAATATCAGTATATTGTTTTATTTCAAGGTGATGATTCACATTATGTTTTTCAAAGTACTCTTTAAGTAATTTTAAAAAGTTATCTCTGTCTTTTTTTGAAATCATACAAAAATCATTATCCACATCATCCAAAGACAAAAATTGCAATTCCTTAAGATTGATGCCACCTGACAGCTTTTGTGTTCTGCAGGGAGCATTGTCTTTTGAAAAAAGAGAAGTCCCTTTTTGTTCTTTTTCTTGTTTATTTTCTGCCTGTTTTTTCTTCCTTTCTTCTTCTTCTTTTTTTGATTTTGAACTCACACCTTGATCAAAATTAATACTATTGCTATCAACAGTAAAAGCATCTGCTATATGCAAAGGAGAGCATCTTTTAAGGCCTTTGATTGTAGGATTTCCTCCTTTTTCATCAGGAGACATATACCCTCTCAGTAAACCTATTTCTGATGCCACCATTTTTACAAATTGATCACCAAAAGTTTTATCAGAAGGTTGCTTGGGCTGGAGGTCTTTAAAAAGCTCATGCCTTATACAGCGGGAAGAGGTATAATCAATTTCTTTTCCTGTATTGTCAAGATAAGTTTTTGCATATATATGATTATCTCTTTTTGAAGGAGTTCTATAAGCACATCGATGTTTTGAAAAAAAATCTGAACCTGATTCTGTCTGATGTTTTTTTAGTATACTCCACGCTCCATTATAATTGTAAATCCCCCATACTTTCAACTCACCTTCAAAAGTAATGGTTCTGATTGGCTGATTCATATATTCCTCCTTTATTTATGGTTTTTATTTGGTTATAACAAACAATCTTTCCAACAGTATAAGCCTTTTTGAAATCTATTTTTTTTGTTTTATTAAAATGAGACCGTAGCCATAAGACTTTCTTGATCCCACACCTTCTGTTAAAACTTGACTAAATTTATTGTGATCCATAATATTAAAGCTTCCCTCAATGTGAAAAGCATTATGAATATTAAATTTCTCAGCCTGATGAGGGCCCAGAAATTCACAATTTGCTTTTGCTGATTTTAAACCAGACAGAACACAAAATTTTTCCAAAGCCTCTCCGGAATACATTTTTTTGGGAATGACATTTTCTCTGTGTCTATTGCAGAAAGCCACCTTGGCTTCTAATTGTAAGATATTGACATTTTGACCCAAAAGCGATAATCTCCGCTCTTTATGATGCAGTGCCTTAACAGGTGGTTTTCTTGATAAAACATACAGCAAATCTCCTTCAGAAAAAGAAGGGCATATATTCCTGGGTGAATCAAACAAATCTCTGATAAGAGAGTGCACACAGGAGTAGCCTGCTGAAAACAATGAAAAACAATAAATTTTTGAATTGAGTGTCATTGACCTGTTCATAAAACCCTGCCCTTGGAATAAAATTCTTCGAATTAATATTGGACGCGGCGGCTTTTGACACGAACACCCTTCATCAATCCCTCATACCGTGCTGTCAAAAGGTGCGACTGGATTCGTTGAGTGGTGTCCAAAGCCACCCCCACCAAAATCAACAAAGAAGTCCCACCAAAGAAAAAAGGTGTGTTAAGCTGATCGATCAACAAAGTGGGAATGATACAAACAATGCTCAAATAAATGGAACCGGCCACTGTCAACCGTTCCAAAATACGTTTGACATAGTCCGCTGTGCTTTTGCCCGCCCGAATACCCGGCACAAACCCACCATATTTTTTTAAATTGTCCGACATTTCATGAGGATTGAAAACCGCTTCTGTATAGAAAAAACAAAAGAACACAATCAAAACCACAAACAAAATATTGAAAAGAGAGCTTTGGGGCGTGAGTGTTTCCTTTAAGTTTTGTGCCCAGGGTTGCTCAACATATTGAGCCAAAGTGGTGGGAAAAAGCAAAAGGCTGGAGGCAAAAATGGGAGGGATCACACCGGCAAAGTTGAGTTTTAAAGGAAGATGCGTGCTTTGCTGTGCAGGTTGCTTGCCCACAGCCCTTTGAGAATACTGAATGGGGATTCTTCTTTGACCCACCTCAATAAATATGATCACCCCCACCACCACAATCATAAACAACAACAAAGTCAGCAAAAGGCCGTTGCTTATCTGACCCCGGCCCACCATCTTGAAAAGGCTGACTGTGCCGGAAGGTATGCCGGCGGCAATGCCGGCAAAAATAATAAGAGAGGCCCCGTTGCCAATGCCTTTTTCTGTAATTTGCTCCCCCAACCACATGATAAGGCAAGCCCCTGCCGTCAAAGTGATGATGGTAAAAAGCTCAAAAGGCATAAAGCCAATGTTGTGTGCCGTCACCAAAGAACTTCCATCGCTCCCCGTCAAATTGACAAGCATTTTGGAAATGCCATAGCCCTGAACAATGGAAAACAAAATGGTGGAGTAGCGGGTATATTGATTGATTTTTCTCCGGCCGGCCTCCCCCTCTTTTTTTAACTGCTCCAAATAAGGCACTCCTGTCTGCAAAAGCTGAAAAATAATGGAAGCAGTAATGTAAGGCAAAATGCCCAAGGCAAAAATACTGAATCTCTCCAAAGCACCACCCGTAAAGGTGTTCAGCATGTTCAACACCCCTCCCCCCTGAGAGGCAAAAAAGTCCATCAGCCCCTCCCGATCCACCCCCGGTGTGGGCACCTGCACACCCATCCGGTAAATAATCAGCACCGACAGGGTAAAAAGAATTTTGTTTCTCAAATCTTTGGGAAAAGAAAAATTGGGTATCATTGTTTTGTCTGTCCTCTGCTTGTGTTGATTGTTTTGGCCTCCCCGCCGGCTTTTTTCAAAGCGGACAAAGCCCCCCGGCTGAAATGGTGGGCACTCACCTTAAGAGCTTTGTTCAGTTGACCTGATCCCAAAATTTTTATCATGGTGTTTTTTTTGGTCAGGCCCTCTTTATATAAAAGCTCTGGTGTGACTTCCGAATCAAAGCGGTTGAGAGCAGACAAAGAGACAGCGGTATACCGGGTTTTAAATCTTTTGTTGGTGAAACCAAACTTGGGCAGGCTTCGAACCAAAGGCATCTGCCCCCCTTCAAAGCCCCTGAGCAGGCCAAAACCAGAGCGTGCCCTCTGCCCCTTGTGACCCTTGGTGGAAGTGCCCCCATGACCACTGGACCGTCCCCGCCCCAAACGCTTTCTCTTATGACGAGCTCCAAAAAAAGAAGATAAATTATTTAACATGATTCTTTTCCTTTAATTTTCGTCTCCGTGGAAACGAGGTGCTGGACTTTGTTCAGCTGACCCTGAACCGCCGGATTTAAATTCAACACCACACTTTGCCCTGTTTTTCTCAAACCCAGGCAACGGACAGCCGCCTTCTGGGACTTTGTGGACCCAATAACACTTTTTTTTAACACCACTTTAATCTGTTTCATTTTTTAAGCCCTGTTCATTTGTGGGTTTTGCCTGTTGACCCTGCTCTTCCGCCGGAGCAGAACCTGTTTTTTTTAGTTTCGTGCCCGACTGCTCTTCTGCACCCGACAGGGATTCCTGTTTTGTATCCTCTGCTTTTTCTTTTCTGTCTGAGAAAGAGGGCTTTGGCCGTCTTTCCCTTATGGCAATGATTTTCTGCAAGCCATTTAAGGTGGCATGGACCACATTATGGGGGTTTCGGCTTCCCATCCTCTTTGTCAGTATGTCCTTCACACCAATACATTCCAGGACGGCCCGCACCGGCCCTCCGGCTATCACACCTGTTCCAGGCCCGGCCGGCCTCAAAACCACTTGAGAGGCACCAAACTTGCCGATAATTTCATGCGGGATAGTCCTCTGATCTCTCAAAGGCACTTTTATAAAAGCTTTTTTGGCCACACGACCTGCCTTGTTAATGGACTCCGGCACTTCACTGGCCTTGCCTTTGCCCACACCCACCTGGCCCTTGCCATCACCAGCCACCACCAAAGCAGAAAAGGAGAAACGACGCCCCCCTTTAACCACCTTGGTCACCCGGTTAATCACCACCACTCTTTCCAAAAATTCCTGATCTGTTTCTCTTCGCATAGTTCCCATCCCCTTTAAAAGGTCAGGCCCGCTTTTCTGGCCGATTCCGCCAGAGCTTTAAGCCTCCCATGATAAATAAAACCATTTCGATCAAAAACCACCTTCCTGATATTTTTACTCAAAGCGGTTTCCGCTATCTTTTGCCCCGCCTTTTTCGCTCCCTGACAATTACCGCCCTCTTTGCCCATTTTGAGGGTATGAGTTGAACACAAAATCCGACCTGCACCATCGTCCACCAGTTGAGCGTAAATATGTTTTTGAGAACGAAACACCACAAGCCTTGGCCTTTCTTCTGTGCCGAATATTTTTTTTCTGAGCCGTGCCTTGTTCCTGAGTCTTTTTCTCAGCTTTAAAGGTGTCCGTCTTTTTATCTTAATTCCAATCATTTTACTTTTTCTCTCCGCCGGATTTGCCGGCTTTTCGGCGAATCCGCTCATCACTGTAGCGAATGCCTTTGCCCAAATAAGGTTCCGGTTCCCTCAAGCTCCTGACCTGAGCACTGAACTGCCCCACCTGAGCACGATCCGCTCCGGAAACAGTAATATTGTTTTTTTCCACCTTCACTGTCAAGCCCTCCGGTATGGCCATTTTAATGGGATGCGAGTAGCCCAAATTCATACCCAAAGTTTTGCCCCTCACCTCAGCTTTATAACCCACACCCTTAAAAATCAAGGTCCTGGTCCACCCTTTGGACAAACCCTGGACAGCATTTTGAATCAAGGCCCGATAAAGGCCGTGGAAAGCTTTGGTTTTGGGCTCCTCGTTTTTGCGGGTGAGAAGTACCTGACCCTCTTTCACCTGCACCTGAATAACAGGCTGAACCGGGATTTTTAAAAACTTTCCAGCCAGGTGAACACGCACCTCATTTTCCGGGCTGACATTCACTTCCATCCCCTGAGCTATCTTCACCGGCAATTTGCCAATCCTGGACATAATATTATCCCCTGTTCATAATGTTTTTGTCACCATACACGACAAAGTTGTTCCCCGCCCATAATGTTTTTGTCACCATACACGACAAAGTTGTTCCTCGCCCATAATGTTTTTGTCACCATACACGGCAAAGTTGTTCCCCGCCCACATTTTGTTTTTTGGCCTCTTTTCCGCTTAAAATCCCCTTGTTGGTGCTGAGCACTAAGAGACCATAACGGGAAAGCACAGGCGGTATTTTTTCTGCCTTTACATAGCGTCTGCAGGAAGGCTTGCTCACCCGCTCAATATGGGTCAGGGCGGGCTGGCCCTTCTGATTGTATTTCAGATAAAGACGCATTATACCCTGCCGGCCATCCTCCACCACCGCGTAATCTTTGATATAACCAGCCTTTTTAAGCTGTTCCGCTATCCCCTCCCGCATTTTGGAGGCCGGGATATCCACCTTGGTGTGCCGGGCCATAACCGCGTTTCGGATGCGGGTGCAAAATTCAGCAATTGTATCCATTATCCTGCTCCTTCAATAAGTTGTTTGTGAGCAATACCCATCTTCTGGACTGGATTCCCGTTTTCACGGGAATGACAAATTTTTCACGGGAATGACAAATTATTGTATCCATTATCCTGCTCCTTGTTTGCGAAAGGGAAAGCCCAGGGACTTGAGCAATTCCCATGCCTCTTTGTCGGTTTGGGCCGTGGTGCAGACAGTGATGTTCATGCCTCTGATGGCAGACACTTTATCATAATCCACTTCCGGAAAAATAATCTGTTCCTTGATACCCATGTTGTAATTTCCCCGGCCATCAAAACTTTTGGGGGAAAGCCCACGAAAGTCCCTCACCTGAGGCAAAGCAAAATGAATAAACCGCTCCAAAAAAGTCCACATTCTCTCCCGCCTTAAAATCACCACAGCTCCCAAAGGCATGCCCTGTTTGATCTTGAAATTGGAGATGGCCTTTTTGGCCTTGGTGATGACCGCCTTCTGGCCGGCAATCAAGGACAGATCTTCCGCCACACCCTTTAAAATTTTGGGGTTTTTGACCGCCTGGGGCACACACATATTTAATATCAGCTTCTCCACCCGCGGGACCTGCATAACACTTTTAAAAGCCAATTTTTGTTTCAGCTCCGGCCGGATTTTTTGAAAGTAAGTTTGCTTCAAATGGCTCATCACAATACCTCCGGTGCCATGGATATGATTTTAATAAAACTTTTGACCCTCAGCTCCCGTGCCACAGGGCCAAAAATACGGGTGCCCACAGGTTCTTTGTTATTGTTAACCAAAACGGCGGAGTTTTCATCAAAGCGAATGGAAGTGCCATCCCTCCTTTGAATTTTATGTGCTGTCCGGACAATCACCGCCTTGGCCTTGTCCCCCTTTTTGACTTTGGAGTTGGCCAAAGCCTTTTTAACAGACACCACAATAATGTCCCCCACTCCTGCTGTCCGCCGGCGGGAACCTCCCAGCACCTTAATGCACTGCACCTCTCTGGCACCAGAGTTATCCGCCACATTCAAACGACTTTGCATCTGTATCATTTGTCTTGTCCTTATGTTTACACCCAAAGGCAATTAGCTCTCCACCACTTCCAAAAGCTTCCACCTCTTGGTTTTGCTTAAAGGGGCTGTTTCATAAATTTTAACCGTGTCACCCACTTTGGCCTGATTTTTTTCATCATGTGCCTTGAACACAGATTTCCTTTTAATATACTTTTTATACTTGGGGTGCCTCATCAGACGGTAAATCAAAACCGATATGGTCTTGTTGCCTTTGTCCGACACCACAGGCCCCTGAACAATATTGAGCCGGCCCCTTTGTTTTTTTGTTCCCACCCGTTGCTTTGACATAATTCAAACTCCCCTGTTTATACTGATCTTGTCAAGATCATGTTTCTTATCTTTCCTGTCCAAGGAAAACGCGTCAAAAATCGCACCCTTTTCAAAACCAGTTTGGTTTAGTTGCTTTTCTTTCGGAAAAAACTCCTTTTGCCCTTTGGTTTTTTGGCTTTTTGAGCAGAAATCAAAAAGCCAAACCATTTGCCAATTTTTTTCTGAAGCTCCGTTCGAGCAGGCTTTTGTGTTTTCTTTTCGGCTGTTGACTCCGCCTGTAGTGTGGTGGCCCTCTGGGCGATCTGGGCCTGTCTCTCTTTGGCCCTTTCTTTCCGGGCCTGTTTTTCTTTTTCTGCCCAAGGTTTTGTTGGTTTTTGGACAGGCACCGGCTTTGGAACAGCCTGGCTCAACACTTTTTGACCAGTCAGCTCTTTGGGCCTTTTGTCTGTCGATGGAACCGGCACCATAACAGAGAGGGCCGTCTCCAACCGGGCCTTGTTTCTTTTTAAGTTTCTCAAGTCCATCATATTGGAAAGCCTTTGCATTTTATGCTTCATCCGGGAGTCAAACAAAGCCTGCCGGGTTTGGTTCAGTCGCTTTCTCAACTCCGGTTCCTGCAAATGTTTTATTTCTGCATATTTCATTTGACTACACCCGGCTTAAAAATTTTGTTTTAAAGGGCAATTTATGGCCCGCCCGGCGAAAAGCCTCCTGGGCCTGCTCTTTTGTCACTCCCTCAATTTCAAATAAAATCCGGCCCGGTCGGACAGGGGCCACCCAAAACTCCAGGTTGCCTTTTCCCGAACCCATACGCACCCCAATGGGCTTTTGCGTGATGGGCCTGTCGGGGAACACCCGTATCCAGATCTTGCCACTTCTTTTGACAGAACGGGAAATGGCAATACGACTGGCCTCAATCTGGCGATCGGTCATACGGCCCGCCGACACACTCATCAGTCCGAAATCCCCAAAAGCCAACTCTGTTCCCCTCTTGGCATGGCCACGCAAACGGCCCCGGTGGATCTTTCTCCATTTTATTTTTTTGGGGCTAAGCATTTTTATCCTCTGTTTTCTTTTTCATCACATCACCATAATACATCCACACCTTGACTCCAATCAGACCATAAGTGGTTAAAGCTTCGGCAAAACCATAGTCGATATTGGCCCTCAAAGTATGAAGAGGGATGCTTTTTTCATTATACCATTCTGAGCGGGCGATCTCTGCCCCGTCCAAACGGCCGGAAACACGGGCTTTTATGCCACGAACCCCCTGCCTTACTGCAGAGGTCATGGCCTTTTTCAGGGCCCTCCGCCATGACACCCGTTTTTCCAGTTGAAGAGCAATATTTTCGGCCACCAACTGGGCGTCCAGATCGGCTTTTCTCAGCTCCTGAATGCTGACGAACAATTTATGCTTTGTCTGCTTTTGAATATCCGCTTGCAAAGCATCAATCCCCACCCCTTTTTTGCCGATCACAAAACCGGGGCGGGCAGTGAAAATAATCAGCTTGATTTGTTCCCCGGTACGTTCCACCTCCACCTTGGAGACACCGGCGTTTTTAAGTCGCTTTTTGACATATTTTCTTAAGGCGTAATCCTCATAAATATTGTCTGCAAATTTCCGGCCGGAAGCATACCACCGGGAATCCCAGTTTCGAATCACACCCACTCTTAACCCCACAGGGCTTATCTTTTGACCCATAATGAACCTCTTTTATTATCTTTGATCGAAGGCCTTATATTTGGTGGCCACTCGCTTTTTGTTATCTCTCATCCAATACCACATGAATGTGGCTTTGTTTTTTGTTTCGGGGCTTGGATTGTCCTCTGGCTCCTGGGCGATAACGGCCCAAGTGAGGCCCCTGATTGACATAAATGGTTTTAACATAAAGGTTGTCCACATCCATTGTCTGTTTTCGTGCCACATTGGCCACAGCCGATGAAATTAAAGCTTTAATCAGGCCCGCCGACTTCTGTTTGGAAAAAGACAAAAGCCCAATAGCCTGATTGACATCTTTTCCACGCACAAGATCGGCCACAAGGCGTGCCCTTTGTGCCCCCACCCTCGTGTATTTTAAACAAGCCTTTATTTCCATTGCCCAATCCTCTCTTTGTCCACCCCCGATACGGGGGCTATTTTTTTTGGATCTGGGATTTTTTGCCTCCGGCATGGGCATTAAACACCCTTGTGGAGGCAAACTCCCCAAATTTTTGCCCGATCATATTTTCCGACACATAGACAGGGATAAACTTTTTGCCATTATGGACGGCAAAAGTCAAGCCCACCGCGTCCGGGGTGATAACCGATCGGCGTGACCAGGTTTTGATCACTTTTTTGTCACCACTTTTTTTGGCCCTGTCGATCTTCTCCACCAGGTGATAATCCACAAAAGGCCCTTTTTTAACTGATCTTCCCATTCTTTAATCCTTTTTTGGACAGATTCCCGCTTTCGCGGGAATGACTGTCATCCTTATCCTTTTTTGGCATAACGGCGACGGATAATCTCCTTGTCTGTCCGCTTGTTGTTCCTGGTCCTGTAACCTTTACAGGATTTTCCGGAGGGGGTCATGGGATGATTTCCCTTGCCCACACCCTCACCACCCCCCATAGGGTGGTCAATGGGGTTCATGGCCATGCCCCGCACCTTGGGCCTCCAGCCCCTTTTGCGAATACGCCCGGCCTTGCCCCAACGGATATTTTCATTATCTGCATTGCCCAGCTTGCCCACAGAGGCCCGGCAAAGAGAAAGCACCCGTCTTAATTCCCCGGAAGGCATTTTTACCTGGCAATATTTTTTGTCTTTGCCAGCCAAAACTGCCCCCACACCAGCACTTCTGACCAGTTGCCCCCCTTTGCCGGGACGCAACTCAATATTATGAATCTCCGTGCCCGCAGGGATTTTTATCAAAGGCAGGCTGTTACCCGGTTTTATGTCTGCCGAATCGCCGGACAGCACCTCCTGCCCCACCTTCAGGCCCACCGGGGCCAGAATATAAGCACGTGCCCCATCCTTATAATTCAACAGGGCGATATGGCAGGTCCGGTTGGGATCGTATTCAATGGACGAAACACGGGCAGGAATATCCGTTTTTTGTCTCTTAAAGTCAATAAGACGATAATGACGTTTGTGACCGCCCCCCCGGTGACGCACCGTCATCCGGCCAAGGTTGTTGCGTGCAGAGATTTTACACAGAGGCCGGGTGAGGGATTTTTCTGGTTTCCCTTTGGTCAGCTCTTTAAAATCCAGGACCGACATCTTGCGTGTGGCCGGGGTCCTCGGCCTTAAAACTCTTATCCCCATTTCTTGGCTCCTTAATGGATTCCTGCGAGGCACTTTGTGCCCTTCGCGAGAATAACATAATTAAATTCTCATTCTTTGTTTGTCAGTTTGGTTCAGTTTCCTTCAAACAGGTTTATGGTTTCGCCGGCTTTAAGTCGCACCACCGCCTTTTTCCAATAGGGCACACGGCCATAACCGGCACGGGTCCGGCGGGATCGCCCCCGGCATATCGCCGTGTTCACCGACTTCACCTTCACATCAAAATACTTTTCCACATGATGTTTTATCTCTGTTTTATTGGCAGATCTGGCCACCTCAAACACATAGATGTTTTTGCCCGCCAATAAGTTGTTTTTCTCCGTCAATAAAGGTTTTTTGACAATACTCATTTTTCCTCCTCCTCAAAATCCCCTGATTCTTTGGACAGAGGGGCTTTCCCTTCGGACTCAGACAGAGGGGCTTTCCCTTCGGACTCGGACAAAGAGGCTTTCCCTTCGGACTCAGACAGAGGGGCTTTCCCTTCGGACTCAGACAGAGGGGCTTTCCCAAGCCGGGCTTTTTCAGATTCTGTCAAATCCATCCTGTTTTCCTTCTTGTGTTTCTCCATAAGAAAAGACAAAGCCTCCTGGCTCATCATCAAATGCCCATATCGCAACATATCATAGACATTCAGGCCCTGCACGGGTAAAAGTGGGAAAAATTTTAAATTGTTCCCCGCCCTCTTGAACAAAGGGTCTATGGCCTTATCCACCAGCAGGGCCTTTTTATAGCCAAAAACTTTTAACCTCTGATAAAGCTCTTTGGTTTTGCCTTCCGGCGAGTGCATATCCTCCAACACCACAATTTTTTTGTTTTCCCAAAGGTGAGAAAGTGCCTGCCAAAAAGCCTCCTGCCTCATTCTCTTTGGCAAAGCATAAGCGTAATCACGAGGCTTGGGGCCAAAAGTCACCCCCCCTCCTCTGTTTAAAGGAGAGCGAATGGATCCCTGACGGGCGTTCCCCGTGCCCTTCTGGCGAAAGGGCTTTTTGCCCCCCCCTCTCACATCCCCGCGGGTTTTGGCCTTGTGAGTGCCCTGCCTTCGCCCGGCCCTCTGCCAGCGAACCACTTCATTTATCAGCCCTGACTGGACTTTCTGCTGAAAAAAGCCCCTGGGCAAATCCTGTTCTGCCACCTTTTCCTTTTTCCAGTTAAGAATTTCTGCTTTCATTTTTCTGCCCTCTTCTCCAAACCAAGGTATACAAGGCCATTTCGGGCACCGGGAACAGGCCCTTTAAGCACAATCAGGTTTTCCTTCTCCACCACATCCACCACGGGCACATTTTTCACGCTCACCTTCTCTGCCCCATAATGGCCAGCCATTTTTTTGCCCGGCATAACACGGGCTGGCTCTGTCCTGTTTCCGATAGAACCAGAGCTCCGGTGGATGGTCGATCCATGAGAGGCCGGCCCCCCGCGAAAACCCCACCTTTTAACCACCCCGGCAAAACCATGCCCTTTGGATATGGCCTGCACTGTCACTTTGTCCCCTTTCTGAAGGGAATGAATGGAAAGCTCCTGCCCTGTTTTGACATGATCCACCTGGGCCTCCCGAATCTCCCGAACATAACGTGCCCCCTCCTCAAATCCCGCCGGGGTCAGATGCTTTTTTAAAGCTTTTGAAGAACGGTTGTTTTTTTGGGGCAGGCAGGCCATTTGCACACTGTTATAGCCCTCCTTCTTTTGGGTTTTGATTTGAGAGACCACCCAAGGCTCAAACCTTAAAAAAGTGACCGGGGTCCAACGGCCCTTCTCATCATAAAGGGAAGACATCTTAAGTTTAAAGGCATACAGGCCCGAAAGCTTTGTTTTTTCCCTCACCTTCGTTTTTTCAGGTTCAGTGGGCGGGCTTTTGGCAGGAGCGGATTTGGCCGGCTCCTTGTCCATTTTCTGGTCAGCAGGGGCTGAGGAGGCGGACTTTGACGGCGACTTTGATTCTGCCGGCTCCTTTGCAGAAAGGGATTTTTTTAAATCTTCCTCTTCAGGCCCTTTTGGTGGAGAAGAGGGGGGAGGATTTTTCGATTTGTCTGCCTTGGATGGGGCAGGTGCTTGTTTTTTATCCATTGCGACTTCCTTTGGGGATAAAAACATCCACCCCGGCGGGCAGATCCAACTTGGTTAATTGACTGATGGTCTGGGAGGTGGGTTCGGAGATCTCCAGCAGACGCTTATACTGCCGGACTTCAAACTGCTCACGGGATTTTTTATTGACATGAGGGGAGCGAAGCACCGTCCAGCGGTTTATCCGGACAGGCAGAGGAATAGGCCCGGCCACCCGTGCACCCGTCCTTTTGGCTGTCTCCACAATGCTCTGGACAGACTGATCCAAAAGCTTGTGATCGAAGCCGGTGAGGCGAATTCGTATTTTTTGACCTTCCATTTCCATTGAAAAAACCTTTTTTTATACTGATCTTGTTTAAAAATGCATGTTTCACATTTGCCTTGTGGGAGGAAAACAGCCCAAAAGCGGCACTTTTTTCAAAACCAGTTTGGTTTAAAGACAAACAAAGCCCCCCAAACCACAAAAAGGGAAGGGCTTTTTTCGTTCTTCCGGGTGTTTTTTGCCTTTGAACCATACACTCCAACAAAGTTTGTCCTGTTTTCCACTTTCATCAACAGGAAACCCCTATCATGCTGAATATCACCTGTTTTGTCAACATCGGAGTTTTCAGTCAATGCTGGGACACAAAATACAGCTGTTTTTTTGCCTATGTCAAGTGGAAAAACCATTTTTTTTGACTTTTGCCTGACTTGAACCAAAAAAATACCTGCTCTTTTACTGTCATTCCTGTAAATGTTTATGATTTCGCTGACAGAATCACTGCCTGTCCCACGAAAACGGGAATCTGGTCGAAAAAAAGACTTTATTCACAGGCGATTATAGTAGTATAATGGATCGAATGTAAAAAAGGTCGCAAACCGACAGGCAAAAGGTCGCAAACCGACAGGCAAAAGGTCGCAAACCGACAGGCAAAAGGTCGCAAACCGACAGGCAAAAGGTCGCAAACCGACCAACAAAGGGTCGCGTAGCTCAGCTGGATAGAGCAACAGTTTCCGGAACTGTAGGTCGTGGGTTCGAATCCTACCGTGGCCACTTTTTAATGAGCTGTGAAAAAAACAGTTTGACACAGGGCATAAAATCCCCATGTTGGAGCTTTCAGCTTATGATTGGTCGGCTCTGAAAGAGGTTAAATTTTCTGTCCAGCAGGCAAAGGCTATGCGGTGAGGGTCCAAGGTATTCCGTCCCGAACAAGCGTAGCCTTTGCCTGCGGAAAGCCGACAGTAACAAGGTTTTTTACGGGCGATTACTTAGGAAAACGGGGCTTGTAGCTCAGCCGGTTAGAGCGCACGCTTGATAAGCGTGAGGTCGGAAGTTCGAGTCTTCCCAGGCCCACCATCGAATTATGACATGGTGCTTTATATCCACTTGACCTGTTCATGCTTACCCTGTTAAAGTGGTCCTTTAAGCCAAACTGGCTTTGAAAAAGGTGTCGCTTGTGAGGTTTTTCCCACCTGTCCGGGGAAATTTGAACCGTGAATTGGTACAATATAAAAAAGGAGTGTCAATTATGAAAAAACTGTTTCTGTTTTTTGGCTTGGCTTGGTTTTTTATGACAAGTTATTGGTCTCATGCCCGGCCGGAGTATTCGGCACGGCTCAGGACCAACAGGTGCACCACATGCCACACCAGCCCCGCTGGTGGAGGGCACAGAAATCTCACCGGCAAGGCCTTTGGCCCCAAGTCCGCCCCTCTCAAGGCCTTCTCCAAACAGGATATTTTTGGCTTTGATTTCAGAGCCCTTGTCCATACCCAGCTCAAAAACATAAAAGACGCAAAAAACGGGATGGGGATTATGGTGGGCATTCCCTCAGTCAGCATCCCTTTTCATTCTTCGGAAGGGGGCAAAGAATGGCGTCTGGTTTACTCTCAAAACATAGGGGGTTTTGGCCTCACCACCGTCCCAAGGGAGGCTTATTTAAGAGTCAAGCTCTATGATGACTACCGTGCCTACCCTCAATTTATTTCTGTTGGGCGATTTTCCGCCCCTTTTGGCTTGTTGACGGATGAGCACCGGACCTACACCCGCTGGCAAACCCGCACCACCTGGAATGATCAGGAAATGGGCCTGCTGTTTTCCGGAGACTGGACACCAGCCCTTCACTATGATCTGTCCATCGTAAACGGAGAACAAACACAGGGGCTTTTGGCACGGGTGGTATTTTAAACTGGGGCTCTGTCCTGAATCTTCGTTACATGTCCACCAGCCTCGGCTGGATAGCGGGTTTAAGTGCCTCGGCCCATAATATCAGGCAGTGCACGGAGAGCCTTAAAAAGTGCTCCTCTGCCCTGTCCCTCTACCAGGCTCTCTCTTTGGATGGCCTGACCAACAATTGGTTGCCGGGCCTGCTTTTGACGGAGGTGGTGGCGGGTTACAACACCAACCACCGGTTAAAAGGGACGGATTTTGTGTCCAACAGCGAGTATTTGGACCTCTTAAACGAAAAATATTCCATAGGCGGGCGGGCACAGTTAAATTACAACTTTTTCCCCGACTGGAGCCTTATCGCCAAGTATGACTATCTTACTTTGGATGTGGCCTATTGGGGGGACGCTTACCATCGTATAGGGGCGGGCTTAAACCACTTTTTTAACAATCAGGTGCAATTTCAGGTTCGCTATGAAAAGGCTGTTGCCACACCAAAAAGTGAGACTTCTGCCGAAAAACCGGCCAAAGCCGGGCAGGATGTGGTGTGGGCCTTATTGCAGGTCAAAATCTGATTTCAGAACAGGCCACAGACAAACCAATCAGCTCAGGTCCACAACAAGGGCCCCTGAGTTTTCCACCCCTCTTGTTTTTTCGTATCTGTAGGGGTAGTGTGCCCCTTTCAGCCACTCGATGGCTTTTTGTCTCACAATGCCCCGGCCCCTTCCCACTATAATCAGGGCCTCCCCCACCTGCCTTTGCTGACGGATAAAACGATCCAAAATGGGAGCCACCTCCTCCGCCTTATAACCATGCAGGTCCAAAGTGGGTCTTTTGTGCCGGGCCATGAACTCTATCCTGTGGCTTGGTTTAAAAGGGGGCGGAAAAAGCAGGCTATGTCATTTGCATATTTTTGGGTGAGGTCCTGATTTTCCCCCTCCACCATAATACGCAAAACCGGTTCTGTGCCGGAGTAGCGCACATACACCCGGCCCGTCCCATGCAAATCCCCCTCTACCCGTTTTAACAAAGCCGGCCAGCCGGGAATGTGATTTAAGTCTGTTTTTTTGTTTACGGGAAGGGATATGTGTGTCTGAGGCAAAAGCACAAGCCCCGCCCTCAATTCAGAAAGTTTTTTGTGCTCACAACACATCACCGCCAGCACATTCAGGCTCGCCACCAGGCCATCTCCTGTGGCACTCTGATGTAAAAAAATAATATGCCCTGAAGGCTCACCTCCCAACAAAATACCTTCTTTTTTCATGCACTCCATCACATTCCGGTCACCTGTTTCCGTTCTCTTCAGCTGAATATGGTGCCGGCTTAGCAGATTCTCCAGGCCTTTGTTGGACATAAAGGTGGATACCACCCTGTTCCCCTCAAGCTGACCCTTTTTCTGCAAATCCAAAGCACATATTCCCAAAATATGATCCCCATCAACCAAAGCCCCCTTTTCATCCGCCATAATCACCCTGTCCCCGTCCCCATCCAAACTGATCCCCACATCCACCGAATGGTGCAAAACCGCCTCCTGAATTTTTTCCGGGCAAAGGGATCCAGCCCCCTCATTGATGTTGTATCCGTCCGGCCTGTTCCCCATAACAAACACCTTCGCACCCAACTCCTCAAACACCTTGGGGGCCACCTTGTAACAGGCCCCATTTGCACAGTCCAAAACCACACGCAAACCATTTAGGCTCTGATTCGCCGGAAAGCTGTTCTTGACATGCACAATATACCGACCGGCCGCGTCATCAATACGGCGACTTCGGCCCACCTGATCAGGAGGGACCGTCATGCGTTTTAAATCGCCGGAAAAAACCATGTCTGTTATGGCTTTTTCTGTTTTTTGCGAGATTTTAAAGCCTTTTTCGTCAAAAATTTTGATGCCATTATCCTGATAGGGGTTATGGGAGGCGGATATCACCACTCCGGCGGAGGCCCTCATGTTTTGAGCCAAAAAGCCAATGCCTGGTGTGGGCAAAGGCCCTGTCAACTGCACCCACGCCCCAGAGGAATTCAGACCACTGGCCAGGGCCTGCTCCAGCATATAGCCGGAAAGGCGGGTGTCCTTGCCTATCAGGACCATTGGGGGTTTTTCACTTTTATTGTTCTTTTTCAGCAAATACCCCAGAGCCTGCCCCACTTTTAAAGCTATGTCCGGGCGAACGGGAAAAGCGTTGGCTTTCCCTCTGATGCCATCTGTGCCAAAAAGCTCTTGGTCCTGATTCATATTTTTTCCTCTTGACTCCACAAAAGAATACACTATGCTCTAAAAAGCAGAAGGCCGATGCAAATGCATTGCAAGTTGTCTGCCTTTGTGTCTGTCGTTTTGGCCTTTGATTTTCCGGGGCCGGCCCCCCACAAGGTTCTTTAACATGGATACAGGGAAGTCTCAAACACAATGAATATAAAAAAGAGGTGCCCCATGAAACATATCAGATTTATCGCTTGTGCTTTTTCCCGATTCGGCATTCCAATAACAAAGTGTTTTGGTTTATTGGGGTGTATTTTTTTGTGTTGCGGTCCACTGGACAGCAGGGCTGATATTCATATTGAGCCTTATGGCAGTATAGGTGGTGCTTATTCCTCCACCATCCGCCCCTCTGCCTCTTCCTCTTTTTTTATGCACTATGTTTTGGGGGGGCGACTGGGTTATGATTTATCCCTTGTGAAAGTGGGTATAGACCTGTTTTGGACCTATTACGACACAGGGAGTGATGACCCTCCGGTGGAAGTGCATCACACCTCCAACAAACGCAAAGGATTTGGACAGGCAGGGACTTCCCTGGACATCAGGGCGAACCGGAAACACACGGCCTTCACACCGCTTTCCGTAGGGGTTTGGACCGCTGTGGATCTGCCTTTCCTTGTGGATGCTTATGGCTCTCTTTTTTACGCTTTGGGGGGCAAAAAAGATTTTTTTAATCATCGGGGCTATGGCCTCAAACTGGGCCTCAGCTGGCTGGCCGTGGCTTATTTTCAGTTAAATGCGGAGGTCCAGTGGGCTTATTATATGTGCCAAAAGGATCCCAAGTGTTCCTCCGACTTCCCTGCTCTGTCGGCCTTGATATCTGTGAGCGTGCCTTTGTCTTTTGACCCTTTTTCTTCAAAGAATGCCCGAAATCCAGAAGAGACAGAAGAAACAATAGAAACAGAAGAGGTTAATGTCCTGTAGTAAGGGCAAAAATGGGGCACAGACTATAAATTTTGCCTCTTCATGAGAATGTGTGGTCAGGAAGTGATTTTCATCTGTGCTCTGCCGGAAAATTCAATCACAGTCCACAATCCTTTTTTGCCAGCACATGATAATCATGCGATTGGTGATTCTTTGAAAAATGTTGTCATGGGGCGAACCAAAAGGATTCACCAGAGCCTCACTCACACTGCGGGGGGAACGCCCCAAATGAGAATTGTTATTTGTGCCTTTGGCACCGGCCCCTTTCACCTGAGTCAAGCCCCACTGGCCTTGAATCGCAGACAGGGAAGAGGGCTGGCGGGTGTCCTCAGGGGCCAATTTGTCGGCAGAAGGGCCTTGAGCTGAACCTTTGGTCAAAGCACCGTTTAGAGGGCTGGTGCCGGTGGCCCTTGCACCAACAGAGCCAGACAGCCCGGTCCCACCCTTTTTGCCGGTGAATGGGCCTGTTTTTATGGCAGAAAGCCCTTTTTTTGAAGAAAGAGCTGGAGCTGTGCCAAAACCCTCCTCCAATCCGGCTCTTTTGCCGGAAACACCTGATGTGTTATCCGATGACACCTCCACCCCCCCCCCCCCCGCACCGCGTCATTTTCTTGCTGTGTGGGGGAAAATTTTGCAGATGAGGCTGTGGGGAGCTTGGTATTATGGTCACTTTTTGCAGAAAAATCGGATTGATGGTCTGTTGTGGCGGAGTTCCTGCTGAGACCAGCACTGGCCTGTTGGTGGCAGGCCTGGGCTGAAAGTGCACTTTTCAAAAGTCCTTCTGCCATTTGGCTTAGATTTTGTGCTTTTTTTCCTTCACCAGCACATTGAGTTATGAGTGGAAAAAGCTTTTCCTGATACTGGCGGGTGTATTTTTGTATCATCAGCTTGTCACAGGTGTGGGTGGCGGGGCTGTATTCTGTGGGATCATTCAAGTCAAAGGCACAGACCTCATAAAACTGGCTTTGGATACCTGTTTTTATGGCTTGGGCACACTGGCTTTGGCAGTGGGAGGCACTTTTGGCACATTGATCCGCCATTTTTTGCCCCACTGCTCCTGCCTGACTCAGTTTTTGCTCCAACTTAAGGCAGGATCCGCTTATGGAGCCGGTGGCTGTGACATGATGTCCGGCAAAAAGGGCTGAGCTTTGGTCGGACTGGCATTTCAGGGGGTCTGAGCAACAGAGGCTGGCTTTTTGCTTGAGCTGTTGGCATTGGTTGAGGTTGGTTTGAAAAACATGGGCCAGGGGTTGCTCACAGGAGGGCATGTCCAGGGCACAGTTTTGGAAGGAAAAGCCTTTTTGAGCCAGGTCCTGCAGATTGCGAGGCAAATCCCGCTGGGTAAGCCCCTCCATCAGCCGATTTTGACATTGTTCGAATCCTCTTTTGCTGGTGATGCCATCATTGTTTGCACATGAGTTGCGTGTCACTTTTTGGGCGGAATCTTCGCAAAAAGTCTCACAGTTGGGGTTGTGTGCAGTCCCTTTGGGGCATATCAGCCTCCGCCCTTGGGCCAGTTCATCCAGTTGTTTTTGGCACTCAGCCTTTAGGTTTTGCTGTATTGTTGCCTGATTATTTTGCCGACATGTCCGCTTGATGCTTGATAACTGAAAAACTGGCGAACTACCAGAACAACCCGCACAATCCCTTTCACCCAAACCACATGCAGACAAGTCGCTACCAATATGTTCTTTACATTTAGCAATACACCTCTGTCGCGTTGCACACTCCTCCAACTTATCTGTATCATAGCTTAAGTTTTTACACCAACAACCTGTTATGCCTTCATTTATGAAGAATTGTTCCTTTGTTGAACACGAAGCTCCAGTTGCAGAACCAGTGCCTTGGGTGTTCCTGGATGTGCTCAGTTCTTGAACCGCTGGAGGAGCCGCTGAACAGAAAAAAAAGAATATAAAAACATATAAGTAAAAGTGCATATAAGGCTGTTCGGCTTAAAAAAGCTTTTTCTTAAAAAAAAGTCTTCGAAAAATGGACTTGCTGAAAGCCCTTGTGTCCAAAGTCCGCCCCGTTTCGGGACGCCCGCAAAGCGGGTTGCAAGACGGAGTAAATTTCTCTGATCGAGACACTTGGCCTGTTTGCCCGCCCGGTGGTCAGGGGTCGCAAACCGACAGGCAAAAGACGCGGTACCATTGCACAACAACATAGCGGCAGAGCAGATACTTTCTGCGTGGCATGGCTTGGACCCTCACGGCACGCACTTTGGACACAAGCACCTCAAAAATAAGGTTTTTCAGGCCCTGACTCTCAGCTCAGCCAATCAACCGTGAAAAAACCAGATATAGCACAGGTCCGAGTGGAACTGACTGCCCGGATGGACCGTATAGAGGTTCACATGGACCGAACATCTGCTAAAATAGACCGATTGGGTGACAAACTGGACGCCTTTATGCGCTCTCTTTCCGACAGAAAGCCAGCCACCAAATCCCAATAACCCGCGAAAGCGGGAATCTGGTCGAAAAAAAGACCTTTTTCAGGCCACAGTAGGACCTTGGTCATTAAAAAGGCAAGCCCCTTCAATGTGCTGATTTCCATATCAAAAAGATACAGAATTTAAACTTGAAGACAGGATATTGGAAAAATCTATAAGCTGACTGATAATATCCTGATGTTGCTGGCATTCACTAAGAGAGGCCGGGCACTGCCGGCCGGCACTTATTCTTTGTTCCTCCAAAGGCAAAGCTTTTTCAGCAAACTCCATGTAAGCCCGGCATTTTATCTGCATGGTATTATAGGTATGTGCCCTTTTCTCCTGCCATACAGAAAGGGCTGGCCGTCCCAGGCACTTTTCCGCTGAATCCCGCATCTGAGTCAAGATATCTACACTGTCTGTAAACTCCAGTTTTTCCGAACTGCCTAAAATTTCTCCTATAGCTCTTGCATAGAGCAGATAATGTAAATCAGGCACCCTTGAAAACAAAAAAGCACTGGTGCGATCATGTCCTTCCAGAAAAACCACATCATCAGTCATCCCCTTCGGGTATTGACTGCCCACCGACTCCATTTGCTGTTGTGCCCGTTCATAGTAATAAAACATGGCATCGATATGCTCCTGACTGTGGGTTAATGGGGCGGAATAATCAAAAGCTCCATCGGTTGAGTAGTAATGACCTATGAGGTAGGAAGCATGAGGATGTCCCCCGTCAGAAGCCCTCTGCAGATAAGCCATGCCTTCTTGTTGTTTTCTCAGGCAAAGAGCATTATGACCTGCACCATAGAGCACGATAAGGTTGTGGGGATTTCTCTTTAAAAAAGCAACCGCTTCCTCATAGTCAGTTGGGTTGGCTTCACGACAATTAATCATATTACCCACCGCCCCGGCAAAGCAGGAAAACACTAATATAGCACATAAACAAAGTCCTCGTTTTACAGCTCTTTGGATTCCCAAAAATTGAACACCTGGCTTTTGGACCAAAGCCCCTCTCTTTATTTTCATTTCATCCTCCTTCGTTTATTGGTTTTTCTCAGACAATTATTTAATTGCCTCTGAAAATGGAACTTCTTACTTAAGCACTTGTGTCCAAAGTCCGTGCTGTGAGGGTCCAAGGTATTCCGTCCCGAAACAGGGCGGACTTTGGACACAAAAGACTCCAAAATAGAAGCTTTTCAAGTCTGATTGATTGTTTATTATGCAAAAAAGATTCACAATGGCAACTTTTTTCGTCAAAAAAATGAATATGACTGAAATCACAAGGAAAAGCGTGTAATTTTTACACTATCTGTCACCTTTATGCTATCCCGCTCCCGAAAAACCCAAATATAGCACAGGTCCGATCAAGCTTTTCTGGAGGACTTTTCGGTATTAGACTACTGAAAAGTCAAGACTTTTTGGTATCAGACTGCCAAAAAGTCTTGATAATGGTGGCCCGGTCGGCTATAATGCAGATTATGACAATCAAACGCTCTCTTTTGCCTTACTTGGGCAAATACCTTGATAAGAAAATCCTGCTCATCAGCGGGCCAAGGCAATGTGGAAAAACCACCTTGTCCAAAATGATATCCAAAGATCATGATTACATTAATTTTGACAACCTCAAAGAGCGCCTGATTTTGGATGAGCAGTCCTGGAATCGCCGGAAACAATATATTATTTTTGATGAACTTCACAAAAAAATCAAATGGAAAAGCTGGATAAAAGGGATTTTTGACAGCGAGGGAATCCCTCCCGGCCTTGTTGTAACTGGCAGTGCCAAAATGGCTCTTTTAAAAAAAGCGGGGGACTCCATGGCCGGACGATTTTTTTTCTTTCATCTGTTCCCTTTGACTTTAAAAGAGCTAAGCCAAACAAAAAAAGGGAGGGAGTCCACAACAGCCATTATGGACAGACTTCTTTCATACAGTGGCTTTCCTGAACCTTATTTGTCAGCTGATCCCACTTTCTATAATTTATGGGAAAAAAATCATATAGACAGTATTCTCAGGCAGGACTTGCTGGATCTGGAAAGCCCAAGAAATATAGCCCGGATTGAGCTTTTGACAGAGCTGTTAAAAGAAGCTGTGGGGACACCTGTGTCCCATGCCCGGTTGGCTGAAAGGTTGGATGGCTGTTCTCCAAAAACAATAAAAACCTGGCTGGAGTGGTTGGAAAGGCTTTACATTGTGTTTAAAGTAACCCCTTACAGTCGCACGATATCACGCAGTTTAAAAAAAAGGCCCAAATATTATTTTTATAACTGGGCTTTAATGAAACACAACAAAGGAGCCATGTTTGAAAACTTTACAGCCTGTTCTTTACTGGCCGAAAATAAACTGCGGGAAGACACTCTGGGAGAAAGAAGAGGGCTTTATTATTTAAGAAACAAAAACAAACAGGAAATAGATTTTATGATCACAAAAGATCAAAAGCCTGTGGCTTTAATTGAATCCAAGTGGGCAGATGAGAGCTTAAGTCCGCATTTTAAAGTGTTTTCCTCATTTTTCCCCAAAGTGCCAAAAATTCAGCTGGTTAAAGAGCTAAGACGGGAAAAATCTTTTCCCAAAGCGGGGGTGGAAGTTCTAAAAGCCTCTGACTGGTTGGCTGACCTGCCCTACAAATAAAAAAACTTCCCATTCTGTCAGGTAGAGAATGTGTTCAAATTTTATTTTGGAAAATTAAACACAAGGCCTTTGGACAAAAGCTTTTCCATTTCTTTTGTGGGGGGCGGGGGAAAGGGGGAGGCCCGGTGAACGGTCTCCAGCACACGGGCGTCAAAGTCCTCATTGCCGGAGGACTTGAGAATTTTTCCGTTTAAGACCCGGCCCTGTTTGTCTATTTCCGTATAAACCTGAGTGCTCAGCTCTTTATCTGCCAGCTCCTGTGGAAGACTCCAATACATATTGACATGTGCTTTCAAACTGGCAAGGTATTGGAGTGTGGCAAAATCCATTTGCTCCTGTCCTGTCTCCCTGCCAACCGTTGAGCCGGCCATGGGTTTTTCATCTTCCTGAGACAACTCTTTCTTTATTTGTTCAATTTTTTGCAGGGCGGAAAGTTTGTCCAAGGCATGCTTTTGTTGCTCCTGAATATCTTTTTTTGGTTTTTGAGCTTTGGCCTTTTTTTTGGCCTTTGGCCTGTTTTTTGGTTTGGCCGGTTTTTTGTCTGTTTTTTTCAAAACATCAGGGGCCGGGGGGGCTTTTTTTTCCGGTTCTTTTTCAGCCTGACTCAGGTGTGGGGGGCTGGCCTTTTCCTTCATTGGCATGGCCTTGTCGTCTTTGTCCTTCCGGCCGGGCAGGTCAGAAAAATCCACTGTCCGGACCCTGACAGCCAGCGGAGCAGAGATATTTTTTTTTGAACGAAAATCCGAAAAAGGATCCACAACAAAGTAAACAAAAAACACAGCATGGGCCATAAAAGAGAAAAACAAAAAATGGGACAAAAAAGGTTCTTTGTTCATGACAATACCCAGGCAAAAGCTCAGGGGCTTTTGGTGATAAGGCTTACCTGATAAAGCCCGGCGGAGCGCATTTCTGCCAAAACCTCTGCCACAACGCCATACTCCACCAACTTGTCGGCCTGAATATATATTTGCCGATCTTTTCTGGCTTTTAAAATGGCGGAGGCTTTGGCCCCCAACTGAGAAAGAGGCACGAGGGTTTCGGCGATAAAAATTTGTTTGTTTTTGTCGATGGTCAGGATAAAGGGCTTGTCGGGCACGGCTATGCCGGCGGATTTGGTTTCCGGGAGTTCAATATTCAGGCCCTGTTGCATCATGGGGGCGGTCACCATAAAAATAATCAGCAAAACCAGCATGACATCCACAAAAGGGGTGACATTGATTTCGCTCAACACTCTGCGTTCTGTTCCCCGGCCAGACGGCACTTCCATAACATGCTCCTTTATAGAAAAATCTCACCAGCGACACCCTTTTCAAAAGGCAGAACCCGTGGGGCAGGCAGAACCTGCTCCGAGGACTCTGCCAGCCTCGTGCCTGTTTGGTTTGGTTCATAGGCCATTATATTTAAGCTTGTCCGGGAATTCAAGCCCTCTTTTGTCTGTTAAAGTGTGAAATATTTACACGGCTGATATCATTTTTAAGCTCCCTTCCTGATTTTTCTTGTTTAAAACCCCCTTTTCACTTATAGTCAGCCCCAAAAAGCCTGTCAGAGGAGGAGTTATGAAATATTTTATGTTGTCTGTTTTGATATTTTCTTTTTCGGCCATTTCTGCTGAAAACAAAGGAAGATCCCGTTTTCCCAATCCACCCTCTATTGGAGATCTCAATGCTATCTCTTCAGAAAGGGGGAACTCTTCAAAAGAGGACGGTGGGGCAAGACTCTCACAGAGAGAGGCAGAGGCTCAGGATCTGAGGGGTGAGGACACCCCTGTCAGAGATGAGGACACCCCTGCCAGAAGGGGTGAGGACACCCATGCCAGAGGTGAGAACACCCCTGCCAGAAGGGGTGAGGACACCCATGCCAGAGGTGAGAACACCCATGCCAGAGGTATGAGGGTGGAGTATGCGGACCCCCCTTCACCAACAGCAGAACAGGCTATGAAGGAAAGTGCAGAAGCAGAGGGCAGACCGGCAGAAAGCCCACCAGCAGAACAGCCGGTCACAGAGAGGCCAGGCCTCCAGGATTCCAGCTCCATGTTTTTGGAAAAGACCCATATCGGCCAGGCGGTTATGGAGGGGGACAGGGAAAAATACCAAACAGCCCTCGCAGAACTGAAAAAGGTGTTTGGTGTCAATATCAACAATCTCCTGAGCAAAGAAACTTCCGATGGCCAGACACTGAGCATGTTGATGATCACTCCTGCAAAAAACAAAGAATATTTTGCTATGGAGCTGGGGCATCTTTTAACTTTAAGTGTGCTGTCCAATATATCAGCCGGGACGAACAATTGGTATGATCCCAGACAAAATGAGCTGATTTTGGAAAAGGCAAAATCAGTCAATAATACATTCGCCATCCAAGTGCTGGAAGACTTTAACAAACTGATTGAGGAAATGACCCGTTATCACTCCAAAAAAATGACCTCGGAACGGACTGCATCAGAAAGAATGGCCACAGAGGAAAGGGAGGAGCTGTTAAAACTGGTGGCTGAGGCTCTGACTGTGGCCCAAAGTTCCAAATACAACAGAAGTATGGGCCTCTCAGGTATTTTGAGGTTTATAGCCGGAAGTGCCCTCATTTTTGGAACAACAGGGTATGTGTGGGCCGTCGATCCGCTCTTGCTTGATAAATGGGCAGAGATAGCGGCCACTCACTCCAGGGGGATCTTAACCACTCAATCTGCTTATTATTCTCTGCTGGCAGTCATTGGTGGAGGGGGCCTTGTGGCTATGGGCAATGGCTATGATCGCTGTAAAAAAGCTTTTCAAAAAAGTAAAATCCTGAACAACATAAGGGATCACATGAACCATGTGTCCATAAGGGGCCGGCGGAACAGTGGCGTCCTGTAATGAAGGCTAAAAAAGCACGAAAAATCATCTTTATTACCGGAACGGATACTGATGTGGGCAAAACCGTGGTGTCTGCCGGTCTTTGCCGGGCTTGGCCCGCCCATTACTGGAAGCCTGTGCAGGCAGGCTTTGCCGACCCCAAAAAGCCGGGGGCTGTTTCACATATTTTGCCTCAAACAGACCTGAGCTTTGTTCGCCGGTTTATCCCTCCAC
Organism: Bdellovibrionales bacterium; assembly: GCA_965242635.1. Lineage (GTDB taxonomy): Bacteria > Bdellovibrionota > Bdellovibrionia > Bdellovibrionales > UBA1609 > JANQSP01. The sequence goes on along the minus strand of OZ251471.1, from coordinate 190,319 downwards.
GGCACATTTACCCTTCCACTTACACTTTAAAGCGTCCTCTTTCGCCCAATCAGGCCGGCAAAAAAGAAAATATTTATCTGAAAATGGATCAAATCAAAGTCCCTGAAGGCCAGGCCAACTTGGTTATAGAGGGGGCCGGGGGGGCTTTGGTCCCTCTTAATGACACAAAAAACATGAGCGACCTGATGAAAAAACTGAATGTGCCTGTTCTTGTGGTGGCCCGCAGTGGTTTGGGTACACTCAATCACACCTTTTTGACTTTGGGGGCTTTAAGGGCGAAAAAAATCCCTGTTTTGGGGGTGGTTATGGTGGGCCCCCCTCACAAAGACAATAAAAGGGATATTGAAAAACAGGGAAAGATTAAAGTTTTACTGGAACTGCCTCTTTTGAACAACCTGTCCCCTCAAAGTCTTGAGCCTTATTTCACCAAGCTTGTGGCCCACATCACGGGGTCCTGACAAAGGGGCTTTGGGTTTGGGCTTTGGCTTTGTGGTTTTTGCTTTGAGCTTTGTGGTTTGTGGTTCAGCCTGGCAAAAGGCGATGGGATAGGGCCTGCATTTCTGTTTTTAAAAGGCGGTGTTCCGGCTGGCTCAACAGAGGGTCTTTTTCCAGCACTTTGAGGGTGGCGGATCTGGCTTCCCCCAGCAGGCGGGCATCTCTTATGAGGCTGGCCATCTGAAATTCCGGCAAGCCCGACTGCCGTGTGCCCAAAAACTCTCCCGGCCCTCTGATTTCCAGGTCAGCTTCGGCAATTTTAAATCCATCATTGGTTTTTTCCATAATGGAGAGGCGGTGCAGGGCCTCTTCTGAAAAGCCATCAGAGAGCACAAGCAGGCAGTGGCTGTCATAAACACCCCGCCCCACCCGGCCCCTCAGCTGGTGCAGTTGGGACAGGCCAAAGCGATCGGCATGCTCCACTATCATCACACTCGCATTGGCCACATCCACCCCCACTTCAATGACTGTGGTGCTCACCAGTATTTGTATTTCCTTTTTGACGAAAGCGGACATCACCTCCTGTTTTTCAAAGGGGGAAAGACGCCCATGCAAAAGCCCCAATTTCCAATTCGGAAACCGGGTTTTAAGCCTTTCGTATTCCTCCACCGCGTTTTTTAAATCGATATGTTCACTTTCCTCCACTAAGGGGCAGACCACATAAGCCTGCCGGCCTTTCTGAAGTTCTGTTTCCAAAAAGCTCCAGACCTGTTCTCTTCCTTTGGGCCATACTCTTTTGGTAGCCACGGGCTTTCTTCCTTTGGGCATTTCATCTATAACAGACACATCCAGGTCCCCGTATAGGGTCATGGCCAGGCTTCGGGGGATGGGTGTGGCTGTCATCACCAAAAAATGTGTTTGAGAGCCTTTGTCTTTCAGCAAAGCTCTTTGGTTTACGCCAAAGCGATGTTGCTCATCCACAATCACCAAACCTGGGTTTTTAAACTGCACTGTATCCTGAATAAGAGCATGCGTTCCCACACAAAGGGAGGTGTAACCGCTCATCAGTTTCTCCCCTATCTCTCTTTTGGCCCGTGTGCGGGTTTTGCCTGTCAATAAGGATACAGACAAGTTCAGGGGCTTTAACAGGCGGAGGGCGTTTTGATAGTGTTGTTCTGCCAAAATTTCTGTGGGGGCCATAATGGCACACTGAAAGCCGGCCTCCATCACAGGGCAGGCGGAGAGCAGGGCCACAATGGTTTTGCCGGAGCCTACATCCCCCTGAATGAGCCTGTGCATGGGATTGTCTTTTTGTATGTCACAGGCGATCTCTTTTAAAACTCTTTCCTGAGCGGAAGTCAGCGAAAAGGGCAGGGATTTTTTAATCTTGTCAGCAAAGGAGGAAAGGGCTGGTATGGGTGTGGCTTTTTGTTTTTCCAGCCCGGCTTTTTTCATGCCCATATAGAGTTGCAAAAAGAAAAACTCATCAAAGATAAGTCGTTTTTGGGCCGGGGCACGAAAATTCAGATAAGCCTCTGCCTGTTCCTGAGAGGGATGATGTATCTGTTCCAAAGCAACAGTCCTGTCCAGCAAATGGTATTCCTGTTTCAGCCATTTTGGCAAAGGGTCTGAGGACCAAAAGTCCTCATTTTTTTTTAAGGCCTCAAAAGCGGTGGCCATCATTTTTCGAATTTTGTTTTGGCTGACTTTTTCCACTTCCGTGTATATGGGGATCAGGGCGTCTTTTTGATCCTCTTCCTCCCCGGTGAAGGGATAAATATCCGGATGATTAAGTTCCGGTTGTTGGCGGTAGTAGCTCACCCGCCCCACCACTTTGACTTTTTGGTCTATTTCCAGGCTGTCAAAATAGCCTTGGTAGGGCAAGCGGAAATACTTGCACTTTATCCAGCCCCCCTGAGCACTGATGATCAGCTCATAAATCCTTCTGCGTCCCCCCCCTGTCACCCACACGTTTTTGCGGGCCACATAGCCATAGAGGGTGATATGCGTGTTGGGCTGAAGACGGGAAATATCGTGGGCCACCCTTTGGTCTCTATACATTCTGGGATACCATTGAATGAGGTCGCCCACTTTGTGGATACCTTTTTTGCCAAAGAGCAGGGCCAGCTTTGGCCCCACCCCCTTCAAATACTGAAGCGGAGTGTCCGGATTAAGCTGTGGAGCCTGGGACTTTCCCATGCCTCCCCTTTGAAACGGAGGCACTGACGGGCTCGGCTGTGCCGGCCGGGAAACAGTAGTATTATCTGTCAAGGGCATATCAAGTATCCTCTGTTTGGTTTTGTTTCAAAATTTCTTCAATAATTTTATGCACTGTCCCTCCTGTGGAATCCTGGGAGACTTTAAAATGCCAATTTTGGTTTTCTGTGCTTTGGGACACAGCTTTACACCAGTTTCTCATAAAATCCCACTTTTGAATATCTCTTTTCTTTTTAATCCCCTTGACTTCCAAAATCATATAATTTTTATTTAAAAGTCGGGCTATAAAATCCGGTTTATAATTTCTCATTTTTCCTTTTTCATCCACATAATCCACATTAAAACCCAAATGATCGTTTTTTACCCAAGCCAGAACTTTTTTATTTTTGTCCAACTCTCTGGCATGGGTGTATTCCCAGGAGCTGTCCACAACACATTGATTTATATGGTTTTTTTTGAAAATGGCTGTTTTCTTTTTGGTCCACCATTCCTGCATTGCACTGGTGGAAAAAACTGGAGTGTCTTTATCGTAAAAAGCTGTTAACTTTTCCATAGAATCTTTTTGTATCAAATTAAAAACTCTATTCACAATCTCATTCATTTTCATCATCACAATAAGGGCTTTTCTTTCTTTTTCATAATCCGGTTTGGTTTGAAATTTTGGAGAATGGATAAATTGCTCCACCAACTGAAAAATCATTTGAACTGCCCGGTGTTTAAATATTCCTTTTTGCCACTCAAGGCTCATTTTATCATATAACTGACTTGTGATTTTTAATATCAGGGTTTGCATTCGATCCGGTTCATAGTTTCTTTCAAAAAATTCCTGGAGTCTGATGGCTTCTATATCCTCATAACTGGGTTTTCCATCAACAACAGGGGCCAGCTCCACCAGTCTTGGAATAGTGGATACATCCACTGTATAGGGAGGCATAGCAGAAAAATCAATCTTTAATTCTGGCTTCAGCTGATAATCAATTCTTTCCACATGGGGCCAAGTGATTTCATATTGTTTTCTTTCCTTTTCAGGAAAAAGGCAATTTCTGTGTTCTTCCTCCACTCTTCCGGTATCACTGCCTTCTTGAGGAAGATAAGCAAAAGGCACTCCCAGGACATTCACATATTCCGGTTCAAACATGCCCTTTTCATTCAGCTCATAAGACATTCGTCTTAATCCCCGACCCACTGTTTGTTCACAAAGCAGTTGACTGGAAAAAGCTCTTAAGCCCATAATATGAGTCACTGTTTGGCAATTCCAACCTTCTGAAAGCATTTGAACAGCAATAATATGATGAACAAACTGGCCACCTGATCCTATTTTCCCCACAGCAGAAAGTCTGTCTCTTGTCTCTTTATCGTCTTCCATTCCAGAATAGACTTTAAGTATTTTATCCACACCTTGGAAAAGCTTACCAACAGGGATGTCATCTGTTTTTAATCCATGTTCCACTCTATCTGCTGTTTCTTTCCGGTTTACAATGGAAATCATGACAGGAGGAACAAATGTTTTTGGATTTTTGTCTTGTTTTTTCCACTTCTCATATTTTTTGCTCCAGCTCAAAGAGAGATGTGTATAGGCCGTTTTAACCATATCCGGCAAGGATTCTGTTTCTTTGGCTTTTCTTTTGAGATCATTTTCCACTTCCTCATTTTTATAAATATGATGAAATCTTGGTTGCAGGGTTTTGACATTGACAGAGGCATCATCTCCTACAGCAAACTTTGGTGTTTTAACAAGACCGGATTCAATGGCATCATTTAATCCAAAATCACTTACAATCCATTCAAATAATTTTTTTTCATCGGCATTTTGGCCTGTGGGGGCATAAGGGGTGGCAGAAAAATCAAATATTTGTCTAATTCCCACCGTTCGATTGAGACGATCCAATCCTTCAATCCATTTTGTGGCTCTTTCCATTTCTTTTTTTGTAATATCCTGCTTTTTTGCTTTGTTCTGTGCATGTTTACGCCAGGCATGATGAGCTTCATCATTTAAGACAATGATGTTTTTTGACCTGGCCATATCTCTCAGGACTTCCCTTGTGTAAGCAGTATCACTTTTTGGGCCTCTTTTATCCACTCCTGCTTTTTCTTGGATCTGTTTTTCTGTCTCCCACATCAGTTGTTGCCAGTTTTTGATCAGGACTTTCCCCTGCCGGAGTTTGTCCCACCATTCATTGGGAACAATTTTATATTCCCGGTAATAATTTTTATCTCCTGACAAATTGAGAACATTCAACCTGTCTCTCACTGTTAAGTTGGGAGAAACAATAAATATATTTTTTGAAAAGCGGGCATCTTGTGGATAAATAACTTTGTTTAGAATTTGCCATGCAATGGTCATGGCCATAACCACCGTTTTACCTGTGCCGGTGGCCATTTTCGAGCATACTCTTTTCAGTGAGGAGTCTTTTGGAATATTCAGCCCTGTTTTCATATCCAGGGAAGATTCTATCAGAAAAATCAAAGTCTCTATAGCTTCCAACTGACAAAAAAAGAAGTCATATCTTCGTCCTGAATCCTCTTGATTGGCATTCCAAAACTCCAAAAGCTTGCGGGTAACACCTGTCACACCGGAGTAGTTGTCTTTTTTCCAATCTTTCATTCTTTGACGAATATCATTGACAAGGGGAATTTCCACAACCCGGCCAAATTCATCATAAGATTTGTTTTTTCCACCGGAAATAACATAGCTGGCCGGCCTCCGGGCTTCTGTCAGCTCAAACTCTTTGATGGTTTTATTGAACTTCCAATGCTGATCCGGCTCTTTGAAAGGGGAATTGATAATCAATTTTTTAATAGGCTTTGGCATAGCTTAATTTTTCAATCATTTCAATGATTTTATGATAAAACTTTCAATTCCTCTGTCATCCACGATTTTAACAGCTATTCTTTTGTGGTTTTCTGCTTTAAATGGCAATGATTCAACACCTTTAAACCGGTCCATAAGCTCCTCGTTAATCTCTGTCCTCAGGGCTTTTTTGAGTTTTGACCAGCCTCCACTGCTACCGGACATGGGGAAAAACACCTGCCGGGGATACAAAGACCGTCCATCGTAGTTGGTGTCCAGCATCCATAAAGAGATCTGCTCTATACCAGCTTTTTTAATATTATTGGTTTTAGTGTCATAATAATCAAAGCCCTCAACACGGACTGTGTATTGTCCTTTATGCTCCCCTTTGGTGATTTTTTTGACAGACACATCAGGCTGGCCCACCAACCAAAAGCTTTCGCCTTTGGCACTTTTTTTCAAGCCTTGTGTAAACAGATCGCTATTCATTTGCACTTTTAAAACTTTTGTCCATTTAAGATCCATCTCATCCACATCTTTTCCTGCTTCCGGATCAAACTGAAAGGCACAAAAAATCACCATATCCGGGCAAAAAGGTTTGGCTTCTTTCAAAGCCTCTTCCACTTGTCTTTGTTCCAAAGGTGCGTATTCGGAACCAAAACACACAATCACTCTTTTGGAGTCTTTTTTTGTTTGTCCTTCAGCAAAAATGTATTTGGTGTCATTCATTATTTCCAATCTGGCAAACTCCAGATCTTTTGAAAGTCCTTTTTTACCTTTAATGCCATGCTCCTTGAGAGAGAAGAGCCAATCTTGTTTTATGGGGTTATCTGAACCATTAAGAATCTTGCCTGATAAAGTTTCCACCCGGACAGCGGGAACAGCTTCCACTGTAAAAGGACCTGACACTCGATATTTGCTTTTGTCTATCTTAGGTTGATCGTAAAGAGTTTTTGCTTCTACATTTTTTTTATATGCGATAGACAGTTCAGAAACATAAGGAACTTCTTTATAATTAAAACCTTCGTTTATGCCTTTTTGTTTGTCTTTTAACTCATAATAATCAAAATGAGCTGTCATAAGTCTTTGTTTGGCAAGGGCTATGGCGACACGGGAGGTGTCGCAAGTGATGTATCTCCTGCCCCATTTTTCTGCCACATAAGCGGTTGTGCCGCTTCCACAAGTGGGATCAAAAACCAAGTCTCCCGGATCAGTGGTCATTAGAATACAGCGTTGGATTACTGATGGGTTAGTTTGCACAGCATAAATTTTATCCCTGGCACCTGTAGTATCTGTCCACGGAGTAGTCAGTTTCATTATAGGAAAATCATTTTTAAAGGAAATAAAATTTAATAAATTCCCTTTTAGTTGCAATCTTTTTTGAGAATCTAATACTTTTAATCCTTCTTTGCTTACTGAATACCCTCTCCGGGGAGGCTCAATATGTTTTCCATTAAAAACATAAGTAAATTTTTTATTTGGATTTTCTGCAAGAGGTTCAAGTGACCTTAGTCTATAAATTTTAGCTCCAGCTGGTATTGGTTCAATTCCTTCAATTTGTTTTCGATTCATTTTATGTCTTGAACCATCTTGTAATTCCAACCAACACCAGTCGTTATCTGGATTCATTTCTTTTGAAACATATAATTGATTATATTTAACCTGATTTTTATCCTTACCATACCAAAGAAGAAAATCAGACATTTGTTCCAGTACTTTCGATCCTAATGGCCATGTTTTTTTACGAAAAGGAATGAGAGCACAAAAATTTTTCTGATTAAAAACTTCATCCATAAGGTTGCGGACCAAGTGCACATTTTTATCAGAGATTTGCACAAAACAAGATCCACTCTCTGTCAAAAGATCTTTAGCAAGCCATAATCTGTCTCTTAAATAAGAAAGATAAGAATGAATATTCAGCTCCCAAGTGTCTCTGAAAGCTTTAATCACTTCCGGTTCAGCCGACAGATCTTCGTCTTTGTCTTTGACTTCTCTTTTATTCACAAAAGGCTGAAAATTGGAACCATAACTAATACCATAAGGTGGATCAAAATAAAAACACTGGACTTTGCCTGCCATATTCTCTTTTTCCAACAGGGAATTCATCACCAAAAGAGAATCCCCGGCAATTAAGCGGTTGCTCCAAAGCTTTTCATGTTGGTAAAATTCAATCTCTTTTTCCAATGGCCGTTTTTCCAATTCACCATGAAACAAAGACAACTGCCTGTAATCCACAGCATTTCGGCGACGAACCGTCTCAATAATACTCCTGGGATCGATTTTTTCGTGAATATGAAGAGGCACGGTGGGAACTTCAAACGATGTCCTTTCGGCTTTGCCAACCCAATTCAAATAAGGTTTTTCCAGCTCACGAAGTCGCTGAAGGGCCAACCTGGCCTCCTCAAAAGAACCGGAAAGGCCCTGTTGAATGATCCCTTCAAACCGGGATCTTTTGGGATCAAAATTCAGCTGAGGGTCCAGATGAGGATCATAACGGTAGGCTTTGGTTTTGACCTGGGGGCTGTCCCTTTCAGAAGTCACAGTTCCCACTTGAGGATTATTTTTCCTCTTTTGAGCTTTGTGCTTGTAAATCTCAATCGGTTTTTTTGTTTTTTGCTTTGCCATAATAGATCCTTCCTTGTTTTTCTTAATAATTTATTTTTATAAAATTCCAAATAGTTAATTTGTCCATTAAAGTCAGCCCCTTTGGACTTATACCGATCTTGTTTGAAAATGCATGTTTCAAATTTCCCAGACAGGAGGGAAAAACCTCACAAGCGACACCTTTTTCAAAACCAGTTTGGTTTAGGTCTATAAAATAGTTGGCAATGGCCACAGGCTCATGCCCTTGACTTTTTGATGACATCCTGACCTCCTTTTTTGTGGTTTTTTACTCTCTGTTGAAAACAATCACTTTTTTTAGCATATCATCCCCAAAAGGGCTTGTCTATTGTGGTCAGCTCCAAAAAAGTCTTTTTTTTAGGACACACCCCCATCTCCCGCTTTCACGGAGGCATACTTCCCAAAAATGACAAGGCCAGTCATGTATGACGACTCAAAGTGGCTTGTTTTTCTGTTGAGGGGGTCAAAATGGCCTTGTTTTATGGGTTGGTGGAGTGCATGTAGTTTTCCAGTTTGTCGATGGCCACACGCTTTTCCTTTGCCGACACATCCGCCCCCTCCTCTGCATACATTTTTTCCCACCTTTTGAGTCGCTCCAAAATGTGCCGAACTGTGGGATTTTGAGCCCTCTGGATATGCCCATAAGTCCAATCCACCTGGTCCTTCAGCTCCCAAGGCAGGTCCCTGTATTTTAAAAGCTTTTTTCTTGACATAACAACAAGCCTCCTTTTGCAAAAAAACCATACCGCCACAAAAGTATAAACACCAAAATATAAAACTGGCAAGAAAAAGCTGAAAAACCCCGATCCTCTGCCCACCCACCTGCCCACCTACTCGCCTGCCCACTTGCCCACCGCCTGCCCGCCCACCCATGCCTGCCCACACACAGAAAAAAGCTTGTTTGACATATAGCGTCAATATGGCAGTGAGGCAGGGCTTTTTGCTCTGAACCGGGGCAGGCCACAAGCCCTTTTTTTACAAAAAAGCTAAAAACCGTGTAAAATTTTCACACTAAATTTTCAAAACAGTTTTTTTTTATTTTTTCCTTGATAATCCTCATAAAATCCCTTATAGCATCTCTATATCAATAACAACAAAAAGGAGGATACCATGAAAGCAATACTTTTTCTTTTCTTCTTAAGCTTGGGGTCTTTTGTCCATGCAGAAGACAAGACTGAAGGCAAGTGTAATATTGAAAATTATAAAGAATTTACAGAACAGCCTGGTATCCATAATTGCGATTTAAGAGGGGCGGATTTGCGAAAGGCTTATTTGTCAGAGGCGAATTTGCGGGAGGCGGACTTGACAGGGGCAAAGTTGCACAAGGCGGGTTTGCAAAAGGCTTATTTGCCAAGGGCGGTTTTGCATAAGGCGGATTTGACTGGAGCTTATTTGCGAAGGGCGAATCTGTATAAGGCGGATTTGACAGAGGCAAAGTTGCATAAGGCGAGTTTGCATACAGCGGATTTGACAGAGGCAAAATTGTATAAGGCAGATTTGACAGAAGCTTATTTGATAGGGGCGGGTTTGGAAAGGGCGGATTTGAGAGAGGTGAATTTGTATAAGGCGGATTTGCGATTTGCGAGTTTGCATAAGGCGGACTTGACAGGGGCGAATTTGCAAGAGGCAGATTTGCGAAAGGCGAATTTGACAGGAGCAAATTTGCGAGAAGCGAATTTGGAAGATGCCAAAGTCACAAGCTTACAAGCAGAGTATTTAAGATCACGGGGCTTAAGTGGCTTTGTTGTGGTGGAATAACCCTTAACATTTTTTATCCAGACCCAAAACTGCCAAAAACTCTATGCTGACCCCTTATTTTTGACCTATAGCGTCAATATGGAAGTGTGGGGAGGCCGACCAGCAAAGATCACAAACCGACCAACAAAAAGTGCTTTTTTACTTGCTCACAGCCGGTTGGCAGGCCAAAATCCCCGAACACATCAAAAACTATGTCAACCCAACCACTTTTATGGAGTAAAATGCTTGTTTCAAACATTTCTTTAAAAAAAGGGGATATTTTATCTTCAAAACAGCAAACAATTGTGATCACTGTTATTGATAAGTTCATAAATATTCCGATATTACATAGCATACTTTAAAGAAGGCTTTAAAAAGAAACTCCTAATAGTATCAGGCCTTCTTTGTAAAGACTTTAAATAATAAGTAACCTTTTCCTTCAACTCCTCCCTTGTCTTTATAAATAACTTCCCAATACAATGATATTTTAAATGATTCCAAACCAACTCATCCGGATTCAAATCAGGTGCATACGGCGGAAGATAAAATAACTTCAACAAACCACCTGTCGAATCCACAAACTCACGCACCTTCTTTGACCTATGCACCGGATGACCATCCACAATTAAATAAACCGGCCCACTCCCATCTGAAATCAATCGCTTTAAAAATGAAATAAACACCCTCCCTGTAACACCACCTCTCACAGTCATAAACCTCATACTACCTTTAGCAGAAATAGCTGAAATCATATTCAAACTAAAACGTTTGCCTGTGCCCCTCACCTCCGGAGTCTTCCCTTTAGGTGCCCAAGTTGTCCCACTATGATAATCTGATCGCACACCAGACTCATCACCAAAATAAATCTGTGCACCCTCCTTATTAGCCAACCTCTGTATATTAGGATACTCCTCCCTCAACCAACCCTTAACAAGAGATGGATTCCTCTCATAAGCCCTGTGTAATGGCTTCTGACAAGTCAAACCCAAACGGCCCATTAAACGACCCACAGATGTAATACTGAGCTTTATCCCATACTTCAACCGGATGGCTTCCTGTATCCGCCTCCGATTCCACAAAGCAAATGGAAAACTTAATTGCTGAGGGTTCTTATTCACCATCTTATAAATCCACTTCAAATGTCGCCCCTGAACAATCGGAGGACGACCAGAAGCTTTTCTCCTCTTTAAATTATCCCAACCCCCCTCACCATATCTAACAGCCCAATTATACACCGTGTCCGGATTAACACCTAAGAAATCAGCTACCTTCCTCGGATTTTCGCCAGAGAAAAGAGCCTGCATCCCACGAATCCGTAGAGCCTCCTGTGACTTCCGATCTAATTTCCGTGCATCATTTTTTCTCATAAACTCACCTTATCATACACACAAAAATAAAACAACACTTTTTTTCACATAAAACAAAAAAAAATCATTTTTCACAACTTTAGACCTAATATTATCGGAATACTTGTGGCCTTTTTAATAATACTGTGGGTGTTATGGGAAAAGGCCTGGCTTTCAGTTTTAAGTGTCAATTTCCTGAAGGGTATGTACTTTATCAGGACCTTTGCCGGCAAAAAAAACTGAGAATGGGAGTGCCTTATCTGTTGGAGGATGTGCCTTCAGCTGTAACAGAAAATGGCCATCGCTGGTTTTTGCTCTTTCCCACCAAAAACCACTGGCGGGAAAATTCTCCTCTTGCAGGGATTGAAAAAGGTTTGCAATGGCTTGTAGAAAATTATCAAAGCCAAGGGATTAAATCTTTGGCTTTGCCGGCTTTGGGTTGTGGCTTGGGAGGCTTAAGCTGGAGTGTAGTAGGCCCTCTCATGTGCCAATACTTAAAGCAGATGGACATAAAATCTGAAATCTACCTGCCTTTGGAAAAAAATATTCCGGAGGAGCAACTGCAACCTGACTTTTTATTGCATAAAATGCAATAAACCACTGAGTATTCTTGACTGGCCGGCTTTTATGGGTGTATTGTGTAATGATTTTTATTTCTATCAGATTTATCATTTCCGCGAAGGACACAAAGTGTGCCTCAAGGGAATTTGCACAAACCATAACAGAAAGGGGTTTATAATGAAGCAGGCAAAAAAAAGTTGTGACAGCTGTCTTATGCCCTTTAAACAGGATCCGGGCAACAGGGAGTCGGACATATATTGTAGCCTTTGTTTTAAGGATGGAGCATTGTTATATAAAGGGGATTCTCTGAAAGAGTTTAAGCAGATATGTTATGAGGGCATGTGCAAAAGGGGTATCAACAAATATTTGGCCAGGCTTTATTGTTTTATGATTGGCTTTGCCCCCCGCTGGCGACAAAATAAAACCCCTGAATAAAAATCCACCAAAAAATCACTGCAATATAGGAAAAATAACATAAGGAGCAAACAAGCAAATGACCAAAATAAGTGTCAAGTTCAAGGAGGTAAAAAATGAAAAAACTGATTTGGGCTGTGGGGATTTTGTTTATAATGGCTATATCAATTGTTTATGCACGGAAAAAATATTTTAATCCAGGAGAGTTTATGAGCCTCAAAGAAGTTTGCCAACGCTATGGAACAAAGCCTTTAAATGTCGCTGAGTTTAAAAGGGCTGAGGAGGACAGATCAATAAGAGCAAAGATGGCCTGTTCTCTTTTGAAAAATCAGAAAAAATATATTGGCCTGGACAGCTCTGAGATACGAAACATATTAGGCAACTATTCTGGATATTATTTTAATGAATCTTTTCCCACTTATTTAATCAATCATGCTGAAAAAAAAGGACAGGATGTCTGGCAAATCCTTTTTTTAATTGACAAAGAACAAAAAATATCCAAAGTTGTTGTCCATAAAAACTGCTGTTATTAAAACTTCCCTTGGCCACAACCACTGAAAAAGATCTTTTTTCCGACTGGATTCCCGCTTTCGCGGGAATGACAGTGAAAAAAAGTATTTATTCAGGACCAATCCAGACAGACTAAATATCAAAGGGATTAAACACACAAATAATACGGTGGGTCAAATACTCTTTATTTCATGTGATTTTTGTTGAAAATATGATATTATCTTGATTCAAAGCAAGTAGCCGCTAACCGACAGACAAAAGTCGCAAGCCTACAAGCAAGGTTGTAAACCAACAAGCAAAGGGTTGTAAAAACCTGTTGTAAATGAACACAGCTTATTGAGAGGTCAGCTCCATGAGTAAAAATAAACCTGCTCCAATCACCACTTTTCAGGGTAAAAAGCTTATCCCTTTTGGCTGGTATGGAGGCAAATTCAGCCACTTGGACTGGCTACTCCCCCTTTTGCCAGAATGCCACCATTATTGCGAACCTTTTGCTGGCTCCGGGGCGGTTTTGCTGAACCGGCCACCCTCTAAAGTGGAAACATACAATGACTTGGATGGGGAAGTGGTCAATTTTTTTAAAGTCCTCAGAAATCAAAAAAACAAGCTGATTGAGGCCATCGGCCTAACCCCCTTTTCCAGAGAAGAATTTGCTTTGGCCTGTGTCATCGACTCCAGTTTAAACGACTTTGAACGGGCCCGGCGATTTTATATCCGTGCCAGACAAGTAAGAACCGGCTTGGCTCAAAAAGCCTCCCCTGGCCGATGGGCTAACTGCAAAAACACTTCCAGAAGAGGCATGTCAGGGGTCATATCCCGCTGGCTTGGCGGAACCCAGGCCCTCCCGGATATTGCCAACAGACTGCTCAGAGTTCAGATAGAAAACAGGCCAGCTGTTGAAATTATTAAATTATATGATTCCACTCATACTTTATTTTACTGTGACCCTCCTTATGTTCACGAAACCAGAGGTGACGCAAAAGCTTATTCCAATGAAATGAGCAATCAGGATCATAAAGAATTGGCCCAGGTTTTAAATTCTGTTCAAGGCTTTGTGGCCATCAGCAATTATGATTGTGATTTTATGAACAACCTTTATCACAAAAAAAAATGGTTTAAAACCAAAGGCTCTCAAAAAATCATTCATTCCACAAAAGGCATAAGGACAGAAATTTTATGGACCAACTACAATCCAGAAAAAATAAAAAAACCAAGCCTGCCCTCTGAAAACAATTTTGCTCAAAGAAGCTTTTATTGTTTTAAGAAAAACCAGCGAACAGGAATAAATATAACTGAACGAGACAAAAATTAACAAAAAATCACCTCAATATGGGAGCAGAAATAAAATGAAAAAACAAACCAAGCCTTATGTGTTTTTTGACCAAAATGTAATGGAAAGGGTTTATAAAAACAAACCACAATATACAACTTTTCAAAAGAATGTAAAATCACTGGTCACAGATAAAGGCAAAGCAACACAAAGGCTTACTCCCTTTGGATTGCTGGAATTTGTCGGTCTTAAAAAAACAGAACTTTTTGATATAGAACATAAAGGTCATAAATTGGCTGAATACCCTTTCAAGTCCTACCAAGAAGTGGAGGACTTTATACCTTGCTTACAACAGAAGATCCAAAATAAAATAAGAAGAGAATTTTTAATAAACAAGTTACAAGAAAAAAAACAAAAAGATTTACCCTATCTTAATGATCGAGGCTTGGCCCTTATTGATGAATATATTGCATCATTGAATAAATCACCAGATCCATTTTCAAGAGATAAACATATATATCACAGTGTAATACAAAATTTATTCTTGGACAGAATTTCTCAAGTAAACATCTCTCGTCTATCTCATAAATATAAACAAGGGATTGTGACTGGCTTTATAGAATCTGTCATAGGAATTATTAATCAGCAAAAAATTATGGGAGGCTTGCGATTAGTATGTAGAATCCATCAGGAAATGCGAAAAGACCCTGAACAAAAACAATGGGTAAACAATAATTCTCAAAGCGATAATATCCTTAAAAAAGGAGATGCAATTTGTGAAAAATTAAAACCACAGGGCGACTTGGTGGATTGTGAACTGGTGCACTTGGCATTTTTTGGATTAAATGATAAACATTTTCATTGCTATACTACAGACAATGTGGATGATATAAAAGAAAGATTGGACATGTATTGTTTCCACATTGATTTTTATATCAAACTGTTTTTTGATGATTCTGTAGAATTACCAGGAAGACCGCCACCTAAGATTGTCCGGCAATATAAACGACCAGAATGGAGATGCGGGAAGGTGTTTATTCTAAACAAAGAAACCGGAAAAAAAATCACCAAAATTTCTGCCAAAAAAATATACGAGCGAATCAGATGATCTGAATCTTTTTTTGTTTAGTACGTGGGGCAGGAAATCCGGCCTTTTCTTACCCTCCTGCAAAATCCGTGCCAAGCAGGCATTGGAACAGTGCATAATAAACCATCTGTATAGGATTGGTTCAAAACAAGCTTTTTGAAAGATTTTTTGGTAAAAAAATAAATCTTGACAAATCCATATTTTTAGCTTACCTTGGGAAAGTGGTTATTCCCTCCTCTGGATCCAAAAAGCCAAGAAGTTGTTTTTACAGCTGGATTCCCGCTTTCGCGGGAATGACATGTTGCATGGGAATGGCAACAGATGTGGGAATGGTATCAGGTGCAGGAATAGTGACCGTTTTTTTACAGATATATAAAATTAAAAAAGCAAGGAGAAAGAAATGGCTGAAAGTATATTGACACAGGCAAAAGCCAAAAGCACTGATACAAAGGGGGTTGTCATGAACAATATTAACAAACTGGTTGACAGATATTATAAATGGCTTAAGGACAAGACAATTTGCAAAAACATCGATCAGTGGGTGGAGATTACCACCCCTTACCTGGACCGCAACAATGATTACATACAAATATATCTTAAAAAAACAAGCACTGGCTATTTGTTGACTGATGATGGAGACACCATTGAAGGATTGAAACAAGAAGTTTGTGCATTGGATAGCCCCAAGCGTCAACAGCTTTTGCAATTAACCCTCAGAGGGTATGGAGTCCAGGAGGAAAGAGGGCAACTGCAGGTAACAGCTGATTCAGAAGATGATTTTCCTCTTTGCAAACACTCCCTAATGCAGGCTATTTTGGCCGTTAATAATATGTTTTATATGGCTGGTCCCAATGTCACCAGCTGACTTTTTGGAGGGATTAGGCCATTTTCAGGGGCTTTTTGGGAAAAAAACCCAAAAAGCCCCAAAGAAAAGCCCCAAAAAGCCCCAAAGAAAAGCCCCAAAAAGCCCCAAAGAAAAGCCCCAAAAAGCCCCAAAGAAAAGCCCCCCCCCAAAAGCTCCAAAAAGCGGGATTTTATGGGGCGGTGCGTTATAATATTCGGGATTCAGGCAAAATACCAAAAAATCAGTGGCACTACCGCTGGTTTTTTGGTAAAATCAAGCTTGGTGGTGCTGATTTTTGGATAAAACAAAGGTATCGCCCCTATAAAAAGGAGCCCCCGATGGACATAAAACGGATTTTAAACTTAAGAGCTTTATTGAAAAAGAAGTCCTTTTTTCTGTTTGGACCACGGCAAGTGGGGAAAAGCCATCTGATTCAACAACAATTAAAAAACTCCGCCCTCGTCATCAATCTGTTGGACAGTGAACTGAACTACAGACTTCAACAAGACCCCTCTTACCTGAAAGCCTTAATCAACAACCGGACAAAAAAGCAAAAGTATGTTGTTATTGATGAGATCCAAAAAATACCTGAGCTGTTAAATTTGGTGCATTTGCTTATTGAAGAAAAAAAAATACACTTTTTGTTAACAGGAAGCAGTTTCAGAAAATTAAAAAGAAAAAATGTCAACCTGTTGGCCGGAAGAGCATGGAATGCAGAGCTGTTTCCCCTTGTCTACACCGAAACCCCCCAATTTTCCCTTGAGAAAAGACTGCTCTATGGCTCTTTGCCTTATGTGTACTTAAGCACAGAACCCAAGGAAGAACTGAAAGCCTACGTATCCAATTACCTGATGTTGGAAGTCCAGACAGAAGGGCTGGCCAGAAATCTGCCCAACTTCCACAGCTTTTTAAAAGGCTCTGCCCTAAGTAATACACAAATTTTGAATTTTGCCAAAATAGGAAATGACTACGGTATTTCTGCCAGCAGTGTCAGGGATTATTATGATGTTTTGCAGGACCTGCTTTTGGGTTTTATGGTTCCGCCCTGGAGAAAATCCCGGAAAAGAAAAGCCATCAGCAAATCCAAATTTTATTTTTTTGATTCAGGCCTTGTGAATGCCCTGTGCGGAACACGAACACTCAATGAGCACTCTGATTTCTATGGCAAAAGTTTTGAACATTTTATGGCCAGTGAAATCAAAGCCTATTTAAGTTACTTCAGAAAAGAAGACCCTTTGTGCTTTTGGCAATCCACTTATGGTCACGAAGTGGACTTTATTGTCGGGGATCACAGTGCCATAGAAATAAAATCCTCCAAAAGAATATCCCAAACCCACCTCAAAACATTAAAAATACTGTCTGAAGAACACAGTTTTAAAAATCGCCTGCTGGTGAGCCAGGACAAAATACAAGCCAACTTCGATGGCATTGTCAGCCTGCACTGGAAAAGCTTTTTGAAAAAACTGTGGAATCACGAAATAGTGCCCTGAAAGCCTTAATCAACAACCGGACAAACAGGAGGAAAAGAATCATCAGACTGCGACAAATGTGTCCAAAGAGGCTCAAACAAAAAGCCGGTCTGCTCCACACCAGAAAGCTTGTAAATACCCATCAAGACCCTCTGCCCCATGTGTCGCCCCAATACCATCAAATGATCAATACTGAGCACAATCATCTGCCTTATGGTGTGTGTGTTCCATGAAGGTGCCCCCATCTGCACCAGCATCTCCAGTCGCCAAAGAGCCTGCTTGTGCTCTCTGGCATGCAAAGTGCCCAAAGAACCACTGTGCCCCGTGGCCAAAGCCATCAAAAGATCCTTGGCCTCCGCCCCACGAGCCTCCCCAACCACAATCCGATCCGGCCGCATACGCAAACTCTGCCGAACCAACTCGCTCTGGTCAATGGAAGACAAAGCCCCCTCCTCACCACTGCTGGTGCGTGTCAACAGCTTTGTGCTGAAAGAGTTGGGGAGCAACAACTCACTGCTGTCCTCAATGCTGACAATTCTCTCTGTGGCAGGAAGGCTCTGCAAACAGGCATTTAAAACAGAGGTCTTGCCCGAACTGGTGGGCCCCACTATCAAAATATTGCTCCTCTCCCTCAACAGTTTTTCAATAATGTCAATGGCCTGCCTGGGGCCCCAACCCCCTTGTTCCAGCCTCTTCAAAGTCCATGGATCCTTGGGATGCCTCCGAAAACTTAAATGAAAGCTCCGGTTCACCAAAGGCTGTTGAGCAATGTGGATACGCCACCCCCGCCACTCACCATCCACAAAAGGCTGTTTTAAACTGAGCACCACCCCCGCCTCCTCCAACACCCCCTGCACAAAATTGTAAAAAGTCAAATCAGAAAGAAAAAGCTCCGGCCAAGAACAAAGCCGGCCCTTTTGTTCGTAAAAAATATGCTCCTTGCCATTCACAATAATTTCCGAAACAGACGGATCCTTTATGAGAGAGGACAAAGGCCCCAAACCAAAAATCTCCTCCATCAGGCGGGCATGATACTGAGATGGGGCCTTTTCCTGCAAAATGCCCCGCATTTTGTGAATATAAATTTGTTTGTCCTGAGAAGAGGAAAGACGGGAAAAATCCATCTCAGGCAATTCCTGAAATTCCTTCAAAACATGAGAAAAAGCCACACGCAAAGCCGAAGAGGGAGCTGAAGGCTCACACTTTTTTCTGCCCACTTTTGCTGTCCCTGATTCCACTACAGGTGAACCGGTTTCCTGTTCTGTCCAAAAAGCCGGAAAACTCATTTGTTTGACCCTTTTTTTAAAGAGGAAAACCCCGCCGTGATAAAAATATGCAGGCGGGTGCGATCCTCCGTTTTCCCCTTAAAAGAAAAAAGCTTTCCCGCCAAAGGCAAACGAAAAATCGTGGGAGGAGCGGAACGGCTTTTCCCACTCTGCCGGCGAATAAGCCGGGAAAGCAAAAGGCTTTGCCCACTTTGCATGGTGACAGAGGAAGTGATACGACTGGCCTTGATAGCCGGCGTGGCCTGAGCCGAATAAGAATGATCCACCTCGGAGATTTCAGCCTGTGTCTGAACATGTATTCTGTTGTTCCGATCCACCCTGGCCAAAAAATCCAGCTGAACACCATAAGGCTTCCACTTGACACTTTGTGCACCACTTTCCGGATTAAAATGAGGCACCGGCACCGATCCCCCGGAATGAAAATGAGATTTTTTTCCGCTCTCACTCAATAAAACAGCCTCTGAAAGAATCCGTGCCTGACCCTCGTTTTCCATAGCCTTAAACCCCAAAACAATCTCCTTGAAAAGACGGCCATCCAAAAGGCGGTTTATCACCTTGTCCCCAAAATCAATGTGGGTTTGCAAATGGCTTTGTGCTGTGCTTTCCACAAGCAAAACCTTGAGCTTTATCAAAGGATGAGAAGGCAAAAGAGAAGGATCTTTTTTTAAAGCCACTCCAAAAGGCTCAAGCCTTGTCTGATAAAAATCCGTTACAGCAGAATCCTCCGGCAACAAAGCTGTCAATGGTTTTTGCCACAACAAAACAGGAGAGGGAAACAAAGAGTTTTTTATCTGATCCATGATCCAGGTCTCAAGAACCGGGCGAAAAGCAGGATCCACCTCCGCCTCAAAAAGATAAGGGATTTTTTGCTCCTGAGCAGTCCTGACAAGAGCCATAAAATCTTTTATCCGGTAAAGCCGGCCCCGGACCCGGATACGATCCTGAACAAATTGCACCTCAAGCCCCATGCGATGCAAAAAAAGTTTGCTCAAATCCTCAAGATGTCTTTTGTTTGTTTCACTTAAAACCTGAACAAGATACACACGCGATCCCACATTCAACAAAACCTCCCCCTCCTTGCGAGCCTGAATCCCAAGGCCCCCACCCCTGTCCTGAACCGACACCACCCCCGCCTGGCTGAGCCATATTCTTTCAAAAGAGGGACTGGGCATGTAAAGGCTCTCCCCCTTTTCCATAAGCAAAACCTGCCTTTTTTTTGACTCCTCCGCAAAGCCAAAAGGCAGAGACTGAACGCCCAACAGAAAAAAAAGAGGCCATAAAAAAATCATCATTTTATATGTGTTGCAATTCCCGGAAACGAAATGGAGGGCTTTTTGAGGGGTTTTGAGACAAAAAAATTCGGAAATCCGAATTTTTACCGAATTTTTTGGTCAAACTTGACAAAAAAACCAGGCAAAAAAGCCCCCTAAAAAACCACTTGACACCTGTGTGGTATAATGGCATGATATATCCATCAGCCACTTGACACACCATTTAGTGGTGGATGGGCAGAGTGGCCCGGAAAACCCCTGAAATGAACTATTGTTGCAGGGGTGGTCGTGCGTAAAAGTTGAGCCTGAAAAAAGGAGTCATGGAAATGGGACCTATTTTAAGCTTTTTGACCCAAATAGACCAAAATGGCCTGGGATTGCTGACCATTTTTGGCCTGCTGATATTCCTGATTTTCAAGATTCAGAAGGTCGAACTCAGAAATGAACACATAGAACACCTGCTTTCAAACCATATTACAGACACCAACAAAAAAATTGATGAGCAAAAAGGGGACTTTAAAGAGAACCTGAACAAACTGGAAATCAGCACAAGGGAGAACCTGAACAAACTGGAAATCAGCACAAAAGAACGATTTGATGAAATGACAGCCCGACAAGAACGATTCGAAATCAGCACAAAAGAAAGCCTGAACAAACTGGAAATCAGCACAAGGGAGAACCTGAACAAACTGGAAATCAGCACAAAAGAAAGCCTGAACAAACTGGAAATCAGCACAAAAGAACGATTTAATGAAGTAAAAGAACGATTTAATGAAATGACAGCCCGACAAGAACGATTTGAAATCAGCACAAAAGAAAGCCTGAACAAACTGGAAATCAGCACAAAAGAACGATTTGATGAAGTAAAAGCCAACCAGGAACGCATGGAATCCAAAATGGACACTGGATTCAGCGAGATCCGGGGTGATATCAAAAAACTTTTGGAAAAAAGGGGCTGACAGACAGGTAAAATGCTATCCGTTTTTGTAAATTTTTTGAACCCTTGGGCCTATACGAGTTAAAAATTCCTCCGGAATGGACCCTGCCTTTTCCACCTGCTCCTCCACAGAAATAAAATGGTTTTTTTGCCGGCCAAAAACCACCACTTCCTCTCCGTTTCGAACAGCCCCTTCACGGGCCTGCTGAGTGACATCAATCATAAAGAAATCCATGCAGATGCGTCCCGCTATGGGTGCTCTCCTCCCCCGGAACAAAACCTCCCCCCCTTTGAACAAGCGATAAGGCATGCCATCAGCATAACCCAGGGAGACCACCGCCAAAGTGGATGGCCCTGTAGCCCTCCACTCCCCTCCATAAGATACCCGCTCCCCATGAGAAAGCCTGTAAGATCGCACCACAAAAGATTTTAAACAGGCCACCGGCTTTAAAGGCAAAGCTCCATATTTTTTTTTGGCGGAAGAAGACAGAAAGTCCACAGGAGGTTTTACCCCATAAAGAGCTATCCCTGGCCTGAACCCCAAACTGAGATCCTCTGTGAGATTATGACAAAAAAGAGCAAACCAACCCGCACTGTTCAGCAAATGAATATCCAGTCGGGACCCGGCCAAAGCATTTTTAAAAAAATCACTTAAGTTTTTAAAGCTCTGAACTTGTTGAAAGGCCGATCCCCCTTTTTGAGAACCCGCCTTTTCCCCATCGCTTAAATGAGAGGCCAGCCCCTTCAGTTTTAAACCCTCATGCTTTTGAATAAAGGCCAGGACTTTTGCTCTTTCCGAGGGCAGAAAACCAAACCGGTTCATGCCAGTATTGAATTTCAAATGAAAGGAAACAGGTTTCTTACCCACGGATGAAAAATCCGCAAGAGCCTCAAGCTCTTTCCACCCACCAACCAAAGGAATAAAGCCATAAAGACCAAGGCAGGGCATTTGATCCTTGGGACATGGCCCAAGAATATAAATATCCATGTCCCCGGCCAGCCCCCTTAACTCCAAAGCCTCCTCCACAGAAACAACTCCAGCCTGCCGAATCCCCGCAGAACACAAAAGCTCTCCCACCTCCAAAGCCCCGTGGCCATAAGCATTGGCCTTGATAACAGGACAAAAAAAGCCCTTTGCTCTTTGAGTGAGGGTGGATAACAATTTCAAGTTGTGCTTTAGGGCTTTGAGATCCACTGTCAGGCAAGCTCTCATATCTTAAGCTCCTTGGATCGGTTCTGAAAATCGGACAGTTTACTTGGAATAAGGCGGTGCGTTGGAAAGTAAACCATTTCAAAAGGGGGTGTCAAGTGGAAAAACTGTGCCCAAACCAGCCTAAACCAGCTATAAAGGGCTTAAATCGGCAGGTTTTTTTTGAGCCACACGGCATCTTCATATCGATCCACCAAGGAAAGATTTTTGATCTGCTTGAAATCCAGGCTCATAAAAAAATCATAAGTCCGCCCCTCTGGATCAAACATGGGAGGGCCATGGACCCTGGCCCCCATTTTGAAATACCACGAAAAAAGGCGGGATATTTTGGAAAGATATTTTTCGTTGGCCTTCACTTGAGGGAGTATTTTATCAAAATTTTTTACAGCATACTCTTTGTGAGGACAGACCCAGGCACTTTTATCCACCAGACCATGCTCAATAAAAGTTTGATAAGTGGAGCCAGCCTCTTCAACAGAGGATTTTAACAAATCCACCCGCCCACATAAGTATTTGGAAAAAGTAAGCCTGAAATAACGGGCCATGCCCAGCCAAATATAATGAAAGACCCGGCTGGCCCTTATGCTTTTGTCTGTGCAGGCCCATTCCATTTCCACCACATTGTGCCCCCCGACTTTATCCACAAAAGAGCTGATGTCAAAAAATTTTCCACTGCCAAGACAAACCATCTCCTTTGGCCCCCGGGAAGGGATCATGCGGTAAGTCCCCACCACCTGAAGATTTTGCTTGTCAATAATAACAAGCTGATCTCCATAAATATCAAACTCATCTGTTTTGATCTGAGAAGGCAAAGTGATATTTTTTCGCTCTTTGCAAAAAACATTGTGGCGAAGATGAAAAGCCCCCCACAGCTCCTCCTTCGTTTCAGCTGTTTTGATAAGGTAACTCCCCTCATCAATACAAAAAGCGACTTTGGGCCTGTAAGATTCAAATTCTTTGGGCAAGTTTGAGTTCATCCCTGCAATATACAGCAAACCCAAACAAAAGCAAGCCCCGTGTCGGGGAGGACAAAGTTGACGCAACTTCCCCCTCTGATCGTGACTCAGTGCCAAGCCAAGAGGTGGGGCAGGGGCGTAAAGTCCTAACTCTTAAGTCGGGAATCCCCTCCCTTTGGACAGGTCCAGCTGGATAATAGGCTTAAAATCAAAGTCTGTTTTTTTCTTTTTTCCTGATTATTCCCGTTTTTTTATCGTTTTTTAACTTAAGCTGATTATATTAACTGCCGATAAAAAGATATGTGGTCCATGAAAAAACATTTTTTTCGGGCCAGGTTAACTGTTGTGTTGGACAAAACCATGAAACAAATTAGATACCTTATTTATACTTTTCTTTCAGGGTCTTTGTGGCTCCTAATCAGCTGTGGCAACCCTGTCCAGCTGACATCAGAGGGACCGATCTATGAAGATCAGCTGGATTCCACATTGGACAAAGACAGATCAGAAAAAATAAGAAACCCAAAATACAGCCGGCCAGCCAGCCCTTACTTTCGTCGGAGTGTGAGTGATGTGGTTACAGCAGACACCTCTGATGTCACACCTCCCCCACCGCCGCCACCCCCCCCACCGCCGCCACCTCCCCAAAAGGAATCATCTCAGCCAAAATATGTTCTACAGCTACAGCAGGAAACCACAGCTCGCAGTGGTGGCGTCAAACTCAGACAGCCCAGGACAACAACTGTCGTGGATATGGCCCCTTCAGGCAACGGCAAAGTGGATATTGTTTTTATCGTGGATGCCTCCTATTCCATGGGCCCTTTTTTAAGAAGTAGCAGGATATCTCAGGCTTTTGGCAATTTTATACCCGCTCTCAGTCCCCTGGACTGGCAAATGATGTTCGTTCAGGCAGACCCCACCAAACAGGGACGAGCCATGCGGCTGGAACTGGATGGCAACCTGTTAAAAAGCAAAGTCCTTAAAAAAGGCACCTCCCGTCGGGTTTTTATGGACACCCTCCGAAGAAGCAGACCGATGGAGCATCTTGAAATAAGGAAAGAAACGGAAGAAAAAAACGAATGCCGAATGGGGCCCGGATGTCATGGTCTCTTTGTCTTTAATGAACAGCCTCTGAAATCCCTCAAAGCCTCTTTTGCCAATAATCGCTCCTTCTTTCGTCCCGGTGCGGATGTGGCTGTAATTATTCTCTCCGACAGCGATGAAGGGGAGGACTATAATAACCCAGGCCAAAGAACAAGAGCAGAGGATGTGTTACAGGCCTTCCATGAACAATGGGGGCATGAGAGTAAAAAACTTGTGGCTTATGGCATTATTATGATCCCAGGCAGGGACGAGAAATGTGTTCAGGAACACTCCGCACAGAACTTTTTTGGAGCAGAGGATGTGTTTGGAACAGAACTAAACCGTATGGCAGGCCTGACAGGTGGCAAAAACTACAGCTTTTGCAGGACAAACTATGTGTCTCTTGCACAACAAATGGTGTCTGATTTCCAATAACAGTAAAACCACCCTTTTTTTTTGGCTCACCGGATTGTTTTTCTTCTGCGGGGGCTGTGGTTTGAGCACTGATCCCCCCTCTTTTTTTACACCGGACTTTTTATCCTCAGAAGAAACACTGGAACCATCAACAGAGGAGCTGAATCCTGATTTTCCAGCCACATCCGAAAAAAAATTAATGGATATTTTATTTGTGGTGGACACTTCATACAGCATGATCCGCCACCTGCAAAGAGTGCAGGAGACTTTTAAAAACTTTGTCCCTGCACTTTCGACCTCTTTGGCATGGAAACTGGCTTTCACCAATGCGGACTACAATCCCCATGCCACTTATGCCCACTATGACAGCGATCTTTTTTCAGGCAAAGCCATGAAACTGGAACAAAATGGCCGTGTTCTCCCCACTCAATTTTTATACTCCCATTCAAAGAACAAAGAACAAATATTTTTGGACACCCTGAAAAGATACGAAAAAGGCGATGTGCCCCATCTCATGGATCAACCTTATGTCAATCCCTGTGATCTGCCGCCCTTTTGCCAGGGCGGTGTCAGAAACCCCATCCCCTCCCTTATCCGGGCCTTTTCAGCCAATAAGGACTTTTTCAGAGAATCGGCAGATTTCACAGCCATTATTTTCACCAATGGGGACAATACACACAATATCCCCAATATGAATGATGTGGTTAAGGAATTTCAGAGCCTTCATGGCCCAACAAAAAAAATAACCGTATACAGCATCTCCATTATCCCAGGGGATCAAAAGTGCCTGAATTATGATCAAAAGCATTTTTCCCAATACAGCTTTGCCTCCGCCTTCATGGGCCACAAAGTCCACGAATTGGTGCGCCTCACAGGTGGCAAGACCATGAATATCTGTGATCCCGATTACACCATCCTGGCAAAAGCCATAGCCCGCACCAAATAATTTGCCATGAAAAGCTGTGATACTTGAGTTCCTTTCAGTGGTGACTGAATAATTTGACACGGCCTCACTTGACACAGGCAGGGCCAGCTGTATCAAAATTAAAGTCAGTAAAATAAAAAGCAGGCTGTCCCGACCAAAGTCGTGACACCTGAGCTGTCAACCACATGGATTATGAAGCCCACCCTGTGTCTCTTTTTTAGTGCTTTGTTGGTGTCCTGCAACGCCACCTCCATTTTCAGCCTGCGGGAGGAGACAGACTCCACCTCTGAGCAGTGGGAATGGAAAAAACCAAAAGTGGCCAGAACACAATGGGAAATCCTTGTGCTCCCTGCCAAAGAGGAGTTTGTAAGCTTGTGGGGCAAGCTCCAAACCCCCATCGGGACCCCTTTGGACCAGGTTCCCCGCCTCCCTTTATTTGCCAAAGTGAATTTTTCAATGATCCCGCAGGAGGAAAAGGCCACACACCCAGCTTTGTTTCCACCACCAACAACAACAACCCCTGTCACCCCTGTCCCTCTACCCTCCTCCACCTCCTGGACCCACATGGCAAGCTCAACCCCCCATTCAACTGGTGTGTTCCAAAGCCCCATGACAAAACAAACGGTCAAAAACCCACCGGACTTTCCTCCCATCCCCCATCAAACAATACAACAAAAAGCCTTTCCAAAATTAACCCTGAGCGTCACGACAGATCGCCCCCCCACTGTGTTTATTCCCCCTCCCGCAGAGGAACCCTTAATATCCGGCAGGATAACAAGAGAACCCACAGAAACAGAGAATCAAACCCTCTCCCATTTGCCTTTTGCCTCTTTGCCACAGGTCCCTCTTTTTTATGCAGTGAATAATAAACAGCCTCCTCCCCCGCCGGAAAGGGCCTTTGCCTCTGTCCTGCCTGTCCCTCTGTCCCTGTCCGCTTATGCTGATTCCAACCAAAAGTCCAAACCAGTGCCTGTGTTCCAGGACGCCCCAAAAAAACAAACGGCCAAAACACAACCGGACTTTCCTCCCATCCCCCATCAAACAATACAACAAAAAGCCTTTCCAAAATTAACCCTGAGCGTCACGACAGATCGCCCCCCCACTGTGTTTATTCCCCGTCCTCTGGATATTGTCCTGATTATCGACACCTCTTTTTCCATGCAAAAGCGCCTCACGAGTTTTAAGTCCCGGTTTGCCCATTTCCTGAGCAGGCTCTCCTATCTGGATTGGAAACTGATGATCACAAATGCCGATCATGGCGATACATGGAATCCTTTCTCCAATATCGTGGCACTCAAGGGAAATGCCTTCCGGCTGGAAAGAAATGGGCAGGTGCTGGATCTGAAATATCTGAGCCCTTCTGTTCCTTATTATAACAGTATCTTCTTAAGCAGTATCTCCTTGCACAAATGGGGGGAATACACAAGATCCACCCGTGAAGGAACCCAAAATGTCCAGCCCTGCCAACTGCCTCCAGGTTGCCAAAGCTATAAGGAACAACCCTTAAAATCCTTAAAATCAGCCCTGATTAAAAACCCGGACTTTTTCAGGAAAGAGGCGGATGTGGCCGTGGTGCTGATCAGCAACTCTCAGGAGCAGGCCGGGCCCACCTCCGCCACAGAACCAGAGGAAGTGATAAGGCAATTTGAAGAGCAGTATGGGACAAAAAAGCGATTTGAAGTGTATGGGCTTGTTATCAGGGAGGAGGATGAAGAGTGCCTGCAGGAAAATCTGGCCCAGCAAAGTGCCTTCACTGAACCACAGGTGGAGGTTTCCTTTAAAATCATGACCCTGAGCGACATGACGGGAGGGGAGATCTTCAGCCTCTGCTCTGCCGACTACTCGGAACTGGCCATGAGCATAGCGGATTCCTTTGGGAGCCCTCCATAGAAAGCAGAAGGCCCTTTTTCCCCCTCCTGTCCTTAAGAATCAGGCCCAATCAACAGGCCCAATCAACAGGCCCAACAGGAGGACAGCCACCACCTGCCCCCCCCACAGGAAGGCCTGATCCCCGTTTCAGGGGCCGGGGGAGTATTTTTAACAACACAAGTCATTTTGAATTTTTTTATTTGATAAAGGGATTTTTTTATTTTACTATGGGCTATATGGACATGGTAGTCCAACAACTAACAACATTATCCGGAGGTCAACATGGCAAAAAAGAAAAAAGCCAAAAAGAAAGTAAAGAAGAAAGCCAAAAAGAAGGTCGTAAAGAAGAAAGCTAAAAAGAAAGTGAAAAAGAAAGTGAAAAAGAAGGCCAGAAAGAAAAGAAAGCTCAATCCGGCTCTTATGAAAGAGCTGACAGCTTCAGACAAGCTGGCAAGTGTAGTGGGTGCGAAGAGAATCACAAGGCAAAAAGCGATCAAAAAGTTCTGGGATTATGTCAAGAAAAAAGACTTGCAGGATTCCAGAGACAGGAGAAACATCAATCTGGATGACACTCTGAAAAAGCTTTTTGGCAATAAGAGGCAGGTTAATATGTTTGAGGCCACAAAGGTTATCAGCAAAAACCTGAAGTAAAGTCAAAAGAAGGTTTGAAACAAAGGGGGCCTGCTTTTTAAAAGGGCAGGCTCTCTTTTTATACAGGAGTCACCTCTCCCCATGGACAGCCCTTTGACAGCAAAAGAAATAAGCCTGATGAAATCAGCTGGCCTTTTGGCCAGCCAGATTTTGGCTCAGCTCGGCAAAATGGTGACACCAGGCGTCAGCACCAATGTATTGGACAAAAAAGCTTACGACCTGACTGTGTCTGCCGGTGCCCGGCCGGCCCCTTTAAACTACAAGGGGTATCCCAAATCTGTATGCACCTCTGTCAATCATTGTATTTGTCATGGCCTGCCCGGTCCTTATGTTCTCAAGGAGGGGGACATTGTCAACATCGACATCACCTGTGTCAAAGACGGATTTCATGGGGACACCTCCCGGACTTTTTATGTGGGGGAGGTTTCAAAAAAAGCCAAAGCCATCACCGAATGTGCCTATCAGGCCATGCTCAAAGGGATAGAGCAAGTGCGGGCCGGCAGGACCACAGGGGATATTGGTTTTGCCATTCAAAAATATGTCACCCGCAAGGGCTTTTACCCTGTTGTGGAGATTGGGGGCCATGGCATTGGAAGGGATTTTCACTCTGAGCCTTTTGTGCCCTCCCAGGGCAAAAAAGGCAAAGGCGAAAAGTTGGTGGCAGGCACATGCCTTACAGTGGAACCCATGATTAAAGAGACAGCAGAACCCATAAAAGAACATGATATTCCCAACTCAGAGATCAAATATTACGAAACAGGGGACAAAAGCCTTTCAGCACAGTTTGAACACACTGTGTTAATTCAAAAGAAGGGGTATGAGATTCTCACCTCTCCTCCCGCCCCCTTTGAACCAGGCTACTGACATCAAACTGGCCTTTGGTCGGAAAAGCCCTCTTCATATTTGGTTATACATCTGCATAATGGGAGTGATGACCGAAAAGATAATAAAAGCCACCACCCCACCCATAACCATTATCATCAGGGGCGACAAAAGGGAGGTCAGGGTATTGATTTCCGTGTTCACCTGAAAGTCATAAGTGTCACTTATTTTTATCAGCATCTCCTCCAGCTCCCCTGTTTTTTCCCCTGTTTTTATCATCTGGATAGTCAGGGGGGGAAACTGCCCGGACTCCTGCAAAGGGCGGGCAATGGACTCCCCTTCTCTTATATGGGATTGTGCTTTTTTAATGGCCTTTTTTAAAATGCTGTTTTGCACCACATTTTGCACAATATCCATTGATTTCAGCATGGGCACCCCTCCCTGCAGTAAAGTGGCCAGGGTCCGGCTGAAGCGGGACACAGCCCCCGCCCGCACAATTTTCCCCACAAAGGGAAGCTGAAGGGAAAGCCTGTCCAGTTTTTCTTTTCCCCGGACTGTTTTGACCCAACGGAACACCATAAAACTTAAGATCAAAAGACCGGCGATGATCTGAGGGTAAGACTGAACAAGGGTTTGACTGATGGACATGACCAGCCGGGTGTGCCAGGGGATCATATTTTGGTCTTCAAACAGCTCTGTCACCTTGGGGATAACATAAGTAAAAAGAAAAACTGTTATGCAGAGAGCAAAAAAACTTATCAACAGAGGGTAAGCCATGGCCGATCGGATTTTGTTGCTCAAGGTGGCCTGATTTTCTGTGAATTCAGCCAGTCGCAAAAGGACAATGTCCAAGGCACCGGAGTTTTCCCCCGCCTCACACATGGATATGTAGGTGGGGCTGAATATTTTGGGATACTGGCTTAAGGATTTGTGAAAAGCCTGCCCTTCATTAACCTGATCGCGTATTTGAGCCAAAGCAGGACCAAGAGCGGGGTGGCTCATTTGTCCGCTGATAGTGGAAAGCGAATCCACCAGAGGCACATTGGACTTGATCAGAGTGGCCAAAAGACGGGTCATGGTGCAAAGGGTCCTCATATCCACTTTCCGGCCCCTCAAGCCCTTCCATTGCTCTTTTTTTTTGTCCGCTTTGCTTTGAATTTGAAATATAAAAATAGAATCTTTTTTTAATTGTTCCTTGGCTTTTTGCAGGTTTTCTGCCTGCAAACGGCCCTTGACCTGTTGGCCCTGACTGTCCGCCCCCTTATATTCAAATACCGGCATGGGCTACTCCATTTGGCTGTTGTATAAAACCTCTTCCACAGTGGTCAGGCCCTTGCACACTTTTTCTATCCCATTTTGCCGGAAAGTGATCATGCCTTTTTGCAGGGCCACTTTTTTTATGGAATGGCTGTCCTTTTGGTGCATAATCAGGGTCCGGATATCCTCATCCGTCATAAGTATCTCCTGTATCATGGTGCGGCCCATATAGCCTTTGAACTCACACTTGGCACACCCTTTGGCCTTGAATATTTGGCGAGGGATTTTCATTTTGGGCTTTTCACTTAAGAGAAAAGCCAGATCTTTTTTGGTGGGCTTGGCCGGCTCACGACAGTCCGGGCACAGCAGACGCACCAGCCTTTGTGCCACCACCCCAAGTATGGAAGTGGCGATCAGAAAAGGCTCCCCACCCATATCAATCAAACGGGGAAACACCGCTGAGGAATCGTTGGTGTGTATGGTGGATAACACCAGGTGGCCTGTCAAAGAGGCGTTGATGGCGATCTTCATGGTCTCAATGTCCCTGATCTCCCCCACCATGATAATATTGGGGTCCTGACGCAAAATGGACCGAAGTCCGCTGGCAAAAGTCAGGCCGATTTTGGCATTCACCTGAATTTGACCAATGCCTTTGATGCGCCTTTCCACTGGGTCTTCCACAGTGATAATATTCCGATCCACTGAGTTCATTTGCTGTAGGGCGGCATACAAAGTAGTGGACTTTCCACTGCCCGTTGGCCCGGTGATCAAAATAATACCGTAGCTGTTGCCAAGGAGCTTGTTAAAGCCCTTTAAATTGTTGCGGGAAAAACCCAGGTCTTTTAAGGCCAGCAGAACCTGAGTGCGATCCTGAAGCCTGAGCACCAGCCTTTCTCCAAAGGCGGTGGGAATAACGCTCAGCCTGATGTCAATGTCTTTTCCCGCCAGCCGAAGGTGGATACGGCCATCCTGAGGCAGTCTTTTTTCTGCTATATCCAGATCGGCCATGATTTTTATCCGGGAAATGATGGCGTTTTGTAACCTTTTGGGGGGCTTGAACACAGAATACAGAGTCCCGTCCACACGAAAACGGACCTCCATTTCCTTTTCATAAGGCTCAATATGAATATCAGAGGCCCTCTCCTTGACAGCCTTAAAAAGCAAGGTGTTCACCAGCTTGATGACCGGGGCCGAATCGTCTGTATCCAGCAGGTCAATGACAGCGGTTTCCAGATTTTGATCTTCCGGTTTGACATCGGCAAACTCATCCAGTTCCCCGGAGCTTCTTTCATACACACTGTTAATGGCTGAACGCACCTTGGCACCTATACTTATCACCGGGCGCACCTCTTTTTTAAACTTGAGCTTCAGGTCAGAAAACACCTGAAAATTAAGGGGGTTGGCACTGAGCACATGAATGGTATGCTCTTCCACCTTAAAAGGGAGGACTGTGTGCTCTTTGGCGTAGCCAATGGGAAAAGGCTCTATCAACTCATCTGTGATCTCCTGCACAGGCACCTCGGCCATAAAGGGGATCTGCAGATGTTGACACAAAAAGGACAGGGCCTCTTCGGGAGAGGCAAAATCCTTCCGTTTTTTTTCCACTGCCTGCTGAAGACTGACACCTTTTTTATTTTTGGAGCGCAAAATCGTCTTTAACTGATTTTCACTCAAGGTGGTGGACTTCAGAATCAGGGACTCATAACTGTTCAGGTTCATTATGGGCTGATTATAGTCCAACAGGCCGGGGCAGGACAATGTTTTTTATGGAATTTTTGGTCATGGCAAAATTAAACCTTTAGTCCTGATTTTTTGCCAATGATGAGGTATTTTAAGGAGGTGACTCTGGCTCAGTTCTGGCAAAGAGCCTGTATTTTATGAATGAGCCATGATTTTTCTTTTTCCCAATCAATCTTTATTGAACAAAGGCCTTTTTGTTTTTTATAAGAAACCGGTAAACTCAAATTCACAGAGGCTTTTTTGCGATCTTCAGAAAAAGAGACAGTGAGGTCTTTTTTTGAAGGAATTTCCGCCTTGTAATCCGGCTTTTGACGAAACCAGGCTGTAAGGTCTGATCTCAAGTTGTTCTGAGAGCGGTTCTGATAGGAGCGGGATTTCCACTTTATTTCATAATGGACAGAAAAATGCACATGTTTTATTATGCCCTGTGTTTTGCGAAGAAGAACAATGGGGGAATGATCGGCAGGGTCGGCCAAAACACGGGACATCAAGGTCCATGTTTTCTTTTTAAGCCGTTTTTCCTCACTTTGAAAAAAGAAAAAAGCCCCCACCACAAAAAGAGGTATCAAAAGCCATTTGAGCATACTGTATCCTTTCTGAAAAACACAAGTCCCTATTGTCCTGATCGTGTTTGAAAATCCATATTTCAAATTTCCCTGACAAGAGGGAAACACATTACAAGCCACACCCTTTTCAAAGCCAGTTTGGCTTAAAAGGGGGATATAAACAGAGAAGAACCGGGTTTCAAATCAAAAGCCGAAAGACAGAAATCCCGTGGAACAAAAAGAGTCCCGCCCTTTAAAACACCCTTTAAAACACCTCCCTTAAAATTATTTTCACCGGGCCGGGCAAAAAGCCATTTTGTTTCTTTGTCAACATAAGAGGACCCTCCAGCCTCTTTTTCCACCAGCTTTAAAGACACTTTTTTCATGTTCTGTATGACCGGTATGTCCCTGCCCTGAGCTTGCAAATAAGGCCCGCCGTCAAAAGGGTCCACCTCCCCCACAAAACGAAAGCCCTGCCCTTCCAAAAGAGCTGAAGCCCTTTGGCTGAAAAGGCCCGGCTTTCCCAAGGTTTTTTGCACCTCTTCCGGCAAGTCAGCCCATAAAACCGGCCCGCGGGGATAATCAGAAAACAGCTTTTCTTTGTCTGTTAAAGTGAGGTAATCTATTTCCTCCATCGATAAGGGCACAAGTTTTTGAATAAAATGTTCAAAAAAAGGGTTTTTTCCGTCCTTGTCCAAAAAAGGGGCCACCTCTGCATGAAAAACATCTTCAAAAAAATCCGGAAAAATTCCTGCAAACAAAAACCGGACAAGACTCAGCTGTTTCCCCAGTTTTTCCGCCCTCCCCCGGTAGTGCATATCCAAAATAAGACCCCCCAAATAAGAAGGCCCGTCTGTTATCTTTTTTAAGTGCAAAAACTTTTTGTTGTTCTCCTCAAGAATTTTTAAGGAATAAGAGGGATTTTTTACTGTGCCAGCCTTGGCGGAAATTTGTGAACTGCCTGTGACCTCTCCCTCCCCCGTTTTAAGCACAAACAAAAAATTTCTTTGCTCTTTTGTGAGGGATTTATTAAAAGAGTCAATACTTGTCTCTATTTTTTGTTTCAGCAGTTTCTCTTCTGCCGGCAGATTTAAAAGAGGATGTTTTAAGGCCAGCTGTCTTAAGGAAGGGTAATCTTCAAAAGAAACCGCCTGAATGATAAAAGAATCTGTGTGCATATATCTATCCCAATTCAGGTTTGGCTTAAAACGGAGAGCAACACTCTCTTCAGCTCTTTTATGTCCTCTGTTGTCATAACCACCGGTAATAAAAACCGGACGCGAGCCTGATCTTCACTGCCACAAGCCAGGGCGATCACTCCCTCCTGAAAAAGTTTTTTCAAAAAAACTTTTGTGTTTGACATGGAGGGCAAAGGCAGGCTGAAACCCGCCATCAAACCAAACACATCGTAGTCCTTTATCAAACATTTGTCCTTCAGTTCCTGAAAAAGCAAAGATATTTGATTTTCCACTTGAGCTATCCGCCCCTTTTTCCCCATACAGCCTTTTTCCAAAACATTCAGCACCACTTGACCGGCCTCAAGGGCCGGGGTGGTGGCACTGAAAGTGCCGGACACAAGCCCCGGACGAGGATTGTATTCCTTTGTCCAAAAGGTGCCCGCCAACTGCAGGCCCTTGCCCACTGTGCAAAGATCAATATAAGGCCCCAAGCCCCATTTTTCAAAAGCAAAAAACTCCCCGGTTCTTAAAAAAGTCTGCACCTCATCCGCCCAAAGAGTTATATTGTATTTTTGGCACTCCTCAAAAAGAGATACAAAAAAATCCCTTGGGGCACTTTTATACCCCCCTTCCCCCAAAACAATCTCAAACACAAAAACAGCTATATTGTTCCCTTCTTTTTTCAGGTGGGATTTCAAAACTTTCAAGCTTTGGCCCTGATTTTTGGGGTCGTAAAAGGGAATCCGCAAAACCTCGTTATAGGCCGGCAAACCCTCCTTTATTTTGGGGTTGCCGGTGATCTCTGACATCAGGGTGGTCCGGCCGGCAAAAGCACGGTCAAAAGCCAGAATTTTCCGGCGGGGACTCTGCTTTTGCCGGGCCACTTTAAGGGCGTTTTCCCCCGCCATACTCCCGGAAGTGGTGAGCCACACATGACAAAGACGGGAATTCCTGCCCGCCAGAGCCACCAACCTTCGGCTCAGCTTCAAATACTCCTGATTGACCAGCAAATGGCCCTGCATAAGAACATCCGAAAGCCCCGCTTTTAAAATCGCACGCTGAATCTCCGGATGAGCATGCCCCAAAATCTGCACCCCCACCCCGCCCAACAGGTCCATTTTCACAGAGCCATCCAAAAGCTCAACATAAACCCCCCGCCCCCGGCCGGAACCCAAATAAGGGTAAAGCAGGGCACGCCCTCTCAAACTTTCCAGTTCCTCAATGGCCTGGCCATAAGCTTTTGTCAGGGATTTATTGGGAGAAGTGATTTTGCCTTCCTGAAGGCCCTTTTTTTTGCTCAGCTCCAAAAGCTGATGAATAATTTTTTGTTCTGTCATCTCAACAGCTGATTATAACAACCAAAAACTCAAGTGTCCACTGTTTACATGTTTCAATTTAAAACTGACTCCCCTTTTAATGTGGCAATGGCCCTTAAATGCTCCTCCTCTTTTCTCTTCAGCCGGGAAGGCAAAACAAGGCGAACCTGATAAAGCAAACGGCCCCTCTTTTTGGTGTTCAGATCCGGCAATCCCCCTTTTTTCACTGTGATAAAGTCCTCGTTTTGCGTGCCCTTGGGGATGGTGATCTCCTGCTTTCCATGTAATGCCGGCACCTTGATACGGGCCCCCAAAAGAGCCTGAAGATAAGACACTTGGACAGAACCAATCAAATCAGCCCCCTTACGCTTTAAATGGCTGTGCTCCTCCACCTGAATTTGAACATAGAGATCGCCCGGCTCCCCGCCTTTATAACCCGACTCCCCCTTTTGATTGAGCCGGAGAAGGGTCCCGGTATCCACACCCGCCGGCACCGGCACCACCAGCTTTTCCTTTTTCTTTCTCCTTCCTGTGCCAAAACAAAGCCCGCAGGGAGATTCCATAAGAGTCCCCTCCCCCTGACAGGTGGGGCAAACAGAGGAAAAAGAAAAGAAACCCTGACGGCGGGTCAAACGCCCTGAACCCTGACACTCCATGCAGGATTTTTTTCCTGTGCCGGGGCGTGCACCGGAACCGGCACAGCTGTCACAATGACGCTCCACTTCGTAACTGATGGTCCTGTCCACTCCCGTCATGACCTCTGCAAGAGACAAAATGAGACGATAGCGTAGATCGGCCCCCCGTGCAGGGGCATGTGCGGCCCCACCATCAGAAAAGCCTCCAAAAAAAGAATCAAAGCTCCGGCCAAAAAAATCCCCCCCTTCAAAAATGTCCCTGAAAGAGTGGAAAATATCCCTCACATCGTGCATGCCTGTGGAGCCAAAGCGGGACTCCACCCCGGCATGGCCAAACTGATCATACTGCTCTCTTTTTTTGGGGTTGCTTAAGACCTCATAAGCCCCTGCGGCCTCTTTGAACTTCTTTTCTGCCGAAGGATCCCCTTTATTTCTGTCCGGATGGTATTTTAAAGCCAACTTCCGAAAGGCTTTTTTTATCTCCTCCTGAGAGCTGTTACGAGGCACCGATAATATGTCGTAATAATCTTTTGGCATAAAAAAAACTCCTCTTTTTTTATACTGATCGTGTCTGAAAATCCATGTTCACATTTGCCTTGTGGGAGGAAAACAGCCCAAAAGTAGCACCTTTTTCAAAAGGCAGACCCCTCGGGGCAGGTTCTGCCTGCCCCGTGCCAGTTTGGTTTAAAATGGGCACAAAACAAGGGCAGGTCAAGCTTTTGTCTGTTTTTTTGCTGACAAAAGATGATTTTGATTGTAAAAAAGTCAGAGTTTGGCTGGCCCTAATGAAAGGAGACTTATGAAGCTGGCTCATCTGTTGTTTTTTGGCCTTGTAAACAGCCTTTCCACTATGGCTTGCTCGGCCCGGCCCACTTTTGTGGTGGAGGAGCTGGCCCAAAATTTGGGCATTGTGTGGGGCATGGTCTTTATCAACAAAGAGGAGCTGTTGTTTACGGAAAGAGAGGGAAAAATCAAAATACTTCATATTCCCACCGGAAAAGTGTGCACGGTGCCTGGGGCACCGGCCGTATACGCAAAAGGACAGGGCGGGCTTTTGGATGTAACCCTTCACCCCCGTTTTTCACAAAACAAAACCATCTATCTTTCTTACTCCAAAGTGAAAGGCCAAAAACAAAGCACCGCCGTGGTTAGGGCTGTCCTGAAAAGTTCTGCCAGCGGGGCAGGCTCTGCCTGTCCGAAAATTGTTCGTATGAGGGATATTTTTACAGCTCAGCCTTTTGTGGATTCGTCCCGTCATTTTGGTTCCCGCCTTCTTTTTGACAAAAAAGGTTTTTTGTATGTCACTGTGGGCGATCGTGCCAA
Organism: Bdellovibrionales bacterium; assembly: GCA_965242635.1. GTDB lineage: Bacteria > Bdellovibrionota > Bdellovibrionia > Bdellovibrionales > UBA1609 > JANQSP01. The sequence goes on along the minus strand of OZ251471.1, from coordinate 153,601 downwards.
CCGGCACATGGCTCAAAAATTGGATAATCACACAGGCAAGATCCTGCGTCTGACAGACAAGGGAAAAGCCCCAAAAGACAACCCTTTTGTCTCTCATTCCGGGGCTTTGCCGGAAACATGGAGCTATGGGCATCGCAATCCTCAGGGGCTTTTTATCCACAGGGAAACAGGCCAGCTCTATGCACAAGAACATGGGCCCCGGGGGGGAGATGAAATTAATCTCATAAAAAAAGGCAAAAACTATGGCTGGCCGGTGATCACTTACGGAAAAGAGTATTGGGGACCAAAAATAGGGGAGGGAAAAGTAAAAAAAGGCATGGAACAGCCTGTCTATCACTACACCCCTTCCATTGCCCCCTCCGGCTTGTTGATCTACAGTGGCAAAAAATTTCCTCATTGGAAAAACAGCTTTTTTTCCGGGGCCCTTGTCTTAAGGCACCTGAACCGGTTGGAACTCCCCTCCTTGTTTCCCAACAACAGTCGCCAACAGAAAGGCCAAAGTCGCCAACCGACTGACAATAGTCACCAACAGAAAGGCCAAAGTCGCAAACCAACTGACAATAGTCGCAAACCGACTGACAATAGTCACCAACAGAAAGGCCAAAGAGGAAAAAGAGCCATCAGCTCACAACAGACTTTCCCCTTGAAAGGAAAAGAGGAAAGGCTTTTACAGGACCTGAATTTTCGTGTTCGCCATGTGCTGGAAGGCCCGGAGGCCTATATTTATCTGGCCGTGGACAGAGGCAAAATCCTCAGGCTCATCCCAGCAAAAGAAAAAAGGAGCAAAAAAAAACAAGCAATCTGAAATAGGTATAAATTATGAAAAGACCTCAAGACGAACCGGCTTTGTTGGCGGATATTCTCTATCCTTTTTTGGACAGTCTGCTGACCAAATCCGATCATTGGTTTGCCCTCAAACTGTGGCAGTGCTGGCCGGAGCTGGCCACAACAGACCTAATGAGAAAAAGCCGGCCGGTCAGTTTCCAAAAGGGCCGACTCCTGCTCTGGGTCAACCACTCTGTGGAACTTATGGAGCTAAGCTTCCATATCGAAGAGCTGAAAACAGCCATCAACAACCGTTTTGGCAAAAACCGGGTGCGGGACATTCACTGGACTCTGAACAAAGATATTTTGGACAAAAGAAAAAAGTCCGTTAAGGCTTTTCAAAAAATATTCCCCATGAACAAAGTCTAAACCAAACTGGCACAGGGCAGGGGTCTGCCTTTTGAAAAAGGTGCTAAACCAAACTGGTTTTGAAAAGGGTGCGACTTTTGGTGCGTATCCCTCCTGCAGGAAAGATAAACCAAACTGGTTTTGAAAAGGGTGCGACTTTTGGTGCGTATCCCTCCTGCAGGAAAGATAAACCAAACTGGTTTAATTCAGTGTATATTGGTGTGGACGGACTGACAGTCCGGGTGCTCCGACAAGGCTCTCCACAAAGCCAAAGCCTGGTTTTTTTGCTCTGTGTTCAGTTTTATTTTATCTTTCGCCCTGTATATCCACCCGGCTTTCAAAACAGTCCAACCTCTTTGAACAAGACCTTCTTTCATACTGTGCAAATCCTCTGTTTTGCCATAAAACAAAAAAGTCGCAGACCGACCGGCAATAGTCGCAGACCGACCGGCAATAGTCGCAGACCGACCGGCAATAGTCGCAGACCGACCGGCAATAGTCGCAGACCGACCGGCAATAGTCGCAGACCGACCGGCAATAGTCGCAGACCGACCGGCAATAGTCGCAGACCGACCGGCAATAGTCGCAGACCGACCGGCAAAAGAACCCTCCCCCTCTGCCGGTGCAGTCGCCTTGTCAAAAGCACCCTCTTCTGCCTGGGCCAGATCCTCTGCCCCTGTTTCAATGGCGTCCTCTTCTGCCCTTGCCTGTCCCTCTTCACAAAAGGCCTGGACAAGAGAGACTTTGTCAAACATCCACATGACAGAGTTTTTTTCACCCAAATGCCCCTTGTTTTTTTTAAACAGATAACGAATCTCTGAGACAGTGCGGGCACGATTGTCTGTCAGGCAAAGCAGTAGAAAAGCCGTGCCATGCGGACCAAAGCCCTCATAAATCACTTCTTCAATATGTTCCCCCTCTTTTGTGCCCACCCCCTTTTCCATGGCTCTTTTTATGGTGGCCTTGGGCAAAGAATGGGCACGGGCTGTCTCCAAAGCCAGCTTGAGACGGGGGTTGCTCTTCGGGGAAGGGCCAGCCAAACGAACAGCCACCTGAATTTCACGGGAAAGCCCTGTAAACAAAGCCCCTTTTTTACTGGCCTGAGCCTCTTTCCCAGCGGTCTTCCATTGTTTGCCCATATTGTTCCTTTACACTTGGCTTATTTTTTCCCTTGATTTGGGCTGACCATGATTGGTCTGTCAATCCCTTCCACATTCGCCTCATTTCACCTCTTGATTTTGAACTGGATCATGACAACCCACTATTTTCCACAAACTTAGCCCATTTCACCCCCTTGACTTGCTGGACTATCAAGCTTTACTCAACGGTGGTGATGGGAAACTCCATCTCTTTGGAAATAAAACTTTTCAGCTCGCGGGAGTGCTCAGGATCTCTCCCCACCCCAAAATAAATGGCCTTGGGCTGGATACTTTCTCTCAATGTCCTCAGGCCTTCCAGCAAGTTCCCCGGCAGGATTTTCACCGTCAAAATAATATCCTGATTTTTATGAAAAGGGGCAATTTGTTGCGACACCACCCTCTGCAGAACTTCATAAAACATGCGGTGGGAGGTTTCCTCGTTTTCTGCGTAAAACAAAATCAGCTCAAACGGTCCGGGATGATTTTCTCCAATAAAAGCCAGAGTCTTGGAAATAAGCCTTCGCACCCGGTGCTCAGAGATACATAAAATATGCTTGGGCAAAGTCATCGGCATTGCGTCCATGTTATGAATAAAATGCCCCAGCCCAAGACGCAGATCGGTGTGTGTTTGCAGACGGTTTTCCAACACACCCCACCGGTAATAGGCCATAAGAGTCACAGTAACAGCCAACAACAAAGTCAACATAAAAAGCACATCAGCACTGGCATGGGTCACCAAAACAAGCACGGCAAACAACAGGATAAGGCAGGTGAGCAGAGGTGGGATGGATATTTTTAATTTTCCTCTGCTCCCATGTGAAGGCTTTTTTAAACTTTCAGACCGGGAGGAGAGATGGTGTTCTGGTTTTTGCTCAAGGTTTATGGAGAGATCACGCCCTATCAAAAGGGCCGGGGAAAGATACCGAAGAGGGGTGGACTTTCGAACACCCTTGTTTCTCATTAAAATCACCCCCAGGGCAAAGCTCACCATAACACCCAGAAAGGCCACTTCATACACCTTGGCGGCAATATCCACCTCCCCCGCCACCATGGAGGATATCACCATAACAATCACCATAAAACTCAGCACAATTACCGGATACCCTTGCAGAGCAGGGATAATATGAGAGAGCCTTTTAAGGCAGATCTGTGGCAGATTGCCGTTTTTTGCCATAGTGGCCGCCAGGCCAATAAAACCGATAAAAGCGGTGTTGGTGGCCGAAAACAAAGTGAGTGTGGCGTCTATAACAATGAGAGTTAGCAGAAATCGCCCACCTATTTTTTCTGCCAGCCCGGAGAGCAGGTAATTGATATTGCCGTCCACCTCCTCTGGTGTGAGCACAGTCAAACACATAAGGGAGACAACAGGTGCCGTGGCAGACACCAAAATAATAACCGCTTTATAAAGCTTTCGGACCGTTAATAAAGCAGGTCGCTCCAGTGTTTCCACAATCTGTGCCGCGGACTCAAAACCGGTGATCCCCAAAAAAGCCGCCGAAAAGCCGTAGGCCAAAGTGGCCCAGGTGAGCGGGCGAGGGTAAGAGGAAAAGTCCGCAAACTTGGAAAATTGAATCTCTGAGAAGTGAAACAAAATGTAAATCAGCCCCCAAAGGGAGATCAGGATCAAAAGAGCGAAGTGGGTGATTGCAATGCCAGTCACTATTTTGGCCGGCTCCCTTATCCCCTTAATGTTCAAAAGGCCAAAAAAAATCACTGGTATAAAAGAGACCAAAACCACATCGGAGGGCTCCATCTCAAAAAAAGAGGACAGATAAAAGCCACCGGAAAGAGAACTGACCGCCGCGGTGGCCAGATAGGAAACAAAGGTCAGGGCACCGGCAAAAACCGCCACCTGTTTCCCCATGCTTCTTAAGATCATGGAGTAGGCCCCGCCATTGTAGGGGCTTATGGCCAGGCCCTCCTCATAAGTGCGCTTGAACACCCACATGGTCAAGCAGGCCATTAGCACAAACAGAGGGGCCAGATACCCCACTATTGGGTAAAGAATGCCAGTGCCGTAAAACACAGAAGTGCCAATGTCCGCACCCACGATTCCCGCCGCCAGCACCCAGTTTAACTCTGATTTGGCTTTATCCGGTTCCAATGTCTGCCTTTCGAATAAATGTTTTTATCCTGTTTTTAGGTGGGTATAAAAAAATATTCTCTCTTTGTCCAGCCAAAAATTCGGGCCTGTGTGGTGAGAGGGCCTGAGGCCCACTTGCACCCCAAGATCCTCTGTGGTATAAGAAAGGCAGTGGCAAAAGGTCGCCAACCGACTGGCAATAGTCGCCAACCGACCGACAAAAGGTCGCCAACCGACCGGCAAGAGGTCGCAGACCGACCGGCAATAGTCGCCAACCGACTGGCAAAAGGTGCATTATGAGAACAGATGGCCGTCCGGCTGGGCAGTTGAGAAAAGTGGAGATAGTGCCGCATGTTTCACAGCATGCGGAAGGGAGTGTGGAGATCAAAATGGGGGGCACACAACTTATATGCTCCGCCACAGTGGATTTGGCCCTGCCCAATTGGATTCGTGTGCCGGAAATGGGATGGCTGACCGCGGAATACGGCATGCTTCCCCGCTCCACAAACAACAGGATAAAAAGAGACAGAGCCATAAATTCCGGTCGCTCACAGGAAATATCCCGCCTCATAGCACGAAGCCTGAGGACAGCCCTGAACTTGAAAAAGCTGGGGGAAAGACAAATCATTATTGATTGCGATGTCCTTCAGGCCGATGGGGGCACACGCACCTCCGCCATCACAGGGGGTTTTGTGGCTTTGGCCTTGAGTTTGCAACACCTTAAAAAAGAAGACCTGATAGAGCATATCCCCCTCACCCACTATGTGTCCGCTGTCAGTTTGGGCCTTTTAAATAACGAAATTTTACTGGACCTTTGTTGTGAGGAGGATCAAAAAGCGGAAATGGACATGAATGTGGTTTTTGCCTCCAATGGTCATTTGGTGGAAATTCAAGGCACTGCCGAAAAACAAACATTCAGCCGAAAACAATTAAACCATATCCTGGACACAGCATGGCCCGCCTGCCAACAGCTGTTTAAAGAGCAGGAAAAACTCATAGGCTCTTTTTTTCCCTGCCCTCACTGAATTCTTTTGCCACTCCTCTCACTGAATTCTTTTGTCACTCCCTCCACTGAACCCTTTTGCCACTCCTCTCACTGAACCCTTTTGCCACTCCCTTTTTTTTAACGCATTGCATAAAACAAGGTCACTTCCAAAAAACAGAAAAAAGCCTCTTCATAATGAGAATATGTGAAAATTTTACACCCTTTTTTGAACAAGTATGCCGTTTTTGAGTCTTTTTCCTGCTGTAAGGCAGATTTGGCACATGAAAACTCAAAAAAAGATCAGTATAAACACAAATTAAACAGTTTTTTTTATTTTTCTTGTATTGTTTGATTTTTTTTATAAGCTTTTCCATTGTTTGGAAGAGAGGCCTTTTTTAGAGCGATTCAGAGGCCAAAAACATATTAAAAAAGGAGATAACCATGAAAACCATCAGATACATGTCCATCGGTCTTTTTGTGTTACTGTTTGCTTTATTTCAAGGGCCAGCTGGATCCATTGGCATTCTGGGGGTCGGGGATTCTTCAGACCCCAAGCACCCTGATCATGCATTTGACTATGGACATGTTGCCCACAAACTTTCTGTTAACAATCTGAACAGGCAGGAAGAATTAAAAAATTTTGGAAGTAATATAATTGACATACGGCAAAAACAAGGCTTGTCCGAAACAGCTTTTACTGAAAAACTGAAAGACTTGGGTTTTAAAGGAGGTCCCAAATTTTTAGAAGATATCGAGAAGGGAAGACTCTTTTACATTTCCATTGAAACCGCAGGGACTATAGCCGAAGCTCTGGGTGTCCCCCTCGAACAACTGTTCAAACCTTGTGAAAAAGCATTTTAGCACATGGGTAAGCACCAAGTCATTAGGAATAATTACCGTTTTTCAGTTTTTTAATTTCGTCTTTGGAAAGGCCCGTCACTTTGCAGATAAAGCCCATATCTGCCTGTTCCCTCAGCATATTTAAAGCCACAGCCTGCTTTTCTCTTTCCATGCCCTTTTCCATGCCTTCTTTCCGGCCTTTATCGTAAACTTCGTCTTTAAGTTGAGCTTTGAGCTCGTCTTTGAGGGATCGCTGATCCCGCTCATAGCGGTCAATCGACCACTCTCTCAACCTTGTCAAACGACTTGCAGGAACCCCATCAAACAAACCCACTGCTTTGGCCATGTCAGCCCCCTTTCCTGATAAAAGTTTCTTCTCCTCGCCGGTCATCTGACCCGCATTCTTTATAAAGTAACACCATTGGTCCTTTTTGTCAAGCACCTGGCTTATATCCTTCTCAAAACGGCTCAGATCCACAAACACCATACCCAGCTGATTGTTCAGTTTGGAGTGAGGGTATTGGTCAGCTCTGATGGAAAAAGAGTTCACCACCTGCTTTTTCATCCCCGGTAGCCCAAAATTAGTGAATATCAGGGAATAAGTGGTTTTACTGGACCTTTGTCGTTCCCACACTCTGCAAAGACAATAAAGTAACTGGCCTTTGGTTCAGGAAATGGTGATTGTCCCCTCCCTCCTCTTCATTTCTTCTGCTTTTCTTCCGACAAGTATTAAGTATGAAACTTGCTTATTTTACTTTTTATAAATATGTGGCGATGAGTTTTTTGCTCGCCATGCTTTTTTTTAATTGTTCCCGGCTCTCTATTTCCCAATATTGCAGTGAGGACGAAGAGGGAAACTGCGAGGAAAAACAGGGCAGATCAGAATTTTTGATTAAAAAATCAGTGGACATTCTGATTGTGCTGGATAACTCCCCCCTGGGGCAGAAACTGAATCCGCAGATCACCGCCAACCTCAATCAGTTCATAAACTGTATCGAGCCTTTGGACTGGAGAGTGGGCCTTTTGTCCGGCGTGGAAAACAAAGACAGCCCAATGGGCATGCTCCTCCCCCTGGAAGGGGCAGAAGAGCAGACACCAAATCTGGAATTGGCAGACACTGAATACCCGGCAGAACAGGAAACAGGCACAGAACAGGAGAGGCCTTGGCACAGCTCAGGAGGACCTGAGGCCACAGACACAGAAGAGCCGGCAGAGCAACAGCCTGCCCCCTCTTCTTTGCCCTCACAAAAAATTATCAGTGCGGACATGGAAAATCCTGAAAAAATATTTTCAGACACAGTGTCCCTCAGCTCCGGTTGTGAACATCCCCCCTTTTGCCACAAAGGCAAACGAAAACCCTTGAGTGCGGTTAAAGCTTTTATGGAAAACACAGAGGAAAAAGAACAGTTTTTAAGAGAAGAGAGTACCCTCACTGTGGTGGTGGTGTCCTCCTCTGATGAGAAGGGAGGCTGGTTTTCTGACCCGGATACCACTGCAAAAACAGCTTTGACATCGCTTTCTGCTGAATATGATCCGGAGCAGTTGAGCACTTTTTCCGTGACAGACTCTGGCAAAACCGATGATTGTATCAAGACCGCCGGAGAGGTGATAAAAAAAGGGGCTGGCTTTCTGGGTAACCTGGGCCAGGCTATTGGTATGATTACGCTTGAACCAATAACAATATTGGCTTCCGCCTCTTTAACTTATTATGCGGCGGACGGGGAAAGTCCAGCTCAGGAACTGACTCAGTTTGCTGAGGCCGGCGGAGGAAAAACCTTTGATATTTGCAAGCCTTATTTTGGCCGGGCCCTGGCCTACGGTGTGTTGCAAAGCGTGGACCGGGAAGGTCAATTTCCGGAAAAATGCCAGCAGTTTGAAAAAAAGTCAGCTGGATCAGAGAACGGCAAAAAAAACAGGTTTAAAGAATCAAACCACAGCTCAGAGGAATAACAATTTTTATGCCTCTTCACTTTATAAAGGGAGTTTTTTCATGCCCAAAAAATACTGGTTGATGAAATCGGAACCCACCACTTACTCCATTCAGGATCTGCAAAAATCCGGAAAGGATATATGGGATGGAGTGAGAAATTATCAAGCTCGAAATTTTATGATGAAAGACATGCAAACAGGGGATGAGATTTTGTTTTATCATTCCAATGCCCACCCTCCGGGGGTGGCGGGCCTGGCCACTGTCTCCCGCCTGAACCTGCCGGACCCCACTGCCTTTGATCCCAGGTCCCCCTATTATGATCCCTCCTCCACCAAAGAAAACCCTCGTTGGTTTTGTGTGGAGGTGGCTTTTAAATCTGTGTTCAAAAAACTTGTTTCCTTACAGGAGCTGAGACAGCAAAAAGAGCTGGCCCAAATGGTTCTTCTGAAAAAAGGCCAAAGGCTCTCTGTTATGCCGATCACCCAAGAGGAATACAAACACATAGTGCAAATGGCCAAAAAAATTTGACAGCTCTGAAATTTCATGTTTCTCATTGGTATAAAACCCCCTTATTGTAATGAGTGTATTGTCAAATAATATTTACGGGCATAAACTTCAGCAGGAAAAGCTGTCAAATGCCATAAAAAGCCAACGGCTCCCCCATGCTTTGCTGTTTGCGGGGCCAGAGGGCATTGGCAAAAAAAAAGTGGCTTTTGCCTTGGCCCAAAGTCTTCTTTGTGAGGCCCGGCCCAAAGAGCCTGATGTTCGTGCCACTGATGAAAAAAGTCCCCCAAGCCCCTCCCCTGCCCCTTTGCATGGCCTGCCTTCCGCCTGTGGCCAATGCCCCGCCTGTGTGGCAGTGGAAAAGAGAAGTAACCCTCATATTATGTTTGTTTCGCCAAAAGGGCTTTATATAAAGGTGGACACCATAAGAGAGCTGGGCCGTTTTCTCAGCCTGCAAAGCCTGGCTCCGGCCCGGGTGGTGATTATGGATTCGGCCCACCAAATGAATCTGGCTTCTGCCAACAGTTTTTTAAAAATCCTGGAGGAACCACCGGATAAAGTGTATTTCATTCTCATATCCTCTTCTGTGTCCGGTTTGCCGGTGACCATCCGCTCCCGGACACAAATACTTCGCTTTGCCCCTCTTTCACCGGAAGAAATACTTTCTGTTCTGAAACAAACAAAGGCAAAAGAACAAAAGACAGAAATACAGGCCGGGCAGGCAAGTCGCCAACCAACAGGCAAGTCGCCAACCAACAGGCAAGTCGCCAACCAACAGGTGGAGGAACAGGAAGATCGATGGCTGGTTTCTGTTTCCCAGGGGAGCTTGAGTGAGTTGGAAAAATGGAGGGAGAAAAAAGAGGAGACAAAAAAGGCCCTTCAGCTTTTAAGACAAATCAGCCCAAAGCAGGAGCTTTGCTCTTTGAAGGAGCTAACCCTTTTGGTTAAAGATCGGGAGCAGGCCCTGTTTGTCTGTCACTGTTGGCAAAAAGCTTTGAGGGAGGCCCGCCTGAGACAGGTGGGGCCTGTTTCTTCAGACACTCAACCGGAGGGAGATGTTATGGAGCCAGTTCCGACAGGCACTCAACTTGATGGAGAGGTTTTGGATTTTCTCACTCCCATTCGTCCGAATCTTTTGGATCTTTTTTTTCAAAAAACCATTCAGATGGAGCGGGACCTGAAAGGGCATGTGGATTCCACTTTGGTTTTTGATCATTTTTTGTTTTCCTGCCGAAACGAAATCCAAAACGCGGAACATTATGAAACCTTTGGCAAGTCTCTTTAGCTTTTTTTTTCAAATTTTTACCACCGAGGCGGATTCTGCCCGTAAAAGCAGGCTTTTTACCAGCGAGGCAGGCAGAGTTACCCCACAGATTCCGCCACCGGGACAAGCTTCTGCCCGGCTGATTCTGCAAAAATTCCTTTGTTTTTGAGACAAAAGATGTTAAACTATGGGTTGTGGGTATTGGACACGCACACGGAAGAGGTGACCAAAGCCATTGAGAACAAAAACATTGAGAGCCGAGGTTTTTTAAATGCTTTGGGGAGGGCCTGGGATTTAAAGGCGGATGAGGGGGAGCTGAAAGAGCTAATTTCTTTGTTTGACACATGGACTGGGGACAGGGGCGACAGCTTGGTATTGAGTTTGGGTGATTATTTGTGGTCCGTGGTGCCTGGGATGACACAAGCTTTATGGGACAGGCTGGAGAATTCAGCTGTTAAAGAGGGTATATTTACAAAAGGAGGATATATGGACATCAGAGAACATATAAAGGAAGAGGGCCGGCAGGAAGGCTGGCAAAAAGGACAACAAGACGGTATCCAAAAAGGCATGCAACAGGAGCGACAACAAGTGGTGCTCAATATGCTGAAGAGTCGCTTGGATACCAGCCTTATCTGTAAAGTGACAGGCCTTTCCACAGCAGAGATTAAAAAGCTGAAAAATGGCTCTTGATCTGCAAAATAGCCACAAAATGATTGGACAAAGCACCAGATTCATGCCACTATCCAAGAATGGCCAAACTCAAAAAAATCAAAACCTTTATTCATGACCTCTTTTTCAGAGAGATTTTTTCGCAAAAAAAGTACGCTCTGGACATCTTTCGCCTCATCCTGACAAAAAGGGAATTCAAGCTCTTTGACTGGAACAGCCTCACCTGTGAGCTTAGCTCCTTTTTTGATGCACAAGGCCGGATTTGGATATGGAAAAAGACACAAAGGGCTTGACATCCCGGCCTGTTTTGTTTACTTTAAAGCATATATGGCGGTTGGATGAGGCCAAAGTCCGCAAGCTTTTTATTTTGGGGCAGGAGCTGAGCCATGAGGAGAGGGAGGCTTTGGTTGGCCGGGCTGTGGACTATATGCGGAGATATGATCGAAACTTCAGTTGGAAGATGTTGCGGACTGTGGAGATTAAAACAATAAAAAGAAAGGGAGGAAGGATTATGACTCCAGTATTGCAGTATTCATTGGATGAAGCACAGGAAAAAGGCATACATAAAGGCATGCAAAAAGGCCGGAAAGAAGGCCGAAAAGAAGGCCTGCAAACTGTGGCTTTAAACATGCTGAAAAGTCGCTTGGATACCAGCCTCATCTGTAAAGTGACAGGCCTTTCCACAGCAGAGATCAAAAAGCTGAAAAATGGCTCTTGATATGGTGGTGGCTGGCCAGCTTATTTTTAAGAAAGCTTGCCTCCTGTCGCCGGTCGGGGGAATTGATAATTTTTTGCGACGAAAAAAATGAGAGGACCAGCATGCGGTCGCACAAACCAGCCTCTCAAAACATTGATCTGGACCACCAAGAAACTTTAATTTTTTTCAAATTTTTGCCACCGAGGAGGATTCTGCCCGTAAAAGCAGGTTTTTTACCAGCGAGGCAGGCAGAGTTACCCCACAGATTCCGCCACCGGGACAAGCTTCTGCCAGCCCCACGGGTTCTGCCAGCAGGGCAAGTTCCACCCGCGGGGCAGGCTCTGCCAGCAGGGAAAGATTCGCCCCTCTAAAATTTGCATTCCTCCGAATCCTTAAGGAGGGCAAACTCCCGTCCATACCAAAAATACCGGCCTTTTTTGTCCCCAACAGTGCAGTTAATCCGCTCCCTCACATCCACCGGATCTTCCACACCAAAGCCCAAAGGGCGATCGAGAGACACAGTCACCATGCCCTTGCCAGCCGAAACATTTAAATTATGGCCTCTGTTGGAGTAACACTGCATACGACTGAGATCTATATCAGGCAGGGTGGAAAAGTAAATTTTATCCCTTTTTTCCTTCAGACACAAAGCCTTGTTCCTGGGATGATAATCATACACAGGCAGATGACGGCTTTGGATTTTGATTTTAAACAAATCATCCACTGTGCCATACTTTTCGTTCATGGCAAAACGGGGAAGGGAAAATATATCGGAAGAACAACCAACTGGCCCAGACTGCGTGGCAAAGCCCGCCAAAAAAAGCTCCCGCCCCTCAAAACGAAAGCCTTTGATTTCCTCCAAAAAGGCCTGGCTCACTTCCCCAAAAGGGTAAGAAAAAAACTCCGGCAAAACACCCGTGTTTTTATGAATCAGCTCCACAGACAATAAGATGTCCTTTTTTCTTTGCTCCGGGGTCATGGTCAAAAGATGCCCATGCGTATGAGAGTGTGCAGACAGGGTCCCCCACCTGGAACTCGCTATTTGTTTCAAATCCTCCCAGGTCATGGAAGAGGCATATTGTTTTTCCACCGCCTCTGTGTTCACAAAAATTGTGTAAGGATATTGGTATGTTTCCAAAACAGGCCGGGCTTTTAAAAAGGACTTGTAGGCATCATCGATGGTGAGGGCCACCCACTTGCCATGCGAAGGAAGAGAACGATTCTGTAATGCAGACACCAATTCTTTTAAAGACACCACACGATACCCTTCGGTTTTAAAAAATTCCATCTGCTGGACAAAAGTCTCCATGCTGATGCTTGTGCTTTCATAAGGTGCGTCAAACCGGTGATACATCAACACCACAGCCGACCCGGAATTCAGATCACATTCCTTGGACGGTTTTTTGGGAGGGACCGGATCTGTCGACTTAGTCAGGTCCGGTGAAGAGGAAGTGTTTTTCTTACTGCTCTGGCCATTTAAATTGGGGCTTTGGCAGGCCAGCAGAAAAAAAGTGCCCAAAACAACAAAAAGCCCATATTTCAGCAGGCGACGGTGGGCCTCATGCACATAAAAACCATGTAAAAACCAAAAGCCCTGATACATATTGTCTTCCCCCTTTTTTGATTTCCCCTGAGGGGTCCCCTTCCAGCCCCCTGGATCCCCCTAACCCATGAAAACGATATTAAAGCCTTGTTGCCCATCCGTCCAGACTGAAGAAGTTTTTTTTTGGTCCTCTATTTTTTTGGCCCCCTCTGCCTGTTCTCAAGAACTTTAACAGCTTTCCAGCATGGTGCAGACCTGGCGGATGGCACTCCGGACTTTTTGCTTGTAGTTGGGATCTTCTGCATAAGAATCCAAACCATCGACCATTTTGAGGGCTGTGTCACAGGGCCTGTCCCTCGCCTGTTCAGACCGGTATCTCATGTCCCGCAAGCGGACATAAGCCCCGGCAGAGTTGAGTATTTGACTGTAAATAAAAAAGCTGTTCTCCGGTGAGTCAAACTTGTAGGTGCATTTTTTGTTGTTGCGCCTGGCCGGTATACATTTAACATTGCTTTTGGACTGTGCGGAAGAGGAAAACATGGTTTGCACGCCAAAAAAGTTATAGCCTTCCCTTGCAAAATAGGAACTTCCCCAAGCCGATTCCAGCCCGGCCTGTGCGATGCCCAAAGGAAAGGGAACAGGGCGAATTCTTTTTTGGATGGCAGAAGTGCAAAGGTCGCTCATAAAAGCCACTTCCCGCTCCCGGCCCCCATCGCGGATATAACAGGAAGCCAGACCATTGGGGTTTTTTCGAAGATATTCCAAGGCCATCTCCTCAATGGTCTTTCTCTGATGATCCACACAGAGGAAGCTGTAAAACCGGCACCTTCCCTGCTCTTCCTTAATGGGCAAAAGGCGGTATCGGATGAGAGCACGAACCAGTTTGGCCCTCTCCACCCGTGTTATGGCACCTGTGCCCACTTTAGCCCTGTAATATTCCACCAAAGCCCGATCCAGGGAAATAAGGCTGTTCACATACTCCACCACGGGCTTGTATCCACAAACAAAACTTTTTTTGTCCGCCCCGGCCCCGGCCGGCAAAAACAAACAAAAGAGCAAAAAAAATTGACATCTTCCAAAAAAAAGGCCAAGCTCAGGCTTTTTTGATTGTTTTTTTCCCGATTCTGGCGGAAAAAACAGCTCCCCTGTTCCCATTTTTTTCCTGTCAGGTTTGTTTACAATGAGCAATTTCATTTTATTTTTTTCTCTTTCCCTGGGCTACTCAGCCCTGATTTTGGCTCTCACCATGTTTTTTATTCACCGGCAAACCAAAAAGCCTTTATGGCCCATCACAGCCTTTGGTTCGGGGGCCCTCCTGCCTCTCATTCTGCTGGACTTTCTGCCCCATGCTTTGGAGGCAGACGCCTGGCATTCTGCCTTATTGTTGATTCTGACAGGCTTTTTGGTCAATGCTTTTTCTGAGATGGTCCTGTTACCGCGTGTCCAATTTCTCCACCGGCTGTGGCCCACCCCGCAAAAAGCCTGTCAGGAAGAGCACATGCATTATCATTTTCAGCCGGCCGGTTCGCGACTTTTGCCGGTCGGCTCGCGACTTTTGCCGGTCGGCTCGCGACTTTTGCCCTCTTCCACGGGCTGTTCTGCTGTGGCCTGTCTGATTTTGTGTGCTTTTTTCGATGGCCTGAGGCTGGCCGGGGCCACTATGCTGGACTTCAAAACCGCTCTGGTCATGGGTTTGAGCCTGTTGTTCCATCTCCTCCCGGAAAGTGTGGCTGTGCTGGGTATTGGACTTTCGGCTGGCTTGTCCAAAAAAGCCCTTGTCCGAATGATCCTGTTATTCTGCTTTGCTTTTCTGCTCGGCTATCAGGCCCTTTTTCTGCTGTCCCACATAGAGGCCGGGCAGGCCTTTTTGCTCCCTTTTGCCTGTGGGCTTTTTCTGTATGTGTCCTGTGTTCATCTCATCCCCATCACTTTTAAACTGAGGCAAATCCGCCCTTTTTTTATGGGGCTTGTTTTGTGCTCCGGCCTGCTGTGGGTCTCCAGGACCTTTGGAACCTGAGCCTAAAGGGCGGGTGGGATTATGAGGGGCGGAGGGACTTAAAGATTTGAACCAAAAGCTTTGGCACAAGCTGTTTTTAAACTGGAGAAACCACGGTCTTTGAGAGCCAGAATCCCATTGATGACAGGATTGCCGATATATCTGTTGGCCGATTTCAAAATCTCCCCGTGCAAGGCCCTCGCCTGTTGTCGTGTGCTCCCACTCAGATGAGGGTCCTGAGCAACCGCCTGCAAAAATCTCAACATATAAACAGGAATGTAATAGTCATATTCTTCAGCACCTGATTTTTTTGCCCGTATCCGCCCTTTGAGGGACTGCTTAACCCTTGTCTCTGTTATCAGGGAGCTTGTTGCCATACTCATGATTTGCATAAAACCCTTAAGATAAAGTGCGATATACCTGTCGTGGCCGGGCCGGGATTTTTGTGCCCTGCTCAAAACTTTTAAGTCTGAAAGAAAGGCCTCCGACTGGTTCAGGACAATATTTCTCGCACCAAGGGTGTGTGCCCGGATCAGCTGTTCTGCATACATATTCATTCTGTCTGTCAGAGCGTCCCTACTGTTCAAGGTGGTGAATTTTAATGATTCCTTCATCACAATCTGCTGGATTACAGGATGATCGGACCATTTTTCTTTTAATTTCTCCCGATCGGCCACATTGGCAGACTTAAGTTCACTTATATCTTTTGAAAGAATTTTCAGAATATGATCCAAAGCCAGCACAGTCAGGGCTTTTTGGCGAACAGGTCTGTTTTGGTCAAATAAAACAGTTTGTAAAAGTGCATGGACCTCCGGATCATTATATATGGAATCGTAATAGTTATTTTTGGGAAAGTTGGGAAAATACGATTTATAATAAGCCAGAAACTCCAAGGCCCTCTGTTTGCTCAATTCATTGTGGCCGGATAAAGCCCCCACCACTCTGACATGCAGAGGAGCTGTTATTGTTTCAGGGACTTCCGGAGCCGACAAAGCCAAAACCCCTGATTGAAAGTGCAAGCCCCGGTCCAAAGGCCAGGCAGAAAGGGCCTGCTCAATAAAATCCGGCGTGAATCGATTCGAATGGGGAACAACCTGCTCCACTTTGCTCTCCAAAGAAGGGGCCTGGGAAGTGTCTTTAAAAGAATAAAAAGGAGAAGGTATATCCTGATATTCAGGCTTGACCCATGTTGTTGTGGTTGTGGAATCGCCTGTGGCTGTGGAATCGCCTGTGGCTGTGGAATCGCCTGTGGCTGTGGAATCGCCTGTGGCTGTGGAATCGCCCGTAGCTGTGGAATCGCCCGGCCTCGAATGGTCCGGCCCCTGGCGGGAGTCCCTTGTCTCCTCTTTCGACTCCTGATGAGAACGGTCATCGACCAGAGATATTTTCTGTCCTGAAGGATTGGGTCTGATAAATAACCCCAAAACATCAACATGGCCTTCCTGTGGCCGGGGGAACCGAATGCCTATGTCTGCCTGTTTTCTCCTTGAGCTTTGTAGCTTGGGAGGAGAGACAGGAGCTGAAGTGGATGTGCTTTGATCGCCGGAAGAGGCTGAGACTTGAACCGAATCAGGTTCTTGTTTGACCACTTTCTTCGTTGTCTTTTTTGCTGGTTTTTTGCGGGCTGTTTTCTTTTTGGCTGACTTGGCTGGTTCAGCTGGCTTGGCTAATTCATCTGGCTTGGCTGGTTCAGCTGTGCTCTCACGAACCGGCGACTCTGCCTCCTTCGCTACCTTTTTTGCTGTTTTCTTTTTGCGAGCTGTTTTCTTTTTGGCTGACTTGGCCGGTTCAGCTGACTTGGCTGGTTCAGCTGGCTTGGCCGGTTCAGCTGTGCTCTCACGAACCGGCGACTCTGCCTCCTTCGCTGTCTTTTTTGCTGTCTTCTTTTTGCGGACAGTTTTCTTCACTGTCTTTTTCGTTGTCTTCTTGCTGACGGCTTTCTTCTTGGCAGGTTCAACCGGCTTGGCTGATTCATCTGGCTTGGCTGGTTCAGCTGTGCTCTCACGGACCGGCGACTCTGCCTCCTTCGCTGTCTTTTTTGCTACTTTTTTCGCCACCTTTTTTGCAGGCTTTTTGGTGGTCCTTTGTGCTGTTGTTGGCTTTTCCTCCGGCTTTTCCACTAATTTTTTTTCTGGTTTTTTCACCTTTTTTGCTGTTTTCTTTTTGCGGACAGCTTTCTTCGCTGTCTTTTTCGTTGTCTTCTTGCTGACGGCTTTCTTCTTGGCAGGTTCAACCGGCTTGGCTGACTCAATCGGGCTTTGAATAGCCGGCGACCCTGTTTGTCCACTAACTTTCTTCTTTTTCACGGCAGAAAAAGAAAAAGCAGAACCAACAAACAAAGAAAAAATAAAAACCCAATAAAAAAGTAGCAAACCGACTGGCAATAGTCGCCAACCGACACACAAAAAAGTTTTCATACAAGCTACATAATACAAAAAGCAAAAAAAATCCACTATAATATTTTTTATTTCTTTTACCTGTGTAAAATTTACACAGATTTTCATTTATTTTTTCTTTTTCCTGATCATTTTTTTCTGAGCAACTTTTTATGTGCCAACAGGCAAAAGGGTCAGCGGTGAGGGTCCAAGCACACAAAGTGTGGTAGTATTCCGTCCTGAACAAGCATCCACTTTTGCCTGTGGAGCTGAGTAAAAGAGTTTTTCAGGGCCGACTATTCAATAACTATGTGCTCAGCCATTTCCGGGTCTGAAATTCTTTTAAGACTTTTTCTGTCAACTCCTCCGGAGAAAGAAGAGCATTTAACACAAGCCAGTTTTGGCCCGCTTTGGCCAAAGATAAATAGCACTCCCTCACCCTTTGATGAAAAGGGCGATTTTGCATCTCAAAACGATCCGAAGAATGCCCCTTGATATGACTCCGTTTCTCCTTCTCCGCCACTGGCATATCCAACAAAACAAACAGGTCCGGCACAATATCCTCCGGAACAGCAAAACGGTTGAGCCACTGCACCTGCTCCTCCTTCAAGCCCCGCCCCGACCCCTGAAAGGCCGATGTGCTGGGCCAAAAACGATCGCAAAACACCCACTTGCCCTCCAACAAAGCCGGACGAATCACCTTCTCAATATGATCCCGACGACTGGCCGATATCAACAAAATTTCTGTTTCCGGAGAAATGGAATCGCCATAAGGATTTAATACCGTGTTTCTGATCTGCTCGCCCAAAGCAGTGCCACCAGGCTCTCTGGTCAACACCAGATCCTCCACACCCCGACTGTGTAACTTTTGAGACAAAGACCCAATCAAAGTGCTCTTGCCCGCATGATCCAAGCCCTCAAATACAATAAAAGCCATCTTCTTGCTTCACCTTGCTATCATTGTTCTTATTAAGTGACATTCAACCAGCCCCGACCCCCACCAGTAACAGCCACTTATGAGGATTGACCGGCGAGCTTGCGGGCAGGCTTTTTGCCCATAATCAGCAGATCCAATTTGCCCTCTATACGATTCATGTGGGTATTAAACTCTCTCCTGACTTCACTGATGTCCGCCTTCAGCTCAGTGCGAACTTCATTGATGTCCGCCTTCAGCTCTGTGTGGACTTCATCGATGTCCGCCCCCAGATCTGTGCGAACCTGCTGTATATTACCCTCCAATCTGTGTATATCCCGCTCCAATTTGTGAATATCCCGTTCCAACTGACCAATATCCTCCTTTATGGGATTGAGGAAAAGGCTCAAAGTCAGCCCAAAAAGAGCACAAAAAGCAATCACCGACACAAAAACAGGGTTCATCTTCTTTAAAAATTCCATATATCCACCATAACCCCTCCCAAACAAAAAGTCAACCTCTTTTTGCTTCACCTTGCCACCACTGTGCTTGTCAAGCTCCTTCAAACCAGCCCCAACCTTCCACAGTAACAGCCACTGATGATCCATGCCAGCTGAGACCATGCCCTGGACCAAAAAATGATCTTCTCAAGCACTTGTGTCCAAAGTTCGTGCCGTGAGGGTCCAAGGTATTCCGTCCCGAAACGGGGCGAACTTTGGACACAAGAGTTTTTTTACTTCACCTTGCCACCATTTAGTGGGAATAGTGGTTGTCCAGCTGATGAATGGCTTTGCGTTTTTTGGCCTCTTCCACCTGTATTCTCTTTTCCACAGCTTTTCTCAATTCCGGAACCTGCACCATCCACTGCGGATCTTTTTTAAACTCCTCTATCAACATATCCTTCAGGATATATCTGTCATCCAACCACCACTCCTCCTCCACAATATATTCATTCAAGGTGTATTCCAAAGGCCTCTCATACAGATCTATCAACTCCCAAAGCCCTTCCCAAAGCGTATTCCAAAACCCTTCCTTAAGCTCCTCAGGCGAGGGCTTTCCTCTATGCCATATACCACCTTCCCACAGGCCACCCAACCACTGGCCACCACCCCAGAGGCCCCCTATATGATAGCCCCCTCGCCATGCACCCCCAATCCAAAGGCCCTCTTTAAACAGCCCGCCCTTCCATGTGCCGGTCACCCACAAAAGGTCGCCTTGGGCAAAGCCCCTGATGATATGGTCGCCCCATATTCCGTTCTCCCAAATCCCCTTTTCCCATATTCCCCTTGCAAACCTGCCATGTTTCCATATACCACCTTTCCACACCCCCCTGTGCCACACCCCATCCTCCCATATCACTGTATTATCCTGTGCCATGGCCACGGTCTCCGCCGTTGTTTTGGCTTGTTTCAGCCACTCAGGCAAAGCACACTCCGGCTTATAACTCAACTCTTTGATACTGCCCCGGCAACCGGGTTTCACAGCGTATATCTTTTTGGGCTCCAGGCAGTCTGCACAACGATAGATCTGCTGTTCAGGAACAAAAGTGTATACACGCTCCTCTGTTAAAAAAGCTGGAGGCTGACCCGCCAGAGAGAGATCACAGTCGGGGCTGTTGACTCTTTCCTGCTCGGCCATCCAGGCCGGCCAACCCCATTGGGCGGTGTCTTCATAAAAAATACCACAATCCCATATATTGTCATTGTCCCCATACCATATACCACCCCGGAAAATACCATTTTTCCACCAGCCACTAAAATGCCCACTCAGGAATATTCCATTTTCCCATGTCCCGGAATAAAAGTGAGCAGATTCACCCCCATCAAACTCACCATATTTCCAAAGGCTGTCTATCCAATACTCTGCCTTAAAAATACCGGTATGCCACACACTGCGGGTAAAACCTCCACCCAAAAACTGACCATTTTCCCATATACTGTAGTGCATGCCTCCAAATTCCCATACGCCCTCTGTCCATATCCCCCTTCGGAATGTGCCGTTTTTCCACACCCCCTGTTTCCATATACCCGTTTGCCACTCCCCTTTTATCCATGTTCCGTTATACCAGATATGGCCTCGCCAGTCCCCTATCTCCCATGTCCCATTTTCCCACACCCCACCGTAAAAAGTGCCACCCTTCCACCAGCCATTTTTCCATATATGCCCTCTCCAGGTACCAAAACCCCACACACCATCTTTCCATATTACTTTTCCCTCTTCTGTGATCAACACCGTCTCCTCCCGGACTGTGGCTTTCGCCAGCCAATCCGGGACCTGGCAATAAGGGTGTTTTAACAGCTCTTGCACACGACCCTCACAAGGCTTTCTGTCGTTGATTCCTGTGTTGGAGGGAAGCGTGGTTGGAAGAACGGAAGGGGAAAGAACAGGCTCTGCAGGAAAAATGACAGCTCCAGCAGAAACAGAACCTGCCCCTTGTTCCATGGCCACAAGCCCTTCAGACTGTTGAACAGCCGGGGAACTTTTGTCACTTTCGGCAACAAGGCTGGCAGACGCAACAGGAGAGGGTTCCAATGGAACAGTGACAAGAGGCTGGCCGGCCAATGAGATTGCCGACTCTGACCCTTGGGAAGAATCAGGCAAGGCCGGTTCAGCAGGAGTTTGGGTTTCCGGTATCCCCTCATGAACAGGAGTTGTGGCCAATGGCTCCGCTGTCCCATCTCCAGCAGGAGTTTGGGTTTCCGGTGTCTCCTCAGAAACTGGATCTCTGGGTTTTGGATCTTTTGCCCCCGAATCCCCAGAGGGGCGGGAACAAGCCACAATGACAAAAAAACACAAGCATATAAAAATCAATTTTTTCACTTTAAACTCCCTCTATAAATCGTCCAGCCTCCTGTTGGTGAAAGCTTTTTTGCAAAAATCACTCACACCAGAAAACATTTTGGATGTCTGTTCTGTCAATTTATCCCAATACTCTGTTATAATATGCCCTTCCGCAAAAAAGGCCCGATGGATCACACGGGAACCGGGAAAAGCACTCATATTCTCCAGTATAACAGAACCATTGCCCAACAAATTATTAATAGTCAAAGCATTGATGAGGTTGAACCGGATCCTGTCTTTAAAAGCGTCTTTGAGTAAAATCTGACGAACCACCGGATGATGCAAAAACTTTTCAACATCCACCCCCAACTTCATCAAATGCCGGGAGGCATAGCCCGCTGATATTTCATAAAGCTTTTCTATTTTAAAGTCCAGGGCCAGAATAGGAAGCAGAACAAAAAAGAACATACCCCCTACATAAACCTCTACATCAAAACGGCCCATAAAGGGAACCATTGTAAGCATAAAGGTGGGGATGGAAGCGGGAATATTGCTTAAAATAATCCTGTATCCAAATTTATAGTTTTCCCAAAGGGTGTTTTGTTTCAGATCAGCGTCCTGTTTGCCAAAACTATGAGAGTTGTTGAAAAAATACCTCACCGCCGCAAACCGTTTCTTCAGGTCCTCTTTCTTCGGGAGCCGACCATAAGGGTTTTCAAAGCCCTGCCGGGCGTCTATATATAATTTGTCCCAGGCGGCACTCAGCATCTGGATCAGATAACCAGTGAAAAACCCAGACCACAGGAGATAAACAGACATATAGAAAAAAGCCCTCTCACTAAAAGCCTCAGAGTAAAGGGGCTTTAAAATGCCTTCTGTCACTCCCGCCATCATAAGTAAAAGTATCAGCAACTCAAGAGGGGCGTCCACCAAAAACCGGACCCCGGCATACCGGCTGGCCCGTGCCATGGCCTCTGCATCTTTGCCCAGGATGTTACTGACATGGTATCTTTCCATGGGAATACTCTTATATGGGTTCAACATATTTCTCATCACTTTTTTATGTTTGATACTGAGTTTTTCCAAAAGCCCTTTATGCCAGCTCTCCATGTTATTTCTTACCACCTCTGCCACATTTTTTTCCTTGGCAATCAGGCGAACTCTTTCCTGAACTTCCTGCATTGTTTCTGTTCTTAATTCCGGCACCTCCCCTGCCTGTATTGCTGATTTTATTTGATTTAATATTTCCCTTTTGGACATCTCACCCGTCAGGCCATATTGCTCCTGAATGTAAGAGCGCATACTCTCTTCAAACAATTTGTTTTGAACCAACTCTATATAAAAAGATTGGCTTCGTTTTAACTTGTCTTTTGACTGGCCGGTGCCACTGACAACAGCCTGATAAACTTCTGATACGCTGGGATCCCTGAAATCCAGTTCCGCTATTTGCTTGTCTGTCAGGTCATCCGATGGAAGAAAACCAAAATTCCCTGTCCTTTTTTGAAGACCGGCCTGCAGGAGGGCGTCATAACTTTCCCCCTGCAGTGCATTTTGAAGAGCCACAAGATAAGCTTGTTTCGCTGAGGCTGTGAGATACATTCTCTCAATGGGGATAATTTGTTGTTCAAATTCTTTGAGAGCGGACAGATACTCCCGCCCGGAGGGATAAAACCTGTGACCCAAGTTCTTCAACAATGGGCGGTTCCCTCCATTCCAGGAGGTGGGATTATGTTTTTCACCATAAGCCATGCGAAAATAATTGGGTAAAAATATCAAAGTGGCCAGCCGATGAGGATAAAACACATTATACCAGAGGGTCCTCAGCATAAACCAATTATTCCACCCTTTGTTGAAAACCTTTTGTGTGTTGTTAAAGGTGGGGTTGCTCAATATAAAAATCCTTAAAGCTCTCAAGTTGGCAGAGAGCTTTTTTATTTTATCGCTTATTTTACCAGGAAAAGACAACTCTTTTATCTCTTTTTGCTCTGCTATTTGCTCTGCTTTTTGACTCAGAGGATCTATCAGAAATCTGTCATAAATTTGTTGATATTGAGTTCCTGTCAGGGCTGATTGCAAACCCATCATTTCCTCTTGTGTAAAAGACATCCTCTTAAAAAAGCCTTTATATAAGAAAGCCGTTTGTTCCCCTCCTCTTTTCCCGCTCAGTTCAAAAGAAACATTATCCACCAATTGGCCATCCTCAAACATATCTGACAAGTAACCCTCTTTTAAAAAAAAGGCACGTTGACTTCTCTCTTCCGGGTGAGGAATAATGTCCAAAGTGAAAGCCTGTTTTTGACGCCCGGCCCTTTCAGTGGACAATAACAAACTTTCCTCCCCCTCATTGATATTCACCCGCAGGTAAAGAGTGAAATTGGAATTTTTATAATCCTCCATAATGGCAGACACCTGTTCAAAGGTCTGAAAAACGGAGTCCACTTTGTCTCCATTCGGAAAAGCAAAACCAACAGGCAAACCCAGCTTTTTAAATTCCCCCATCGATAAGTCCCGGTAATATTGTTTTTCCATCCGCTGAATAAAATCCCTGAAATGGGAAAGAGAAAACAGACGGTTTATATAAAACCGGGCCTCGTTTTGATGATGACTGTGTTTTTCTGTCCTCAGGTAATCAACAAACTTTTTTAAATTAATCGGAAAGTGAAATACATAATAGGCCAGAATACAGGCTGTCATAAGAGAACCGACACCCATAACAGTCGGCCCCAATTTTCCCTCCTGCACATAAGCCCGGCTCCATTCCGCCGGGTTGACAAAGGCAGGGAGGTATTGTGTCATCATATCCCCAAGAGCCACACCCCACACGCCCATATTTCTGCCTGTGAATTGAAAAATACCTTTAAAAAAGTCCGCCACCTCCGGTGCCACAAAGCCACCCATGCCTGCCAAAACAGCAAGACCCACCAACCGGGTTTTGGGATGGGCCAGGGCCTGTTTCAAACCCTCTTCAAACATCAAAAAACGATCCTCCACCCTCTCTGTTTTTCGGACCGATCCTGCCATAAGCCCCAAAGCCTGCTGAATTTTGGGTGCACCCAGGGGCTGAGGCAAAGTCAGGTAAACCCAAAGGGCTTTTAATCTGTCCCCCAACTTGCGTCTTCCAAACTTGGCCTCCTTTAAGGCACCTAAAGCCTGTTGAAATTGCTGATCTTTTTCCAAATGTGAAATGGATCTGTGGTAAGTCTCCGTATCCAAATTATTGATTTTGAGCTGGGCCAGTTTTTGGCGGCTTTCTTCCAGCACCCGCTCTGTTTCCGGGTCGGGTCGCTCGGCGTTCCCTCGTGCCTCCTCCGCCTTTGTGATAGCAGACAAAAGGGCCTCCCTGTTATCCACAACAGGTTTTATCCTGTGTTGAGTCGCCTTGAGAGCACCATAGTGGCCGGTGTGGTGGCTTGGAGATCCCAAATCCACCCGGTTGTTCAAAATTTCCACCGACACCCGCCTTAAAATGGCTTTGGATTGTTGATCCATTTTTTTAGTGCCTGCCACAGCTGTGTTGTTGTCGGGGATTGTTTTTTCCTGTTCTCTGAGTGTGCTCTCCAGTGTGTTCACTATCTCCTGCAGAAAAGGCACCATGTCCCGCTCATACCTTTTCGCACTCAACATGGAAACCAGCACATTAAAGCTCACCTGTTGAATATGGCTCAAATCTGAAATCTGTTTCTGCGTAAAAGTTTCCGTATGGCCGTTTTGGCCTGTAAGAACAAGGCTCTCTGACCTTATATCTATCTCTGCAGGATGAAAGAGAGCAGATCTTTGTTTTTTCGATTTTAAGGCAATGGGAATATGAAACACCGGTAAAGCAGTTTTCCCTATCGCCGAATGAAAGTAAGCCAAATCAATAAAAGAAAGCTCCGCCTTTTTTTCATAAACACGGGAAGGCTCCATAAAAACCAGGTAAGGCCCCAAAAAACTTATCCATTGAATGTTATTGGAAAAACGATGCAAAACCTGCCCCTGATAACTGATATTAAAGGAATAAAGTCTTTCCTCCTCCGGCACGGCATAGCTCCTTCCGGCATAAGTTTCCACATCCAAATAGGGTGGGGAGGGCCGGGGAAAAAGCCCCGTGATTTTATCCCCCTGACTGTTAATCCGGCCCCATGTGATCTCTTTGGAATCGGCACTCTGTTCCAACAAAGAACCTTCTGGAAGAGGGCTTGTAATATTAACCACCAGGTTTTCCGGATTTATTTCTGTGAAAAAAGGCTTGGTGGGCTTTGGGGGGCTTTGATCCTGCTCCTTTGATTCCTCAGCTTGTTCTATCTGGTTTTGTGGTTCCTCTTGGCTTTGTTCCACCAATCGCCCCTCCCTCTGCTCCTCCTGAGCCAATTGCTCTCTCCTTTCTTCCTCCTGAGCCAATTGCTCTCTCCTTTCTTCTTCCTGCTGAGCATATCCATCCCCGGAATCAAATAAAGCCAGCCCATATTCCCCTGCCTGTTCTATCTGATCTTGTATTTTCTGTTTATTGAAGGGATTGATTTTCTTTAAGCTCTCACCTGTTTTCCTCAAACCCTCACCTGTTCTTCTTGAAAAATTCGCAGAATCACGCAGGAGGGCAACAGCACCATCCTTCATCATAACAGCACCATCCTTCATCAAACCAGCTTCATTCTTTAAAGCCTTCCCTGAGTGCCTTAAAACCTCACCTGTTTTCCTCCAATCAGGATAACTTGCAGAATCACGCAGGAGGGCAACACCAACACCCTCCTTCATCACACCAGCTTCATCCCTTAAAGCTGAACCTGTTCTCTTTAAACCTTTGCCGGCTTGCCCAAAAGCCCACTTTGTTTCCTTATAAAGGGCGTAATTTCTTTCCCAAAATCCAGCTGTGCTTTGCTCCACTTTCTGGTGAATGAGGGAATAAAAATCCAAAGGATGATCTTTATAATGTTCTGAAGGGGTGTGGGGCCCAAAAATATGTTCCATGAGGGATTCCACTTTTTTATTGAATCCCTCTGCTGTCTCCACCTGCCCTTTTAAAAAACTTCGGCTGAGATGTTTATCAAGAACAACAGAATCTTTGGGCAAAGGGAGGTCTGTTGTGGGGGGCTGGGGAAAAGAATAAACAGGGTAAAGAACCAGCTGAACACAGATAATAAATCGCAAAACAGGGCTTAAGGCTCTGAGGGTCCTCAAGCGAAAGGGCCGTTTAAGAAACCGAACCAGGCCCCTCACCCACAGCTGAGCAAGGCCCTTTTGTCCTCTGTTGGACAGCCGGGTAAAGCCCCTCGCCCACGGCTGAGCAAGGCCCTTTTGTCCTCTGTTGGACAGCCGGGTTTTGTTTGCTGTCCAAAGTTTCAATGAAAAGCGGTTGATCCAATTCGAGTTCATTATGGAATGGCATTATACATAAAAAAGCAAAAACACAAACATTTTTTTTATTTCTCCCCACCGGTGGGATAAAAGTGTGAAAATTTTACACACTTTATCTCAAATATGCTCCCCACAGGTGGGATAAAGCCCCAAATGTGACTCCATAGGTGGACCCTCATCGGCAAACTTTTCTCCCTTCCCTCTTATCAGGTCCAAACCTGTTGACACACTGATTCAATTTTGTTTATGCTGGCCTAAAATTTATCAGTAATCACTGAAAAAAAGGCTTGCTTTTTACAAAAAAAAACCGTATTATTCAAATTCACCAAACTTAAGCCTCTCCAAAAGGAGTAAAATTATGAGCAACAGCCAACAACAAGCCCCCTCTTTTGAGGAAATCCGTCAAATCCAGAAAGAGAACAGCCAGGGTATGAAGGAACTTCGCGAAAGCCAAAGGCAAACAGACCTGCAAATGAAAGAAACGGACAAAAAGATAGCCAAGCTGGAGCGGACCATAGACAAAATCGGCAGTGGATTTAATGAACGCTGGGGTCGGTTTGTGGAGTCCCTGGTGGAAGGCAAGCTGTCAAAACTTTTAAGAGAAAGAGGTATCCAGGTCCTGCATACTTCCCCTAATGTGACAAGAGATATACTCAACGAAAAAGGGGAAGTTATTGGACAAAAGGAGTTTGACATTATAGTCGTCAATGGAAAGGAAGTGGTGTTGGTGGAAGTAAAGACCACCCTTAACCACAAAAATGTTCAACAGTTTTTGGACCAGCATCTCAAGGATTTTAAGAAGTATTTTCCGGATCATAAAAAACGTACTCTTTATGGAGCAGTGGCTTATTTAAAGAGTGAGGACAAGGCAAAATCTTTTGCAGAAGAGCAGGGCTTGTTTGTGATAAAAGCCACTGGAGACAGTGCTCACATCATCAACAAAGCCAACTTCAAACCCAAGGCCTTCCCCTGATCCGACTTTCAGTTGGAGGATAGTGGAGGAGATGGATCAAAACAAAAAAGAAAAGGAGGGTAAAATTATGCCACCATTACAATATTCATTGGATGAGGCGAAACAAGAGGGTTGAAAGCTGGGACAGTTGGACGGTATAGAAAAAGGCCGACAGGAAGGCCGACAGGAAGAAAAGCAGGAAGTTGTGTTAAATATGCTGAAAAGTCGTTTGGATACCAGCCTTATCTGCAAAGTGACAGGTTTGCCTGTTGAAGAAATTAAAAAGCTGAAAAATGGTTCTTGAGGGGGCACATACAC
Source organism: Bdellovibrionales bacterium (assembly GCA_965242635.1). Taxonomy (GTDB): domain Bacteria; phylum Bdellovibrionota; class Bdellovibrionia; order Bdellovibrionales; family UBA1609; genus JANQSP01. The sequence continues at coordinate 126,105 of OZ251471.1, read as the reverse complement.
AACAGCAGGGGCTGAGGGCCAACTCACCACCTATCTTATTACCCAAATGTTTAATGTGAGCTGTTATCAATTCCAGTTTATCTTCAATTTTGTTGTCTGTTTGTGTTTGTGCCATGTTCCCTTCTTTCATTATTCTTGTTTTTCAGTATCTGAAGTCAAGACAGCCTCGTTGTTGATTTTTCTTTTGGGTTTAACTGCTTTTTTTCTTATAGGTGTTCTCTGAATACTCTCCCCTTTTTGTTGTAGTTTTTTTGCTGGATTCGAATTCGTTTTACTTGAAAATGTGACTATGTGTTCCAGCCTTTCAAATCGAGATTGGTTGTAATCGTTAGTGATGTTAAGCTTATAGTCAAAAATATAAGCAAAAATAAAAGCAAGAGAGGACAATGTCACTACAATAGTAGACACCAACACAGAACCAAGCTTTAAAAAACCTGCTGTTTGCTTTTTCTCTATGGCTGTTTGCATCCTTTCCAGTTGATGTTGTATATCAACTTTAAAAGCAGAAAAATCAGCCTGTATTTTTTCAATAACCTTGCTGTCATGTTCTGTCATACCTTCCCTCCTTCTTAATATTGGTTAATGCTTTATCCTTAATATACCTTGTTCATCCAGGGCTGTCAAGCATAAAAAACATGGAGCATAAAAAAACCTTTTTTGTGGCCCATTGCCAGCCACTTTGTGGCCTTCTGAGGTCGTTTTATGAGCTTTTGGAGCTTGAAATAAGAGCCAAATCAAGACCGACACAGGGTGAGCACGACACCATAGCAGGGGCAAGGTCCTCTGAGCAGAGGAAAAGGTCTGGATTCCCGCTTTCGCGGGAATGACAGACTGTAAGGCCCGAGGCCCGGATCCAAGGCACTGCTGGTTTTTCACAAACACTTCCGGCGTATGCAAACAGCAAGGGGCAGGCCTAAATTCCCAAATTACAGAGAATTCTTAAAATTGTTGGACAAAGTCTCTCATCTATGCCATTATCCCCTTATGAGTAAATCTTTTATTCACGACAGCTTTTTTAAAGAGGTCTTCTCTCACCTCAAATACGCCCTGGACCTCTTTCGCCTCATCCTCACCAAGGTTGAGTTCGAGCTCTTTGACTGGACCACCCTCAGGTCCGAGGCCACCACTTTCATCAATAAAAAAGGCCAGGAAAAACGCACCGACCTGCAGTTCTCTGTTCAGCTCAAAGACTTGAAAGAAAGGGTTACATTGTTATTTCTGTTGGAGCACAAGAGCCGGCAGGACCCCAAAGCTCTGATTCAAATGCTGAGCTATCAGACAGGCATATATGAGAATAAGGCTGATGGTTCAGGTTCCAAAAAAGCTCTTGGCCTGCCTCCTGTTTTGCCCATTTTGGTTTATCAGGGAAAGGACAGGGAGTGGAAAAGTCCACTGGAGTTTCAAGCCCGTTTGAACTGGACCAAGGAGTTAAAGGATAAATTTGGGGAGAATGTGATGAATTTTCGACCTCGTTTGCTGAATATCTCGGCTTTGGACTTAAAAAAAGGGGCAGAAGGCTTGACATCTTATCCGGCTTTGTTTATATTACAGCATATATGGCGGGTGGATAAGACGAAGGTGCGTGAGTTGTTTGCTTTGAGCCGGGACATAAGTTTTGAGGAGAGGAAGTTTTTGCTGAAGAAAGCAGGGGCTTATATTCAAAGACATGATCCGACTTTCAGTTGGAATTTGTTGGAGGATATAGAGGAGAAAACAATAGAGAACAAGGAGGAAAGGGTTATGACACTATTTGAACAAACAGTGGATGAAGCTTGTAAAAAGAGCCGACAAGAAGGCATGCAGGAAGGTCGGCAGGAAGGTCGGCAGGAAGAAAAGCAGGAAGTTGTGTTAAATATGCTGAAAAAATCAGCAAATATGGCCTTTATTGCAGAAGTGACAGGTTTGCCTGTTGAAGAAATTAAAAAGCTGAAAAATGGTTCTTGATTCTGTCAGTGAATGGCAAAGCAGATACTTTCTGCGTGGCAGGGCTTGGACCCTCACCGGCAAACTTTTCTCCCTTCCCCCTCATATCAGGTCCAAACCTGTTGACACACTGATTCAATCTTGTTTAGACTGGCCTAAAATGTATCAGCAATCACTTAAAAAAAGGCTTGCTTTTTACAAAAAAAAACCGTATTATTCAAATTCACCAAACTTAAGCCTCTCCAAAAGGAGTAAAATTATGAGCAACAGCCAACAACAAGCTCCCTCTTTTGAGGAAATTCGCCGTATTCTGAAAGAAACCAGCCTGCAAATGAAAGAAACGGACAGAAAAATAAAAGAAACCAGCCTGCAAATGAAAGAAACAGACAGAAAAGTGAAAGAAAACAGTCAGGGTATAAAGGAACTTCGCGAAAGCCAAAAACAAACAGACCGGCAAATGAAAGAAACGGACAAAAAAATAGCCAAGCTGGAGCGGACCATAGACAAAATCGGCAGTGGATTTAATGAACGTTGGGGCCGGTTTGTGGAGTCCCTGGTGGAAGGCAAGCTGTCAAAACTTTTAAGAGAAAGAGGTATCCAGGTCCTGCATACTTCCCCCAATGTGAAAAGAGATATACTCAACGAAAAAGGGGAAGTTATTGGACAAAAGGAGTTTGACATTATAGTCGTCAATGGAAAGGAAGTGGTGTTGGTGGAGGTGAAAACCACACTGAGCCAAAAAAGTATTCAACAGTTTTTGGACCAATATCTCAAGGATTTTAAAAGTTATTTTCCGGATCATAAAAAGCGTGTTCTTTATGGGGCAGTGGCTTATTTAAAGAGTGAGGACAAGGCAATATCTTTTGCAGAAGAGCAGGGCCTGTTTGTGATAAAAGCCACTGGGGACAGTGCCCACATCATCAACAAAACCAACTTCAAACCCAAGGCCTTCCCCTGATCCGACTTTCAGTTGGAATTTGTTGGAGGATATAGAGGAGAAAACAATAGAGAACAAGGAGGAAAGGGTTATGACACTATTTGAACAAACAGTGGATGAAGCTTGTAAAAAGAGCCGACAAGAAGGCATGCAAAAGGGCATCCGGAAAGGCCTGCGAGAAGGCCGACAGGAAGGAGTGCAGGAAGTGGTGCTCAATATGCTGAAAAAATCAGCAAATATGGCCTTTATTGCAGAAGTGACAGGTTTGCCTGTTGAGGAAATTAAAAAGCTGAAAAATGGTTCTTGATTGTGAGAATTGAGTCCATTTCAACCACACTTAAGGGGCTACTATGTAATCTTAGGTTCTCTAAAATTGTGCTTTATAACATCATCTAAGGTAAGGAGCTGAATATCAATACCATCTGCTTTCCATTTTTGGGCCTCTTTTTCGACAGGTTTCGTGTAACCGTTATTAGTCACATAAAAACCCGCTCGTTTAGAAGATTTATGTAAAGCCGAATGGAATTCCTTGAATTGTCTAAGGCCCAATTTATTTCCCTTTTCCAACAACTTAACCTGAACAACTGCTTCCTTAAACCATCCGTCAATAGTTCCATCACTGGTCTTGTTAAAATTAGGCTTTCCATGCTCATGATGAAGAGCACGTAAAATAAGCCACTGCCATTGATGCCTATTCACTTTGTTTAAATTAGCAGAGTTTCTTTTAGAGATCTGTTTTTTAGCATCTTTTCTTTTTTTCTCTTGCTTTCTCTCCCATATCCGTTCGCAATTCTTTCTTTTTACATTACATAAGATCTGGTTGGGATGCTTCGGTTTAAACAAACCTTTACAAACTACACAAGGTTTTTCCTGAATTTCAGGTCTTCTCTCTGCCTTCCTCGCACGTCTTTTTACAAGCCTGCATGAACGATCACCACAGATATCGTGCTTTATGCTTCGCGATTCAAACTCTTTATCACAATATGAACAGGTTTTTTTCATTTATCTTCCTTATAATGAATTTAACTGAGGCAAGGGATATTACTCTACAGGGGCGACAGGCGGTGTTGCACTGTCGTCAAGACCGAAAACGAATGAATAGAACCTACGACAAACATAACGCATGCACAACAGCCCTAAAATTATGGCTCTACACAACCGTCAAGATCATTTACAGTTCCAAGGTCCAAGCTGAGGCACTGCTGTTTTGCCACAAACATTTCAGTTGCCTGCAAACATCAGGCACAGCCGTCAAGATCATCTACAGTTCCGAGGCCCAGGTCGAGGTTACTACTACCGTTTTTCCACAAACATTTCAGTTGCCTGCACACATCAAGGCCACAACAGGGGCACGGCACAACAGAGAAGGGAGAAAAGGTTTGCCTTATTCGGGACGCCCGCAAAGCGGGTTGCAAGACGAAGTAAGTTTCTCCGATCGAGGCACCTAACCAGTTCGCCCGCCCGGTAAAAAGGGGACGCGGTGCCGTTGCACAACAGCATAGCGGCAGAGCAGACACTTTCTGCGTGGCAGGGCTTGGACCCTCACCGGCAAACTTTTCTCCCTTCCCCATCCTCATCATTACTATCAAGTTCAAAGGCACAGGCACGACAGTAAGGGGCAAGGCCCTTTAATTCAAAATAAATTAAAGTTTCATCCGGATCCGTACCGATCAGATATAGTATAAGGCCCAGAGAAAGGCCAAGGATTAACAAAAATACGGAGGTTTAAAGTGAAAATTATTTTTTCTATCGTTCTTTTTATTGTTGGTTGTTGTTTTATAGGTGTTACAGGGATGATAACGGTATATTTAGTAAATATAGCTATAGGGTATTTGTTTAATTTACACCAGATGCTTGCATTTTTGTGTAAAGAAAAAGAAAAGAATTAAATGGCTAAAAACAACAAAGGAGGGCAATAAAATGAAAAACTTAACATTGGTTTTGTGGCCCTCCAAGGCTGTTTTACAGGCCTTTAGGGCATGAAAGAAGAGCCAAATCAGGGTCGACAGGGTGAGCACAGTACAAATATCAGGAACTGAGAGCTGGATCAGCAAGCAAAGATTCATTCAAATTTTTTCATTTCACAAAAGAGAGTGTGAAATTTCGAAGACTCTGAAGAATCCTTTTCATTTCTTACATACTTATCATATAGACGATTCCAAAACTCTTTCTCCACATCTTTTATAAATAATAAGTACCCTTGGATATGTGAGGTTTTTTCTTCATTTTTCTCTTTTTTATAATCTCTTAAGAGTTTTTTAATATAACTTTTTTTAGTTCTCCCTATAGAAATTGTTCCGGAAGGAGTGATAAATAAACCTGTAATTATTCTTCGGCCTTTTTTTGACATATGTAAAGTCTTTCTGTTGTTAATTTGTAGGTTCGATGGATAAGGCAATTCTTCTAAAATCTTCAGAACTTTGTTTTTTACATTACATAATTTACCCGGCTCATTATGAGAAAAAGTGAGATCATCAGCATATCTTGTATAGGTGATATTCATTGAACGACAATACTCTGATATGCGTTCATCAAAATTATAAAGTAAAATATTTGAAATAACTGGAGAACTGCTAGACCCTATTGGTAAAGAAAAATCTCTTTCTGTTAAAGCGTCGTCTTTAAAAGTTATATCACAAATAAATTCATGGTAGCTATTGGGAATATGGTTCCTGTCTTTCAGATATTTAATAAAATCTGATTTTTTGATAGAGGAAAAAAAATTCTTGAAATCTAATCTTAATATAAACTGATTTTTAAGATGTTGTTCTGCGTTTTTTCTTATGCCTCTCGTTTTTATAAAAGCCATAGCGGATTTATGAACAGGAAAGATATATTGGTTATTAAGAATTCTCGTTTTTAATATTTTCTGTAAAATATCCAACTGTTTGTTCGGTATTTTATATTCATCAATTTTATAATTTCTCTTATATGAATATGAGAAGTGATTTTCATCAGAAAATATTTTCATGTATTTTAATAAAATTAAGTCACTTTTAATTTGATTTGCCACTTGATTAAAAATATCTTTTTCATGAAAGAAATTTCTTGGATTTGAACTCAAGATATTAATAACACAATCTTCTCTTAGCAAACTGAGAAACTTCCTTTCTGTAAAATCTGGTTCTTCAGTTATAAAACCCAAAGCTGTTAATATCTTTAAAGGCCCACTGATTACTTATTCCTTCTTTGTAGGTTTTTAATTCTTGTCTTTTATCCAACTCTTTGATTATTTCTTTTTTGGTTTTCCATTCACAAAGGATTTGCAATAGAAAAAATATTAAAGAGTTAGGGAAGCTCTCTGAGGTTCGTATCTGATGACCTAATTGATTTCTAAAATTAAATATTTTTTCAAATATTTTTTCTAAATTATGGGACTGGTTATCATAATATATCACTCTTTCATGCTTAGATAAATTTTGTAAAATTGCTTTATCTATAAATGAATCATTGTTAAATCGTTTTTTTTCTACGATAATCAATAGTTTTTCTCTCAAGCTTTGTTTGGAGAAAAAAGATCCTGTCTCTAAAATAGACCCGGGACTTTCTAAAAAAACAGGAATGACAGAGGCCAATTCAGCGATGTCAGTTTCAAAATCCAGAAGATTGTCATAACCAGCATTCTCTTCTTTTAAACATTTTTGCCACAAGTGTTCAGCTTTCTCTGCAATAATAATTCTCTCATTAGAAAAAATATTTTTTCCTGCTTCACCGCTAATAAAAACATGTTTATATTTGGTTTTTACATATTCAATAAATTTGGAACGTATTGATTCTGGGTTATTGCCTCCACATAAAAAAGCTATATTTGGCAACCTGCTTAGAATATATTTTTGGTTCATTTTTTCAATCCTGGTTTTTAAAATATAAATCCCCCGTTAGAAACGGGGGAAATATATGGAAACGTAAAGGTATTTGTAACTGTTTACACAGATATATTCTGCGAACATTATTATAATACTGCTGTGGCAGGGGCAGAAAAGCCACTAAGCAGGGGCACGGCACAACAGGGGAGGGAGAAAAGATTTGCCTTGTTCGGGACGCCCGCCCGGTCAGAAGGGGACGCGGTGCCGTTGCACAACAGCATAGCGGCAGAGCAGACGCTTTCTGCGTGGCAGGGCTTGGACCCTCACCGGCAAACTTTTCTCCCTTCCCCCCTATTCCATCAAGTTCAAAGGCAGGATACAGTGTTAAACTTGATTTTTCTCTGACAAAAGCAAGTCTATTTTTTTAGTTAAGACATCAATTTTTTTGTCTGTGCTGGTAACATGATTGCTTAAAAGACTTTCAATATGAGTAATACGATCTTTCATTGCAAAAAAGTTTTGCTCAAAGTTGTCAAAGTGATATAGCCGGCCCTTAATATCTGCCAACTCACCACCTATCTTATTACCCAAATGTTTAATGTGAGCTGTTATCAATTCCAGTTTATCTTCAATTTTGTTGTCTGTTTGTGCCATATTTTCATCCCCCTTTTTTGATTTAACACTAAAGCTATAAGAGCACATCTTTTTCGTTAAGGCAAGGTGTTATTTTGTATTGACTCAAGATGTCATTTTTTGCAAACAGGGCACTGCTGTTTTTCCACAAACATTTCAGTTGCCTGCAAACATCAGGCACAGCCGTCAAGATCATCTACAGTTCCGAGGCCCAGGTCGAGGTTACTACTACCGTTTTTCCACAAACATTGCAATCGTCTGCAAACATCAAGGCCACAACAGGGGCACCAATTAAAGCTCCTGCCGTTGTTCCAAAGAGCATCAAACGATCACAAACAGCAGGGCCGACAAGGCACAGCAGGAGTCAGGAACGCATACACAACAGCCTTAAAAGTTAAGAACAAGTAATGCCTGTATCGTCATCATTGTCACTTCCGAGGTTCAGATTAAGGCTACCGTTTTTCCACAAACATTTCAGTTGCCTGCAAACATCAGGCACAGCCGTCATCATCATCTGTAGTCCCGAGGCCCAGATCGAGACCACTGCCGTTTTTCCACAAACATTTCAATCTTTCACAAACAACATATTTCCATTCATCGGCAGCATTATCATTAATATTATTGTCCTTAGTCAAACCTCCCTTGTCCACTTCTTTTTTGATAAAACTTTTCATACCACTGTCCGCCAGCTCATCAGCTAAATCTGCCCTGAGCCTGTTATCCTTGCTATCTGCATCCGTATTTCCGCTCCCTTCGTTAGCCACTTTACAATAAACTCCCAAAATACAAGCCCTTTGTCTATTACTGTTTGTTCTGGCATTACTGCATCCATCATCAGCACTGTTACTATAACTATCTACATCGGAGGCACTTGAATGACATTCTGGTGTGGGCCAATTGTTGGTGTTTCTTTCACCACAAATGCCTTCTTTTTTGTCTTCAAGGACTTCTGTATGAATATATTTCAAAAGCTGATCGTTATTCCGGTCCACAGCCCGTTCCAAAATATTGTAGTCATTCTCATCATCATTAAAATCAAACTCTTCATCCAAACCACTTACAATGAGTGCATCTCCAGAGCCAGTAGTGCCCACTTCTGACAATAACTGCTTAAACATTTTAATCCCTTCATCATCCTCAGCACTTTTAAATATCTTCACTGTCTTTTTTTCCTGTGCCACCCATCCCAACACCGCTTCTGACTCAGAATTGCCATACTTGTCGATAAGTCTGCTCCATATACGGGAACCCAGCTCCCGAACAGCCCCGCATATCACATCTATATCCTCATCTTTAATATTTTTGACCAGTTCGTTGTCATCCGGCTCTTTCAGGGCCTCTTTATTGTCAAAAAGGTAAAGAAGAGGATCTTCCACAAAATCCCTGTCCAAAGTAAGACAAAGCTCCTCACCATCGCTATCCAAATTCAAGTCACCACACCATTCTTCACATTCCTCTCTTTGTTTTTTACTGCCCTTGTTACAGCAATCACTGCCACTGCACTTGGGGAGTGAACAGGAGGCCAAATCATCATCGTCATCGTCGTCATCATCGCCATCCCCACGGCCCGTGGTGGTGGTGGTTGTTGTGGAGGTTTCTCCATCCCGAGGCGTGGAAGTGCAGGAAAAAATGAATATCCCGACCAGCAGGACAGATAAAGTGAGTATGAACCAAGACTTGAGATTGTTTGTAAAAACTTTCATTTTATTTCCTCCTTGAAATAAGTTTTACTTGTTGTTAATGGTTTTTGTTCCAAAAATAAAGTTCTTTATATCATTTAAATCTGAATCTATTTTGTCGAATCGTTGGTCCTGAGCATCAAAGCGTTGGTCCTGAGCCTGAAACCGGGCGTCCACATAAAGGCGAGACTGGTTATCCAAATGACTGACATGCCAGCCCAAAAGGACCAGACTGGCAAGGACGATGCTCACCCCCAGCACAATGAATTGGCTTTTCATGTCCTTAAAATGGCTTTTCATGTCCCCAAACTTATTATCTATTTCCCCAAACTTATTATCTATTTCCCTGAATTTAAGCTCCAGGTACTCCTTTGTGACCATTTTTTCTTCTGTTTTGGCGACTTCAGATTTTGAAACAGACAAAATGGCGGAGGCCTGCTCTTCTGAAAAGCCGACTCCCTGTAACAATTCCAAGTCTTTTTTTGCCAATGCCAAAGCCATAATCTTTATCCTTTATGTTTGGTCTCAACGCCCACGAAAAAGAAATCTCTTAAGTGCTTTAGTCCAAAATCCGTGCCATGAGGGTCCAAGGTATTCCGTCCCGAAAGGGTGCGGATTTTGGACTAAAGCAGACTCAAACACCAAGCTTTTTCACACCCAACCAAAGCAGTGCCTGTGAAAGCCCTCTGCCCATTCTAATTGAAGGCTCAGCCCCTGTCAAGCCCAGCTTTGCCTTTTTCACTGCCATTATAACTGTTATTTCGGCAAAAAAGCCAATAATTTTTGATTTTTTAGGGTTTTTTGAGCTTTTTTTGGCCCTGAACTGGACCTTCAGCCCCGCGTCATAAGCCTGAAACCAAGTTTTACTTGTTGTTAATGGTTTTTGTTCCAAAAATAAAGTTCTTTATATCATTTAAATCTGAATCTATTTTGTCGAATCGTTGGTCCTGAGCATCAAAGCGTTGGTCCTGAGCCTGAAACCGGGCGTCCATAGTTGATTCCATGCCTTTAAATCGGGCATCCATAGTTGATTCCAGGCCCTTAAGCCGGTCGCGAGACTGGTTATCCAAATAGTTGATAAACCAGCCCAAAAATCCCAGACTGGCAATAACGATGCTCACTCCCTGAACAATGAAATAAAGTTTCATCCTGTCAAACTTAAACTCCAAGTACTCCTTTGTGACCATTTTTTCTTCTGTTTTGGCAACTTCAGATTTCGAAACAGACAAAATGGCGGAGGCCTGCTCTTCTGAAAAGCCGACTCCCTGTAACAATTCCAAGTCTTTTTTTGCCAATGCCAAAGCCATAATCTTTATCCTTTATGTTTGGTCTCAATCGCCCACGAAAAAGAAATCTCTTAAGTGCTTTAGTCCAAAATCCGTGCCATGAGGGTCCAAGGTATTCCGTCCCGAAAGGGTGCGGATTTTGGACTAAAGCAGACTCAAACACCAAGCTTTTTCACACCCAACCAAAGCAGTGCCTGTGAAAGCCCTCTGCCCATTCTAATTGAAGGCTCAGCCCCTGTCAAGCCCAGCTTTGCCTTTTTCACTGCCATTATAACTGTTATTTCGGCAAAAAAGCCACAATAATTTTTGATTTTTTAGGGTTTTTTGGGCTTTTTTTGGCCCTGAACGGACCTTCAGCCCCGCGTCATAAGCCTGAAACCAAGTTTTACTTGTTGTTAGTGGCCTTTGTCTCAAAAATAAAGTTCTTTATATCATTTAAACTCGAATCTATTTTGTCAAATCGCTTGTCCTGTGCGTCAAAACGGGCCTCCACGCTATCCTTGAAGTCATCAAATCGCTGATCCTGAGCTTGAAAACGGGCTTCTACATAAAGGCGGGTCTTGTTGTCCAAATGACTGACATGCCAACCCAAAAGGACCAGACTGGCAAGGACGATGCTCACCCCCAGCACAATGAATTGGCTTTTCATGTCCCTAAACTTGGTATCCATTTCCTTAAACTTAAGCCCTATTTCCTTAAACTGAGTATTCATTTCCCTAAACTTATTATTCATTTCCCTGAACTTATTATCTATTTCCCCAAACTTATTATTCATTTCCCTAAATTTAAGCTCCAGGTACCCCTTTGTGACCATTTTTTCTTCTGTTTTGGCGACTTCAGATTTTGAAACAGACAAAATGGCGGAGGCCTGCTCTTCTGAAAAGCCGACTCCCTGTAACAATTCCAAGTCTTTTTTTGCCAAAGCCATAATCTTTATCCTTTCTCAGTGGTTGGCCCTGTAGTTAACTTTAAAACCACCTTCTTTAATTCATCAAATTTTTCATCCATACGGGCATCCATACGGGCCTCCATACGAATCAGATTTTCTTTCAGTTCTGTTGCTATACGGACCTGATTTTCCTTTACAGGGTTTAACAGCCAGTTAAATATCACACCCAAAACAGAAATCACCGCTGACAAAGCAATAATTGTCATCAAAATAGCCTGATATTCCATAGTATACCTCCTTACTTTTGTCCATGCTAATCCAAAACAAAGCCCCTGTCAAGCCCAGCTTTGCCTTTTTCACTGCCATTATCTGCTATTTTGGCAAAAAAGCCAATAATTTTTGATTTTTTAGGGTTTTTTGAGCTTTTTTTGGCCCTGAACTGGACCCTTCAGCCCCGCGTCATAAGCTTGAAACAAGCTTTTACTTGTTGTCAGTGGCTCTTGTCTCAAAAATGAATTTCTTTATATCATTTAAGTCCGAATCTATTTTGTCAAAACGGGCCTCCACACTATCCTTGAAGTTATTAAATCGTCTGTCCTGAACATCAAATCGTCTGTCCTGAGCGTCAAACTTTATATCCATAGTGGTTTTCATGTCCTTAAAACGGTCGCCAAAATAAAGGCTGTTCCTTTTATCCAACTGCATGACAAACCAACCCAAAATTGCCAAGCTGATGAGAACGGTCCATATCGCCTGCATAAGGAGATAGCCTTTCATTTCTGCAAACTTAATATCAAGAGATTGCTCTGTAAACATTTTTACTTCTGTTTCGGTGAATTCAGACCTCCTGACAGCCAAAAGTCCTTCAGCCTGCTTTTCTGAAAAGCCGCCTTCCTGCATCAGTTTTTGTTTTAAGTCTTTTTCTGTCGCTGTCAAAATCATAAATCCTCCTTTATCCTTTCTCAGTGGTTGGTCCTGCCAGTTAATTTTAAAACCAAGTTTTACTTGTTGTTAATGGTTTTTGTTCCAAAAATAAAGTTCTTTATATCATTTAAATCCGAGTCTATTTTGTCGAATCGTGCCTCCACACTATCCTTGAAGTCATCAAAGCGTTGGTCCTGAGCCTGAAAACGAGCCTCCATAGTTGATTCCATGCCCTTAAATCGTGCGTCCATAGTTGATTCCATGCCTTTAAATCTGGCATCCATAGTTGATTCCATATAAAGGCGGGTCCTGTTATCCGAATGATTGATAAACCAGCCCAAAAGTGCCAAGCTGGCGAAGATGATGCTCACCCCCTGCACAATGAAATAGATTTTCAGGTCCTTAAATTTAAGAGCCAAGGACTCCTTTGTGACCATTTTTTCTTCTGTTTTGGCGACTTCAGATTTTGAAACAGACAAAATGGCGGAGGCCTGCTCTTCTGAAAAGCCGACTCCCTGTAACAATTCCAAGTCTTTTTTTGCCAATGCCAAAGCCATAACTCCCCCTAAAAATTAAAAGTCCTGTGTCCATGCTAATCCAAAACAAAGCCCCTGTCAAGCCCAGCTTTGCCTTTTTCACTGCCATTATCTGCTATTTTGGCAAAAAAGCCACGAGTATTTTTGCTTTTTTAGGGTTTTTTGGGGTTTTTTGCTTGATTTTGACAGGCTTTCAAAACATAACACAAGCCATGCCACCCAACAACACAACCAGATTCCCGCTTGTGCGGGAATGACAGTAAAAGCCATGCCACCCAACAACAAACTCCTCCTCACTCCCGGTCCCGTGCCCGCCCCCCCGGCCCTGCTGAAACAGCTTTCCAGGCCCTTTATCCATCACCGCAGTCCGGAATTTGTCCGTCTGTTCCAACAAAGTAAAACAGGCTTACAAAAAATGTTTCAGACCAAACAGGAAGTGCTGATCTTAAATTCCTCCGGTACAGGTGCCATGGCCTCAGCCCTGCTGAACACCCTTTCACCAGAGGACACAGTGCTTTGCCTCTCCGCCGGCAAATTTGGGGAAAGGTGGATAGAAATGGCCAAAGCCTATAAACTGAAAGTCCTGACTGTCCACGCCCCCTACGGCCAGGCCATCCCCGTCCCCCAGGTTCAAAAAACCTTAAGGCAAAACACAGGGATAAAGGCCATTTTGACCCAGGCCTGTGAAACCAGCACCGGTGTTTTGCACCCCATAAAAGAGCTGGCCCGTCTCACCAAAAACAAGCTAAACACTTTGTTTGTTCTGGACGCCATATCCGCCCTTGGAGCAGTGGACATACCCATGGACAAATGGGGCATAGATGTAATGACAGGAGGATCCCAAAAGGCGTTTTGCCTGCCCACAGGGCTTTCCTTTATCGCTTTATCCCAAAAAGCCTGGCAATTCAGTCAAAAAGCCCGCCTTCCCGTCTATTACTTTGATCTGAAAAAAGAACAAAAGGCCCAGGCCAAAGGGCAAACCGCCTTCAGTGCCAATGTCAGTTCCCTTCGTGCCCTGCATGCCTTTTTAAAACCTCTAAAAAAACCAAAGGGCTTGCAAAAAATGATCCAAAAAAGCGGGAGGCTCTCCCAAACCACCTTGGAATTTTGCCATAAAAACGGTTTAAAAGTTTTTGCCCATTCCCCCTCCCTGACCTGCCTCCGCCTGCCCACATACATTGACGGCGTTCAGCTTAAAAAAAGGCTGGAACAAAAACACGGGATCATCTTTGGAGGAGGACAGGGGAAACTGAAAGGCCGTGTTATCAGGGTGGGCCACCTGGGACATATATCTGTGGCCGACCTGAACAAGAGCCTGAAATGCCTTTTACAGGAGATAAAGGCCTGGCCCAAGTCAAAATTCTGACACCGCGAGGTGTTGGAAAATTGGCTGACCCACCTCATTGAGGCGGGAAGGGCTGGCGGGAAGAGCGGTGCATGCAGGAATGGCTGGTGGGTCAGTGCAGAAGATGATCTTCCACACGGGACAAAGCCATACATTGAGCACAACGGGCCTCTTCCTTAATCTGTTGAGGACTGACACACTCCACAAAAATATCCAACTTGCCCTGACAAACAGGGCATTCTGTCTGCTCTCTCAAAAAGTCTGTTTTGCGACTTTCCAGCTGTTCATAATGTTCCCGAACATAAGCGACTCTCATGGCGTGCTCCTTTGATAAAGGTTGCTCCTAATCTAAATACATGCAAGATTCGTGCACAGCCTTCAGGCCTGTTTTGTTCTCTGTCTCTGTCTGTTTTTTAAACAGTGGGACGCGTTGCGTCACAATTTCAGGCTGTTGGGTTGCAATTTCAGGCTGTTTGGTTGCATTTTTCGGGTGTTTGGTTGCTTGTTTCAGGCTGTTTGGTCAGTGCCAATATCAGGGAGTTCAGATTTCATGAGAGAGTTTCAGTTTTCTTCCATGCCCCGGCCCCTTTCCGCTCCCCCGGCGGGGCTGATGTCCTCCTCTGCCGACAAGGAGCTGGAAATAGGGGCTGGGGATGGGCAATTTGCCCTCCGGAGGGCAGGAGAGAGGCCCGACTGTCATTTTATAGCCATTGAAAAAACCCGCACTCTTTTTGAGCGTATGCAAAGCCAATGCCACAAAACCCGGAGGCCCAACTTGTGGATTTTTCATACCAATGCCGTATGGTGGATCACTCATTTTGTGCCGGAAAACAGCCTGAACAAGATTTATATCCTCTACCCCAACCCCTGTATCAAAAACCGGCAAAAAAACCTGCGGTGGTTTAACCGCCCCTTTATGCCCTTTTTGCTGAAAAGGCTAAAAACTGGCGGGGAGCTTGAGATCAGCACCAACAACACAAACTATTATGAGGAATGTAAAGAGAAAATGCACTGTTTTCCCTCTGTCCGTCAGACACAAGACCTTTTAAACCAAACTGGCACGGGGCAGGCAGAACCTGCCCCGAAGGGTCTGCCTTTTGAAAAGGGTGTCGCTTTTGGGCAGTTTTCCTCCCACAAGGCAAATGTGAAGCATGCATTTTCAAACAAGATCAGTATAAAGCCTGAAAGGCACCCGCCCCGCACCGCCTTTGAAAGAAAATACATGGCCCGCGGGGAAACATGCCATTCCCTGACTTACACCAAAACCTCGTATTGACACAATGTATTGGTTTCATTCAGATAATAAAAGGTTGTATCAAAAAAACCGCATACTTGCTCAGGGGAACAGTAAAGGGTTTACTTGATGACAAAAAGTCAACTCTTGGGGTAGGGTTTCATGGTGGGGAACAGGACAATATCCCTTATGCTGGGTTGATCCGCCAACAAAAGGATCAGCCTTTCCACACCCAAACCCACCCCACCTGTGGGAGGCATGCCCACTTCCATAGCCTGCACAAAATCCTGATCCATAGGGTGTGCTGTGCCGTCCTTTTTTCTTTGTGCTTCCTGTTTCTCAAGCCTCTCCCGCTGATCCACAGGATCGTTTAACTCCGTGTAGGCGTTGCCTATCTCCATGCCCGCCACAAAAGGCTCAAAGCGCTCCACCTTGTGTTTGTCTGAGCGGTGCACCTTGGTCAAAGGCGACACCTCCCTGGGAAAATCCATAATAAACACCGGATCCCAAATATGCTTTTCCACCTTCAGGTCAAAAGCCTCCATGATCATGGCCCCGCGGCCAGCCCCCGCTGACAGCTCAGAACCCCATGACTGGATTTTCCCCAAAAGCTCCTTATCCTTTGCTGACGAAACAGAAAAGCCTGTGTGTTGTTTTATGGCCTCCTCCACTGTCATCCTCTTCCAGGGGGGGGTGAAGTCCAATGCCCTCCCCTGATACTCAAACTTGAGAGTGCCCTTACAGCTTTTGGCCACATGGCAAACCAGCTCCTCAAACTGTTGCATTTGATCTTTGTAATCCGTATAAGCCTCATAATATTCCAACATCATAAATTCCGGGTTGTGGGAGCGGTCAATGCCTTCGTTTCTGAAGTTTTTGCCCAACTCGTATACTTTTTCAAAGCCCCCCACAATAAGTCGCTTCAGGTAAAGCTCAGGGGAGATTTTTAAATAAAGCGGGCAGTTTAAACTGTGATGATGGGTGGAAAAAGGCCGTGCCAGAGCACCCCCGTAAAGAGGTTGCAGGATGGGGGTGTCCACCTCCAAAAACCCCCTTTTGTCCAAAAAGGATCTTATCTCCCTGATAACTTTGGACCGGAGGCGAAACACCTCCTGAGAGGAAGGATCCATAATCAGATCCAAATAACGGTGGCGGTATTTTAATTCCCTGTCCTCCACACCGTGGTATTTTTCCGGAAGAGGTTGCAAACTTTTGCATAAAATTTGAAAATTCCGGCAACGCAAAGTCAGCTCCCCTTTTCGTGTCCGAAAAGGTGTGCCCTCAAGGCCCACAATATCCCCTATATCCACCGAGGCAAAAAACTCACGGGAGCTGTCGTCCATCTCCTGCATTTTCAGATAACACTGCCCGGAACCACTTTGATCCTGAATATTAAAGAACACCGCCTTCCCCATAGCCCTTTTCAACATCAAACGACCGGCCACCCGTGCTTTTGCCTCAAGCGATTCCCCGGCCTTTAAATGCCCGTATTGCTTTTGAATGTCCTCAAGGCTGTGCGTTCTTTTAAACTCATGAGGATAAGGGTTTAAATTTTTCTCCAAAAGCTTTTTCAGCTTTTTCTTTTTCTCCTCCTTAAGAACATTGTTTTCCGGTGTCAGGCTCATTGTCATCAAAGGTTTGAAGGTTAATGGTCTGTTCTGGATTCGGTTGTTGAATTTTTGTATATGTCCATAACTTCTTTTAACAGTGCCACACCCTCTTTAAAGGGCCTTTTGAAACTGTTTCGCCCCACAATACTGCCAAAAGCCCCTCCCTCCGCCAGGGCTTTTATTTCCTGTAAAAAAGCCGGCTTTTCCTTGGCCGGCCCTCCACTGAAGATCACTATTCTCTTGCCGTTAAAAGCGGATTTAAGCACACAAGCCACCCGATCAGACAGGTTTGCTTTTGTTTCCCCTTTTAGTTTGTCGTTCTCCATGTGAGCTGAGGGGGGCTTGACTTTGACAATATGTGCCCCCAGTTGGCAGGCTATATGTGCTGAATAGGCCACCACATCCAAAGCTGTTTCACCCTGTTTGCTTACCCCTTTGCCTCTTGGATAAGCCCAAATCACCACGGGCAGGCCGTATTTCCGGGCCTTTTCCCCCAGGCGTGCCACCTCCTCATACATTTGATTTTGCTTTTCACTGCCGGGGTAAATGGTCCAGCCTATGGCGGAACAGCCCAACTCCAGGGCCGACTCCACAGACGCCGTTCCCGCCGGCTCAGGTGCCGTGGCGGACTTGAGCAGGCTGTTGGCGTTGTTGGCTTTTAAAATCAGGGGGATTTGCCCGGCAAACTCATGTGCACCCGCCCGCAAAAAACCCAAAGGGGCCGCGTAAGCGTTACACCCGGAGGCTATGGCCAGCCTGAAATGATAATGAGGATCAAATGCAGATTCATTTTGGGAAAAGCTGGCAAAAGGGCCATGCTCAAAGCCCTGATCCACAGGCAGGATCACCATCTTGCCCGTGCCTTTTAAGTAGCCGTGGTTTAGAATTCGGCTCAGGTTGGTGATGACCCCGGCATTTTCCGATTCATAAAGCCCAAGTATTTTTTGGACCGCCTGATTCATAAAAACCTTCCTTTTTGTGGCCACTCCTGCAGGAGATTCCCCTAAAGCACACTTTGTGTTCTTCACGGAAAAGACAGCTTTTTGGCTATTCGTGCTCCTGTTTTTTTAAATAAAACACATACTCTTTAAAAGGCTTCTCATGTTTTTTGTGCAGTTTCAACATGCATATACAGCTGTATTTGCCCGGCTCATACTGAATACAGGCCGGCTCCATCCCACCACCTGTGGTCGTGTCTGTCTCAGGCATGTCCTTTTGGCATGTGGCCCAAGAGGCGTCCGGGCTGTCGGCCTCAAACTCCCTTATGTTCTGCGATTCCGGATCTGTTGTAAACTTGTCTTTTAAGTTCACCCCAAAATCCGGGACATCTTCTGACAAGGCTCTTTGGGTGTGGGAATCCGCCTCGCTCATACCCTGATATATCAGAGCCAAAATCCCTGCCCCTGCCAGAAGGGAAAAAGCCACTGACAGAGCAAAAACAGCTGTTTTCAAATCCACTTTCATTACTGCATATTCCCTTTTTGCCTTTGGAGCTGTATAGTCGGTTTTTTCATGGAGGTTGAGCATAGCTCCTTTTTTCCCCTCATGTCAACTTAAACCAAACTGGTTTTGAAAAAGGTGCTGCTTTTGGGCTGTTTTCCTCCCACAAGGCAAATGTGAAACATGCATTTTCAAACAAGATCAGTATATTTTGTTGTGCCATTGGTGTGAGAGACTGAGGGCCTGCTGAATATATTGCAAAGAGTGGGCAGGCTGAATGTCGGCGTATTTTTGCTGAAATTGCTGAAGCCTTTCTGTTTTGATTTTCCGGCTTTCTTTGGTTTGGGCTTTAAAAGCTGTTTTGGCCTTTTCCAAAAAGGCGGGGAGATCTTTTGGCGGTTCACATTTTAGCAGGATATCCACCCCTGCCGAAAAAGCTTTTTTCATAATATCCAGCTCTGAAAGCCCTGTGTGGCTTAAGGCTTTCATGTCCATGTCGTCCGACACCAAAAGACCCTTAAAACCCATACTGCCCCTTAAAAGCTTTTTCAATAAAAAGGGGGACAAAGTGGCCGGAAGAGGGGTTGGGGTTGGGGTTGGTGCTGAGGCTGAGGCTGAGGCTGAGGCTGAGGTTGGGGTTGGGGTTGGGGTTGGGGTTGGTGCTTTGGCCAGGCCTGTTTCTTTGGATTCTGTTTCTCCGAATTCTTTTTCCACATTGGGGTAAGCCACATGGGCTGTCATCACCACTTCCACCCCATGATTTATGGCTTGTTGAAAGGAGATGAGGTCATGTTTTTTAAGGGTATTCAGGTCCCTTTTGTCCACAGGCAGTTGAAAATGCGAGTCCTCACTCACGCCCCCGTGCCCCGGAAAGTGCTTGACACAGCTGGCCAAGCCCACTTGGGAAAAGCCTTTGATCCAGGTCAGGGCCCGTTCTGAAACTGTTTTGGCTGTGTTGCCCCAAAATCTTTTTGCCAAAAGGGGGCTTTGTCTGCTCTTGTGGGGGACCGGGGTTGGGGCTGGTGGTGGTGCTGGGGCAGAGGCAGAGGCGGAGGCGGAGGCTGGTGCTGGGGCAGAGGCAGAGGCTGGTGCTGGGGCAGAGGCAGAGGCTGGTGCTGGGGCAGAGGCAGAGGCTGAGGCTGGGGCTGGGGTAGAGGTTGGGGCTGGGGCTGAGGCTGAGGCTGGTGGCACATCCACCACGGGTGCGAAGTTAAGGCAAAGGCCAAGGGCTTTCATTTCAGAGGCCATAAGGTGGGCGGTTTTTTCCAAATCCTCCAGAGAGCAGAGTTGCGATAATTTTGCCGGGCCGGGCCAGGGGGGAAAGTCCGGTAAATGGCAGAGGCGATCCACAGCCCCTCCTTCCCGGTCCATCATAATCAGGGGCGGGGGCGTGAGGCTTTTGATTTCACGGCAAAGCTCCCACAGCTGGGGGAGGGACTTGACATTTCTTTTGAACAGAATGAGGCCGGACACAGCATATTTTTGAATATTTGTTTTTTCCTCTTCAGAGAGGCTTGGACCTTTCAGGCCCATCCAAATCAAACTCATTGCTTTTTCTCCTTTGCCTTCATCCCCCGATTGTATGTGTTCAGTCACTTTATCAATTTTTATTCAGGCTGTCATTCCCTGTGGCCTGCTTTTGTGGGAAAAAGCTTGACTTTGGGCCACTTGATTTATTCAAAAGGGCTTGGTATGCTTATATGAGTCGTGGGGTGTCGGCAAGTGGTAAGCCAACAGATTTTGGTTCTGTCATTCGCAGGTTCGAATCCTGCCACCCCATCCAAACCTGCCCCCTCATCCAAGTTTGGATGCAGGGCGTCAATAAAAGGAGAAAAATCACCATGCCATTTCTGGATTGGACAGGAAAATCTGTTATTTACTCTCATCATTTAAGGGTGCCTTTTCGATCTTTAAAGGTGGATGAAAAAAAATCCCTTGTCCCTCTTACCAAAAAAGGTGGTGCTCACAAAAGGCCTGAGGCTCCCAGTTTGGATGACAACTTAATCATTCATGGGGATAATCTTCATGCTCTTAAAGCTCTCTTGCCCAGATATTCCGGTAAAATTAAATGTGTTTATATTGATCCTCCTTATAATACAGGCAACGAAGGGTGGAAATACAATGACAGAGTAAACAGCCCAATGATAAAAGAATGGCTACAGCAAAATGGCATTGGAACAGATGATCAGGAAAGGCATGACAAATGGCTTTGCATGATGTGGCCCCGCTTGCAATTATTGAGGGAACTGCTTGCCGATGATGGGGTGATTTTTGTCAGCATTGATGACAATGAGCACCATCATTTGCGGATGATAATGAATGAGATTTTTGGAGAGGATAATTTTGTGGGTGCCATGAAAAGAAGAGCGGCCAGAAAGACCGCACACTTGTCTCATAAAATGTCGGATATGTGTGATTATATATTGGCTTACTGTAAAAATAATTTATTGGCCCCCTTGGGAGTGGACCCCATTGATGCTGACACACGCCCTGTTTTTAATGCCAACAATGCAAGATCTGTCAGGTATATACCTGCTGGAGCCAAAGCAAAATGTTCAGATGGAAATTATAAAAAAGGGGTGTATAAAGTCACATCGATGGCTTTTAAATTGCTGGATAACTTAACAGTTAAAAACAGTAAAGTTATTAAAAAAGTGGCTGTAGAAGGTCGATTCAGGGTGAATCAGGAGATTTTAAACAAGACTGTCTATATTACTCAAAATTTTGGCTTGCGTCGCTATATTTTGTCTGAAGAAAAAGCAAAAATAAAAGCTTTGCATGACTTGATTGATGATAAAAATTTTTATAATGAAGTGGGTTCTGAGTGGTTTAAAAGCATCTTCTCCAACAGGACTTGTTTTCAAAATCCAAAACCCGTGCCTTTGATAAAATTTTTACTGAAAGCACAGGAAAATGGCACAAAACAGGACAATTATATAATTCTGGATTCTTTTGCAGGTTCTGGTACAACGGCCCATGCCGTTTTGGAGTTAAATAAAGAAGATGGAGGAAACCGCAAATTTATTCTTGTTGAGTGTGAGGATTACGCAGACAGCATTACGGCAGAGCGGGTTCGCAGGGTGATTAAGGGTGTCCCCAAAGCCAAAGATGAAAACTTAAAAAAGGGCCTGGATGGCTCTTTCACCTATTGTTCCCTGGGGCCGGAGATAAGTGCACAAAATATGCTGAAAGGAAAGTTACCTGATTACAAGCAACTTGCAGAATATGTGTTTTACACAGCCACTGGAGAAAATCCTGGCAATTTACCCAAAGAAAACCCAACATGGTTCATAGGAGAAACCAGGTTTTACAGGCTCCACCTTGCTTATAAGCCGGATGTCAAGTTTTTAAGGAGTAAAAAAGCGGATTTGAATGTGGATCTGGCAGAGGCAATAAAAAAACAAAATAATGCCCAAAAAAGAACATTGGTTTTTGCTCCGGCAAAATACATGGATCAAAAAGAATTAAAAAAGGATTATGGCATTGAGTTTTGCCATCTTCCTTATGATATTTACAAAATTATGAGTTCCTGACCATTAGGTCGGAGGAAGACAAAGAGGATGATGCCTGGAGGCTTTTCTTTTGAGAGAAGTTTCAGACTTCAGAAACAAGGGTTTTTAAACATGATTGGCATAAAAGATTATCAGGAAAGAGTTTTAAACGAGCTCTCTCTTTATTTAACAACTCTAAAAGAAAAAAGAGAGCTCTTTTTGGATCTGGCTAAAGTTTATCATAACAAAAAAAAACAGCCTGATTGGTCTTCCAGTGAGTTTAATTTTCCAAAAAATGCCTGGGATGAATTGAATAAAAAAAGACTGCTCCCCCTTATAGCCACAAAAAACGGAAAAACCACAGCTGATTATAAAAGCCTGTTTAATGGTATGGGCCACTCTGTGCCCCATATTTGCTTTAAAGTTCCTACAGGAGGTGGTAAAACCCTGCTTGGAGCCTCTGCTGTAGAAAGAATCAATACTCATTTTTTTGAAAGGAATACAGGATTTATTTTATGGGTGGTCCCCAGTGATTCCATTTACAAGCAGACTTTAAAAACTTTTTCCAACCGGGATCATCTTTACAGGGAAATTTTGGATCGTGCAGGAGGGGGAAAAGTCAAGATTTTACAAAAAACAGCAAGCTTCCATTTACAGGATTTGGAAAATTATCTTTGTGTCATGCTTTTAATGCTTCAATCCGCCGGAAGGCAAACCAAAGAAACTTTAAGGATTTTCAGAGGTTCAGGGAAGTTTCCCTCTTTTTTTCCTGAAGTGGATAACTATCCTGCCAATCAGCAACTTCTGGAGAGATTTAAAAATTTGGATATATATGATTCTCAAATCTCAGAACCTCTCAGTTGCTCTGTTAAACAAAGTTTGGGCAATGTGTTAAAAATGGTTCAGCCCTTAATTGTTATAGATGAAGGGCACCGGGCTTATACAGAAAAAGCCAAGAACGCTTTAATGGATTTTAATCCAAGGTTTATTTTGGAGCTTTCTGCCACTCCCAATAAAAAAGAACACAAAAGCAATGTGTTGGTTTCTGTTTCCGGCAATGAGTTAAAAAAAGAGGAGATGATAAAATTGCCTATAAATATTTTTGGCTTGAAAAACAAAAACTGGAAACATGCTCTTGAAAAAGGACATGGGATTCTGCAAAAACTTTCCAAAAGTGCCATAAAATTACAAACAACAGAAAACCGTTATATCCGGCCCATTATGTTAATAAGAGTGGAGAGGACAGGCACAGATCAAAGGGACAAAAAATTTATCCATTCAGAGGATGTTAGGGAATATCTTGTTAAAAATTTTAATGTTGATCCAGCAGAAGTCAAAGTTAAATCAGCCACCAAAGATGAACTGAAAGATGAGGATTTGCTTTCTGAATACTCCCGTGTTCGATACATTATTACCAAGGAGGCTTTAAAAGAGGGCTGGGATTGCCCTTTTGCTTATATTCTGACAATTTTATCCAAAACAAAAGCCCCTGTGGCTGTTGAGCAAATGACAGGGAGAGTTTTAAGACAGCCCGGCACAAGAAAAACCAGCATGGAATCTTTAAATCAATCTTATGTGGTTTGTATGGATCAAGACACGAGTCAGGCAGTGGAGGGAGTTCGAAAATGTCTTCAAAATGAAGGCATGGATGGTTTGGCGGGAGATATAAAAACTTTTGGTGAGGGCGAGCAAACCATAAAACAGGTTAAAATTAAAAGAAGAAAGCCTTTTAGGGGTTTGAAAATCTTTTTGCCAAAAGTTTTGCATAAATCAGGGAGAGTTTTTAAACCTTTGAGCTATGAGGCTGACTTGTTGAATGCCATTGATTGGCACAGGTTTGAGTTTGACCAAAAATTTATTTTGGATGAAAGACCATTGGATATATCTCATACACAAGTTGATATAAACCATCGGTTGGATTTGATTTCCTCTTATAAAGGTTCTTTATGGGAAACTCCTGAAGAGGAGCTGGATTTTGGTTTTATGTGTCAAAGACTTTCTGATGTTATCCCCAACTCCTGGGATGCTATGGCTTTATTACAAAAAACACTCTCCTTTTTAAAAAAAACTTACACAAAAGAAAAGATCCAAGCTCAAAGATTTTTCATTCTGAATAATGTGAGGGAGGCTTTGGAAAATCAAATAAGCAGAAAAACAGAAAAGATTTTTAGAAAGAAGCTAAAAAATCATGAGATTATATTCAAGCTGGTGAGTGCAGGCGATCCGGACTTGAATTGGGAAATGGCAAAGACTTTAAATCTCCCTGTCTCAAGTGACAGCACTGTCCTGAGAAGACAAAACAACACGGATCTGCAACTTTCCTTTTTTGAGCATATTTATAAAGAGGAGTTTAAATTTAATGATTTGGAAAAAAAAGTGGCATGGTATTTGGATGAAGATTCAGCAATAAAGTGGTGGCACAGGATTATAGAGAACCAGGATTGGAGTCTGCAGGGTTGGCAAAAAAACAGGATATACCCTGATTTTTTGGTTTGTGTCAAATCTTCCAGAAAGGGTCACGGTTCTTTTTCCATTTTGGAGACCAAAGGCCAGCATCTTATGGGAAACTTCGACACGACATACAAAAAAAAGCTTTTTGATCTCCTGACAGAATATTCCAAAAAATCCATAGATGCCGGCACTGTTGAAATACAGGATCAAAAAATGACTTTTGACCTTGTTTTGCAGGATAAATGGCAGAAAACTTTAAACCAAGTTTTTAGGGCAACATAATGGACACAGAAAAGCAACAACGGGAAAAAAACAGCCGGCCGTTTTTTGCGAGGCAGGGTCTTGTCCCCTGGCCTGATGAGTGGCAAAAAAAAGAACAGGCTCTTGAGGTTCAGCTGAAGACTTTTTTGGAGCAGGTGGTTCAGAGTCCTGCCCGGCACAGCCATTGGCTCAACACACTGGCTTTTATGGAATACATTGGTTGCAGAAAAATCGTCAAGAGTCAGGATTCAGCTGGCTTGAACCTTATGTTGTTGCAACATATCAGTGAAGAAGCACGCCATGCCTTTCATTTCAAAACATTGGCTCATAGGGTGTCCTCCACCGCCTCCCCTGATTTTCAGGAAAGTCACATGCTGAAGGGGGCTGAGGCGGAGGATTATTTTCAGGCCATTGACCGTAAGGTGGCGGAGGAGTGTGGTGTCAAAACCACGCTCAGTTATTTTTATACCACCTGGCTTATAGAGGAACGTGCTCTTATGGTATACAACATTTACAACGGTATTTTGAAGTCGGGTAAGTTGGGCACAACAGCTCAATTTAATTTGGACTTTATTTTGCGGGAGGAGGATGGCCATCTTAAGACCACCACAGATTTTATTCAGAAAAAGGATCCGGACTTTAAGGAGAGGGGCGAAAGGCTTTTGAATTTTGAGCAAAACCAATTTACTCTTTTATTAAAAGAATGGCAAAAACTGACTGATTGATCAGGTGTGAAAAAGCCTTTGTTATTAAGGAGGTTATAAATTGGACCATACAAGGGCAGGGCTAAAAAATGATGGCAAAGACAAGTAAACAAATGATCTTCTTAAGCACTTGTGTCCAAAGTTCGTGCCGTGAGGGTCCAAGCCATGCCACGCAGAAAGTGTCTGCTCTGCCGCTATGCTGTTGTTCAATAGCACCGCGTCCCCTGTCCACCGGGCAGGCGTCCCGAAACGGGGCGAACTTTGGACACAAGGGACTCTTTAAGAGCACAACATAAAGGCAATAATGAAAGCACAGACAAGCAAAAATATTTGGCTTCCGTATACACAGATGCAGAGGGCTGGGCTTTTGTCCACGGCGGTTTCGGCCAGGGGGAGTCGTATTTATCTTGAGAATGGTCAGTCGCTTATTGATGCCATTTCCTCCTGGTGGGTGATCACTTTTGGCCATTGTGAGCCGGCTTTGGTTCGTGCTTTGAGAAAGCAGGCGGGCGAGCTGGATCAGGTTTTGTTTGCCAACTTCAGCCATTTGCCGGCACAAAATCTGGTGGAGGAGCTGAAGGGTCTTTTGCCTCAGGAGTTAAGCCATGTGTTTTTTTCTGACAACGGCTCCACGGCGGTGGAGTGTGCTCTTAAGATGGCGGTGCAAAGTTTTCGGCAGAGGAAACAGCCTCAGCGAAAACATTTTATTTCTTTTCAGCATTCTTATCATGGGGACACTGTGGGTGCCATGAGTGTGAGTGGCCGGGGCATGTTTACCCGTCCTTACAAGGAGCTTTTGTTTTCTGTCATTCAGGCCCGGCAGGGGCGATTATCTTCCGATCCGGTATCGGCTTATTTGTCTGACTTTGAGGCCCGGCTTAAAGAACATCACAGGCATTTGGCGGGGGTGATTATAGAGCCTTTTATTCAGGGGGCGGGGGGCATGATTATATGGCCTGAGGAGGCTTTAAGGGAAATAAGCTTTCTTGCCAAAAAAAGGGGGCTTTACCTGATTTTTGATGAAGTGATGACGGGTTTTGGCCGGACGGGGGAGATTTTTGCTTTTCAGAAGTTGGGAATCACGCCGGATATTTTATGTCTTTCCAAGGGTTTGACGGGGGGTTTTTTGCCTTTGGCTTTAACGGTGGTCAGTAAAGAGGTGTATGACAGTTTTTTATTTCAGGACAAAAAAAAGATGTTTTTTCATGGGCACAGTTTTACGGGCAACCCTTTGTCTTCGGCTGTGGCCACGGCCAGTCTCAGGCAAATCAAAAAGCCCAAGTGGAAAAAGGAATGGCGGAGAATAGAGGCTTTTCACCGTAAAAAAATCGATCAGTTGAAGGGGCACAAGAACCTGACTGATATCAGGGGCATGGGTGTGGTGGCTGTTTTGGAGCTTCGTTTGAAGGACAGGGGGTATGCTTCTTTGTTTGCGGAAAAATTCAGCCAAAAGGCTCTCAAGAGAGGGGTGTTTTTGAGGCCTCTTGGGAATATTGTGTATATTCTGCCTCCTTATTGTATCAGTAATCAGGAGCTGGAGCAGGTTTGGTCTGTCATTGAGGAGGAAATCAGGCAGGCTGGCTGTTAAACCATGTTTTATTTGCAGTCGATTCTGTTGGTTTTGCACATATATTTCATACGATCCCCAATTCTTTTGAATATATCATCATGGGGAGAGCCAAATTTCCCTATCTTGTTGTTCAGCTGTTTTTTGGGAAAAAGCTTTTTCAGGTCCAAAGAGGCTGTGCCTCTTGTTTTTTTCTTGTTGTTTTTGCGAAACCGCCCTCTTCTTTTGGAATCACGGCTGTTCCCGCCCCCTCCGCTGTAACCGGTGAATTTACCGCCCTTGTGGCCCAACAGAATCTTTCTTTTTTTGGGGTCTCCTGCACCTCCCCGGCCGGGACCTCCACCATCATCACCTCCGCCTCCACTGCCGCCGAGGCCGGGGGCACCGCCGCTACCACTACCGCCTCCCACCAGCCCACCAAAACCGGAAGGCCCGCCTTTGTCTATCTCCGGCCCAGCCTCCTCCACGGTTGGGTCCATAGCAAAGGGGTCAGCTGGGGTGGACATGGGATCTCCTCCTGGCAGAGAACGGTTTTTTTTGGTATAACCACCTCCTCCTGTCCTACTTGGTGTGGGAAGTCCTGAAGGGGGAGTGGTGGGATTGGGGTCCGGGGGTTTCCACTCGGGAACAGGAGGTGGCTTCCATTCCTGTTCCGGGAATTCTTGCTCACATTCCTTGACAGAGGCCATGATGGCCGCTCCCATATTGTTGGTCATATCCTGAATGCTACGATTGGATTCTTTGCCGGTTTGTTTACAAGCCTTGGCGGCTTTACTGATATTGATGTCGTCATAATCGGCATTATCATGATTGCTGGTGGTGATTTGTTTTCTGTAGTGGTTAAAAAAGGTGGATGTGCAGGAAACAGAATTCGGGTCGTGGTTTTTGGTTTTGCGGGGGTCCACACCACAGGCGTATTTAAAGGCCTCAACGACATGGCTCATTTGTTCTGAACAGGTGGACTGGCATGCATTGGCTTTTCTGATACATTGTGCGGCCATAGTCCCTGTCATACCGCTATAGAGGCCAAAGGTTTGTTTGGTGGCTTTGCACATTTTTTTTCGACCTTGGATGGAGGCTATGGCCATGTTCATTTTGGCCAAGCCGTCCAGAGCTGTGGCCAGCCCTCCTCCCACGCAGGATTGTGGTTCGTGGCAACATTCCATGGCCTCATGTCGGCTTTCGCCACAGGTTTCTATGGCCTCTTCCACGGCGGACCGCACTCTGGCCTCACATTCCATGCCTTTCCTTTCTCCACACTCCACCCACCACCTGAAACCTTCGTCTTTTCTTGCTTGTAGCAACTCCCCATCCTCCAAAATCTTAAACTCTTCTTGGTTGAACAAGTCATCCAGATTATCCATCTTTTCAGTAAACGGTTTTAATTCAGCAGAAGTGAAATGACTGTGACCTCCTTGTTTATCATCATTATAAAATGCTTCAGCTATATCAATATCACCAAGATGATCCAAAGATTGCTTTGCTTCTTCTATCTTTGTTTCGCACCACTCATTGTAATTTGGATTTCTTGGTGTAGCTCCTTCTCCAAAAACCAGAGTTCTTTCTGACTTGTTTATGTCCTCTAATTTTTTTGGACACTGATCTTGAAAAGTATCATTGAAGTTGCTTTTTATTGTCTCAATACATGGTTTTCTGTTGTATTCCTTTTCAACAAATCGAAAAAATGATAAAGATCTTGTATCGGCTGGAATGTTATCACCAGTACAAGCCTCTTCACAAGTATTACTGCTATCACTATTACTATTACAGGTTATGGTAGTGCTGTTGATATAAATTTCACATTGATCTTTGCATGTCTTTTGAGCGTTTTTCTTACATTCCTCTAATTCTTTCCAATGGTTACCATTGATCAGATCCTGCTGATTATTACGCGTTTTTACAATATTTTCATTATATGTTTCACATTTATCTTTACAAGAATCAGGCACAGTATCACAATCTTCTTTACTGAAACAAAAAAAAGAAAACAGGAGTCCAAAAATCAAAGGCAGAAAGCAGGCCGGTTTTGGCCCTCTCAATCGAGGCAGGCCCTGCAACAACTGCTTGAATGATTGTCCTGCTATCCCAAGCCACAAAGAGATTCCCGCTTTCGCGGGAATGACAGTGCATGCGGGAATGACAGATCGTGCGGGAATGACAGATCGTGCGGGAATGACAGCCTGAATGACAGTTGATAAACTGGGTTGACTGCCTGTCCAAAAAGCCGTGCCGTGAGGGTCCAAGGTATTCCGTCCCGAAACGGTGCGGACTTTTTGGACAGGTAGTGCTGATGTCAGCGGATTACTTTTTCCATAGGGAACGCCCGTGCCCCCACAAGGAGGAGGTGGGCCTTGCAACAGCTTTTCCCTCTCAAAAGCTTTGGCCAATAGGTGAGTGCCCGTGCCCCCACAAGGAGGAGGTGGGCCTTGCAACAGCCTTCGTGAGGAGGACAGCAGGCCTCTGATTGACCGGAAAAACAAAAAATACAACATATAACGCATCAGCTCTTTCCTTTATTGTTGTATCGGAAGGAAAGGCAAAAACCTGAAGTTTTTTTTGGATTTTTTTGAAAGGGCAGGGGTGATTTTGCTTATGAGGAGGGATTTTGTGTGATTTCAGGTGATCTGGCGGGCTTTCGTTGGGCCTGTAACAGCTGACTAAGCTTGTCGTTAATGGACTTGATGTCTGTTTCAATGGATTTGATGTCAGTTTCCATTCGGTCCATGCGGGCGTTGAACCGAGTCTCCATGCTGGCCATATCTGTCTTCAGTTCTGTCCGCACTCCGCCTATGAAGTGCAGAATGGAAAAAAACAGGATACTAAAGCCGATGATGCAACTGATCAGAGGCATGTTTTTGTTTATGGATTCCATAATAAGCTCAGTATAACACAAGTTTCCGCCATGTCAAGCTTTTTTTTGGTTTTTTTTGAAGGGCATGGTGATTTTGCTTATGAGGAGGCTTTTTTTGGCTTTTTGGTGATTTTGGAGCTGGCGGGCTTTTTTTGAAGGGCATGGTGATTTTGCTTATGAGGAGGATTTTTTGGGCTTTTTTGTGATTTTGGAGCTGGCGGGCCTTCGTTGGGCCTGTAACAGCTGATCCAGCTTGCCGTCAATGGATTTGATGTTGGTTTCCAACTGGTCCATACGAGCATTGAGCCGTGTTTCCATCCGGTCCATGCGAGCGTTAAGCCGTGTTTCCAAACTGGCCATATCGGCTTTCAGCTCAGTTTTGACTTCGGCCATATCGGCTTTCAGCTCAGTTTTGACTTCGGCCATATCGGCCTTCAGTTCTGTCCGCACTCCGCCTATGAAGTGCAGAATGGAAAGAATAAGTATGCCCAAGCCGATGATGCAACTGATCAGAGGCATGTTTTTGTTTATGGATTCCATAATAAGCTCAGTATAACACAAGTTCCTACCCTGTCAAGCTTTTTTTTGGTTTTTTTTCAGGAATTTTGTGGTGATTTCAGGTGAGCTGGCGGGCTTTTTTTGAAGGGCAGGGTGATTTTGCTTATGATGAGGCTTTTTTGGGCTTTTTTGTGATTTTGGAGCTGGCGGGCTTTTTTTGAAGGGCAGGGTGATTTTGCTTATGATGAGGCTTTTTTGGGCTTTTTTGTGATTTTGGAGCTGGCGGGCTTTCGTTGGGCCTGTAACAGCTGATCCAGCTTGGCGTTGAGCCGTGTTTCCATTCGTTCCATACGGGTGTTGAGTCGGGTTTCCAGATTGGCCATTTCCTCTTTCAGCTCCGATCTCACTTCTCTTACTTCACCCCGGACTTCGGCTATATCGGCTTTCAGCTCAGTTTTGACTTCGGCCATATCGGCCTTCAGTTCTGTCCGCACTCCGCCTATGAAGTGCAGAATGGAAAGAATAAGTATGCCCAAGCCGATGATGCAACTGATCAGAGGCATGTTTTTGTTGATGGATTCCATAGTAAGCTCAGTATAACACAAGTTCCCGCCCTGTCAAGCTTTTTTTTCAGGATTTTTTGAGCTTTTTTGTGATTTTGGAGCTGGCGGGCTTTTTTTGAAGGGCAGGGAGGATTTTTGTGTGATTTCAGGTGAGCTGGCGGGCTTTTTTTGAAGGGCAAGGTGATTTTGCTTATGAGGAGGCTTTTTTGGGCTTTTTGGTGATTTTGGAGCTGGCGGGCTTTCGTTGGGCCTGTAACAGCTGATCCAGCTTGCTGTTAATGGATTTGATGTTGGTTTCCATGGATTGGATGTTGGTTTCCATCTGGTCCATACGGGCGTTGAGCCGGGTCTCCATCCGGTCCATACGGGCGTTGAGCCGTGTTTCCATGCTGGTCATATCCGCTTTCAGTTCACTTTTGACTTCGGCCATATCGGCTTTCAGTTCTGTCCGCACTCCGCCTATGAAGTGCAGAATGGAAAAAAACAGGATACTAAAGCCGATGATGCAACTGATCAGAGGCATGTTTTTGTTGATGGATTCCATAGTGATTTTATTATAACACAAGTTTCCGCCATGTCAAGCTTTTTTTTGGTTTTTTTTGAAGGGCATGGTGATTTTGCTTATGATGAGGCTTTTTTTTCAGGGATTTTGTGTGATTTCAGATGAGCTGGCAGGCAGGGTGTTTCGATCATAGGCGAGGACTCCGTCTTGCCACCCGCTTTAGGTGCTGGTGGGCTTTTTTTTGAAGGGCGGGGGTGAGATTTCACTTATGAAGAAGGATTTTTTTGGGGCTTTTTGGTGATTTTGGAGCTGGCGGGTTTTCGTTGGGCCTGTAACAGCTGATCCAGCTTTTCCTCCATGCGGTCCATGCGGGTATTGAAACGAGTTTCCATGCTGGCCATATCCGCTTTCAGTTCAATTCGGACTTCTCTTACTTCTCCCCGGACTTCTCTTACTTCCCCACGGACTTCGGCCATATCTGCTTTCAGTTCACTTTTGACTTCGGCCATATCGGCCTTCAGTTCCGTCCGCACTCCGCCTATGAAGTGAAAAATGGAAAAAATAAGTATGCCCAAGCCGATAATACAGCTGATCAGAGGCATGTTTTTGTTGATGGATTCCATAATAGGCCCATTATAACACCAATTTTCACCCTGTCAAGCTTTTTTTTCAGGAGTTTTGTGTGATTTCGGAGGCTTTTTTGATTTTTTAGGGATTTTGTGTGATTTCAGGGACTGGTGGGCTTTTTTTTTGAAGGGCAGGGAGGATTTTGCTTATGATGAGGCTTTTTTTGGCTTTTTTGTGATTTCAGGGACTGGTGGGCTTTTTTTGAAGGGCATGGTGATTTTGCTTATGAGGAGGGATTTTGTGTGATTTTAGAGGCTTTTTTTTGAAGGGCAGGGGTGAGATTTCACTTATGAAGAAGGATTTTTTTGTGGCTTTTTTGTGATTTTGGAGCTGGAGCAGGTTTGGTCTGTCGTTGAGGAGGAAATCAAAATAAACCAAACTGGCACGGGGCAGGTTCTGCCTTTTGAAAAGGTTGCGACTTTTGGGCCGTTGTCCTCCCACAAGGCCAATGTGAAACATGCATTTTCAAACAAGATCAGTATAATTCAGGGGCTTGGTTATTTCATAAAGATTTTATAAGTTTTTTTCCAGGGGAGGGCCAGGCTGAAACTTCTTTTTTGTTCTTCCTCTCCTCCGTGAATTAAAAAAGATTGACCGTGCCGGGCACCGGCATACTTTTGATAAAGTTTTAAGTTGTTAAAATACTTGTTATGCAGGGTTTTTCCGGATTTGATCTCCACAGAGGTAAATTTTTGTGCTTTTTGAAAAAGCAGGTCCACTTCCACCCCTTTGTTATTTTTCCAAAAATAAAAATCCAGGCCCTGGCGCCGGTTTTTATTGCATTTAAGGCATTCACTGACAATCATGGATTCAAACAGGGCCCCTTTATAGGGGGAAATGGCCAGATCCTCTTTTCTCAGGTGCAACAAATAACAAACCAGCCCAGGGTCATAAAAATAAAGTTTTGGGGTTTTTATCAGTTTTTTGGAAAAATTTTGATGATGAGGTTGTAACAGAAAGATAATATACCCTGCGGACAAAACGGAAAGCCAGGATTTGACAGTTCTCAAGTCCATGCCTGCCTGATTTCCTATTTCTGCACAGTTGATCAGCTGGCCGTTTCGCACAGCTGTCAGCTGTAAAAATTTGCGAAAAAGAGACAGGTTTTTTATGTTGATGAGTTTTCGGACATCCCTTTCAATATAGGTCCGGACATAATCCTCATACCAAATATCAGGCTTGAACTTTTTGTCATAGAGGGGAGGATAAAGCCCTTTATATAAAACCTGATCCACCCCTTTCAGGGCTTTGCGGGCTTCAAAAAGTGAGAAAGGCAAAAGCTCCACCAAACCCACCCGGCCGGCCAGGGATTGGGTAATGCCAGACAGCATGTCAAACTGTTGTGAACCGGTGATAACAAACTGCCCGGGTTTTTGGCTTTGATCCACTATCCCCTGCATGTAGGAGAACAGCTCCGGCTGGTTTTGTATTTCATCAATCAAAAGGCCGGAGGGGTCTTGAGTCAAAAAGCCTTTGGGGTCTTCTTTGGCAAAGGCCAGCTGGTCCGGATCTTCCAGGGAGATATACTTTTTTTTCCTGAAAGTGGATCGAACCAGAGTGGTTTTCCCGGACTGCCTGGGACCTGTAACGGCCACAATGGAGTAGGATCGGGACAGGTTTTTAATCGTGTGTTCCGCTGATCTTTTATACATCATAATGAGGAACAGCTTATAATAAAAAAGGTCCCAATTCAACATATCATTGTCAAATCAGGACCTTTTTTTGAGGGCCGGGCGGGGCGAAAAATCCCTCCCACGGGGTGGGCGTCCCGAACAAGCGTCCCCTTTTGCCTGTCGGTTTGCGACTTTTGCCTGTCGGTTGGCAACTTTTGCCAGTCGGTTTGTGGCTTTTGTCTGTCGGTTTGCGACTTTTGCCTGTCGGTTTGCAACTTTTGCCTTTCAGTTTGCGACTTTTGCCTGTCGGTTTGCGACTTTTGCCTGTGGGTTTGCGACTTTTGCCTGTGGGTTTGCGACTTTTGCCTGT
Organism: Bdellovibrionales bacterium; assembly: GCA_965242635.1. GTDB lineage: Bacteria > Bdellovibrionota > Bdellovibrionia > Bdellovibrionales > UBA1609 > JANQSP01. Next base: position 92,365 of record OZ251471.1, on the reverse strand, counting down.
CGGTTTGCAACTTTTGCCTGTGGGGCTTAATAACAAACTTTTTTTATAAGCCCGGCTTGATTCTCAGGATTCCATGTGGTAGGGTGTGTTTTTGTGGCTTAAACAAAAAGTGGCCTGTGGCGAACATAACAAAAGGCCCCAAAACAAAAAGGGGCCTGTGGCGAACATAACAAAAGGCCCCAAAAACAAACAAAGATCAAACCATGAACCAACACCAAAAAAAATCCGGCGACAAACAGCCCATAAGTTCCATACCCCGCACCAAAACTCCGGCCTTAAGTGATCCTGTTCAGCTTTATCTTCAGGAGATAAGTCGTTTTCCCGTCCTGAGCAAACAGGAGGAGAGAAAAATAAGTGAAGAGTTTTATCAGACGAAGGACCCTCAGCTGGCCCGGCAATTGGCCACAGCCAATTTGCGTTTTGTGGTTAAAATTGCCGCGGAATACACCCGCTTTGGGGCCCGCCTGATGGACCTTGTTCAGGAGGGCAACATAGGTCTCCTGCATGCCATTAAAGAGTTTAACCCCTATAAGGGGGTGTGCCTGATCACTTATGCAGTGTGGTGGATCAGAGGTTATATTCAGGAATATCTTATGCGTCAATATTCTCTGGTTCGTATGGGCACAAATGCCAAACAAAAAAAGCTCTTTTACCTGCTGAGAAAAGAGCAGGAGCAAATGAAACAACTGCCGTATCAGGAAGGGACCAAGCTCTTGCCTCCAGCGGGTTTTAAGAAACAGGAGGTGGAAAACATGCGACAAAGGCTTAAGGAAAGGGATCTCAGCCTGGATCAGCCCCTTTCCACAAAAAGTGCCACCCGGTTCCTGGACACTCAATCCGACACTGCCAAACTGGAAGAGGATTTAAACTTTTTTCAGGAGAAAAAGATCTTGCAAAAAAGCCTAAAAAAACTTCAGCCCAGCTTAAACAAAAAAGAAAAATATATCTTGAAAAACCGTCTGCTAAACGATTCACCCCTGACCTTAAATGAAATAGGCCGGCATTTTTCTGTCACAAGGGAGGCTGTTCGACAAGTGGAAAACAGGCTTATAAAAAAAATCAAAAAGCTTGTGATTCAGGATGGATCGAAACAAAGCCCAAAGACAAAGCCCAAAAGCAAAGCCTGTTAAACCAAACTGGTTTTGAAAAGGGAGCTACTTTTAGGCTGTTTTCCTCCCACAAGGCAAATGTGAAACATGCATTTTCAAACAAGATCAGTATATTTACGGATTTTGCCACGGCTGTTTCTTCTTGAAAATAACATCAAAACCCCCAACACCACCAACAAAGAACCAAAATATTTGACAAAACGGCCTGGATCCTTGTTGATGGAAAACACTGAGGCCAGAGGTTTGCCATTTTCATCTTCCTCAAAGCCGGACTGATACACAGTCCATGTGTCCCATTTTAAAGGTTTGTTCATGGAGATCAAAACAGATTCTTTTTCATTCACCTGCACCTCACTTTGATATGAGCGGGCCTTCCGGCTGAAGGGGTAATGCTGAACTTTAAAATTTAAAAGCTTTAGAGAAAAACTCAGCTTTTGTTGTTCGTTCCCATAAGCCACAATATAGACTTTGTCTTTATCAAAAAAAAAGAGCTGGGAATTAAGCCCCATCCACTTTGACTCCCCTTTAAATTGCACTTGAACTGCCGGGACAGCCTCCTCATTCTTTTTTTTCAAAGGGGTAAACACCCGGTGGGGCAAAGCATTGGGCCAATATTCCAACAGCCTCAGCTGAAAATCCATCCAGCCTGTTTTAAGTATTGAGCCTTTTTTTAAAACACCTTCCTCAAGTATTTTTCCGGATTTTATCAGTTGGTATTGCAAATTGTCTGTCGGTTTGCGACTTTTGCCTGTCGGTTTGTGGCTTTTGTCTGTCGGTTTGCGACTTTTGTCTGTCGGTTTGTGGCTTTTGTTTGTCGGTTTGTGGCTTTTGTCTGTCGGTTTGTGGCTTTTGTCTGTCGGTTTGCGACTTTTGTCTGTCGGTTTGCGACTTTTGTCTGGGGCTAACAACAGGGCATGACCTGTCCGTGCAGAACTGGTGTGAGCCTGTTCTTTCGTATTTACAGAGACAGGCAGGGATTTAAGTAAAATTATTTGCACTAACCCAAGGGTCAGCTCGGCTTTTTCCTGATAGGGTGGGCGAAAAAGCCACCTTGCTGTTTGTCCCCGGCTCCCTTCCACAAGAAAGCGAAGGGCAGTCCCCCCCCGGTCAGTTGGTTTATACATTTCTCTCACTGTGGTTAGGGGGTAAAAGTCTGTGATCTTTAAGGGGGTTTGCCCCAGGTTTATGGTATAAGGCTTGTTTTCGCTGGGGGGATGGCGAAAAAAGAAAACCTGTTCTCTTGAGAGCCGGCTGAGGTTTTGGCCGTCAAAAGAGGCATACACATTTAAAAATATGCCCTGACCTGTGATATATTGCCCTGTCTCTCCCGGACTTAAACGAATATGGCCGTCCACCCCATAAAAACGGGTGATGAAGGCCCCGGCAATCACAAAGAGGATTCCAAAATGAGCCAGTAAAAAAGGGATATGCTTTTTTCGCCAGGGAAAGCGATCCAGCATGACAGCTGTAATATTCAGGGCCAAAAGGGACAAGAGAACATTCATGTAAACAGAATCATAGATCAGCTCTTTTGCCACCTCCCGGCCCTGAGCGGATTCGTAGAAAGTCCCTGTGGCAAACAGCAAGATCATGGCGGACAGGGTAAACACTGCCAGCTTGAGAGAGCAAAAAAAACGATACAAATAAACTAAAACAGCCACTGCAATTCCTCGCCAAAGGTCGTAATTTACGCTACGCGTAATTATTATTTTTTGTTGATATATTATAATTCAAGTTGTATGTATTTCAAGTCATTTAAACCAAACGGGCACGGGGCAGGCAAAGTCCTCGGAGCAGGTTCTGCCTGCCCCCACGGGGTCTGCCTTTTGAAACAGGTGTCTCTTGTGAGGTTTTTTCGCCCTGTCGAGGAAATTTGAACCATGAATTTTCAAACCACACCAGTATAATTTTCAAAAGAGGAGGCAGTTATTTTTTCCCGCAGAACTTTGGCCTTGGAGAAATATTATACAAACGGGCAAACTGTTAAAGATTGCTTAACCGTGGTTTCCGGCACTTTAAGCAGATTCGATTATGTGGTTGAACCAAGTGCCGGTGATGGTGCTTTTTTAAGGCAAATACAGCACAACAACAAAATCGGCATTGATATAGAACCGGAAGACAGATCTGTAGTCAGATATGACTGGTTTAAATTTGAGATAAATCCAAAATATAAGAGAGTGCTGATCATTGGAAATCCTCCTTTTGGCAAATATCATTGTCTCAGTGATGCTTTTTTAAGAAGAGCTTTCTCTCATGCAAATGTCCGGACTGTTGCTTTTATATTGCCCAACACCTATAACAAGCACAGCAGGCAGAAAATCATACCAGCAGACTGGAGAATAAAAAATATTTTGGAGCTGGGCAAAAATTGCTTTATATTTAATGGTGTGGAGAAACATATCCCTTGTTCTTTTTTTGTGTTTGATAAATCCAGAGGAAAAGACTTAAGATTTGATCCTCAAAAAGTCAAAACAAATGATTTTGTTTTTTCCAAGCCTCCTCATTTTGATTTTTTTGTATTTGGTGCTTCACCAAGTAAAGTAATTAAGGATGTTCAATCAAATAACAGAGGTTATTTTATCAAATCCATGATAGATAAAAAAACTCTTAAAGAAAGGTTTAAAAATATAAAGTGGAAAGGAAATTCCTGTGCCAATGGTGGTGTGGCCTGGTTTACCAAAGCGGAAATTGTTCACCAATACAATCAATCTGTTGTGTCAGATTAAATATTTTCTTTTCCATCTTAACCAGTTCTTATCCCCTCTATCATGGTCCACAGGGATCTTTTTGCAATTATGTTTTTTTATATAGTAATTTTGCCAGAGAACAGATCTGGACTGAGGAGATAAAAGGGAGGTGACCTTATAAAAACTTTTTTCAGTTATTTTGGCCTTTAGTGTCAGATCTATAAGATGTTTCCTGAGAGCAAAAGCAGTTTTTCTGACTTTTTGCACTTTTTCCAGATTTTTTAAAACATAATGAATATTTTTTGTTAAATCCTTCATAGCTTTAACCGGGGAGGTGGTGGTAAATGTGGGTGAGGACTTTTTTCAACCTCTCCTGCACAGGCCGGGCTTTTTCAGGAACAAGCTGTTTTGTTTTTTCGTCCATATAGAGTTTGCGGTTAAGCTCTATCATCAGGGCCTGGTGGCCCTTGGCCGGCCGGCCATATTTTTCCACAATCGTGCCTCCCGTATAAGGGTAGTTAAGACACACCTGAAAACCCTCCCTTTCATAAGCTGTCATAACCTGCTTTGTCCATTCTTCACTGGCCGTTTGCCCCTTTTCGTTTCCTATCACGATGTCGGCTCTCTTTTCACCTGGGTCTCTGTGTGCCTTTGTCCCTTGAGAGGGCATGCTGTGCAAATCCAAATGATAAGTTTGTCTGATTCCTTTTTGCTTAAAATCCTCATACAGGGAGTCAATCCTCTCAAAAAAACCATGATAATATTTTTCCAAAATTGTTTTATGCAGGCTTTGGCTCAAAGGTTTGGGAATCAAAACATGACCTGCCGTGGTCACTCTCCAGTGAAGGCCTGTGGGGTGGGAACCGGAGGGATTTTCGTGCCCCTCCACAGAATCTTTATCCACATCCTGGGGCCATCGGTTGCAGTCCACCAAATAGCGGTGCCAGGGGGTGATGACCTTGGGTGTATTATGTTCACTCAAGGCTGGTTCATACATGCGATCTATAAAGCGATCCACATCGAACATTAAAGTCACTTCGTCCAAGTTCTTGAGCCAAAAGGCCTCTTCCCCCACCTTTTCACCACTGTGGGGAATGCTCACCAACAAAGCTTTTTTTTGTGTTGTCATAAAATCTCCTTTGATCATGTTTCACGCACAGTAATGGTTTTAATGTTTACAAACTCATAAAAGCCAAAGCTGGAAAGCTCCCGTCCATAACCGGAGTCCCGGACACCGCCAAAGGGCAGAGCCGGATGAGAATGCAGGGCCTGATTGATGGCACAGGATCCTGTCTCCAAAAAGTCCCTGGCCCAAAGCCTGGACTTTATTTTGTTCTGGCTGAAGACCGCCCCTCCCAATCCGTAAGGGGAATTGTTGGCCACTGTCAAAAGCTCCTCTTCTTTTGGCACAGTCACCACCAAAGCCACGGGGCCAAAAAGCTCCTCTTCCCACCTGCCCAGCTCCTGTGCGGATATATGTAACAGGGTGGGAGGATAAAACCAGCCTTTGCCTTTTGGCAAAAAGCCCCCCATTTCACATTGTGCCCCTTTTTTTATCAGGTCCTTGACCTGACGGTGCAAAAGCTCTCTTAAATCCTTTCGGGCCAAAGGGCCCAGTTTGGTGCTTGCCAGCATTGGATCTTCCCCCATTTTATAGAGTAAAAGCTCCTCTTTGACAAAGGAAATAAATTTTTTAAAGTTTTTTTGTGTGACAATCAACCTTTTGGCTGAAATACAGCTTTGCCCGCTGTTGTTCATGCGGGAAAGCACACATTCATGGGCAGAGAGCTTGAGTTGGGCCTCGTCCCCGATCACATAAGGGTCACTTCCCCCAAGCTCCAGAACAGCCTTTTTCAGGTGCTTTCCGGCCAGCTGGGCCACGGCCCGCCCGGCCCTGACTGAGCCTGTTAAAGACACCCCTGAGACCCGGCGATCGGCAATAAGCTTTTCTGTTTGTTCTATGGAGACAGGTAAAACCTGACACACCCCACTGGGGCCAGCCAGCGGACAAAAACAGCTGTTCCAGTTTTAAGCTCAACAGCATGGTATTGGGGGCCGGTTTCAATAAAACAGTGTTGCCACTGAGCAAAGCGGGCATGGCAAACCTCAGGGCCTGCCACAGGGGAAAGTTCCAGGGCATAATGCCAAGTATCACACCCAAAGGCTGAAAGCGGATATAAGCCCCCTTGGGTGCAAAGGGAATCTCTGTTTGATCTGTCAGAACTGCCGGTGCCCTCTGGCTGATGTATTCACAGAGCCGGGCACTTTTTTCCACCTCGGCCTGAGACTGGCTGATGGGCTTTCCCATCTCCTGTGTGATAAGCACGGCCAGCTCTTTTTTGTGTTTCAGCAGGAGGCTTTTCAGGCTTTGGGTGAGGGCTGTTTTTTGGCTTAAGGCCAAAGTGCGCCAGAAGATAAAGCTTTGTGTGGACAGAACCAGCTTTTCCTCCATTTCTCTGTCAGAGAGAGGTGGAGTTTCCCCTGTTTTTTGTTCTGTATAAGGGTTAATCGAGATAAAGGTGTTATTGGTTGTCTGCATTTTTTTTAAGTGTTTCTCTTAATCCCAATTGTTTGTCCAGCACTGACTGTTTGGCAACTCATGAAACGAGGGTTTTCGTGAGCAGGCATTTACAGGCCACACTGAATGGCCAAAGCTTTTAGTTTTTGATAGCTGGCCCGCCCCGCTGAGCCTTTGTATTCCTCTGCATAATCGGCAGGGACACGATCCTGCTCATCCTGAAGGCAGGCATTGGCCCCTTTTTGCAATAAAAAATCCACCATCTTTTCGTTATAGCCCCACTTGACAGCTCTATGCAAAGGGGTTTGTTTTTTATTGTCCTGTACATTCAGGTCCGCCCCTGCCTCTGTCAACAATTCGGCTATCCGGGGGGAGGAGTTAAACTCGCCCGCCAGGTGCAGGGGGCTTTCCCCTCTTGTGTTTTTCGCATTCACTTTGGCCCCGTGGGCCAACAAAAGCTTTGTCTTTTTAAAGGAGGATACCGACACCGCATGGTGCAGAGGGTTTTCCTTGTTGTGATTGAGGGCGTTCACATCTGCTCCCAGGAGGATCAGCTTTTCCAGCACTTTTTGATTTTTGTTTTGCCGGGCGGAAAGGTGAAGTGCACTGTTTCCATAATGATCTTTTTTATTCACCTCCGCACCGAGGGATATGAGCGTGCTTGAAACCGCTGGATTGGGGTTTTCCCCGGCAGAATAGTGAAGGGGGGTGTTGCCATCCTCATCGATGAGACTCACCTGCCAGCCCTGTTGAACCAAAAAGCGTGCCATGGCCGGGTTTTTGTTTTCGGCAGAGGCTTTGTGCAAAGCGGTGCTCCCTGCCCGCCCATTTAACTCCGGCCGGAAGGTTTTGGCCAAAATCACTTCTTTTAACACCTTTGCCTGGAGGTTATGTGCTGAGCCCCACAGCAGGGGGGTGTCACCGTATTTGTTGCGGGCGTTCACATCCGCCCCGGCCTCCACAAGGGCACGGGCTATCTCCGGATGAGGGTTAAAACCCAAAGCCCAATGCAGGGCGGTGCTGTTTTCTTTGTCCCGTGCGTTTTTATTTGCCCCTTTTTTTAAAAGGAGTTTTATGGTGTCGGGGTTTTTCGCTTTGGCACTGGCTTTATGGAGTAAAGTGAGCTGGTTATGGTTTTTGATGTCCACTGTTTTGATATGGCTCAAAAGCCATTCCAAAACTTCTGTGTGGGGGTTTTCTGCCACTGCCGTGTGCCAAAGGGTGTCCCCCTGGTGGGTCTGCGTGTGAAGGTCGGCCCCTGACTTGAAACTAACTTTTAACAGGGCCACATCATTGGCTTTTCCCACAACATAATGCAGGAGGCTTTGGCCTTTTATGGACATGTTCAGGTCCGCTTTATTTTGAATCAAAGTATAAAAATGCTCTTTTTTATTGTTCAGGTCGCCTGCAACAACATAATAGAGGGAGCTGTGCCCTTTTTGATCCAGAGCGTTCACCTCCGCCCCTTTTTGAATAAGGTGGGAGGTGATTTCCGGATGAGGGTTAAACCTCACGGCATAGTGCAGGGCTTGTCCGCCGTCTTTGCCTTTTTTGTGCAAGGCCCCGGCATTTAAGCTGTAGGAAAGCCACTCCGCACGGGGGCTGTAGGCGGAAAGCCAGTGCAGGGGGTGATTAAACAGGGGGTGGCTTGTGTAAACAAAGGCCAAAGTGCCGGCAAACAGGCACAAAACCACAAACAAATAGAACAAAAAAGATTTCATAAATGGAAAACTGGCATTAAAATCCGAAGAAATCAAGACCTTTTTACAGTGTAAAAGAAGTTTTGGGCCAGGATTTTTGGATATTTCCAATTTGGATTTGAAAAAATCAACAGAGGGCTTGACATCTTATCCCATTGTGTTTGTATTATATCTTGAGTCAAGGCCAAGGGCCTGATTTTCAGGTGTTACAGCGGGACAGGACATACATTTTTTACAGCAGGTCAGGACATTCAGGTTTCCCAGTGGGGAAGGACACAACATTCATGTTTCACATCGGGGAAGGACACACAAAATGGCCAAAAAACACAGCATGATTAAAGTCAGAAAATCGGACAAGAATATTCCCAAGCTGGCTGTTCAGGTGTGCGAAACCATGTTGAAAGACTTGGAAAGGGCACGGCGTCCTGTGCTCTCTGCCGTCAAGTGCTCTCTGGACAACAGTGAATACGACAGCCAAAAAGGTTATTTGGTGCCCAAGGGCAAAAGGGTGCAGTCGGAGTTAAATGTGTCCTCCGTGCAAAAAATATCCCGTGCTCTTTTTTTGCTGGAGATCTTGCTGAACAATCTCAAAGGGGGGCTGGTCAATACCAAGAGGGAGCTTTATTATATCTCGAAAGGTCTAATCAAATCCAACAAGCTCTACAGGCCTCTGGATTTTGAAAGTCAAAATGAGAGTGATTCCATTATTGATTTTATAGGCGATATGCTGGAGGTGTATCGGGAGGAAATGAACTGTTTTGCCAACGACCGTGGAGGGCAAACATATTCCAAAAACCTGATTGTGACCGAAACCCTGTCAGACAGGACCAAAGCCGTGGTGGATCTAAGTGCCTTGGGGACCACGCCTTTTCAGCCCAAGAACAAACCTCAGCAGTTTCAGCTCAGGAAAAAAGGAAAAATAGACTTTTGCCTTGTGGTGGAATCGGAGGGCACAGCCAATACTCTTGTGGCCAATGGCATGACCAAAAGGCACAATTGCATTGTTATGGGGGCACAGGGGGTGCCCAGCAACGCCGTCCGGGGATGGTGTAAAACCATACAGACACAGCTTAAAGTGCCTATCTTTTTTTATGGGGATTTGGATGCCTACACTTTACAGAATATTTACCGGACCTTAAAGGCGGGTTCAGCCGCCAGCCTTATACGAAACGCCGATTTCAGTGCACCGGAGGTGCGTTTTCTGGGTTTGTTGCCGGAGGATGTGGAAAAGTACGATCTGCATTGTTATGAGGTTTCCACCAAGGACGCCAGTGAAATGCGCTCCATAAAAAAGGCACGGGATGCTTTAAAAAATGATCCTTTTTTTCAGGATAAAAAAAACAAAAAGCTGGCCCGTATTCTCAAATGGCTTATCAGGGAGAAAAAAAGATGCGAGCAACAGTCAGTGTTTTCTGTGGACCCCAAAAACCCTCAGGTGCTGGAAAAGTTTATTATAGAAAAAATCAAAACCAAATCCTACTGTTAATTTGAAGATCTGTTACAGTTTCACTCATTATGGGGGTATTATTTTCCATGAAAAGGGCTTTGTCAACATTTTTTTTGTGTTTTTTGTCCGTAAATGACGCCGGAGGCCAACTTCAGGCCGAGCTGAGGGCTATGAGGGCTAATGGGCAGGGTGCTCCGACCGGAGGCGAGGGCTTCGTCTTGCCGCCCGCTTTGCGGGCTTTCGGGCAGGGTGCTCCGACCGGAGGCGAGGGCTTCGTCTTGCCGCCCGCTTTGCGGGCTTTCGGGCAGGGTGCTCCGACCGGAGGCGAGGGTTTCGTCTTGCCGCCCGCTTTGCGGGCTATGCGGGTGCAGAGTGAGGGGCGGGTCAAGCCTTTTGACACTTTTGCCCGTGAGACTTTGCGTTTTGTGTCTGGCAGGACGCAGTTTCAAAAAAAACCAGCCACTGCTGTTCTCATGTCCTGGCTTTTGTTTCCAGAGGATTGGGACAAAAAAAACATTATTCATGTTCCGGAGTTTAAGCTCAAAAAGGCCTTTCAGCTGAATATAAAAGAGAGCCTGTTCAGCCCAGGAGAGCTGTTAAGTAATCCTCATTTTATAAAGGAGATAAAAGAGCTGGACAGCCGGCTTTTAAATAAAGTGCCTTTGGATGATTACTTTAAAGCCCTGGCCAAAGTAAAAAACAGGCTTTTGCTTTATCAGGCTTTTCAGAAAGGGAAAACCCCAGGCTGGATTCCTGCGGATTCAAACCAAACTGGCACGGGGCAGGGTCTGCCTTTTGAAAAAGGTGCAACTTTTGATGTGTTTCCCTCCTACAGGAAAGATAAGAAACATGAAATCTCAAACAAGACCAGTATAAAAGGTTTAAAATCCTGGCGTCCTCTGGCGGATTTCACAGAGAGGGAAAAAAAACTTTTTCAAAATATGTTGGTTTTTGCTTATCATGAGAAAGCGGTTTGGGATTTTCAGCAGGCTGTTCTCAGCCAATACCCTGTTTACGACAAGTGGAACAATAAAATATCTGCTGAATTGCACTATAATTTTTTGAATCCTTTTCGACTGGCTTGGATTTTATATTTGTTGGGCTTGTTGTGTTTGTTGCCTGGTTGGCGACTTTTGGCGGGCCTGTTGTTGCCGGGCCGGCAGAAAAAAAAACATCAGGATAAGAAGGAACAAGCTTGTGAAGAAAAAAAGTTTTTATGGCCTTCATGCAAAATATTTTTTTGGGTTGGGTTGTTTTTTTTGATTTTGGCTTTTTGTATGCAGGGGTATGGCATGGCTCTTCGTTCTTATATCATGTCCCGTCCTCCGGTGACCAATATGTATGAGACGGTGATTTGGGTTCCATGGGTGACGGTGGTATTGGGTTTTTTCCTTTGGATCCGGCAAAAAATGTTTTCTGTGTTCGTGTGTTCTGCGGTTGTGGCTTTATTTTGCCTTTTGTTGGCGGATATGTCGCCTGAACTTTTGGATGGTTCTTTACATCCTTTGGAGGCGGTGTTGCGTTCTTCTTTTTGGCTTGTTGTGCATGTGTTGACCATCACCATGAGTTATGGGGCTTTTTTTCTGGCTTTTGCTTTGGGCAATGTGGTTTTGTTTTTATTTCTCCGGCAAAAAAACCGGAAAGATGAAGGGCAAATCAAAAAATATATCAGGTGCATGGATCGTTCTTTGCAGGTGGGGGTGGTTTTGCTTACCGCGGGCACTATTCTTGGGGGGGTGTGGGCCGATTACTCCTGGGGCCGGTTTTGGGGCTGGGACCCCAAGGAAACATGGGCTTTGATCAGTTTGTTGGCTTATGTGGCTTTGTTGCACAGCCGGCTTATGGGTTATGTCAGGGAGTTTGGCATGGCCGTGGGTTCTGTTTTGCTTTTTTTCTTTATTGTCATGGCCTGGTATGGTGTGAATTATGTTTTGGGTGAGGGTTTGCATTCTTATGGTTTTGGTGCAGGTGGGGTGGAGTATGTGTTGGGCTTTGCCTTTTTGCAGGTGGTGTATGTGCTTTGTGTTTACACCTTTCGCCCATCAAAGCAGGTTGGAACTCAGTGACTGGCTGTGTTGCGCTGGATTGGTTTGGCTTTAGTCGCTTTTTTGGCTTTGTTTGAAAGTGACAGGCTTGTCAGGAGACCCATACGCTCCTGACCCGGCCAGGCTGTTCCGGCAGTGGCTTTCACTGTCCAACAGCATGCCTCTCTATCGGCAGACTCCATAAAGAACTTTAGCCTTTTGTTTCAAGATTCTTCCCAGAAAGGCCGATTTTTGCCATTGAGGCAGGTTTTCTTGCTCTTGACTCTCAGTCCGGCTATAAGGGGTCATGGAACAGGAGAACAAATTGAGCCATACACAAGATGTATTTTTTATGAGCAAAGCCCTTGAACTGGCAAAACAGGCAGAAAAAGCAGGGGAAGTGCCCGTGGGGGCTGTTATCGTTCAGGGGACAAAAAAAGAACCTGTGCTCTTGGCCGGCACTTTTAACAAAAAAGAAACAGGACAAAAAGCCACAGCACACGCAGAGATTTTGGCCATGGAATCGGCCAGCCTCAAACTTAACCGCTGGCGATTGAACGACTGCACTCTTTATGTGACTTTGGAGCCCTGCCCCATGTGTGCCGGTGCTTTGGTGCAGGCCCGGATGAAGAGGTTAGTGTATGCCTGTGCCGATCCCAAAGCGGGGGCTGTCCATTCCCTTTATCAGATAACAACAGACCCCAGGCTGAACCATCGTGTGGAGGTGAAGGCAGGTGTTTTGCAGGAAGAATGTTCCCAACTTTTAAAAACATTTTTCCAGAACAAACGACTGTAATGCCTAATGGTGCACATGGATCTCTTTAAGCAGATGGGTTATACGAACTTTGCCTGATTTTTTGCTTTTTGTGTTTTTATGTGCTCTGTTGTTCTCTTTGGACTGATTTTCGTTGATATAACGGCTTAATTGCCGGTTAAGCTGTTGCAGTTTGGCAATTTGTTTTTTTTGTTCCTCCATCTCCGGTTCTGTTCTGTCCAAAAGAATATGCATGTTGTTGCAATTTTGCTTTAAAGTTTTGTTTTCTGCTCTTAATTTTTTCAGCTCCTCCTGATGGGTGGTGGATTCCAGCTCCAGGTTCATTATCTTGAGATTTTTAAGCTGAAAATCTGATTTTAGTTTCAGGTAGGATTGTTTTGTCTGTTCCTGTTCCTGTTCACTTTGTGTGTTCCTTTGGGCTGTGGCCCTTTTCTCTGCCATCAGCTCCTGCTCCATCTCCACTCTCAGGTTGTGCAGTTGGTTGTCATGCTCTTCTTTAAGTGCTATCATTCTGTCATGCAGACGGGAGGCTTTTTCTTCAAAGGCCGATCTGTATTTTTCCTGTATTTGTTGAATGTCCTGTTCGTGTTTTTCTTTCAACTGGGACAAAGACAAAGCATACTCTTTTTCCTTGTCTGAAAGGGCTTGTTCTGTTTCTGCCCGGATCTTTTCTTTTTCCTTTTCCATCTCATGTTGGGCCAATTCCAGCTGTTTGTGCCGGGCGGAGTCTTGATTTTCCAGTTCCTGATTCAATTCAGAAATATGTTTTTCTTTTTTGATCAGGCTTTTTTGATACTGTTTTTTATGGGCGGTTTTTTCTTTTTCCATAAGAGAAATATTGTGCTGGTGCTTTTGAATTAGTTCTTTTATATCCCGGACATGAGCCTGTTTTTGCTGAGCCAGCTGAGCCTGTTGTTGCTTTAATTGCTGTTCCGCCTGTGCGATATGAGCTTTTTGTTTTTGCTCTGCCAGCTCTTTTATGTGGTTTTGTTCCTGTTCATACTTTCTTTTAAGCGTTTCTTCCTTTTTTGCAAAGGAAAGTTGAAGTTTGGCCTGGCTTTTTTTGTGCTGAAGGGCTATTTGCTCAATGAGCCTGTTTTTTTTGCTTATGATTTTGCCTGTTCTTTTGTGCCACCGGGCTTTTAATTTTTGGTATTTGAGAGTAATGGTATCCGCATGGGTTTTGATCTGATGAGCGGTTTTGTTGGTTTTTCTTACAAGCTGAAGGTATTTTTTTTCTGTTTCTCTTAAACTTTTGTCCTGCTCAGAAATCAGCCGGGCTTTTTCTTTTTCATGTTGTTTTGTCAGGCTGGCGATGATGCTTTCATTTTTGTTTGCAAGCTGGTTTCGTTCCTGTTCATGCTGTGTGGTCAGCTGGGTAATGGTGCTCTGGTTTTCTGTTGTCAGCCGGGCTTTTTCTTTTTCATATTGTTTTGTCAGGTTGGCGATGGTGCTTTCATTTTCTGTTGCCTGCCGGGCTTTTTCTTTTTCATATTGTTTTGTCAGGCTGGCGATGATGCTTTCATTTTTGTTTGCGAGCTGACTTCGTTCCTGTTCATGTTGTGTTTTCAGGTTTTGGATTTGTTTTTTGGCTGAATTTTGGCTTTGCTTTGCAGACTCTTTGAGTTTTTGAATTTTCAAGGCATGGTTTTGATGGGCGGAATTGAGCTTTGTCTTCATTTGTTGAAGAAAGCTTTGTTGCTGGTTTTGCAGTTCCTGTTGATGTTTTTGAGCTATTGTTGTCAGTTCTTTTTCTTTGTTTTGTTGTTGGTTTTGCAGTTCCTGCTGATGTTTTTGAGCTATTGTTGTCAGTTCTTTTTTTAACTGGGAGAGGGCTTTTTCCTGTGCTTTATATTTGCTTAATAATTCGTTTGATTTTTCTGTCAGTTGGCGGTTCAGCTGTAGGGCTTTTTGTTTTTCCTGCTTTATTGTCTCCATCTGTTTTATTGTTTCTCGGTCGATTGGCATGTGATCCGCAGGGGTTTGATGGGCCTCACCTGTTTTGTTTGTATTGCCTTGTGGGCTTTCCGCCTTGAGTTTTAAAATTTTAAACTGACTTCTCAAGTGTTTCAGATCTTGAGAGTGGCTTTGGAGGTTTTTGCTCATTTGAGAGCTGTTGGCTGTCACTTGTTGGTATTTTTCTTTTAATTTCAGAAACTGGTCCTGCAGGAAAATGTTTTTGTCGGCCAACTGGCGATTCCATCGCTCCAAAAACTCCATTTTGGATTCCATAAAATTGTTTGTTCTGAGAGAAAGGGAAAGCCGTTTCATCAGGTCTTCATTTTCCTGAAGGGCTGTGTCCGGGCTGTCCTCTGCCTGATTAGCCCCATTGGAGCTTTTTGCAGATCTTTCCGCTGGTGAAGACGACAGGGAGGGCTGGTTTTTTTTCTGCAGGTCGGGTGGCGGAACGGATTGGGTTTCCCCACTTCCCGGGACAGCTCCCGGCCCATCCTCTTCCAAAAAGAGGCTCTTCGGCAGTTCTTTGGGGCAATAAGAGTCCATTATCAATCCCTTGTGAAGGTTCATGTTCTGGCATGCCAGCCCAAGCTTTTTCATTCTTTGACCCTTTTGTCAAGCCCTGAATGGGCTGGCATGCCACCAAAGTGGCCCTCATGGCTTAAAAGGTCTTTTGTCCAGCCCTGAGGGGACCGGGTTTGTCGCTTGAGTTCCCTTTTTTGTCACCGGTGCCATAAAAGGGCCTTTTTGGCCTCTCGCGGTGTTTGAAATGAAGACAACTGTTTAAAAATCAGACAGTGGACACGGAAGGCCAGGCCCCGACCAAAGATAAAAAACATCAATAATATCAAGAACATACATAAAAACCCCTGCCCATGCATGGATTTTGCATAATATAAGGTGAAAGGACGGGTGAAAAGTGCTTTGCCTCCAGCCTCTGTTGTAACCATGTCAATACAAAAGGGGCCGAACGGTGGGTCTTTTGGTCCGACAAATAAATTTTAAGTTCATAAAATCCAGACAAAAGTCTTGTTGCTCTGCAACAAATATTCCTCTGGACTGGATTTTATGGAATAATCAGGAAAGGAGTAAAGTTATGAAAAAATTACTGACAGTGGGAATTTTGTGTGTGCACGGATGGGCTTATTCGGCTTATTCACCGGAGCCTGTGCATGTGGTGCGTCCTGATTCAGCTGTGCTGTTGTCTTTGCTTGAGTCCATAACCAATGAAGTGCCTTTGGACACGAAGGAAAGAGAAAGGCCTCCTCAGGATTACCCCAATACCCCCACTTTTGCTGTGGAAATCTGTGATGTTCCTGCAGAGGGGGAGTGTGCGATTCAGTCCTGGCCATTGTGGCCCTGGGATGTGGAGACACCTCTTGTCCTTAAGGCCTCTGAGAGCCTGATAGCTCTTTCAGTGGAAGAGGAGCGTCTGGCTGAGGAGCTTATAAGAGTGCTCAGCGGTGACAGGGATATTGATCTGAGGGGTTTGGAAGGCATAAGACTTATCCGGCCTTTTCCCCCACAGGAATCGGATGTAAACCCATAAAAACACAGAACAGTTGGGGTAAAGGTGAGGTGTTTGTTCCCTCTGAATTATTGTTATTCTTTCAGGCGGGGAAAGAGAGGGGGAAGTTCCTGTATTTTTGTTCCCTCTTTGGGGTGATGGCCGGTGGAAAAGTGTTTTTCCGGCCATTCGAGTGGGCTGTTCAGGCTTTTTAAAAGCCGGGCCATTTTTTGAGGCATAACCGGTTGCAGTAAAACGGCGGAAAGATAAATTACTTCCAGGGCACTTCGTAAAGTTTCTTTTGTTTCCTCTTTATTTGTTTTAATGCTTTGCCAGGGGGCTTTTTGCTCCAAAAACCGGTTTGTGTCATTCAAAAGCTCAACAATATTTTCCAAGGCCCGGTGGGGCCTTAAAGCCACTATATCCTTTTGTGTTTGAGTTATCACCTTTTGCCCTTTTTGCCTCAAGTGGCTTAAAGGGCTGTTTTGGGGGCCGGGGATTCGGGATTCCAGGTGCCGGTGGATGAGTTTTGTGGTCCGGCTGACAAGGTTGCCCAGGTTATTGGCCAGGTCTTCGTTGATCCGGCGGGTGATAATGGAATGGGAGACGGGGCTGTCTTTTTCCACAGGCATATTTCGAATGAGAAAATAGCGTAGGCTGTCTGCAGTATAAGTGTTAAGCAGATCCACCGGATTCATCACATCACCGGCCGACTTGCTCATTTTTTCCTGTTCCTGATTTAAGAGCCAGCCGTGGGCCAGGATGGTTTTGGGCAGGCGAATCCCCAAAGCCATAAGCAGGCAGGGCCAATAGACGGCGTGGGTGATCAGAATATCTTTTCCTATCAGGTGGGTGGCCCCGGCCCCGTTCCACCATTTGTCCTGTTCCTCTTTCAGGCCGGTGACATAATTCATCAGGGCGTCCACCCATACATAAGTCACATAGTTGGAATCAAAGGGCAGTTCCACCCCCCAGTCCACACGGCTTTTGGGCCGGCTGATGCACAGGTCTGCCAAGTCTTTTTTCAAAAAACCCAATATCTCGTTTTTTCTGTGGGCGGGTTGAATAAAATCCGGGTTTTTTTGAATATGCTCCAGCAGGGGCTGTTGAAAGTTGGACATTTTAAAGAAATAGTTTTTTTCTTTTATTTTGTGGACTTCTTTCCCGGAGGGGGACTTTCCTTTTATCAGGTCTTTTTCGGTGTAAAATATCTCCTCACTCAGGCAATACCAGCCTTCGTAAGTGGATTCATGGATATGATTTTGTTTATGGAGTTTTTGCAAGTATGTTTGCACAGCCTCTTTGTGGAAGGGGGCTGTGGTGCGGAAAAACCGGTTGTGGGAAATATTCAAGGATTGCCATGTGGCTTTAAACTTTTCTGCCATTTGGTCGCAATGCGACTGAATATCCCTGTTTTGCTTTTGGGCGGACTCAGCACATTTTTGTCCATGCTCATCTGTGCCGGTCATCAAAAAGCTCTCATACCCCAGGAGTTGGTGGTAGCGTTTGAGGACATCGGCCAATATGGTGGTGTAGGCTGTGCCCAGGTGGGGCTTGTCATTCACATAGTAAAGGGGGGTGGTGATATAAAAGTGTTTCATTGCTTTTGTTTCCTTTTTATGGACAAATTATACCAAAAACTGGCCAGTATATGTATCATTGTTTTGTAAATCCTTTTTGTATGTCATGCAGGAGTTGGGCACAGGTTTTTGCCGGATCGGGTGATTGATAAATGGGACGCCCCATAACAAGGGCATTGGCCCCGGCCCTTAAGGCCTGCTCAGGAGTCCACACCCTTTTTTGGTCCTGGTTGGCCTTGGTGTCACGATCGGAGAGAGGAGTCGCGTCGACTTTGTCCCCCCCGACACGGGGGCTAACGTGCAGAGCGTCACGATCGGAGGCGGGGGCTTCGTCTTGCGGCCCACTTTGTGGGCTAACGTGCAGAGCGTCACGATCAGAGAGAGGAGTCGCGTCGACTTTGTCCCCCCCGACACGGGGGCGGAGGCCGGGGATGAGGAGGTGGGCGGAGGGGTGTCTTTTGCGGAGGTGGGCCACTTCATGGCCTGAGCAGACCATTCCTTTCAGGCCACTTTTTATGAGCATGTCGGTCAGGCTTTCCACATGGGACAGAACAGAGTGGGGCTTGGCCAGGGGAGGCAGGTTGTTCTGTTGGAGGCTGGTTAAAACAGTGACAGCCAAAATCCGAAAGGGCCTTTTGGCTTTGAGCCGTGCCTCCAAAACAGCCAACATTTTGAGAGCTTCCTCTCCAGCCTGGGCGTGGACAGTCACCATATCCGCACCCATGTCAAAAGCGGATTCGACAGCGGAGAGCATGGTGGAGGGAATATCAAAAAACTTAAGGTCCAAAAAAACTTTTCCGGACGGTTTAATCCTTGGGATAAGATCTGTGCCGTATCTTAAGAGAAGGCGTGGGCCGATTTTAAAGCCTTCCACATAAGGGGCGGTTTCCCGCACAACAAACAGGGCCTGTTCCCTGTCATCCACATCCAAAGCCACATAAAGGGGAAGTTTTTTCATTTTTGTTTTCTTATTCTGTTTAAGGCAGAGCCGGCCTTAAACCATTTTATATGTTCGTCACTGAGGGAGTGGGCAACCAAAAAACTTTCTTTGGTGCCATCGGCATGTGTTATTTGCACCTTGTGTTGACTGTTTGGAGCCAGCTCCTCCAGGCCCTGAATATTCAGCACATCCTGTGCCTGTATTTTGTTTCTGTCCTCTTTGTTTATAAAAACCAAAGGCAAAACACCCTGCTTTTTCAGGTTGGTTTCGTGAATGCGGGCAAAACTTAAAACCAGGACTGCCAGACAGCCCAGGTGGCGTGGGGTCATGGCCGCATGTTCGCGACTGCTTCCCTCTCCGTAATTTTCCCCGCCTGTGATCACCCAGTTTCTGTTGTGTGATTTATAGTGCCGGGCTATTTTGGCAAAAGTGTCTTTTTGACCTGTGAGCTGGTTTATCCCCTGGCCTGTGTCCCCAGTGTCTTCGTTCACTGCACCGGCCAAGAGGTTGTCTGATATGCGATCCAGGTGCCCTCTGTATCTCAGCCAAAATCCGGCGGGGGATATATGATCGGTTGTGCACTTTCCTTTTGTTTTGCATAAGACGAGCAGGTTGTCAAAACTTTCCTTTCGATAAGGGGGAAAGGGTTTTATCCTTTGCAATCTCTCTGAAGAATCTTTTATGATGATTGGTGTTTTTTGGCCTTTGGGTGCCTGGTAGCCTGCCTCCTCCTGCAAAAATCCTTTTTCGGGGAGGACACTTGCCGTGGGGGCCTTCAATTTCAATGAACGGCCATCTTTTGTTTTTAAAGAATCTATTTGAGGGTTAAAGTCCAGCCGGCCGGCCAGCCCTATGGCCACGGTGATCTCCGGGCTGGCGATAAAGGACAGGGTTTCCGGGTTGGCGTCATTTCTTCCGCGAAAATTCCGGTTAAAACTGTTCAGGATGGTATTGACCTGGCCTTTTTTGTATTTGGGTCTTTTCCACTGGCCGATACAGGGCCCGCAGGCATTGGCCAGCACAAGGGCCCCAATTTGGGTAAAGTCTTTTATGTAGCCGTCTCTTTCTATGGTTTGCCGTATCAGTTCAGAACCGGGGGTGACCAAAAAAGGCTGTGGCATTTTTAAGTCATAAGCTCCGGCCTGCCTGGCAATATGAGCCGATCGGCCAATATCCTCGTAGGAGGAGTTGGTGCAGGAGCCAATGAGGGCAGAGGATAGTTGGACGGGCCAGCTTTCCTTTTGGCAGAGCTGTTTCATTTCGCTGAGGGGATGAACGGCGTCTGGTGAGTGGGGGCCGGCGATTTGCGGTTCCAGAGAGGAAAGATCTATTTCAATCACCTCCTCATAAAAGGCGTGGGGATTTTGTATGACTTCCGGATCGGCACGAAAAAGCTCAGCATATTGTT
Organism: Bdellovibrionales bacterium; assembly: GCA_965242635.1. Lineage (GTDB taxonomy): Bacteria > Bdellovibrionota > Bdellovibrionia > Bdellovibrionales > UBA1609 > JANQSP01. The sequence goes on along the minus strand of OZ251471.1, from coordinate 72,714 downwards.
CGATAAGGGGGAGGAGAGTGGCACGGTGAGTGGCTGTGAGGTAATCGGACATGGCGTGGTCGTAGGGGAAGACCGATCCTGTGGCCCCCAACTCCGCCCCCATATTGGCAATGGTGGCTTTGCCAGTGCAACTGAGGGAAGTGCACCCTTCTCCAAAATACTCCAATATTTTGTTTGTGCCCCCTTTGACAGTGAGAATGCCCAGCAGTTTTAAAATGATATCTTTGGGTGAGGCCCAGCCTTTTAAACGGCCTTTTAAGTGCACACCAATAAGCTGAGGGTGGTTCAGCTCCCAAGGCATGCCGGCCATCACTTCTGCCACATCCGCTCCGCCGACCCCCACGGCCAGCATGCCCAGGCCTCCGGCGTTGGGGGTATGTGAGTCGGTGCCAATCAGCAAGCCACCGGGAAAGGCGTAGTTTTCCAAGATCACCTGATGAATAATACCGGCACCGGGTTTCCAGAAACCGATCTGAAAACGGCTGGCGGAGGAGGCCAGAAACTGAAACACTTCATTATTTTCCTGCAGGGATTTTTCTGTGTCCGGTGTGGCCCCTTTCCAGGCCTGAATGAGGTGATCGCAGTGCACAGTGGCCGGCACAGCCGACTGTGTTTTGCCGGAGAGCATAAATTGCAGAAGGGCCATTTGGGCGGTCACATCCTGCATGGCCACGCGGTCCGGCTGTAAAGAAAGAAAGCCTTTTTCTCTTTTTTGTGGTTTTTGCGGTTGGCTTAAGTGGGAGAACAAAATTTTTTCGCTTAAGGTGAGAGCTTTTTTGTGCCACTTTTTGGCCTTGGTCAAACGGCCCTGGGCTGTTTGGTAAATGTGGCTTAACTGCTTTTGTGTGGTTTGAAGGCTCATTATTGTATTATACAGGCTTTTCAAAGGGCTGGCAAGGGGTTTTTTGGTTGAGCTTTGGCCTGTGTTTATGGCTTGTTTTTGGGCTGAGCTTTTGGCTTGTGTTTATGGCTTGTTTTTTGGCTGAGCTTCGGCTGAGCTTTGGCTTATCGGCAACGGAACTTGACTTCCACATCCGCCCCAAAGTGGACTTGTTCTGCCAGGATGATTTTTTTGCCTTCCACACGGAAGAGGACATTTTCATCATTGACTCTGGCATACACCCTTCTTTTGGGAAAGCAGGGCAAAGGTATGGGAGGCGATTCCTGCAGGGCATTGGCTATGGGGCCCAACTGACTGCTGAAATTAGTGTCGCAGATGGAACCGATATGCCCTTTTCGTATATTGCCATATTGCCGTAACAGGTCTTTGGAGGGGCGGGCCAGGTCGGCGTAAATACGGCCTTCCACGCACTTGCCGTTGGCTTTGCATTGGTCGGGGCAGTCGGCCCCGTCCGGGGGCATGATAATGGCATGTGTGCTGACAATGCTGAATTTATGTTGCTGGCTGACTTTTCTGAAAAAAGTTTCCGGCAGGTCGTAGTTTTCCAGAGGGGGGACGGTGCCAATTTTTCCTTCCGGCACCCGGCCGCCAAAGCTGTTTTCGTCTTCATCGGATACAATGATCACCATAAAAAGGGAGTGGGGCCGGAAAAAGGAGGACTGACCCATATTGTCCAAAACCATGTTCAGGACATAAATACCCCGTTCATGGCTTGTTGTGCTGGCAGGCATTTGGACCAGCTTTTGAAAAAGGGCCACATTTTCCCTGTGGGTACTTCTTGCTCTCTCCGGATTGGAGAGAAACTTTTGATTATTTTCAAACACCAGGAATTGCCCCCGATCCTGCACCCAGTCGGTGGTGGTGAGGGCGATATGGTAATCGTAGTCTTCGATGGATTCCAAAAAGGGATCAAATTGATGGGCTATGGAGGCCAGTTCCTCTTTCATGGATTGGGAATTGTCCACAATGAACAGAATATCTATCCGGCCCACTGTGGTTCTGATGCGAATCCAGGGCTTGCGGGAGCCGGAAAATTCATCCTCATCGTCTCTGGAGCGGGATCTGGATCGGCTACGGTCGTCATCATCATCTCTGGAGCGGGTTCTGTCTCTGCCACGGCCCTCACCGTCACGATCTCTGGAGCGGGTGCCATCCCGGCCACGGCCACCATCGTCATCGCCGGCACGTCCACTGCCTCCACCTTCAGGGTTGCCATCGCCGCCGCCCACATCAAAGCACCCATTACCGGCTTCTGCTCCACTGCCACAGGGACCGTCCTCTTCTTCCGGAGTGGGGCCTACAGTGCCAAACCCCTCTTCCTCTTCGCAGGCGGATTCCTCTGTTGGTCCTATTATTTCACTGCAATCCACATTATTTTGGGCTATAAAACTCAAGTCCTTACAGCCCACAATATAAAAAAAGACAAAGATGGCACCAGTGACAGCCAGCAGTGTCAGAAACTTCAAATACCATTTTTTATAGGCATAAAAAAACTTCATTGTCCTCAGGTCCTTTTTGTATGGTGGTGAGACACACCCTTTTTGGCCTCAGCCACTACAATTATTTTATCGGCAAAAAGACAGGTCATGTTAATTTTTTATTTATTTTTCAGGCCATTATCAGACTTTAGCCTTGGATTCCTCAAAAAAGCCCTCAAAGTGGCCAGCAAAAGCCACAAGCCGACTTGGTTTAAAATGGATTTTTTTAAGAAAAAGCTTGACAAGCTCTGAAACAATTCAGTATACTGCATGGTTCTCAAGTGATAAGGATGGAGTTATGAAACAAAAAAGCAAGAGCTTTTCAAAAGAACAGAGCATTTGTGCATTGAAAAGGCTGATGGTGTGTTCTGTCGCCCTGATCTATGGGTGGAATCTGGCTTATGGTGCGGATTCTGACAGCTCATCGGGGCAAAACAGCTTCAAACTGAAAAAGAACGAAAAACCAAAGCCGGCCTGGGATTTTGATACAAGTGAGGACCGGGAACCCGATCCCAATGCTCACCAAGTCCCAACCGCTCCCCCAATTAAGGCAATAGACCTGTTTCCTGATATATTAGTGCTGAAATTGTATTTTCATCGCTGGCCCAACAAAGAGGAAACCGCTATTATTATGAAATATGCCAAGGAACATGGCTTAAAAAAAATAGATGCTTTCTCTAAAAAGTGGTTTTTTGAGTGGGATGAACCAAAAGACTATGGTGTGGCCTCAAGGATTTGTGACGGCTTTCCCAAGCTTCCTTCTATTAAATTTTGCTCACGGGTTAGCCCTTTAGCCAGAGGAGAGCCTCAAAAACATTCTGCTGGATTGTCTTCACCACAAGTGTCACATTACAATACTTGTAACTTGGCTAAAGACCATCGCAAATATTGGGCACAAAACCTGATTGGTGCTGATCTTTTAAGAGAGGAACTGAAAAAAAAAAGCCGGAAATAAAGACCCATATCACTTTATTTGAAGTCCCCAAAGCACCCAAGGGTTTTCTTCATGATATGGCTGTTCAACACCTCATTGCTGGTCCAGGCCCTCACGCCGTTTTGCCAAAAGTGTCTAAAAATAACCCCCAACTGCGGATCTTTCCCATACACTCGAATGATTCCATTGACAAGTATATTGACCATTTTGAAGAAACTGTTAACAAAACCTGTAAAGCTCATCCTCATTATCAAACACCGGAATATGAAAAATGTGTCCGGGATGTTTATCCCCATTATATTAACTTTTCTGTAGGGTATCGCCAAGAGCCTGAAGATTTTACTTATGTAAAATATCAAAACTGGCCAAAAAAGGAAAAACAGGAGATAGAAAAAAAAGCCAGAAAGCGTCTTAATAAAAGCTCTTCGTCTGCTTTGACAAAGCAGGAAATGAAAGAGTTTCTTCAACAAGAAAGAGACAGACTTGAAAATGACTACGAAGACATCTCATCTGCTTTTGCACGAGCCAGTTTTTACAGCACTTTGGTTCAATCGGCTGGTAATGACGGTAAGAACAATAGGCCTGTTTCCTCGGTCGCTGTCCAAAACTCCCAGTCAGCCAGGGCCATTATCGTGGGGAGTCTGACTCCCAATGGCTCCAAAAGCTCTTTTTCTCAGGAACACCCTGAAGTGCATATCATGGCACCGGCAGATAAAAGCATTGGCACAACCGATGCTTTTGGTCAAACAGTGAACTTTAGTGGCACCAGTGCCTCTGCACCTTTGGTCACCGGGGCTTTAGCCTCTTTTAACTGGATGTCCGGCTACCACCCCACACCCGAAGAGTCCAAAATCCTATTGCGAATGACAGCTGTCCCACATAAATACTCCAACAACAAACCCCGGACAAATGGTTTTGGCATGCTCAATGCCTATAAAATAGGCATGTTGGGAAAAAAGTTAAAAGAAAAATGTGGTGGGCTTAAACACTGTTTTAAAATGAGTCTCAGGGATGACAAAACTTATAACGACTTGTTGGAACAGGATAAGAATTTGTTTAAAGATGTGGAAAAAACTTTTCCTGAGTGCAGTCAGTTGGCTTGTGCCGGGCCGGCACAAACCACAAGCTCCTGTTCAGAGAAAAAAGAGGTGTTAAAAAGGCTGAGAAAGCAGGCTTTTTTAAGGCCCTGGAGTCATGAGATGTGGAGACATTTGTCCTGTATTTATGCGGGGGCTGGTTTTAAAGACACTTCAGAGTCGATGATAAACAGTTACATGGCTCTTTTTCAACATGATAAGACACATGCTGACAGGCATTACTGTAAAACAGATGAGGATTGTGTGTTGGTGCCGGAGTGTCCACAAACTGTTTATGCCAATAAGCAGGGGATTTCGCAAATGAAGGCTTTAAACAGGATGATGGCAGAGGCTTATTATAATTTGGAGTATTATGGCAAGTGCCGGCAAAAGCCCAGGTGTAATGACAAATGCCGTTGTGGGAACAGGGAAAGGGTGTTACAGAAGGAGGAAACAGACCCCAAGACAGGCGGGAAGATGTTGTCGTATACTGAATACAAGGCCAGTTGTGTGAATGCACGATGTGTTTTAAGCACGGATAAAGTGCTTGAGCAGGCCGGGCTGTCCAAAAAAGCCACAAAGGGGCCGGCAAAAGCCACAAAGCCTGTTCTGTTACCGGGTCCGGCTTTGAAAAGTGCCAAAGGGACATCTGCTGGCTCTGTGCGATAGCCAAAGTTGCCTTTCAGGCCAATAAACCAAACTGGCACGGGGGCAGGGTCTGCCTTTTGAAAAAGGTGTCGCTTGTGAGGTTTTTTCGCCCTGTCGGGGAAATTTGAACCATGAATTTTCAAACCAGACCAGTATAAAATGGATTTTTTTAAGAAAAAGCTTGACAAGCTCTGAAACAATTCAGTATACTGCATGGTTCTCAAGTGAAAGGATGGAGTTATGAAACAAAAAAGCAAGAGCTTTTCAAAAGAACAGAGCATTTGTGCATTGAAAAGGCTGATGGTGTGTTCTGTCGCCCTGATCTATGGGTGGAATCTGGCTTATGGCTCGGATCCTGACAGCTCATCGGGGCAAAACAGCCTCAAATTGCAAAAACCAAAGCCGGCCTGGGATTTTGATACAGAAGAAAGAGAGCCCCATCCAGATGACTACCAGTTACCACCTCCTCCCACCCTAATGGAGCTGTTTCCTGATACAGCAAGACTTAAGTTGTCTTTTCACCACTGGCCCAATAAGGAGGAAGCCGCTCTCATTATGAAATACGCCACGGAACAGGGCCTAAAAAGAACAGATGTTTATTCCATCTTTAAAGTGTGGATTTTTGAATGGGATGAACCAAAAAACTATGGGTTTGCTTTGAGGATCTGTGTAGATTTTCCTGAACTGCCCTCTATTAGAACTTGTTCGCCAAGCTCCCTTTTTGCCAGAGGAGAACCGGCAAAATATTCTTCTGCAGTGTCGTCGCCACAAGTGTCACATTATAATACTTGCAATTTGGCTCCAGATCATCAGAACTATTGGGCACAAAACCTGATCGGTGCTGATCTTTTAAGAGAGGAACTTAAAAAAAAAAGCCGGAAATAAAGACCCGTATCGCTTTATTTGAAGTCCCCAAAGCACCCAAGGGTTTCCTTCATGATATGGCTGTTCAACACCTTATTGCTGGTCCAGGCCCTCACGCTGTTTTGCCAAAAGTGTCCAAAAATAACCCCAAAATTTGGGTTTCTCCTATACATTTCGATGATTCTATTAGAAAGTATATTGACCATTTTGAAGAAACTGTTCCAAAAACCTGCAAAGCTCATCCCCATTATCAAACACCAGAGTACGAAAAATGTGTCCGGGGTGTTTACCCTCATTATATTAACCTCTCTTTGGAATATCACAGAGAACCTGAAGATTTAACTTATAAAAAATATCAAACCTGGCCAAAAAAGGAAAAACAAAAGATAGAAAAAGATGCCAGAAATCATCTTCATAAAAAGCCTTCAGACCTTTTGACAGAACCAGAAATGAAGAAGTTCCTTCAACTCAAAAAAGAGAAGCTGGAAGATGATTATCAAGACATCTCATCCTCTTTGGCACGTGTCAGTACTTACGTCACCGTAGTTCAATCTGCCGGTAATAAAGGTAATAAGCCTGTTTCATCAGTTGCTGTCCGGAACTCTCAGTCAGCCAATGCCATTCTCGTGGGGAGCCTGACTCCCAATGGCTCCAAAAGCTCCTTTTCTCAAGAACATCCCGAAGTGCATATTATGGCTCCAGCAGATAAAAACATCCGCACCACTAACGCTTTTGGGCAAGCGGTTCACTTTGGTGGCACCAGTGCCTCTGCACCTTTGGTCACCGGGGCTTTAGCCTCTTTTATTAAAAAGGCCACAAGTATTCCGATAATATTAGGTCTAAAGTTGTGAAAAATGATTTTTTTTTGTTTTATGTGAAAAAAAGTGTTGTTTTATTTTTGTGTGTATGATAAGGTGAGTTTATGAGAAAAAATGATGCACGGAAATTAGATCGGAAGTCACAGGAGGCTCTACGGATTCGTGGGATGCAGGCTCTTTTCTCTGGCGAAAATCCGAGGAAGGTAGCTGATTTCTTAGGTGTTAATCCGGACACGGTGTATAATTGGGCTGTTAGATATGGTGAGGGGGGTTGGGATAATTTAAAGAGGAGAAAAGCTTCTGGTCGTCCTCCGATTGTTCAGGGGCGACATTTGAAGTGGATTTATAAGATGGTGAATAAGAACCCTCAGCAATTAAGTTTTCCATTTGCTTTGTGGAATCGGAGGCGGATACAGGAAGCCATCCGGTTGAAGTATGGGATAAAGCTCAGTATTACATCTGTGGGTCGTTTAATGGGCCGTTTGGGTTTGACTTGTCAGAAGCCATTACACAGGGCTTATGAGAGGAATCCATCTCTTGTTAAGGGTTGGTTGAGGGAGGAGTATCCTAATATACAGAGGTTGGCTAATAAGGAGGGTGCACAGATTTATTTTGGTGATGAGTCTGGTGTGCGATCAGATTATCATAGTGGGACAACTTGGGCACCTAAAGGGAAGACTCCGGAGGTGAGGGGCACAGGCAAACGTTTTAGTTTGAATATGATTTCAGCTATTTCTGCTAAAGGTAGTATGAGGTTTATGACTGTGAGAGGTGGTGTTACAGGGAGGGTGTTTATTTCATTTTTAAAGCGATTGATTTCAGATGGGAGTGGGCCGGTTTATTTAATTGTGGATGGTCATCCGGTGCATAGGTCAAAGAAGGTGCGTGAGTTTGTGGATTCGACAGGTGGTTTGTTGAAGTTATTTTATCTTCCGCCGTATGCACCTGATTTGAATCCGGATGAGTTGGTTTGGAATCATTTAAAATATCATTGTATTGGGAAGTTATTTATAAAGACAAGGGAGGAGTTGAAGGAAAAGGTTACTTATTATTTAAAGTCTTTACAAAGAAGGCCTGATACTATTAGGAGTTTCTTTTTAAAGCCTTCTTTAAAGTATGCTATGTAATATCGGAATATTTATGAACTTATCAATAACTGGATGTCCGGCTACCACCCCACACCCGAAGAGTCCAAAATCCTATTGCGAATGACAGCTGTCCCACATAAATACTCCAACAACAAACCCCGGAAAAATGGTTTTGGCATGCTCAATGCCTATAAAATAGGCATGTTGGGAAAAAAGTTAAAAGAAAAATGTGGTGGGCTTAAACACTGTTTTAAAATGAGTCTCAGGGATGACAAAACTTATAACGATTTATTGGAACATGATAAGAATTTGTTTAAGGATGTGGAAAAAACTTTTCCTGAGTGCAGTCAGTTGGTTTGTGCTGAACCGGCAAAAGCCACAAGTTCCTGTTCAGAGAAAAAAGAGGTGTTAAAGAGGCTGAGAAAGCAGGCTTTTTTAAGGCCCTGGAGTCATGAGATGTGGAGACATTTGTCCTGTATTTATGCGGGGGCTGGTTTTAAAGACACTTCAGAGTCGATGATAAACAGTTACATGGCTCTTTTTCAACATGATAAGACACATGCTGACAGGCATTACTGTAAAACAGATGAGGATTGTGTGTTGGTGCCGGAGTGTCCACAAACTGTTTATGCCAATAAGCAGGGGATTTCGCAAATGAAGGCCTTAAACAGGATGATGGCAGAGGCTTATTATAATTTGGAGTATTATGGCAAGTGCCGGCAAAAGCCCAAGTGTAATGACAAATGCCGTTGTGGGAACAAAGAAAGGGTGTTACAGAAGGAGGAAACAGATCCCAAGACAGGCGGGAAGATGTTGTCGTATACTGAATACAAGGCCAGTTGTGTGAATGCACGATGTGTTTTAAGTAAGGATAAGGTGCTTGAGCAGGCCGGGCTGTCCAAAAAAGCCATAAAGGGGCCGGCAAAAGCCACAAAGCCTGTTCTTTTACCGGGTCCGGCTTTGAAAAGTGCCAAAGGGACATCTGCTGGCTCTGTGCGATAAGCTCCTTGTCACAAGTTTGTCGCAAACATGTCACAAGTTTTGTCGCAAGTTTGTCGCAAGTTTTGTCACAAGTTTGTCGCAAGTTTTGTCACAAGTTTAATCCTTTTTTAAGGCGATAAACTTTTTGATTGGTCTTTCCTTCCACTTCAATAATTTTTTTATCCAGCATATCTTTTAAATCTCTTTGCATGGTTCTTTTGGTCACTTTAGGTATTGTCTGCTTTGTTCCTGCTTTACCAGATCTACTCATTTTTGAGCAAAGCACTTCAAAATCTTTGGGGATAAGCTTTCCATTTCCCATGATATGCTCAATAATAATCTCTTGTCTTTTGGATAAGTTGTAATCCTGTATCAGGGTATCTTTTAAGATAACTTTTTTCCCAATATTCATGACTTCATTCATTTGAAATAAAAAACCTTTAACAAAATACTCCAGCCAATGTGTCATATCCATATTATTGTTTCTGACAGATTGAAGGGCTTTATAAAAATTTTGCCTGTTTTTGTCGTAATATTCACTAATGGAAAAAAGCTTTTTAAAGTCATAATCTTTTTGGTAAAGGTAAGCTGTGCAGAGGAGGCGGGAGGTGCGTCCATTGCCATCCACAAAAGGATGGATATGCACAAACTGAAATTGAATGATACCACTTTTCAGCACCGGATGAATTTCTGATTCTGTATTTATCCACTGGACAAATTGTTTCATCAGGCTGGGCACTTCCTGTGGTTTTGGGGGGATATAGATAATTTGTTTGGTGACAGCGTTGCCAATATAGTTTTGTATGTTTCTGTATTTGCCCGGTTGGGCACTGTTCCCACGAACCCCTTTAACCAGCTCTTTATGAATCTGTTTGATGAGGGATTCTGTGATTTTTGGTTCTTCAGGACTTTTATTATCAGGGAAAGATATGAGCTTAAAGGCGTCTTTATAGTTTTGGACCTCTTTTATATCCTCTTTATTGGCTGTGGGGACTTTTTTTCCTTTCAGTATTTGTTTTGACTGTTCAAAGGTGAGCTGTGTGCCTTCTATATGGGTGGTGTGGTGGGCTTCCAGAAAAAAGCTTTTTTGGCTCATCTGTTTTATCCATTGAGGGGACAGATGGGCGGCTTTCAAAAAGCCTCTGGCTTGTTCAATTTCCATAAGATGATTCAGCATGGGCTGGGTGACAGTAAACTGAGGAGAAAATAATTTTTGGATCATTTTATTTTCCTTTGGCCGGTGCAGTATGTGCAAATTTTGCACATACTGAATCTGTATTCAGCTTCCTGTCTGAAAACATGCTCTGTTTTCCACAAAAACACTGGCAGACATGTTATAAAACAGGGCGTTACATGTTTTGCCGTCAGAGGCAGTTATTCGGAATTTCCTAATAACTGAATCTTTGACAAGATGTCAAGCCCTTAGCCTCTTTTTTTATGTCCAAAGACGCCCCACGAGTCGTGGGGGACAAAACGCCCCTCTGGCCCTTCCCTGATCTGTGGCCTCCTTCAAATTCTATGTGCCGTTCAGTTGTTTTTCCAGACACCACACTCTTTGAACTGTGGCACTGACTTTTTTGAAAGAGGTTGTATCAGTAAAATCTTTCTCAAATTCATTAAACAGGCCTTGAGCCACCTGAGCTGACTTGGCTTTGAGGCCAGCCACCGTCAATATTTTCAGCTGATCCTCTTCCGAAAGAATCTTTTGAGTTTGTTTCAGGAAGAATCTTCCATCCTCATTGTCTTTAAAATAAGGAAAAGTTTTTTCCAACACTTTTGCTTTATCTTCTTTTGTCAGAGGATCTTTTGAAAGAGGATCGGCTTTGTGGATTCCATTTAAGAGGTTCAATCCATCGGCACTGCTTTGGATAAGTGAGAGAGATTGATCCATTACCTGCCGTTTATCCGATGGGGAAAGGTATTTGGAGGCACTGCTCAGGATAGCAGATCCATCCTCACTTTTACGAATAAGTGAGATGGCCTCTTTTATGATCTGACGTTCCTCCTCTGTGGAAAGCTTAACCCCTGTTCTGGCCTGATTTGACAAAACAAAACCGGCTGTTCTGGGAGAAATTTGAGACATGACAGCGGGCTTGTTGACAGGTTTGAAGGTCACCCCTTCACGACCTTTTATCAGCCACCATTCATTATAGCCGTCATATTTTATCACCACATTTTTCGGGTTGAGTGCACGAACCTCCTTCAGCATAACACCTCTTTCCGCCAGGTCTTTTACCACTTTTGGGTCTGTGAGATCAATATACTTTAAGGTGTTGGGTTCTATTTCCACCTGCATTATGGCAGGGCCAAATTTGGAGGAGGAGGACACATTTTCAGCCACATAAACTCCAGCTCCTCCTGTTTTGGGATCAGGGTTATTCATAATATCCTCATATCGTTCCTGAGTGAATACCCTGTCCTGGATAAAATCTTCCCGCTCTTCAGATTTCAACCATTGAAAAAACACTTTTTTTTCTGAAATAGCCTGAGCCATCTCCTCTATGACCTTCATTTTTTCTGCGTCAGACAAACTGTTTCTGGGAGACCAGTTACTGCCACCACAAAACAAAGCCAACAACATACAGGCTGTCAGCGATGTTGGCCATATCTTAAGGCCGGGCTTTTGGTGTATTGTTTTCATAGCTCTATCCTCTTTTATGGTGCTCTGCACTGGCGAAGAGCTGTTTGCATTCTTCTGGAAATATGAGAGGACGGGACTCCTTTCATTTCCCATTTTGCAATAGCCCTTATCATCACAACCTGCTCTTCAGCCGATTGAGAACCAAGGACCTCCTTGTATTTTGATCGTAAACGTGCAGTGTTTTTTTTAATATATCTTTTGATATCCTGAACAGATGAGCTGGCCGGATCCCCGGCCACAGTCAGGCCTTGTGAACGGTCCCTGGTGGCAGAGGCTTTCTCTGGCGTTTTGCGACCCCCTCCGGCTTTTTTCAGGATCTGCTGGCCAAACTTGACTGTGCCAAGCAGGGTGCCCCTGACAGCCGTGGGCAGGAGGGCCATTTCCCAAAAAACAGCCTTGTCTGTATTTATCAGCCCGGCCATTTTTTCAAAGTCCCGGCCTGTCAGGGCTTTGCCCAGGGATTCTTTTACTGCCGCTCTGGCTTGTGTGTAGCCCAAAGCACTCATCCCAAGCCCTGTTCCAAGGCACATGGCCATGCTCCCTGGCCCTCCCATAAAGCAGGGCACAGCCGCTACTATGCCGAGGGCCACAAGCTGTAGTCGTTCCTGGTTCTGATCTTTGTCGGCTTTTGTTTTGGCTCTTTCTGCTGTCAGGCAATACCCCCCTTTGCTTTCTGCAATCAACTCCTCCACCAGAGGTTCAAAAGAAAGCAAAAGTCCCATATCCACATCCTCCTTTGTCACTTTTTCCAACAGGTGGCTTAAGTTTTTTTCCACTTTGGCAAAAGCCTGATCCATATCCTTTTTGTTGTCCGGGTCCCCTGTCTTAAGGTAGGCCAGCAGAGGCATTTCCTCTATCATGCTTCGGTAGCGGTTTCGGCTTTCCTCCCGCATATCCTCTGTGGCTTTCTTTAAGTGGCGAACATCTTTTCTGCTTAAGTTGTTCCCCAAAAACTGGCCATTTCCTTCCATAAACTGAAACTTAAACTGACCGGGGCTTATTTTATCCAAGGGGGTTTTGCTCAGGTGTTCGGCCCATTTTTGCCTGGCGTTTTTTTGCTCTTCATCGGTGAGCCGGGGAAGAGAGCCAAAATCCGACACTTCGTGCTTGAGGGGGTAAGACAAATCAGGTTTTCCGGTTATTATTTGGGAGGAATTGACAGACATGAGAGAGAGGTTCAGACGCATGTCGGGCCAACGGCTGTTTATGGAGTCGGCCAAAGCTTTTTTTCTTTTTTGGCAGTCAAACTTCTGGATGGTGTCCGGTGTGGCCCCTTTTTGGGAGAGCTGGTTTTCCTGCCCCTGAACACAGGCCCGAAGAGCCTGGGTCCTGGCCATTTTGGCTTGAATTTGCCCTGTCACCCTTTTTTTGAGTTTTGCCTTAAAGGCCTCTGTCAAAATGTCTGGCTTTTTTTTTCTTCTGCTCATCTGCCCCCGGCCCTTGTTAACATTGACAGAAGCAATGACTTCTGAAAGGGCCTCCTGGTCGGAGTCTGTTTGGGCCCCTTTGCAGTCGGCGGAACAGGGGCCGGTGGCGGAGGTTTCGAGTTCGGCCCTTTGGTCACGGTATTGGGAATCCAGCCTGTTTATATTTTTATTTTGGCAGTTTTCGTAATAAATGGCCTGTGGTTGGCTTTTTTGCCGTTGTCGCCTTCTTCGGCTTATGTGGCTTTCTGCCTTTGTGGGTTTTGTTGCCCGGTTGGTGAGGTTTTCTGCCCTTGTGTGGCTTTCTGCCCTTGTGTGGCTTTCTGCCCTCATGTGGCTTTCTGCCCTCATGTGGCTTTCTGCCCCACTGGTGGAGCTTTCATGGCCTGCCGACACACCCACCGGCCGGGCCGACACCTCAAAGGACAGTAAACACAAAAAAGCCAAAAACAGGGGCAGGGGGCACTTGGTCATACAGAACTTATCGGCTTTTTGACCTCCCACCCTTAACACAAAAAGCAAAAAAAGTTATTGCCATTTCAATAAATTGTGATAAAGTGAAAGCCATGAAGAATTTTATAAAATACAAAATCACTGAAGAAGAAGGCACTTTCTGGCTCTCCTTGTTTTTGGTGCTTGGTGTTGCTATGGCCTTTTTTGTAGCTGGTTTTTTGGCTTTTTGTATGGTCCAAATGAATAAAACTCACAATATTTTGTGGGCTCTCCCTGTTCTGGCTTATTTTAGTTTTATTTTATGGGCCGGTATAACTGGTAAAATGGATTGAGGATCAGTTTTCTGATGGCACATTGAGACTTATTGGTTTTTTATGGGCTTTGCTGGACGGTGAATCCTTATTGCTGTTGGAAGAACCAGAGCTGTCTTTGCATTCTGGAGTTGTCCGGCAGTTGGCTGGATTGATGTTCCGGGTTTTGAAAAACAAAAGACAGGTTATAGCCACCACGCACAGTGCGGATCTGTTGAGTGACAAAGGCATAGGTCCCAATGAGATAGCTTTACTGAATTTGGGCAATGAGGGCACAGAGGTTCATCTGGGAGCCGAGATAGATGATGTACACAAAATGATGAAACAGGGCCTGACAGCTGAAGAAGTGATTATACCCCGGACCAGACCGGCCCGTATAGGTCAAATTTCTCTTTTTGAGTAAATAAAATATCTTTTGTATATTTGGTTTCAGAAGATTGTATCAACAAAAAGGGCTTGTTTTTAGAGTGGCTGTGAGGGAAACGGAATCATGGATTTTGGCAGACAGAAACAGCTTTTGCAAATACTTCAATATTCCAAAACAAAAAATGGTCAAGGACCCTGACAAGTTATCTGATCCAAAACAATTTCTGATCAATATAGTTCGTCAGTATGATAAAAACAAAGAACGAAGGGAAAGCGTAGTGCCTCACAGGAAAAGTGGGGCTATTGTGGGGCCGGACTATAATTCCACACTTATTCACTATATTGAACATTATTGGGATGTAAGAAAGGCCAGACAGGCCTCTGACAGTCTGGATCGTTCTGTTAAAGCTGTTGAAAAAGCCTATTCCGGAAAATGACAAAATTATAGACCTCTATCCCACCTTTTTTTAAATTCGTTAAATATCCTCCATAAATTGTCATAAGGAAAATGATCAATGCTGTCACAGCGAAATCGGCTGTTTTTTCCGGCAAGAGTGGCAAAGTAAGCAACACTGCCATTGGAATCACACAGTATAAGACAGCCCTGGCCTTTATGAGGCGTGCAGTCAATAGCCACTTCCCGATCTTCTGTTGGGTATATGTCATAATCAAACTGCGGGAACTCCCCATAAACAGCATTTAATATTTTTCTGGCATTTTCTTTGGCTGTTTCAGAGAATTTTTTAAAATTCTCCTCTTCACATTCGTTATGCAGAGTGTCCAAATTCTTATTCAAATTTCTCAATATGGCCACTTGATTTCTTATTAATATCTCTTGCATTGCTGTTGCCTCTGTTTTTTTATCACTGTTTGTATTGGCTTCAAAAATTCATGGCTTTCACTTTATCACAATTTATTGAAATGGCAACAGTTTTCCTGCTATCTTAAATTTAATATTCATACTACCTGGATCTGGGGGAGAATGCCTGATCTCCCGCAAAAAAATCAGTCCTTAAACGCAAAGAGATTCCCGCTTTCGCGGGAATGACCGCCGTATCGGCGGGGACAAAGTTGACGCAACTCTCTTTTCTGATCGTGGCCCGTACCCAGCCTTGGAAAAGATTCCCATGTTCACGGGAATGACATGTCCGAATTGGACAAATTAGCTCGCAAACCGGCCAAAAAATTCGGTAAAAATTCGGATTTCCGAATTTTTTTGTCTCAAAACCCCTCAAAAAGCCTGTTTTGAGCTGATCCCATTTTGCACCTCCCCTTTTTAATGAAATATCGTGCTGGTCCTTTTGTGCACTGTGCTATCGCTTTTTGGCCCGGATTTTGCATGGGGATAGGCAAGGCCACATAGTGGCTCGCAATGGGCCACATAGTGGCTCGCAATGGGCCCCACATAGTGGCTCGCAATGGGCCCCACATAGTGGCTCGCAATGGGCCCCACATAGTGGCTCGCAATGGGCCCCACATAGTGGCTGGCAGGACCAACTGAACAACACTAAAGCAAAGGAGCTTGTTATGACACAACAACCGGAAAAGCGTCACTTTTTGGATTTAACCAAAGACGGACCTTTTAAATTCTTCTTCTCCCGCAGTAAACCCTCCCTGCTCTCTTTGCTCAGAACCTTCCTGCCCCTGCCAAAAAAAAAAGAAGTCCAAAATGTGGAAATCATCTCAGATAAAAAAGAAACAAGCCCCCCTCAACCACAAAGCCTGACCTACCAGGACAGTGCTCTTTACCCCTACTCCATAGAAGGCAAACAAAGCCTCCTGGACTTGAATGTTCAGCTCAACACAGGTGAAAAAGTGGATGTCGAAATGCAGGCCACAAATCAGGCCAATTTTTCAGCAAGATCGGTATTCTACTGGGCCAGGCTCCATGCCACAGGATTAAACAGAGGTGAGGACTATGACCGGCTTCACCCCACTTATTCCCTGATATTCACGACTTTTCCTCTGCTGAGGGGAGAGAACCTGGACCTGGTTAGTCCTTTTTCCATCCGGTTGGATAAACCGCCCCATGTGGCCCTGAATCGTCAGCTACAGATGGTGTTTGTGGATTTAAGCCGTTTTCAGAAAAAGTCCATAGAGGAATTGGTTGACTTGCGGGATCAATGGTGTTACTTTTTAAAGGAGTCAGGGCGAATGAGCCGTGAACAGGCAAGGTTACTGTCCACAAAGGGGGAGGATATGGCAAAAGCTGTGGGTTTGTTTGACAATGCGTCTGCTCGTGATTTGGAGGCCTTGAGGAGGCGGACGGAGGAGCGGGAGCACTGGGATCGTATATCCATGCAGGCAGAAGCTCGCAAAAAAGCTCTGAAAGAAGGCAGAGCTGAAGGCATGCAACAAGGCCGGGCTGAAGGCATGCAACAAGGCATGCAACAAGGCATGCAACAAGGCAGAGCTGAAGGCATGCAACAAGGCAGAGCTGAAGGCATGCAACAAGGCCGACAGGAAGTGGCTTTAAATTTCTTGTCCGCAGGGTTGGACTTGGAGACTGTTTCCAAGTGCACTGGTTTATCTGAGAAAGAGCTTAAAAAACTGAAAAACGGGGCCTGAATTGTTTTGGCATTGCCCTTATGTGGTCCAACTTATGACATTATTATACTGATCTTGTTTGAAAATGCATGTTCACATTTGCCTTATGGGAGGAAAACAGCCCAAAAGTCGCACCTTTTTCAAAACCAGTTTGGTTTAACTGTTCAAATCAGTAAATTCATCGTCATTGGCGTAGGCACAACCTTTTAAGTTAACCACTTCGTCCAACAGGGCGTCCTGGACAGAGGATTTGTTAAACCAGTTTCCCGTTCCATCATCGAGAGTGGTGGCTCCTGAACCCTGAAGGAAACAGTAAAAGCTGGCTTTGCACTGTGCTCTGGAAGTGTCGCTTCCTTCACTGCAGGCCTTGCTCAACAGGGCATGGCCCAGGGCAAAAGCCTCTTCTTTGCTACGGCTGGCCGCTTCTTCAAAAAACACCTCGCCCGCCCCCGCCAAAGCCACAAACAACTGCTTTTCATTTTCCTCCACCTCCCCCAACTTTTTGTGAGTTAAAGTGGTGCAAGGAATACTTGCACTAATAGGATGAGTTCCAAGAGTATGATGTGAGGTGCTACACATATTAGGTGCATCATTAGAGGAATCATACGTTTTTGCATGACAGACATATATATTGCCATTATCATAATCCAATATTACCGGCTGTGTACCGATATCATTAGAGGAAGGGCGACTCCCCTCAGGAGGATTACTCCCAGGGGTGATAAATCGCGAACTTACACTTGTTACATGAGCATCTTCATAACGAACAGCATAAGGTATAGGAACAGGAGTATTATCTGATCTTGGACAATATTGATGGCCTCTGCCTGCAGGAGAATTGGAACATGTATTTCTGGCCGTTGCTGGATCATGAGAGAGAGACAATGTCCCTCTTCCTCCTTGTCTATTCGACCAATCAATATCAAGTTGGCAGTGCAGATCTCCCTTGACTGGCAAAGCACCTATTCCAATATTTGTATTCTGGCACTTATGATTACCGTCCAGGTCGCAATGGGCCATTATCAGGGCTTCCAGAATCTCGTTATCCTGATCCTCCTCCTTCAAAACAGGGACCACAGCTCTCTCCTCTTCCACTATCCAAGCCAAAATATTCTTAAACCGGTCATAAGGATGGCTTTCGCGTTTTATCTTGGGAATAAGTTTGTCCAAAAAGCCACTCGTCCCTATCTCCAGGTATTTTTCAAAATGGTCGTCGTCTATATCCTTCAGTTTTTTCGAATCCCCGCTCAAAAGGTCAAAAAACAAATCCTCCAGTTCAGAAACTCGCCCAATACTCAGGTTATAACAGTCTTTGTAATTGTCTCTTTCCTCGTATATGTCCCGGCAAGTTTCCTCGCAACTGTTGTTGCCTTCACAGTCCTCCCCCGCCAGGCTGGGGTTGGCCTCCAACCGGCTCCTGAGCTTGGGCACAGCCCCATCCCCGGCATTGCTCACCCCGCCACTGTCCTGACCAAAAATATTGTTCCCCACCCCCACCAAACCACAGCTGGAAAAAAACCAAACAGAAATCAACAACAAACCCAACAGGTTTATAATAAAAAAATTTTGTGCTTTCATAACTGTTTGATCGGCAAATCAGAGAATAGACTTAAGACTTGAGACAAAAACAGGACCAAAGTCCATACAGTGGCAGACCATTGGCCACAAACCAGCCTGCCATCGGTCGCAAACCGACCGGCAAATAGTCACCAACCGGCAGGACATGGGTTCGCCAACGGGCAGGCAGAACCTTCAAAGTGAAAGAGAGAGATCTCTTTTTGGAGTGGGCCGGGCTGAAGATTTTAGTGAAAGGCTTTTGGCAAACAAGCCCCTGGCGGTTCTCACCACCAAAACCTCCACTTTGTCCCCTTCATTCAGGTTTTTGTATGTGGTGTTGGTGAATTCTGTCACGGTCGAAAAATACACATCCCGCCGGTTTTTTTTGTCATGCACAGCACCAAAGCCTATTTCTGGCATTATCCGCCGGATAACCCCCTTGGCAGGACCCTTGATCTCCAGTATTTTCTCATACATAAAACAAACTCCCTGTGACACAGATTCAAAAAACACAAAAACAACTGACAAGCTTATAGCATGAGACTGTCATTGGACACAAATTCCTTTTTATTTTTGACAATATGTGGCAATCCTGGAGCTGTCACCTCCTCTCCCCTCACCTCCTTTTCAAAAATCAAACGATTAAGATTTAAGAGAAACCCCAATTCCCCCTGTGACCTGTTCCCAAAGCGATATGCGGAATGGACCGCCAAATCCAAAGCTTTGTGGCATTTTGACAATCTATGATCCCCCGGCAGTTCCAAAGAGCGATAAAGCTCCCTGTAGCTGATTTTTTCCTGTTTCAGGATTTTTGTTCGCTCATACCTCAGCTCTCTGCCTCTTTCAGCCACTTTCCGAACCTGTGCCAAAGTGGGGTTTTGTGGCCAGGGGAAGCTGTCATATACTGTATTGATTGTGTATCTCAACCCTGTCCCCAAGCTCCCGCCCCTGTGCTGACCCCAAAGCCAGTGCATACGGGATTGCAAGATGCCAAAAGAATAATCATCCTCAAAGGTGAACACAACCAAAGAATCATTTGGGTTTATGGAGGAGGACACAAACTCAAAAATATCCCTTTGGCTGACCCGTGCACACACACAATACCGCTGAATTTTATTGATTTTGCCAATCAAGTCCTCCCTTGGCCAGGAGAGCCTCCACCATGTTTTTAAAAAATTTTGATGGTGCCGGTTCACTTTGGCCCCAGGATCTTCTTTCAGGGCTTTTTTATTTCTGGCTTTTTCCCTGTTTGCCTCCTCTCTTCTTTTGGGCACAACATCTTTCTCTATCTTTTTATATAAAGGCCTCCACTTTTGAGCCTGGATTAAGGTTTTGTTTGAAAAATCAATAACATATCTCCTGGCCTGTGCTTTTTTTCCGGCGATAAAATCACTTGCTGTTAAAAAGGGCTTGAGAATTGTTTTAAAGGCAGGCTTTTTGAGCAGGATTTTTTCTGCCTCCGCTTTGGGCAACAGAAAAGCCTCGTGTCCATGTGTCTGTCCCAAAAAAGCTGTTCTGGATTCTTTATTGACTTTCAATACTTTGGCTTGGGAAACATCCTTGTCTTTGGACAAAGAGGAATTAATGGATTTTAAATAAATACGCTTTAGCTCTCCATTATGACCTGTGCTTATGAGTAAAGGTTTCTTTTTATTTTTAAAAAGGGGATTTTTTGTCCAATTCACTATGGAAACATGAACAACAGCCTCGCCGGGCCATTTTTGGCTGGATACGGCTGATGTTATAATGCCTCCATTTTGAACAATGTAATCCAGCCCTCCCTCTCTGGAATAATTTTCTCTAATGGTATTGGGGCCCACAAGGCCAGCCCGGCCGGTTTTTGACAGCTGATCATGAGTTTTTCTAAACCAATACACTGAGTAATCCGCCCTCCCTGGCACCTCAGGATAGGCTTTGCGGATTTTGTTTATATAACTCACCCCCATTTCCTGCTGGATTTTATTCTTGGATTGAAAGGGGGGATTGCCTATAATGGCATTCACTTTGGGCCACTTTGCAAACAAAGCGTCTTCCGACAGAAAATTGGAATCCAAATCATCAAAAGGCAAAGAAGGGTCGTCTATATTACATTCATCAGCCAGCAGTTTGCGTCCAATGGACAAGGCCACTTTGGCCAGCTCCAAACCAAATGTATTGGTGTCTATTCCGTAAAAGTTTTTTGGAGAGACCAACAGGCCAAGAGCAGAAGAGCGGATTTGACGGCCTTCATTGAGACTCTCTAAAATTTCCATCTCCAGCTTTCTCAGCTCTCTGAAAGCAATATAAAGAAAATTGCCACACCCACAGGCCGGATCCAACACTTTAAAATCCTGTATTTCCTTCAATGTTTTTCTTTTGTCTTTTTGTGTTTTGGCTTTTTTGATTTTTTCCTGAAAAGGTTGGGAAATGGAAGGCCCCACAATTTTATATATATCCAGTTCATGAGTGTAATGAATCCCATGCTTATGCCTTCTGCCGGGATCCATACTTCCTTCAAACAAAGAGCCAAATATGGACGGCCTGACTTTTTGCCAATTTTGTTTTGAGGCGTCATGCAACAACTCCACTTCTTCATAAGAAAGCTCCACTGCATTTATTTTTTTAAAAATCCTTCCATTAAAATACTCAATGTGCCGGTATTTTTTTGGCTTGTCAGCAGGATTTGTAAAAGCCATGGCTTTAAACAAAAGAATCAGCTCTCTTTGAGCCGGCCATTTGATGAGACATTTCTTTAAAATTTCCTGCACAGTGTATTGAGGCAAAAGTCCCACATCTTCAGCAAACAAAGCTATAACCAGCTGGAGGATAAACCTTTGTGCCTTGTTTTTGGACACATCTCTTGTGATTAAGGACCGGTAAATATGGCCAATATTTTGAGCCACTTTCTCTGTAATGGCCACATTATGATTGTCAAAAACCGGATCTGACTCCACAGGCAAAAGAAATTTCAAGGCCCCCCAGCTTTTTTCCAAATCCTTTGTCCAAAGTTTATGAACAGGATCATATAATTGGCTGTTTAAGTCATATATCCAAAATTCGTCGAAGTTGCAAAGGACCATATATCTTGGCCGATTGGGAACCAAAGTAAGCCAATAATTAAAAGCCTGGTCATAATGCTTTTGCAGGTCAGTCCCTCTTTTTTTTAGCTCAATAATGACCCTCGGCTTCCAGACCAGGTCAGCAAAAGCAGTACCCCTGCCAGCCCGTTTTTTAACAGGCTCCTCACATCTGGCTCCAGCGGATAAAACCCCCTGATTTCCAAAAGCCTGAAAAAGCCGGTCAAAAAATATTTGCCCTTTACTTTTTTCAGAACCTCTGCAGTTCTCAAACCACTTTAAAAACGCCTGAATCTGCATTTTATGCTGATTTTGTTTGATCTCCGTTTTCACGGGAACATGAATTGCATGTTTCATATCTTCCTTCATGGGAGTGATTATACTGATCTTGTTTGAAAATGCATGTTTCACACTTGCCTTGTGGGAGGAAAACAGCCCAAAAGCGGCACCCTTTTCAAAAGGCAGAACCTGCCCCGTGCCAGTTTGGTTTAACATACCCTCATTATTTATGACACAGTGGCAAAAGGCAATGGACAGGAACCTGATATTCCGCAGGAAAGGGGCATTTCAAGACAAAAGCCCCGTCTGTTGGGGGCCTCCATCAAGGCTTTTTTGGCCTCCTTCCCAAATTATACTGATCTTGTTTGAAAATGCATGTTTCATATTTGCCTTGTGGGAGGAAAACAGCCCAAAAGCGACACCTTTTTCAAAACCAGTTTGGTTTAAGTGCCAAATTTAAGGCAAAAACCGACCAGCAATGGGCACACAGTCACAGAAAAAGTGGTTATTTGTGCAATTTCTTGTGGCGGAGAGGGCATGAGGCGATATTGGCAGGTGACTGGCTGGATTTTTTTATTGACAAACTGGCCAAGTGTGATATAATGGCCTCAAACTGGTAAAAAAGGGGCTTATTATGGACCAAACCAAAGTGGACAGCCCTGCAAATAACAAAGAAGGAGGTTTATTATGGATTGGACAGTGATGTTGCCCGTTTTATTGACTGGAGGGGTTTTTCTGATAGGTCTTTTAAGCTTTTTATTGGTGTCTTTTAAAGCCATGTTCAACCCCCTGCAGAAAGATATAAGCCGGCTGGACATGGATATAAAGGCCAACAAACAGGAGCTGAAGGCAGACCTGACAGCCACCAAACAGGAATTGAAGGCAGAGATACAGATAATCAATGCCAAGTTGGATCAGCTGATTTCAGTCACCACCAATAACAAAAAAGGCACTTAAAGGCTATCCTGGTTCGCCGTGAAAAAGTCTCTTGGAAAATCAGATTCCCACTTTCGCGAGGATGACAGCCCTTCCAACAGAATCTTTAAAGTGAAAAAGATCTCTCTTTTTTTGGAGAAGGCCGGGCTATTTCCGGCATTATCCGCAAGAAGTCATACACGCAAGCTTTGGCCTGTCTGAAAAAAGGAAACAAAAAAATGGAACAGACAGGGCAAAATTATGATGTGTTTCACCCTACAGAAGAGCACCGGCAATTAAGAGACATGCTCTCTTCCTTTGTCCGGCAGGAGGTGGAAAAACAAGCTCTTCCCCATGACAGGCAGGAAAAATTTAACCTGAAACTGTTTAAAAAGCTGGGGACACTGGGCCTTTTGGGACTCACGGTGGATTCCAGGGACGGCGGGGCCGGTATGGACGCCCTGTCCTCTGTCATAGTGCATGAAGAACTCAGCCGATCCGATCCGGGGCTTTGCCTTGCCTATATAGCCCATGCCATCCTCTGCACACATAATATCGCCCAAAACGCCAACGAAGAACAAAAAACAAGGTGGCTCCCCAAACTGATCTCCGGGGAATGGGTGGGGGCCATGGCCATGTCCGAAGCAGGTGCCGGCACCGATGTCATGAGCATGCAATCCCAGTGGACTCCCAAAAAAGACCACTTCATCTTAAATGGCCGAAAAATGTGGATCACCAACGGGATTCAGGACGAAAACAACACACCGGCCGATCTGGTTTTGGTCTATGCCCAACGACACAAAAAAATATCCACTTTTATCGTGGAAAGAGGCTTTGAAGGCTATAAGGCCGGGCAAAAAATTAAGGACAAAATGGGTATGCGTGCCTCCACCACAGCTGAGCTGATATTTGACAACTGCCCCGTCCCCCAAAAAAACCTGATGGGAAAAGAAGGGGAATCCCTTAAGAACATGATGAAAAATCTGGAAATGGAAAGGCTTTGCCTTTCTGCCATGAGCCTCGGTATCGCCGGAAGATGCCTGCATGAAATGAACAAATACGCCAGCGAAAGGCAGGCTTTTGGCCTGAGCCTCAGGCATTTTGGACAAATACAAAAATATATAGCAGAAAGCTACGCGGAATACATGACCTGCCGGACATACATCTACCATGTGGCCCGGACCCTGAACTTAAAGGAGTCCGGACAAAGGCTGAAAACAGACACAGCCAAACTGATGTCCGCCCGTATGGGCCGGAAAGTGGCCAACAGGGCCATTCAGGTCCTGGGGGCCTATGGCTATGTGGGGGAATACCATGTGGAAAGGCTTTACAGGGACGCCCGACTGCTGGAGATGGGGGGAGGCACCAATGAAGCTCTGCATAAAAATATCACCAAAGACCTGACTCATCGGCCACTGTAAGCTCTGGCCAGCCCTCACGACCACTTTTAGCCAAGACACATCAGCACGGCCCTCGCGACCACTTCAGCCGGGCCACATCAGCACGGCCCTCGCGACCACTTCAGCCGGGCCACATCAGCACGGCCCTCGCGACCACTTTTAGCCGGGCCACATCAGCCAATTACCGGCTTAAAATATCCCCCCTCAGCACTTCCACCAAAGCGTTAAGGGCGTCTGTGGAGGTAAAAATCCCCAAATCCCCTTCCGGGTCCGCCACCAAAGCACTCCCATACTTGTTTTTGGCCATGTGAAAAGCCACCTCGGAGAGCTTTGTGGTGGAATCCACCAAGTAAGGATTTTCCTTCATAATATCCCGTGCCCTCAGGTCATCCTGATTTTGCTGGCGATAAGAGGAAAGAATGTCCCTTTGGCTCACAATGCCCACCACTTTGTCGTTCTCCTGAACAGGGACATGCCGAATATCCTCCTTTTTCAGGATTTTTTCCAGCTCATTTAATGTGGTGTCAGGTGTCACCACCCTTGGGCAGGGAGTGGTGAACTCATCCACGGTTATGTTTTTGATCTCCTCATAACTCTGGCTCATGGCAATTGTCCTTTCTGTTACTTGGGTTATATTGTGACTTATATTGAAAAAATCTAAATTGGTTTTTTTATATAATTTTACCGGCAAGTCAGCAAATTGTAATGGCACCTGTTTCTTAATACAAAAATCCTCCATTTATTGGGCTGTTGTCAAGGTTTTTATCCCCCCGCAAGGCCCAAACACAATAATTATTTATGAAACCCCTTTTTATTGGTCCACGCAAGCTCGGGATATACAATAAAGATCCAGTGCACCCGGTTCAATACCCGCTATGCAATAATCCCAACAGGCCTCCCTCACCTGCTGAACGCAAATATCCAACTCAGCATGAGTGTCCCAATCAACAGGGATACTCCAAAGTTCTTTTGCACGAGCTATCTTTCGCTCAAGCAGTTGGGGATTGGGCCAATCCTCCTTCTCCGGATCACCCAAATAAATCACAGGAGGATTATTCACCATAAAAATATCAATGTCATCCTGACAACCCCTCTCCTCCCCTTCGGCCGATGAGAGAGGCTGTCCGGAACTCACCGGCAAACTCCCGTCACTGGATCGATCCTTGGGTTGATCCTGAAAAGCCAGACAATTAAGGCTTAAAGTGCCAAAAATCACCCACAAAAAACTTAAAACCACCTGTTTCATATTCCTCCCTCCCTGGATTAAGCTACTATAAGCCTGTTCTCAGGAAAATAACTTGTTCATGGGCCACTATAAGCCAAGGCCGGCAGAACAGTCAAGGGGGAGTGAAAAATTTACACCCCCGTGTCGGGGGAGGACAAAATTGACGCAACTCCCCCCTCTGATCGTGACTCTGTAGCCCTGTCACAACCAAACTCCCGCTTTCGATGGTATGATCCCCGTGTCGGGGGAGGACAAAATTGACGCAACTCCCCCCTCTGATCGTGACTCTGTAGCCCTGAGCAAAGCAGGTGCGATCATTACAGGTTTCGTGTGACATACATGGACACATACATGGACACTTTTCCCCCCGAACCTTTGGGGACACGGGTGGGCCAGTTTTCGGCATGACGCGGGATACGATGGCTGAGCAGAGCCGGATTTAAAGCCCTTATTTTTTTATAAGGGTAGTTCAGATACTCCGACAGTGCACGCAGGTCCGTCCCCCCCGGCAGGTAAAAAACATCATACTCATAAGGGGTTTGGATTCTCAGATAATCAAACCCGTAAAGAGAGGGGGCACGGGCAATGGCAATGGCCGCTATCAACTGAGGCACATACCGGGCTGTTTCATAAGGAAAATCATATTTTTGAGAAAGAGACCAAAAGTTGTTTGTCCCATGTTTTTTTATCAAACGGGAAAGCTTTTGCTCACCCATATTATAGGCTGAAGTGGCCAGCCACCAGTCCCCAAACTGTTCATATAAAACGGCCAAATAACGGCCCGCCGCATAAGTGCTGGTTTCAAAGTCCCTTCTCTCGTCCAGCCAATGGGTCTTCAACAGGCCAAACCGCAAAGCCGTGGGCTGAATAAACTGCCAGTAACCCACCGCCTGCTGGGAACTGACCGCATGAGGCGAAAAGCCACTTTCTATCATGCACATATAAACCAAATCCACCGGCAGGCCCTGCTCCCTGAAGATCTCCTTCATCCGGGGCACATAACGATAAGACTTTTCCAGCCACCGGCGAAATCGATCGGCGTAACTGGTTTGAAAAAGCTGAACCCAACGCTGAACCTGATAGTTGTTTGTCAAAGGCAATGAGGGAAAAGAAGGCTTGTGCTCCAAAGGCCAACTGGAAGAAAGCCCCTTTGGAACTGTTTTTTTTCGTTCCGGAGAATAAGCCAACAGAAAATGAGAACCAAAACACAAAACAAAGCCTGTCACAGTGCACAAAGATATAAAAAAGACCCACCAGCCTTTAGGTTTTAAATGTGTTGTTCGCCCGAAAAAATATCTGAGATAAATTATGTTTGTCATGTTGCCCAATACAACAGCTGTTAAACCAAACTGGTTTTGAAAAAGGTGCGATTTGTGATATGTTTCCCACCTACAGGAAAGATAAAAAACATGAAATCCATACCCTCGGCCAAGACCAGGAGTCAAACAAGATCAGTTATTATTCTTCGTAGCAGTAAAACCATACAGGCAAGTCCTTTTTCTGCTGTCCCAAAACAAAACCCTTTTGCTGAAAAAAAGCAAGTGGCTTTGACAAGCTGTGCCGAACACCAACCTTTTTAGAGCAGTTTTTTATCGGGGGCGGGTGGCAGTTGACGCAACTTTCGTCTTTGATCGTGACTCCAGGGCCCAGCTTATATTGTTAAGATTATGTTAAAAGGCAGGGATTGGTGGCCAAGTGGTTTGAGCAGAAGGCTTGCCCCTCAAAGTGGGGAAATGGCCAACAAACTTTCAAGAAGGGCTTTGGGGGACTGATTTTGCAAAAATTCCTTTGTTTTTGAGACAAAGGATGTTAAACTATGGGCAGAAATGACAGATCGGGCGGGAATGGGCTTTGTGCCTTTCAGGCAAATAAGCCATCAATAAGGTGCCAACAGGCTTGCCCCTCAAAGTGAGCTTGTGTTATACTGCTTTTGTGGCCCGGAAATTTAAACAATAGTCGCCAACCGACCGAAGAAAAGGAGCAAAAATGAAAAAAAAAGAGCATGTTCCGACACCAGATGAGATTTGGAAAATCTTAAAGGAAGTCTCCCTAAACCAGAAAGAGACGGACCGCCGTATGCAGGAAAGCAAAGCGGAAACCGACCGCCTTATCCGGGAAAGCAAAGCGGAAACCGACCGCCTTATCCGGGAAAGCAAAGCGGAAACCGACCGCCTTATCCGGGAAAACAAGCAGGAGGCCGACCGCCGCAAGCAGGAAACAGACCGCCGCAAGCAGGAAACAGACCGCCGAATCAAAGAAAATGACCAACTTATCCAGGCCAGCAAAGCAGAAACAGAGCGTCAGATCGAAGAGAATCGCCTTTTTATCAAACAAATAGACAGCCGTTGGGGCAACCAGTGGGGTGACCTGATTGAAGTCCTGATAGCCGGCAGTCTCGTTCATGTCCTCAACAAAGTGGGCATTCCTGTTGAAAGGGCTGTGCCGGGTCATAAAGGAGCTTATCAAAATAAAACCCAGGAATTTGATGTGCTGGCTTTAAATGGCGAGCAGATGGTGGTGGTGGAAACCAAGTCTTTTTTGAACAAAACAAAAGTGAATG
Organism: Bdellovibrionales bacterium; assembly: GCA_965242635.1. GTDB lineage: Bacteria > Bdellovibrionota > Bdellovibrionia > Bdellovibrionales > UBA1609 > JANQSP01. The sequence continues at coordinate 45,192 of OZ251471.1, read as the reverse complement.
CTTTTTTAAGTCTGATGAGGGATTTCAAGAATTACTGCCCTGAGTTCAAGCATTTGACGGTCTATGGTGGTGTGGCCTGTTTGAATGGAAGAGGGAAGGTGTTTGAATATGCTGAGAAAAAAGGCTTGTTTGTTTTGCAGGTGGAAGGGAACAAGAATGCCGTATTGCGTAACAAACAATCCTTTAAGCCTGAAGTCTTTGGTCACAAACCGACAGGCAAATAGTCACAAACCGACCGGCAACCCACAACAACAAGGCAGGCAACAACAAGGCAGACCAACCAACAACAACAAGGCAGGCAACAACAAGGCAGACCAACCAACAACAAAGCAGGCCACAACAACAACAGGAAAGACAACCCAATGTTTAATATTTGCGAATATATATGGATGGACGGGGCCACACCCACACAAAAGCTCCGGTCCAAAACCCGTATCCTGAAAAACCTGCCTCCCGTGGAAAAGGGCCTGAAACCATCCCATTTTCCAGAATGGGGCTTTGACGGCTCCTCCACCTACCAGGCCCCCGGCCACACATCCGATTTAGTGCTCAAGCCCATCCGCTTTGTCAAAGACCCCTACCGGGGCCAAAACCACTACTTGGTTCTCTGTGAGGTTTTTAACCCGAATAGCTCCCCCCACCCCACCAATACAAGAGCCAAACTGAGGCAGGTGCTGGACAATGGGGGCCAGCAGGAAGAGCCCTGGTTTGGCGTGGAACAGGAATACACCCTGTTTAGAAATCGCACCCCCCTGGGCTGGCCGGACAAAGGCTACCCCGCCCCACAAGGGCCTTTTTACTGTGGCATTGGGGCGGACGAGGTTTTTGGCCGGGAACTGGTGGAAAAACACCTGCAATATTGTGTGTCCGCCGGCCTGATGATCTTTGGTGTGAATGCGGAAGTGATGCCAGGGCAATGGGAGTTTCAGATCGGCTACAGAAATATGGAGGGAGAATCCGCCGATCCCCTGAGCATAGCCGATCATGCATGGCTGGCCCGCTACCTGCTTTATCGTGTGGGGGAGGATTTCAAAATAACAGCCACTTTGGACAACAAACCCATTAAAGGAAACTGGAACGGGGCCGGGCAACATACCAATTTTTCCATTAAGTCCATGAGAGACCCCAAAACAGGCCCGGCAGTTATTGAAAAGTCCCTTAAACTTTTGGCTCAAAAACATCAGGAACATATAAAAGTCTATGGGCATGGACTGTCTGAAAGGCTTACAGGCCTGCATGAAACATGCCATATCGATGATTTTAAACACGGTGTGGCAGACAGAGGGGCCTCCATAAGAATACCCCTGCATGTGCATAAAAAAGGCTGTGGCTATCTGGAAGACCGCCGACCAGGGGCCAACGCGGACCCTTATCAGGTGTCGGCCCGCATCTTAAAAACAATATGTGAGATCGACTAAAACCCTTCGCTACAAAAAACCCACCGACCCAAAAAACCGTCACTTAAAATAAAAATCCTCAATTCTGTAGCTTTTCTCCCCCTTGGGGCTTCGAAATTCAAACTCATCCCCCTTTTTCCTGCCAATAAGGCTACGAGCCAAAGGGGAATTGATGGAGATTTTACCCTTATGAACATCCGCTTCGTCCTCCCCCACTATCTGATAAAGCTTTTTTTGCCCCGTATCCTCATCCTCTAACTGGACATGAGCACCAAAAGTGATTTTATCCGACTGGATTTGAGAAGGATCCACCACCTGAGCCTGGCTCAAAGTGTTGCCAATGGAGGCAATACGCCCCTCAATATGAGCCTGCCTCTCCTTGGCCGCGGAATAGTCGGCGTTCTCGCTCAAGTCCCCATGCCCCCTGGCCACTTTAATGGCAGAAATGACCGCCGGACGCTCCACCTCCACAAGCCTCTTCAGCTCCTTTTCCAACAAAGCCTTGCCATGCAAAGTCATAGGTTTTCTTTTCATGTTTAACCTTTCTACCTTGAGTGTTTATCGAGCACCACTTGGCGGGCCTCGAACATGGCCAGAAACAGATGACCAACGAAACATTTAACCATTATATCTCTTTATTCCAATGGAATAAAGGTGTGAGCGTCAGGCCCTCCCGCTGAAAAGCCCCTGTGTCCTGACCTCTGTGTATAACACAGATGGCATGGGAAATCAAGCCACCCTCTTTTCTCATATCCCGCACACTCATCATCACCTGCCCGCCCGTGGTCACCACATCCTCCACCACACACAGCTTTTTGCCACGCACAGAACAACCTTCCACAATTTTTCTGGTGCCGTATTCTTTGGCTGTTTTCCGGACAAACACACAGGGGATATGGGTCTCCAAAGACAAAACCACAGCCAAAGCCAGCCCCCCCATCTCCAGCCCGGCCAAAACCTCTGTGTCAGTGGGAACAAGAGCCTTTAAATGCCTCCCAATTTCCCTCAACAGGGACGGATCGGATTCCAACAAGTATTTGTCAAAGTACCGGGTGGCTTTTTGCCCCGATCGCAAAACAAAATGCCCCTCCAAAAGAGCGGTTTTTTTGATGATATCCGCCAGTTCCTCTTTTTTCATAAATCAAGGCCCCGGTCCATGCGGTTTGTGGTTCCATTTCCATACCCCCGGCCTTTTCAGATCTTTTAAGTCCCGGGAGGCCGTGCAAAACATGGCCACTTTCAACTCATACTCCATGCGACTCATAAAGCGATCCAAAACCTCCGTCCCCTTCAGGGCCTCTGCCATAATAGGGCCGGCCAGCCCCACCCTGTCCGCACCCAAAGCCAAAGCTTTGGCAAAATCCACACCCCCGCGAAGCCCTCCACTGGCCCATATTTTATAGTCTTTTTTGATCTCTCCGGCAAACAGTAAAGAATCCAAAGTGGGGACCCCCCAATATTTAAAAGAATCCGCCACCCCCTTCAGTGCATGTTCTTCTGGTGTTCTGTCCCCCTCAATCCGGCCCCAGTGGGTGCCACCATAGCCGCTCACATCCACCGCAAAAAGCCCTGCACCCACCAGGGCCTTCAAAGTCTCTTTTGAAAACCCACAGCCGGTCTCCTTTAAAATCACCGGGACAGACAAATTCCGGCACAAACGTCTCAAAGCCTTCAAGCCCCCCTTGAACCGGGGAGTGCCCTCCACCTGCAAAGCCTCCTGCAGAGGGTTGGTGTGCACCACCAGGGCCTCAGCTGAAAGAGACAACAACAGATCCTCCACCAAAGACAGCTTCAAATGAATGAGCTGGGAAAGCCCTATATTGCCCAATAAGGTGAGATGGGGAGCTGATCTCCGTATTTTTTCCCATTCCCGGCCCGCTTTCGCAGACCAAAGCTGACCTCTCTGCGAACCCACCCCCATCACCCAGCCCCTCTTTTCCGCCAACCGGGCTATCCTCCTGTTGATGGCCAAAGCCCCCTTCCAACCCCCCGTCATGCCCGTCACCACAAAAGGGGTCTTTAACTCCTGGTCAAAAAGCTTTGTGGATATATCCACCTCCGACAGATCCATCTCCGGGAGGGCCGAGTGCATGAGGGATATACATTGCAGGCCACTGCCCCCACGAGCCTCATTCTCCTGCTTGAGGGCCAGGGCAATATGCTCCTGCTTGCGATGCACAAAATCAGAAAAATCCTTTTTGTTTTTCATAAGTGCGTAGTGTATAATGTTCTTTGCCATTTTCAAGTTATTTTTTGCTTGACTATAGATCCTCAAAATAGCAGACTCTAAAAAAAAACCATGCAAAGAAAGGACAGGCCAATGGAGGAGATAGTCAGTTTTTATCATTTCAGCTCTTTTCCGGAGCCTCAATTAACAAAAATGGAGCAGGCCCTAAACCACAAGGCCAAAGAAAGCTCCATCAGGGGGCTGATTCTGCTGAGCACGGAAGGCATCAATGCCACCCTGTCCGGAAAAAAAGAGCATTTAAACAGCTACCTGCTTTTTGTGGAAAAGCTGACCGGTATAAATGATTTTTTTTACAAAAGATCACCCGTATCCAGGCCCGCTTTCAAACGGTTAAAAATAAAAATCAAAAAAGAGATTATCACTTTTGGCCAAAAAACCGCCTCTTTTGGTTTTCATAATTTAGAGCCGGAGGAGTGGGAGGCCATGCTGAACGAAAAACAACTGAGCCTTTTGGACATCCGAAACGACTATGAAGTGGACATAGGTCAATTTAAACAGGCCCAAAGCATGGGGATAAAGGAGTTTGGGGAATTTCCTCAAAAACTAAAAGAGCTTTCTTTGCCCAAGGAGCAAAAAACACTGATTTACTGCACCGGGGGCATCCGTTGCGAAAAAGCCATAAAGGAGATGAAAGCACAGGGCTTTAAAGAGCTTTATCAACTTAAAGGGGGCATTATAAATTACCTCAAGGAATTCCCCAAAAAGAGCTTTGAAGGGGAGTGCTTTGTTTTTGATCGCCGTGTGGCAGTGGACCAACATTTAAACCCTTCCCAAAAATACACACTGTGCCCGCACTGTGGACAGGCCGCTGGAGAAAAAAGAGAGTGCCTTCACTGTGGCCAACAAACAAAGGTGTGCCAAAAATGCCTGAACCAAAAACAACCACACCTTCAAACTTGCAGTAAAAACTGTGCCCACCACTATAAAACACAACATACTCACAAACAAGCCCCTCAAAAAACGCTCCCTCAAAAACAACCCACCTGAAAACAACAGATCTGAAAAACCACAACAAAGCTTATGAGCCTTTCAGATAACAACATAGTGCTTAAAATGGAAAAGGATCTGGCGATCCTGAAACTGAACCAGACAGATATTTGGTCCGACCGTGCCCTCCTTAAAACTTATGTGGAAAAAATTGTTCAAAATCCCTCAACCCATATCGCCCTCATCCTGTTCCAAAACAACTCCCAGGGTCGCGAACCGACCGGCAATAGTCGCCAACCGACCGGCAATAGTTTTTTGCCCTTCAAGGAAATCAAAACCGCCCTCAACAAGGAAAAATGGGAGGGATGGCTGGATGAAATAAACAGCCTGTTTCAAACCCTGGAGAGTGGTCCGGTCTCCTGGGTGGCAGGCTTAAGTGGCCCTTGTTATGGGGCCTCTTTGTCCCTGGCTTTGGCCTGTGATTACCGTGTGGCAGACCTTCACACCACTTTCAGCTGTCCTGAACTGAGCTTTGGCCTTATGCCCACAGGGGGCACATGCCTCCGCCTGCCCAAGCTCATTGGTCTGAAAAAAGCCATGGACATGATTTTGAACGGCCAGAAAATCACAGCCTCTGAGGCCAAAGCCTCAAGCCTGATACAATCCGCTGTCCATCCCGTGGACCTGACAAGCTCTGCCCGGAAATGGGCCGGGCAAATCCATAAAGGGCTGATTCCCGCCAAGCCTTCGAAACAATATAAAGCCCTGACTTCAAGCGAACGGCTTTGGGAAGTACCCTTTTTCCGGCAGATCTTTTATCACAAAACAAAACAAAAAATAAAATCACAAACAAAAGGCTTTTATCCTGCTCCTTTAAAAGTTTTGGAACTGATAAAAAAAACCTACCCGGTCCGGCATATAAAAGCCGATCTGAAAGAGGAAAGTAACGGCTTTTGCGATCTTATGGTCTCTCCTGTCACACAAAACCTGATATCCCTGTATGAAAACTTACAAAAATTAAGCCAAACTGGCTTTGAAAAGGGTGCCTCTGGTGAGGTTTTTCCCTCCTGTCCGGGAAATTGGAACCATGAATTTTCAAACACTGGCCCAACACAAAAACACAGTATAAAAAAAGTGGCTGTCCTGGGGGCCGGGGTCATGGGTGGGGGTATCACCCAATGGCTGGTTGGTAATAATGTCCCCGTCCTGTTAAAAGATATTCACTCCCCCTCTCTTTCCGCCACACTGAAATTCCTTTATTCTCATTTTGAAAAACAAAATATGGAACACCGGAGGTCCTGGGCAGGGGCCTTGGCCCTTGTGAAAAACAGTGTCCTGACTTTTTTGCCCCTCACCCGCCATAAAAAAAAGCCTTATTGGCATGAAGAGGGGATAGGCTCCAGCCCCTTTTTGCCTCTCAGGTGGATGGCCAGCTGTTCAAAAGAAAAAGATCTTTTTTCCGAATCTGTTCCCTTTTCCCATGTCCGGCCCCAAATGGATTTTTCTGGTTTTGAAACAGCAGACCTCCTTATTGAAACAGTGGTGGAAGACAAAGAGGTGAAAAAAAAGGTGCTGAGAGACAGCCTCAAACATGTTTCCCCTCATTGCCTTTTGGCCACCAACACCTCTTCTTTTAAAATAAGTGAGCTGGCCGGAGGACAGGTGGATCCCGATCGCTTTTTTGGTCTGCACTTTTTTTATCCGGCCGGCCAAACCCCCTTGGTGGAAGTGGTGCAAGGCAGTGAGAGCCAAAGCGAAGCCCTAACCACCTTATACCAGTGGCTGTGGCGAATGGGGAAAATACCCATTGTTGTAAAGGACAGCCCCGGTTTTTTGGTTCAGCGTCTTTTTATGCCCCTGATGTCAGAAGCTTTATGGTGCCTGAAAGAGGGCCTGGATATTCCCACAGTGGATGAGGTCTACACTTCCTTCGGTTTTGACTCCGGGCCTTTTGCCCTCATGGACGAGATAGGGCTGGATATATGTGTCAAGCTGATCAAATCCTTTCAAAAAACACAAGGATCCTCTTTGGGGGCTTTTCCTGCAGAAGTGGCTTACATCAACCCTGGTTTTTTGGGAAAGAAAAACAAAAAAGGGTTTTACATTTACAACGACAAAAGAGAAAGACTTGCTGTCAACAACCGGATGTATCAGGATCTGCGGGTGAGATCTTTTTCCAAAAACACAGAGGATATTCTGGAAAGAGGGCTTTATCGCATGATAAACTCCGCTTTTCAGGTCTTGGAGGAAAAGGTGGTGTCCACAGAGGAGGAAGTGGACATGGCTTTGATACTGAGCCTTGGTTTTCCCCCTTTTCGGGGAGGGCTTTTGAAATACGCCCATGAGACAAGCCTCAAAACGGTGATCGCCGGCCTCACCCACTTTGCCCATAAATGGGGCGACCGTTTTCAGGCAGGCAAGGCCCTTCTCCAGCAAAACATCTCCTGAAGCCCAAAAGAGAGGAAACCCATGAGCAAACCCCCATTGCCCCCTCTGCCTTCAAACACTTCCTGAAGAATTATCGTTTGGTGAACTGAGTGCTTTTTCTGGCTTTGTGCCGGCCAGGCTTTTTTCGCTCCACCATGCGGGAGTCTCTGGTCAGCAGGCCCTCTTTTTTCAAAAGAGCACGATGGTCCTGAGAGTATTCAATCAGGGCCCGGGCCAAGCCATGCCGAATGGCCTCCGACTGCCCTGTCATGCCCCCCCCCCGAACAGTGATATAAAGATCCACGGACTTGTTTTCTTTGGTGAGATGAAGGGCCTTTAAAGCCTCTGTTCTTTTGGAAACATAAGGAAAAAACACCTCAGGGTCTTTTTTGTTAATGGTGATTTTTCCCGTGCCGGGCTTTAAAAACACACGGGCGGAAGAGGTTTTTCTTCTCCCTGTGCTGTAATAAACTTTCATAATGAGCCTCTTTTTTGGTTTTGCCGGAACATGTAAGCCGATGGTTTTTGAGCCTGATGCGGGTGCTCAGCTGTTTCATACACTTTCAGTTTTTTCATCAGCTTTTGTCTCATTTTGTTTTTGGGCAACATCCCGGACACCGCCTTTTTAATGAGGAGCGAACCGGACAGCTCCTCCGCTCTTTTTTGCTTTAAAGAACCAAAAACGCCGGAGTGAGAGTAATATTTTTTACTCCTCCACTTTCGCCCTGTCAAACGAACTTTTTCCGCATTGACAACCACCACAAAATCGCCCCTGTCCTCATAAGGCACAAATTCCGGTTTATGCTTGCCCCTCAATAAAACAACCAGCTCACTGGCCAGGCGACCCAGAGGAAGAGCCTCTGCGGACACCAACCACCAATTTTTTTTTGTTTCCTCTGCTTTCATAATACAAGCCTCCTCAGTGACCCCTGATCATGCTGAATGACTGGTCGTTTTTCCTTGTTTTTGCCACTTTCAAGTGTAAGCTACCCCGGAAAAGGGAGCACAATGGACCGTCAGATGTCAACTTATATTATGGGTCGGCAGGCTTTGTCAAGGGCCAAAGGGTAATAAACCCGGCAAAGATAAAGGCCGTGGGCCGGGGCACTGTCGTAGGCGGATTTTCGATCCTTTTCCCTCAGTATCCTCTCCCATTTTTCCACGCCCTGACGGGCCTTCAAAATCCTGAGCTTTGTCCCCACCAAATTCCGTATCATCTGCTTTAAAAAGCCTTCCCCCCTGATATGAAACACCAATATGTCATGGCCCTGTTTTTCCCATCTGGCAAAAAAAATCTTTCTGATCGTGTTTTGAACAGGAGTGCCCCTGTTCCGGAAGCTTTCAAAATCATGCCGGCCCTCTATTTTCCGGCTCATTTCATTGAGCTTTTCCCCATCCAGAGGGAAGGGATACCAGTATATCTGCTTTTTTCGAAACACACAAGGCTCCGGGCGGTTCAAAATAAAATATTTGTAGCTTTTGCCTGTGGCGGACCGCAAAGCATGAAAATGAGAGGGGGCGATCCAGGCCTTTCGAACACAAATATCCTGAGGCAGAAGAAAGGAGTTTAAAGCTTTTTTGAGCTGTAACCGGGCCGGCAAAGGCTTAAAAATATCAAAGTGGGCGTTTTGCCCAAGAGCATGTGCCCCTGTGTCGGTCCGGCCCGCACCCGTCAGGGATATATTTTGCCCCGTTATTTTCTCTAAAACCTCTTCCATGGCCCCTTGCACAGAAGGCAGTTTTGTCTGTTTTTGCCAGCCGTAATATTTTTGCCCCTGATAGCTGATGAGGAGACGAATTCTTTGTTGGAACATGGTGGCCTTTTCCCAAAACCCTCCCTTTGCAGGCTATAAAGCCATATAAAGGCCCACATGGAGAGTTCTTAAAAAAGTTCCTCTTTTTTCCTTCTTAAAGGGGCTGACATGGTTTCTCCACTCCACCGCAAAGCCCAAATCCTTAAAGCCATAATCGTTGGGAAAAGTGTAAGTCAAAGAGGGTTTGAACAGGGAAAGACTGATAAAAGCCCCCACCGTCCAATAGGGAAAAATATCAGAAAAATCATCACTTAAGTTCCGGTTCCAGGAGGAAAAGCCCCCTTCCACAAAGGGCACAACAGGCTGATGTTTTGTCAGTTTCAGGCTGAGGATTCCGGACAGGCTGAGGGGAACAAAAAAATCACTTTTCAGATCATAGTTGCGGGCCAGCCCCAGTCCCCCCCTCAAACCCCAATGCAAAATATAGGGAAAGCGGATAATATTATGATGAAAATTCAGAAAAATCAGGGACTCATGTTTAAAGCTCTCTGTTATGTTTTTTTTCAGCAGAGGTGGACTGTAAAGATCTTTTTGCTCCTGGTCCAAAAAACCGTAGGCCCATTGCAGTGATATCTGGTTTGTGTTCAGCCACTCAAACAAAATCCACTGGCTCTCTTTTTTGGACGCCCGGCTTTTTTTGGCACGCGGTTTTTTTCTGACCCTTTTCGGGCTTTCCCCTGAGGCACTATGGGCTTTTTGGAGGCCTTCCATACCTGCTTTGGCCGGAGGTTTTTCCGGTTCCATGGCCACATTCTCTGCTGTTTCCTGGGTTAAAGGGGCCTCTGTTTCCATGGGTCCAGGCTCCCCAAGCCCTGCCTCTTCCTGCACGGCTGTTGAATCGCCTGTCGCATCGCCTGTCGAATCGGCCCAGCCCACAACAGGGACAAACCAAAAACAACAAAACAAGACCAAAAAAAGAGAGGAACTGCCCCCATGAGGCCGATTCTGCCTTAAACAGTAGAAGCCTGCCCCTCCTTTTAAAAAATCATAAAACATCATGGAACCTCCATTAGACCTATATTATAAACAAAAGTGCAGTTAAACTCAACCCCTTTTTCAAGATATACTGAATCTTGTTTGACCCCCGATCAAGGCCGAAGGCATAAATTTCATGTTTCATATTTTCCTGTTTGCCGGATTTTTTCAGGCAGGTTTTTATTGTATCAGGGTTTCGGCTATCTGCAAAGCATTAAGAGCCGCCCCTTTTTTTAAATTATCCCCGGCTATCCACATCATCCAGTGCCGAAACCGGGCAGGCGACTGATTTTGTTCCGATCCTGGTGCCGGTTCCGATCCCGATGCCGGTTCCGATCCCGGTGCTGGTTCCGATTCCGATCCCGGTGCTGGTTCCGGCACAGGGCGAAGGCGACCCACATACACATCCTCTTTTCCATCCACAAATCGCTGGTGGGGCAAGCTGTCCCCTTCCAACAGCTGGAGGCCCTTTTGCCGGGCCAAAACAGTTTTCACTTCCTCTTTGCCCGCCGGCTGAGCCAAAGTCAACAAAACAGCTTCCCCATGCCCATTAAAGACAGGCACCCGGACCGCGGTGGCTGTCACCTTTAAATGAGGGAGGTTGAGAATTTTTTTGCTTTCCTGCATCAATTTCCATTCCTCCGTCGAAAACCCCGCATGGTTTAAAGTGCCTATTTGCGGCATACAGTTAAAAGTCAGAGACTGGCTTTCTGCCGGCAGAGAAGCAAAAGAGGGGGCCGGCTGTTCTGCGTTTTTTTGTGCCTCTGGTTTTGCCGGGCCACGGGAAAGCCATTGGTCAGACTGGTCCAACAAAGCTTTGGATTCTTTTATCAGTTGTTCCACAGCCCTTCGCCCCGCCCCACTTACAGCCTGATAGGAGGACACATGAACCGACTTCAGGCCAAAATGCTTTTTTAAGGGATTCAAAGCCATAACCAGCTGAATGGTGGAGCAGTTGGGGTTGGCTATAATGCCTTTTTTTATGATTTTTTTTCCATTGACCTCCGGCACAATGAGGGGAACACCCTCTTTCATTCGGAAGGCAGAGGAGTTGTCAATCACCACCGCCCCCTCTTCGGCAAACCGGGGGGCCCATTCCCGGCTGATACTCTCCCCGGCCGAAAAAAAAGCCATGTCCACACCCTTCAGGGGGGTTTTGTCGGAAAGGAGTTCCAGCACAAGGTTTTGGGACCTGAATGAGAGGCTTTTTCCTTGGCTTTTTTCACTGCCAAAAAGCCGGATTTGGCTGTAAGGGAAAGCCCTCCTGCTCAAAAGGGCCAAAAAATTTTGCCCCACCATACCAGTCGCACCCACAACAGCTATATTCATGTGTTTCCTGCCTTTAGTTCTTTTAATGAACAGTCCTCAATTTTATAAAACAGCCCATCAGGAAAAGTCAACCCCCCCAATAAACCAAACTGGTTTTGAAAAAGGTGCTACTTTTGGGCTGTTTTCCTCCCACAAGGCAAATGTGAAACATGAAATGTCAAACAAGAGCAGTATAACACAAATCAGACTTGACATTTCAGCCCTTTCCCTTCTTTATGAACACATTATGTCTTTAAACACAGCCCATTTAAAAAAAATACTGAGGCCGGAACAGATCCTGTCCGATCCGGAAGCTCTTAAAAAATACAACAGTGACTGGCTCAGAATGTATGAGTCCCGTTCTGAGCTGGTGCTTTTGCCGGAATCACATCAGAATGTCCAGGACATTGTGGCGTGGGCCAACCGTTGTCATGTGCCATTAGTGCCCTGCGGGGGACGCACCGGCCTCAGTGGCGGTGCAGTGGCGTCCAACAAAGAGGTTATGCTGTCTTTTGAAAGAATGAACCGCATTAAAAGCTTTGACCCGGCTGAGCCGAGTTTGACAGTGGAGCCGGGGGTTATCACACAAAAGATTCAGGAACAGGCCAAAGAAAAAGGTCTTTATTTTCCTCTCTCCTTTGCCTCCGAAGGCTCAAGCCAGATAGGGGGCAATGTGTCCACCAGGGCGGGGGGCATCCATGTTATTCGTTACGGCTCCATTGAGCAGTGGGTTTTGGGTTTGAAATTGGTTACAGGGGAAGGAAAAAGCCTCTCCCTTGGGCGGGGCCTTGTCAAAAACACCGCGGGCTATAACCTTCTCCCTTTGTTTGTGGGCATGGAGGGCACACTGGGCCTGATAACAGAGATCACCCTTAAACTGGCAAAAAGCCCCCCACCCATGTTTGTGTTTTTGTTGGCCGTGCCTGATTTGCAAAAGTTGATTCCCCTTTACACTCTGTTTCGGCAAAAGCTGAGCTTGAATGCCTTTGAAATGTTTACCGGTGGGGCCTTGAGCTACACCACAAAGCATATCAGCACAGCCTTTCCTCTCAAGGAAAAAAGCCCTTATTTTGTTCTCATGGAATGCGATCAGAAAGACCGGGAACAGGCCCTCAGCCTTTTTGAATTCGCTTTGGAAAAAGGCTATATCACGGATGGCACCTTAAGTGAAACAAAGGCCCAGGCCAAAGAGCTTTGGTCTTTCAGAGAGCATATCAGCGAGGCCCTTTCCCCCCACAGCCCCTATAAAAATGACATATCTGTCCGGACCTCCCTTCTGCCTCCTTTTTTGTCTGAAATGGAGGAGGTGTTGAAAACAGGCTATCCGGACTTCACCACCATTTATTTTGGCCATATAGGGGATGGCAACCTGCACATCAACATTCTCAAGCCGGAAAACATGAAACAGGAGGAGTTTCTTCAGAAATGCGAAAAGGTCAACCACCTGTTATTTTCGCTAATTCAAAAGCACGGCGGATCCATTTCTGCCGAGCATGGGGTGGGGCTTTTGAAAAAGCCTTACCTCTCCTACTCCTGCTCCCAAGAGGAACAGGAATACATGAGAGCCATGAAAAAAATATTTGATCCCAGAGGCCTTTTAAACCCCGGTAAAATATTTGACTGAAGGTGCTTATACTGCTCTGGTTTGAAAATGCACGATTCAAATTTCTCCTGCAGGATGGAAAACCCTCTCCAGCGGCACCCTTTCAAAGCCAGTTTGGCTTTATGTTTTGGGGAGGAAGCAGGACATGCCTGGCTGAGCTATAATGGAGCTAATGGAATAAGATTCCTGTATTTGTTTACCTCGCAAAAGAACTATCTGCATGGCTATGGGGTGTCCTCCCACGGAGCAGTTATTGGCATTGATATTGCCATGAGAGAGCTGAGCCTGACAGTTAAAGGAGGCAGAGGCCTTGACACAGGGCCAAGTGGAAGACTGCAAGGTCCCCTGAATGGTGGCCTGCCCATTGTAATCCAAAAGATTTTTGCTGGTGCCGGCAGGCAGATACACACGAAAATTAATGTGGGATATATTGCCCATATTGCTGGCCTTTAAATACACAGAAGGCCGTGTGGGGGTTGTGGGTGTGGTGGCTGTGCCCGTGGTGGTGGTTTTGCCTGATCTTCCGCACCCGCTTAGTAAAAACAGGTATAAAAAGGCAGTCAGTATGTTAAATATAAGTTTCATGTTTTTATCCTCCTTTGATCATTTTTAAAGATCGCTCAGTTTTTTAACTCCAAAGGCTTTGAGCACATTCAGGCCGCTAAAGTCCCCAAGTTTGGTATAGCATGTTCCATCCGGCTCCAAAGCTTTCCAAGTGTTGACACTACTGCCATCCCTCCAGGTGCGACAGTCAAAAGGTCCCCGATCCTGAAACCAGCATTTTCCTTTTTTTTGAACAAGAGCCTCCGGGCGGGTCTTGTTATAATCACTGACATAACTCCACTTTCTGTCATGATAGTTGCAGGAGTTGCCTCCCTTGCTGGCCGGGAAAACGGTTTTAAAAGTCATAATCCAAACAGAACCACTGTGGAGAACATTTTCTGATTCGTCCTCTGCGTCCCGCAATACATCGGTAAGCCCGTTTATCACTAAGATCAGGGCACTGTCTTTTTCCTGAAAAAAGCCATGAAACTGCCCCTTTGATTTGTCATACCAGACATTGTATTGGGCCGAGCTTTTCCGGCCCGACTGAAGTCGCACCTCCCCCGGCTCATTAAAACTGTAGTCCCAGTAGGCCACTCTCACATCACCACCATAGTAGTTGTTGTTGCCATGTGCCCCTTCTTTTTTGAGCTTGACATACACCCTCAAGTCCACAATATCCCGCATGCTGTTTATATCCTCACCCAGGCGAAAATCCACCAATGCGTCCTGATCCACCTCATCATCGCCCACCTCTCCAATGGGTGCACTGGTGCCCCATTTCTCTTCGTTTTCCTCCACGCTGGCACTTTTATGGAAGGGATCATCATTGTCACGGGAGCTGTGCCCGGAGCTGGAGTACTGATATGAATTGGGCGAAAACCCATCACTTGAACCTCCTGCACGGCCACTGGGGGTAAAGCCTCCACTTGTTGTGGCCCCTGCTGTTCCAGTCGTGGCTCCTGTTGTCCCCTGCTCTCCCTGCTGAGTGCAGTTCAGCAAAAACAGAAAGGCAGGAACACCCAATACAAAAAAACACATGACAAAGTGTAAAAATTTTGCTTTCATACTTCTCTTGTCGGCGGGGGCCAGGCCATTATTTAATTTTTATAATATTTTTTTCTTTCTTATTGCAGTTTCAAAGGGCTTTTGTGGCTTTTTGCCAGCCACTTTGTGGCCCAGCCACTTTGTGGCCTTTTGCCAGCCACTTTGTGGCCTTTGCCAGCCACTTTGTGGCCTTTGGTCGGCATAACCCAGACTTATGGCCTGATAAAGGGCCTGTTTGGCTACCCCAACTTATGAAATAAGGGGCTTTTTTGGGCAATTTGGGGTTTCCGGGCAGTCAGTCCATGACGCAATGCAAGAAAGTCCCTTTTTTTTCCGGTTCTGTGGATTTTTTCTGAAAAATCGATTTTTTTGATTTCTTTTGTTGCCTGAACGGGGATTTTGGTCCAAAATGACAAAAATACTTGATTTTATATTTTTTCCATGCTGAAAAGTATCAATAACTGAGTCTGTTTTGGACAAATGAGGGGGAGTGGCACGGCATAAAGAGACTTTTTAACTATTAACCAAATTAACCAAAAACAACGATAAACCAAGGAGGACGGGTTCAATGGCAAAAGAAAAATTTCAGAGAAACAAAGAGCATATCAATGTGGGCACTATTGGGCATGTGGATCATGGAAAAACCACCCTGACGGCGGCCATTACAGCTGTTTTGGCCAAAAAAGGCGGGGCAGAAGCCATGAAATACGACCAGATTGACAAGGCTCCGGAGGAAAAGGCACGCGGGATCACCATTTCCACAGCTCATGTGGAGTATGAAACAGAAAAGCGCCACTACGCCCATGTGGATTGTCCGGGGCATGCCGACTATGTCAAAAACATGATCACCGGGGCCGCTCAGATGGACGGTGCCATTTTGGTGGTGTCGGCCGCGGACGGGCCCATGCCTCAAACCCGTGAGCATATTTTGCTGGCCCGGCAGGTGGGTGTGCCGGCTATTGTGGTTTATATGAACAAATGTGATCAGGTGGCGGATCAGGAACTGCTGGATCTGGTGGAAATGGAAATACGGGAGCGTCTGAATGAATACAAGTTTCCTGGAGATGACACCCCCATTATCAAGGGTTCGGCCTTAAATGCTTTGGATGGGGACGCCAAAGAGGAAGCGGCCATAATGGAGCTGATGAAGGCCATTGACAGCCATATTCCCTCCCCTGTGCGGGACAAGGACAAGCCTTTTCTGATGCCCATTGAGGATGTGTTTTCCATTTCCGGTCGGGGCACGGTGGTTACGGGCCGGATTGAAAGAGGTGTGGTGAAAGTGAGCAATGAAGTGGAGATAGTGGGCATTCGTGACACCAAAAAAACCGTGGTTACGGGTATTGAAATGTTCCGGAAGGAGCTGGATCAGGGGGAGGCCGGGGACAATGCCGGCTGTCTGCTGAGGGGTGTGGAAAAAACGGATGTGGAAAGAGGGCAGGTTTTGGCCGCACCTGGCACCATTACACCTCACAAGAAGTTTAAGTGCGAGTGTTATATTTTGACGAAAGATGAAGGGGGCCGGCACACGGCCTTTTTAAATGGTTATCGCCCTCAGTTTTACTTTCGCACCACGGATGTGACCGGGGCCATTGCTTTGCCCAAGGACAAAGAGATGGTGATGCCGGGGGACAATGCCACAATGGATGTGGAGCTGATATCCCCTATTGCGATGGAGAAGGGGAGCAACTTTGCTGTTCGTGAAGGTGGCCGGACAGTGGGTGCGGGTGTGGTGACGGCCGTGCTGGAATAGCCTTTTTTACAGGGCAGTAGCTCTAACGGTAGAGCGCCGGACTCCAAATCCGTGGGTTGGGGGTTCGAATCCCTCCTGCCCTGCCATATTGTGAGTATTTTCAGAATAAAGCTGAGGGCAGGAGGGATTCGAAGGGAAGGAGCGACCTGTGGTGACTGCGACCAAAGGGAGCAGTTAGCACAGGGCATAAAATCCTGGATGATTTTATGAGCGACTGAGGCGGGCCTGCGCCGTGAGTGAGCTGGACGCGAACGAACAAAGCAGGCGAATCCCTCCTGCCCTGCCATTTGCAGGAGGGATTGGCAAAAAAGCCAAAAAAAGCTTGATTTTGAACCGGGGAGTGCGATAAGGTGTAAATATGGACACAAAAGAAATATGGGTCACAGCCACTTTTTTAACTTTATACACCGGCTTTATTTTTGCAGGATTTGGCTGGATGTTAACTGCCAAAATAGAACCTATTCAGGCAGAGATAAAACCCATTAATGCAGAAATAGCACTTGTCAAGTCAGAAATAGCACTT
Organism: Bdellovibrionales bacterium; assembly: GCA_965242635.1. Taxonomy (GTDB): domain Bacteria; phylum Bdellovibrionota; class Bdellovibrionia; order Bdellovibrionales; family UBA1609; genus JANQSP01. Next base: position 28,627 of record OZ251471.1, on the reverse strand, counting down.
GTCAAGGAAAATCAAGTCCGCATGGAGACAGAACAAAAGGACATAAAAGAGAGAATGATTCGTATAGAGTCCATGCTGAGTCAAATTTTAGTGACTCAAAATATTCATCACAAAGGCAAAGCTAGGCCAGCAGGCAAAGTCGCAAAAAACCGCAATGCCAAAGTGGCGAATCGTAAAACAGCCAGCAACTGAGGCAAGTATAATGGAAAGTGTATTTTTTGAGGCTTTTAAGAAAAACTGGCCTGTCCTTCTTTTATTGATATATGTCGTTTATGAAGTCCGGGCTGTCCGCACAGATATGTCCAACGAAATCCAGGGAGTTCGCACAGAGATGTCCAACGAAATCCAAGGAGTTCGCACAGAGATGTCCAACGAAATCCAAAGAGTTCGCACAGAGATTGCCCACCTTGGCCAAAAATTCGAAAGCTACAAACTGGACACAGACAGCAAGCTCAACTGGTTAAGAGACGATCAAAAAGAGATACGGGCTGAACTGAAACCAAAGCGAAGGCCTGCCAGTCAGTGACCTGCCCCTCCGCCGATAAAAAGTGGACTTTTTTACAAACAGCCAAAAAAAGCTTGATTTTGAGCTGTAGGGTGTGCCTCAGTGGTTAAAAACAGTTGAATCAGGATCTTTTTTGTGCCGAAAAGGGCTAAAGCAGGATTTTTTTTTGACACACCATGTAAAAAAAGCTTGCCTCTCTGTTTTGTTTGTGGTTTTCTATGGGTTTCAATGGAAAATTCAAAAAGGATCAGCTCGTCCGTGACGAATTCAGGGGAAATGGCGAAAAACAACAGGAACAGCACCCATGATTAAAGAGGAAAATGCCAAAATTATCACTTTGTCTTTCCTGTCCGCGGGTTTTCTGACAGCTTTTGTTGTCCGGATTCTGTTTGAGTTGTTGGCGGTTTACTCCGGCATGGTGGCTTTGGCTTACGGGCAGGATGTTTTAAGGCATGGTGTGCCGGTGCTGGCCGGCCTGACGATGTTTTTGGTTTTACAGGTCAAAGAGAAGACCCGTATATGGGCACATGAAGTGGTGGTGGAAGTGCGTAAAGTGGTATGGCCCTCCCGTCAGGCCACTTTGGGCATGACAGCCTTGGTTTGTGTTATTCTCATGATATCCGGTTTTGTGCTGGGGGCTTTTGACCTTGTCAGCAGTGCAGTGATAAACTTTATTATTGAATAAGGATAAATATGTCCAAGTCAGCAAAAGCAAAAAAACCGGCAAAAGCAAAAAAACCGGCAAAAGCAAAAAAACCGGCAAAAGTGCAAAAACCGGCAAAAGCAAAAAAACCGGCAAAAGCAAAAAAACCGGCAAAAGCAAAAAAACCGGCAAAAGTGCAAAAACCGGCAAAAGCAAAAAAACCGGCAAAAGCACAGAAACCAGCAAAAGTGCAAAAACCGGCAAAAGCAAAAAAACCGGCAAAAGCACAGAAACCAGCAAAAGTGCAAGAGGTGCAGAAACCGGCAAAAACACAAAAACCGGCAGAGGTGCAAAAAGGCTGTAAATGGTATATTGTCAAAACCAAGACCAACTGTGAGTTCCGGGCCAGAGAGGCCATTCAGCGACTGACGAAAGACCATCACCTGTCCGACAAAATACAGGATATTCTGATTCCTGAGAAGGAAGTGGTGGAAGTGGTCAAGGGCAAGAAGTTGACCCGGTCCAGGAAGTTTTACCCTGGTTATATTTTTGTTCAAATGCAGTTGACAAATCAGCTTTGGCATTTGATCAGAAATGCCACCAATGTGGTTAATTTTGTGGGAAAGCAGGGCCAACCCACGGAAGTGCCGGCAGAACAAATTGTGGCTGTCACCACTCAGGTGGAGGAGGATTCTGCACACCCTGGGACCAAGGTGGCCTTTACCGCCGGGGAGTATGTGCAGGTGATAGATGGCCCTTTCAAATCCTTTAACGGGGTGGTGGAGGCGGTCAATCAGGAAAAGGCACGACTCAAGGTTTCTGTGAGCATTTTTGGCCGGCCCACGCCGGTGGAGTTGGACTTTTCTCAAGTATACAGGGCCGACTGAACAGGAGAATCAGGAATGAAGAAGAGCAAAAAAAAGCTGTTGTCACAAATCAAGCTTCAGATTCCGGCGGGCAAGGCCAACCCGGCCCCTCCGGTAGGTCCGGCTCTGGGCCAGCATGGCCTGAATATTATGGACTTCTGCAAGCAATTTAATGCCAAAACCCAAAAGATGGGGGACACAGTGGTGCCAGTGATCATCGATGTGTTTCAGGATCGCTCTTTTTCCTTTATCACCAAAACGCCTCCTGTTTCTGTGCTGTTAAAGAAAGAGGCTGGCATTAAAAGTGGCTCGAAAATGCCTCAAAAAGACAAGGTGGGCAAAATCAGCATGAGCAAAATAAAGGAGATCGCCGGACTGAAACTGCCCGATCTCAATGGCCTGGAGCTGGAATCGGCTGTCTCCCAGGTGGTGGGCACAGCCAAAAGCATGGGCCTGGAGGTGGAGTAAAACATGAGTGGAAAAAAATATAAAACCGTTAAGGAAAAAATCAAAAAGGACCATGTCTATCCTGTGGAGGAGGCCCTGAAAGTCATTGTGGAAAACCCTTCTGCCCAGTTCGATGAGTCCCTGGATGTGGCTCTGCTTTTGGGTGTGGACACCCGAAAAAATGAGCAGAATGTCAGGGGATCTGTGGCCCTGCCTCATGGTTTGGGCAGGGAGGTCCGGGTTTTGGTGTTTGCCAAGGGCCCAGCGGAAGAGGAGGCTAAACAGGCTGGTGCTGATTTTGTGGGGGCAGAGGACATGGTGGCAAAGATCAAAGATGGGTGGCTGGGCTTTGATTGTGCCATATCCACCCCTGACATGATGCCTTTGGTGTCCAAAGTGGCTAAAATTTTAGGCCCCAAGGGGCTTATGCCCAACCCAAAGCTGGGCACCGTCACCCCCAAGGTGGCCCTGACGGTCCAAAAGGAAAAGAAAGGGACAGCCTCTTTCCGGGCAGACAAAAACGGGATTGTTCACAGCTCTGTGGGCCGTCTCTCCATGGGTGTCCCCAATGTGAAAGAGAACTTCCAGTCTTTTCTGAGGGCGGTCCTGAAAGCCAAGCCCGCTTCCAGTAAAGGGGTGTATTTGAAAAAAATATTTTTATCCTCTACAATGGGGCCGGCTGTTCAGGTGAGAACAACGGACAGCTCAGCAGAGGCCAGCTAAAAACAAGGAACTGTATGATGACCCGATTAGACAAGGAAAAACAAATTCAAGGTCTTTCTGAAAACATAAAAAAGTCCCGGGCCGGATTTTTGGTGAACTTTCAGGGCTTGAGTGTTCAGCAGATAACCGCTCTCAGAAAAGACTTGAGAAACAAAGGGCAAGCTGATATGAAGGTGTGCCGGAACACCTTAATCAACAGAGCTTTGTCCGAAAGCCCGGATATAAAAGGGCACTTTGTCCCTCATCTGACAGGCTCCAATGGTTTTGTGTTTGCCTTTGAAAACCCTTCTGCTGTGGCCAAACTGCTTTCCACTTATGTGAAAGAGACAGAGATGTTGCAAATCAAAACTGGCATGCTGGAGGGGAAAGGCCTTAAGCCGCAGGATATAAAAGTGCTGGCGGATCTGCCTCCTCTGGAGGTGTTGAGATCCCAATTTTTGTCGGTGCTTTCCGCCCCCATGTCCCGGTGCCTGTCCCTTTTTTCCGCTGTGCCGGAGGGCCTGTTGAGGATGTTGAGCGGGTATAAAGACAAACAAAAGAAATAAATTTTTTCATGGAAACCAAACATCAAAAAACCAAAAGGGAGGAAACCAAAATGGCAGTTACAAAAGAACAAATTATTGAGCATTTGTCCCAAATGCCGGTGATGGAGTTGGCCGGCCTGATTAAGGAGCTGGAGGAAAAATGGGGTGTGAGTGCCTCTGCCCCTGTCGCGGTGGCTCCAGCGGGAGCAGGTCAAAGTGGCCCGGCAGAGGAGGAAAAAACAGAATTTAATATCACTCTGGCAGGTGTGGGTGCCAACAAAATCGCCGTCATCAAGGAAGTGCGCAGTCTTACAGGCCTGGGTCTCAAGGAGGCCAAAGAGCTGGTGGACGGGGCCCCCAAGGTGATTAAGGAAAAAGTCTCCAAAGAAGAGGCGGACAAAATGAAAGCCTCTCTGGAAAAAGCAGGTGCCAAAGTGGAAGTGCAGTAAACGCCCTTCCCTTATAAACTTATAAGGAGGACCTTATGTCCAAATCTCCTGTTACAGCGTCCAACATTCGATTGCGAAAAAGCTTTGGCCAGATAGCCAATGCTGTGGATGTACCCAACCTGATAGAACTGCAAAAAGATTCTTATGAAAACTTTTTGCAAAAGGATGTGGAGCCTTCCCGCCGGGAGAACAAAGGTCTTCAGGCGGTTTTCAAAAGTCTGTTTCCCATTCAGGATTACAAGGGCGTGGTCCAGCTGGAATTTGTCAAATACAATCTGCACTATCCTGTTTACGATATTGATGAGTGCCGTCAGAGAAAGATCAGCTACGCCTCCCCTCTAAAGGTTTTGCTGAGGCTTATTGTGTTTGAACCTCAGGGGGAGGATAAAACCGAAAAAGCCGGGCAAAAAGCCGGCCATCAAACCAAAACCATCAGGGATGTGAAGGAGCAGGAGGTGTTTTTGGGGGAAGTGCCTTTGATGACAGACAGTGGTTCTTTTATTATCAATGGAACGGAGAGGGTGATTGTCTCTCAACTGCACCGCTCGCCAGGGGTGTTTTTTGATCATGATGGGGGACGGTCCAACACCACAGGAAAACTTATTTATTCCGGCCGGGTAATTCCCTATCGAGGCTCCTGGCTGGACTTTGAATTTGATCACAAAGATCTGGTTTACGCCCGCATTGATCGCCGGCGCAAATTCCCGGCCACCATATTTTTAAAGGCCCTCAATTATACAGACGAGCAGATTTTGGAGTATTTTTATGATATTTCCCTTGTGTCTGTAAACAAAAAAGGAAAAATATTACGGCCCATTAATATTGAAAAAATGGCGGGACAAAAATCCCCGGCGGACATCAAAGACAGCAAGGGGAATATCTTGGTCAAGTCTGGCCGACGCATCACCCGCATGGCCATTAAACGGGTGCTCTCCGCCAAAGTCCGGGAAATCCAGCTGACAGCAGAGGACCTGACAGGGGCTGTGACAGCCAAACCCCTTTTTAACGAAAAAACAGGGGAGATTATTGCTGACACCAATACCACCATGACGACAGAAATTTTTAAAGAGGCCAGGGCTCATGGTCTGTCCCACTTTCCTCTGATTTTTTTCGATGGTGTGACCACGGGGCCTTATCTGTGCAACACCCTTTTGGTGGACAAAGTATCCAACCGTGAAGAGGCTTTGATGGACATTTACAAAAGGATGCGGCCAGGGGAACCGCCCACAAAAGAGGTGGCTGAGGCTTATTTTCATCGTTTGTTTTTCCATTCGGAAGCCTACAACCTGGGGGAGGTGGGCCGGCTGAAGATGAAGCATCGTTTTGGTGATCAGAAGGACACCAAAAACAAAGATCCAGGCCTTTTGACCAAAACGGATATCTTAAATGTGTTTCGCACACTGATTGATTTAAAAAATGGCAAAGGGCAGGTGGATGATATTGATCATCTTGGCAACCGCCGTGTCCGCTCGGTGGGGGAGTTGGTGGAAAACCAATACCGCATCGGCATGGTCCGCATGGAGAGAGTGGTTAAGGAGAGAATGAGCATGAAGGACCTGGACACCATGATGCCCCATGATCTGATCAACGCCAAATCTGTTTCCTCTGTTATCAAGGAGTTTTTTGGTTCCAGTCAGCTTTCCCAGTTTATGGATCAAACCAACCCTTTGTCTGAGATCACCCACAAGCGAAGGCTTTCCGCTCTGGGTCCGGGAGGTCTCACACGGGATCGGGCCGGCTTTGAGGTCAGGGATGTGCACCCCACTCACTATGGGAGGATATGCCCCATTGAAACACCTGAAGGCCCCAATGTGGGTTTGATAGCCTCTTTGGCAGGCTTTGCCCGAATCAACAATTACGGTTTTATTGAGACCCCTTATTGCGAAGTGGTGGGTAACAAAGTCAGTAAGGAGGTGCGTTACATGTCTGCTTTGGAGGAGGAAAAGCACTGTATTGCTCAGGCAGACCCTAATTTTAACAAAATGCCCAAGAGTCAAAATGTGACAGTGCGTGTGGATGGGGAATATAAAGTGGTGAAAAAAGAATCTGTTTCCCTTATGGATGTCTCTCCCAGTCAGTTGGTGTCCATTGCCTCTTCCCTGATTCCGTTCCTGGAGCATGATGACGCCAACCGGGCTCTTATGGGATCCAATATGTTAAGGCAGGCGGTGCCTTTGATGAAAGCACGTTCACCTTTGGTGGGCACAGGGGTGGAAAAGTTGGTGGCCCGTGATTCGGTGACCAGTGTTGTCTGCAAAGCGGACGGGGTGGTGGAGGAAGTGGATGCCAGCCGGATTGTGGTGCGTCTGTTTCACAAAACCGGAAAATTGGGGGCCAGTGTGGATATTTACAATTTAACCAAGTATCAGAGAACCAACCAAAACACCTGCTTTAATCAAAGGCCCATTGTCAAACAGGGGGATCATATTCGAAAAGGGGATGTGATAGCGGACGGCCCTTCCACAGACACAGGAGAGCTGGCCTTGGGTCAGAATGTGTTGGTGGCCTTCACGCCTTGGGCAGGCTACAACTTTGAGGACTCCATACTGATATCTGAGCGTTTGATCAAAGAGGATGTATACACTTCCATTCATATCGAGGAGTTTGAGTGCGTGGCACGGGACACCAAGCTGGGTCAGGAGGAGATCACAGCCGATATTGCCAATGTGGGGGATGAGGCCCTGAAGGACCTGAATGTGTCGGGTATTATTCGTATAGGGGCGGAGGTCCGGCCAGGGGATATTTTGGTGGGAAAAATCACCCCCAAAGGGGAGTCGCAGGTTTCGCCGGAGAAAAAGCTGTTGTTGGCCATCTTTGGCGAAAAGGCGGGGGAGGTGCGGGACACTTCTCTTCGTGCCCCTTCCGGTGTGTATGGCACAGTGATTAACACACAGATATACAGCAGAGACCCTCTGGACAGAAACGAAAGACTGAGCGAGATTTTAAAAGAGAAAAGAGCAAAACTGAAAAAGGACTTTGAGATTGAAAAAAATGTGATTCAAAACAACACCATTGATCAAATACGGGATGTGCTGGTGGGTCAGAAAACCACCTCTGCCTTATTGAGTGACGATGGTTCAGAAGAGCTGTTGCCCGCCGGTCGGGTTATTGAAAGCCAGGATGTGGACAAGGTGCCTTTTGAACTGCTGGCTTATGTGCCTTTGGAGGACGAGACGGTGGGGGAATCTGTTTCCAAATTGGTGGAGTCCGCCAAAAATCGTTTGTCCGCAGTGGAGATGGTTTTTGAAGACCGGGTGGGGCGACTTTCCAAAGGAGATGAGATGCCTCCCGGTGTGATAAAAATGGTCAAGGTGTATGTGGCCGTCAAGCGAAAACTAAAGGTGGGGGACAAATTTGCCGGTCGCCATGGAAACAAAGGGGTCATATCCCATATTTTGCCGGAAGAGAGCATGCCTTACACCATGGACGGCACGCCAGTGGACATGGTGCTCAACCCTCTTGGGGTGCCTTCCCGTATGAATATCGGTCAGGTGCTGGAGGTCCATTTGGGCTGGGCGGCCTACGCTTTTGGCCGTCAAATTCAGGCACACCTGGATAAATTCAGGGCCGAGCACACACGAAAAACTCTTTTGGATTTTTACAAAGGGGACAAGGAGCTTACAAGCCGTTTGAAAACAGCAGATGATTCCTCTTTAAAAACAATCGTTCGTGACATGGAAGAGGGTGTGTTTATGGCCACGCCGGTTTTTGACGGGGCCAGCGAAGAGGATGTCAAATCTCTTTTGGAGAAGACGGAGCTTCCCCGTTCCGGGCAGACCATTCTTTTTGATGGCCGAACGGGAGAGCCTTTTCAGCGACCGGTCACAGTGGGAGTGATGTATATGCTGAAACTGCACCACTTGGTGGAGGAAAAAATCCATGCCCGTTCCATTGGGCCTTACTCTTTGGTGTCGCAACAGCCTTTGGGCGGGAAGGCACAATTTGGAGGTCAGCGTCTGGGGGAAATGGAGGTATGGGCCATTGAAGCTTACGGGGCGGCTTATTGTTTGCAGGAGTTTTTGACAGTCAAGTCGGATGATGTGGCGGGACGCACCAGAATGTATGAAAGCATTGTGAAAGGGGAGAACATTTTGGAGCCTGGTATCCCTGAGTCCTTTAATGTTTTGGTAAAGGAACTGCAGGGTCTGGGTCTGTATGTGGATATGATAGAGTCGGAACTTTTGACAGAAGCACCCAGAACAAAAAAAACAAATTGATTTTTTAAAAAATAAACAAGAGGGCCTGTTTTAACAATAAAAAACAATAACCAAGGAGCAAAGCGGTGAGAGATTTATTGAACTTTTTTGACAAACCAAAAGATCCTCTGTCCTTTAACAGTGTCCGGGTGTCTTTGGCCTCTCCGGATCAAATACGATCCTGGAGTTATGGGGAGGTAAAAAAACCAGAGACCATCAACTACCGGACTTTCAAGCCGGAAAGAGAAGGTCTTTTTTGTGCCAAAATTTTTGGTCCCATTCGGGATTATGAGTGTTTGTGTGGAAAGTACAAGGGCATGAAGTATCGGGCGGTGGTGTGTGAAAAATGTGGTGTGGAGGTCACCAAAGCCAAGGTGAGAAGGGATCGTATAGGCCATATTCAGCTCACTTCCCCTGTGGCGCATGTCTGGATGTTGCGCTCTTTACCGAGCCGTATAGGTGCCTTGTTGGACATGAGCATGAAAGATGTGGAGCGGGTTCTTTACTGTGAATCTTATGTGGTGATGGATCCGAAGGACACCGAACTTAAAAAAGCTCAGCTTTTGACAGAGACAGAATACCAGGCCGCACGGATTAAATATGGCCCACACTTTACTGTATCCATAGGTGGGGAGGCCATTCGGGATCTGTTAAAGGATCTGGATCTGGATTTTCTCTCCCGGAAAATTCGAAAGGAGCTGAGGGAAACCCAGCTCATCACTTTGACCAAAAAACTGACCAAACGGTTGAAGGTGGTGGAGACTTTTTTGCATTCTCAAAACCGGCCGGAGTGGATGATGTTGTCCGCTTTGCCTGTCATACCTCCTGATCTTCGTCCTTTGGTGCCTTTGGATGGGGGCCGTTTTGCCGCCTCTGATCTGAACGATCTTTATCGCCGGGTCATTAACCGGAACAACCGGCTCAAGAAGTTAAAGGAGTTAAACGCCCCGGAGGTTATTATACGAAACGAAAAAAGAATGCTTCAGGAGGCGGTGGATTCCCTTTTGGACAATGGCCGTGGGGGAAAAACCTTTACCAGTGCCAACAAGAGGCCTCTTCGTTCTTTAAGCGACATGCTGAAGGGAAAACAGGGCCGGTTTCGTCAAAACCTGTTGGGGAAGCGGGTGGATTACTCCGGGCGATCGGTGATTGTGGTGGGGCCGGAGCTGAGGCTTCATCAATGTGGCATACCCAAAAAAATGGCCCTGGAGCTTTTTAAGCCTTTTGTTTACAACAAACTTCAGCACAGGGGCCTGGCCCTCACCATCAAGCAGGCCAAGAAGTTGGTGGATCAGGAAAGTGTGGAGGTGTGGGATATTTTGTCGGAAGTGGTGAAGGAGCACCCTGTTTTGCTGAACCGTGCACCCACTTTGCACCGCCTGGGCATTCAGGCTTTTGAGCCGGTTTTGCATGAAGGAAAAGCCATTCAACTGCACCCTTTGGTGTGCACAGCTTTTAACGCGGACTTTGACGGCGACCAAATGGCGGTGCATGTGCCTTTGTCAGTGGAGGCACAGGTGGAGGCCCGTGTTTTGATCATGTCCACCAACAATATTCTCAGCCCGGCCAATGGCAAGCCTGTTATCAATCCCACGCAGGACATTGTATTGGGCATTTACTGGATGACCCGTATTCGTCCGGGGGCCAAAGGGACCGGCCGTGTGTTTGGCAGTGTGCAGGATGTGATTTACGCTTATGAAAACGGCTATGTGGATCTACAGGCGGGCATCAAGTGCCGCATTAAAAATAAATTGGTGGATATTTCTGTGGGCCGGGTTTTGTTGAGCGATGCCGTTCCGCATGAGGTGCCCCTAGAATATTACAACAAGGTGATGAACAAAAAAGCTTTGGCCGATCTCATCGACAAAACCTTCAGGCTGTGTGGTGGAAAGAAAACTGTTTTGCTGGCCGATGCCTTAAAAAATCATGGATTTAAATATTCCACTGTGGCAGGTATTTCCATTGGTTTGAATGATTTGGTGATTCCAAAATCCAAGGTCAGCCTGTTGAAAAAAGCCCGTGAACAGGTGGAGGAGATACGGTCTCAGTATGATGAGGGTCTGATTACAGACAGTGAGAGATACAACAAGGTGGTGGATATATGGACCAACTGTGTGGACAGAGTAGCCAAGGAGATGATGAATCATTTGGAAAAAGAAACTTTTGTTTTAAAGAAAGGCAAAAAAGTGGAGGCGGACAGTTTCAACTCCATTTTTATTATGGCCGATTCCGGGGCCAGAGGTTCTTCCGCTCAGATTCGTCAGCTGGCGGGTATGCGTGGTCTTATGGCCAAGCCCTCTCAGGAAATTATAGAGACACCCATTACAGCCAACTTTCGTGAAGGTTTGACAGTTCTGCAATATTTTATTTCCACGCATGGAGCACGTAAAGGTTCAGCGGACACAGCCCTCAAGACGGCCAATTCAGGTTATTTGACAAGGAAGTTGGTGGATGTGGCACAGGACTTGGTGATAACCGAAGTGGACTGTGGCAGTGGGGAGTGTGTGGAGGTGCAGGCCCCGGTGGAGGCGGGGGGCATTCAGCAGTCTTTGGGGGATCGTATTCTGGGCCGGACAGCTTTTGAGGATATCAAGGATGGGGAAACAGGGGAATTAGTGGTAAAGGGAGGAGAGGAAATCAATGAACGGGTTTTGTCCCGTTTGGAGGACATGGGCATGGAGTCGGTGAAAATTCGTTCTGCCCTGACCTGTAAGGCCCACAGGGGTATATGTGTTAAATGTTATGGCCGGGATCTGGCTCGGGGCCAGACTATCAATTTGGGTGAGCCGGTGGGGGTGATTGCCGCTCAGTCCATTGGGGAGCCGGGAACACAGCTGACCATGAAGACTTTTCACACGGGGGGGGCGGCTTCCCGTTCGGTGGAGCAGTCTGTGCATACGGCCCACCATGATGGAAGAATTCGTTTTAACAATTTGAAATCTGTGAAAAACAAAAGTGGCAAACTGACGGTCATGACCCGTGGTGGGGAATTGGTGGTGGAGTCGGCCACAGGAAAAGAAAAGGAGAGGCTTTCTGTTCCCTACGGTTCTGTTTTGAGTGTGAAAGAGGGCCAGGAAATAAAGAGGGGGGCCTTGTTGGCAGAGTGGGATCCTTATTCGGATATTATTGTGGCGGATGGGTCGGGTTATGTCAAGTTTGTGGACATTGAAGAGGGTGTGTCCATGAGCGAGCAGGTGGACCCGGTGACTGGTTTTTCGACCAAAGTGATTATCAAGAGCAAGTCATCGGAACAAAAACCCACTGTATTGGTTGTGGACAAATCCGGCAAAGGTCTTGTGCCCAAGGGGAGAAAGGCCCCCCTCTCTTATACAATACCAGTGGGGGCACAGATGCTGGTGGCGGATGGAGAGCCTATTCAGGCGGGAGATATGATCGTCAAAATCCACAAGGAAGCCAGCAAGACCAAGGATATAACAGGGGGTCTTCCTCGTGTGGCGGAGCTGTTTGAAGCCCGTAAACCCAAGGAGGCGGCCATTATTTGTGAGATAGACGGCACAGTCAGCTTTGGGAAGGACCTGAAGGGAAAACAGAGGGTGATTGTAACTTCCAGTGATAATGAGCAGAAGGAGTATCTTATTCCCAAGGGCAAGCATATTGCTGTGAGAGAGGGGGAGTATATCCGGGTGGGAGAGACCATTATGGATGGCCCCAGTGATCCGCATGATATTTTACGCATTTCCGGTCACAAGGCTTTGTCCTCTTATTTGGTGGACGAAATACAGGCTGTGTATCGTCTGCAGGGGGTGGTGATTAACGACAAACACATAGAGGTTATTGTGTCTCAGATGTTGAGGAAGGTGGAGGTGACGGATGCGGGGGACACCAACTATCTTGTGGGCGAACAGGTGGAAAAGTCAGAGATAATAAATGTGAACAAACAGGTGGAGGCACAGGGCGGAAAGCCGGCCCAATTTGTTTTGTTTCTGATGGGTATAACCCGCCGGTCTTTGAACACGGACAGCTGGATCTCAGCGGCGTCTTTTCAGGAGACAACCAAGGTGTTGACAGAGTCGGCCATTCAGTCGCGGGAGGACAAATTATCCGGTTTGAAAGAAAATATTGTTATGGGCCGTCTGATACCGGCGGGCACAGGCTTGAGTGCTTACCGGAGATGGAAGTTGGTGGTGACAGAGGAGGAAGAGGAAGTGGCAACCACCCTTCCGGGTTTTTCCCCAGCACCGGCCCCTGCACCGGCCACGCATGCGTCTCAGTCCTCTGTCAGTGAGGCTTCCTCTTGACAAAGGTTCTTCAGCCCTGTGGATGACAGACTTTTATGGATAAAGACAGCATATCCACTCCTTTATGGGATCATTTGCGGGAGTTGCGTCAAAGGCTTGTCAGGAGTCTTTTGAGTCTCCTGCCGGCTTTTTTTATTTGTTGGTTCTTCAGTGATCACATACTCAATTTTTTGCGCCGGCCCATTCAGCCTTTTTTGAAGAACACCGATGGTGCTCTGATTTTTACAGCTCCCATGTCTGCTTTTATGGCTCATTTGCAGGTCAGCTTTTTTTCTGCCCTTGTTTGTTCCAGTCCTTTTTGGTTGAGCCAGCTCTGGCTTTTTATCTCCCCTGGTCTTTATAAAAAAGAAAAAAAAGTGTTTATTGTTTTTTTGACAATGGGTGTGGTTTTGTTTTTCACAGGTGTTTTGTTTGCTTATTTTGTGGTGTGTCCCATTATGTTTTCTGTTTTGATGGGCTTTGGGGGTGGCATGGCTCAGCCTTTTATCACCATAAGCAACTATCTGTCTTTTATTATCCGGCTGGCTTTGACTTTTGGTCTGATGTTTGAAATGCCTCTTGTTTTGGCTTTGCTTTGCCGTTCGGGTGTCCTGTCTCCTGTGCTTTTAAAAAAATATCGCCGTCATGCTTTTTTGCTTTTGGCTGTTTTGTCGGCTTTTATCACGCCCCCGGATGTCATGAGCATGCTGTTATTGTTGTTTCCCCTGATTTTACTTTATGAATTTTCCGTTTGGTTGGTGTCTTTTATGGCCACTGAAAATGTGTGAGCTTATGGGGTTTCCTGCCAAAAAATCCAATAGATACTAAAATCCAAGTTAGTATACATTCAGAAAAACATGGAAACTAATTTACGAAAAAGCTCCACAAAAAACAGAACCAGCCCCAAAAAATCCCCCTTTCCATGGGTCAAAAAGCTTAAAAAAAGCCAAAAAAAGCTGTTTTAGACATTGAGATATATACTAAAATACAATATAGTATATATTGGCAAGGAAATGTAAATGTTCATTGACGGCCAAGGGGAGGTTTTTATGAAAGCTGAAATAGGTCGAAAGATCAGACAAGCTGAGGGGTTTTCTGCTTTTGTGCCCTATGCGTTTCCGCCAAAGGGGCTTTTGAATTGGCCCACGGATCTCATCATGAAAACAGACAGAACCAGCCATTTAATGGGAAAATTGGATCTCTTTTTTTCTTTCTTCTGTCATGGACACAGCCCAGGCCTCTATAAATATTGCCAAACAAATCAGAAACTTAAGAGACAGGGATATGGCTCAAATTCAATCCCTTGGCAAGAGAGAATCAGAAAGCAGTGTCCGGGTGCTGTCCTGTTTATTCAGCCAACCTTTGGTCACTGCTGGCAGGGTCATGGAGTGGACAGGCTTTACAAGAGCTGGAGCACAAAAAGTGATTGATCGCTTCATCTCTCTTGGTATTTTGAAACCACGACCGGGAGAAAGCAATTATGGCAAAACTTATATTTATAAAAAATACCTTAACACTTTTACAGAAAACTGAGCCAGTGCCCTTTTTTCCCTCACTTCAGTTTAAAATCTCATCTCTCTCATTGAGGTTTTCTGTCAAAATCAGCGATCTGTAATGACTTGAAGCGTCAAATTTGGAGGACTGGCCTTGTTTTTTTGTCTCAAAATGAGAATTTTCTGGTTTTTTCTTGGATTTTTTCTGAAAATGCTGTTTAATGAAAATAGGGGACCAGTACAACTGGTGGAAAGACCTGTTAGCTTTACCACCTTTACCTTGACAAAACCGTATTTAAACAGTATGAACATTGGGGTTCTTAATAAAAAAGGAGGAAAACATGTCATCACAAGCCAATATCACACAAAGTGAGAACAATGTATCTTGGCAAATTGGTATCACAACTCAGCCACAAAGAAGAAAACAGGAATGGCACAGGATAAGGCCGTCTTTGGGAAACTGGCAGATTTTGGCAAGTGATTTAACTTATGCTCAAGCCCAAGCTCTGGAAAACTATTACATAAGAAATAAAGGATATACCGGCAGTCCTGGTGGGCCGATGGAACCTGGAGCAGTTTATTCTGTCTATAAGTTCTCTTATTGAGAAAGGGCTTGAAAAATGGAATGGAAAGAATGGCTTGGTATTTTGGCAAACATTGCTGAAATCATTACACCCATTGTCACAGGTGTTATTTCATATACATTACTTCAAGATCGATTTTCCCGATGGAGAGGAATCAGGAATATTTTTGGTCAAATCTTTTTTTATAAAGAGACTAAAGAAAACGGAAAGATAAAAATGCACAGCACATTTCTTATTAATCTTACCAATAAAGGACGAACTGATCAAAAGATCACTGCTATCCAGGATGACAAGGGTTATTTTATTAAAGTATTGTTTCAACCAAATGAAGACAGGAAAAATGGAATCATATTAAAAAGAGATGAATCACATTCTGTCTCCATAGAGATAAAGCAGGATATATTGAACCAATTTAAAAATTCCAATGGACTGTTTTTGTTCGACAATGGGAACAAGAAAAAAATAGTTTCGAAAAAAGAGCTGAATAAGGTATTAAAGGCTTACAATAGCTCCATACACTCCTCTACAAATTAAACAGGCGGGGGCTTATACTCTTTATGCCCTTTATAGTATTGCCTTAATCTTATCAAACAAATCAGAGACCGGCGTCCGTTTACATGCCTTTTCAAAAGCTTTCCCCGACTCCCATAATTCCATGTCTGCTTTCTTTTTTTGCTCTTTATAAGTTGGGTTTTTCCGATATAGCAAGACACACTTTTTCGATAAATCATTTTATAGTGTTGATCAATACTATGCTTTTTAAATCGTGTCCAATTTTTCATGCAAAAAAACATGAGAGGACCAGCATGCGGTCGCACAAATCACCTATTATTATATTGCTCCAATAGCCCGTCATCTATAAGCTCCCCATAAGTTTTATAATGAGGTGGGGTATTATTTCTTTCATTGTATTCTACCACCACAAAACCACTGAACCCTCTTGATTTTAAATACTCCGCTTGCTCTGTTGTGACTTTTGCATCTGTCAAATCTGCCCCTTGCAAATCTGCCCCTCTCAAATCCGCATCATAAAAAACCGCCCCTCGCAAATACGCCATTTGCAAATTAGTCCCTCGTAAATCCGCTTCTACCAAATACGCCCTTCGCAAATCCGTCCATCGTAAATTAGCCCCTCTCAAATCCGCCCCTCGCAAATCCAAATTTCGCAAATCCTTATTAAACAAATCCGCCCCTCGCAAATTAGCTCCTCGCAAAGACGCCTTATAGGCTAAATCCACTTTTTGCAAATTACAAAAATGGATACCTTCTTTGTTTATGAAGTCTCTATAATTTTCACTATTACAAACTTCACCACTTGCTTTTTCCACAGCATGGGCTTTAACCCCGCTGGTCACACAGCCCATAACCACCAGACCAAGAAAAATTATAAGAGCTTTCATAATGCCCCTCCAAAAGGTTAAAGTTTTTCCTCATTCACCGTCTCAAAACATCCCGTAAAGCAAAAGGTTATTTACAGGCACTCCTGCAAGTATCTTCACAGTTTTTACCTGAAGGTCCACAGTAACCTTCTGCAACGCAACCTTGGACGCACTCATCATAACCCGCCACTTTTAGAGGCTTTTTATTTACATTCTTATTAGAGTAATCCTTATTTTCGCAAACTCTATCGCAACCTTCTGAACTCCCCCCATGTTCTGATGTGCAACGGTCCATACAATCTGAATAGTCATCAGCCAATAAAAGAGGTGGTTCTGAAGTGGCCTCACTTTGATTCGCTGGTTCTGTCTTGGGATTGATAGCGGACAAGTCTCTGGTGTTGGCTGTCACACAGCCCATAAACACCAGACTAAGAAAAATTATAAAAGCTTTCATAATTCACCTCCTAAAGGTAAAATGTTTTTTTCTCACTATATCACAGTTTATCGGCTTGTCAACCAGGAAACCTTAAATTCCAGCCACCAAGGCATTGAAAAAAAAGACTATTCCACCACACCTCCTATAGGTTAATTATTTTGTTCCTGACCACCACTATACCAAAAGACTTGTAAGCTTGTCAATGGGTTTAAGCTTTTTTCCAGTAGTTTATTTTTAACGCATCGCATTATTCTTAGAAAACTGTCCAAATATGAGACCCAGATCATGCCCCGTTTTAATATGATAGTGATGATTGCTTCGTGCATATCCAAAGGATTCCGCCTGCCTAGCTGTAAAAAAACCGCTCTGCATAAAGGCCGTTTGATTCAATTTCTTGTATGCTTTCATGCCAAAGTGCCTGAAAATTATACATTATTTATGCAATATATTGTTAAAATACATTAAATTTTAAGGTATTTTTACAAAATTTATCACATTATCCACCAAAAAGCCTGGGTTTTTCCTAAATCATTCGCAAACTTTATGACAATACTCTTGATGCCCGCCGCCGGCTATGCAGTGTTCTACACATACCTCATAACGATGATCAACCAACACAAGAGGCTTTTCATTATCGCTTGAGGTTTGTTCAAGCATGTCTTGGTTTCTTACCCATTCGTTATGTAAACAAATCCACCAACCGTATGTTGTTCCTTCAGGGTAAAGTTCTTTGTCCAAAAGGCAACCAGTGTTTGTGTTGTCTAAGGTGGGCGGGGTTAAGTTGGACAGGTTTCTACCCTCTGCTGTTATACAGGCTATGAAACCGAACATAACAAATAACAACAATGCTTTCATAATACACCTCCTATAGGTTAATTATTTTGTTCCTGACCACCACTATACCAAAAGACTTGTAAGCTTGTCAATGGGTTTAAGCTTTTTTCCAGTGGTTTATTTTTAACGCATCGCATTATTCTTAGAAAACTGTCCAAATATGAGACCCAGATCACCTTTTACAGGAATGACAGTAAAAGACCAAAAATTCGGATTTCCGAATTTTTTTGTCTCAAAATCCCAAAAAATCCCGTCTTTGGACTTGAAAAAAGAGGCTGAGGGCTTGACATGAGAAAGCCGGGGTTGTAGCTTTTGAAGGAATCCAGCCGTTCAGGCAGAGATAAAAACAGGGACCAGTTACATGCCTTATATGGCTGAATGAAAAGAAGGATGGTAAGAGGGGTGTGGAAATTTTTGTGTCATGAAAGCAGAAAGGCCAAAAAAAGCCCCTTTGATTGTGCTGGCCAGTGGTTCGGCCTCCCGCCGTCAACAATTGAAAGACCTGGGCTTTGATTTCAAAGTGGAAGTGCCGGGCATTGACGAAGATATATACAAACAACCACCATCAGAGGAAAAAATCATGCTGGTTTCAAGCCCCTCGGAGCCGGTTCCAGAAGGCCCCTCAGAACAGGCTCTGACCGTTCATCACAAAATGGGGCAAATAGCACAAAAAATCGCTCAGGCCAAAGTGGAAAAAGTGGCTCTCAAATACCCCAAAGCACTGGTGCTGGGAGGGGATCAAATGGCCTGTCTGGGCCAGCAAATATTCAACAAACCTCTAAATTCCCAATCCGCCGTCAATTCCCTTCAGACCCTTCAGGGAAAAACCCATATTTTGTTCACTGCCCTTTATATCCGCTATGGCAAAAAAAGCTTCAGCCATTTGGAAATCAATAAAATGAGTATGCGGGCCCTGAGCACAGCTCAAATCAAAGCTTATGTGAAAAAAGCCAGGCCCCTCAAATGTGCCGGGGCTTATGCCCTGGAACGCTATGGTATAGGCCTGTTTGAGAAAATAGAGACAAAAGACCAAAGTGCCATCATAGGTTTTCCCTTGATAAGCCTTATCAATCAAATGGCCCGGTGGCACATTCCTCTGCCCTTTCTGACAGACGGACAGGCACACTCTCACTAAAAAAATCCCCATTCTGGCAGAAAACTTGGAAAAGACAGATTTTTCCTGTATAATCCTTCTTATGTCTGTTCCCCATGAAAGAAAAATCAGTCTGAATCTGGAAAAAACAGCCCGTTTTCTCAATGGGATTTTGTTTTTGCTGTTTCTGCTCTCTTTGCCTGCCAACTTTTTTTGGGAGGGACGCTGGCCTTACATAACCGGCCTTTTGTTCTCTTTAAATCTCCTGAACGGCTACTACCTGTATGTCCAAAAACGGCACACCCTTTTGGCCAATTTTGGTGTCCTGGCCCTTTTTCGCTATCTTGTGGAGAGTATCGGGCCAGAGTTCCGGCAGTATCTTTACAGCAGTGACACAGAGGAAAAGCCTTTTAACCGCATGGAAAGAGCGGATGTCTACAAGCAATCCAAAAATCAGGAAAAATCCTCCGCTTTTGGTTCCCTTTTGGATTTTTCCCGCCCAGTCTTAAAGTTAAAACATTCTTTTTACCCGGTGGATATTCACCAACTGTCCCCTTTTCAGTTGTGTTTTGGGGAGGAACGGGCCCTCCCCCAGGCCTACACCATTGACAAAGCACTTATGATCGGTGGCATGAGCTATGGTGCTTTGGGAAGAAAAGCCATTCAGGCCCTGTCCCTGGGGGCCCGGAAAGCAGGCATTCCCCTGAACACAGGGGAGGGGGGATACCCCAAGTATCATCTTATGGGAGGGGCGGACCTGATTTTCCAGATAGGCACAGGCAAGTTCGGCGTGCGAAAGAAAGATGGCTCTTTTGATCCGGACCTGTTGGAAAAAATAAGCCAGCTGAAACAGGTCAGGATGATAGAGATCAAATTCTCTCAGGGGGCCAAGCCGGGAAAAGGCGGACTTTTGCCAAAGGAGAAAATCACAGAGGAGATAGCTCAGCTGAGGGGAGTCCCAATGGGAAAGGATGTGGTGTCCCCCCCTGGCCACGCTGAATGTGTGTCTGCCCATGCCACTTTAAAATTTATTCGTCAAATACAGGAGTTGTCAGGACTACCCGTGGGCATGAAGTTTTGCCTGGGTTCTTTAAAAGAACTGGGAGAATTGTTTGCAGAAATGAAAAAACAAAATGTGTATCCGGATTACATGGCCATAGATGGATCGGAGGGAGGGACCGGTGCCGCCCCCAAAACCTTTATGGACGACCTGGGCTACCCGGTGTTTCCCGCCCTGCAAAAAGCCACTGAATTGGCGAAAGAGTATGACATAAAAGGGAAGTTTAAATTTGTAACTTCAGGCAAATTGATTGGAGCGGGAAAACAGATGATGGCCCTTTGCATGGGGGCCTCGGCCATTTACACTGCCCGCGGGTTTATGATGGCTTTGGGCTGTATACAGGCTCTCAGATGCAACAATAACACCTGCCCCGTGGGTATCACCACACATTCTGAAAAACTGCAGTATGGCTTGAATATTGAGGAAAAATCAGAGCGTGTGAAAAACTATGCTTTGAATTTAAATCACCATCATTATGAAATGCTCTCCGCCATGGGCCGGACAAAGTTTTCGGACTTGAACAAGGACAACCTGATTTTTCCTTAAAGCCCCTTTTCAATTTGAACAGGGACAAAAGGCAGACTCTGTCTGCCCTCAAGCCAGTTTGGCTTGTTTTATCTGACAGGTGGCACAGGCATTTTTGTCACTGCTCCAGATCCTCAAGGCTTTTTTTACCCGGCAACACCATCATTTCCCCGTTCAGCCGGTTAAAAAACAGAGACCAGTATTTTTGTTTGTATTTGACCAGCACCAAAGCGGTGCTGAACTGGCCCTCCGGCCAATAAGGAATATAGACCACACCACTTTTAACAAGCTCTTTCTGATGGCTTAACTCCACACTTTCAAATGTGAGTTTCCGGGGCAGTGTTTGTGGTTTTGCAAAAAAGTCGCTGTCCATTAAAAAACCGTCCGGGCGGGTTTTTAAAGAAGAGCCTGACACTAAGCCGGAGGATTCGTCTCCAGCTTTGGCTGTCTCTGGTTCCGGTGCTTTTTTCTCCACCCACCAGGAGTTTTGGTCTTCATCCAGGTTGAAAGCCCATCGGTAGTGTTTTCTTTTGAGCCGTGCCTTGTAATCCAGTTGCCGGTTGAGTGCAGTGAAGGATCTCCATGTTTTTTTTATCTGGCTTTCTTTTCTGTTGACAAAAACAGCACCCAAACCGGCCATGCCTGTGAGCAGGGTCAGGGCGATCATTATCTCTATCAGGGACATCCCTTTGTTGTTTGTGGAAAATGTGGTGCTTTTCATGCCAGCCCCCCTCGAATAAAAAAAACACAAACAACCGGGCCAGTCAAGTTTTTTGAAATTGAATAACACGAGTGTAGCCTGAAAGGTCTTTAAATTCAGCTCTTTTCTGCATGCCCCCCTGTTTCACGGAGGATATATCCTGGTTGGCACCGATTTCAAAAAAGAAAAAACCTTGTGGTTTAAGCCTTGTGTGGGCAGTTTTGAGCCATGCACGAATATGGCTTAAGCCCCCTTCACCGGAAAAAAGTGCGTCCGGTGGCTCAAAAGACAAAACCTCTTTGTGTATCCTCTGATCATCAAAGGCAATATAAGGGGGGTTGGCCACAATAATGTCCGGCGGGTTTGTGTGGGAGGAGGGAAAAGATTTATCAGGTATAACAAGGTGGGAAACATCCTGATGGATAAAAACCGCCCGATCCGAAAGGCCCATGTTGTGTGCGTTCCTGCGACTTAACTTTAAAGCCTTTTTGTTGATGTCAAAGCCTGTCAGCCGGGCATGGGGAAGTTGGGCCAAAAGGCTCAAGCCCACACAGCCCACGCCACAGCCAAAATCCCAAACAAGACTTAAGGCCTCCCCTGAAGAGGGTGGGCCGGAAAGGACGGCTGTCACAAGAGTTTCTGTTTCCGGGCGAGGGATAAACACGCCCGGCTCCACCCGGAAATTCTGCCCGTAAAATTCTTTTTCTTTTAAGATACAGGCTATGGGCATGCCTTTGGCCCGTTTTTCCAGCAAAACCTGAAATCGGGTCATTTGTTTACAGCTCAGCTCCTGATCCCAATTTGTGTAAAGACAGGATCGATCACAATCCAGCACATGGCTTAAAAGCAACTCCACATCCAGCCGGCGGGATTCTTGAGGCAACTGCCGGGGGCTGAAGGTGATAATATGCCCTATACTTTTATGTTGGATCATGGCACTCCCAAAGGGGAAAACAACCTTCAGGGTCACTGGTTTAGATCGGGGGGGAGGGGGACATGGTTTATAAAAAAATTCAATCGGGGGCAGAACTTTATTTTTAAAGAGCGGGAAACAGTTTTTTGAATAAAAAATCTTTCCTGTTCCAAAGCGGTTTCCACTTCCGCCACACAGTCTTTTTCACTCATGACAGACAAAAAAACGCGGGCTGACTTCATATCACGGGCCATGTCCGCTGATTTTACGGAAACAAATCCAGGGAAAGCCTGTTTGCTTTTTCTGATAAAATACTCCATCAGAACTTTTTGCAAATTCTTATTGAGCTTCAAAAGTCGCCGGTTCATGTTTTGCCCTGCTGTTTCTATTGAGGGTTTTGATCAGAGAAACTGGCCCCGTCCTGCAACCCCCTTTGAGGGGTTCGGATCAGGGTTTCTCTTTTTATTTCCTTTTGCGTAAAACTTTCAATTATATCCCCCACCTTCAAGTCCTTGCAGGGGGCCAGCCCGACACCACATTCCTGGCCTTCCAACACTTCTTTAACCGATTGTTTAAATCGTTTTAAGCTGGTGATTTTCCCTTTATAAATAATGTTGTCCTCTCTTATCAGACGGGCCAGGTGATGGCTGGCCATTTTCCCTTTGCTGACTTTGCAACCGGCGATAAGACCCACATTGGAAACAGGAAATAATTGTTGCACTTCTGCCCGGCCCCCAAAAGATTCCTGAATATCCGGATCCAAAAGCCCCGCCATAAGTGTCTCCACCTCTTTCAGCAGATCATAAATGACTGTATGGGATCGGACGGGGATGGCCTGGGCCTGAATCTGTTTTTGTGCTTTGGCCGAAACCCCTGAGTTAAAACAAAACAAACAGGCATTGGCTGTGGTGGCCAAAATCACATCACTTTCATTGATAAGACCCAACCCGGCATGAATAATTTGAGCTGACACTTCTTCTGTGTTGAGGTTTTCGATGGAATATTTTATGGCCTCCAGGCTTCCCACCACATCTGTTTTTAAAATCAGTTTCAGTGTTTTTGCTTTGCTTTCGTAAGTCTGGAACAACAGTTCCTCTACGGACGGTTTTTTTTCCTCGTTCCCTGGTTGAGCTGTTTGGGCTGTTTTCTGTTCAGTAATAAAGCGTCGGGCTGATTTTTCATTTCGGACAGCGTAAAAAGGCTCTCCCACCCTTGTCACTTCCTGAAATCCGGAGATCTCCACAGCCCGGCCCGGCCCGGCAGAGGAAACGGAACGGCCTGTGTCGTCTGTCATCTGCCTGGCCCGGCCCACCTGATTGTCTGCTATAAGAGTCTGGCCAGCCTGCAAAGTGCCCTCCTGCACCAGCAAAGTCATAACACAGCCCCGGCCTTTTTCCATTCGGCTTTCGATGATAAACCCCATAGCCGAGCGGTCCGGGTTGGCTTTTAACTCATGCACTTCGGCCAAAAGATGGATATGCTCCAGCAAATTGGAAACCCCATCTCCTTTGAGGGCGGATATGGGGCAAAACACAGTGTCCCCGCCCCATTCTTCCGGTGTCAGACCATGTTCCATAAGCTGTTTTTTTGTCTGTTCCGGGTTGGAGGATTCCACATCCACTTTGTTAAGGGCCACAATAACAGGCACTTTGGCCTGTTTGGCATGGTTTATGGCTTCCACAGTTTGAGGTTGAACACCATCGTCTACAGCCACCACAATAACCACTATATTGGTGACTTTGGCCCCTCTGGCCCGCATGGCGGTAAAAGCGGAGTGCCCCGGTGTATCAATAAAAGTGACAAAACTTTTTCCCACGGGCACACTGTAGGCCCCGATATGTTGTGTGATTCCCCCTGCCTCCTGGCTGGCCACCCGGCTTTTTCGAATATAATCCAATAAAGTGGTTTTGCCGTGGTTGACATGCCCCATCACTGTGACGACAGGGGCTTTACTTTGTTTTTTTGCGGACAAGTTGCCAAAAAACAGGGACGACATGCTTTCCTCCCTGTTTTTAAGCATATTTTTTACTTCAAAGCCGAAAGCAGAGGCCAGCACCTCCGCTGTTTCACAGTCAAAAACAGAGGAGAAGGACACATCCTCCAACAGGTTTTCAGTTTTGATTTTTTGGACCACAGCTTGTTTTTTCATACCCATCTGGTGGGCAAGCTCCTCAACGGAAATATGTTTGTCATACATTTTTATCAGCCTCTTGTGGGATTTAGGCGTGGTGATTTGCGTTTTTTTGGAGGACGAGGCACCCGCCGGCCGTTTTTTCTTGGGCTGAAAAATCACTTCCCTTTTTCGGAAGTCCGTGGCCCTGAACTGCCTGCTTTGGCTTTCTTTTTCCAGGCTGGCTTTTTTGGCTTTTTTCTTTTCCTCTTCTGTTATGTCAATAATCTCATTGATATTTTTGAGGGCACTTTGGGTTTCCCCCTGAACAAGGCCTGGAAGAATGTTTCTGTCGCCAGACGCACGAAGAGCGGAGGATTTTGTTTCAGATTCTGTTTTTGCTTTTTTGTCCTCTTCCTGCTGAGATTTTTTGCTTTTGGCGGCAACAGCTTTGGCTTTTTGTTTTGTCTGTTCCGCTCTGCTTCGGCGAATAACCCCTGTTCGCAAAACAGGTTTTTCCTCCACTTTTGTTCTTGACTCTTTTGACTCCACTTTCTTTTTTGCCGGTGCTTTTCTTTTTTGAACTGCCGGTTTTTTTTTGCTGGTTTTTTTAACAGGCCGGAAAAAGGATTTGATTTTGTGCACCTCCTCCGCACTCAGATTTTGCATGTGGTTTTTCACAGGCATATTATGCTCTTTGCGCACTTTTTCCAGTAATTGCACACTTTTTAAGTTTAATTCTCTGGCCAGTTCATAAACTTTCATGGTTTATGTTCCTTTTTTTTGGTCTTGTCTTTGTTTGGTTTGCTCTCTTTTGGTTTGTCCTTTTTTGTTGCCTTCTTTGTCGCCTTTGTTTGTGGCTCAGCGGCACTCTCTTTTGGTTTGTCCTTTTTTGTCGCCTTCTTTGTCGCCTTTGTTTGTGGTTCAGTGGCACTTTCTTTTGGTTTACTCTCTTTTTCTGCTTTCTTTGTCGCCTTTGTTTGTGGCTCAGTGGCACTTTCTTTTGGTTTACTCTCTTTTTCTGCCTTTTTTGTCGCCTTTGTTTGTGGCTCAGTGGTGCTTTCTTTTGGTTTGTTTTCTTTTGTTGCTTTTGTGTCTGTATCCTTGTTTTCATCTTTTGCAAAGGTGTTTTTGTCTGCCGGGTCCACTGCTTTGATGTCTTTATCTTTGTCTTCATCCTTGGCAGAGATATTGTTATCTGCTGAATCCTCTGCTTTTGTGTTTTGGTCTTGGTCTTTGGCAGAAACACTTTTGTCTGACAGGTCATCTGCTTTTGTGTCTTGGTCTTGGTCTTTGTCTTGGTCTTGGTCTTTGTCCTCATCCTTGGCAGAGGTGCCTTCCAGTTGGGCCAGCTCCTCTTTCAGTTTCTGATCCGCCTGTGTTTTGGCGTCCACGGCAGGTGTTTTCTTTTCCTCTTTTTCCAGTTCTGGTGCTGAAGGAATTTCCTTGCCTTTATATTTTTCCACCAGATCTTTGGCCATTTGAATAAGTTTTTCTGCTTTTTCGTCTGTATCGTATCCGGGAATCAACTTAATTCTCTCTGCAGTGGAATCCGCCAGTTCCTGAAAAGAGGAAAAGCCACACTGGTGGATGTTTTCGGCCATGGTGTCTGTCATATCCGGCAAAAGTTTCAGGTTAAAGACAGCTTGTCTTTTCTTTTCCTCGAACTCAGTGATGGACATGATGTTCAGGTTCCATTTGGTGAGATTGACAGCCAGACGCACATTTTGCCCCTTTTTTCCAATGGCCAGAGAGAGCTGATCATCGGCCACCACCACATCCATTTCCTGCTTTTCCTCATCCACCAGCACTTTCATTATTTTGGCTGGTGCCAGAGCATTGCAGACGAAACGGACAGGATCCTCATCCCATATAATCACATCAATTCTCTCCCCCTTCAGTTCCTGTGTGATGTTTTGGACACGGCTTCCTTTCATGCCCACACAGGCACCCACCGGGTGCACAGCGGAATCGTTGCTGTAAACAGCCATCTTGGCCCTGTGCCCCGGCTCCCGGGCCGCGGAAACAATTTTGACAATGCCTTCATAAATTTCCGGCACTTCCTTTTCAAAAAGCTTTATCAGATAGTTGGGGTGGGCACGGGACATGATAATCTGAGGCCCACGGCTACTTTGCCGGACCTCCAGAATATAGCCCTGAATGCGATCACCGGGGTTATATCTTTCCCCGTAAATTTGTTCTTTTTTGGGGATATAGGCCTCCACCTTGTCCAGGTCCACCACGATCACTCTTCTGTCCTCCCGGCGAACCACCCCGGAGACAATGTCCCCTTTTCGTTTTTCAAACTCGTTGAATATCATCTCATTTTCAGCGTCCTTAAAACTTTGCACCACGATTTGCCGGGCCATATAGGCATCAATCCGGCCCAGCTCCTCCGACTTCAAAGGCATGCCGATTTGATCTTTTATCCGGGCCTCCGGATCCATTTTCAAAGCGTCGCTCAGCTTAATCTCAATTTGTTCATCCACAAAATCCTCTTCTGCCACCACTTCTTTAAATTCATACAGCTCCAGTTGTCCCATTTCCTCATTGTATTTCACCTCAATATTGCGGTAAGTCCCGTATTTCTTCCGGGCCGCAGACAACAGCCCCGTGACAATGGCAGAAACGACTTTGGATTTTTCTATGCCTCTGTCTTTGCTGACCTGATCGATAAGGCGACCCAGCTCGGAAAATGTATTGGTTATCGTGCTCATGTTTTTTTCTCCTTTGGTCCTTTCTTTTTTGGGATCTCAAACAGAATGTGGGCTTTTGTGATAATATTCAAGGGAACAATCACCTTGGAACCCCCATCCTTTAAAAGCAGGGTTTGACCCTGATATTTACACAGTTGGCCGGTCAGGACAGAGCTTTGCCGGCTTTTTTTGGACTTTTTGCTCTGCCGGAGCACCGGTTGGCTGGTATGGACCTTGATGGTCTGTCCCACCGCCGACCGGAAGTGCCAGTCCTTTTTTAAAGCTCTTTCCAGGCCGGGGGTGGACACCTCACATTCCCAGTTATCCATCCCCTCTGACTGCAAAAGAAACAGAAGGGATCTCATAAACCTTTCACAGGTTTTTAAATCAAGCTTGCTCTGCCTGTCAATAAACACTTTCAAAAGAGAGGGGCTGATTTCCACATCATAAATGTCTGTGTTGCTCATTTTGCCCGCTGTCTGGATCAGTTCCATGGCTTTTTGTGCTCTTTTGGACGACATAATTCCCCCCTTTTTCCTTGGTTTTTGCCCCCCCAGAAAAACCTTTTTGCCGGTCGGTTTGCGACTTTTGCCGGTCGGTTTGCAACTTTTGCCAGTTCGATGGGGCAGAAAAGCCCAAGCTACTTTAAATCTGTCCAAAAAGCAAGCCTGGCCCGAAAAACAGACTTTTTCAGGGGCCAGCTCTATGAGTGTTTCCTGATTGATGTTCAGGCAGATGGGGTGAGAAGGGAATAACAATGTCTATTTCGTCTGCGTTCATTCCCCACGCACTGCGTTTATTTCCCACGCAAATCAAGCTCTGCAGAGATCCGACAGTGCCGACCTTTTTTTAACTCCCTCTCCGGCCACGAACATTTCAATTTCCATGGTTTCTTATGGCCCCTGCTAATCCAGAATTTAATCTCATTTCCTCGAAATCTTGCTCGGAGGTCACTGATGGCGACTACATCGTTCATATTGAACTCTACACAGTATGTCCAATACTTATCGGCCTGAATGCAGGAGTACCACTGGTCTGCTCTGTCCTCAGTGGAGTTTTCTGCCCATAATGAACCAGAGACCACCAAGCCCATAAAAAATAAAAATTTTACCATTTTGAACCTCCTTAAAGTTAAAGATTTGGGACTTCTATAGTCATCCATAGGAGTCGCATTGCTTCCTGACTGTCTAAAATATAGTCAATCCTGGTTTGTTTGAAAAGGCACGGTGCGTCAAACCCGGTTTTCTGTCCAGTCAGAGGCTTTATATTTATGTTGACATATATTTTCTCTGGAGCATACTTGTCTGGTTATGAATTTGCTGGACTGTAAAATAAATGATCTACTGGCTTTTCTGAGGAAAAACCAGCTTTCTGCTGAAGAGCTTTGCCGGTTTTATTTGGACCGCATTGAGAAATTTAATCCGGCCCTGAACGCGGTTTTGACCATCAATTCCTCTGCTCTGAAAACAGCTCAAACCATCACAAAAAACTGGGATCAGTATAAGGACCTGCCTTTGGCAGGGGTGCCTTTTCTGTTGAAAGATGTCTTTTGTGTGAAGGGCATGAGGACCACGGCCGGCTCCAAAATACTGGAAAATTTTGTGTCCCCCTATTCTTCGGAGGTGGCTCTCCGTTTGGAAAAGGCGGGGGCCATCATTTTGGGCAAATGCAATCAGGACGAGTTTGCCATGGGGACCAGCAACGAAAATTCTGCCTTTGGCCCGGCATTTAATCCCTGGAACAAGGCCTTTGTCCCTGGCGGGTCCAGTGGTGGTTCTGCCTCAGCTGTTTCAGCAGGGCTTTGTTCAGCCTCCATTGGCACAGACACAGGAGGTTCCATTCGCCAGCCAGCCTCTTTTTGTAATTTGGTGGGGGTCAAGCCCACTTATGGCCGGGTCAGTCGCTTTGGTATGATTGCCTACTCCTCCAGCCTGGACCAGGCCGGCCCCATGACCATGTATGTGGAGGACAGTGCACACCTTTTGTCCGTCCTTTCCGGAAGAGATGAAAAAGATGCCACTTCCTTCGAAAAATCCTGGCCAAAGTGGTCTCCTGACAGTTCTGATATAAAAGGTATGAAGGTGGGATGGCTTAACAGGGAGTATGCAGAAAAGTCCTGTTCCCCGGCGGTGTTGAAGACATTGAAACAGACAGCTGATTTGTTGCAGTCTCATGGGGCGGTGGTGGAGGACATCTCTGTTCCTTTGTTGGAC